>CAWBGE010000001.1:0-19523 GCA_963788185.1 uncultured beta proteobacterium
CATCGGGCCGTGACCGCGAGCTTCGGCAGGCGGCATTCGGCCAGGGTGAGCGTGCGCGGCGCAGGATCCTGCCCCATTCCGCAGCCCGTCAGCAAGACGTGAAGCGCGAGCAATGCGCTGCCCGCGATTGTCAGCGGGACGTTGATCGGATTCGACATTGCGGAGGGTGCGGTCGGAGCGGCAACGCGGCAGGTGCCGCGCCGACGACGATGATCGGCGATCTCGATCGCGCGGGTTCAAGTATTGGCGGTTCGCCAATGCGCGTCAACCCGCGCTTTTCGCGGGTTCTGCAGGCGTCGCCGCTTCAACGGTGCCGACCTTGGCCGTCGGCGTGTTCCGAAGCGGCGGCCGTTCGCGGTCGACAGGATGACGACGCCGGCGCATCGCGCGGGGCCCGTCAGTGACTGTGGAGCCCCGGCCGTCGTAAAACGTTTGTTTGATTTGGGTCAACAACGGCGCCCATTGTCGGAGTAGGTTGGGAGTGAGACCTCACCTGCGGCGCCGGTCGGCAACGACCGGACGAACCGCCGGAAGGTCCGTCCGGTGCCCCGCAGGACGGCAGGTTATGTCGTCGGCCAACGCAAAGGTTTCGCGCATGCGACCTTCGGCGATTGCTGCGAGCGCACTTTGCCACGCACAGCGTAGTTTGCGCGCTCCCCGCCGCGAGGCGACCGGCTGCGCGGCCGGTCGGCAGCGGCCATGACCGTTTGCGACCCCATGGCAGCCCCGACCCACCTTTCCGTCGAACCAGCGCGTCGGCCGTTCGACGACGTCGTTCACCTGCGGTCATGACGTCCCCGGTCGCCACCGCGCCGTCCGGTCAAGGAATTTCACCATGCTGAGATCCAACTTTCCGTGGCGCCGTCGGCAGCACGGCGCGGCCGTTGTCGAGTTCGCGCTGGTGTCGGCGGTCTACCTGTTCCTGGTCCTGCTTGTCATCGAGTTCGGCCTGCTTTTCTGGATCGACCTCACGATGCAGCACGCGGTCCGCGAAGGCGCCCGCTATGCAATCACCGGGCAGTCCAACCTCGACCCCAACGCGTCGAACCAGCAGCGTTATCTGGCCGTGATCGAGAAGATGAAACAACAGTCGATGGGTCATTGGGATTCGGTGCATCCGCAGATTTCGATCACCCGCGACGGTTCCACTCAGGCGTATCCCGACCAGGGGAGCTACTCGACGGGGATGTTCGGGACTCCCGGCGAGATCGTCGTCATCCGCGTCGACTGCACGTGGCCGATGCTGCCTCCGCTGAGGACATTGCTGGGTTCAGTGACCAGCCAGACCGACTACCGGTTCAGCGTCGCCGCGACGATGCGCAACGAAGCCTTCGAGTGAAAGGAGGTTGCAGCCATGCGGAACAGGGCAGTCAACATCGCCGGCGTGGCGGTTGTCGAGTTCGCGCTGATCATTTCGGTGCTCGCATTGCTGACGCTGGCCGTCGTCGACGTTTCGCGCGCGATCCAGGCACAGATTATCCTGATCAGCATTTCGCGCGAAGGCGCAAGTCTCGCCGCGCGGTCGTCGGGGCTGCAGATGCAGCAGATCATGGACGCGCTGGGCGACTCGGCGACGCCGGGCGCAACCGCTACCGTCGGCCTGCTCGGGCCGTTCACCGACAACGGGATGATCTACATCACCGAGGTGATGGGTTACCAGGACACACCCAACAGCGCGGTGCGCAACGTCGTCACCGCGAAATACCGGTGGCTGGGCGGTGGCAGCTATGCCCCGAGCAGCACCGTATGGAATTGCGGCAGCTGGAACGGCGGTACCTGCAATGTGCCGAGTTCCCGGCCGACGGCCAACGTGATGACCGGGAAGCTTCGCGCCGGAGAATCGATCTACGCGGTCGAGGCGTTCTACCGCTTCGACATGTTCTTTGCGCCGTCGACCCTGCCGTTCGGCCTGTCGACGCCGCAGGTCGGCCCGGACCTCCGGGCGATGACGGTACTTTGAACGAAGCTCAAGCGGGAGGCATGATGCGCACTCCAACATTCCGCAGGATCGCGGCCAGATCGTCGTACTGACCGCCTTGGTGATGGTCGTCATCATCGGGGCGGTCGGCCTTGCGATCGACTCGGGCCTCGGCTACATCATCCGCGCGCGGCTCAACTCGGCCGTCGACGCCGCCGCGATCGCCGCGGCGCGCGACGTCTCCATGGGCGCGACGCAGGGCGAGCAGGAGGCCAACGCCCGGATCGCGGCGAGGGAGTTCTTCGACGCCAACTATCCGGCGTCGGGCTTCTTCCACTCGACGCCGACGCTGGGCAACATCGGCATCGTCTTCGACCACGGCAAGGTCATCGTCGACATCGCCGCAACCTCGGTCGTGCCGGTGACGCTGATGCGCGTGTTCGAATTCGAGTTTCTGAACGTCGGATCTTCGGCGCAGGTGGTGCGCAAGGATCTCGACATGGCGTTCGTGATGGACACCACCGACTCGCTGCTGCCGGTGGCGGCGACGGTGAGGTCCTCGGCCAAGTCGTTCCTCGACCACTTCAATCCCACGGTCGACCGGATCGCCTTGATCCACTTCTCGCACGGCGCGGTCGTCGATGTGCCGTTCAAGGCCGACCAGAGCCGCGGTTTCGACCGCACGACGATGAAGACGCGGATCACCAACTACTCGTTCAACGGCTTCACCAATTATTCGGAAGGGTTCTGGCACGCGCGCGACCAGCTGAACAACAAGATCTCGATGGCCAACCGCTCGAGCCTGCGCGTGATCGTGTTCTTCTCCGACGGCTCGCCGAACACCTTTGCGTCGTACTTCGCGTTCAACGCCAAACCGACCGGCACCGGCTGCGCGACGCTGGTCCAGGGCACGTCCGCGCCTTACTACGTGCCTGGCGCGCTGCAGACGGCGGCCAGCTGCTGCACGGTCGATGGCCTGTGGCGCTTCGACGTCCAGGCGCAGGAACTTCCCGGCCGGTGCTACATCTCGGGAGGGGCGATCGGCGCGGGCACCAATCCGCCGCATCTCACGACGACCGCCTTGCCGGACTGGTACAACCCCCACGACCGGCTGAACGAGCGCGAGTTCCGCGTCGTCACCAACACGCCACGCGTGGTGACCAACTCGACGAACACCACGACCAACGCCTACCGCAACATCAACCGCGCGTCGCGCAACCTGCCGGAAGCGATGGCGAACGCGGCACGCAGCGAGGGCATCTACATCTACACGCTGGGTCTTGGTTCGCACGTCCACGACCTGACCGGCCCCGACAACGAGGACGGGGAGTCGTTGCTGAAGTGCATGGCCAACACGACCGATTCGGCGGCGCGCTGCCGCAACCCCGGCCAGCCGACCGGCGTCTATTGCTGGGCCGCGACCGAGAACGACCTGATGCCGTGCTTCGCAAAGCTCGCGTCCGAGATCATGCGGATCACCAAGTGATCGGTATCGGGCCGCCGCAGCGGCTCGATGGTCGGCGGTGAGAGTGCCCCCAGCAGCGAAATACAACATGCGCGAAAACACACATTTTGCAGCCCCGGCTTCGAGCGACGCTGTTGTGTGCTACACAACGACATGCGCGGCCATTCAAGGCATCCGATGACGGGGCGAAGCTGGGAAATGTGCGAGTTTCTGTCCCCTACAACCGTTAAAATCCGCGAAATCGCGTCAAGTTAAAAATAGAACAACTGTTTGACTCACATCAACGCGCGGCGTGTCCGCGAAGCCTAGAGTCGAATCGAACGAAGCAAGAAAACATCCACAAACGAGGAATTCGCCGCCGTCGCAGCTATCCGGCCGGCGATTGTAGCGAGAGGTCCCGAGCACACCCTAGTGGCAAGCGATACTGGAAGGCGCCCGAAAAGGAACAATAAAACTCGCCAGGCGATTGCCGAAGAGAGCGGCAATCACGTGGAAATGCGTTGTTTTATGCTGGGAGCATACTATGAACGCGCTTATCAGGTTCTATCGGGAAGAAGAAGGCGTGACGGCCATTGAGTACGGCTTGATCGCATCGTTGATCGCGCTGGCGATTGTCGTAGGCGCTGGATTGCTGGGCACCAACCTCAACGCCTTGTTCAATGACATCGCCGGTCGCGTGGCCCCGTAAGAAGGTCAGCGGATAGCACACAGCGGAATCCCCGGACAATGTGAGCTTGACCAACTGAACCCTCGGAGCACGGATGAACGAGTGGCCTCCGGTGTTCATGCGGCTTCATGGCGATGAAACAGGCGTGACGGCGATCGAGTACGCCCTGATCGCCTCGCTCATCGCCATGGTTGTTTTGAGTGGGGTCGCAGCGTTGGGCATCAGCGTCCGTGCAATGTGGGATTCCATCGCCAGCAGAATGCCTCCGGCGCCATGACTGGAGCCGCTGTGGGTGAGCGCGGGCGTTGACGAAGCGAGGTCGCTGTTGTCGCCCAGGTGTTGAAGTTGGTGGGGCGACCGTCGCTGCAGCTTTTCGGCCACGGCCGGCTATCTCGCGGCCGGCGGGTGGGTTGCAGGGGTTCCTATGAACAGTTGGGACGTATTCGGTCCAAGTGGTTTTGCTGCCGGCGTCGGCGCGTCCGTCGAGGGATTGCGGTCGGGACTGCTTGTGATGCTGGTTGTCGCCGCCGCCTGGATGGATGTGCTCAACCGGCGCATTCCTAACGCGCTGGTGATCCCGGGTGCCGTCCTCGGCCTCGCCGTCGCGGCAGCGGCCGCAGGCGCGGGGGGCGCGCTGTCGGCCCTGGGCGGGCTCGCGATCGGCCTCGCGCTGATGCTCCCGCTCTACCTGCTGCGCGCCATGGGCGCCGGCGACGTCAAGCTGATGGCGATGGTCGGCGCGTGGCTCGGCCCCGCAGAAGTGGTGTCCGCCGCGCTGCTGGTCTTCGTCGCCGGCGGCTTGCTGGCGGTGATGGCGGCGCTGTGGCGGGGCAAGTTGCGCGAACTGGCTGCGAACCTGCGGGTGATGCTGTTCGGGTCGCTGGTCAACGCGATGAGCGGTACTGGAGCGACGGTAGTGGCGCCGGCGCAGTCGGTGGGCAACGTGCCCTACGGCATCGCCATCGCGATCGGGACGATCGCCGAGGTCGTGCTGGCGCGGGTCGGGTGGACGCTGTGGTCGATGTAGAAGGCAAGTGGGAGTGAAGAAGAAGCTGTAGCCGGGGCGGCCCGCCGCACGCGCCGTCCGGCAGCGAACAGATCGAGACGTCGCAGGGTGATGGCAAGGCGTGCGGCAACCAGGCAGCACCGGGAGCAAAGGACGCACGAACCATGGCACTCGAAACCTCCGCGCAATGCGGTGGTATCGCGAGGATGCCACCCCGCACCGGCCCCAACTTGCCGGCGCCGCCTCGAACTGTCGAGGAAACGGGGCTCGATTTCCTGTTTCTCGTCGAATTGGTCGCCAAGCTGCTGTTCATCCGCGGCCAATCCTCGCTGGTCGAGCTTTCCTCGCATCTCAGGCTGCCGGCGACGATCGTCGAACGGCTGCTCGTCTTCATGCGCAACGAACGCCTGTGCGAAGTCCCGCGGCGCGGGGCGAGCGAGGGCGACGTCACCTATCAACTGACTGAAGCGGGGCGCGAGCGCGCTACCGGCTTCCTCGCCCGTTCACGCTACGCCGGAATCGCGCCGGTCAGCCTGCAGGCCTACCGCGACGTCGTCGAGTCGCAGACTGTCACCGGCCAGCGGGTCACGCGCGACGACACACGGCAGGCGTTCGCTTCGGTGGTGATGAAGGCGACGGTGCAGGACCAGGTCGGCGCGGCGATGAACTCCGGCCGGCCGATGTTTCTCTACGGCCCGGCGGGCAGCGGCAAGACCTACCTCGCCGAACGGCTGCGCGGGCTGCTGCACGGCGCCGTGCTGGTGCCGCACGCGATCGCCGTCGCCGGCGAAGTGATCCAGGTCTTCGATCCGACGTTGCACCATCCGGTGTCGCCGCCGCAGACGGGCACCGGTTCGATCGATCGCAGCGCCATCGGCGACGAGCGCTGGGTCGCCTGCGACCGCCCGGTCATCGTCTCCGGCGGCGAGCTTAGGCTGTCAATGCTCGATCTCGACTACGACGAGGGCACGCGGTTCTACCAGGCGCCGCCGCACCTCAAGGCCAACAACGGCATCTACGTCGTCGACGACCTCGGCCGCCAGCTGGTCGCACCCCGCGACCTGATGAACCGGTGGATCGTGCCGCTCGACCGCCACCTCGACTACCTGTCGCTGCGCAGCGGGCACAAGTTCGCCGTGCCGTTCGACGTCGTCGTCGTGTTCTCGACCAACCTGAGACCTTCCGACCTCGCCGACGAGGCGTTCCTGCGCCGCCTTGGCTACAAGATTTTCGTCGGGCCGCTGTCGGAGGACGAGTACCGGGCGGTGTTCCGCGACGTCTGTGCCGAGTACGGCATCGCGTACGCCGAGCCGATGCTGCAGTACCTGCTGCGCAACCACCACGATCGCGAGAACAAGCCAAGGCTCGCCTGCTATCCGCGCGACCTGCTGTCGCAGCTGCGCGATTTCGCCATCTACGAGGGCACCGAACCCACGTTGTCCGCCGAGAACCTCGACCGGGCGTGGCACAACTATTTCATCACGGAGTGACAACCCGGCGTCGACTCGACATCCCCCGGCAGCGGAACTCTCCGGAACAGCGGATCCGCCGGCCTCGACAGCGCCGCAGCGCATCAGCGAGAGAACATTGGAGTGGCGAAGATGAAAAACACGAGAGCCCTGGTAATGATCGGCGTTTCCTTCGTCGTTGCGCTGGGCGCCGTCTGGCTTGCGTCGCGCTGGGTGGCCGAACAGGGCGCGCTCGGCACCAGCAAGGTCGCGGTCGCTGCGACCGACATCGATCTCGGTGCCCGATTGACACGCGAAATGATGCGCGTCGCCGACTGGCCGTCGAGCAGCATTCCGGCCGGCGCCGTGACCGACGACGCCAAGCTCGTCGATCGCGTCGCCCGCACCAGCCTGCAGAAAGGGGAGCCGATCCTCGAATCGAAGCTCGCGCCCGAGGGAACCAAGGGCGGGCTGTCGGCAGTGGTGATGCAGGGCAAGCGGGCGATGACGGTGCGTGTGAACGACGTCATCGGCGTCGCCGGCTTCGCGCTGCCCGGCAACTTCGTCGACATCATGGTCAACACGCAGGAGGAAGGCAAAGGCGGCAACCGGGACGCCAACGACAAGAGCGTGTCCAAGATCGTCCTCGAGCACATCCTGGTGCTGGCGGTCGCGCAGGAGGCGGGCCGCGACGAGACCAAGCCGAAGGTCGTCAACGCGGTGACGCTGGAAGTGACACCCGCCGAGGCCGAGAAGCTCGACCTCGCGCGCAGTGTCGGCACGTTGTCATTGGTGCTGCGCAACCAGATCGATCCCAAGCTCGCGCAGTCCTTCGGCGCCACCAAGGCCACGCTGCTGGGTACCGTCCGCGAAGCGCCGGCGGCGCTGAAGACGACGCTGGTTCCGACGGTGGCGACCGCGAAACCCGCGGTGCGCAAGGCCGTGCCAACGGCAAAGCCGGCGCCCCCCCGCAATTGCGTACTGGTCATCAGCGGCAGGGAAGTCTCCCGCGAGTGTTTCTAGCCCGCCCCCGACGTCAAGGCAATGCCAGGTCATGGAGCAAGAAAAATGAACACGCATCGACCGAATCCATCCGCCAGCCTCGTTCGTGTCCCGGGCATCACTTCGGCGGTGCTTGTCGGCGCCCTGTTGGGACTCGCCGGACTGGCACAGGCGCAGGCGGCCGTCGAGTACGGGGCCGTCGGTTCCGCCACCGGGACCGCGACAGCAAAAGCGGCGCCCAAGGGGGCTGCAGGAGCGAGCGTTGCCGCAACGGGCGGCGCGGCGGCCAAACCCGCGCGCGCGTCGGCGCGCAAGCCGCCGGCCCCCGACAGCGCGGCAACGGTCGAAGGTCCGCCGCCCACGCGCGCGCCGGTGTGTGTCGACGAAATGCCGCCGCCGGTCGCCGTCAATCTGGTCGCGGGCAAGTCGACGCTGCTGAAGCTCCCCCAGGCGATCACGCTGCGCACCATCGGCAACGAGGACGTCGCGCAGGCCCGGCTGCTGTCGCCGCAGGCGCTGTATCTGCTCGGCGTCGAGGTCGGCGCCACCAACATGATCCTGCAGGATGGCGCCGGTCGCTGCACGATCGTCGACATCGCCGTGGGCATGGACACCGGCGCATTGCAGGCGAAGCTCGCGCAATTGCTGCCCGGCGAGAAAGCGATACAGGTGACGTCGGCCGCCGACTCGCTGGTGCTCTCCGGCATGGTTTCCGATGCCGGCAAGGTCGACCAGGCGATCCTGCTGGCCACTGCCTATGTTCGCGGGGCGCTCGACAAGGGCCGGGTGGTCGCCGGAGGCCAGGGGGGCGGCAGTGCCGCGGCAGGGCGGCAGAACTTGCGCGTCGTCAATCTGCTGTCGGTTGCCGCGCCGCAGCAGGTGTTGCTGGAAGTGAAGGTCGCCGAGGTGTCGAAGGCGCTGATCGACAAGCTCGGCGCCAGCCTCAACCTGCAGCGCGTCAACGGCAGCTGGACTTATTCGATTCTCACCAACTTCCTTACCGGCGGCGCCGGTCTCATCGATGCGTTCCGCTCGCTGACCGGCGAGTTCGTCACCATCGACGGCGAGAAGAAGGATGGCTTGGTCAAGATCCTGGCGGAGCCCAACCTGATGGCGATCAGCGGCCAGGAAGGCAGCTTCCTCGCCGGCGGCAAGGTGTTCCTGCCGGTACTTAACAATAGCAACCTGGGGATCGCAACCTATACGTTGCAGGAAGAGGATTTCGGCGTCGGGTTGAAATTCACGCCGACAGTGCTCGAAGGCGGGCTGATCAACCTCAGGGTCGCGCCTGAAGTCTCCGAACTGTCGCGCGAGGGGATCGCGATCCAGTCCGCCAACACGCTCGGCAAGATGATCCTGCCGCTGATCTTCACCCGCCGCGCCGCGACCACCGTCCAGCTCTACGACGGCCAGAGCTTCGCCATCGGCGGGCTGATTCGCAGTGGCGCAACGACCGACATCAAGGCGTTCCCGATACTGGGCGAGATTCCGATCCTTGGTGCACTGTTCCGAAGCACGTCATTCCAGTCGGACAAGAGCGAACTGCTGTTCGTCGTGACGCCGCGGCTGGTGCGTCCGATGTCCGGCCCGACGCGGCTGCCGACCGACGGCTACATCGAGCCGAGCCGGCTTGAGCTGTTCCTCGGCGGTCAGATGGAAGGCCAGCCCCCGGAGGTGGCGAAGCCCGCACCGACGTCCGCCCCGATGCCCGCCGGTGCCGCGCCGCAAGGCCCGTCCGGATTCGAAATCAAGTGAGAGGCAGCCATGAAACTCAACACCATGCAGTGCGTGGCAATCGCGGCAGTGCTCGTTCTGGTCGGTGGCGGCTGCACGACGCTGACGCCCCAGCTCGATGCGGGGTTCGGGGATGCGGTGAATATCGCCAAGGCGAGACAGGCGCTGGACCGCGACGCGCCGCAGCGCAACGCGACGCGGATGGTCGCCGGTGTCGACGGCGTCGTCGCCAAGGACATGATGGACCGTTACCGCAAATCGTTCCGCGAGCCCGAGCCGCAGACTTCGGCGTTCACCATCGGCGTGTCCGGTAGCGGCAGCCAATAGCGGCGCGCTCCGGGACGCGACGGCAGCAGGTTGCGCGGCACGGCAGAGCAGACGAATCCAGCGATGCGGAGGATGTCGTGGTCGGTCAAGGCACATTGAAGATCCTGGTGTTCGGCAGCACGCGCGCGGTCGTGCAGGAGTTCGCCGAACGGCTGGCGAAAGATCCGTCGACAGGCACGGTCGATACCGCCGAGGGGAGCCTCGAGCGCCTTGCACCCGCGGTGGCCCGCACCGACCCGGAGCTGGTGTTCGTCCTTGCGGCCGATGCCGGTCCCGAGGTGCTCGCCGGCGTCGAGCGGATCGAGCAGCTGTATCCGCAACTCACCGTCGTGCTCATCTGCGCGAACCACGCGCCAGAGTTCCTGGTCGAGGCGATGCGTGCGGGCGTGCGCGAAGTGCTGCCGCCCGACGTTACGGCCGAGACGCTGCGGGTGTCGACGGCGCGGCTGGCCAAGAAGCGCGACGCCACGACCGACCAGCGCGGCAAGGTGCTGGCGTTCATCGCTTGCAAGGGCGGCGGCAGCGGTGCGACGTTCCTGGCGACCAACCTCGCCTATGCGCTGGCCGAGAACGAGCAGCAGCGAGTGATCGTCATCGATCTCAACCTGCAGTGGGGTGACGCGGCGTTCTTCGTCTCCGACCGCAAACCTGCGTCGACGCTGGCGGACATCGCGACGCAGATCCATCGTGTCGATGCAGCGTACCTGGCGTCGAGCCTGGTATCGGCGCACCCGCGGCTGGGAATCCTCGCCGCGCCCGACGATCCGGTCCAGGCGCTGGAAGTGAAGCCCGAGCACATCGACGTGCTGCTGCGCATCGCGCGCAGCAACTACGACTGGGTGATCCTCGATGCGGGTCGCGCGCTCGACGGCGTGACGGTGCGCGCGCTCGACTACGCCGACACGATCTATCCGGTGCTGCAGGCGAGCCTGCCGTTCATTCGTGATGGCAAGCGGCTGGCCGAGGCCTTCCGTTCGCTGGGCTACTCCGGTGAAAAGGTCCGACTGGTCGTCAACCGCTACGAAAAGGGCGCGGCCATCGGTCTCGCCGACATCGAGAAGGCGATGGCGATCAAGGTGTCCCGGACGTTTCCCAACGACTTTGCCATCGTCGACGATGCCATCAACCAGGGCATGCCGGTACAGAGACTGGCGGGCGGCAGCGCGATCGCCAAGGCGTTGCGCGAGTTCGCACACGAGCTGGCGGCGACGCCCAAGAAGGAGGCCGGCAGCTGGCTATCGCGCGTGCTGAGCCGCGCCTGAACACGCACCGGATATCGGGAGAAAGACAATGTCACTGCGCGAAAAACTGGGCAACCTCGCTCCGGCGGGAAACACCGTTACGACCTTTGCCGAACGCTCCGCGGGCCTGGGCCGCCGCGCCTATCAGGACCTGCGGACCCGGCTGCACCACAGCCTGCTCGATCGCGTCGATCTCGAGCGTATGCAAAAGCTGCAGCCGCACGAGTTGCGTGAGGAACTGCGCGTGCTCGCCGAGCGGATGCTGGACGAAGAGGGCGTCGCGCTGAACGAAACCGAGCGCACGAGCCTCGTCCGCGAAATCCAGAACGAGATGCTGGGCCTGGGACCGCTGGAGCCGCTGCTCGCCGACCCCACGATTTCCGACATCCTGGTCAACACCTACAGCAGCGTTTACGTCGAGCGACGCGGCAAAATCGAGCCAACCGACGTTCGGTTCAACGACGACGCGCACCTGATGAAGATCATCGACAAGATCGTCTCGCGGGTGGGACGGCGGGTCGACGAATCGAGCCCGATGGTCGACGCCCGGCTGCCGGACGGGTCGCGCGTCAACGCCATCATTCCGCCGCTGGCGATCGACGGCCCGATCCTGTCGATCCGCCGTTTTTCGGTCAATCCGTACACGATGCACGACTTCATGGAGTTCCGCAGCCTGACCGCGGAGATGGCCGAGGTGCTGGAGGGGCTCGCCCGCGCCAAGGTCAATCTGTTGATCTCGGGCGGCACCGGCAGCGGCAAGACGACGTTGCTGAACATCCTGTCCTGCTACATCCCCGGCGACGAGCGGATCATCACCATCGAGGACGCGGCGGAACTCCAACTGCAGCAGCCCCACGTCGTGCGACTGGAGACGCGGCCGCCCAACATCGAGACGCGAGGCGAAGTCACGCAGCGCGCCCTGGTGCGCAACGCACTGCGGATGCGTCCCGACCGGATCATCCTCGGCGAGGTTCGCGGCGCCGAAGCCATCGACATGCTGCAGGCAATGAACACCGGGCACGAGGGATCGATGACCACGATCCACGCCAACTCGCCGCGCGACGCGCTGACCCGGCTGGAGAACATGATCGGCATGGCGGGGATGAACCTGCCGCCGAAGGCGTCGCGCCAGCAGATCAGCTCGGCGCTATCGGTGGTCGTGCAGATCGCGCGCCTGACCGACGGACGGCGGAAGGTCGTCAGCATGCAGGAGATCACCGGCATGGAGGGCGAGATGATCACCATGCAGGAGATCTTCGCCTTCCGGCAGACCGGCGTCGCCGAGGACGCGACGGTGCTCGGCCATTTCTGCGCGACTGGCGTGCGGCCGCGGTTCCTCGAACGGCTGCACACCTTCGGCATCGAGGTCTCCGACCGGCTGTTCGATCCCACCCGGCATTACGAGTAGGGAGGCGCGATGCACGACACGTCCTATTATCTGTTCGCGCTGCTGCTCTTTCTCGCCATCGTGCTGCTGCTCGAAGGCAGCTACATCTGGTGGAGCGATTCGCGCGGTCCCGAGGCGAAGCGCATCGAGCGACGGCTGCGGATGATGTCGGCGGGCGGCCACGACAGCGACGCGGCAGTCTCCATTCTCAAGCAGCGGCTGCTCTCCGACCTGCCGGCGCTGCAGCGCACGCTGCTCGGCGTGCCCCGGGTCCAGCAGCTCGATCGGCTCCTCGAGCAATCGGGACTCTCCTGGAGCGTCGCGCAGTTCCTGACGGTGACGCTGATCGCCATGGCCTGCGGGCTGGGATTGGGTGTACTCGTTGCGCTGCCGCCGCCGGCCATCGCGCTGCTCTGCGTCGTCCTCGGCCTGTTGCCGTTGCTGCACGTCGTCAACCGAAAGCGCAAGCGACTGGTGCAGATCGACCTGCAACTGCCTGACGCTCTGGAAATGATGAGCCGCGCGCTGCGCGCCGGACACGCGTTTCCCAGCGCGCTGCAGATGGTCGGCGACGAGATGCCGGACCCGATCGCCGGCGAGTTCCGGATCGCCTTCGACGAAGTGAACTACGGGATTGCGATGAAGGACGCGCTGCTGAACCTCGCTGCCCGCGTTCCGATCCCCGACTTCCGCTACTTCGTCATCGCCGTGCTGATCCAGCGCGAGACCGGGGGGAACCTCGCGGAACTCCTCAACAACATCGCCGCCCTCATCCGCGGTCGGCACAAGCTTGCGGGGACGATCCGCGTGCTCTCCGCCGAGGGGCGGCTGTCCGCGTGGGTGCTCTGCCTGCTGCCGTTCGCGCTGGCTCTCGCAATCCACCTGCTGAACCCGAAATTCCTGTCCGTTCTGGGCACCGATCCCGCCGGCATCAGGCTCGTCATCGGCGCGCTGGTCGTGATGGTGTTCGGAATTCTCTGGATACGGCAGATCGTCCGCATCCACGTCTAGAGTCGAGTCGACCCTGAGGGGGACGCATGACCATCCAAACCATCTACTTCGCGACCGTCTTCCTGGCGGTGTTCGGACTGGGACTGCTGGTCACCTACTGGTCGACGCCCGACATGATGCGGGGACGCCTGCAGCAATTTGGCCGAAACGATGCCGCGCCGCCGGCGGCGCCTACCCCGTCGCGCTGGATCGCCCGCATCGTCAAGCTGACCGGCCCGCTCGCCAAGCTGTCGGTACCCGACGAGGGCTGGGAGAAGTCGCCATTGCGGATCCGGTTCATGAACGCCGGATTTCGAGGCCCCGGCGCCCCCACCGTGTATTTCACGGCAAAGACCATCCTCGCGATCGCGCTGCCGGCACTCTGGTACGTCTACGCAAAGATCGGCGGCGTCAAGCTCTCGCCACAGCTGATGATGGTAACGCTGGTCGCCGCCAGTGCCATCGGCTACTACCTGCCGAATCTGGTGCTGTCGCGGCTGGTCGCCCGGCGCCAGCGCGAGATCTTCGAACACTTTCCCGACGCCATCGACCTGACGACCGTCTGTGTCGAGGCAGGCCTGGGTCTCGACGCGGCGATGGTGCGCGTTGCCGAGGAAATGGAAATGAACAGCCTGCCGCTTGCCGCCGAACTGCACCTGGTGACGCTCGAAATGCGTGCGGGCAGCCCGAAGGACAAGGCGTTGCGCAACCTCGCGCTGCGCACCGGCGTCGAGGAGGTGGACACGCTGGTGGCGATGCTGATCCAGGCCGATCGCTTTGGCACCAGCATCGCCGATTCGCTCCGCGTCCACGCCGAGAGCCTGCGCACCAAGCGCCGGCTGCGGGCCGAGGAGGCGGCGGCGAAGATCCCGTTGAAGCTTTTGTTCCCGCTGATCTTCTGCATCTTTCCGTCGATGCTGCTGGTGCTGCTCGGGCCGTCGTTCATCCACATCTATCGCCAGCTGCTGCCGACGATGGCGGGGCAACATTGAGCGTGAGGAGTTGCGATGAAACTGCGTTGGGGTCTCGTCGGGGTCGCGCTTAGCACAGTGCTGGTCGGGGGCTGTGTGTCGCCGGTCGGCGTTCCGGAGACCAAGGTGATGCCGGTCGTCAACCTGCGCCACGGTGGCGAGCAGGCGCAGGGGTACTACGAGCTGGGCCGCTACTACCAGAGCCAAAATCGCTACGTGCTGGCCCTCGACGCCTATGACAAGGCACTGGCGACCGATCCCAGGCATGTCGAGGCGTTGAACGGTCGCGCGGCGCTATTCGCCGCGCAGGGGCGCTACGACGAGGCGGAGAGAGATCTTCGCGCGGCGCTGGCCCTCGCGCCGGCCGCCGCCCACCTCCACAACAATCTCGGCTACACGCTGCTGCTCCAGCAGCGGCCTGCCGATGCGGTCGTTGCGCTGGAGGAGGCCGCGAGGCTCGATCCGAAGAGTCCGAAGACCTGGAACAACCTGGGGATCGCCTATGCAGGCGTCGGCGATGCGGTGCGTGCCGAATCGTCCACGCGGCGCGCGAACGAGCTCGTTACGGCGCGAGCATCGTTCGGACGCATCTCCGCCCCGCGCGAAGCCGCCCCGGCGCGGACGCCGCAGCAGAGTCCGGCTGCTGCCGCGACTCCTGTGCTGCCGCCGGGCTGGCAGCTGATCGGCGCGGCGCCGGGCGGCGCACGTCCCGCACCGAATGAGCCGGTAACGGCATCAGCGGCTGCGAGCGTCCCGCCCGCCGCTGTCGAACAGCCCAAGGCGCCGGCGGTCCCAGCCTACCGGCTCGAAGTCGCCAACGGCAACGGCGTCGACGGCATGGCACGCAAAGTCGGCGCGCTGCTCGCAGTGCCCGGGATGCGTGCGCCCCGGCTCACCAACCAGGTCCCCTACACGCAGCGGGCGACCGAGATCCAGTATCGCGATGGCCACGCCGCGGCCGCTGCGGCGCTCGGCGAACGGTTGCCGGCGAATCCCCAATCGAGGATTTCCGAGCGCTTGCGCTTCGATACCGATGTGCGCGTCATCCTCGGCGCCGATTGCGCAGACGCCGCCGCGCTCGCGAAGATCTCGGCAGCGGCAGCGCGGATTGCCCGCAACGCGGAGCCTGCACCGGTGCGACCGTGATCAGCGCCAACAAGATTCGCCATGAATGGCGCCGTCATGTGCCCTGTGCCACCGGCCATTGCGGTCCAGTGCGCGAGCCATTCGCGGCCCGAACGGAACCCGTCCCAAGCGAGGGAGAGAGCAATGTCTAGAGTCCTGCAACCCATCAGCCGCCTGACATGGATCGTCCTGGGCGTTGTGGTGGCCGCACTCAACGGGTGCGGGGGCGGGGGCGGCGGCGACCAGGGCTGCGTCGATCGCGATCCCACACGCAATCCCGCGCTGCCCTCGTGCGCCAGCACGGGATCTCCGGGCAGTTCGGTGATCGCGCAGTCGTCGCTGACGTTGACGCTGACCGACGCCAGCGGCGCCGCAATCACGACCATCACGCCGGCCAGCCCGGGCCTCCTCCGGGCCGTATTGCGCGACACCAAGGGCGTGCTGGTGCCGGGCGTCGCCGTGACCTTCAAGACGACCGACGCCACCGGCAAGTTCAACCCCGCATCGGGCTCGGCGCTGACCGACAGCAGCGGGGTCGCGCAGATCACGCTGCTCGCCGGGACCGCGGCCGGTGCCTACACGGTCACCGCCACGACACCGGGGACGACGACCGGCACGGTGATCACCGTGGGCGATGACGGCAACAGCCTGGTGTACACCGACATCACGGCGGGCAATGCAAGCGTCAGTTATGCGGTCAGCGTGCCGGCACCGGCGACCATGCCGCTGGGCTCGATCAAGTTCGTCAGTGCGGAACCGATCAACATCGCGTTGAAAGGCGCCGGCGGCGTGGGCAGGCAGGAATTCTCGACGCTCACGTTCCAGGTGTTCGATCAGGCCGGGCAGCCGGTACGGGGTGCGCCGGTCGCATTCACGCTGAACACGACCGTGGGCGGTCTCTCCGTCCAACCCCAATCGACAACCAGCGACGCCAACGGGCGTGTCACCACGGCGGTATCGGCCGGAACGATCCCGACGCCGATCGTCATCGTGACCGCCACCGTGCAGAACACGTCGATCACGACGGTGTCGAACGTCCTGGTCATTTCCACCGGCCTCGCGGTCAATGCCAGGACGTCCGGTTCCGCGACCATCGGCAATTTCGAAGGCTGGAATTACGATGGATGCATGACGTCGATCATGATGTCGATGGGCGACCATTTCGGAAATCCGGCCCCGGACGGCACGGCGGTGAGCTTCAGCGCGTCGCACGGAATCATCGGCGGCTCCTGCCTCTCCGGCAAGGTTGACGACCCCGACCCGCTGACGACCAACTCGACGGTCAGCGGCGCCGCGGGCGCGTGCAGCATCGAATACTGCTCGGCCGGCGATCGTCCGCCGCGAGGCCTCGCAGTCGTGCTGAGCTACCTGCGCGGCGAGGAGGACTTCTTCGACGCCAACGGCAACAACGTCTGCGATGGCTGCACCAATACGGCAGGCCCCGAGTTCAACCGCACGCACGATCTGCCGCTGAGCGTCTTCCGCGATGACAACCAGAACGGCAAGTGGGATGGCGGCGAACCCTGCATCGCCCCGGACGCGAGCACCGGCTGCGTACTGCCGGCCGATGGCATCTACAACGGCGTACTGGCGAATCCCAGGATCCCGGCGGTGCAGCAGACCACTTACCTGACGCGCTCGTTCCTGATGGTCTGGTCGGGCAGTCATGCGTACATCACGGCGACCCCCGCGAGCGTCAGTTGCGCGAACTTCTCTCCGGCGGGGAGCGGTTCCACGACCATCCATTTCCGCATCGTCGACCTCAACGGCAATCCGCTGCCCGCCGGAACGACAATCGACTTCACGGGGCCCGGGATCGTTCCAGGCACATTGACCAGCTTCAAGGTCGCCAACTACCTGCTCGCCGTGGGACAGCATTTCGGCACCGGCCCCGGCGACGTGCGGATCGAGGAGTACGACATTCCGGTCACTTGCGCCGCAGGCGCCGGAACGGCGGTGAACGTCGAGGTGAAGACGCCGATGGGCGTGGTGACGCGAATGACGGTGCCGATCAGTTGAATGTGCTCAAGACCGCCCGGCAGGGTGCCCCGGCGTAAGTGGCGAGGCGCTGTTGCCGGCATGGCGGAGTTCTCACGGCGATGAGGAATTGTCCGCAGGTAGTGGCAAGTTGCGCATCGCGATTCGATTGCGCGCCCGCGGTTGAAGCGAAGCACCGCTCCGGCACGCCCCCCCTGTTGCGGCTCGCCGCGCCCGAACCTTCGGTCGCGCCGGCGCCGTTCGGTTCCCGTCCTGATCGCTGCAATCTCCATTGCGTTCGCGCTCGGCGTGCGCCGGTGCGCGGGCGCGACCACACTTCGGTGGCGGCGAACGGCATCCCAACGCCGACAGCCGAGATCGCCTCATGCCCAGTGTTTCGCTGAGGGCCGCATTCGGCGTTGGTCGCCGCGGCTTGCTGGTGTTGTTCGCGGCGCTCTGCGTGCTCTCGCTTTCCGCCGGTGTTGCGCGCGCCGCCGATGACGCCGCCGCATTGCGGGAGAAGCTGGACGTAGTCCGCGCCGAGACGGTCAAGAATAACGAGAATATCGCAAAAATGAAGGCGGAGCTGGACGCCTCCGCCAAGGCCACGCCGCCGCGGATGCCGGACGCGACCAAGCTCCACCCCTACGCCACCGCGACGGGGGATCGCACGGCGGCGTATTGGGCGGCTCCCGAGTACATCCGAAAGCTCATCGACGAGTTCGAGGCCGATAGGAACCGCAACCTCGTGCAGGCCGGTGTGCTGGCGTTGGGCGGGGGCAATCCGATCGCCCAGTACAGAATCGAGATCACGCGCTCCACGGAGTTCGGGAAGCTGCTGCAGCGCGAGGAGAGCGAGACGCTCGCGGCGCTGGCGCTGGCACTGCCGGAGGAGCAGCGCACACAGGAGCGGATGGAACACGAGGCGATGATGAACGACTGGCTTGCGCGGCTGACGCGCAAGACGGACGAGTGGATTGCTCGGGCGCAGAAGCTTGTGGAAGGCAAGCGAGCCGATGCAATGCGGCTCCCGATCAACGATATCCCGCAGACGGGCCCCGAGATCGAAAAGCTGAGTCTGCAGAAGTGTCGCGAGGCGCGCGCGGCGTTGCAGAAGGCGATTGCGTACGGTGTTGCCGCGGCCGACGGCGAAGCCCAAGTCACCGCCACACTTGCGACGGCACGGACGCGTGCTGATGGCTGTAAGACCGACCAGGACGCGGCGGCCGTCGAGGATCTCTACCAGGAGGCGAAGCGCCTCGCCGCCAAAATGCAGCGCGACCGCGATGCTGCGGAGGCGGCGCACGCCGTCTTTCTGGACGCGGCGCTCTACGCCGGTACCGTACGGGATTTGGCGCAGGCGGATGCAGAACGCTTTTTGGCGTTTCGGAACCGGCTGGCCGACGTGATACGCAATATCCGTGAGTTGCTGGGCAGGATGGCGGAGATGGCGCAGGAGGGCGTGGCGCTCCTGCAAGAGATTGAAACCAGTCGCCTGCATTACACGACGACCTTTCCGGGTGCACAGGCGCGCTTCGAGGGGCTCCAGACGAGGGTCACGCAGCAACTGGACGCACTCGAAACGCGCGAACCCGACCCAGACAAAGTTTCACTGCGGAACGTATTGCGGCGATTTGTCGAACAGGTGCCATTCGTTGAACGCGCCGGGATTCACGAGCAGAACATCGCCGATGCCCTCGCCGACTGCGGGAATCCTGCGCAGCTGGACAAGCTGCGAACAAGGTGCGCGATGTGCTCCAGGGCACGTTGCTGGAATTGGGCGGCAACCAGGACCTTCTCGCAATCGCGGCGCAGTGCCGCGCTCGCGCGCAGTCGTCGCCGACGCCCGGCACCGACGCGACGCCGCCGGGCACCGTGACGCCGCCGCGGCGGAATGAAAGTGGTGGCGCTCACCGTGACCGCATCGCAGACCGCCATCGAAGGTGGAAGTCGGCCGACTTCACCGCTACGGCGAGGTACAACGACGGGAGCACCGCGGACGTCACCGCGGATACGCGCTTCAACTGCGGCAATCCGCTGATCGGCCGCAGCCCGGGCACCTACGTGATCTCGGCTACGCGGCGTCGTCGGGACGGTGGCGCAAGCGCTACGAGGTTGATCGCGGCGAACACACCGTCCCCGCCGTCGACGAGCCGCCGCCTCCGCCGCCGCCGCGACCGGTCAGGTGCGTCTCGCTGCGGATCGCGACGCCGACCAGGCCGAGCTGCGAGCCGGGACGACCGTCGGGTTTCGGGCAACAGCCAC
>CAWBGE010000002.1:0-21106 GCA_963788185.1 uncultured beta proteobacterium
TTTGCTTCTCCACTCTTGGGGATCTTGAAGGCGCGACTCTAGCAGACTGCCGGCACACGAAACTCGTGCGCGAGTCATTTGCGCACAAGCGCCGGGCCAGGCGACGCTACTCGATGACACCGAGTTTTCCGGTCGCGGTTGCCACGAACCAGTAACGGCCCTTGCCGTCGATAGTCGCATTTCGGATACCCGCGTTCCTGTCGGGCAATCGGATGACGCGAAATTTTTCGCTTCCCGGCTCAAGGATGGCGACGGAGTCCTTCTGGAACAAGGCGACCCAGACGCGTCCCAAGGCATCGACGTTCACCGAATAGGGTCCGGAATTCGAGCCGTCGGGCAACGGAAATTCCTTGACCGTTCGTCCTGATGCGGTGTCGATCTTGACGAGCTTGCCGGTGCCGTAAAGCGAGACCCACAAATGCCCGTCCGGCGCGAGGGCGAGGCGACGCGGCTTGGACCCTGTGCCGGTATGCAACTCCGTGGTCCTTCCGGTCCTGGGATCGAAGCTGTTTACCGCGTCGGCGCCGATCCGCGTGACCCAGACGACACCTCGCGGGTCGATGGCGAGTCCATAGGGCTCCCCATCCATCGGATACGAGTCCATCCTGCCGCTCGCCGGATCAAACCGGGTCAGCCGCCCCGCGGCGCGTTCGGTCATCCAGACGTTGCCGTCGCGATCCAACGCCACCGAATACGGGCCGCTCGATGCGGCGGACGTCGGGTGGCGACGCACGGCGCCTGTCGCCGTGTCCAGCTCGCCCAGGACGCCACTCGCCTTGCCGGCGAAGTAGACCTTGCCATCGCGGGCGATCGCCACGCCATGCGGGCTTGTCCCCGGCGGCAGGTCCCATTCCCTGAACTGGTGGGACCTGATATCGAACCGGGCAATCCGGTCGCCCTTTGCGATGGCGAAATAGATGTTGCCGTCGGTATCTGCCGCGGGATCGCGGGCAGACAGTGCCAACGGCACCGACCACTGGAACACCTTGCCTTCGATGACCTCTCGCCCACCCGGAACGGCCCCGCCCCTGCCGTCGGCGGCAAACAGGTTGCCGGCGATGGCGAAGAGCAGACCAATAACGAGGCACTTCATCGAAAACCCGTGACCGTTTCCCAGATGGAATTTGGACCGTATCGACGTCCGGCGACCGTCAGTGCGGCCGCGAGAAGGAACGCATTTCGCTGCGACGCAGGAAAGCATTCCCTGGGTGGCGCGCGCTGCCGCCTTTCCCCGGCGACCCGATATGACTGTGGCATAATATCACACAGATGAAAGCTTGCGCCATCGAGGCCTCGACGTCGGACTTCCTCGCCGCCGTTCATCGAGCAAGATCTTCCAGCTTTCGATACAGGCTGGACAGCCCGATGCCCAGCCGCTGCGCCGCGAGCTTGCGATCCCCCCCGGCGTCTTCGACTGCGCGCAACAACAGATCGGACTCGAACTTGCGCAGCCGGTCGCGCAGATTGCCCTCCGGGGCAGGCCCTGCGCCGCCGGGCGCCGACGGCGCGGTCGCCTCGATCAGGTGCGAAGGAAGGTCGCCGAGGGTAATGCGATTGTCCTCGGCCAGGATCCGCGCCCGATTGATGACGTTGTCGAGTTCGCGGACATTGCCCGGCCAGCCATAGGACAACAGAATTTCCTCGGCCAGCGGATCGATTTCGATCCCGCGCGAGGCGCTCCCGCCGGCCCCGCCGCTGCCCAGAAAGAACTTGATCAGCCCCGGAATGTCGACAGGGCGCTCGCGCAGCGGCGGAAGCGCGATCTGGAACATTGAAAGCCGGAAAAACAGGTCCTCACGAAAGCTTCCGCGATTGACCAGCTCCTGCAGATTGCGGTTGGTCGCAGCGATGATCCGGGTATCCACCTTGCGGCTTTGCTCGCTGCCCAGGGGCCTCACTTCCTTGTCCTCGATCACGTTCAAAAGCTTGCTCTGCATGTGCAGCGGCAACTCGCCGATCTCGTCCAGGAACAGCGTTCCCTTCTCGGCCTGCAGGAACAACCCCTTGCGCGCCTGCGCCGCGCTGGTGAATGCGCCTTTGGTGTGTCCAAAAAACTCGCTCTCGAGCAACTGCTCGGGTATCGCACTGCAGTTGACCGCAAGAAACTGGGCCGCGCGGCGCGTGCTCTGGTCGTGGATCTGGCGCGCGATCACACCCTTGCCGGTCCCGCTTTCGCCGGCAATCAGCACGGTGCTGGAAGTCGGGGCGACCTTGGCCACCAGACGGTCGACCTCGACCATTGCCGGGGAGGCGAACCGAAAGACCTTCCGCGCGATCTCGCTCACCGTGCGGCGCAAGGCGCGGTTTTCTTCGCGCAAGCCGCCCAGCGCTTCGATCTGCGCGATCCGGTGCAGCACCTCCTCGTTGTGAACGGGCTTGACGACGTAGTCGGCAGCCCCCGCCCGCAACGCTTCCACGGCGGTTTCCGTCGACGAGAACGCGGTCACCATGATGAACGTCGTCTCGATGCCGGCGGCGCGGGAACTGCGAACCAGGTCGATGCCATTGCCATCCGGCAGCTTGATGTCGCACAACGCGACATCGACGTCTGCGCGGGCCAGCTTGGCGGTGGCCTCGGCAACCGTAGCCGCCTGATCCACCGAATATCCGGCTTTCCCGACCGCGCTGGCCAGGATTTGCCGGACGGCCAACTCATCATCGATGACCAGGATATGCATGGGAAGTCGATCAATCCGTGGTTGTTGAAATGGACTGCAATGGCAGGCGCACCGTCGCGGTCGTGCCCTCGCCTGACGTCGATTGGAGCTCGATCCGTCCGCCATCCCGCTCGATCAGCGACTTGCACAGATGCAGCCCGAGACCGCGCCCCAATTCGGACGGCTTGGTGGAAAACGACTCTTCGAAGGCACGCGCCAGCGTCGCGGCATCCATGCCGTTGCCGTTGTCGGCGACCGTCAGCACCACTTCGCCCGCCGCCGGCCGGGTCGCTACCCGAATCGTGGGCCCCCGATCGAGGACGCCCGTCAGCGCATCGGCCGAGTTAATCATCAGGTTCATCAGGACCTGGCTCAGGTGATCGGCCACCGCCTCGATGGCGGGCATCTCCGGATCGAGTTCGAGCACGACGTCGACATTCCTCAACCGACGGTCGTAGGTGATGAACTTGCAGGTGCTGCGGACGAGCGCGTTGAGATCGAGCAACTCGGGCACCGGCGCGCGCGGACGCGTGAACTCGGTGATCTGGCGCGAGATCGTCGAAATGCGCTGCGTCTGCTCGAGTATCATCTGCGGTCCGCCGAAACCATCGGCTCCCTCTTGCAGACTCGTGGCATCCGTCGCCGCGCACATCGACTGCGCAATGCCGGCGATCGCTGCGATCGGGTTGTTGATTTCGTGCGCGACCGCCGCGGCGAGGGATCCTACGGCAGCCATTCGTCTCCTGATAGAAATGCTGCTCGCGCGCGATTTCGAGCTTCCGTTCGCGCTCGCCGAGTTCGGACTGCATCCGATTCACGGCCTCCATCAGGCTGCCGACTTCATCGGACGCGCGTGATGTCGAGCGGCGGCCCGCGATACCCGGTCACCACCGCGGTCGCGTACGTTTCCAGCTTGCGGACATCCCACGCGAGGCGAGTGAAGAACAGGGAGATCAGCCCGCCGAAGAAGACCGCACCGAACAGGCCGATGATGATTTCCAGCAGCGTCATCCTGTCATAGATGCGATAGTAGGTTTCCCATTGGGACTTGCGCATGTCCTGCGCCTCGGCCTGCAGTTCATCCAGGCGCCGCGCAATCTCGCGTTCGGCATCCTGCAGCGCCAGCAGCCGGCTTTGCGCCGGCGCGCGCCGCAGTTCGGACACCTCCCGCCCCAGACGACTGATGTCGTCGTCGAACTCCGGAGAAAACCGCTGCAGCAGCTGCAATCCCGATTGAATCAGCTCGACATCGAGCGCGACGTCGTCGTCCAGGGAACTGGGCGCGCCGGAAGCGCAGAAGACCACCCTGCAGCCGCAGCAGCGATTGGTCAAGCGCGAAGCTGACTTTTGCCAGCGCCGCATCGCGTTCGTTGAGTCGTTCGAGTTCCACCGATACGCGCAGCAGCTTCTGTCGCTCGCTGCCGAGGACCAACCCGGCGATGGTCAAATAGACCGCCACGGCGGCGAATGCGATCAGACCCTTGGCGCGCAGCGACAGCTTCACGACGCCGACAGCAGGGAAGCGGCCGCGCAGGGCAGCGGCCGCGACCGAGGACCGCACAATTCGACCTTGCGCTCGACCATCAAAGCGAATGCTTGATTGCGACGATGCCGTAGATCTGGCCTGCGGCAAAATCGATCGCCCGGTCGAACGGGTAGTCGATCGCCAATTGTTCCCGCACGCGCGCCGGCAGCGATGCCCTCGGCCCGTGGCAGACCAGGCACAGCGGCTCCACCGGCATGGCCACCGCGTAGCGGAAGAACCTGCCCTGCGGCTCGCTGACGATCTCGGTTGCTTCGAGACCCTCGGCCTTTTCGCCCCCGGCCACGCGGCGCTCGAAATCGACGAGGACCTTTTGCTCCCAGGCGTCCGGCGCTCCCAGCGCCGGATTGCGCGGCTTGAGGCTCACCGCCGAGATCCGCCAGCCGGTCCTGCGCGAGGGCGCCGACAGCAGTTCCGGGCAGGTGTGCTTGCAGACGATCAGCGAGCGCAACGGTCCGCTGGCCTGCATCTCCTTGATCAGCTGATTGCGCAAGGCGGAGGACACCTGCGCAGCGATCTTGCGGCCTTCCTCGACCGACTTTGTCGCCGGGTCGCCTTGGGCGAGCGCAGCCGATGCGCAGACCGCCAGCAACGCGCACGTTCCAACCAAACGCCTCATGTGGATTCTCCGTCGGCGACAGGGACGGCCTTGGGTGCCGTCATTCGCGGCCCAGAGGATACCAGTCCGCGGTGCGGTTCAGGTCCTTTGGTCGCGGCGGGTCTGATCGGTCCGGAATCCCCGGCGCCGGGGAAGCCGCATGAAGCTGTGGGACCACCCCAGGTGGTCGTGGATCGTCTTCGACCTCGAGGAGGAGCAGCGCGATTTCGGACGCCATGAGCAGCAAGCCCCATGAGGTAGGAGCCCCAGACGTACAGTTCCGTCCCGCTGGTCATCGTCGCCCCGCACCGTACGCGCTCACCCAATCGCTCTGGCGCTCCCGTTCGAGGATGACGCAGCGCAGGCGCACCAATGCCATCCCGCTGCCATACAACCAGAATCCCGTCGCCACGGCGACCAGCGCGGTGAGGGTGTTGAAGGGACCGCCAACCGTTCCCGTCGGCACGCCCGCAGCGTTCGGGTGCCCCGACGGCCAGAACACCACCGAGACCAGAATGGCGGGAACAATGGCGACACCCAGCAGCGCCAGCCCGGCCGACAGCCGATCGGCCAGGCGCGCGTCCTCGACCCAGGTCTGAACGGCAAGCATCGCGAGGTAGAGCAACAAGATGATCAATTCGGCGACCAGCCGAAGATCCCATACCCACCACGATCCCCAGACAGGCTTGCCCCAGAGCGCGCCGGTCCACAGCACCATGAACGCGAACGTCGTCCCGGTCGGGACCAGCGCCTGCGCCATCATCGCGGCCAGCGGAGCGCGGAAGAAAAGCCCGACACCCGCCCAAAACGCGATCAGCAGGAAGATGAGCAACGACATCCAGGTGGCGGGAACGTGGATGTAGATGATGCGATACGTCTCACCGCGCGCCGCATCGATCGGAACCAGGAAAAATCCGACGTAGAACCCAATCGCGCAGGAGACCAGCGCGCCGGCGAACAGCCACGGCAGCAAACTGCCGACACGCGGATAGAAGCTCCGCGGCGAGAAATCACTCCGCCACCGGGCGGGATTCAGGACGGCAACGGGGCGATCGGGCAGGAGTTTGTCTACACGTAACACGGACTGCCCATGGAAAAGAGAAGCGTCGACCCTATGGAACAGCAATCGCCGTGCCATACAGAGCGTGCCAGTGACACGCGAGCGGGTTCTTGTAGGCGCGACTTTGGTCGCGAATGGGCTGCCCCGAATCCCTGCCCCGCAAATGCATCGCGCCTGAAGGCGCTCCTGCAAGACCATGTTGGGCCATTGCATAGGCGCGCGATAACCCTACCGTCCATACCTCAGTTTCAAGACCGCAGTCTCACTTTCGAGAATTTCCGGATGTCCGCGGCGGGCGAAGCAAGCGGCGCGATCGCGGACTCCGCTGCAAGGCGGCGCCGCGCGACGTCCCTTGCAGCGCGATCGCACTGACGCCCATGAACGCGTCGACTTGCGCCGGCCGCAACCGTCATCGCTCGCTGCACCGCCCGGTTCCGCGCATGGATCCTTCCGCCCGTGGCATGGCACGTGCTTATGTGCGTTTCGATTGGCATGTTCGCGCCCTCCACCTTTCGGGCCTCATCGGAAAGTACATTGTGAAGAAGTTGCTCGTCGTTCTAGGCGCGCTTTTGTTTTCGCAAGTCGTGCATGCCGCAAGCGTCGTAGGTTCGCGGCACGATCTCAGCACGCCGGAGACACCGCAGGTGTGCGAGTTCTGCCATACGCCGCACCACGCGAACATCAATCTGCCTTCGCCGCTCTGGAACCGCGCCGAGACGACGCAGACCTTCACGCTCTACGGCAGCGTGACGATGGACACCGCGACGGCACAGCCGAAGGTCGCCTCGCGGCTTGTGCCTCAGCTGTCACGACGGCGTCAACGCCTCGACGATGGTGAACGGCAACAGCGTCAGCACCAAGCACGACCTCGTGTCGCCTCCCGGCTCGGACCGGCCCGACATGACCACGCTACCCCAATTGCGAGCGCTGCCACGTCGACTATTACGGAACGGGCAGGCGAACCCTGGTTCTCGGCACCGACCTTTCCAACGATCACCCGATCTCGATGCCCTACCCGACCGCGGCGCAGGATCCCGATTTCATGACCCCTCCCAACGCGCTCAAAGGCTGGGGCGGGCTGTCGCAGTACGCCATCAAGCTCTACGCCGGCGGTGTCGAGTGCGGCTCCTGCCACAACGTGCACGATCCAGGTCTCGGCATGAGCCCCTCCGGAAAATTCCTGCGCGTTTCCAACGCCGCAAGCGCACTTTGCCTGACCTGCCACAAGAAATAGCGGGCCGCCATCGCGGATAAGTCGCTCGCGAGCCCCCGCACTCCGATGGGCCCCCTGGCCACCCGGCCGAGGGGGCGTTTGTCGTATTTGACGGCTGTCGCCGTGCCACCGTCCGACGAGAAGAGGTGTCGATGAAACTCCGAGGCATTGCGCATTCCCTCCTGCTGGCGCTCACGCTGGCGCTGCCTGCCCCGCTGCTCGCGCAGGGACTCACGCCGCTGCCTGCGCAGCCCGCACCCGTGTCGAGCCACGCCCCGTTCGAAGCCGGCGAGTGCACGCTCTGCCACCAGAGCGCCGACCCGAAGAAGCCGGGCCCCGTCACCAAGAAAGGACCGACGTTGTGCCTGGGTTGCCACGAGGAGTTCGTCGACGTGCTCAAGCGGCCGCACAAGCACTTCCCGGCGACGCAGGACTGCACCGGATGCCACAACCCGCACAACGCGAAGCACCCCAAGCTGCTGCTGGGCGCCGGCGGCGCGCTGTGCGTGACCTGCCACGACGACATCAAAAAGCTGGCCGACAGCGCGCCGGTCAAGCACAAGGCGCTCACCACCGGCAAGCAGTGCACCAGTTGCCACGACCCGCACGGCAGCTCGGTCGAAAAGCTGCTGGTCCAGCTGCCGTTCGACCTGTGCGTCAACTGCCACAACAACGACAACATGGTCGACGCGGCGGGCAAGAAGCTGCAGAACATCAAGACCTGGCTGGCCAACAACAAGGTGTGGCACGGGCCGGTCGCGGCCAAGGACTGCGGCAGCTGCCACCAGCCGCACGGCGCCGATCACTTCCGCCTGCTGAAGGACGACTACCCGAAGGAGTTCTACGCCCCCTACTCGCCGGCGACCTACAAGCTGTGTCTCTCCTGCCACCAGGAGACCGCGTTCTCGACGCCGCAGACGACCACGCTCACGAGCTTCCGCAACGGATCGACCAACCTGCACAACCTGCACCTGCAGCAGGTCGGTCGCGGCCGCACCTGCCGCGCCTGCCACGAGGTGCACGCGTCGGCGCAGGACCACCATCTGCGCGAAGGCGTGCCCTACGGCTCGGGCGGCTGGATGCTGAAGCTCAACTACAAGAAGACGCCCACCGGCGGCTCCTGCGAAAAGACCTGCCACGGGCCGAAGACCTACGTCAATGCCCCGGCCAAGTAAACTGCCGATGGCGGGAACGCTTGCCCGGCGGGACGCTGGTCGCCGCGTTCGTCTGGTCGCTGACCGGACTGCACCCCGCCAGCGCGGCGCACGCCGCGATCGGCACGCCGGTCGCCAATGCCGAGATGCCCACGCTCGACGGCGGCAAGGCGCCGGCGCTGGCCGCGACCGAGGCCAGCGTGCTGGTGTTCTTCCGGCCGAACCAGGACCGCGCGCTCGCCGTGCTGCGCGACCTCGCGCAGTGCCAGGGCGGACTCGCCGGCAAGCCGGTGCGCTGGGTCGGCGTGGTGTCCGACTCGGCCCCGCCCGAAACCGTGGCCACACTGGTCCGCGACGCCCGCTTCACCGCCCCGGTGCTGGTCGACCGCGGCGACGTGCTCTACGGCAGCCTGGGCATCGCGGTCCACCCGGTGGTGGTCGTCGTCGGCCGCGACCACAGGCTGGCCGCGTTCGAACCCTTCCGCTCGGTCGACTACTGCGCCGTCGTCACGGCCCGGATCCGTTTTCTGCTGGGCGAGATCTCGGACGACGAACTGCGGCTGGCGCTCGAACCGCCGAAGGCCGTGGAGGGCGGCGACGTCCAGGTCGCGCGGCGGTACAAGGCTTTCGCCGAGGCGCAGTTCAAGTCCGGGCATCTCGACCAGGCGCTCGAAAACGCCAGAAAGAGCATCGACAAGGACCCGAAGCTCGCCGCCGCGCACGCGCTGATCGGTCAGATCCTGCAGGCACAGGGAAACTGCGCCGGCGCCGTCGAAGCCTACAAGCGGGCGCTGGCGATCGACAACAGCGACGCGACCGCGAAGGCCGGCATCGAACGCTGCCAGGCGGCGCGGTGAGTGGGGGCGCCCCCCCTTTGCCGACCCCCTTGCCGTTTCTCACATTGAAGAATGCCCCTCTCGAAAACGATGAACTGCCTCGTGGCTGTCGGCGCCGGCGTTCCCAGTGAACCGGCCTCCACTTATGCAAGCCATTGTTTCTTCATCAACCGCCGGCGTTCCGGCAAGCCAGAAGGCATCGCCCCAACGCTGGCACGGTCTGTGCTCGAAAGTGTACGCAAGCAGCACAACGCAGCGCAGCGAAGACGTCTTCTACATCACAGGTCACAGGAAAGGGAAAAAATGAAATCCGGATTCAGGAATGTCGTAACGAACGCGCTGCTGGCGGCAGCGGCGGTATTGGGCATGACGTTCGCGACGTCGGCGTCGGCAGTGATCACTGGATCAGCCCACGACTTCTCCGCCGAGGGATATGGCAGCACGCAAATTTGCATCTTCTGCCACGCACCGCACAACAACGCCGGCGGCACGCCTCTGTGGAATCACGCGCCGACGGCGGCCACCTTCACGCTGTATTCGAGTTCCACGCTGAACTCCACTCAGGCTCAGCCCGCGGGCGTCTCGAAGCTCTGCCTGTCCTGCCACGACGGCAGGTGGCGATCGACAGCTACGGGACGAGAACCGGAACCACCAACATCACCGGCGACGCCCTGCTCGGCACCGACCTCTCCAACGACCATCCGATCGGCTTCACGTACGACGCCGCGCTCGCCACCGCCGACGGCGGGCTGGTGACACCGAGCCAGCGCCAGCCTCGTGGTCGCCAACGTTCCGCTTTACAGCGCGAAGCTGGAATGCGCCAGCTGTCACGACGTGCACAACAGCGCGGGCATTGCTGGCCTTCTGCGCACGACCAACGCCGCGAGCGCGCTCTGCCTGAAGTGCCATACCAAGTAACGGCAATTCTGCGGGATCGTTCCGCGACGAACGACCGGCATTTCATGCCGGTCGTTTTTTTCGCGGGGCGGCGCCGAGTCGCTACGACGATGGC
Organism: uncultured beta proteobacterium; assembly: GCA_963788185.1. Taxonomy (GTDB): domain Bacteria; phylum Pseudomonadota; class Gammaproteobacteria; order Burkholderiales; family Casimicrobiaceae; genus CAIWHR01. Next base: position 10,074 of record CAWBGE010000002.1, read on the forward strand.
ATAATCCGCGCTCGTTCGATCGCGCCTCATATCCGACACCGTCGCTCGTCCGCCCCCCTCATTTACTTGCCCACCCCAATGAACCTGACCCGCACCCTGTCGACCGGATTCCAGTCTGCTGCCGCGCTGCTGACGGCGATCGCGCTGCTCGGCGGCTGCGCCGAAGCGCCCACCAAGCCCAAGGCGGCGCCGACGGCGGTCTTCTACCCGGGGCAGCCGGATCCGCCGCGCATCCAACATCTCACCAAGTTCGCCGACGCGCGCGACGTGGGCGCCCCCCGCGACGGCCTCGCCGACTTCGTCCTGGGGGCTGAAGGGTCCGAGAACGCGCTGCTGAGGCCTTACGGCGCCACGCTGTTCGACGGCAAGATCTACGTCGCCGACAGCCGCGCGCACGCGCTGGCCGTCTTCGACCTGAAGGCGCGGAAATTCTCCGTCATCGAAGGCGCCGGCGCCGGCCGCATGCAGCGCCCGATCAACGTTTCGATCGAAGCCGACGGCACCAAGTACGTGACCGACACCGGGCGCAACCAGGTGCTGGTCTACGACCGCGCCGACCGGTTCGTCGCTGCCTTCGGCGAGAAGGGCGAGTTCAAGCCTGTCGACTCGCAGGTGATCGGCGACCGGCTCTACATCGCCGACATCGAGCATCACGAGGTGCGGGTGCTGGACAAGCGCAGCGGCAAGCTGTTGTTCAAGCTCGGCAAGTCCGGCAGCGCCGACGAGGGGTCGCTGTTCCAGCCGACCAATCTGGCGCTGACCCACGACGGCAATCTCTGCGTGGTCGAGACCGGCAACTTCCGCGTGTCCTGCTTCACGCCCGAAGGCAAGTTCGTCCGCCGTTTCGGCGAATCCGGCCAGGCCCCCGGGCAATTCGCGCGCCCCAAGGGCATCGCCGTCGATCGCGCCGGTCGCATCTACGTCGGCGACGCCGCGTTCCAGAATGTGCAGATCTTCGACAACACCGCGCGCGTGCTGATGGCGTTCGGCCAGCCGTCCGACGGCTCGCAGGGACTCAACCTGCCGGCGGGAATTTCGATCGACTACGACAACGTGGATCTGTTCCGTCGTTTCGCGGCGCCCGGATTCAATCTCGAGTACGTGATCCTCGTGGTCAGCCAGTTCGGGCCCGACCAGGTGGACGTCTTCGGTTTCGGCAGGATGACCGGCGCCAACTACCCGGCGGACCCCGAACCGGCAGCCAAACCCGGCGGCTGACGGCAAGTGCGGACGACGCTGACTGACCACCGCAGGGGACACGCCGCAGCGATGTTGTTCGGCGTCGTCGCGCTGCTGGCCGTGATGGACAGCGGGGCACAGTCGCGCAGCGCGCAGCGCACCGCCGAGAGCGCCCGAGGTCGCGCCGTTCCGGATGACCGGAATCGAAGGCTTCCTGCTCGGAAAATACTGGCAGGACTCCAACAACAACATCACCGGCGACTACGGTTCGAAGCAGACGCTGTCGAACCTGAGCGGCGAAGTATTCGTGATGACGCACAACTACGTCTATCACCCCAATCTGCTGCTGCTCGACCTCGGCGCTGGTCCCGCGTTCTACCACCAGGGCTACGCCAGCGACGGGGTCGACACCCGGTCCAACAATTTCACCTACAACCTGTCCGCCAGGGCCACCATCCTGCGCGACAAGCCCTACCGCGGCGGGCTCTTCTATGAGGTGATGAACGACAGCCAGCCGGTCGGACCGGCGCAGAGCCTGCTCACCGAAAACACGCGCTACGGGTTCGATTTCGCGCTGCTGGCCCCCGTGACGCCGATGCCGATCCGGATCGACGCGAACCGCTACCACACGCAGGGCAAGGGCACCAACCAGGTCATCGACGACCGCATCGACGAGATACAACTTCAGGACCGAGAAGACCTGGGGCAAGCTTGGCGACACCACTTTCCGCTACCAGGCGATCCAGGACGACTCGCAGAGCGGCAGCCTCGGCCTGCCGATCCAGACGACGCGCTCGCGCAGCGGCCGCGCGGACCTCGACACCAGCCTCGATTTCGGCGCCGACAACCGGTACGGCGTCACCAACGCGATCTCGCTGTATACGCAGAACTTCTCCGGCGACCAGGGACCGATCGTCGACACCAGCCAGTTCCGCTTCGACGTCAACTTTCGGGGGCGGCCCTCGGACGGGCTGCAGACGCGCGCGCGCTACCAGTTCGATTCGCTCGACCAGACGACGGCGACGGGCGACCAGTCGGCGAACCTCAACGCCGTGAATGCCGGCGTCACCTGGCAGGCGACGCCGGAACTCGGCGCCACGGCCGATGCCACCGCGACGTTCAACCGAAACACCGTCTACAGCGCGAACGCGGGCGCGATCAGCGGCTCGGTGAACTACCGGAAACCCCTTACGCTGGGCGAGCTGATGACGAACGTCGGCGTCGTCTACCTGCTGCGCGACCAGACCGCCATCGAGCCGGTGGCGCAGGTGGTGGGCGAGCGGGCAACGCTCAGCGGAACGAGCTGGGTGCCGCTGCGGCGCCCGCAGGTCATCGCCGGCAGCGTCGTGGTCAGCAACGCGCAGCGCACCCAGACCTTCGTCGAGGGCGTCGACTACACGCTGCGCGAGATCGGGCTCGTCACCGAGATCCAGCGGCTGGTCGCCGGCAATATCCTCGACGGCCAGGAGGTGCTGATCGACTACGAGCACGACACCGGCGGCACCTTCGCGCTTGCCGACTTCGCCACCACCGCGGACCTGAGCTGGAACCTCAAGAACTACTTCAGCGTCTACGTCCGCTATTACGATTCGTCGCCGCGCCTGATCTCCGGCATGCCGACGTCTCCGCTCAATCCGACGACGTCCACCACCTTCGGGTCGCGCGCCGACGTCCCCTTTGAACTGGCAACTCTGGAGGTCAAGCTCGGCGGCTTCGCCGAATGGGAAGACCGCCGCGAAGTCATCTCGCCGTACCGGCGGACGACCTACGAAGCCTATGTCGAGTCATCGCTGCCGCTGATCGCACGCGGCGCGATCCGCATCGGCGCGCTGCAGCAGGACACCGCCTACGTCTACACGCCCATCCAGGACGTCACCTCGACCACCTACAATCTGAGGCTCGGGTCCCGGTTCCGCAACGGCCTCGGCCTGTCGATCGACGCCACGCGCACCACCGACAAGGGCGCCCCGGAAGTCGCGCGCCAGTACACGATGACGTCGGCCAAGGCGGTATGGCGCATCCGGAAATTCCTGCTCACCTTCGACCTGTCCCGGACGCGCGAGACGCAGGGGATCACGCAAGCCACCCACACGATGGGCGAGATCAAGCTGCGGAGGGATTTCTGATGCAGCGCGCCGGCGGCCTTGTCGCAATGCTGGCGGTCTTGCTGGCACTGGGCGCCTGCACGTCGCCGGCGCCCCGGCTCGAGGATCAGGCGCCGCTGACCTGGCCGGAGGAGGTCGAAGTACCGGCGCGCATCGCCTTCGTCGACGCCTTCTCGCGGCCGGAAGAGTTCGGCATCGAGAAGGGGTTCTTCCAGCGCGTGGGGGAGTTCCTGTTCGGCGCCAGCGAAGCGCGGCTGGTACGGCCCATGGCGGTGGTCGCGGTGAAGGGCGTCGTGTACGTGGCCGACCCCGGCGCCAAGGGCGTGCATCGCTTCGATCGGGTGGGCGGGCGCTACGACCTGATCGGCGCCGAGGACGATGCACCGCTGCCTTCCCCGGTCGGGCTCGCCGTCGGCAGCGACGGCGAGGTCTACGTCGCCGATTCGGTGCTGGCTTCGGTGCTGGTGATTCGCCCCGGCGCGACAGCGGCGGTCCCGATGCCGCTGCCGAAGATGGGGCAACCGACCGGCATGGCTTTCGATCGCGACACGTCCCGCCTCTACGTGGTGGACACGACCGCGCATCGCGTCAACGTGTTAAACCGCGACGGGATGCTCGAATCGAGCTTCGGCCGGCGCGGCGCGGACGACGGCGAGTTCAATTACCCGACCCAGATCTGGCGCGATGCGCAGTCCCGCTTCTTTGTCACCGACTCGCTGAATTTCCGTATCCAGGTGTTTGATCGACAGAATCGATACCTGAAGCAGTTTGGGCAGGCGGGGGACGGCGCGGGCGACTTCATGCGCCAGAAGGGCGTGGCGACCGACAGCTACGGGCACGTCTACATCGTCGACGCGCTTCAGGGTGTGCTGCAGATCTTCGACGAATCGGGACAACTCCTGCTCGTCCTGGGCGGCCTCGGGAGCGGACGCGGCCAGTTCTGGCTTCCGGCAGGCATCTTCATCGACGAGAACGACCTGATCTACGTCGCGGACTCGTACAACAGGCGAATCCAGATATTTCGCTACATCGGAGGTCCGACATGAGCGGTCGAACAGGACGGATGTTCGCAGCCGGGATGCTGGCGTTGCTGGCGCAACTGGCGTTCACCGCGGCGCCTGCCGACGCAGCGATCGCGACCACCAAGCACAATCTCTCCGCGAGCGGGCCGGGCACCCGCAAGGCCACCAGCGAAACCGAGATCTGCATCTTCTGCCACGCGCCGCACGATACCCAGCCGAGCAACCAGTTGTGGAACCGCCGCCTCCCCTCCGCCACGTACACGCCCTACACCAGCTCGACCCTGAAGAGCGCCCCCGGGCAGCCGAACGGCGCATCGCTGCTGTGCCTCTCCTGCCACGACGGCACGATCGCGCTGGGCGAGGTGCTGAGCCGCACGACGGCAATCGGCATGGCCGGCGGTGCGCTGACCGGCACGCCGCTGATCGGAACCAACCTGTCCGATGATCACCCGGTATCGTTCAACTACAACACCGCATACGTGGCAAGCACCGAACTCGCGGCGCCGTCCAACCTCGTCAAGCCGAGCAAGGTGCGGCTCGACGGCGGCGGCCGGCTGCAGTGCACTTCCTGCCACGACCCGCACGACAGCACCAACGCCAAGTTCCTCGTGGTCCCCAATACGGCGTCGGCGTTGTGCGTGACCTGCCATCAGAAGAACTACTGGGCGAGCAGCGACCACAGGAATTCGACCAAGACGTGGAACGGCACGGGGACCAACCCGTGGCTGCACACCACCGGCACCACGGTCGCGGCCAATGCGTGCGAGAACTGCCATCAGCCACACACCGCCGCCGGCGCGAAAGAGCTTCTCAACTACGCCTCGGAGGAAGCGAACTGCAACACCTGCCACAACGGCAACGTGGCGACGAAGAACATCCAGGCCGAGTTGGCCAAGACGTCGGCGCACGATGTCGGCAACTACACGGGCACCCACAACCCGGCCGAATCCGACCCCGTCACGGCGTCGCACGTCGAGTGCGTCGACTGCCACAACCCGCACGCGGCCTATGCAACTGCGCTGCCGACCCGGGGCGGGAGCGTCATTCCTCCGCTCCCGGGGTCGCAGGCCGGCGTGAAGGGCATCGCCATCGGCGGAGTGGCGGTGAATCCCGCCAGCTACGAATACGAAACCTGCTTCCGTTGCCACAGCAGCACCAACCCGGTGCCGTCGCGCACCGCGCGCCAGATCGTCCAGACCAACACGCGGCTCGAGTTCCAGACCACCAATCCGTCGTTCCATCCGGTGGCCGGTGCCGGAAAGAGCGCGACCGTTCCCTCGCTGATCTCACCGTGGACAACGTCGAGCCGCGTCACGTGCTCGGACTGCCACAACAACAACGCCGGGCCGTACAGCACCGGCACCGGCACCACGCCGTCGGGCACCGGCGTCAACGGCCCGCACGGTTCGACCTATCCGCTACTGCTCGAGCGCCAGTACGTGACCACCGACAACACGTCGGAGAGCGCGGCTGCCTACGCGCTCTGCTACAAGTGCCACAGCCGGACCAGCATTCTTGCGAATGCGAACGGCAGCTTCAAGGAACACAACAAGCACATCAACGGCGCCAAGACGCCGTGCAACGTCTGCCACGATCCGCATGGCATCGCAAGCACGCAGGGAACGGTCGCCAACAATTCCCGGCTGATCAACTTCCAGACGGGGATCGTGACACCAAGCGGCGGCGTCCTGCGCTGGGTGAAGGGCGCGAGCGCGGGCACCGGAAGCTGCACCCTCACCTGTCATGGCAAAAACCACAACAACTGGACCTATTGATGCGCCCACGATCGATCGGGCATCGAGAAGACCGAATTCCTGTGGGAGCGGCTTCAGCCGCGAATCAGACTTGTGCCAGATGAGCATTCGCGGCGAAAGCTGCACCGATTTCGGCCGATAACTGAATGGATACGGAAGCGATGAAAACTGAACGAATCCTGCTGTTCCAAGTCGCTTGCACGCTGCTCCTCGCCACCGCATTTGCGCTCCCCGCGCAGGCCCAGGACGTCGAATGCGCCAAGTGCCACGCCGATCTGTCAAAGAAGACAGTCGTCCACGCGGCGCTGCAGATGGGCTGCAAGACCTGCCACTCGGAACTCGACGCGGCAGCGGTGCCGCACAAGTCCAGGGGCAAGGCGCCGAAAGGCCTCTCGGCCGAAGTCCCGGCACTGTGCAACAACTGCCACGAAGCCAAGATGTTCCAGGGCAAGCTCGTGCACGCCCCCGTCGCCACGGGAATGTGCGTCGAGTGCCACAACCCGCATTCGTCCGACAACGTCGGGCTCCTGTCCAAGGAGCCGGCGGCGCTGTGCCTCGACTGTCATGGCGACGTCAGGAAGAAACCGCACATGATCGTCGGGTTCTCGGGCGGCGGACACCCGCTCGGCGATGCAAAGAAGGCGAAGATGCCAGACGACCCGCTGCGACCCGGGAAGCCGTTCTACTGCGCCGCCTGCCACGAGCCGCACGCCTCGGAGCTGCCGCGCCTCGCGCGGTTCGGCAAGGGCATGAGCCAATGCCAGAAGTGCCACAAGATGTGATGCCGCGCTCCGATTAGCGGCGTCCGGTTCGCGCCATCCTCCCGGCGGCGTGGCGGACGCCCGGCCGGGCGAGTTCGCCAAAGGCACGGACCGCGTCGAGGCCGAATTGCCGTCACTTGTTGCTGTGGCACTTCAGGCAAAGCGTGCTGGCGGCCTTGGAAATCCGCAGGAATCCACCCAACGTGTTGTCGTGCGGATTGTGGCAGGTGGAGCATTCGAGCTTGGACTCGAAAAGTGGAACTCCCGCCACCACCAGCTCGTCGCTCGCGGGCGTCACCAGGCCGCGGTCGGCCGTCGCGAGTGCCGAGTCGTACGTGAATCCGATCGGATGGTCGTTGCTGAGGTTCGCGCCCCGGCCGATGACCGTGTTTCCGTTCTGGCCGTGCAACACGCTGTAGACGTCGGCAGCGGTCGCGCCCACGGCCCTGCCGCCGTAATTTAACAAGCCCACCGTGCCGTCGTGGCAGGACAGGCAAAGCTTGGAGACGGCGCCTGGCTGGATCGGCGCGAAGTTCATCGCCGACGACGCGTAAAGCGTGTAGCCCGCCGGCGACTTCTCGTGGTTCCAGAGCGGGCGCGCAGCCGTTACGCTGTGACGCGTGTGGCAATAGACGCAGAGTTGATCTTCGGCACCAGCCGCACGGGCAGCGAGATCATGCGGCGTGCCGACGACGGTTCCGCCTTGCACGACGCTCGCGGCCAAATACAACGTCGCAGCGCCCAGACGCTGATGCCAAACCGTCATCGCGCGGTTCTCCCCAGGAATCGCCATCATATTGCAATCTGGCGAACGGTCATCGTGAGATAAGCAGTCCCTGTGCCCGGACGAGCCCGGTTTACTGGAAGATGGATCGAATGTAGGGTCGGCCTCGACTTTTCAAGGGTATCGACGCGTTCAACGCCTCGCGGGTCGTTTTCCGCTGGAACAAAGCTGACCTCGGGGCGCGACCTACTCAGCAGTCGCCAATATAGGCGACAGAAGGAGCGCGGAAGCATCAGCTGACATGGTGTGGCATCTGTTGCAGTTTTGCGAGTTGCGTCTCAATCTTCTCGCGCAACTCTTCACCACCTTGGAATGGCCGTCGTGCCGTGCCCGTACGCTTGACATGACTCCACGCGAACTCGTCCGGATTCAGGTCGAGGGTATCACCCGGCAGGAAGTGCAAGGCCAGCCTGCCTTCGGTCGAGGTCACGTAGTTGCGCACGATCGCCTGCTTGTGTGACGGCAGGCTGTCGAGCACCAGATGGAGCGGCCTCCGGCGGTACTTCATCATCTGCTTCACCAACTCGATGAACGTTTCGGCGTTGAGCGCGCCGTCGTAGGCGCAGAACCAGAACGCGCCGTTGGCATTGACCGCCGTAGCGGCACTGAATGATTGCCGCTGCCCGGGCCGATGCACCACCGGCATCTCACCCCGTACGCCCCAAGTCTTGCCATGGATCGCATCGGCGCGGAAGCCGGACTCATCCCAGAAGAAGATTTCCGCGCCTTGGGTCCTGGCTTGTTTGGCTATGGCCGGATAGGCTTCCCGTTGCCACCGTTCGATGGCCTCGGGATCGCGCTGATAGGCGCGCTGCAGCGGCTTCTGCGGCGTCAGCCCGAGCTTCGCCAGCAGGTCGCCGACCGTGGTCAGCCCAAGGCGAACGCCAAGCTTCTGGTCGATCAGTTCGGCCACCGCCGCGCGCGTCCACATGCCGAAGTCCGAGCCGTACTGGCGCGGGTCACGGCCGCTGATCCAGCGGAACACCTGCCGCTCCTGTGCCGGTGTCAGGCTGCGCGGTCGTCCCGTCGCTTTGGTCGAGCGCAGCGCCTTGATCCCGATACCCGGTTGCAGCGCCGCCCTGAGCCAACCGTAAATCGTCGTGCGATGGAAACCGTAGGTCGCCATCACCTCCGCCGCGGACTCGCCTTTGCGCGCCCGCTCCACAGCCGTCAGCCGAATCGCTTCCTGCGTCTGCCGATCCAATTTGCGACCGTCTCGCTTCATGAGCAGTGAGATTCCTGACCTCGCCAAGCGTTCGACATTTGTCTACTTATTTACCGACTTCATAGAATTAGCCGCGCTGGCCGGCGGCGGCATCCGGCAGCGCCACGCGAACGCGGTGCTGCGGGAGAGATCCCGCGCGGTACACTCGAAGGCGCAGCGGGTCTCGCGTCGATGCGTCACTTGTTGCTGTGGCACTTCAGGCAGAGCGCGCTGGCCGCGTTGGAAGTCCGCAGAAAACCACCGAGCGCGTTGTCGTGGACGTTGTGGCAGGTCGAACACTCCAGCTTGCCGCTGTAGAGGGGGACGTTGGCGACGACCAGACTGGCACTAGCCGGCGTTACCAAGCCGCCATCGGCAGTCGCCAGCGCACCGTCGTAGGTGAAGCTGATCGGATGATCGTTGGAAAGATCGGTACCGATGTATGCCTTATCCCCCGGTCCAAGCGTGACACCTCCGCTAAATCCGCCGCCAAAATCGCTGAGTCCGACGGTGCCATCATGGCAGGACAGACAAAGCTTCGAGACCGAACTCGGCTGACCTGGGCTGGCGTTGATCGTTGGTGAAGCGTACAGCGTAAAGTTGGCCGTCGTAGGCGCGTGGTTCCACAACGGCCCACCGGTATCGGTGCGGGCGTTATGCGGGACGTGACAAGCCTTGCACAGCTCGTCGGTAACCCAGTAGAGGGTGAAGTCATGCGGCGTGCCCGCGATTCCCCCATATGCGGCAGCGGCCGCGAACATGAGCATCGCCCCGACCAACATCCTCTGCCAAGATCTCACTCTTCCGTTCCCCCTAAGAATCGCCCTCATTTTCCACTCCGCCCTTGGTTAGGGAGGGCGTACAGCAATCCCCGTGCCGGGGCCGGCCTGTCCCATTGCAAACAATGACTTGGCGGCGAACTCCGCCCGCGACAGTCATCGCGGCGACAAAGCAAGCCTTCGCAATTCCCGGAAGCAGGAAGTCCGATCGGAGATCTTTCTCGCGCGAGGGAACGCGCAGCAGCGCGAAGCCCGGGCCGCATCGCTCTTCGCCGGGGCCGCGGCGTTGCGGTCGCGCGGTTCGCTGCGAAACGAACGACGCACGAAGCGACTTCAAGGCACCGGCGCACGTGCCCGATGACTTCCTACTTGTTGCTGTGGCACTTCAGGCAAAGCGCGCTGGCGGCATTGCTCGCACGCAGGAATTTTCCCAGCGCGTTGTCGTGCACGTTGTGGCAGGTCGAGCATTCGAGCTTGCCGCCATAGAGGGGAATCCCGGCGACGACCTCCTTGGCAGTTGCCGGTGTCACCAACCCGCCGTCGGCAGTCGCCAGGGCGCCGTCGTAGGTGAAGCTGACGGGATGATCGTCGCTGAGATCGGTGCTGATGTAGGCCGGGTTCCCGGGTCCAAGTCTATAGCCGCCGCTGATTCCGCCGCCGAAGTCGCTCAGGCCGACAGTGCCGTCATGGCAGGACAGGCAAAGCTTGGAAACCGAGCTCGGCTGTCCCGAAGTGGCGTTCATCGTGGGCGACCCGTAGATCGCAAAGGTGGCGTTGGTCGGCGCGTGGTTCCACAGCGGCCCGCCCGTATCCGTGCGCGCGTTGTGCGGGACGTGGCAGGCCTTGCACGCCTCGTCGGTCACCCAATAGACGGTGAAGTCATGCGCCGTCCCCGTAATTCCGGCCTGCACGGCACCTGCCGCCACCAGCAGCAAGACGCAAACCAGCAATCTCGGCCAAGCCTTCATACCGCCACTCCCCCAAGCATTGCAGTCTGTTCCCACGTCGCCGATCGGTAACCGCGACGGACACGCAATAACCATTCCAAACCTACGGATATCGGCTGCGATCAATGAATTAGCGGCGAAACCCGCTTCTGGCGCGCTTTGAAGTGACCGAGAAGGCCCGCGCAATTCCCGGATGTCCGAAGAATTGGGGGGGCAATTCCCGCGCAAGGGAATGGGCACGACGGTAATTCGCGACTGTTGCCTACAACAACACAACTGCCCAAACGTCAGGGTTGTCGCCTGCAGGAGCGGCGCATATTGCAGGCCCGTGCGTTTGTGACCGATCGCTTGGCAGCGGCTTATCCATATTCAAATTGCTGTTATTGCGCATGAATTCGACGAGACACTTGACATTGTCATATGCCAGGCGCATAAACGCGCCGTGGGTATTTTTTCCACATCCGCGCGCCGGCATCAATACGCTGCGTCCCGAAAGAA
>CAWBGE010000003.1:0-10729 GCA_963788185.1 uncultured beta proteobacterium
AACGCGGTGAAGGGCAACGCACCGTTCAAGGATGCGGGCCCGTGGGCCGACCAGCGCGCCGTGTTCTCGCTGCACGCCGAACCGATCACCGTCGTCGCCCGCAAGGAAGCGAACATCAAGGCGTTCACCGACTTCAAGGGCAAGCGCTTCAACGTCGGCAATCCGGGCTCGGGCACGCGCGCGTCGATGGAGGAGCTGCTGGCCGCGATGACCTGGAAGCTCTCCGACTTCTCGCTCGCCTCCGAGCTCAAGGCCGACGAGCACGGCCCGGCGCTGTGCGACGGCAAGATCGACGGCTTTGCCTACGGCGTAGGCCACCCGGCGGCGAACATCCAGGACCCGACCACGTCCTGCGGCGCGAGGCTCGTATCGGTGACCGGCCCGGCAGTGGACAAGCTGATCGCCTCGCAGCCTTACTACGCCAAGGCGACGATCCCCGGCGGCATGTACCCGAACAACCCCGACGCAACGCAAACCTTTGGCGTGCTGGCGACGGTGATCTCGTCGTCGAAGGTGCCGGCGGACACCGTCTACCAGGTCGTCAAGGCGGTGTTCGACAACTTCGAGGAGTTCAAGAAGCTGCACCCGGCGCTCGCCAACCTCAAGCCCGAGAACATGGTGAAAGACGGCCTGTCCGCACCGCTGCACGATGGCGCGGCGCGCTACTACAAGGAAAAGGGCTGGATCAAGTAATCCCCGGCGGGCCGCTGCGACCGCGGCCCCGGCAAAGGACCTAATCCGGGGCGAAGGCAACTTCGCCCCTTTTCTTTTCCGCGTTACGCGAGCGAGGGGATTCCCATGGCCACGGACATCGAAAAAGCACCGGAAGCGCTGCAGGAACTGGTCGCCAAAGCCGACACCGGCGCGCGCAAGCCCAAGGGCCTCATGGGCAAGGTGATCTTCGCCGTGGCGCTGGCCTGGGCGCTGTTCCAGCTCTGGTACGCCTCGCCGCTGCCGTTCACGTTCGGCATCGGCATTCTCAACGACACCGAGGCACGGGCGCTGCACCTCGGTTTCGCGCTGTTCCTCGCCTACACGGCCTGGCCAGCGTGGAGCGGAGCGCCGCGCGACCGGGTGCCCATCGTCGACATCGTGCTGGCGCTGGTTGGGGCATTCGCCGGCGCCTACCTTTTGATTTTCTACCGCGAACTCTCGCTGCGGCCCGGCCAGCCGACGACGATGGACATCGTCGTGGCGGTCACGGGTCTTGCGCTGCTGCTCGAAGCCACCCGCCGCTCGGTCGGCTGGCCGATGGCGACCCTCGCCCTGCTGTTCATCGGCTACGCGCTGGGCGGCGCGCACCTGCCCGATCTCCTCTCGCACAAGGGCGCGTCGGTGTCGCGGCTGATGTCGCACATGTGGCTGACCACCGAGGGTGTCTACGGCATCGCACTGGGCGTGTCCACCGGGACGATCTTCGTCTACGTGCTGTTCGGCACCTTGCTCGATCGCGCCGGGGGCGGCAATTACATGATGCAGGTGAGTTTCGCGGCGCTCGGGCACCTGCGCGGCGGCCCGGCCAAGGTCGCCGTCGTGTCGTCGGCGCTCAACGGCGTCATTTCCGGTTCGTCGGTCTCCAACGTCGTGTCCGGCGGCATCTTCACCATTCCGCTGATGAAGAAGTCCGGCTATGGCGGCGTCAAGGCCGGCGCGATCGAAACCATGTCCAGCGTCAATGGCCAGATCATGCCGCCGGTGATGGGGGCGGCCGCGTTCCTGATGGTCGAATACGTCGGCATTCCGTACTCCGAGATCGTGAAGAACGCGATCCTGCCGGCCTCGCTGTCGTATATCGGCCTTTTCTACATCGTCCATCTCGAGGCGCTGAAGCTGCACATGGAGCCGATGATCAGGCGCGAGCCGCGGCCGTGGACGACGTCGGTGCTGCGTACCCTCCTCGGGCTGTCCGGGACGGTCGTGGTGATGGGTGTCCTCTATTACGTTCTGGACGCGGTCAAGACCGTCCTCGGCGACGCGGCCTCCTGGGTGGTCGGGATCATCGTGCTGGCGCTCTACCTCTTCTCTGTGTGGGCCGCGGCCAAGAGCCCCGACCTGCCCCCCGACATCGACATCGACCACCCGAAGCCCCTCGAGACCTGGCCCGCGGTCAAGGCCGGGCTCCATTTCATCCTGCCGATCGGCATGCTGATCTGGTGCCTGATGGTCGAGGAGATGTCGCCGTCGCTGTCGGCGTTCTGGGCCATCGTGATGCTGGTGTTCCTGATGGTCACGCAGCGGCCGCTGATCGATTTCTTCCGCGGGACGCGGACGCCCAAGGCTTGGACCAGCGGACTCCACGACGTGCTGCAGGGATTCAACGACGGCTCGCGCAACATGATCGGCATCGGCGTGGCCACCGCCACCGCGGGCGTCATCGTTGGCGCCATCACGCTCACCGGTCTGGGACTGCGGATGACCGAGTTCGTCGAGTTCGTCTCGCAGGGCAACGTCATGGCGATGCTGCTGTTCATCGCCTTCGTCTGCCTCGTGCTGGGCCTCGGCGTGCCGACCACGGCCAACTACGTGCTGGTCGCCACGCTGATGGCGCCGGTGGTGGTCGAACTCGGTGCGCAGGCAGGCATGGTCATTCCGCTGATCGCCGTGCACCTCTTCGTCTTCTACTACGGGATCATGGGCGACATCACGCCGCCGGTGGGGTTGGCGACCTTCGCCGCGGCAGCGATTTCCGGCGAAGGCGCGATCGCTACCGGTGTGCAGGGATCCGTCTACGCGTTGCGCACCGTCATCCTGCCCTTCATCTGGATCTTCAACCCGCAGCTGCTGCTGATCGACATCGACAGCGTTCCGGAGCTCATCAGCGTCATCGTCGCTTCGACCGTCGCGATGCTGATCTTCGCCGCGGTGACGATGAACTGGTTCCGCGTCAAGTGCCGGTGGTGGGAGGTGCTGCTGCTGGCGATCGCCTGCGTGCTGCTGTTCCGGCCGGATTTCTTCATGGACTACCTCGCCCCCGAGTACCAGCACCTGCCGGCGACGCAGGCGGCCGACGTGGCGAAGGCGCTGCCCGAGAACGGGCGCCTGGTGATGGTGATCAAGGGCTCGACCATCGAAGGCGACGACGTGACCAAGACGGTCGCGCTGCGCGTGGGCGCGCCTAACGACGACGGGCGCAAGCGGCTCGCCGAGGCTGGCATCACGCTGGCGACACTCGGCGACGCGACGCAGATCTCCGGCGTCAAGTTCGGGTCGCGGGCGAAGAAATCCGGCTTCGAGCAGGGCTGGGAGGTCAGCCGGATCGAGGTGCCTTCCGACAGGCCGACGCCGCACTGGTTCTACCTGCCCGCATACCTGCTGGTCGCGCTGGTGTGGTGGGCGCAGGGGCGGCGGATGCCCGCGGCGCCCGTGCGGGGGCACGCCACAACCGCGTGACGACAGCAAGGTTTCGTCGCGGATGAACGGCGAGCGGAGGCTGCTGCCGCCCCTCGCTCACAACCCGCGCGGCTTGACGCGCACCCCGTCCCGGATCGTGTCGTCGGGGTGGCTGATGAGCTTTTCGCCGGCCATCAGGCCGGATTTGACCTGGGCAGCGAGGCCCGCGCGCTGGCCGATCTCCACCGGCCGGAGCTTCGCGCGGCCGGCATCGACGACGTACACGGCCCAGCCGCTCTTGTGCCGGAACAGGGCGCCGGCCGGGATCTGCAGCACGTCGGCGCTTTCCCACACGACAAAGCGCGCTTCCACCCGATAGCCGTCGCCCAGACGCCGCCATTGGTCGCGGGGCGCGATGAAATCCACGATCACCCGGACGCGCTGCTCTTCGACACCCAGCGCGGAGACCTTGGTGAACCCCGTCGGCTCCACCACGCGCACGGTACCTTGGAGAAGGGTGTCGCCGCCCCAGCGATCGAACAGCACCTTCGAGCCGGGTGCGATCTTCACCGCCTGCGCTGAGAGCACTTCGACCTCGGCTTCCAGGGTGTCCGGATTGCCGATTTCGAGCAGCGGCTGGCCGGACTGCACGGCACCCTCGCTCTCGCGCACCAGCTTCAGAACCCGCGCGTCGACCGGAGCCCGCACCTCGATCGTCTCGGCCGTGCCACCGGCCCGCAAGCCGGACGTGCTGGCGAGGGCAGCGCGCGCGACGTCGAATTCGAACCGGGCGACACTTGCCGCGTGATCGGCTGCCAGCCGCGCGGCCTCGCTGCGTCTGACTTCGGACCGCGCGCGATCGAGCGCCTGCTCGGAAATGAAGTTGGACTTGCGCAACGATTCGGAACGCTCCAGATCCTGGCGCGCCAGATCGGCCTGCGCTGCGGCAGCGCGTGCGTTCTCGCGGGCAGCGGCAACCGCCGCATCGGCAGCCTTCGCCTGAGCGCTGGCCTGCGCCCGGGAACGCGGATCGAGCGCATTCGACCGGGCAGGCTCGATCGCGACCAGCACCTGCCCCGCCTTCACCGCATCGCCGACGTGCAGATCGATGCGCCGCGCGTAACCGGTCATCGGCGCCGATACGACATACCGCTCCATCACGCGCGTCTTGCCTTCCTCCTCGACCGTTACCGCCAGCGGGCCTTGCGTCACCGACGCGATGTCGACGGGAACGGCCCGCGGCAGGAAGCCGAGCGCCAGCCCACCGGCGACGGCCAGCGCGAGGAGGGTGGTGCCGATGCGTGCGCGTATTTGCATGTAGGCTTCCCGGATGCTCTTGGTTTTCGCTATTCCCGGGTCTTGAGCACGGCCACGAGATCCAGTCTGCCCAGCCTGTGCCACAGCAGCAGGCCGGAGACCAGCGCGGAAGCGACCACCACCGCCGCGCCCAGCGCCAGGTTGTCGGGCGTGAGCACCAGCGGCAGGCGATAGAGATCGCTCTCGAACGCCAGCACCAGGATCCCGACCAGCCCGACGCCCAGGGCGATGCCGACGGGAATCGCCGCCAGCGTCAGCACCGCAAGCTCTCCCAGCAAGATATAGGCGATCTCGCCTCGGGTGAAGCCCAGCACGCGCAGGCTGGCCAGCTCGCGGCCGCGCTCGGACAGCGCGATTCGAGCGCTGTTGTACACGACGCCGAAACCGATCGAACCGGCGAGCAGCGTGGCGACCAGATTGTAGAAGAGCACGAACTCGCCGATGGTCGCGTAGAAGCTCTGGATCGCCGACGCATTGGCGACCATCCCCAGCACCCGCGGGCGCGCGTGCAACCGGCTGTAGACGGCGGCCTCGGCGCCCGGCTCGACCGCGAGATAGGCGCCCGAGACGACGTTGCCCTCGCGCAGCAGCGCGTTGAGCGACTCCTGCTGCATGTATGCGGACACGCCAAGGAATTGCCGGGTGATGCCCAGCACCGGCACTTCGACGACCCTCCGACTGCCTTCCAGCAATTCCACCGAGATCGTGTCGCCGACTTGCACGTGCAGGATGTTGTCGGCGAGATGATCGGTCAGCACGACGCCTCCGGCCGGCACGTGAACCGGTCGCAGGCTGCGGTCGAGCGAGCGGTGCAGCCGGCCGTCGGCCTGTATTCCATAGACGGCAGAACGATGGCGGTAATTCTCGAAGCGCAGGATCGCCGGCACGTCGCGGAAGCCCTCGACGTGACGCACGCCCGGCAGGGCGGCGAGTTCGTGCAGCGCCTTTCCGGACGTGGGTTCGATGAACGTCACGGCGAGATCCTCGCGCGCTGCCTGCCGGAACTGGACGTCGACCATGAAGTCGATCGCCCCCTTCTGGTAGTTGCCGACCATCATCAGCGCGCAGGCGCAGGCGATGCCCAGCACGGTGAGCATCGACTTGACCGGACGCCGCTCGATGTGGCGGAGGATCATCCGCGACGGCGCGGCGAACCAGCGCTGCAGGCCGACGCGTTCGATGAAGGTTGCGCGGTAGACCGTCGGCGTCTCGGGCCGCATGCCCTCGGCAGGCGCCATCCGCGACGCTCGGAAGACGGCGAACAGCGTGCCGCTGATGGCCGCGCTGCCACTGATCACCAGCGCCACCAGCACCACGCCCGCCTGCAGGTGGTAGTCGAGGTAGGGAAAACGGAACGTCGTTTCCATGTAGACGTTCGAAAGTCCCTGACCAAACCAGGCACCCAGCGCCACGCCGGCCGCCACGCCCAGCAGCACGACCAGCAGCACCAGCTTGATGTAGTGCGTGCCAATGGCGGCGTTCGTGTAGCCGAAAGCCTTGAGGATCGCGATCTGCTCGCGCTGCAGCGCGATCAAGCGGCTCACCACCACGTTGAGCAGGAATGCCGCGACGCCGAGGAAGATCGCGGGAAAGAGCGTCGCGGTCGTCTGCAGCTGCTTCAGCTCTTCGGAGAGGAAGCGGTTGGAGAATTGGTCCTTGCGCGCGTAGCTGCCCCTGCCACCGTAGCTGCCGAGGATCGCATCGGCGCGGTCGATCACGTCCTGCACGTCGGCTCCGCGCGCCAGCGTCATCGTCACGTCGTTGAAGGCGCCCTGCATGTCGTAGGCGGCGGCCAGCGCGCTGCGCCCAGCCCAGAGCACGCCGTAGCGCTTGAAGTCCGGAAACATGGCGCCCGGCGCGATCTGGTAGACGTATTCCGGCGACACGGCGACGCCGACGACGGTCAGCGCCTTGCGCTTGCCGTTGATGATCGCGGCCACCCGGTCGCCGGGCTCGAGCCGATGGGCATCGGCGAAGGAGTCCGCCAGCACCACCTCGTCGGTGCTGTAGGGCTGCACTGAGCGCCCGCGCTTGAGATGCAGCGCATTGAGCTGCGGTTCGCCGCTGTCCGGGATCGACAGCAGCAGGCCGGTGATCGGATCGGTGAATCCCGGCACCTCCAGCTTCACGCCTGCGGTCACCCGCGTCTCCAGCCGCTCGACGCCGGCCACGGCGCGCAGCCGCTCGGCCACCGGTTCCGGCGCGCGTTTCAGCCCCGCGAAGACATCGGCCAGGCGGTACTCGCCGTAGAAGCGATCCCGGGTGGTCACCAGCGAATCATAGGTCGACAGCGACATCACCAGCGTCGCCACGCCGCCCATGATCACCGCCGCGATCGCCAGCACCTGGCCCCGCAGGTGCCAGAGATCGCGCAAGAGTTTGCGGTCGAGGGCGCGCATCGGTTACCAGGTCAGCTCGCGCGCCGGCCTTTTCGCGCCGTTGACGCGAATCTCGGCAATGTGCCCGTCGGAGAGCCTGATCACCCGGTCCGCCATGTCGGCGATGCCGACGTTGTGGGTGATGAGCACCGTCAGCGTCCCGAGGTCGCGGTTCACCTTTTCCAGCGCTTCGAGCACGACCACGCCGGTGGCGGAATCGAGCGCACCGGTCGGCTCGTCGCACAGCAGCACCGCGGGATTCTTGGCGATGGCGCGCGCGATCGCCACGCGCTGCTGCTCGCCACCGGAGAGCTGCGCCGGAAAGTGGTCCAGCCGCGCGCCGAGGTCCACCTGCCGCAGTGCGTCCTCGGGCCGCATCGGGGAATGCGCGATCTCGGTGACCGCGCTGACGTTCTCGCGCGCGGTGAGGCTGGGGATGAGGTTGTAGAACTGGAACACGAAGCCGACGTGCTCGCGTCGGAACAGCGTCAACTCGGCCTCGCTGGCGCCGGTGAGCTTGTGGTCGAGGTAGTGGACCTCGCCGCTGGTGGGCACGTCCAGACCGCCGAGGATGTTGAGCAGCGTCGACTTGCCGCTGCCGGACGGACCGAGCAGCACCACGAGTTCGCCGCGGTACAGCTCGAGATCGATCCCTCGCAGCGCCTGCACCTCGACCTCGCCCATCCGGTAGGTCTTGGTGAGCCCCTTGGCGCGGAAAACCGTTGCGGCAGGAACGGCCATGGCAATGCCATCATGCCACTGCGCGGCATCGGGGGCTAACTCTCCCCATTCGATGCGCCGGCTGCGAAGCGGGATCGCCTAGTACCGCGACCCATAAGTTTGCGTACATGCCGAGAGCCGCATCCGCGCGTCAACGGCGCGAAGCGAACCGCAGCAATAGCCCATGCTATTGCGAGGATGAGCGACAAAGCCGATGACGATGCGGGACGGCTCGAACATAGCGAAACTCATGGGTCGCGGTACTAGTTGGCGCAGACTTGCCGAAGAATCCTGGCGGCCACCGTCCCGGGTGGGCTTTCGCGCCACCACGGGTCCGAAGCAGCTTCGGCATGGAGCGTCACGCCCTCTCCCATGCACTCTGCGTGGCTGCTTATCGTAAGTATCCGGTAGCGCCCATTCGTGCAGTCGTACTCCATCAGACTCTTGGTGGAAAGGGCGCCCTCGGGATTCGGAATGGCATAGCTGCACATCGTCCAGATCCGTCGCAGACTGCCGTCCTTGCGGATCGTATCGGGCTCGATGAACAGCGTCTCGCCATCCCGCCTGGCGATCTCTTCCCATGCTGCCCAAACCGGCGCAACGGCGAGCAGCACAAGCGCTAACAGTACGCCACGCATTTTGCTTCTCCTTCGCCTGAGACATAACAATGCATCGCCGCAGCAAGCCCGCCTTTGCGTTGGGTCAAAGTCGCGGGGCCCCTTGCGTTACCCGTCCCGTGCCACGCGTTCCACGTCGACCCGGCCCGGCGGGCCGCCCCGAGGGCGAATGCCGGAGTGCGCAGAACGAAGCTAGCCCAGTGACCATGGGGGTCATCGCCATCGGCAATGCGAGCGGGCACCCCGCGCACAAACCGAGCGCGGCCGCCGAGTAGCACCTGCAAGCAGTGTCCGTTCGATCTATTGCGGCGTTGGCATGCTCGGATAGAACAATAGACGTTGGCCGAAGCCGGCATTCAGTTCGCGCCCGAGCAAGACAAACAGAACGCCGAGCTTCAAGCTGTCGCACAATAGCAAAAAAGCGATAAAATGATGGCGTGGACGGTCGAACTGATACCCGAAGCGGAGGCCGAGCTCCTGCGGTTGCCGGCGGATGTCCGTGCCCGGTTCGTGCATATCGCCGAACTGCTCGTTGCGTTCGGTCCGCACAACGTCGGGATGCCGCATGTCCGGCCCCTTGAATGCAAGCTGTGGGAGATGCGGATGACGGGGCGCGACGGCATCGCCCGCGCGCTATACGTTTCTCGCATCGGGCAACGCCTTACGGTACTGCACGTCTTCGCCAAGAAGACCCCACGGACCCCGCGCAAAGCCATTGCAATCGCGGCTTTGCGTTTACGGAGATTGACCGATGCGTAGCCTCGTCAATGTGAAAACTCGACTTCTGGCAGACCCGTCCACCCGCGCCGAATATGCCGCGCAGATGCCCGAATTCGAAATTGCGCGCGAACTCATCGCTGCGCGAGTTCGCGCCGGCTTGACCCAGGCCGAGCTTGCCAAACGGATGCAGACCACCCAATCGACAATCGCCCGGATGGAGAGTGGCCGCACTTGGCCGTCGATGCGCACGTTATCCAGATATGCGACCGCAACCGGAAGTCGGGCGGTCTTTCGTTTGGAGAAGGCGGCGGCCTGAACTCACCGCGAGCGCGGTAGCCAGCCCGCGCATATCGGCCCGGGTGTTTGCGACGATGCGCGGATCGGAGGAAGGGACGCGGTCGAACTGGGCGGACACGATGGCGGCGGCGCCCGTCTCCACCCGCGTGAAGCGGATCTGGCCCCGGATGTCGAGACCAACGAACAGCAGGTTGCGGTCAGTCAAACGCGGTGCTGCATCAAAAGCCTCCCGGAACGGCACGGTCTCGTGCTCCGCGGGATGCCAGGTTTGCCAATCTATATCTGTTCCTGTAAGATAGTATCTAGTTACTTACTTTCGCGCAGGCAATTCCATTCGATGGCTACTCCGACCTTGGCCCCCGCCGTGCCCCGCCACCGCCTGACCACCGACCAGCGGCAGCGCGAGATCGTCGCCACCGTCCTGGCGCTGGCCCGCGAGCGCGGACCCGACGCAATCACGACGCAGGCGATCGCTGACCGGATGGGCCTCACGCAGGGCGCCGTGTTCCGGCACTTCCCCGACAAGCAGGCAATCTGGCTCGCGGTCTTTGCCTGGGTGCGCGAATCGCTTGGGGCGGCAGTCGCGGCGGCCATCGAAAAGGGGGACACGCCACTGGCCAGGATCGAGCGGGCGTTCCTTGCCCACATCGCCTTCATCGCGGAGAACCCGGGCGTACCCCGCATCATGTTCCACGAGATGCAGTACCCCGGAGACTCGCCGGTGCGCACCGAGGTGCGCGCGATGATCCATTCGTATCGCCAACGGCTCACGCTGCTCTTCACGGAGGCGAAAGCCGCGGGTGAGCTTCCGCCTGCGCTCGATGCGACGCTGGCACCGGTGTCGTTCATCGGGGCGGTGCAGGGCCTCGTCATCGAGGCGTCGCTCGCCGGCGACGAGACGGGAATGCTGAAGCGGGGGCGCAAGCTGTTCGCGCTCCTTCTCGACGGTTATCGCGGGTGGAGGCAGCCATGAACCTGCGGCACGGTCGCAAGGCGGCGCTCATGGCAGTTGGTATCGCGGGCGCCGCGCTCCTTGGCTGGCTGGTGATGAGCCGGGGACCGCTAGCGCCGACCAAGGTCACGGTCGCGACGGTCGAGCAGGGAACGCTGGTGGCAAGCACCTTCGGCATCGGCACCGTCGAGGCACGGCGCAGCTACGCCTTGGGGCCGACACTGGCGAGCCGCGTGGCACGCGTGCTCGTCGACCAGGGGGATGTCGTCAAGGCCGGACAGTTGCTCGCGGAACTCGACCCGGTCGATCTCGAGGATCGCGTGGCCAGCGGGCGGGCGGCGGCGGCGCGTGCCGACAGCACCATCCGCGCTGCCGAAGCCCAACTCGCCGAGACGCAG
>CAWBGE010000004.1:0-18866 GCA_963788185.1 uncultured beta proteobacterium
TGTAACTCAACACTTCGTCCGCGTCGTGGACCAGACCGTATTGCGCCACCTCCTGCTCCGCGACGAGCGCGGACGCCAGGAACTCCGCGCGTCGCTCCGCCAGTTCCGTTTGCATGGAAAGCGCGTCGATCATGAACGCATGCGGCGATTGGCCCGCCGCCCGCGCCAACTCGGCAATCCTGAACTTGAGCGACTCGGGGAGCTTGAGCGTCGTGGACGATGGCATCAGCAGCCGTCTCGAAGGCACATGAATTGAAAACAGTAATACAAAAGCAACACCAACGGATCGGCATCGTCAATCATCGGCCCCAGAATCAGGCCGGGGTCACCCATTACCCCGCAGGATGATTGTCGCCGCCCACTCAATCTGCCTGCTGGCGCTGGCCACCTCCGGACACAAGTTGGGCAGCAGGAACTGCAGCACGTCACCAAGCCTGCCACAAACAGGTGATGGAGAGGCAGCGCCTCCACCCGAGCCGAGGTCGCCGGCCGGCGAAACGTCAGCAGCGCCTCAATGCGGCACGCCCGAATCGACCGTGCGGCTCGCGACGCGATAGGCACGTTCGAGTTCGTCTGCGTGCACGACAATGACACCGAATGCAGCAGCGGATCGAGATGATGGATGACGTGCCTGACGTCCAGATCACGGAAGGCGCGCGCAGGCCGCGGTGTTCGGTAGCCTCACCGATCCGCTCGTTGGTGATCCCGATCTTGTTGAGATGCCGCGCCAATCGACTCCGAGAGCAGGAAGAGCTTCTCCAGGCCATGCAGGTCCGCGATCGCGACACGCCCATATAGAGGCCGACCAGCAGATACGGGAACCGCGGTCGGTCCGGCGTGCCGAAGTCGCTGTCCTGCACGATGCCGGACGTTCGCTCCTCGCCGCGCCGGCGGCGGTATTGCCCGACGATGGCAAGCCGCGAGACCTCGGCGATCTTCGCGCCGGAGTTTGGCGGGATCGATGATCGAACGGTCCAGCACGTCGCCGCAGGTGCGTTCGAACGGGAGCGTCGCGAGCGGGCCGCTCGATTCGGGGCAGATGAGCCGCACGCAACCGATGAAATCACCTGATGCCCGATTCCGAATCAGGCAGTGGAGGGACTGGACGTCGTAGGCATCGGACTCCATACCGTCGGCGCGCGTAGCCTCCCAGCCCAAGTCCTCGCAGTAGACGCTGTGGCGTATCCTGAAGGCGGCCTGCTTCTCGCTGTCGGTGAGCGCCGGCAGGATATCGAAGTACCGCTTGAAGCCTTCGCCCGTATTGAAGGATTCAGCTGGCGTGCCCGTCATCACATCGCTCCTTGACCTGATCGGGAGACCGAGTCCTCGCCAATGTTACCGGGAAAGGGAGCCCTCGGGTTGCCCCCGGGAAGACTCGATGCCTTCGCCGCGCCGAGAGGATCCGGAAGCAGCGTCCAGTTTTCAACCAGTTAGCTCCGCGGCTTGATCTCATTTCTGGGCAGCGTGGCGCGAAGCGGCAAAAAAACGCCCCTTGCGTAACAATTATGCTAACGGTATAGTTTGTACCGAACAAAACGATGACTCGGAGTTCAGGGAGAACATTGATGGTCGTCAAACATATCGATCCCTGTGCTGCCTAGAGTCACTCGATGAGGGGCCGCACGCAATTCAGTTGCGAGCGCTGCAGGAAAGCGGTTGCACCGTTTGAAAAGGGTGACCATGAATATGGCAGATGATGTCTGCGTGCAAACTTCCCTGACTACACATTTCCCTGATTACAATATGGAAATCGCAGGGGGGCACGCGAAGCCCTTCGCCGATGCCCTGCGGCCCCATTTCAGCCTAGCCCATCCACCGAGCTTCGAGTTCGACGGCTATCGTATCGGCGTCGCCAATACCGAAGGGCAACTCTGCGAAGTCCGCTCGCTGGTCCGTCGGATGTATTCGTGGCGTGGCTACATAACATCGGCGGAAGATCAATCACCGGCGATGGCCGAGCGCATCACGTTGAAGGCGTCGACCGGCGAACACGTGATGGGCACCCTCAGCGTGGTGCTGGACTCGGCCGACGGGCTCGCTGCGGATGAACTCTATCGAGATGAAGCCGATGCCTACCGCCGGCCGGGCAAACGTTTGTGCGAGTTCACCCGACTCGCGATCGACATCGAGCCACGCTTCAATTCGAAGGACTTCCTGGCGCGTCTGATCCACGTCGCCGTTGTCTATGCGCACCTGATTCAGCATGCGACCGACATGCTGATCGAAGTCAACCCGCGCCACGTCGGTTTCTATCGGCGGTCGCTGGGGTTCCGCCAGATAGGGCCGGAGCGCATCTGCAGCCGCGTGAACGCCCCTGCGGTGCTGATGCACATCGACCTGCACCACATGGCCACGCAGATCAGCGTCCATGGCGGAGGAAACCGCCACGGCGCCGAGCGGACGCTCTATCCGCACTTCCTTTCCGGTGCCGAGCAACGCGTGTTGCTCGAGCGCATGCGGCACTACCTGCAGCATTTGAAGTTTACCGCGACGCCGTCGCTGTTCCATTTTTCCCCGGGACATTCCGGCCAGCCGTGCGAGTTGTCGGAAGCGCAGCAACCCCTCGCGGCTTGATCGACGCGTTCGGTCAATGCTCAGCGGGCGTGGGGTCCGGTGGGTGCCGATGCGGGCGACCTCGAAAAGCGTTTGGGCCGAAACGCATTGCTCCCAGCACTTGAGGACTGCCGCAATTGGCAGTGAACTCGTGTAGGAGCGGCTCTAGCCGCGAATACATTTGTGACCTGTGGCGACGCAGGCCGCTCACCGAGGCCCGTCACTGGAAACGTCATCCTGCCGGATCATTGGTGCTACATTCCCTCTGTAGCACTTCTGCTCCAGGTAGATAGGGTTTCCATCCGATGGCGACGCCAGAGTTCAACTACGACCAGGCCTTTTCGCGCAACATCGGCTGGGTGACCCGGGCTGAACAGCAGGCGCTGCGGGGCAAGCGCGTCGCGATTGCCGGGCTGGGCGGGGTTGGCGGGTCGCATCTTCTCACGCTCGCTCGACTGGGCATCGGATCGTTCCACCTGTCCGACTTCGACACCTTCGACCTGCCGAATTTCAATCGCCAGGCCGGCGCGATGATGAGCAGCCTCGGGCGCAAGAAGGCGGATGTGGTGATGGCGATGGCGCTCGACATCAATCCCGAGCTGAGGATTTCGGTGTTCGAAGAGGGTGTCGGCGAGCAAAACGTCGACGCCTTTCTCGACGGCGTCGATCTCTACGTGGACGGGTTGGATTTCTTCGCCTTCTCGGCGCGTCAGGCGGTTTTTGCCGCTTGTGCGCGGCGCGGCGTGCCGGCGACCACCGTGGCGCCCCTCGGCATGGGCGCCGCCCTGCTCAACTTCATCCCCGGCCAGATGACCTTCGAGGAATACTTCCGCTGGGACGGCTGCTCGGAAGCGGAGATGGCATTGCGCTTTTTCGTTGGGCTGGCGCCGGCAAGGCTGCAGCAAGGCTATCTGGTCGACCCGAGCTCGATCGACTTCAAAGGCCGGAAGGGACCGTCGACCGCAATGGGATGCCAACTGTGTGCCGGCGTCGCCGCCACCGAGGCGCTGAAGATATTGCTGGGCCGCGGCAACGTCGTCGCTGCGCCACGGGGCGTTCATTTCGATGCGTACCGGAACAAAGCGGTCACGACGTGGCGCCCGGGGGGGAATGGAAACCCATTGCAGCGCTTGGCGATTGCTGTGGGACGGCGGAAGCTTCTGGCTGCCGCCTGACGGCCAACTTCGCCGGCCGAATAGGATGAGTCTGAAGGGCACCCTCCGATGGCATCGCCGTAATTCCTGGTCGCCGTTAATCGAGTGCTGGTCACCCACGTCAAGGGTGGCACCGATGTCGATTTTTTTTACACTCGACGCGCCACCAGGAATCGCTGGATCACAAAAAGCAACGTAAGTGTATGTATCTTATACAAAACAAATAAACAGGCATGCTATGTGCTTTGATGATATTGAGGGAAGCGTGATGACCGCGCAGACCGGGGGATTGAGGCTATTCGGTCAAACTTTCAACGGAGCATCGCAATGAAGAAGCAACTCGTAACCGCAGTAGCGCTTGCCTTGGGATTGGGTGTGGGTGCGGCGCAGGCAGCCACGGTATCGCAACTGGTCAACTCCTATGGGCTTTTTCAATTGGAGGACGATAACGGTGAACTGATTACCAACAATGTCGGCACAGCGCCCAATCAACTCGACGTCGGCGACTACCTGACCGGCGTTATCGAGATCACCAAGATCCTCCAACTCAATGCGCCTTTCAGCTCGGCCAATTTTGACGGTATCGTCAATAGCCATTTGGCGGGAGTCTTTACCACCGAAGTCAAGACCAAGGTCTGGAACGGCACTAGTTGGGATTACACCTTTGGCCCGGTCGGTGGGCCGACCGGTACGATCGTGAGTTTCTATGAGGCCGCGACCGACAATCTCAACATTCTTGGCTGCGCTACCGATGCCGCGTGCAAGGCTGCGGTGACGGACGGAACGTTGATTCTGCAGTTGGGATTTACCGGCGATCCGGACGAGTTTTGGCTCGCGACAAATGTTCCGACAGACGACATTGGCGTTCTTGATTTAGGTGGTCCGAGCAGCAAATTCGGTTTCGCTAATTTTGCGATGAACGTGACGGGTGTCAACACGGTCGCGACCTTCACGGAAAGTCGGTCGACGCTGGGCCTTGAGCCCGGACCTGCCGACGGCAATAACCTGGTTCAGTGGTTGAACTCGACCGACATCATTGGCGGAGCGAATTCCACTGCGTACCAAGCGACCAGTGATGCCGACTTTGTCGCCCAAGCGGTTCCCGAACCCGCTACACTTGCCTTGCTTGGCCTCGGCCTAGCCGGTCTCGGTTTCTCGCGCCGGAAGCAGTAACCCAATTAGCAGGCGGTTCTGCACCAGCACAAGCCCCGCT
Organism: uncultured beta proteobacterium; assembly: GCA_963788185.1. Taxonomy (GTDB): domain Bacteria; phylum Pseudomonadota; class Gammaproteobacteria; order Burkholderiales; family Casimicrobiaceae; genus CAIWHR01. Next base: position 4,921 of record CAWBGE010000004.1, read on the forward strand.
TCGGCGGGGTTTGTTGTTTGCGATTGCCCAATTGCCGTTGCACTCAGCGATTGGCAACGGCGGGCGCGTACTCATTCCTACGACAGGCTCACCGGAACGGGTCGTCTTTCAGTCCGCCAAGGCGGAAAAGGCGTCGGATCAGGTCGAGATCCTGACGGTACTGTTTGGGTAGCGCTTGCCGCATCGCCTGCACGCGCAATCGCAATTCCGAAGCGTCACCACTCCGTGCCTCTGTCGTCATCAGAACCAGAATCGGCACAGGATAGGTTGTGAACAACGAGTGTCCGGAACCGAGAACATCGATCATCAGCCTTCCAAATTCCTCGGGCAGGAAGGCGGCGCGCAAGGAGCGCTCATAATCGAGCGAAAAAATGTGCGGCTGGTGCTGGGCATTCATGTACCCGAAGTAGATCACCGACCGCAGTGACTTGAGCCGACCGAAGTCCACGAGGTACAGCGCGCCTTGCGGTTTCAGGATCCGCCGGACTTCGGAAAAGCATCGCTCCAATCCGGTATGAGTGGGCAGGTGATGTAATGCCATCGTGCTGATCACGCCATCAGCCGATCCGGTCGCGATCTGCGCAAGATCCGTCATGTCGGCTTTCAGGAAATCGACATTCCGCAGACCGAGAGTATCCACGTAACTCTTGCCCTGCGAGAGCATCCCGTCCGACAGGTCGACGCCGAGAAACGAGATCTCCGGATTGAGCTGCGCAATCTGGCTCAACTGGGTGGCCGGTCCGCAGCCAATGTCCACCACACGGCTGCATCCTTGAATGACCTGGCTGATATGTGCCGACTGGAACAGGTAGGAAGCAGCCATCACGCCGTCGATGCGACCAGCCTCCGTATAGGCGGCGACCTGGTCCGTATCCGACATCACCAGGTCCGGCTCGGGCTCGCGTGGCAACGTCCGCTTGCCGAAGGCTTCACGAAGAATCACTGGTAGCATGCCAACGCGTGCCATCGATTGTTCTCCAAAGTGAAGGTCTTATTCCCTCATGATTCCGACTTGACCCGAGGCCAAACGCGGCCGTCGCGCTGCCCCGCGACTCTCCAGCTAGGGAGTGGGGAACCCGTGCTCAGATACATGAACCGCATATCCGGTACACTCAAGCGCGGTGTTGATAATGACAGGCATTCGGCTGGTTGAGAAGGGAGCGCCGCCGGACCACCCGGGTGCGAATGGGGATGAGCGATGCACATTCATGCGTCGGTAAGGTACGTGCTGGAGGCAGCCCGCTGGGCACCTTCCGCTGATAACAGTCAACCCTGGCGCCTGACCTGGGACGGGAAGACGCTGGCCGTTGGCTATGACGCGCCGAGGGCCGAAAACGCGACCTTTGCGTCGGAGAACCCCGCCACGCTGGTAGCGATGGGCGCGTTGCTGGAGAATGTGCTTCAGGCAGCCGCGGCGACGGAAATCGGCCTCGAGCGCCTGGCACATTCGACGGATGAATACTTTCGTCTGCGTATATCGCCGGGGCCTTCATCGTCGGAAGGTCGCCCCGACCATCCGCTGTTTCTCCGGCACACGAATCGCTTGCCGGTCCGCGCCGACCCGCTGCCCCCAGCGCTATCCGACGCGCTCACGGGCCATTGCCAGGGTGCCGCACGAGTAGTTGTCCTCGCCGGCACCCAGAACATCAACAGCATCGCGCGCCTCGTCGGGGATGCCTCGGCGATCCGCTTCCGAACGCGCGAAATAAACGAATGGCTTGGCCGCAGTCTGCGTTTCACGCCCCGCGAGGTGGATTCCGCCGACGGCCTCGATGTGGCCACACTGAACCTTCCCCCGGGTGGCCGGGGGCTGTTGCGGGTGATCGCCGACTGGCGACGGATGGAGAAGCTCAACCGCCTGGGCGCGTACAAGCTTCTTGCTGCCATCGAAGCGAAATCCGTCGCCAATGCGTCGGCGGTCGTCGCCATCGTGGGCTCGGGCGATAGCAACTGCGCGCTCGATGCCGGTCAACTGATCGAGAGGGTCTGGATCGATATCAATCGGCAGGGACTGGCTGTCCAGCCGTTCTATGTCGTGGCCGACCAGTTGTTCCGCCGCGACGAAGGCGTGCTGCCCCAAGGGCTGGAGAGCCGTGGCGACGCGCTGGCCAGCGCGACCGAGGGCGTATTCGGCTTGGCTGGCCAGAAGCTATACATGTTGCTTCGAATCGGCTACCCGATACGAACGCCCATCAAGTCCAGGCGACTGCCGCTGGCCACGATCTGCGAAACGTGATCGGGCACCATGAAGTCTGGAGCGACGAATCTTGCAGGCGCGGCTTCAGGCGCGAGGGTGTTGGTGGAATTTCCATCCGCGGCTGAAGGCGCTCGTGCAATTGCTCCACTTTCTCTGTGCCCTCGCAGCAATGCGTTGCTGATCCGGGCCCCGCGAGAGATGTGATGGCAGGCGAAATGGCACTCGCGTTCCGCAACGTCGTCCGTCAGGGTCGCCGTTCGGCGATGGCCATTTCCGCAATCGGCTTCGGTGTCATTGCGCTTTTGCTTGCCGGAGGATTCATCGAGTGGGTCTACTGGGCGATGCGTGACGGGACTATCCACTCGCAATTGGGCCATATTCAGGTAACGCGACCGGGTTACCTTGACGGCGGATTGGCCGACCCCTTTGCTTACTTGCTGCCCGAGAAGGCGCAGGAATTCCAGCAAATCGCTGCGCTGGACCAAGTTGCGGTTGTGGCACCCAGACTATCGTTCAGCGGACTCATCAGTCACAAAGATTCCACGGTTTCCTTTGTCGGAGATGGCGTCAGCCCGGAGAAGGAAGAGCGGCTCAGTCGCAGCCTTCAAATCACGGATGGAAAGAACCTGTCATCCGACGATCCGAACGGCATCATCCTCGGCGAGGGCCTGGCCGCGAATCTGGGAGTAAGCGTCGGCGACACCGTGGTGCTGCTGACGAACACTGCGACGGGGGGAATCTCCGCCGTCGAGGGCCATGTCCGAGGCCTGTTTTTCACTCCAACGAAAGCATACGACGATGCCGCGTTGCGCACGCCGCTACCAATGGCGCAGCAACTGTTGAAGACGTCCGGTGCTCACCGGTGGGTTGTGCTGCTGGACGATACCGATGCCACGCGAAGAATTCTGGGCGACTTGCGCCGAGCGTTCGACGGAAAGCGACTGGACGTCGTTCCCTGGTATGAACTTGCCGATTTCTACAACAAGACTGTCGCGCTTTTCAGCAAGCAGGTCGGCGTGATGAAGGTGATCATCGCGATCATCGTCGTTTTGAGCATCTCGAATACACTGATGATGAGCGTACTCGAACGCACGGCCGAGATCGGAACCACGATGGCGCTCGGCTTCAGGCGCAAGAGGGTTCTGCGTCTCTTCTTGAGCGAAGCTGCCGTGCTTGGCTTCATCGGCGGCGCGTCAGGGTTGCTTCTTGGCCTGGTGCTCGCAATAGCGATCTCGGCCACTGGCATCCCAATGCCGCCACCGCCGGGCATGGCCCGCGGCTTCATTGGGGAAATACTGGTTACGTGGCCTCTCGTTCTCACCGTCGCGCTGTTCAAGAAGCAGGTCGGCGTCATGAAACTGATCATTGCCATCATCGTCGTCTTGGGGATCTCGAACACGTTGATGATGGGGGTCCTGGAGCGGACAGGGGAGATCGGAACCTCGATGGCGCTCGGCTATAGGCGGAACAAGATTCTGCGGCTGTTTCTGGGCGAGGGCTTGGTCCTGGGACTCTGCGGTGGTGTGCTTGGCTTGCTGCTGGGATTTGCGCTGGCCACGGTGATCTCGGCAGTTGGCATTCCAATGCCCCCGCCGCCAGGTATGGCCCGCGGCTTCACCGCGGAAATACTGGTGACGTGGCCCTCGCATTGGACGCGCTGGCACTTGCGTTGGGTACCACATTGCTTGCGAGCCTCTACCCGGCATGGAAGGCGTCGCGCATGGATATCGTCGATGCACTGCGGCACGGGCGCTGAAGTGGGCGTTTCCGCAGCACCGAGAACTGGTCGATGCTGAGCCTGGCGCTGCGCAACATCCTTCGCCACAAGCTGAGGACGGCGATCACCCTGGCCGCCATCGTATTCGGCGTCACCGGCCTGATCATCACTGCCGGTTTCGTGCGCGACATTCTGTTCCAGCTCAGCGAGGCAACGATCCACTCGCAGTCGGGACATCTGCAGGTCTATCGAAAGGGCTACTACGAACACGGGGCACGTTCACCGGACAAGTACCTGATCGATCGTCCTGAGCCGATGAGACAGGTGATCGGCGACGTGCCCGGCGTGACCGACACCCTGGCGCGACTCAATTTTTCCGGCCTGCTCAGCAACGGCCGCAGCGATCTTGCGATTGTCGGAGAGGGCGTGGAGGCCGACAAGGAGGCGCGACTCGGCAGTTATATCAAGATCACTGCCGGACGCCAGCTGACCGACCAGGATGCCTACGGGATTCTGCTCGGCGACGGCGTCGCCAATAGCCTGAAGCTGAAGCCCGGCGATCGCGTCACGGTGCTGCTGAACACGGCCGAGGGCGCAATGAACAGCCTCGACTTCGAAGTGACCGGCGTCTTCCAGACATTCTCGAAGGAGTTCGATGCCCGTGCGGTGAGAATCCCGCTTGGCGCTGCCCAGGAGCTTTTCGGTACGGATGGCGTGAACAGCCTGGTGATTTCGCTGCAGAGGACCGAGGATACCGACAGCACCGCGGCGCAGCTGGCGTCCCGACTCGACGGCAACAAGTACGAAATCCGAACGTGGCGCGAGCTGAACGACTTCTATCAGAAGGCCGTTGACCTCTACGACCGGCAATTCGGGGTGCTGCGCCTGATCGTGCTGCTGATGGTCCTGCTGATGGTGGCTAACACGGTGAACATGACCGTGTTCGAACGCATCGGCGAATTCGGCACGCTGATGGCCCTCGGCAATCGAAGTGGTGACATTTTCCGGTTAGTCGTCCTGGAAAATGCCTTGGTCGGAATGATCGGTGCGCTCCTGGGGCTTGCCGCGGGCGTAATTGCCGCTTGGGGAATCACTGCCTTGGGGATCGCCATGCCGCCGCTGCCGAACGCGAATACCGGTTATGTGATGTCGATCCGCCTTGCGCCGGGAGCCGTGGCGACCGCAGTCGCGATAGGTTTCGGAGCAACGGTTCTCGCCGCGATCCTTCCCGCCGCTCGGGTTGCAAGAACACCCATCGTCGAGGCTCTGCGTGAAAACTGTTGAAGCCTGGGGTCAGCCGAACAGCGCTTCGGCAAGCGAGCGCGGCGAGTGGATGGTGACGCCACCGAACACCCGCCCGTAACCCGCGCCAAAATGGGCGCGATCGCCAGTAACCAGCGCATCGCAACGCAGGTTAATCGCCGCTGCCAGAACAGGTCGGTCCTTCTCGGGCAGCCACGAAAGCGCCGCCGGTGTGGCGACGCGGGATTGCGCGGGCTGAACCGGGATCGACTTTAGGAGTTCATCCAGCGCCGATATTGCGGCCGGCCCTTTGGCGAGCAGGTTCCGGCGCGCCTCGGCCACGACGTACTCGTCTGCCCGGCATTCGTGGCCCGACTCGGCGATGCGGAGGACCAACTTACGCACGGCGCCGTCCGATTTCGCTGCCGAGAACAGGACATTTGCGTCAAGGAACACGCGCATCCGGGCGGTGCCGAATCAACGCCGGCGTGGCGCAGGCGTGCGTCGCTGGACCGGCTTGCGCGCTGCTGGCGCTTGCACCGTGGTCTTTGCGAAAAACGTGGCGAGAGCGGCCTCGGCCGCGTCGAACTCGCGCTCGCGCTCGGGTGTGTAAATCTCGACAGGGAGCGTGATTGCCGGACGCAGCAGCAGACCGTCGGCCGTCGTCTCTGCGATCAGTTGATCATCAGCCTTGAGGCCGAGTGCCTGCCGCAATTTGGCCGGGAGGGTAATGACGCCGCGGCTCGTCATCGTCACGTTGGCTTTCATGGATACAGAATAGCAGAAATGCTGCAGGGCCTGGTCTTGAAACGACGCTTTTTGAGGTGGCCTACCGCAAACCCCTTCTCCCCGCTGTCCAGAACCCCTGCAGCAATGACGCATTTCAGGACCCCAACTTAGAACGTGTACCTCACCTCGCCATACACCCGATCGCGGTTGTTGTACCGCCCGAAGTACCCGTCGCCCGCGCCGGTGAAGATGTCCACACCGACACCCACCGTGGTGTTCTTCATCGGCAGCCAGTTGAGCCGGGGCCGCACCAGGCTCCCGCCGCCCCCGACAGACTGGATCCACAGCAGCTGCGGCTCCCAGGTTCCGGCGAACTTCGCCGAGACGAACATGCTGACGCCGAAGTCACCGGACTTGAGCGCCACTGCTTCGTCCCCGCCGTCGAGGTAGGCGCGCTGGAAGACCTGGAAGTTCATCCGGCCGTCGATGTCGGAGAACGGGATATCCAGGCTGGCGATCCAGTCGACGGTCGGCCGTGCCACCACGCCGTCGGCAATCGTCGGATCCAGGGTCGCGAACTTCTGCCCGTCCGCGTAGACCGCCTCGCCGTGCAGCACCATGCTGCCGAAATCCTTGTTGAAGGTCGCGCCCGCCTGCCAGATCCGGTCGTAGCGCGGCTGGAACACGAACGGCTGCGACGGCATCCCCGTGAGTTCGCGATAGAACGTCGGTGACGTGGCGAAGCTGCGGTAATAGAAGCCCGCGATGTCCCAGCCGCCCACCAGCGTGTTCGCGCGGACGCCGTAGGCCGAGTTGTCCAGCGATTGCGACGGCTTGTCCGGATCGTGGAATATCGCGGCGACGCTGGTGGGCGTCGGGGAAGGCAAGGGCGCCGGATAGAAGTCCGAGCCCGGCTTGCCGATGTTGTCGAACGACTGCACCGGGATCCACACCAGTTCGACGTGCGAATCGCCCTTCGAGTACTCGGCCCGCGCCGCCCACTGCGGTATGCGGATGACGTCGAAGCCCGGCAGCAGGAAATCCCGCATGTCGCGGGCCGAGACCACATCGGCGAAGAACAGGCCGACGACGTCGCCCCAGACGATGTTCTGCGCGCCGACGCGGAAATCCCACCCGCCGGCATCGAAATCGAGATAGTTCTCGCGCCAGATCGCGGTCGCGCGCTGGTTCTTGTTCACGTCGTCGAGGTAGAAGTTCGAACCCATGTAGATCGGGTCCACGTCGACGCGGCCGCCGAGTTTCCACTTGACGCCGCCACCAAGGTCGCCCCGCGCATCGACCGCCAGTCGATTGACCGCGCGCGACCAGTGCGTCGGATCGCCATACGTGAACGCCGGGGTGAATTCGTAGAAGCCGGACAGGCGCGCGTCCTTGTTCTCGGCGGCGGCATCGCCGAACAGCGCATCCTTCCCGGCGGAGGTGGTTTGCGCGATCGCCGCGATTGGCAACATCATCGCCAACGCCAACATCAATGGGTTCAAGTCTCGAAGTGACAGTTTTGATGACACCATTTCCCTCACGTTCTTTCCGAACCTCATCGACGACCCATCGAAATGCGGCATTTCAGGTAGTGTCCCCATCGCGCTACGCCACCTTGAGTTGCAGATGGACTCGACGCCCGATGGCGGTTGCGATGTTGACCAGCGCATCCAGCGAAAAACGCGATACGCGGCCACGCAGGAGGTCGTTCATGCGGGGCTGAGTTACACCGCATCGGCGGGCGGCCTCAACCTGTGTCCAGCCGCTGGCCTTCACGATGGCGGCAATCTTCCGCATCAGTTCGGCTCGCGCCCGGAGGTTCGCAGCCTGCTCGGGAGTGTCGGCAATCGCGTCCCAGACGCTGGAAAAGCTTTCGATCTTCTTGCTCACTTCTTGACCTCGTTGACCATGGCCAAGCGCTCCTTCGCGATATCGATATCGTGCCCACGCTGCACCTTGTCAAGCTGATAACCCGCGTCGTGCCGCGCGACGTCTGGAAACTCGCGCAACCGATTGAGGGAATCCCCAAGAAACCTGATCGGCTTCACTCGGACAATATATCAAGTTGGATATAATTGCGCAATCACCAGCAACGGTCAGGTCGCGAATTGCCGGTCTTGATGACGCCATTGCGCTCACCATTTTTTCGAACCCCATCGCCGACCCGATTGCACATCGCTTGCACATCAAGTACCTGCTTGAACTTCAGCCTGTTGGCGCTGCCGAGGCGGATAAGCTCGGAGACGGCCTGCCCAAGCTTGAGCGCGCGGGCGCGCGCATACGCCTCCGCCACCGCGTACGCATCATCTTCGACGTTTATGGTCGTTCTCACGAAAGATGCTGTTTATTAGAAAATGATGCATTCTTGCCAATAACTCGCATCATCGGTCAAGAACACCGGGGTCTTAAATTGACACAACCGTTGACGCCACATCAGGGCCTGACGCCGTCACCCTCCGTCGCAGGCCCGCCCGCCGGCGCCCTCCTCTCATGCACCGTCCTCCACTTGCCGTCGGCGCGCACCGACAGCACCGCGATCGCGCCGTCCTCGACCCGCACCAGACGATCGGCCATCGCCATCACCCGCCGGTCGTGCGTCGAGAAGATGAATGTCGTGCCGAACTGGCGATTGATCGCCTTCATCAACTGCAGGATTTCCTTGCCGGTTGTCCGATCGAGGTTCGCCGTCGGCTCGTCGGCCAGCACGATCGACGGGTGGATCGCCAGCGCCCGCGCGATCGCCACCCGCTGCCGCTGCCCGCCGCTCAGCTGGTTGGGGCGGTGATGCGCGAAGGCGGTCAATCCGACCAGCTCGAGAAAATAGTCGACGCGCTTCCTGCGGTTGACCTTGTCGATGTCCGGCCGCTGCAGCAGCGGATACTCGACATTCTCGGCCGCTGTGAGCACCGGCAGCAGGTTGAACGTCTGGAAGATGAAGCCGATGGTGCGTGCGCGCAGGTCGGCGAGCTGATCGGGCGTCTTGCCGCTGACGTCCTGGTCGTTGATGTAGATCTTGCCCTGGGTGGGCGTGTCGATGCAGCCGATGAGATTGAGCAGCGTCGTCTTGCCGCTGCCCGATGGCCCCGCGATGGCCAGGAACACGCCCGGCTCGATCGCCAGCGTGATATCTTTCAATGCCGGAACCGTCTGCTCGCCGAGCAGATAATCCTTGTATACGTGCTCGACGCGAACGACGCTCATTCGTTGCCTAAGTACCCCGAATCGCCAGGCCGCCGGGCCATGTCAGCCAATTTCGATCGACCGGATGCCCGCCATGATCCGCACGACTATGTCACCGCGTAACCTCGTCGCCTCGGCATTGCTGCTGGCCTGGATGACCGTAGCAGCGCAGCCGGCGACGGTGCAATCCCCCGCGCCGCCCGAGGACGACCCTGTCGCCCGCAGTATATTGGAAAAGGCCGACCAGATCCGCTTCCCGCAGGAGGGGTTTCAGGTCGACGTGGCCATCGTTACCACCGCCCAGGGGCAGACGACCGAGGAGCGGAAGTTCCGCGTGCTGTCCAAGGGCAACGAGAACTCCGTCGTCATGGTGACCGAACCCGCGTCGGAGCGCGGCCAGATCATGCTGATGAAGGGGCGCGACCTGTGGGTGTTCCTGCCCGCCGTGTCGCAACCGGTGCGCCTGTCGCTGGCGCAGCGGCTCACCGGACAGGTGGCGAACGGCGATCTCGCGCGCGCGAATTTCGTCGGTGACTACAGCCCGAAATTGTTGCGCACCGAGACGATCGACGGCGAGAAGTTCGACGTGCTCGAACTCACGGCCGTCGACCGCGGCGTCACCTATCAGCGTGTCCTGTTCTGGGTGAAGCAGGGCAACCATCATCCGCACAAGGCCGAGTTCTATACTGCGTCGGGCCGCTTGCTCAAGACCGCCCTGTACCAGAAGTTCGAGAAGATGGCGGGCAAGGTCCGGCCGACAAAGCTGGTGATGGAGGACGCCCTGCGCAAGGGCGAGCAGTCGGTGCTCGAGTACAGCGCGATGAAACTGCGAGACCTGCCCGACAAGGTCTTCACCAAGGACTATCTGAAGCGGCTGGAGTAGACAAATTGCCGCCGGCGGTATAATCGTCTTTGCCATACGTGACGGCGCGTCCCTGCCGGTGTCAGCTTGTGTGTCGCGTTTGTAGGAGCGGGGTTTGAAAACACGTCTCAGCCGTCTGCTCACTCGCCTGCGCCGCGTGGGGAAGTCGCTGGTCGCCCCGCCCAAGCCCCGGCCCGTTTTCACGATTCCGCAACATCACACCCGCCAGGGCGAAACCGTCTACAACGACGCGGCGTTGCGTTTCCGCAATCTGTCGATCGCCGAGCCCGATCTGCCCACTTTCGGCGACCTTGCGGGAAGCCAGGAGGGTTTCAAGATTCGGGTCGCGCGCCAGCCCGCACGTCGGCGCGAAGCGGGACGGATGGTGGAACAGCGCTACGGCAGCCGCGGGTACCTCGCGGCAAAGCATGTGGATGTGCCGGATCCCCACCTCTCGACCTTCCTTGCCTACGACGAGGGTCAGATGGTCGGCACGGTCAGCGTCCGCCTCGATTCGCCTTTGGGCCTCTCCGCCGACCACCTGTACCCCGAAGAACTCGACCGCCTGCGCCAGGCTGGACATCGCCTCTGCGAGTTCACGCGCCTTGCCGTCGATTCGAAGGCGGCGAGCAAGCCGGTGCTGGCGGGGCTGTTTCACACCGCGTTCCTGTACGCCTCCCGCCTGCACGCGTTTACGCATGCCGTCATCGAAGTGAACCCCCGGCACGTCAGCTTTTATCGGCGGTCGCTGGGTTTCGAGATCATCGGCGAGGAGCGCCTCAACAAGCGGGTCAACGCCCCGGCCGTGTTGCTCGAGGTTCCCTTTACCAGCATCGACCAGGGCCTGCATCGGGTAGGTCGCGCGCAGGCGTCGGGACGCGCGAGTTCATTGCTTCTGCATGGCTTTCCGGCCTGCGACGAGCAGGGCGTGCTGCAGCGGCTGCGGGAGAAGGAAAGGGCGGCGTAGGGGCCGCCCCTGGACGTGTTGGTATGGCGTCGGGTTTTTTTACACATGTTCCCCTGAACGTCAGGCGATCTCGAACACCGGCCGGGTTAATCGTTTATTTTCAATGGCGTGAGAATCCAATCGTATTCTGGCACAGATATTGCATGTAACCAATTGAGAATTAGAGGTAACGGTTTGTGGGTAAGCCATCGTCACGTGGCACCTTGCGCTGAGGATCTGGAAAGTAGGGGGTTCACCTTGTCATCATCTCCGTCTGATCGAGCCAAGCGGCGCCGCCGAATCCTGCAGGCAGCTGTCGGCGCGCCGGCGGTATTTACGCTGCCGAGTGGGGCGGCGTTGGCGGCTGCAAGCGCGATTTGTGCCGACAAGAGTGCGCAGCTCTTTACGGACAGCGTGCCGCGAGTGCACGTCCAGCCGGATAACTGGGTACGAGTGAAACTTCAGAAATACGCGATCAAGGCGCTCGACAACGGCAATGTGGAAGACGTGCTTGGGTTCGTGCATAACTCGCAGTGGTACAGGGTCGCGGACGATCATATGGCCACTGCCGAGTTGCTTGCCCGCGACGATCCGCGGACTGGGCGTCCGCGCAGTCGATGCGCGGATCGACTACTTTTATGCTTTGGCGGGCTACGACCCGACCTGTCGGGAACCGTCGACCAATACGCCCATCATCGACAATACCACCACAGGCACACAGCCGCTGGCGGGCGCGTCGTGCGCGAACTCCCTGCTGGGGACTTCCCTGACCTCCAATATCATCAACTGACCCCCGTCAGGCTGCTCTTGGTCGAAAGCAAGCCCCTGCTGCGGCGTCTTGGATGACGCCGCAGTCGTTTTCGACCCCGTGACCTGGGAGACGCACCTGCTCCTGCCGCCCGCGGCGGCCGTGGTCGCGGACCTCGTCGACGAGCTTTCCGAGAGCCGGGCCCGTGTCACGATCGGGCGTCATTTCCGCGGCGGTTCGCGACGAACTGGCGCTGGATCCCGGACACGACCCGAGATTCGGGAACTGTTGCGCATGCTCGGTAGAGATCGGCATGCTCGACAGATGAGTCCCGCGCCGCACTGCGCATCCTCGACCTCACCGACTTCCGCAACTCGGCGCCACCCTCGCGGGACATTGGCCTGTTCGTCGACTACGGTGCCTGCATCGTGCGGGTGCGGTCGATGACTGCGCGAGATTCAGCCAGAGCGTTCCAGCAATGTCTACCGCACCGTTCGACCACCTCCCGGCGGCCGATCTCGCCGACTTTCCACGTGGTGCTCTCGCGCGGCCGCGGCGCTCGCCGCTGGCTGAGGCCGCAGGCCGCGTTTCAGCATCGACGGCGGTCGGACCGTTCGAGCCGTTTCCTGCGGCCAGCGCGCTGCCGCTGTTCGAATGGGGGGTGAACTGGTGCTTTGCGCAGCGCTTCAATCAGCACGCCCTGCTGCACTGCCGGAGTCGCTGGCGCTCGGCGACCGCGCAGTGGTGATGGCGGCCACGCCGGGCTCCGGGAAGAGCACGCTGTCGGCGGCGATGATGCTGCGCGGATTCCGCCTGCTTGTCGGACGAGTTCGGGGTGCTCGAATCCGGAGACGGGCGCGTTGCTGCCGATGCTCAAGCCGGTGGCGCTGAAGAGCCAGTCGATCGACGATGATCCGCGCGTTCTCCGAAGACGACGCGGCCTCGGGCCCGACCTTCGTCGGCACGCGCAAGGGCGACGTCGCGCATCTCGCTCCCGATGCGGCCAGCGTGGCTTCGCGTCGCACCAGCGCGGCGAATGCCGATGCTTTGGTGATCTTCCCGGCGTATCGGGAAGGGGCGCCGCTCGCGGTGGCTGCCGCAGCCGAAGGAGCAGGCGTTCGCGCGGCTGGCGTTCAACAGCTTCAACTACGCGCTGCTGGGGCCGGTGGCCTTCAACGCGGTCGCGGACCTCGCGGAGCGCTGCCCCGCGTATCAGCTCACCTACTGCAAGCTCGAACGACGCGATCCGCTGCATCGCGCGACTCTGCTGGGCGAGCGCGACCGGCGAGACTGCTGGAGACGGGGGATGAGGGCGGCGTTCGCCCTCCTGCTGCCGCTGCTGCGCGACGCGGATCAGCGCCGCGACGGATGCGCACTTGCCGACTGGGAGGCACGACGCTTCGGCTGGCGCGTCAGGCGCGGCTGCTCGGCCTGATCGCGCATCGCCTTTGCCGGCCGCCCGGCGCTGTGGACAGCAGCTTGCCGGCGCCGGTGCAGGGGCCACCTGCAGGGCCGGCCATCAACTACTCCGCACATCGGCAGCAGATGATGAGGATGGAACTGCGCGCGCTCGACGAGGCATTGCCAGGCGACGTGCGTGTCACCCTTCTCAAGGGTGCAGCCTATCTGGCGCAGTCGATACCGTTCGCTCGCGGACGAATGCCGAACGACGTCGACCTGCTGGTGAGCCACACCGATATCGACGCGGTGGAAGCCGCGCTGACAACGGCAGGCTGGGTGTCGGAAGTCACGGACGCCTACGATCAGCGCTACTACCGCGAGTGGAGCCACGAATTGCCGCCAATGCGATATCCAGGACATGCGCTCGAGGTGGATCTGCACCACACGATCGCGCCGGTCACGAGCCGGACGCGGGCCGACGACGCGCTGCTATTCGCCAATCTCGTCGCACTGCCTAGGTCGCGCTTCTTCGTCCTTGATCCGCGCGATCAGATCATTCACGCGGCGATCCACCTCTTTCAGGACACCGAACTCGACGGACGCTTGCGCGATCTGGTGGACATCGACGAGCTCATTCGCAATCACCTGCATGACGAAGCCGACTGGTCGGCGCTGCTGGCGAGAGCCGAAAGGCACCGCGCCTCCCGCGTGCTCTGGTACGCGCTGCGCTACTGCCAAGCAATCATGGCTGGGGACGCAGGTTCCGGATGGCTTCTGGCCACCCGCACCGGGCCCGCTTGGAGGCTGGGCGATGGATTGGGTGTTGCGGCGCAATTGCCTGCCACGCGTTTCCCGACCGCTCTCCGTCGCGCGGGGAGCGGCTGGCCGGGAGTCTCGGCCTGATCCGGTACCACATTTTGCGCA
>CAWBGE010000005.1:0-12013 GCA_963788185.1 uncultured beta proteobacterium
TCTCCAAGTGCCAGTCGGCGAGCGACCTGCTCGAAGTCGGTATCCTGCTCAAGGAAGCGGGGCTTGCGCGCGGCGATGCGCTGTCGATCAACATCGTGCCGCTGTTCGAGACCATCGACGATCTGGCGCAGTGCGGAAACATCATGCGCGCGGCGTTCGCATTGCCGCGCTACCGGAGCTGGCTCGAGAGCCGCGATTCGTCGCAGGAGGTGATGCTCGGCTATTCGGACAGCAACAAGGATGGCGGTTACACGACGGCGAATTGGGCGCTCTACCGCGCCGAACTCGCACTGGTCGAGTCGTTTCGCGACCATGGCGTCAAGCTGCGGCTGTTCCATGGCCGCGGCGGCACCGTGGGTCGCGGGGGAGGGCCAAGCTATGAAGCCATCCTCGCGCAGCCGGCGGGCAGCGTCCGTGCGGGGCTGCGCGTGACCGAACAGGGCGAGATCATCGCCAGCAAGTATTCCGACCCGGCATTGGGTCGGCGCAACCTGGAGACGCTGGTTGCGGCTGCACTCGAGGCCAGCCTGCTCGACAACGAGCGCCTGGGGAATCGCGCGCAGCACTATTTCGGCGCCATGGAGGAACTGTCCGCGCACGCCTACACGGCATACCGGGCGCTCGTCTATGACACGCCGGAGTTCGTCGACTACTTTCACGCCGCGACGCCGATCGCCGAAATCGCCGGCCTCAACATCGGCAGCCGTCCGGCGTCGCGGACGACATCGAATCGCATCGAGGATCTGCGCGCGATTCCGTGGGTGTTCAGCTGGGGGCAGTGCCGGTTGATGCTCCCGGGCTGGTACGGGTTCGGCTCCGCCGTCGATGCATGGCTCGCGGCGCATCCCGACGGTCGCGGCCTGCGGCTGCTGTCGGAGATGCACGATCGCTGGCCGTTCTTCCGCAGCGTGCTGTCGAACATGGCGATGGTGCTGGCGAAGACCGATCTCGCCATCGGTTCACGCTACGCCGAGCTCTGCCCCGACGCCGCGGCGCGCGAGGCGATTTTCGGCCGGATCGCCGACGAACACGAGCGCACCGTCCGGCACCTGCTGGCCATTGCCGGGTACACGGGGCTGCTGGACGACAACCCGATCCTCGCCCGCAGCATCCGCAACCGGTTTCCCTATCTCGACCCGTTGAACCACCTGCAGGTCGAGCTGCTGCGGCGATTTCGGGGCGGTCAGACCGACGCGCGTACGCAGCGGGCGATTCATCTCACCATCAACGGGCTGGCGGCTGGGTTGCGAAACAGCGGGTGAGGCGTGCTCCGGGATCGATGAAGCAGCGATCGGCAATACGAATGCGAATAGTTCGCATTCGTTTTGACAGCTGACCATCCGCTTGGCACAATGGGCTCCCGTCCCTCCACCCGAGAGCCCTCGCCCATGCCCGGCCCCGTTATTGACCCCCGTGTTTTCGCGCGCTCCCTGGCTGCACTGCTGGCGCTGACCACCGTCATGGCAGCGCCGTTGTCCGCTGCCGCCGAGCCGCCGGTGCTCAACCTGTACTCCGCCCGCCATTACCAGACCGACGAGGCGCTCTACGACAACTTCACCAGATCGACCGGTATCAAGATCAACCGGATCGACGCCGGCGATGACCAGTTGCTCGAACGCCTGCGCAGCGAAGGCGCAATGAGTCCTGCCGACGTGCTGTTGATCGTCGATGCCGCGCGGCTCGCGTCGGCGCAGCAACTGGGCCTGTTCGCGTCAGTGAAGTCCCCGATACTCAACGATCGGATCCCCGCCTCGATGCGCGATCCGGAAGGACACTGGTTCGGTTTTTCGAGCCGCGGTCGCGTCATCGTCTACAGCAAGGCGATCGCCAATCCTGCCGAAGTGTCAACCTATGCGTCGCTGGCCGATCCGAAGAACCGCGGGAAGGTCTGCACTCGTTCGGGCAGCCATCCCTACAACCTGTCGCTGGTGGCCGCGATGATCGAGCACCAGGGCGAGGCGCAGACCGAAGCCTGGGCGAAGGGCGTGGTCGCGAACATGGCGCGCACGCCACGGGGCGGCGACACGGACCAGATCAAAGCCGTCGCCGCCGGCGAGTGCGGGGTCGCGCTGACCAACACCTACTATTACGTCCGCCTGATGCGGTCGGCGAAGCCCGAGGAGCGGGAGTGGGCGGCGAAAGCGGGCCTGGTCTGGCCCGATCAGGCGGGATCGGGCACGCATCTCAACATCTCCGGCGCCGGCGTCCTCAAGCACGCACCGCATCCGGAGAACGCGCGCCGCTTTCTCGAATATCTCGCCAGCGACGAAGCTCAGGCGTATTTCGCCAACGGCAACAATGAATGGCCGGCGGTGAAGAGCGCCGTGGCGAGGAATGCCGAACTGGAGTCGCTCGGCAAGTTCAAGGCCGATCCGCTGCCGATCGCCGTGCTGGGACGCAACACGCCCGCCGCCCAGAAGCTGCTCGATCGCGCCGGCTGGAAGTAGTCGGCAAGTCCGCATCCGCGCGCAGCCGCTTGCCGTGGGCTCCGTGCCGCACTGCGCGCGCGAGAATGAGCAGCGGCAGTACGCCCACGACGACGATGGCAAGCGACGGCAGCGCCGCCTCCGCGAGGCGCTCGTCCTTGGCAAGCGTGTAGGTCTGGGTCGCCAGGGTGTCGAAGTTGAACGGCCGCATCACAAGCGTTGCCGGAAGCTCCTTCATCACGTCGACGAACACCAGCAGCGCCCCTGCCGCGGCGCTGCGGGTGAGCAGGGGTGCGTGCACGCGCCGCAGTGTCGCGGTGACGCTCGAACCCAGCCCGCGAGCGGCCGCGTCCATGTTCAACGTGATACGGGCAAATCCGGGCTCGATGCCGTTCCAGGCGACGGCGAAATAGCGGACCAGGTAGGCGTAGATCAGCGCGATCACCGTGCCGGTAAGGAAGAGTTCCGGCCTTACGCCGAAATGACGTTGGCGCAAGCCGGCGAGCCACACGTCCACGGCACCAATCGGCATCAGGACGCCAACCGCGAGGATGGTGCCCGGGATCGCGTAACCGAGATTCAGGATGCGATTGGCCAGCCGCGTCGGCGGGCTCCCGGCGAGCCGCAGCGCATACGCGACCAGGATGGCAAACAGGACCGCCAGCACCGCGGTCGTTCCCGACACGCTGAAGCTGTTCCAGGCAAGTTCGGCAAAACGCGCCGGCGCCACGGCTTCCCATTCGCGCGAAGCAAGGCGGGCGAGCAGCAGAATCGGCAACAGGAACCCGAGTACCACCGGCAATGTGCACAGCGTGCAGGCGACCAGCGCCCGCGCCCCGTGCAGCTGCGGCCTCGCGGCCGGCACGAGGCTGCGCTGGCGGGTGCCGCTCGAGACCAGGGCGGCGCCGCGCGACCAACGCTCGAGGGCGACGGCTCCGACAACGAACACCAGCAGCAGTGTCGAGAGTTGCGCTGCGGTGACGCGATCGCCCAGCGTGAACCAGGCGCGGTAGATGCCCGTCGTGAAGGTATCCACGCCGAAATACGCGACAGTGCCGTAGTCGGCCAGCGTTTCCATCAATGCGAGGGCGACGCCACCCGCGATGGCGGGGCGTGCCAGCGGCAGATCGACGCGCCAGAACGCGCCGCGCGCACTTTCGCCCAGGGTGCGCGCAGCCTCGACGAGCACCGCCGGGCGCTCGATGAAGGCGGTCCGAGCAAGCAGATAGACGTAGGGATAGAGCACGACGACGAACATCGCGGCGGCCCCGCCGTTCGAGCGCACGTCCGGGAACCAGTAATCACCGCGGGCGAGGCCGAAGACCTCGCGCAGCGCCGTTTGCACGGGCCCGGCGAATTCCAGCCAATCGGTGTAAACGTAGGCGATGACATAGGCGGGCATCGACAGCGGCAGCATCAGCGCCCACTCGAAAAACCCGACTCCGGGAAAGCGGCGGTTAGTGACCAGCCAGGCGGTCACCGTACCGCCGAACGCCACGCCGGCGCCGACGAGCGCGACGAGTTGCGCGGTGTTGGACACGAAGCCGGGGAGCACCGTGGCGGCGAGATGCCGCCAGTTCCCGGCGCTGCCGGGGGCAAGGCCGACCAGCACGACCGCCGCCACAGGCAACGCCGCCGCCAGCGCCAGCAACAGCGCGACCGCCACCAGCGGGCGGTTGCCGCTAGGCATCGCAATTCGCCGCGATCGCGTCGCAAAGTGCCCGGTCGGGGCAGCGGGCGAGAGAATCTGGGTCGGGCATCGGGCGATTATAGGCGGGAGCCGAACGGGTCCCCACGGTTATAATCAGGCACAAAGTCGTTTCTCGCGTCAGAAGCGGTCGGGTCTTCACCATGCGCATTCTCGTTTCCAACGATGACGGCTACTTCGCGCCGGGCATCGAACATCTTGTTGCGGCGCTGCGGTCGCGTGCCGACGTGACCGTTGTCGCGCCCGAGCGCGACCGCAGCGGCGCATCGAACTCCCTGACGCTCGATCGCCCGTTGACGGTTCGTCGTGCGCCCAACGGGTTCCTGTTCGTCAACGGGACACCCACCGATTGCGTCCATCTTGCGGTGACAGGGCTGCTGCAGACCTTGCCGGACCTGGTCATATCGGGCATCAACCTGGGCGCGAACATGGGCGACGACACCATTTACTCGGGCACTGTCGCGGCGGCAACCGAGGGTTTCCTGCTCGGCATTCCGTCGATCGCCATATCGCTGGCTTCGAAGACCGCGTCCCACTTCGAGACGGCGACCGCCGTGGCGCTGGAGCTGCTCGAACGGCATGCGGCCACGGCACTCGGGCCGCGGTTGCTCAATGTCAACGTGCCGGATGTTCCGTGCGCCTTGCTGCGCGGCTACCGCGTCACCCGCCTCGGGCGGCGGCACAAGGCCGAAGACGTGACGAAGACGCAGAGTCCCCGCGGAGAAACCGTCTATTGGGTCGGTGCCGCGGGCGCTGCCGCCGATGCCGGCGAGGGCACCGACTTTCACGCGGTGGAGCAGGGATTCGCGTCCGTGACGCCGTTGCAGATCGACCTCACCAACCACGACGAAATGGCCGCGGTCGGCGCCTGGATGGGCGGCTGACCGGATGCGATGGCGACGCCTGGCGAAAAGATGTCCGGGATCGGAATGACTTCGGCGCGCACGCGGGCGCGGATGGTCGAGCGCTTGCGCGAGCAGGGCATCCGTGACGAGGTGGTGCTGTCGGCGATCAATGCCGTCCCGCGCCACATCTTTGTCGACGAGGCGCTGGCCATACGCGCCTATGAAGACACGCCGTTGCCGATCGGGAGCGGGCAGACGATCTCCCAGCCCTGGGTGGTGGCCCGGATGACCGAGCTCGCGCGCAACGGACGCGCGCTCGAAAGCGTGCTGGAAATCGGAACCGGTTGCGGCTATCAGACGGCGATCCTCGCGCAGATCGCGGCGGAGGTCTATACGGTCGAGCGCATCGGCGCGCTGGTCAACAAGGCGAGGCGCAATCTCCAGTCGCTCAAGGTCAGGAACGTCCGCCTCAAGCACGGTGACGGTTCCACGGACCTCGGCGAGGAGCTTCAGGTCGACGCGATCATCGTCACCGCCGGCACCACGCATGTCCCCACCGCGCTGCTCCAGTACCTGAAGCCCGGCGGAAGGATGGTGCTCCCGTTGTCGTGCCACGGAGAGCACGGTGACGGCGTGCAGCGACTCACCGTCATCGAGGCCACGCCGTCGGGGTTCCGTGAGCAGGTGCTCGACGCAGTGCGATTTGTTCCCCTGTTGCCGGGTCTGGCCTGACCGGAGCGCGGCGCACCCATGCGAATTGTTCCGAGCGCACCCTGCCGATTCGATCGCTTCGCGCGCCGGGTGCGCGCCGCATTCGCGTCGCCGGTCGCATTGTCGCTGGTGGTGTTGCTTGCATCCTGCGCGACGCGCGCGCCGGCACCGGTGGTCGAACGCAGTCCGGTGCGGCCTCCTTCCGTCGCCGCGCCCGCGGCACCCGCGGCATCCGCGCCGCCGGCAGTCGCAGCGCAACCCGAGTCCGATTGGCGGCCGAAGACTTACGTGGTGAAACGCGGCGACACGCTGCATACGATCGCGCTCGACCACGGCCTCGATTACCGCGAGATGGCGGCGTGGAACAACATCGAGAACCCCAACCTGATTCGCGTCGGACAGGTGCTGCGGCTTACGGCGCCGGGGGACGGCGGTGCGGGCCCGGTTGCATCGTCGCCGGGGACGACCACTGCGCCTCTGCGCGCGCCGCCGCCTGTGATCCCGGGCGATGCCAGGCCGACGCCTTCGGCTTCCGCGCAGCCACTTGCGATGCCGGGTCCGCGCAACGCCGACATCTACAAGTCGTCGCCGAAGGCAGTCAAGGAGCCGTATTCGGAGCAGGCGCTGCGCGAAATGCAGCGCGCGCCCCTGGCGGCGGTGTCCCCGATGCCGCCGACGGCGACGGTCGTGCCGCCCGAGCCGCAATTGCCCGGCTCAGCCAGCGGCGACGGCAAGCCCGCCCCCACTCCCGCGGCGACGCCCGAAGCCAAGCCCAAGCCTGCCCCGGCAACGCCTGCCGACGACGATGGCGGAATCGAGTGGACGTGGCCGGCTTCCGGCAAGGTCATCACCGGATTCTCCGACACCGCCAATCTCAAGGGTATCGACATCGGCGGCAAGGCCGGAACGCCGGTGCATGCGAGTGCGGCCGGCAAGGTCGTCTATGCGGGAACCGGACTGCGCGGCTACGGCAAGCTCATCATCGTCAAGCACAATGCGACATTCCTGTCCGCGTACGCGCACAACAAGGAAATTCTGGTGCGCGAGGGACAGCAGGTGGCGCGAGGCCAGAAAATTGCCGAGATGGGCAACACCGATTCGGATCAGGTGAAGCTGCACTTCGAGATCCGGCGCCTGGGCAAGCCGGTGGACCCGCTCAGGTACCTGCCACCCGCCTGACAGGTTATCGCACGTTCGCGCCCGTCCGGGCGAGAGCGCGCGCGCCCGGAACCACCTGCAGTGCCCGTCGCAGCCGCGCCAGCACCGCCGCGCGTGCGTGGGCATCGGTGCCGCCGCTCGTGCGGCCGTAGCGCAACTCCGCATAGGCGTCGCCGATGATGCCGAAAGCGGCGGCGAATTCGGGCCAGCGCTTCGCCGCACGTGCGGCGTAGTCGAGCGGACCTTCGAACGGATCCCGGGAAAGGCCCGCACGACCGAGGCGGCGGCACATCGATTGCCACAGCGCGTGAACCGGATCGCGGCGGCGCCTGCGCCACGCGAGCCACCCCAGCAGCGACGCGAGCCATACCGACGCCAGCGCGGTGACGATGGTGGTCATTTGCCAGGCGGGCAGCTTCTCCAGGGCGAGCGCCCGCCACAGTGCGCGCTGGCGTTCCTGATTGAATCCGACGAAGGACCGCCGCCAGCCGTGGTTGAGCGCGTCCCAGGTCAGTTGCGCCGTCTTGATCCAGTTGCTGTCGAGGCGCGCGAGCAAAGGCACCGGCTCGTCCGCAGCCAGCGCGCCGCCCAATCCGATCTCGATCCTGGACGGCGAAACGGCGGCGGTCGGATCGAGCCGTTGCCAGCGACCGTCGATCAGCGCCTCGGCCCAGGCGTGGGCATCGGACTGACGCACGATCATGTACCCGCCATTGGGGTTGACCTCGCCGCCCTGGTAGCCGGTGACGATGCGGGCCGGGATGCCGGCCGCGCGCAGCAGCACGACGAATGCGCTCGCGTAATGCTCGCAGAACCCGCGTCGCGTCTCGAACAGAAAGCTGTCGAGGGGGCTGGCGCCCAGCAGCGGCGGCGAGAGCGTGTAGACGAAGGGCTCGTCGCGGAAGTGTTCGAGGATGGCGCTTGCGACGGCGTTGTCGCTGCCGTGACTGTCGCGGAGCGCCCGCGCGAAAGCCACCGTGCGCGGATTGGTCCGCGCGAGATCCCTCGGCAACGTGGTGTTGATTTCGGTGTCCCGCCGCTGCTGCTGCTCGTCGCCGGCGCCGTGGAATGCGCGCGGCAGCGACGTCTGCCGATAGCGCAGCGGCGATGACACCGGCGAGCGGGCGAGCAGTTGCTGATCGCGCGTCAAGGTGGCGATGGGGTCTCCCGGAACCTCGGTGCCGGTGTCGATTTCCAGCGTCGGGAGGGTGGCGGGAAGATCGAGCGCGAAGAGCCACAGCTTGTCGTGCGGCTCGAGCGTGACCGCATAGCTGACCGGTTGCCCGCGCGCGCGTTCGAATGCGGTTGCGGGTTGCTGCGCCGCCGGGCTCCATTCCCTGCCGTCGAACCGCGAAAACACGGGTCCGCGCCAATAGCGCTGCGCCGGCGGTGGTGGCGTCGCGTCGAAGTCGACACGAAACGCGACGGCATCGGACAGCGACAACGCGCTGATGAATCCGGGAGCCATCCGGTCGGAAAGCCCGCTCCTGGCGGCGTGATCGCTCGGGAGCCCCCACAGTGGGGCGCCGAGGCGCGGAAAGAACACGAACAGCAGCACCGCCAGCGGGATTCCCTGGGCCAGCATCCTCGCGGCCAGCACGACCACGCTGCGCCAGGCTGCGAGCGGTTGCGCCTGCTCCGCCTGGACCGTGAGCTGCAGCAGCGCGGCGGTGATGAGCAGCAGAGCCGGGATCATCGCCATGCCGGCCAGCAGCGACTGGCTGTAGAAGAACAGGGCGACCAGCAGAAATCCGGCCAGGCAGACGAGGAGCGCGCCGTCGCGCGAACTTCGAGCCTCGAGAAACTTGATGCCAAGCAACACGTAGAGGAACGCGACGCAGGGATCGCGGCCGGCGAAGTAGCCGAAGGTCATCCAGACGGCGAACGCGGCCACGAGCGCGGCCAGCAGGAGCAGCCACCCGGAGGCGGGACGCGAGGGCCTCAGGGCGAGCGACCGGTCGCGGCGCAGGAGCAGGAAGCGCAGGCTGACCAGCAACATGCCGAACATCGCGCCCCATGCCGGGACGTAGGGCACCAGTGGCACCTGGACGCCCAACAGCATCAACCCGACCCAGCGGATCTGGTTGGGCGAGAGCAAGCTCTTCGCGGCGTGGCGCTCGCGCTTGCGCGATCGGTGTGCGACCAGGTCGCTCAAGCTTGCGGCTCCCCGACCATGGCCAGCGCAGTGAGCGCGCGCCGGCGATGGTCGCGCCCCTGGCTTGCCGCCATCGCAACGCCGGGTGCAGATAGCGCGAACGGCCGCGCTGCCTGCTCGGCGGCCAGCACCCACGCAGTCAGCCGGGCGATTCTGGCTTCGGTGTCGAGCTGGGCCGGGAGATCTCCCCAGGACAGCAGGACGGGGCCGCCACGGCCTGCGCCTTCGAACTCCTTCGTGTACCAGCCGGCGCCGCGCGCGACGGCCTTCCATGCCACCCGCTGCAGCGGATCGCCTGGCTGGTAGCCCTTGAGGCCGGAGAGATCCGCGTCGTCGCGCGCCAGAGGTCCGCGGTCAGCCTGTCCGGCCGCCGCTGCCGGTAGCGGCGGAGCGGCCGCTTCCGGCGCCGGAAAGACGATGCCGGTCAGCGGGAAGTGCACGTACGCCCAGGCCCGCCACAGGCCGAGTGGATAATCGGACGAAACGGTCACCCGGCCGAGTGCACGAACGCCGCGACGGCGCGTCGGCAGGTCGAGCGTGACCGGCAGCGCGACTTCCGGCGTGATGTCGGTCGTGACATCGGTGCCTTCGCCTGCTCGCAGATGGATCGTGTGTCGCGGCAGCGCCCCTCCGGCGAGCGCCAGACTGAACGGCAGCGGGTTCCCGGCGAAGGCCTCGCCCGCCGACAACGGGCGTAGTTCGATGCCTGCGAGGTTGCGAAAAGTGTGCAGCAACGCTACCGACGTGAGGCCTGTCAGAAGGAAAGTAACGACAAATCCAAGGGAAAGAGCGTAATTGAGTGATGTTACGAGGAGTAACGCAAGGGTCGCGATGAATGCCCATCCGCGTTTGGTGGGCAGGATGTAGATCCGATGATGGCGCAGGACTACGCGCTCGCGATCTGCCGGGCGGTGGCGAAAAAAGCGCTGGCGTATCGGGTCGACGACGTTGCCGGAGTAAGTGGCGTACGACACGGGAGCCGGGTCTGGGATCAGGGAACGGCCCGTCGCGGCGGCGGGCAGCGCAGCATCACCTGCAACGTCGTGTTGGACATCGTAAGCCGGGCGGTGAAGCTGGTGCTCAGGGCAGCGCCACGGTGCGCAGCAGCGCGCGCGCCTGCAGCGCCCCGGTGCGCGCGCCGCCCGCGAGCCGATGCCCGGCCACCGATGGAAAGACCGCCTGGATGTCCTCCGGCAGGACCATCGGACGGGAGTGGATGAGCGCCCACGCGCGTGCCGCCGCGAGCAGCATCAGCCCGGCGCGCGGCGAAAGACCGCGCCGTGCGCCCGCGTCGGCATCGCCGCCGGTATTGCCGCGGGTCGCCGCAAGCAGCGCCTGCACGTAGTCCAGCAATGCCGATGCCACGTGGACTCCGGCGGCTTCGCGCTGCCACTGGAGCAGCATCGGCGGATCGGCCAGCGCCGGCAATGTCGCCACCTGACTGCGCCGATCGCCGCCGGCAAGCAGCTCGCGCTCGGCGGCGGGCTCCGGATAGCCGAGTTCAATCGCCATCAGGAAGCGGTCGAGTTGCGACTCGGGCAGAGGGTAGACGCCGATCTGTTCGACCGGGTTCTGGGTGGCGATGACGAAGAAGGGATCGGGCAGCTTGCGCGTGACGCCGTCGATCGATACCTGCCGTTCCTCCATCGCTTCCAGCAGCGAACTCTGCGTCTTGGGGGGCGCCCGATTGATCTCGTCGGCCAGCACGACGGAATTGAACACGGGGCCGGAGTGGAAACGAAACGCCTGTGCAGCCGCGTCGAAGATCGACACGCCCAGCACGTCTGCGGGAAGCAGATCGCTCGTGAACTGCACACGGACGCAGCGCAGACCCAAGGTCCCCGCCAACGCCTGCGCGAGTGTCGATTTCCCGACGCCGGGGATGTCCTCGATCAGCAAGTGGCCCCGCGCCAGAAGACAGGTCAGCGCCAGCCGCGTCGTCTGGTCCTTGCCGACGACGATGCGGTTGAGTTGTCCGAGGATGGCGGAGAGCCGCTGCGCAGCCGGCACATCGGCTTCGCTCAGGGTACGGACGGTCATTCTGGCCTTTCGCGGACGAGGATTCGCAATTGTCGGGAGTGCGTCACTTTAAACCGCGCCTGCGGGCTAGTCATTACCTGCGGGCAGACGCTACACTCCTTCCAGCGGGTATCGGGCACGCGGATCGACCGGACGAGATCTCCCAGGTGCCGCGCCGACATTGCAGCATGGCTGCGCCGAGCCGAAACCCCGCCGTCGCTGCGAGAAGCGAACACGCCTTGCCTACCGCCTACATAACGCACCCGTCGTCGTTGCTCCACGACATGGGGCCGTACCATCCCGAGTGCCCCGATCGGCTGCACGCCATCGGCGATCGGCTCATCGCCGCAGGGCTCGACGCCTACCTGCGGCACTACACGGCGCTGCCGGCAACGCGCGCGCAGATCGCCCGCGTTCATGGCGACGCATACATCGACTCGCTCGAAGAGGCGAGCCCCGCGACCGGATTGCATTTCATCGACCCGGACACTGCGCTCAACCCGCATTCGCTCTCTGCTGCCAGGCATGCCGCCGGTGCGCTGGTGCTCGCCACCGACCTCGTCATGCGGCGGGAGTGCAAGAGCGCGTTCTGCGCCGTCCGCCCGCCGGGACACCACGCCGAGCGCAACAGGGCGATGGGATTCTGCCTGTTCAACAACGTGGCCGTGGGCGCGGCGCACGCTCTCGAAGGTCACGGCATCAAGCGGGTCGCGGTCATCGACTTCGACGTCCATCACGGCAATGGAACCGAGGACATTTTTTCGGGCGATTCGCGCGTGCTGATGGCTTCGATCTTCCAGCATCCGCTCTACCCGTATTCCGGAACGGAGAACGTGGCGGACAACATGGTCAACGTACCGCTGGCCGCGGGCAGCGGCAGCGACGCGTTCCGCGAGGCGGTGCGCGATCGCTGGTTGCCGGCGCTGGAGCGTCATCGTCCCGAGATCATCTACGTATCGGCGGGTTTCGATGCCCACCGCGAGGATCCGCT
>CAWBGE010000006.1:0-15226 GCA_963788185.1 uncultured beta proteobacterium
TTGCGGGGCGTTGCGTGCAACTCTGCTGATCTCGCTCCCCGCGGACGTCGAACTACAACGCCTTTGCACGACAACGCGCTGCATCACATCTGCATCATTCGGCCACTGCACCGCGCGACGCGGTTGTTACCGCGAATCCGACGCAATGGGAAGTCATGAAACGCCTATCGCGATAATCTGGTTGAGGGCTTCGCAAGCAGACTCGAATACGGCCGGAGGTGCTTGTTTCCAGGGATGCGGCCTCGCGCCGCGCAGGCGCCAATCGAAAGACTTCGGCTGGTGTCCGAGCACGTAGCTGGCAAGGCCCTTGGGCCCGACGAACGTGACTGCAAACGGATTGGTGGCGTTGGACGCGGCCGTCGTCATCGGCAGTCCGATGACGATGCCGGTGCGCGCGTTGAATGCCCTGGGGGAGAGCACCAACATTGGATGGTGCTGGCGCATCTCCCGTCCGGCGTGCGGATCAAAATCGATCCAGATGATGTCGCGCCGGTCAGGCACCCACGATTTTCTGAGTGCCGGCATCAGAATATCTCGGCCCCCACGCGGTCAACGGCCATCGCTTCGCCGCCGTGGATCGCCGGGTCAAAGGCGTTGAGACGCTGTTCGAGCGTAAGCCTGGGCTTGCCTGTGGGCCGAACCATCACTGCGTCGTCGACCAGTTCGACGCTGACCGGCTGACCGACGACCAGGCGAGCCGCGCGTGCCACTCGCGCCGGAATGCGCACTGCAAGGCTATTGCCCCACGCTTGGACGGTGAGTTCGGCTTTGGCAGTCATGGGAGGCTCACGTCAACGGATGTAGAAACAAGTATATACATCGTGCCACCGTCGCGCAAGGCTCGATGCCAGATGCTGGCCGCCCGCCCGAGACAGGTTTGAAAGAGGTGACGGGAATGGCCCGACCATTCGGATCTGACAGCGGTTCCGCGCAGAACGCACCGGGCTTGCCGATAGCGGAACGCACGCGCCGAAGCGGGTCAGAACCCTAATGCGCGCCCTCCCCGGAGAGGACGACGCCCACGGTCTCGAACAGCACGACCACGTCCAGGAACAGCGTGTGGTTCTTCACGTAATAGAGGTCGTACTGCAGCTTCTGTACCGCGTCGTCGACGGTGGAACCGTACTGGTACCGCACCTGCGCCCAACCGGTCACGCCCGGCTTGACGCTGTGGCGCGCCGCGTAGAAACGGATCTGCTGCGACAGCTGATCGACGAAATACGGCCGCTCGGGTCGCGGACCCACCATGCTCATGTCGCCCATGAGCACGTTGAAGAGCTGTGGCAGCTCGTCGATGCGAAGCTTGCGGATGATGCGGCCCACGAACGTGACGCGATCGTCGTTGGCGGTCGCCCAGCGCGGCTTGCCGTCGCCCTCGGCATCGAGGCGCATGCTGCGGAACTTGATCACCTTGAACACGCGCCCCCCCTGGCCGACACGCTCCTGCCGGTAGAGCACCGGAAAACCAGTCTCGAATACGATCGCGATGGTGGTGAAGATCATCACCGGCGCTGCCAGCGCGAGGAGCACCAGCGCCGAGAAAATGTCGAAAGCGCGCTTGACCGTCGTCCGCACCCATCCCTGGCGGAAGCCCTCGCCGAAGATGAGCCAGCCCGCGTGCAGCGAATCGATGCGCAACTGACCCAGCGCGCGCTCGTAATAGCTGGAGAGATCGAGCACCTTGATCCCTGCGAGCTTGCAGTCCAGGAGCTCGCGCAGCGGAAGCACGCCGCCGCGCCGCTCCTTCACGGCCACCACGACCTCGTCGATTTCGTGCCGGCGCGCGGTTTCCGCGAGATGCTGCCCCCTGCCGATCACGCGCTCGACCGATATCAGCACGTCGTCCGACGAATTCACCGGGTAGAAGCCGACGATGACGAGGCCGGGGCCGAGTTGTTGCAGCGTCTGCTCGACCGAGATCGCGTCGGCGCCGGTGCCCACAACCAGCACGCGGCGGGTCAGCATCGGCTGCGCGCGGCTGTGCGAGGCCAGCCCTCGGACGGCAACGATCGCACCGAGCGCCGCCAGCGCGGTGAGCTTCAGCGCATCGTGTGGAACGTTCTGCAGCGGCCACAAGTGGAAGGCGGCGAATGCAATCGGCACGGTGAGCACCAGCGACAGCAGCACCCGCGCCGTGGTTTGCCCCACCGATCGATTCGCTCTGCGCTGATAGAGCCCCAACGCCGCGTTGACCGCCATCATGGCCACCGCGAACAGGAGCGCGGGTGGCCACAGCAAGTCAAGGCTCGTCGCTTCGCCATGCGACAACCATGTCAGCGCGACGATCGCCGACCCGAACAGCAGGATCGCGTCGAACACGACCTGCAGCACGGTGTTGGTGGGGAACCAGTGATTGAAAAGCCTTACCATGCCCGTCGCCTGATGCTCCGTCGCGTCACGCTGAAACCCGATGCCAGCCTGCCACGCTTCTTGGTTGTCGTGCCCGCCGGATCGTGGGCAGGCCGTCGATGTTGTGCCTCGTCATGCATCCAGTCGCGACCTTCACGCGATCGCAGTCAACGCTTCTCCCATTGTCCCTTTATCGCGCACCGATGTTACCGGCACATGAATATTCACCTGTACGGCGCCACCTTTTGTGTAGGAGCGGCATTATCCGCGAAGGACGGACCGACAACGCATTCGCGCCTGAAGGCGCTCCTACAAAAGCATCATTGCTCGCGTCCGATGCGCCCCTGTAGGAGCGGCTTTAGCCGCGAACGGGTTTTTCTCTGCCCAAGCTGTACAGCACCAACCGTGCCAAATACTTCGCCTCGATCCGCACCGCAAAGATATCGCATTGTTTCAGCACGCCTTTTGCGGATCCGGGAATTTTCCGTCAACGCGGCCCCACGCAATCAACGCGCCGTTTCCGTGCCGCAAAATGGCGCCATCGGACGCATTTATCGAAACCGCACCATCACGGGCCGTATGATGATCGCACTCATAGGCCGCGCACACGTCGCGCGTACGAAAAACAGTGTGCGCCAGTTGCGGCTGGAGTTGTGATTGCGTTGCAACGCGCCGCATCCGACGAAAACAAATTGCCACCGACGATTTGTCGTCTACATACCGTGCTCGATATCTTCCTGCTCAAGACGATTGCGAAGTCGTTGATATTGCCGCCAACAGGATTGCTGCTGGTTGCGATCGCCGGACTCGCAATGTGTCGCAGTCGTCCACGAAGCGGCCGCGCGATTGCGCTGACCGCGATGTTGTCGTTGCTCGCGCTTTCGACGCCGCTGGTGTCGACGCAACTCATACGCCTGCTCGACGACTCGCCGGTCCTCGACCTCAAGCAAGCGCGCGAAGCAGAAGCGATCGTCATCCTCGGCGGCGGCGTGCGGCGCAACGCGCTCGAGTTCGGCGGCGACACGCTGGGTCGACTCACGCTGGAGCGCGTCCGCTATGGCGCCCGCATCGCGCGGCAGACGGGATTGCCGGTGCTGGTCACCGGCGGCAGCGTGCTGCACGACAGCGAGACCGAAGCTACGCTGATGCGCGATGCGCTGGAGAACGAGTTCGGCATCAAGGTGCGCTGGGTCGAGGATCGGTCGCGGAACACGCGGGAGAATGCGGAGTTCTCCGCAGCGATCCTTGGGAGGGATAGCATCCGGCGGGCAGTTCTTGTCGTGCACAGCTTCGACGTGCCAAGGGCGAGGGCGGAGTTTGCGCAGGCGGGGATCGACACGATTCCGGCGCCGACCGGGATTCCATCGCGTGAGATCCAGTGGCCGGGCGACTACCTGCCCGGGATCGCCGGCCTCACGACGAGTTACTACGCGTGCTACGAGTTGGCGGCGCTGGCGTGGCAATCGGCGCGTGAAACTGCCGCAATTCTTCATCTCGAGTTCTGATCCCTGGGAGTGACCCAGAAATGACGCGACACTTGCGGGTGGCATTGGTGAGTGCGCTGGGGCTGATCGTCACAGGCTTCACGGCGTTGCTTGCGTTGAATCTGTTCTCGGCACCGTCGCCGGAACCCGTAGTGATGAGCTACGCGGAACTCACCGGCAGCATCTTCCTTCCCGCGCCGCGCGATCCGTTCCGCGCACCACAGGTCCGCGAACTGCCTCTGCCAACCTTCGACAACGCGACCAGCGTCTGGGGCGCGCTCGGCCGCGATGTTCGCGGACACATCTGGGTAGGGGTCTCCGCCGAAAACGCGGGAAAGAGCGCGCATTTGCTCGAATACGATCCGACGCTCGCTGTGTGGCACGATCATGGCAGCGTCGTCGCCCAGCTCAAGGCCGCGGGACTGCTGCGCGAAAACCTCGGCCAGAACAAGATCCATTCGAGGATCGTCACCGCCAGTGATGGCTGGCTGTACTTCGCGTCATCCGACGAAGAGGGTGAGGATCCACGCAGCAGCGCCTTGCCGCGATGGGGCGCGCATCTCTGGCGCATTCATCCTGAACATCGCTACTGGGAGCACCTGCTCGCCGTGCCGGAAGGCGTCGTTGCGGTCAGCGGCGTCGGGCGCTATGTCTATGCGCTGGGCTATTGGGGACATGTGCTTTACCAATACGACACCGTCACCCGTGGCGTGAAGCGCGTCGTGGTCGGGTCCATCGATGGTCACGTCTCGCGCAATTTCCTCTCCGACATCCGCGGCCATGCCTACGTGCCACGCGTCGCGCGACGCAGCGACGGTACGGTATCCGCGAACCTGATCGAATTCGACGAGACGCTGCGCGAGATTGCGTCCACGCCCATGGAGTCGTATCTCGGCCGAGGATCACCGGGCGAGAATCACGGCATCGTCGGGCTCGCCTACCTGCCGGACGGACGGATGGCGTTCACGACGCACGTCGGCCAGCTGTACCTGATCGCACCGGGCGAGCCCGGCAATGCCTTGGTGACCGAGGTCGGCCGCCTGCACCCAGGAGGTGACGCGTACGCGCCGTCGCTGTTCCAATGGGCAGACACCTCGATGCTTGCAGGCGTCGTGCAGCGCGAAGGCCGATTCGAGTGGCTGGTTTATGACCTGCGCACGCGGTTGGGCGGGGTCTTTCCGCTCGACACCGCTGGACTCGAGAAGGTTCTGCTTTATGGGTCGGTGAGCCGCGACAATGCGGGCCGCGCGTATGTCGGTGGCTGGGCGGCAAAGTCGGCGGGCGGTCAGCGACCTCTGGTGCTGCAGATCGATCCGGGAACGTGAGTCGTGGAGATTGTGTAGGAGTCGCGAAGGAATGGCTGGACTTGGTTCGCGGCTGAAGCCGCTCCTACAGGGGCGCATCGGACGCGAGCAATGATGCTGTTGTAGGAGCGACTGCAGTCGCGAACGCATTGACGCGACGTTCATTTGCAGCTCCGGCTATCATGGGGCCGCACGCCAATTGATCGCCCTGTGTATGCCCGCTGCCGCCACCCTGTCGGAGATTGACGACCGCCCTCTCACGGGTACGCTCGCGCTCGCGACGCTGGCCTACGCGGCGTTCGTGATCTATGGCAGCCTGGTGCCGCTCGATTTCCGATACCGCGCGTTCCAGAGTGCGTGGGCCGCTTTTCAGCACATCCCGTACTTGCGACTCGGCGTGGCCTCCCGCGCCGACTGGGTCGCCAATATTCTTCTTTACGTGCCGTTGGCCTTTCTGGCCATGGCGACGATCGGATCCGGAACCCGAACCCGCGGCGGCAAGGTTTTCGGGATCGTCATCGTCGCAACGTCGTGCATTGCGCTCGCCATTGCGGTCGAGTTCGCGCAGCTCTTCTTTCCGCCGCGCACCGTTTCGCAGAACGACCTCATTGCCGAGACCATAGGCACCGCGATCGGCATCTCCGCCTGGGTATTCGCGGGGCCCCGGCTCGTAGCGCTGGCCCACCGCCTGTCATGGGGGGGCGCACATAGCTGGAAGGCGCTCGCTGCGCTTTACACAATCGCCTATCTCGCCTACAGCCTGTTTCCGTTCGACTTCCTGGTTTCGTCGGCTGAACTTCACGCCAAGCTGACACAGTCCGGACGGACGGCCTGGCTGTTCGCCGAATCCTGTGGCGGCGTCGTCGGCTGCTCGGTCAAGCTCGGCGCGGAAATCGCGCTCGCGGCGCCTCTGGGGGCGCTGGCCGGGCTGGCTTTTCCGAAACTTCGCGCGGGATCGGCGTTCGGCATCGGCATTGTATTGGGCTTTGTCATCGAGACTTTGCAGATGTTGCTCGCATCGGGCGTGAGCCAGGGCTTTTCAGTACTCGCGCGCGGGTTGGGAATGGCGTGGGGATTGGCATTGCAGCACCGATTCCATCTCGAGTGGGTGACTCGCCATTCGCACCTCACGCAGCGGGTTCTGGTGCTCGCACTGCCGTTCTACCTTGCGCTATTGGCGTTCCTGAACGGCTTCGCGGGCAAGCTGGAGCCGCTTTGGGTCGCACGCCAGAAGTTGGCGGAGACGCGGTTTCTTCCCTTCTATTACCACTATTTCACGACCGAGACTGCCGCTCTGGCAAGCCTGCTTTCCAATGCCGGCGCGTATGCGGTCGTTGGCATTGGCGTTTGGCTGTGGAACCCTGCACGTCGCGCTGCGGGGCGCAGCGGCGCACTTGCGTTGGGGCTTGCGTTCGGCATCGAGTGTCTGAAGCTTTTCCTTCCGGGCAAGCGGCCCGATCCGACCAATCTCCTGATTGCCTTCGCCGCGGCGGCGCTGGTCAACGTGGTGCTCAGTCGATTGAGCGCAGCCGTTCACCCGGATAGAACAGCGTCGACACGCGATTTGCCGCATCCGCACCGAGGTGCGCGACCATGGGTATTGGCGGGCGTTGCCACATTGGTGGCGATCATCGGGGGCGCGTTGCTCGTTGCATCGCCCAATCCGGAGCGACCTGTCGACGAGTCCACGATGCCGCAACTGCCGCCTGGCCAGGAACTGCCCGCGGTGTCGCTGCCGAATTTCAGAATGGAGCACCCCCGACTGCCGCATCCGACACCAAGAGAACTCGTGACGCTGGCCTTCGATAATCCGCGATATGTCGGTGACCTGCGCAACCAGGCACGCGGCGGCAAGGGCGCTATCGAAGCCTCGGCGTTGCTGGAGTTGATCGAGCCCGGCAGCATCGACCTCGATGCGCTGCATGCCCGACTGATGGCGCTGCGTTTCGACTGGCGTGGTCATCGAACAAGGGCGCCCGTTGGCGATGGCTTACGACTGGCTCTATCCGCGATGGAATGCAGGAACAGCGCCGTCAGTTGCAGGGCAAGCTTGCCGAAGGCACCGAGCACCTGATCAAGGTGATTCGGCAGGAACGCCATTCGCCGTACAACGTCATTCTCTACAACAGCCCGTTTCAGGCGCTGGTTGCCTGCACGCTCGCTCTTTACCGCGATGATCCGCGCGGCGAGCCGGCGATGCGCTTTACTTACGATTTGTGGAAACATCGCGTGCTGCCGGTCTGGCGCCAGATCATGGGCAACAGCGGCGGCTGGCACGAAGGCGGCGAATACGTCGGCATCGGCATCGGCCAGGCGATATACCAAGTGCCCGCGATGTGGCGAAGCGCAACCGGCGAAGATCTCTTTGCGTCGGAACCGGGTATCCGTGGCTTTCTCGATTTTCTCGTCTACCGCACCCGCCCGGACGGCACCCATTTTCGCTGGGGCGATGGCGGCTATTTCGATCGCATCGTTCCGGATGCGACACCGCTGGCCTGGAGTTTCGTCATCCGGCCGCATTCAGCCTGCGCCCTCCCCGCAAGGAGCCGGTCCCTTCCGGCTGGCCGTGGGGACCGCTCACCGACGCCAGCCTGTTCGATCCGACCGCTGCCAGCCGATTGCCGCTCTCCCGCCACTTCGACGGCATCGGCATGCTGGTCGCCCGCAGCGACTGGACGCAGGAGGCCACCTATGTGACGTTCAAGGCCGGCGACAACTACTGGTCGCACGTCCACCTCGACCAGGGCGCATTCACGATCTACAAGGGCGGCGAACTGGCGATCGACAGCGGGCTCTATGGCCCCGGGTACGGCTCAGATCACCACATGAATTACAGCTACCAGACGATCGCCCACAACACGATCACCGTGACCGATCCCAATGATCGGGTCCCGATGCCCGCCAATCAGGGCGAGCAGCGGCGCGCGATCGCCAACGACGGCGGGCAGCGGCGCATCGGTTCCGGATGGGGTGTCGAAGCCGCACCGCTGGATCTCGACGAGTGGCAAGCCAAGCGCGACATCTACCACACCGGCAAGCTTGAGAAGCTCATTGAAAAGGACGGCATCGTCGCTGCAGTCTCGGACCTCACCGCGGCCTACACCAACGAGCAATCCGGGCAAGGCACCTTTTCCCATCGCACCCGTCGCGTCGAGCGATTCTGGCGCACGTTCGGCTACGACCGCATCGACGATGTCGTCGTCGTCTTCGATCAGGTCAACGCCACGCGCGCGGATTTCCGCAAGCGCTGGCTGCTGCACACCATCGAGGCACCGCGCGTCCAGGGCAATCGCTTCACCGTCGGCATTTCCCCGCAGAGCCGCCCCGGGCACGGCGGCGGACGACTCGAAGGCCGGGTGCTTCTGCCGAGGGATGCACAGATCAATGCCATCGGCGGGCCCGGATTCGAATTCTTCGTCGACGACCGGAATTTCGACGAGAACGGCAAGTTGCAGGAGTTGATCAAGCGCCTCGGCCATGGGCGCGGCGAGCCGGGCGCGTGGCGGCTCGAGGTGAGCCCGGCGAGCGACGCCAAGAGCGATCTGTTCCTGGTGGTGATGCTGCCGTCGACCCTCAGTGATCGGCCATCGCATCGCGTCCGGCTGCTCGAGGAAGACGGCAAGGTGGGATGCGAGGTCATCGGCCCGAAGCGGACAACGCGATGGTGGTTCGTGCCGGGCAAGAACGACGTCGAGATCGCGGTGGTGCAGCGATAGATCGGTTACAACGATGCAGGAGCGTGGTCAGGCGTGAATGACTCGCGGGCCCATTCCGCGTTAGAGTCTGCGTTGGCGGTGTCACCGCACCTCGTCGCCTCGCCGTTTCTCGGCAGCGAATGGGGCATCGGGCAAAGCAATCACGCGGACCCACAATCATGCAACCGTCAGCGAAGTTCTCAGCGCATGCCCGATTGTCGGGACCTTTCAACGACGACGCGTCGCACGATGGCATCGACCCCAACCTCAAGGAACTGCCCTCCCCGACGCAGCGCGCGAACCGGCGGAAGCTGTTCGTCTTTCTCGGCGTCTTCGTGGTCGCCGGCGCGGCCAGCCTGATCTACACCTACTCGCGTCCGGCCGAATACCGCGCCTCCGCGCGGGTCCAGATCAATCCCGGCTCGGTGCAGGTGGAATCCATCCGGCCCACCGGTGGATCGCAGGGCACCGATGCGCCCCGGCCATTCCTCACCGAGCTGCAGGTGCTCACCAGTCGGCCGGTCGTGGAAGCGACGGCCAAGCGCCTCGAAGCCACTTTCGGGGGCAGGATTTCCGCGCTCGGATCTGACCCGGTGACCGTGCTGCAGACGTCGCTGACCGCCAGCCCCGCAGGTGGGACCGACATTGTCGAATTGGCCGCGACCGGCGCCGACGCGGAACTCGTCACGGCGCTGGTCAATGAAGTGATCGCCACGTACAAGGATCAGTTGGAGAAGGCCTACCGCGACACGTCGGGTGAAGCCCTCGCCCAGATCGACGAAGAAGTGACCAAGCTCGCGGCGCGGGTCGCGGCAAAGCGCCGGACCGTCGAGGATTTCAGCGCCCGGCACAACGTGGTGTCGCTGGAGCGCGAGGAGAACCAGGTGCTGTCGCGGGTGCGCGGCGCCGGCACCGCGCTCAACAACGCCAACGAAAAGCTCGCCGCCGCCGAGGGCAAGCTGCGCTCCGTCGAAGAGGCTGCCGCGCAGGGCAAATCCGTCGTGCGGGCGCGCGACAATCCGACCCTCGCCAATCTCGAACAGCGCGCGTCGCAGATCCGCGAAGAGCTGCGGGAGCTGGAGCGTTCGTACACGCCCGAATATCTCGCGCTGGACAACCGGGTTCGGGCGCAGCGGACGCGCCTGGCCGAGCTCGATCGTCAAATCGCGAGCCAGCGCGAGTTGTCGCAGCAGGCGTCGCTCGCAGAGGCCCGGGAGGAAGTCGCCAGCGCACGCGAGACCGTGAGCCGCATCCAGCAACAGATCGCCGGCGATCGCAGTGCCGTGCAGGCGTTCAGCACCCGCTTCAACGAATACAAGGCGATGCGCGAGGAATTGACGCAGCTCGAATCGCTTTACCGCGACACGACGCAGCGCAAGGCCAAGCTCGAGGCCGGCGAGCGCGCGAGGCGGCCTGCGGTCAAGGTGGTCGAGGCGGCGAGCGTTCCGCGCGAACCCTGGCGTCCGCTCTACACGCGCGACGCGGGCATCAGCGTGGCGGGATCGTTCCTGCTGGCGCTGCTCGCGATGTGGGTGGTGGAACTCTTCAATCGCCACGATCCGCAGCCGACGATTCTGGTGCCGCAGCCGATGGCGTATCCGATCGGCGGCGGCGGGTACGTCGGCCAGTTGGGCGCACCGCGCGGTGGACAGCCGGCGCTGGGCGGTGTCGCGGCTCCGATGCTCCCGGGCGGTCCGAGCGGCTTGCTGACGGTCGAGCCGACCTTGCCGCGCGAACTTGCGGCGAGCGAGATCGGCGCGCTGCTGGCGGCGGCGACCCCCGAGATCCGGCTCGCCGCGCTGTTGCTGTTGAGCGCCATCAGTCCGGACGAGCTGCTCGCGTTGAACTGGAACGACATCGACCTCGCCCGGCGTGAGGTCCGCGTCGGCGGCAGCGCGCCTCGCAGCGTTGCGCTGCTCGAGCCGGCAATGACGCTGCTCGCGCAGATGTCCCCGGTCCCCGGCACGCCGCTACTCGCCCGGCAGGGTGCCGCGCCGCCCACGCCGGAAGACATCAGGTCGGACCTGCTGTGCGCCGCGCACGACGCCGGGATCGATGCTCCCGCCGAGGTAACGCCTGGCGCCTTGCGCCACACGTACCTCGCGTTTCTGGCCCGTCAGGGCATCCGCCTCACCGACCTCGTCAAAGTGGCCGGGCGCCTGCCGCCGGAGGAGATGGCGGCTTACAGCGGATACTCGCCGCCCGGGAAGCGGTTGGGGCTGGACGAGGTGAATCGGGTGATCGACGGGAGCGGGGACGCCAGCGCAGCTTGAGTGCCGGTCAGGCCTTGATCGTGTTCGCCTTGGGGAATTTCTGGCTGGACGATCGCCGGCGAATTACGCCCGCTGGCGCATCGGGATTACCTCTTTTTCAATCCGGACGCCGGCTTCGCCTTGTGCCTGTTTCAGGTCGAACGAACCCTGCAGGTTGATCCAGAATTGCGCGGAGGTATCGAAATAGCGCGCCAGTCGCAACGCGGTATCGGGAGAAATCGCGCGGCGCTCGCGCACGATGTCGTAGATCCGCGGTGCCGGCACGCGCAGCGCCAACGCTACCGCACTGGCGCTCAGGTTCAGCGGCGCAAGAAATTCCTCGCGCAGGATTTCGCCCGGGTGGACTGGTCGCATCTTGTTGGTCGCCATCGGTCTTGCCTCTCAGCGGTAATCGACGATTTCCACGTTTTCCGGACCGACATCAGTCCAAACGAAGCACAGGCGCCACTGGTCGTTGATCCGCACACTGTGCTGCCCCGCTCGATCTCCGCTCCTCCCCTCGTAGAGCGCCTCGGTATCGGAGCACCGGAACGATCGAATCGTCATGGCGTACAACATAACGCGTTGCGTTATACGTCAATCGTTATTTCTTTCGGCTGAAGAAGCAGGTCCCGGGGCCGAGTCTTGTCATTGGTCTGGGCTACAACCTGGCCATTCCGGGGTGGGCGTGGACAGCACCGGCACGCACGCCGAAGCGAACAGCCGCTCGGGGTAGGAGGATGGCGACCCAGGCCCAGGACAAACGCGATACAAAAGTAACCAGGGTTTGCTGTTAATAGCAATATTGACCGTATAAAACACACCATGGTTTCCATTACAAACGCTGCGCATGAATTGACGCGCCTGGGAGCAAGGCTGCGCGCGGCGCGCATCGCTCGCGACGAGCCGATGCGCCTCTTTGCGCAGCGCATCGGCGTGTCGATCCCCACGCTGCGCGCCATGGAGCAAGGGGTGGACACGGTCCAGATCAAGCACTGGGCGAATGCGCTCTGGGCGCTGGATCGTCTTCCGGATATCGCCGCCGTATTGGCGCAATCGGAGTCGCCCCTTGACCTCGCCCGGCGACAATCGCAGCCGCAACGCCAACGGGCAAGCCGGAGGGCGCGACTCTCGGCGTAGTGACGGCCAGCTGGGGACCAAGCGCTTCTGCGGCAGAAGTCGCCGAGATCAGCGCGCTCCGGCCAACGGCTTGCTCCGGCTGTCGGGAACCCGGGAAGCCGCATTCACCGTCGGAATCGTTGCCACAACCCGCTGGGGTCAGGTCTTGACATGACGGTTTTCCGTTTCGACTAACTCCGCCCGAACGGAAGCTGAGACCGCCCAGACTGCCTCACCGCTCGTCCGGTCTTCTGCATCCACGCCGGGATGTCGCGCTGACCATGCAGCACGCGCCAGACATCGACGTGATCGTCGCGCTCGACGTAGAAGATCAGATGCGGGTAGTGGATCAGCGGCCAAGCCCGCAGCCCCGGCAGATCCAGTTCGTGGGCAAAGCGCGATGAACCTGTCGCGGGGTGTTGGCCGAGGCGGGCGTAGGCTCGCTCCAAGGCTTCGATGAAGCCCAACGCTGCCTGCTCGGCATCCTCGCTCAGATAATGATGGACGATCTCGTCGACATCCCGCCTGGCCAGCACACGCGGTAGGACAGGCTTGGCCTTCAACGGCGTGCGCGTTGGCGTACGACGTCACGCAGCGCGATTTGGCAAGCGTGAGCCCTTTCTCAGGTTCAGACTCCGTTGGAACCGGCTACGGCTTGACCTTCTTGGTCAACATGACTAATATGAGCATCTTAGCCAACACCGGGACCATGACAATGAAGACCGTTCCTTCCGCCGAGGTGCAAACCAGATTCGGCAGCATCGCCAACATCGTGAAGAGCGGCGAGCCGGTCGCCGTCACCCAGTACGGAACCCCAACCCTGATGATTCTCCCGTATGGCCTGGCGACGGAGGCTCTGCGCGAATACAACGCAAGGCGGCTGACGCAATTCATGGACGCCATGCCACCCGCGAATCCCGCAGCGCCGGAACTGACCCCGGACGAATTCAGCCAGCTCGTGCATGAACTCCGTCCGTAAACGCGTCGTCTTTGACACCAGTTCGCTCGTACCCGTCTGCCTTCATCCCGACCGCGAGCCGGCTCGGATATTCCGGCAGACCATTCTCAGCCACGACGTCTTTTCGTCGACGGACGCCCTCAGAGAACTGGTCGTGGTGTTGGCACGGCCGAAGTTCGATGCTTGGCGGCCGCTTGCGCAACGCCTGGCGTGGGCCAGGCTCTATCAGGCTGCGGTCGAACTGATCGAAGTCACGGAACGCGTGCGGGACTGCCGCGACGCGTCGGACAACAAATTTCTTGAGCTGGCGCTCGCTGCAAAGGCCGATATTCTGGTGTCGAGCGACGGCCACCTACTGGAACTGCATCCGTACCGGGGCGTTGAAATCATCGGGTTCGCCGATTTGAATCGCCTTGGGGTCAAGTCTTGACATGACCGTTCTTGCCTTCACCGGGGCATACTACCGGCCGAGCAGAACTCGCGCCGCCTCGAGTTCCTCGTGCTCGAACGCAGGGGCGAAGTCGTCCAGGTCGCGAACGTTCATGCCGACCTCAGCGCTTTGCGCCACTTCGCGCCAGCGCTCCACCGAGCGGACCACATCGCCCAGCGACAAGAGCGCCTGCGCCTTATCGAGGTGGAAGTAGGGCGCCTGCACCATCAGGTCGTGCACCGACGTGACGGGCCCCGTGTCCTCGCTCAGCCACGTTTTCGACTCGCGGGCCTTGTCGGGGAAAGGGTTGAGGTCGAATGCAGGTGCCAGGCGCCACAGTCCGTTGCCCGCATACAGGAAGCCCATGTTCTGCAGGTGGTCGTCGACGTTAGTGATCAGGTGGTTGAAGACGATGCGCCGCCACAGCTGCCGCGCGTCGTCTGCGGCGTGGGCACAGCGCGAGCGCATCGCGTCCACGATTTCAGT
Organism: uncultured beta proteobacterium; assembly: GCA_963788185.1. GTDB lineage: Bacteria > Pseudomonadota > Gammaproteobacteria > Burkholderiales > Casimicrobiaceae > CAIWHR01. The sequence continues at coordinate 14,078 of CAWBGE010000006.1, forward strand.
GTACGCGCGCTCCTCGTTTCGCCCCGCCTGCAGTATCGTTGTGCCGGACCAGTAGTGAATGCGGCCGTCATCGACCGTACGGTCAAACCGCCGGATGATGGCAACGGGCGTGCCCTGAACGAGCTCCACCCGCGCGCTCGCGGCATCCACGCCCGCGCGAGCCGCGAGCTGGAGCGCGAGCACCTCGCCGCGCACGACGGCTCGGTCGTCTTTCACCGAGGGAAATTTGCCGAGCGCGAGCGCCCCGTCCTTGTCGAGAACCGAGCACTTGGGCCGCATGCCGCCGAGCGACGTGCCCTTGCCAAGAAGGTATTTCAGGTCCTCCGCTGTTTCCTCGCTCCGCTCCACGGCGCGCGAGGCGTGCAGCATGTGTTCGAGCTCGAGCAGCGGCGGCGTCGTGCGGCGCCCTTCGTCGACGGTGCGCAGGAAGCCGCCAGCAGAGCGAATGCGCAGCGCACCCACACGGCTGAAGTCGTCGACAGCGCAGAGATAATCAAGCTCGTTGAGCACTTTGAGCGTCGGGTTCTTCTTGCGCTCCTTGGCGTGGTCACGCGCGATGACGCGCCGGCCCCAGGTGTCGGGTTCGGTGTCCCCAAGCGCCAGGAAGAAGCGCGAGTCGTCCTTCGTGGGCGCCCTGCGCAGCTGACGGCCGCTATGCAGCGGAAGGTCGGGCGAGGTTTCGAAGCGTGTCGCAGAAGCGAGCCACTCGTCGGTGTAGCCGAAACTCGAGAACTCGCGCGCGCCGTCCTTCACATAGACAAGCTCGCCACTACGCACGCCAGCCTTACCGACGCAGACGTCGAGGGTGACCTTGGTGGGAGCCGTGACTTTCATCGCAATCAGAGTGCACCGCTTGCGTCGGAGCGCTTCGGCTTGCGCACGCGCTGCGGCAGGCGCTCGTCCATCAGCGCAAGCCCCACCTCGTCGGTCGACGTGTCGAGCAGCGCGTTGAGCTTTTCGAGCTCACCAAAGACATGCAGGGCGCGCGCAAGATGTTGGAGCGCGGTCCCCGGGTGGCCGTCCTCCATACGGCGTACGGTGGCCACCGAGGCTCCAATGCGCTCGGCGAGCATGTCCTGCGACATGCGCCGTCGCCGCCGCGCGAGGGAAAGGCTGTGGCCGAGCCGCTTCAACGCTCGCTCGACCGGC
>CAWBGE010000007.1:0-60700 GCA_963788185.1 uncultured beta proteobacterium
GCGCTGGGGCCGCACATCGTGCGCTACCTGGGGTGAGCGATCGATGAGCATCGCTAAACTCGCCGGACCTGTAGGAGCGGCTTTAGCCGCGAATCGCGACCCGTGCGCAAATGCATTCGCGCCTGAAGGCGCTCCTACAAAGCATGAGGAACGCGCCCGTTCTGTAGAAGCGGCTTTAGCCGCGAACGAACCTTCGCAGGATTACACACCGTTCCATGGTCGCGACCTGCGAAACGGCCGGGTCTCGATCGTTGGCCAGATGTACTCGATCACCGCTGTTACCCATTGCAGGGAGCCGTTTTTCGACGATCCACGATTAGCCCGCACTCTCATCCGCGCCATACGCGCACTGTCCGATGCTGGTGTCGCAATCTCTCACGCCTACGTCGTCATGCCCGACCATTTTCATTGGTTGGTCACCCTCAAGCGCGGATCCTTGTCGACGCTGGTCGCCGGGGTCAAGGGCAACTCTGCGCGGCAAATCAATGCACTCCTCGCGCGGCGTGCGGTTCCGGTATGGCAACCCGGCTTTCATGATCATGCCTTGCGCCGCGACGAGGACGTCCGGAAGATTGCGCGGTATATCGTCGCCAATCCGTTGCGCGCGCGTTTGGTCGATTCGATTGGTCAGTATCCATGGTGGGACGCGGAGTGGATATGAGCTGTTCATGCCCGGTAGGAGCGCCTTCAGGCGCGAATGTGCCGGATCGGCTCGGCGTGCACAGCCGAGCGACACTCGAGATGTTTGAACGGCGCCACCCGAACGCCAGCTCGGCTTCAGGCCCGTCTTCAGCGGCGATCTCCGATGATGTGAGGCATGGCACGGTGCTTGCTCTGTGTTAAAGCTCAGGGCAACCTTCCTGGGCTATGCCGCGACAATCCCGCCACTCCTTGAAACGATGCGCCGCAATCCCCCTTCCGATTCCTCATCGGTTCCCTCGAGACCCGTTGTGCAGCTGAGCGGCGGTCGTGCTGCGTGGGCGGCGACACTGCTGTCCGTCCTGTTGCTGGTCGCTGCCCACTGGCCGATGGTCAGCTGCATGGGCGCCCTATGGGCACGATTCGACGTCTTTGCGTACGGCTTTGTTGTCCCGCTGATTTCGATCTGGCTGGTGTGGCGCCATCAAACCTATCTGATGCGCGTGAACCTGGGGCCGCATGTCGCGCGGGGTCTGGGATGAGTCGGAACGCCGCCAACCGGAACAGCACAGTCGTGCGCTCGGGATCTCACTTCGATGACGAAATGTCGGTGACGCAGCAGCGCGCGCGGCAGTTCGCGGTCGCCGCTTTGGCGTTGACTGTGGCATGGATTTTTGCGTGGTATTGGCAGACGACCGCCTCGATCGTCGCCATCTGGTACCGGGCGGAGACTTTCGCGCATGGCTTTGTGATATTGCCCATCGTCGTATGGCTCGCTTGGCGAGACCGTCAGCGGCTGGCAAGCGTAACCATCGCTCCGTTTTCACCCGCCCTGATACTGGTGGCAATGTCCGGCTTTGGATGGCTGGTGGCGCAAATGGCTTCCGTGCTCGGAGGCGCGCAGTTCATGGTGGTGGCGATGGTCCCGCTGGCCGTGTGGTCGATTCTTGGGACCGCCATGCTGCGTGCACTGGCGTTCCCGCTGGCTTTCCTGTTCTTTGCCGTCCCTTTTGGCGAGTTTATCGTCCCCGTCTTGATCGACTGGACCGCCAATTTCACGGTCTGGGCGGTCGCCGCGAGCGGGGTTCCGGTTTTCCGCGAAGGCAATGAGTTCATCATCCCAAGCGGGCGCTGGTCGGTGGTCGAGGCCTGCAGCGGTGTTCGTTACCTTATCGCATCGCTGGTTGTCGGCACCCTGTATGCGTACCTCACGTATCGATCCTTGTGGCGTCGAACTGCCTTCATCGGCATATCGATCATCGTTGCACTGGTGGCGAACTGGTTGCGCGCGTACATGATCGTCATGATCGGTCATCTCAGCAACAATCGACTGGCCGTCGGTGTCGATCACATCATCTATGGCTGGGTGTTCTTTGGTGTGGTTATGCTCGCGTTGTTCTGGATCGCCGGTTACTGGCGGGAAGACCTTGCGACCGTTTCCGCGGCCGAGCCAGCGGCAGGTAGAGGTACAACCGCTTCGCGCAGTCGCCTGCTGGTCGCGGCATTCGCGACGCTTGCCCTCGTATCCATTTGGAAACCCGTTCGGACCGCGCTGGACGCGCGTGTTTCCGCGACAGCCGTAACGCTGAGTGCACCCCAACCGGCGAATGGCTGGGCGGCTTTGCCGCAGGCCGCCATGGCGTTCAAGCCGCACTTCGTCAATCCTGCTGCGGAAATCGGCCGGACGTATGCCAAGGGCGACCAGCGCGTGGGGCTGTACGTGGGGTTCTTCCGCAATCAGGATCAGCACAGCGAGTTGGTGAGCCACCACAACCAGTTGGTCACGACAATCGACAAGGTCTGGCGGCGTGTGGGGTCCGGGAGCGCCGACGCGTTGGTCGGCGCCCAGCCGGTGCGCGTGCGCACAGCCGATCTGCGGGGCCAGAACCTGGATCTCGTCGCCTGGCAATGGTATTGGATCGATGGCCGGGTCACCACGAGCGACTATGTGGCGAAGGCGTACCTTGCCATGGCAAAACTGTTGGGCCGAGGGGACGACTCGGCGGTGGTTGTCGTGTTCGCGCCAGCGAGCGAACGGACAGCGGCCAGTCGTTCATTGGCGGTGTTCACGCAGGAAATGGGTGCGTCGATCGAGGCCACGTTGCGCGACGCGGAGAAGCAATGAGCGTTGATCGCCGTGATGCGCTGTTGTGCGCGCCGGTGGATTGCCGGTAGCGCCGGCTGTCATTGATCTCGAGGGCGACAGACCTTCATGTGCGGCATCACCGGCATCTTCGACACCCGCGGCAAGCGCGACATCGATCGCGCAGCGCTGCAGCGGATGAACGAATCGCAGCATCACCGCGGGCCCGACGAAGGCAGCGTCCACGTCGAGCCGGGCGTGGGCTTCGGTCATCGCCGGCTGTCGATCATCGACGTGGCCACCGGCCAGCAGCCGCTGTTCAACGAGGACGGCAGCGTCTGCGTGGTGTTCAACGGCGAGATCTACAACTTCCAGGAACTGGTGCCGGAACTGGAGGCGCTGGGCCACGTTTTTCACACCCGCAGCGACACCGAAGTCATCGTCCATGCGTGGGAGGCTTGGGGCGAGCAATGTGTGACGCGCTTTCGCGGCATGTTCGCGTTCGCACTTTGGGATCGCAACCAGCAGGCGTTGTTCCTGGCGCGCGACCGGCTTGCAGTCAAGCCCATGTTCTACGCCGTCCTGCGCGACGGAACGCTGTTGTTCGGTTCGGAACTCAAGTCGCTGCTCGCCCACGGCGGGCTCGAGCGCGATGTCGATCCATGCGCGATCGAGGAATATTTCGCGTTGGGTTACGTTGCCGAGCCGCGAACGATCTTCCGCGGTGCGAAGAAACTGTCGCCCGCGCACACGCTGCTGGTGCGCCGCGGCCAGCCGCTGCCGGAGCCGCGGGAATATTGGGACGTGCGCTTCTCGCTCGATCGGCAGATCTCGCTGCCCGATGCATGTGCCGAACTCGAGACTCGGCTGCGCGAGTCGATCAAGCTGCGAATGATCTCCGAAGTGCCGCTGGGGGCGTTCCTCTCCGGCGGGGTCGACTCCAGCGCCGTGGTGGCGATGATGGCCGGCGTGTCGGCAGGCCCCGTCAACACCTGTTCGATCGCGTTTGCCGATCCCGCATTCGATGAATCCCGCTTCGCCCAGCAGGTCGCCGATCGCTACCACACGCGCCACCACGTCGATCGCGTCGAGAGCGATGACTTCGATCTGATCGACACCCTTGCGCGGCTCTATGACGAGCCCTACGCCGACAGCTCGGCGATTCCCACTTACCGCGTGTGCCAGCTGGCGCGCAAACATGTGACGGTCGCGCTGTCCGGCGACGGTGGCGACGAGAGCTTTGGCGGCTATCGCCGCTACCGGATGCACCTGGCGGAGGAGCGGCTGCGCAGCGCGCTTCCGATCGGTCTGCGCCGCCCGCTTTTCGGGACGCTGGGCCGTTTGTACCCGAAGGCGGATTGGGCGCCCCGGGTGTTTCGCGCCAGATCCACGTTCGAAGCGCTGGCCCGCTCGTCGGTCGAGGCTTATTTCGAAGGCGTTTCCATCCTGCGCGGCCCGATGCGCAACCAGCTGTTCAGTGCCGCGATGAAGTCGGAACTCGCCGGCTACAACGCGCTCGAGGTCTTCAGCCGGCACGCCGCGCGGGCCCGGACCGATGACCCGCTGTCGATGATTCAGTATCTCGATCTCAAGACCTATCTGGTCGGCGACATCAACACCAAGGTCGACCGTGCTTCGATGGCGCATTCGCTCGAAGTGCGCGAGCCGTTGATGGATCATCCGCTGGTGGAGTGGCTGGCTACCCTGCCGCGCTCGCTGAAGATCAACGGGCAGGAAGGCAAGGTCCTGCTGAAGAAGGCCATGGAGCCCCATCTCCCCCACGACCTCATGTATCGGCCCAAGATGGGGTTTGCGGTGCCGTTGGCCCGCTGGTTCCGCGGACCGTTGCGCGAGCGCGTGCGCGAGGCCGTGCTCGGACCGCGATTGGCCGAGACCGGATGGTTCAATCCGACGTACCTGCGGCACCTGGTCGACGCGCATCAGTCCGGCGCGCGCGATTACAGCTCGCCGCTGTGGACGCTGCTGATGTTCGAGGCCTTTCTGCGATCTGGGGTCAGGTCTTGACATGCAACGATCTGCGATCTGGGGTCAGGTCTTGACATGCAACATTCTGACTTGGCGATGCTCCCCTTCGCTTCCGAAGCGGTGTGTGCGAGGAGTGTGGGGCGACTCGGAATGTGTCATGTCAAGACCTGACCCCAACGATTACGAGGAGTGTGGGGCGACTCTGCGATATGGGGTCAGGTCTTGACATGCAATATTCTGACTTGGCGATGCTCCCCTTCGCTTCCGAAGCGGTGTGCGCGAGGAGTGTGGGGCGACTCGGAATGTGTCATGTCAAGACCTGACCCCAACGATTTGTTCGAGGAGTGTGGGGCGACTCGGAATGTGTCATGTCAAGACCTGACCCCAACGGTATGACCCCAACGGTACTCGTACTCGGAATGTGTCATGTCAAGACCTGACCCCAACGGTTCTCTCGAGGAGTGTGGGGCGACTCGGAATGTGTCATGTCAAGACCTGACCCCAACGGTTCTCCGTTCGGCGATACAATCTAGCCTGTTGTCCAGCTTATTATCAGGAGGCGCAAATGCGCGAAGTGGGAGCATTCGAAGCCAAGAACAAGCTGGGGACGTTGCTGGATTGGGTCGAAAACGGCGAGGAGATCCTCATCACCCGTCGGGGCAAGGCGGTTGCGCGGCTCGTCCCGAACCTTCCTGGCGTTGACACCGCAACAGCCATGCGGGCGGCCGCGAAAATTGTCGCACGTCGCGCGGGCGTGACGCTCGGTAGTCTCAAGATCAAGGATCTCGTCGCCGAGGGACGTCGGTGAGCCTGGTTCTCGACAGTTCCCTGACGCTGGCGTGGTTCTTCGAGGACGAGCGATCTGCGCTTGCCGATGCCGTGCTCCGGCAGGTGGCGGAGTCGGGAGCGGTGGTTCCATCGCTTTGGCGACTGGAGATAGCCAACGCATTGCAGATGGCGGTGCGGCACAAGCGGATCGACGCCGGGTTTCGCGACGCGTCGTTGGCGGATCTTCGCTCGCTGCCGATCGACGTCGATCCGGAAACCGATCGCCACACCTGGGGCGCGACGCTGAAACTGGCCGAGCGTTGCAAGCTCACGCTGTACGACGCCGCGTACCTCGAATTGGCGCAGCGGGTCGACCTGCCGCTGGCCGCACTCGATCGGCAGCTGCGCGCGGCAGCGAAATCCATCGGTGTTCCGCTTCGGGGAAAGTGAACGGGAAGGTCGCCACGCGCAACCTCCAGCGGTCGCGGCGGATACCACGCTGAAAAGAGACGCGCCCACCAAAAATGTATATACTATGTGTATATCTTTTCAGAGATTTCGCCCATGACCACCGCCCGCGTTTTCCGGTCCGGCAACAGCCAGGCAGTGCGCCTGCCGAAGGAGTTCCGCTTTTCGACCAGCGAGGTCGAGATACTTCGTCGGGGTGACGAAGTCATCCTGCGGGAGCGACGGTTGACGCCCGCTGATGGCTTCCGCCTGCTCGCGAGCCTGCCTGAGGACTTCATGAGCGCCGGCCGCGAGGACAACCGACCCCAGGAACGCGAATTGCTTTGATGGCCCTGTACCTGCTGGATACCAACATTTGCATCTACATCGCCAAGCGCAAGCCGCCGGGCGTGCTCGCCCGTTTCGAGACCCTGGGTGCGGGAGATGTCGCGATGTCGTCGATCACTTATGGAGAGTTGCTCTACGGCGCCGCACGCAGCGCGACACCGAGACAAGCCGTTGCCACCCTTCGGAAAATGACCGAGGCCGTTACCGTATTGTCGATGGAGCCCGAGGTCGGAACGCACTACGGCGCCATACGTGCATTTCTGACCGCTGCCGGCACCCCGATCGGAGGCAGCGATCTCTGGATTGCGGCGCACGCTCGCGCAAGCCGGTTGACATTGGTGACGAACGACGAATCAGAGTTTCGCCGTGTCCCCGATCTGCGGGTCGAGAACTGGGTAAGTCAAGCGGGCAACTAGATCCACGCTGACCAAGATATGAGTGTGTCCAAGACATTGTTCGCGCCTGAAGGCGCTCCTGCATAAGCGTGGTCGCGCCATGACCCTGCGCGTGCTCCACATCCTCGACCATTCCTTGCCGCTGCACAGCGGCTACACGTTTCGCACGCTCTCCCTCCTGCGCGAGCAGCGCAAGCGCGGCTGGGAGACCTTCCATCTCACCTCGCCGAAGCAGGGCCCGGCAACGACCGGCGAGGAGACGATCGACGGCTGGCGCTTCTTTCGAACCCCGTTCGACCCCGACGGCGGCCCGAAACTGCCGGGTATCGGCGAATGGCGGCTGATGGCGGCGATGCGGCGCAGGATCGCCGAAGTCATTGAAAAGGTGAAGCCGCACATCCTGCATCCCCATTCGCCGGTGTTGAACGCGCTGCCGGCGATTCGGATCGGCAAGAAATTCGGCTTGCCCGTGGTCTATGAAATGCGCGCCTCGTGGGAAGACGCAGCCGTCGATCACGGCACCACACGCGAGGGCAGCGTTCGCTATCGCCTCTCCCGCGGGATGGAGACGCGCGCGATGTACCTCGCCGATCACGTGACGACGATCTGCGAGGGGTTGCGTGCCGACATCGTCGCGCGCGACGTTCCCGCGGCGAAGGTGACCGTCATTCCCAACGCGGTCGATGTCGAGAGCTTCCGCTTTGGCACCGCGGCCGACGAAGCGCTGCGCGAGCGCCTGGGCCTGCGCGGTGCCGTGGTGCTCGGTTTCGCCGGTTCGTTCTATGGCTACGAGGGTCTCGACCTGCTGCTCGACGCGGTGCCGTCGATCGCAGCGGCACACCCCTCATTGCGGGTGCTGCTGCTGGGCGGCGGTCCCCAGGATTCCGCGCTGAAGGCGCAGGCGATCCGTCTGGGCATCGAGAAGCGCGTAATCTTCACCGGGCGCGTCCCGCACGCGGAGGTGCAGCGCCACTACGATCTCATCGACATCCTCGTCTATCCACGCAAGTCGATGCGCCTCACCGAGCTGGTGACGCCCCTGAAGCCGCTCGAGGCAATGGCGCAGGGCCGGCTCGTCGTCGCCTCGGATGTGGGCGGGCACAGGGAACTCATCCGCGACGGCGAGACCGGAACGCTTTTCCCGGCCGGCGACGCCGCCGCGCTGGCCGACGCGATCCGGCGGCTGCTCGCCCGACGCGACGACTGGGACCGGATGCGCATCAACGGACGGCGGTTCGTCGAGGGCGAGCGCACATGGGCGAACAGCGTCGCGCGCTACGCCGACGTCTACCGCCGCGTGCTGCCGGAATCGTTGCGCGGCGTTGTCGACGGCGGGGCGCACTGACCATCATGTGCGGCATCTACGGCATCATCGACCTTGCCGGCGCCCCCGTGGATGCGACGTGGCTCGCGGCGATGGGCAACATCACCCGCCATCGCGGGCCTGACGACCTGGGGCTGCACGCCGACGGTCCCTGCGCGATCGGGATGACGCGGCTGTCGATCATCGATCTTTCGGGCGGACACCAGCCGATCGCCAACGAGGACGAGACGCTGTGGCTGGTCTGCAACGGCGAGATCTACAACTTCCGCGAGCTGCACAGCGAACTTGAAGCGGCGGGCCACCGCTTCCGCACGCACTCCGACAGCGAGATCCTGCTGCATGCCTACGAGCAGTGGGGCGACGAGTTTCTCGGCCGCCTCAATGGCATGTTCGGCTTCGCGCTCTGGGACGCACGGCGGAAACGCCTGCTGGTCGGCCGCGACCGGCTGGGGATCAAGCCGATCTACATTCACAGGCAGGGTTCGCGACTGGTGTTCGCGACCGAGGCGAAAGCCATCCTCACCTTGCCCGGCTTTACGGCGCGGGTCGATACCGCAGCGCTGCATTCATATCTGCAGCTCGGCTATGTGGCGGCGCCGCTGTCGATGTTCGAAGGCATCCGCAAGCTGCCGGTGGCGACGCTCCTGGTGGTGGAGAATGGCCGCGCCGACGAGCGGCGGTATTGGCGGCTGCCGACCGCCATCGACCGTGCGGCCAGCGAAGCCGACTGGATCGCCCGCGTGCGCGAAGGCATCGGGCGCTCGGTGCGGATGCAGATGGTCAGCGACGTGCCGATCGGCGCCTTCCTTTCCGGCGGCGTGGATTCGAGCGCGGTCGTCGCGCACATGTCGCGCGCCACCGGCCAGCCGATCAAGACCTACGCCATCGGCTTCGAGGGCGGCGCGGCCGAGAACCTGTACAACGAGCTGCCCTACGCGCGCCGCGTGGCGCAGCTCTTCGGCACAGATCACCACGAGATCGTCGTCCGGCCCGACGTCGTCGGCCTATTGCCGCGCCTGTTGTGGCACATGGACGAGCCGATTGCCGACAGCGCGTTCATCACCACCTATCTGGTGTCGGAGTTCGCGCGCAAGGATGTGACGGTGATCCTGTCCGGCGTCGGCGGCGACGAGCTCTTCGGCGGCTATCGCCGCTACCTCGGCAGCCACTATTTCGACCAGTTCGACCGGCTCCCCGGTTGGATCAAGCAGGGTGCAAGAGCGGTGGGCCGGTCGCTGCCCAGCGACCGGCACTCGACGATGCTCAATGCCATGCGCCTGGCGAAGGGATTTCTCGCCAGCTCGGAGCTCGACTTCGAGGGTCGCTACCGCGCCTATCTGCAGCTGATGCCGTCGGCGCTCGCGCAGCGATTGCTGCGCACCGTCCCGGTCGCGCCGCAGGACGCCATCCACGCCGCGTTCGCGCACGCCGGCAGCGACGACAGCCTCAACCGGATGTTGGCGGTGGACGGCGAGACGCAACTCCCCGACGACCTGCTGATGCTGACCGACAAGATGAGCATGGCGGTGTCGCTGGAGTGCCGCGTGCCGCTGCTCGATCATCAACTGGTCGAGATGGCGGCGGCGATGCCCGAGTCGATCAAGGTGAAGGGCGGCCGGCTCAAGCATGTAATGAAGGAAGCGCTCGCGGATGTGCTCCCGCCGGACATCCTGAATCGCAAGAAGCGCGGCTTCGGCACGCCGATGGGTGCCTGGCTCAAGGGGCAGCTCTCCGGTGTCGTCGACACCGTCCTCGGTCCCGAGTCGCTCGCGCGGCGCGGCTGCTTCGATCCGGGTGCCGTGGCGGAAATCGTCGCAGCGCATCGTGCGCAGCGCGAGGACTACACCGACGCGCTGTCGGCGCTCATCAACTTCGAGATCTGGGCACGACTCTATCTCGACGGTCGCAGCCACACCGATGTGGCGGACGAACTCAAGGCCGCGATCGCATGAACATCCTCTACGTCTGCCACCGCTTTCCGTTCCCGCCCAAGCGCGGCGGAAAGATCCGGCCGTTCAACATGATCCGGCATTTCACCGCCTCCGGTCATCGGGTGACGGTCTGTTCGCTGGCGCGCTCCGACGACGAGGCGCGCGAGGGCGAGGGCATCGCGCCGCATTGCGCGCACTACGAGATGGCGATGGTCAGCAATCCGGTGCAAACGCTGCGCATGGTCGCGCGGCTGCCGACGCCCGTCCCCTCGTCGATGGGATATTTCTACTCGCCGGATCTCAAGCAGGCGATCGATCGCCTGCTTGCAACGGAGAGGTTCGACCTGATCTTCGTGCACTGCTCGTCGGTGGCGCAATACGTGGCGCACGTCCGGGGCATCCCGAAAGTCCTCGACTTCGGGGACATGGATTCGCAGAAGTGGCTCGAATACGCGAACTACAAGCCGTTTCCGCTTTCGCTCGGCTACCGTCTCGAAGGCACGAAGATGGAGCGCGAGGAAAGGCGCCTCGCCGGCTGCTTCGACATGTGCACTGCCACCACGCGGGCCGAATGGGAGACGCTGAAGGGCTATGACGTCGATGTGGCCACCGACTGGTTCCCCAATGGCGTGGATGCAGGCTTCTTCAAGCCCGACGGCGAAGGCTACGATGTCGACGTTCTCAGTTTCATCGGGCGCATGGACTACTATCCGAACCAGGAGTGCATGGCCGAATTCTGCCGCGAGACGCTGCCGCTGATCCAAAAGGAGTCGCCGCAAGCGCGGCTGCTGATCGTCGGCGCAGACCCGTCGCCTGCTGTGCGCAAGCTGGGCGAACTGCCGGGCGTGACCGTCACCGGTTCGGTGCCCGACGTGCGGCCGTATGTCCTGCGTTCCTGCGCCATGGTCGCGCCGCTCAACATCGCACGCGGCACGCAGAACAAGATACTGGAAGCCATGGCGATGGGCGTGCCGGTGGTCACCAGCGTCGCCGGCGCCGGCGGAGTCGATGCCGAGGACGAAGCGCATTTCCTCGTCGCCAAATCTCCCGCGGAAGCCGCCCGTTGCGCCCTGCGCCTGATGGGCGACGCCGGCGAGCGGGCGCGCCTGGCGGAATCCGGCCGCGCGCGGATGCTCTCGCACCACGATTGGTCGGCCTCGATGCGCCGGTTGGACGGCATCGTCGCGCATTGCCTGGATGTGGCCCGACGGGCGCCGAGCCGAGCCGCATGAACCTTTACCGACACACCGCAAGGAGTCACGAGTTAGTAGGAGCGGCTTTAGCCGCGAATCCCGGTCCCGTCAATGCATTCGCGACTGAAGTCGCTCCTTCAGAAAATCGCGGTCCCGACAATACGTTCGCGACTGAAGTCGCTCCTGCAGCGATTCATTCTTTACCAATCCGCCTCAATAATCGGATACTCGCGCGGACATCCACACGTCGCTGCACGAACACCACTTCGAGTCACCACGGGGAGTTATTGTGAACATCAGCATCTTCGGTCTGGGCTACGTCGGCGCGGTCTCGCTCGCCTGCCTTGCCCGCGACGGTCACCACGTCATCGGCGTCGACATCGAGCAGGCCAAGCTTGCGCTGATACGTGAAGGCAAGACGCCGGTGGTCGAGGAAGGCATGATCGATCTGATGGCGGCTGCAGCGGCCAGCGGCAGGGTGGAGGTCACCACCGATACACGGCAAGCGGTGCTGGGCAGCGACATCTCGCTGATTTGTGTCGGCACGCCGTCGGCGGCCAACGGCAGCCAGGATCAATCGGCGGTGCTGCGCCTCGCCGCCGACATCGGCAAGGTGATTCGCGACAAGGCAGCGCCGCACGTGTTCGTGTTTCGCTCGACCCTGGTGCCGGGCACCGTCGAAGACGTGATCCGGCCGATCGTCGAACGCGAGTCCGGAAAAAAGGATGGCGAGGGCTTCCACCTCTGCTTCCAGCCGGAATTCCTGCGCGAGGGCAGCTCGATTCGCGACTACGACCAGCCGCCGTTCACCGTGGTCGGCGCCAATCATGCCTATCCGGTGGAGCGGCTGCGCGCGCTGTTCGGGCACCTCAAGTGCGAGTTCGTCACCACCAGCGTGCGCTCGGCCGAGATGGTGAAGCTCTGCTGCAACAACTTTCACACGCTGAAGATCACGTTCGCCAACGAGACCGCGCGGTTGTGCTCGGCGCTCAAGGTCGATCCCTTCGAGGTGATGGATCTTCTGTGCCGTGACAAGCAGCTCAACATCTCCAAGGTCTATCTCAAGCCCGGTTACGCGTTCGGCGGCTCCTGCCTGCCCAAGGACCTGCGGGCGACGATGTACCTTGCCAAGCTGAACGACATCGAACTGCCGATGCTGGGCGCGCTGCTGCCGTCCAATCGCGTGCATGTCGAGACGGCTTTGACCAAGGTGCTCGCCACCGGCAAGCGGCGCATCGGATTCATCGGGCTGTCGTTCAAGACCGGCACCGACGACCTGCGCGAGAGCCCGTTGGTGACGCTGGCCGAGCAACTCATCGGCAAGGGCCTCGACCTGCTCGTCTACGATCCCGAAGTCCATCTCGCGCGCCTGCTCGGCGCCAACAAGCGCTTCATCGAGCAGCACGTTCCGCATATCGGCAAGCTGATCCGGCCTGAACTCGCGGAGGTCGTGGCGGAATCGGACGTGCTGATCGTCGGCATCAGTGATGCGGGGCTGTTCGACGCGCTGCGCGGACTCGTGCGCAGCGACCAGACGGTGATCGATCTCGCCAGCATCCCCGATCCCGAAAGCTGGCCGTGCACGGTGGAAGGGTTGTGCTGGTAACCATGCGCACCGTGCTCGTCGCCAATGCCGTCCTTCTGGCCGTCGCGGCCGGCTGGCTGGCGACGTTCATCCTGCCGGTGACGAGGGCGGTCCGGCTGCGCAACGCATTCTTGCTGCGCATCGGCAAGCACGAGGATTTCACCTGGACGCCGACATCGGTGCCGGCTGACTTTCGCCTCGAACGCGCCCAGGCGCCCGAGCCGATCGCGGCGGCGGTGACCGACGCCGGCATCGGCAAGGCGGGCGCGGACTGGCCGCGCGCGCTGGCGCTGGTGACGATGCTGGTGCGGCACGCGCAGCGCGACGGCGCATTGCAGGCCGATCTCGTCACCACGCTTCGGGGCATCCAGGGCGGGAGCGGCTATTGCGTCGACTTCGTGCGGGTCTACCTTGCCGCCGCCCACTCCGCAGGCTTGTTTTGCCGCCAGTGGGCATTTTCCTTCGACGGCTTCGGTGGGCACGGTCACACATTCGTCGAGGTGTTCGACCGCGACCGTGGCCGCTGGGCCTTCGTCGACGTGCACAACAATGTCTATGCCGTGTTGGCGGGGACCGACGAGCCGATGGGCGCGCTTGCGTTGCGCAGCGCGCTGGTCAATGCGCCGGCATCGGTCGAGTTCCGGCGGGCGGGACCGGGGCGGCTGGGGTATCCGCATGCCGACAAGCTGCTCGACTACTATCGACGCGGTGCGGGTCAGTGGTACCTGTGGTGGGGCAACGACGTCATCACTCGCGAGCAATCGGGCATTGCGCGCGTCCTGGCCCCGATCTCGGGCCGGTGGGCCTATCGCGTCGCCAGCGCGGCGGGTCGAAAGCCGAAGCTGGTCGCTCTTGTCACGCCGGAGAACCGGCCGGAGGTGACGCGGATGGCGTCGCTGCGACGGACGGCGACGTGTGCGATGGTCGCAGTGGTCGGGCTGGCCGTGTTGCTGGGATTGCAGCTGGGTACCGAGTTCCTGCGGGTGAGCCATGAGTGATCGTGGCATCGACATGCGTCTGGACGCCGCTCGCGCGACTCCGGAATCGTTGCCCGCCAGCGGTGCCGGGTGGGTGAGGCCGCTGCTCGAGTTGCTGTCGCCGCGTGGGGCGCGTGGACGGCTGACGATCCTGATTTTTCATCGTGTTCATCCGCAGCCGGATCCGATGTTTCCGGGCGAGATGCATGCTGCGTCGTTTCGCGAGCGCATGGGCTGGATACGCGAGTGGTTCAATGTGCTCCCGCTGGAAGACGCGGTAGCAGCACTTTCCCGAGGCAAGCTGCCGCGGCGCGCGCTTGCGATCACGTTCGACGATGGCTACGCGGACAACAGCACGGTGGCGCTGCCGATTCTTCGCGAACTCGGCTTGCCCGCCACGTTCTTCATCGCAACGGGGTTCCTGGATGGCGGCCGTATGTGGAACGACACGGTCATCGAGACCATTCGCGCCACACAGTCGCCCGAACTCGATCTGTCACGACTGGGGTTGGGCGTCCACCGTGTCGACTCGCCCGCGGCACGCGCCGCGGCCGCAGGCAAGATACTGCCGCAGCTCAAGTACCTGTCGCCCCCGGAACGTCAGCGGCAGGTCGATGCGGTCGCGGCCATCGCGCCGACCCCCCTGCCAGCAAATCTGATGCTGACCGGCGAGCAGGTGCGTGGGCTCGCAGCGGCGGGGATGGGGATCGGTGGGCACACCGTCACCCATCCGATTCTCGCGCGACTGGACGATGGGGCTGCGCGGCGAGAGATCGCCGACGGCCGCGATGTCCTCGAGTCGATGGTTGGGCGGCCGGTGAAACTCTTCGCCTACCCGAACGGCAAGCCCGGCAGCGACTACGTTGCGGCGCACGCGCAGATGGTGAAGGATCTCGGATTCTCGGCGGCGGTCTCCACCGCGGGAGGCGCGGCGCGCGCCGGCGACTCGCCGTTCGAGTTGCCTCGGTTCACGCCCTGGGACCGCACGCCCGGACGCTGGGGGTGGCGCCTGATGCGGAATCTTTACGCGGCTACCGAGCGTGTGACGCCATGAATGCGATCGTCGCGAGCATGCCGCCGCCGCTCTCTGCCATCGACACGACCGCCCCTGGCTCGTTGGTCCTGGTGGGGCCGCTGCCGCCACCTTCCGGCGGAATGGCCAATCAGACCCGGCAGCTGGCGGAACTCCTGCGTTCGGAAGGCTGCAAGGTGACGGTGGTTCAGGTGAACGCGCCGTATCGTCCGCCGTGGGTCGCAGGTTTGCGCGGCGTGCGCGCGCTGTTCCGCCTCGTGCCCTATCTCTGGCGGCTATGGCGGGATACGCGTGGTGCCGACATCACCCATGTGATGGCCAACTCGGGCTGGGCGTGGCACCTGTTCGCCGCCCCCGCCATCTGGATCGCATCGTGGCGCAGCGACGCGGTCGTGGTCAACTATCGAGGCGGTGATGCCGATGCGTTCTTTGCCCGGCAGTTCCGGTGGGTAAAGCCCACGTTGGCACGCGCCGACGCGGTGATTGTGCCGTCGGGGTTTCTCGGCGCGGTTTTCGCCAAGTACGGCGTCGCCACCACGGTCGTGCCGAACATCATCAATCTTGGCGCCTTCCATCCGGCCGCAGCGCGCCCTTCCGCGCCGCATATCGTCGTCACCCGCAACCTGGAGCCGATCTACGACATCGGCACCGCCATCCGGGCTTTTGCGCTCGTCGCCCAACGCCATTCCGATGCGCGCCTTACGATTGCAGGCTCGGGACCGAGTCGCGCCGAACTAGAATCCCTGGCGCGGCAATTGCATGTCGAGGACCGTGTGCACTTCACGGGCCGGCTCGACAACAGCGAATTGCCCGACCTCTACCGCTCGGCGAGCGTCGTGGTCAACGCTTCGCTGGTCGACAACATGCCCATCTCGCTGCTGGAGGCGATGGCAAGCGGCGTGCCGATCGTGAGCACCAACGTCGGCGGGGTGCCGTTCCTGGTGAAGGATGGCGAAACCGCGTTGCTGGTGCCGCCCGGTGACGCGGAGGCGATGGCGGCCGCGGTATGCGGCATCCTGGCGGACAATCTGAAAGGCGCGCGGCTTGCGGAAAACGCGTTGGCGGACATCGGGCAGTACGCGTGGCCGCGGGTGCGCGAGCGACTGCACGCCACCTACGCGCGAACGATGCATGCGGCTGATCATGAATAGACAGGCCGCATTGATCAGACACGGCGATGCATCGATTCCCGTTCGGGCTGTGCCGGTCGATGCCATTCGACAAGCTCAGGGTGAACGGATCAAGCACATTCGTGCCGGATCGACAGGGTTGTGGCCATGAGCATGAACGAGCCGTACAAGTCCTGGGTCGATACGCCGGCAACGAGCCCGCTCTGGACACGCGTGCTGTCCCGGATCGTCTTTCCGTTGCACGAGCGCTTCAAGGGCCACGACAGCGTCGCCCGCCTGCATGCCCTGGAGCGCAGCCAGTGGTGGCCGCGTGCAGAGCTG
Source organism: uncultured beta proteobacterium (assembly GCA_963788185.1). Classification (GTDB taxonomy): domain Bacteria; phylum Pseudomonadota; class Gammaproteobacteria; order Burkholderiales; family Casimicrobiaceae; genus CAIWHR01. The sequence goes on from CAWBGE010000007.1 coordinate 16,161, forward strand.
GAGCAGCATCGCGTGGCGCGGCTGAAGGCGATGTTGACGTATGTCGGCCGGCACGTGCCGTACTTTCGCGACGTGTTCGCGGCGATCGGATTCGACCCGGCCACGGTGACCGCAGTGGCCGACTTGCAGCGCCTGCCGCTGCTCACCAAGGCGATCATCCGCGATCACGACCTCAAGTCCGACATCGCCGGCCCGCTGAAGCGCTACAACACCGGCGGATCCAGCGGCGAGCCGCTGGTGTTCTACATGGGGCGGGAGCGGATCAGCCACGACGTTGCCGCCAAGTGGCGGGCGACCCGTTGGTGGCGGCTCGACATCGGCGACCCGGAGATCGTCGTCTGGGGTTCTCCGATCGAACTGGGGGCGCAGGATCGCGTGCGGCTCATTCGCGACAAGCTGCTGCGGACCAAGTTGTTGCCGGCGTTCGAGATGTCGCCGGCCAAGCTCGACGGGTTCGTCCGGGAGATTCGCGCGTTCCGGCCGCGCATGATCTTCGGCTACCCGTCGGCCTTCGCGCACATCGCCCGTCATGCACGGGCGAGCGGTCAGCGGCTCGACGATCTCGGCATCCGCGTCGCGTTCGTCACCTCCGAGCGGCTGTACGACGAGCAGCGCGAGATTATTGCGACGACCTTCGGCTGTGCCGTGGCCAATGGCTATGGCGGACGCGACGCCGGGTTCATCGCCCACGAGTGCCCCTATGGCGGCATGCACGTCAGCGCCGAGGACATCGTCGTCGAGATCGTCGACGCCGATGGCCGCGTGCTGCCGCCGGGCGAGGCGGGCGAGATCGTCGTCACCCACATGGCGACGCGCGAGTTTCCGTTCGTCCGCTATCGAACCGGTGATGTCGGCGTGCTCGACAACGAAGCGTGCGAATGCGGGCGCGGCCTGCCGATGCTGAAGGAAATCCAGGGCCGCACGACTGACTTCGTGGTGGCTGCCGACGGTACGGTGATGCACGGTCTGGCGCTGGTCTACATCGTCCGCGACCTGGAAGGGGTCAAGCAGTTCAAGATCGTTCAGGAGAGCATGGCGTTGACACGCGTGCTGCTGGTGACCGACGAGCGCTTCGCTGCGGAGTCGCTGTCGGTGATCGAGAAGGGGTTCAAGGCGCGGTTGGGTCAGGCCGTGCAGGTCATCGTCGAGAACACGGTGGAGATACCGGCAGAAAGATCGGGAAAATTCCGATATGTAGTCAGCCGCGTCGCCCAGCGTTCCGAAGGGCCGGCATGACTGCGTCTCCCGACGCGAAGAAAGGCTTGGGAACGACGGCCGCGCGGGGCATGTTCTGGACCGGCGGCGGACAGATCCTTCGCCAGATGGTGCAACTGATCAGCTCGGTGCTGCTCGCGCGTCTGCTGGTTCCCGACGACTTCGGCATGCTCGGGATGGCGCTCGTCATCGTCGGGATCGGGCAGATCTTCGCCGACTTTGGCATTGGTGCCGCCATCGTCCAGTCGCAAACAGCGGATCGCCTGGTTCTGTCATCCTGCTTCTGGGCGAATCTCGCAGTCGGCGTGCTATTGGCGCTTGCGATCAGTCTCGCATCGCCGTTGATCGCGGCGTTCTACCAGCGGCCGACGCTCGCGCCGCTGGTGGTCGCGGCCTCGCTCACGTTGGTCCTGTCCGCCGCCATGGTCGTGCCCAGGTCGCTGCTTTACAAGGACATGCGGTTCGCCGAACTGGCCAAGGCGCAGTTCCTCGGCAGTGTCGGCGGGGCGATCGTTGCCGTTGGCCTTGCGTGGGCGGGCTTTGGCGTGTGGAGTCTCGTGATCCAGCCGCTTGCGGGGACCGCCATTACGCTGGCGGTTTCGTGGGGTTACGCGCGATTGCTGCCGAAGTTGGAGTTCTCCTGGTCCGGCATCCGTGGCCTGGTCCGATTCAGCGTCGGGGTGCTGGGGACCGACTTGCTCAACTACGCCAACCGCAATACCGACAGCCTGTTGATCGGGAGGACGCTCGGAGCGGGTCCACTCGGCTTCTACTCGATGTCCTACCAGATCATGCTCTATCCGCTGCAGCAGGTGAGCAGCGTAATTGTGAAGGTGCTGTTTCCGACACTGTCTCAGCTGCAGGATGAGCTGCCCCGGTTTCGCGAGGCCTACCTCAAGTGCGTTGCGCGCGATCGCGCTGATCACGTTTCCGATGATGATGGGATTGTTCGTAGTTGCCGAAGATTTCATCCGGGTCGTCTTCGGCGAGAAGTGGCTTCCGATGCTCGACGTACTACGCATCCTGGCCGGGGTAGGTATGATTCAGAGCATTTCGACGACGGTCGGATCGATCTACCTTAGTACAGGAAACGTTCGCAGGTTGTTTACCGTGGCAGCGATCGGGACTCCATTGCTGATTGTGGCGATAGTCGTCGGACTTCAGTGGGGCATCGTCGGAGTCGCCCTGGGCTATGCGGGCGCGACGCTGGTTGTCTTCTACTTCAACATCGGGATGGCGATCGGCTTGGTCGATCTTTCGCTGCGGCAGTTTCACAGTGTCCTTTGGCGGCCGTTGTCTTGCTCGCTTGTGATGGCATCCGCCGTCTATGCAAGCGGGATCGGCATGCTGCAGATGCCGGCCACGCTCCGCTTCTCGGCGATGGTGGCGGTCGGTGTTCTGACCTATACGCTTGCGTGCTTGGTTGTGAACCGGCGGCAGATCATGGAGATCGTGTGCCTGGTGTCATCGCTACGCGGGCGCGGCGCTGTCAAGGTGCCCAAGTGACGAATCGCGCGATCGGCCTGATGAGTGCGAACACGCTGGCCGATTTGCCTTCGGTCCTGCACGGCCTTGTCCGCCCGCAGAGTGGACGAGCCGTCGCTGACTTCGAGCAGCAGTTCGCTGCCCTACATGGCGGTGGTCGCGCGTTTGCTTTCGGCGCCGGACGTGTGGCATTGGCGGCTATTCTCGAGGCGCTGGCTGTCCGGCCAGGCGATGAGATCATCGTCCCGGGATATACCTGCGTCGCTGTTCCGAATCCGATCATTTTTCGCGGTGCGGTGCCGATCTACGCAGACATTGCATTCGGTACGTTGAACCTTGATCCCGTGGATGTCGCGCGAAAGATCACGCATCGAACGCGGGCTATCCTGGTTCAGCATACCTACGGACTCCCGGCCCCCCTGCAGCCGTTTCGGACGTTGGTTGCCGGTAGGGCGATTTGCATCATCGAGGACTGCACGCACGCGCTCGGTGCCGAATATGAGGGAACGCGGGTTGGTTCGAAAGGGGACGCCGCATTTTTTAGCAGCGAACAGAGCAAGATGGTCAGCACCGGGAGCGGTGGTGTCGCCTTCACTCGCAACTCATCTTTGTATGAGCCGTTGGCGCGATTCGGTGACCAGTGTTTGACTGCAAGCCGCGCAGAGACCCGGCGCATGTTGGGGTACATTGCCTTCCTGGCCGCAGGGCAGGGGCCACTGAGTTCCGGCATCGGAAGCCGGTTCGAGTACTATCTCACCCGCCTCGGCCTGTTGACCGGGCCGATCACGAGTGATGAAGAACTGGCTTGCCGTCGACCCGAGCGGTTCTTAACGCGTTTGCCTGCGGGGCAGGCACGGGTCGGACTTTCGCAATTGAGACGGTTGCGCACGAACCTCGATCGCCGTCGGGAAATCGCAGCAATCTACGCCCGGGCTTTCGAGGGAACGGGAGTCCGCTGCTACAGCCCGTTGCCCGACTGCGTGCCCAGCTGGGTCAGGTTTCCGGTGTGGGTCGACAACAAAATGGAGTTTTCCGAATTCATGCGCCGGCGCGGCGTTCAAGTCGGTGTTTGGTTCACGGCGCCAGTGCATCCTCTGGGCGTCGACCTCGCAGCTGCGCGTTACGGACCAGGATCGTGTCCGCAAGCTGAAGATGCGGTTGCACACGTCGCGAACCTTCCTTGTCATCCGCGCATGAATCTCGCCGACGCGAGCCGCGTGGCGGAGTTGATGCTTGCGTATCACCATGCGCGATAAAGCGACCTGGACGACCCATATTCGACGTCGGGTCCTTTCGTTTCTCGAAACGACCCCCTACGTGCGCGAGGAGTTCGCGTCGTGCGCTGCCAACGTACTCATTGACAGCGGCGTGTTCATCTCGGATCCGAAGTGTGTGTCGCTGGGAGAAGATGTTGCGATATACCGGGGTACGAGCGTGCACTGTGGCCCCGGGATGTTCACGATGGCCGAAGGGTCTCACTTGGCGGGACAAGTTTATGTCAACGCGATCCACGGTCTGGTCGCGATTGGCAGGGGCGTCGCCGTCGGCCCGCTGACGGCCATCATGTCGTATTCCAATCACTATGCGCCTGGCAAGCGAATTGTCGATACGCGCCGGATAGGCGAAGTGCATATCGGCGATGACTCTTTCATTGGCGCGGGTGCGGTGATCCTTCCTGGAGTGCGCATTGGAATCGGCGCAGTGATCGGTGCCGGTGCGATCGTTACTCGGGATGTCGAGCCGTATCGGGTGATGGCCGGCAATCCCGCACGCGTTATGAAGATAAGGGAGCGCTGACGCGCCGGGCAATGTGACTTGCCTTGGACGCGAAGCCAAATCTGAATGGGAGAGCGAGTGCATGTTTCTTAGACTACGCAGACGGCTTGGGCTGGCAGAGTCGCCCTCGCGCCGGGAGCAAACGGAGCGCGAGATCGAGCGACTGCGTGGCTTGGGCATGAAGATCGGAGACAATGTAGGTCTCGTTAACGCAACGCTCGACAGCCTGTTCCCGTTCCTGATCGAAATCGGATCGAATTGCCTCATCACGCACGCAACCATCCTCGCGCATGACGCGAGTCCTGTGTGCTTCGGCGCCCGGTCGTGCTGGGGGCGAGTGCGGATCCTCGATCAATGCTTTATTGGCGCGGGGGCGGTCATACTTCCAGGTGTAACCGTGGGGCCGCGGTCCATTGTGGGTGCAAATGCAGTGGTGTCTCGTGATGTTCCGCCGGACACGGTGTGCGCAGGGAATCCAGCGACCGTTGTAGGCCAGGTAGACCAATGGCTTGCGCGGAAGGAACAGAACGGTGAACTTTTCCCATGGCCCGGTGGAATCATCCCGACTGATGCTGACGTGGAGGAAGCTCGGGCGCAGGCGCGGCGGTGTTTCGGGATGCCCGTTGCCTCCGGACAGCGATAGCGGCACTTGGCAGTTACCTGCGCGCATTGCCAAACTTGGAGGAAACGGTACGTGAAAATACTGGTTACCGGCGCCGGCGGCTTCATCGGCAGCCACCTGGTTGAGCGCTTGGTCGGCGAAGGCGCCAAGGTGCGCGCCCTGGTCCACTACAACTCGCGCAACGATTGGGGCAACCTGGAGTTGCTGCCCAAGGAAACCTTGGCGGAGGTCGAGGTAGTCACCGGCGACATTGCCGATCCCTTCTGTGTCGCTAACGCGGTACGGGGCTGCAAGGTCGTCTATCACCTGTCGTCGCTGATCGCGATTCCGTATTCGTATGTGGCGCCTCAGAGCTACGTCACCACCAATGTTCTCGGCGCAGTGAACGTGATGCAGGCCTGCCGCGAGGCGGGCGTCGAGCGCGTGGTGCACACGTCCACCAGCGAGTGCTACGGAACGGCGCAGTACGTGCCCATCGACGAGAAACATCCGCTGCAGGGGCAGTCGCCCTATTCGGCCAGCAAGGTCGGTGCCGACATGATCGCGGAGAGCTACTGGCGCTCCTTCGGGCTTCCGGTTGCGATCATTCGGCCGTTCAATACGTACGGCCCGCGACAGTCGGCGCGGGCGGTGATCCCGACCATTATTGGCCAGGCGCTGAAGGGCGGTGACGTGCGCCTGGGTTCGCTGACGCCCACGCGGGATCTCAATTTCGTTTCCGACACCGTCGACGGGTTCGTTCGCGTGGCGAACTCACCCGAGGCGGTTGGGCAGGTGATCAACTGCGGCAGCGGGCGCGAGATCACCATCGGCGATCTCGCGGCGTTGATCCTGCGGTTGATCGGCAGCGATTCCCGGATCGTCTGCGAAGAGCAGCGCGTTCGCCCCGAGAAAAGCGAGGTCGAGCGCCTGCTGTGCAACGCCGACAAGGCGCTTGCGCTGGCAGGATGGCGGCCGCAGGTGCCGCTGGAGGAAGGACTGCGGCGCACCATCGAGTGGTTCCGCGAGCACCTCGATCGGTACAAGACCAGCATCTACAACCTTTGAGAGACAAACCATGCGCGCGGTGATCCTTGCCGGTGGCAAAGGCACACGATTGATGCCCTATACGACGGTGCTGCCCAAGCCGTTGATGCCGATCGGCGACATGCCGATCCTGGAGGTCGTGCTGCGGCAGTTGAAGGCGGCCGGCGTCACGCGGGTCACGATGGCCGTCGGCCACCTTGCGGAGCTGCTGCAGGCGTTTTTCGGCAACGGCAAGCGGTTTGGCATCCCGATCGACTATTCGATCGAAGAGAAGGCACTGGGCACGGTGGGACCGCTGACGCTGCTCGACGGCCTCGACGCCACCTTCATCATGATGAACGGCGATATCCTGACCACGCTCGATTATCGCGACCTGCTGCGATTCCACCGCGAAAGTGGCGCCGTGTGCACGATTGCGACCTACGTGCGCAACGTCAAGATCGACTTCGGCGTGATCGAGGCGGACGACAAGAACATGCTGACCGGCTATGTCGAGAAGCCCAACCTCGACTATCGCGTCAGCATGGGCATCTACGTTTTCGAGCCAGCGGCCCTGGCTTACCTCGAGAAAGGCGAGTACCGGGATTTCCCCGACCTGGTGAAGACACTGATCGCCGACGGCAAGAAGGTGGCGTCGTACGCGTTCACGGGCTATTGGCTGGACATGGGGCGCGCGGACGACTATGCGCGGGCGATCGAAGAGTTCGAATCGCGTCGCAAGGAATTCCTGCCGGGAGAGGCTTGATCATGCAATGGATCGTTCCGCTTTTCGACCCGGACCTCGACGAGATCGAGGTCGAGGCGGTGTCGGCAGTGATTCGCTCGAAGTGGCTGACCATGGGCGAGCGAACGTCCGAATTCGAAGCCCGGTTTGCGGCGTTTTGCGGCGTGAAGCATGCGATCGCGCTCAACAGCGCGACGGCGGCGCTGCACATCGCACTGATGAGCGCAGGCATCAAGCCGGGCGATGAAGTCATCGTGCCGTCGCTGACCTTTGTCGCCACGGCGAACGTCATCCGGTACTGTGGTGCGACGCCGGTTTTCGCGGAGGTCGAATCTGCCGACGAATGGAATGTCAGCCGGCGGACGCTGGAGGCTCAGCTGACCCCGGCCACGCGGGCGGTCATCGTCGTTCACTACGCTGGCTACCCGTGCCGGATGAACGAGATTGCGGCATTTGCCCGCGAACATGGTCTGGTGGTCGTCGAGGACGTGGCGCACGCGCCCGGCGCCAATCTCGACGGAAGAGCCATGGGAGCTTGGGGCGACGCCGGATGCTTCAGCTTCTTTTCCAACAAGAACATGACCACCGGTGAGGGCGGGATGCTCACCACCGATCGCGACGACCTGGCCGAGCGCGGCGCGTCGCTTGCGCTCGCACGGGATGACGACGCTGACGCTGGACCGGCACAAGGGTCACGCTTTCTCCTACGACGTCGTCGATCTCGGCTACAACTACCGGATGACCGAACTCAACGCCGCCCTCGGTCTTTGCCAGATGGACCGGCTCGCCGGCGGCAACGCTGCGCGCGGCCGGTGGGTGCAAGCCGTTACCGGGAGCAGTTGCACGGCGTGGCCGGCATCGCAGTGCCTGTTCGGTACGCCGGTGGGCGACGCCGGTGTTCCACATCATGCCGGTGCTGCTGCCGCTGTCCGTTGCGCGTTCCGCGGTCATGGAAGCGATGAAGGCAGCGGGCATCCAGACCAGCATCCACTATCGTCCGATCGACACGTTCACGGCCTACGAACAGGCGGGGCTCGGTCCCTGCGCGCACCTCGACCTGACGCACGACATCGGCCGTCGCGTGCTGACCCTGCCGCTGTATCCGAGCATGAGCGAGGCGCAGATCGATCTGGTGTGCTCGACGCTGATCGCTGCGGTGAGCGGTGACCGCTGAGTTGCCGGAAAAGCCCATGCGGATCTGCTTTGTCGGATGGGCCGACCATGTCCACCTCGAAAGGTGGGCCGGCTGGTTTGCGCGGGCGGGGCACGAGGTCAGCATCATCTCGATGTCCGGCACGGGGGATTATCCGGTCGGGCGTCCGCCAGTACGTGCTGGGGTTGCAGGGCCGTGGCCCGCGGTGGAAAGCGGCCAAGCTGGCCTGGCTGCTGCATCGCATCCGGCCCGATATCGTCCACGTGCATTGGGCGCACTTCGCGTCGCTGTTGTCCGGCGTGTGGCGTGGCCCGCGGGTCGTCACGGCGTGGGGTTCCGACATCTATCGTCGGGATACCGAGACGCCGCACGCACAAGCCGCGCTCGGGGAGGCCCTGCGGGCGGCGGCGGTGGTCACCTGCGATTCGGCCGACCTCGCGCGGGAGATCGTCGCGTGTTCCGGCATCTCGCCCGCACGCGTCGAGGTCGTGCAGTGGGGCGTCGATACCGACAACTTCCATCGGCAGGAGGCGCCCGCGTTTGCCACCGAGTTGGGCATCGCCGGGCGGCCGGTCGTCTTCAGTGCGCGCAACTTTCTGCCGCTCTACAACCAGGAGATGGTGGTCGAGGCGTTTGCGCGGATTCGGGACGAGTTTCCGGCCGCGGTGTTGCTGCTGAAGGACTACAACGGCGACGGTGACTACCGGCAGCGCGTGATGGCACGCGTGGCCGAGCTTCGCATTGCCGACGCGGTGCGCCTGGTCGAAACGGTCCCGCACGAACGCATGGCGGAGTTGTATTCGATGGCCGCCGTCACGGTCTCGGTGCCATCGTCCGACGCGACGCCGATGGCGCTCTTCGAGGCGATGGCCTGCGGTTCGGTACCGATCTTCTCGGACCTGCCGTCGCTGCGGGAGTGGATAGTCGACGGCCTGAATGGGTACCTGGTGCCCATCGGCGACGTGTCGTTGCTTGCCGAGCGGCTCCGGTCGGTGCTGCGCGATTCCACGGGCGCGGCGGCGATGATCGCGCGCAATCGCACACTTGTCGAGAGCAGCGCCAGCCAGGCCGCGAACATGCGCCGCATGGAGGGCATCTGTCGTCGGTTGCTGCCGAACGCCCGTTTGGCACAGGTGCTGCCCGGCGTCGAAGCCTGAAGGCCTGATCCACCATGCGCGACATCGCCCTCACCGTGTTCATCTTCGGCTGCCTGCCGTTCGTGTTGAGGCGGCCGTGGCTGGGTGTCCTGCTGTGGACCTGGATCGGCATGATGAACCCCCATCGCCTGGCTTGGGGGTTCGCCTTCGCCATGCCGTTCGCCGTCATCGTCGGGCTGGTCACGCTCCTGGGGTTCATGGCATCCAAAGAGCCCAAGAAATTCCCGGTGACACCGGTCACTGTGACGCTCATCCTGCTCGTGATCTGGATGAACATCTCGGCAGTGTTCGCCTTGCCGGCCAACGGCAGCTACGTCTGGCAGCAGTGGGACAAGGTGATGAAGATCCATTTCTTCCTGGCGATCACGATGATGATCATGTACACCGCGGAGCGGATACGGTGGCTGACCTGGGTGGCGACATTTTCGATCGCGTTCTATGGTGTGAAGGGTGGTGTCTTCACCCTCACCACCGGCGGTGGCAGCATGGTGCTGGGGCCCGACGGCAGCTTCATCTCCGGCAATACCGAGATTTCGCTTGCGATCACCATGGTCATGCCGCTGCTTCGCTATCTGCAGCTGCAGACCACGAGCAGATGGATTCGCTGGGGGCTCTGGGGATGCATTGCTCTCTGCGCCGCGGCGGTGCTGGGGTCGCATTCGCGGGGTGGCATGCTGGCACTGGCGGCGATGGGCGGGTTCCTGTGGATCAAGAGCCGCAAAAAAGTCGTTCTCGGCATGGGCATTGCACTCGTTGCTGCGTCAATGCTCAGCTTCATGCCGGAAAGCTGGTTTGCAAGGATGAACACCATCAATACGTACGAACAGGACGGGTCCGCAATGGGCCGTATCAATGCCTGGCACTTCGCATTCAACCTGGCGAAGGAGAGGCCGCTGACAGGGGGCGGTTTCGGCGTCGCGACCGACGAATCCTTCGCCCGCTGGGCGCCGAACCCGCTGGATGTTCACGATATGCACAGCATCTGGTTCCAGGTACTGGGCGAGCAGGGCTTCGTGGGACTTGGATTGTTCCTGATTCTGTGGTGGCTTACGTGGCGGCTTGCCGCAGGCATCATCAAGTCGTGCAAGGCGCGCAAAGAGTTGCGCTGGGCGGGTGATTTGGCGGCGATGATCCAGGTGAGCTACATCGGCTATTGGGTCGGGGGTTCGTTCCTCGGTCTGGCCTATTGGGATCTGCCTTACGTGCTGATGGCGATTCTGGTGTTGACCCGTGTGGTGGTCGATAAGCAACTGGCCACGCAGGTGCGTCCGACCGAGCCCGTGGCCGCCCGCCCGGGCGCCGATGTCTCCAGACGGACTGGGCGTGCCTGAGCGGGGCCCGAGCCCACGGCCGGCGTTCGAAGATGCCTGGCGGGCGCGCTTCGAGGAGTTCGCATCGCTGTGCGATGACGATGCCGGAATTGCAGGCTGGACCGCATCGGGACTTCAGGTGCGTTTTCGGCAGTTCCTGCGCGTGTGGCAGCAGTCGAGCCACGGTGAGACCTGGCTGGACGCGGGCTGCGGCGCGGGCACCTATACGCGCTTCCTGGCAGGCGAGGGGATCGAGGTCGTCGGCCTCGACTATTCGCTGCCCAGCGTGGTCAAGGCAAAGGCGCGCGACGACGGCCGGTGCACGTGGGCGGTGGCAGACGTGACGCGTCTCCCATTTCGCGGTGAGACCTTCGACGGCGTGCTGTGCTTCGGCGTGATGCAGGCACTGGCCGAGTCTGGGCCTGCCATCGAGGCTTTGGTTGCGCAAGTCCGGCCGGGTGGAGAACTGTGGATAGACGCCTTGAACGGCATCTGCGTGGCCAACGCCTTGCAGCGATTCTCGCGCTGGCTGCGCGGTAAGCCGGCACATCTGCGCTATGAATCGCCGTGGCGGATGCGGCGTTTGCTGAAGCAGCGTGGACTGGTCGACATCGAGCTACATTGGATTCCGATCTTTCCGCGACAACTCAGGCCGTTCCAGCGTCTTTTGGATAATGCGGTCATGCGTGCCGGATTGCGTCATGTTCCTGGCCTGGGCGCAGTGCTCAGTCATTCGTGCATGCTGATCGGCGTCGTTCCGCTTCCCGCATCCGCCACTCTGCCTGTTGCGGCACCGAATGCCATTCCGTGCCGCTAGATAGCGACGCCATGTGCATCGGGCGAGGTCGAGAGTCGAGATGACCAACGACGCGGACGGAGCAAAGTGGAACTACCGACCCGACGTCGATGGCCTTCGGGCCATTGCGGTGATCTCGGTGATCCTCTTTCATATCGACAAGAGACTCTTGCCTGGCGGCTTCGTTGGAGTCGATATCTTTTTCGTCATCTCCGGTTTTCTGATCTCCCTCAACATCCTGGGCGACCTGGAGCGCGGTCGCTTCTCGATCGTCGATTTCTATCGGCGCCGAGTCAAGCGCATTGCGCCACCCATGCTGCTGGTAGTGGCGGCGACGATGCTGGTCACGCAGCAGTTGTTTCTCCCGGAAGATGCGGAGAGAACGGCCGAGTCCGCGCTATGGTCGCTGCTTTCCCTTGCCAACGTCTATTTTTGGCGGAATCAGGACACCAGCTACTTTGCCGCGGCGAACAGTGACACGCCACTGTTACACCTGTGGTCGCTGGGGGTCGAGGAGCAGTTCTATATCATCTGGCCGCTGCTGCTGATCGTTGCCTATCGCCCCTCACGCGCCAAGTCCTTCTTTGTCGTCGCGACGCTCATCGCGATGGCTTCATTCGTTCTCGGCGAGGTTTGGTTCGACAGGGATCCGTCGTTTGTCTATTTCATGCTTCCGACACGCGCAGGCGAGTTGCTTCTCGGGGCATTGGTCGCCCATGCGGTCTTGCGCAACGCGAGAGCGAAGGTGTCCGTCACGGTAGTGGCACCGATGGCGTTCGCCGGGATGGTCTTGCTGGGGCTCTCGCTGGCTTTACTGTCCGAGGACCAGACGTTCCCGGGACTAAGGGCGGTGCCCCCGACACTCGGAACGGCGCTGCTGATATTGGCTGGACATTGCAGGGACAATCGTGTCTCTCGCTGGCTGGCACTCAAGCCACTGGTGTGGGTAGGGCTGATCTCATACTCGGCATATCTTTGGCATTGGCCGTTGCTGGCACTCTATCGATATGGGCATACGGACGTCGGCGCAGTAGCTGGTTTGTCCATGTTCGCACTGACACTCCTGCTCGCGTGGCTGACCTTTCTTTATGTCGAACGACCGGCGCGTCGATCAGGGGCATCGGCGGTACGGGTATTCACTCTTCAATATGGAGTTCCCGCTGCCGCCCTTGGCATCGTTGCTTTGGGCGCCATGTACATCGACGGCTATGGCATCCGTTGGCTGGCCACCGACTACCGAACGCGCCTTGCTGCCCTTCGCCAGCAGACGCGACCGGCATATCTGTATGACTATGTTTGTCAGCGGCAGAAGATTATGCGCACCGACGCTCAGAACCCCAAGTGCGTAGTCGGGGCCGATACCGCGGATCCAGCCGTCGCCATTTTGTGGGGAGATTCTAACGCGGCGCACTACGTCGGCATGATTGGCGCATTTGCGCGCAAGCAGGGCTTCAAGTTCCGCAATCTGGAGGTGGGTTCCTGTCCGCCCATCGATAGCGATCCAAAGGACTTCGTATCGTCAAAACGGCTACCTGATTGCCGCGACTCCTACGAAATAGCGCGCGAGACCATCGACGCTTTTCCGGTGGTCATGATCTCTGCGTCATGGACGGGCTATCAGCAGATATCGGAAAAGTTCCTGGGTGCCTTTTTCGACACTGCAACGTCGTTGGCAGCCAAAGGCAAGTTGGTCATCCTGATCGGCAAGGCGCCGGTTATCAGCGGCTATGACCGGCGATGCCGGGAAAAGGCACTGAGCTACCCACTTCTCCTGTGTTCAGAAGGTAGCGTACCGCCTTCGGCGGATGTGTTGGGTGTCAATGAACTGCTCAAGTCGTTTGCCGGGCGCACGCCGAATGTCGAGTATTTCGACGTCACACCCTACCTGTGCACGGAGGGGAGTTGCTCTGCTTTCGATTCGAGCGGAAGCCCGCTGTACTACGATTCCAGCCATCTCACACTGCCGGCCTCGTGGAAGTTGGGCGCGGATATCGTGGGGCGGCAGGGTGTTCCGCGCCCATTTTCCGTGATTGGTGATTGGGTCAAAGGCGTCGAATTCGTGCGGGCGGCAGATCCCCACTCCACTGCCACGGCGCGGAAGGTGACGCCTGAGTGACAGCGCTGATGGAGCGAGGCTCCGCATGCATCTATGGCGCATTGATGGTGATTGTCTTTGTCGTCGTGCCGCCGGAATTGGTGGCTGCGATCGTGTGCGTGGAGATGCCGGGCGGCAGCGTCACAGGCGCCTGGAACTGCCCGCCGATTATGGGAACCGCGGCTCCGTTTACGGTAACCAGCGTAATGGTCGGGTCGTTGACGGAGCCGACCAACGTCACGCTGGTGATGGCAATCGCCGGTGGTGCTGCGGCCGCAGTAACCGTGACGTTGACGGGTGTTGAGGTGGTGGTGGCGCCGCTGTTGTCGGTGGCGCGGGCGGTGAGTGCGTAGTTGCCGGCCGGGACGTTGGTCCAGTTGTAGGTGAACGAAGGACCGGTGGAGGTGCCGATCACCGTGGTGCCTTGCAGGAACTCGACTTGGGTGACGGTGCCGTCACTGTCCGCAGCGGTGGCGGTCAGCGTGATGCTCGCCGGTGCGGTGTAGCTGGCGTTGTTGGCGGGTGCGCTCAGGCTGACGGTGGGCGGGGTGTTCGAAGGCGCGCCACCGCGAAGTCCAGGCTTCGACTTCGGCAATGCGGGAGTAGGACGAGTAGCGCGTCCTTGACGAGTATGCGGATGCGATCGGTGGAGACCGGCAGGAAAGCTCATCGTACTCCACACCAGGTTGTTGCCGGTGATGGCGCCGCCGGGAACGGTAACCCAGACGCTGCTATTCCAGTATTGGACGTCGAAGTCCCGCAGACCATAGAGGCTGAAGGTCATCGTGGATGTCGGGGTCAGTTGGCGTGATGCGTATCGTCCTGCACGGTGAAGACGTCAATGCGGTCGATCGTCTTGCTGCCGGAGAAGGTGATCTGCATCCAGTCCGGGAAGACATCGCGTTGTTGTCGACCCAGATGCCACCGGTGGCCCAGCCGCCGTAGCGCGACCGTCAATGGCGCCGGCCGGCGCGAAATCTGTAGCCGGTCCGTATAGGTGCTCGACGCAGTGGCCACACCGCCATTGGCCGCGCCGCGACGTTGGTCGATGACGGGCGTGGCCGTCACGGTGACGTTGACGGGTGTTGAGGTGGTGGTGGCGCCGCTGTTGTCGGTGGCGCGGGCGGTGAGTGCGTAGTTGCCGGCCGGGACGTTGGTCCAGTTGTAGGTGAACGAAGGACCGGTGGAGGTGCCGATCACCGTGGTGCCTTGCAGGAACTCGACCTGGGTGACGGTGCCGTCACTGTCCGCAGCGGTGGCGGTCAGCGTGATGCTCGCCGGTGCGGTGTAGCTGGCGTTGTTGGCGGGTGCGCTCAGGCTGACGGTGGGCGGTGTGTTCGAAGGCGCGCCACCGCGAAGTCCAGGCTTCGACTTCGGCAATGCGGGAGTAGTTGGCGAGTGCGCTCTTGACGAGTATGCGGATGCGATCGGTCGAGACCGCAGGAAAGCTCACCGTCCTCCACACCAGGTTGTTGCCGGTGATGGCGCCGCCGGGAACGGTAACCCAGGCGCTGCTGTTCCAGTATTGGACGTCGAAGTCCTGCAGCCCGTAGAGGCTGAAGGTCATCGTGGGAGTCGGTGTAGCTGGGGCGGCGTAGTCGTCCTGCACGGTGAAGACGTCGATGCGGTCGATGGTCTTGACGCCGTTGAAGGTGATCTGCAGCCAGTCCGGGAATACGACCGCGATTGTTGTCGACCCAGACGCCACCGGTGCCCCAGCCGCCGTAGCGTTGCACCGTCGATGGCGCCGGACGGCGAGAAGTTGTAGCCGAGACCGTATAGGTGCTCGAGGCGGTGGCCACACCGCCATTGGCCTGCGCCGCGACGTTGGTGGATGAGGGCGCGGCAGTAACGGTGACGTTGACGGGTGTTGAGGTGGTGGTGGCGCCGCTGTTGTCGGTGGCGCGGGCGGTGAGTGCGTAGTTGCCGGCCGGGACGTTGGTCCAGTTGTAGGTGAACGAAGGACCGGTGGAGGTGCCGATCACCGTGGTGCCTTGCAGGAACTCGACCTGGGTGACGGTGCCGTCACTGTCCGCAGCGGTGGCGTTGAGCGTAATGTTGGTGGGCGCGACGAAACCATTGTTGCTGACGACGCTCGAGGTAGGTTGACGGTTGGCGCAAGGTTGGAAGGTCCGCCCGATGGCGTCAGGCGCAGTTGCCAGACGTACAGCGTTCTGACCTGTTCCGGAGAGCCCTCCGTAGAGCACAAAAACCTGGATTGGTGCTGTCGTAGACCAGGCTGCCCAGATACCGGTCGCCGGGGTTGGTCGCCGGCATCGGAATCTCGGTCCAGGTGTTTCATGGTAGTCATAGGTCCACAGATCGTTGAAGTAGACCGGATTATCTGGCCACCAAAAAGCACGATCGCGTGGTTGGTCGTGTCGTAGGCCATCTGGTACTGCTGCCTGGCGCGGGACTCCGCGCCGGGTTCATCTTGGTCCACGTGTTCGTCGACAGCTTGTACGTCCAGGTGTCGCCAAGCGTCTCGTAGTAGGTGCATCGCGCGTTGGTGTCATTGCAGCGCCCGCCGAACAGGACGAACACGTCATTGACCGGGTCGTAGACCATCGACTGGATGAGTTGAGTCATCCCGGGTGGCGACGTCGGGTCGCCATTCGGCTTCATCTCCGTCCAGGTCATCGTGCGTGACGTCCAGCTTCCAGGTGTCGTTCCATTGGTCACCGCCGAACATGACCATCGCATTGTCTTGCGACGAGAAAGCGAACGCAGGACTCAGCCTGCTTCGCGGATTCGGTCCCGTGTAGCCCCAGAACGGGCCGTCGAAGCTCCCCCACTCGTTGGTGGTTGGGTCGAAATACCAGGTTCCGCCGCCGCCCTGTGGCTTCATCCGGTAGGCGTAGCCGGCGAGCGACGACGCTGCAGGCAGTTTCAACGTCAGTGTCTTGGTCGCAGGATCGTAGGCGTCGACGTAAGTGATGAACTGCGGAATGTAACTATCGACGATAAAGAGATAGTCCTTGTAGGCATCGACGGTTGTTGCGGGAAGCGTCGTGTCGACAACCTGGACCGTCGTGCTTCCCGGCTGCGCCGTGCTCTTGATCGTGTCGCACGCATAACCGCTGCCGCCGTACGACCAGTAAAGGCGGTTGTATGGGTCGTACACAAATGTATGCTCGTCACGGCCACAGGGAGGCGTCATCCCGACGCTGTGCTGCTGCGTAATGATCTCGGTCCATCGGTCCGCAGCCGCGTCGTAGTGCCAGATATCGTTGGCGTAAAAGCCAAGGCTGCCGCCAAAAAGGACGCTCTTGCCGATTACCGGGTCATGCAGCATTTCCATCCAGGTTCTGAAGTAAGGTCCGGACTCCGGATAGGAGAGAGACCACGTGCTACGCGTCCAGGTTGCGTCGTATTGGGCTTCTGCCTCGAGCGCGTGCCCCAGGAACTGGAGACTCAAGACGGTGATGACCAGAGCGAAAAATTTGCGCATTCCTGACTCCCATGTAGTGCGATGAACGGTACGCCGAGATCGGCGTTCCGTTCGATATCTATCGACGATCATTCGGGAAAGTTGTTTCGAAAACCAAGTCGAATACCGAAGCAAGATTCAATCCTGCCGTGCGAATTTCGGAGAAATGTCTCACTACGCCAATGAGTTACAGCAGCCGTGCGAAGTGAGGGATCCTTCGCAATCGCGACGCATGGACGGACTGTAAAGAAATCCGTCACGTCGTCATGGGAATTACGCTGGGTCAACCGGATGTGCTCGTCACGGCAGTGAGTATGCGCCGCACACAGAGACACCAAGGGATTGCGATTCGGAATCCGGGCGGTCGCGCACGCGAATGCGCGAATCACTGCGCCCGCCACGCGTGCGCATACACGCTGCAGCTCACACGTGTTTCTGAAACCAAAGCTCCAGCATCATGAGTATCCATACCATGGTGCCGTAGTACCCCGCATGGCTTTGCAGGTGGTCGCTCAGCAGGCTGTCGATGAAATCGGCGCGGACAATGTTGCGCGATTTGAGGCTCTGCAGCGAGTCGAACGCCAGTTCGCGCAGCGGGGGATGACTCTGCAGCCATGCGCCGACCGGCAATCCAAAACCGTGCTTCTCCTTGGTGATGATCTCGGCGGGCAGGAAATCGCGCAGCGCTTCCTTGAAGAAATAGCGCAGCGTCGTGCCCTTGAGCTTGAGGTTGGGTGCCAGGCCCGCGGAAAACTCCACCACCGACTCGTGCAGCAGGGGAAAGACCACATCGACGCCGGCCAATTCGCACATCCGCGTCACTTTGGGCAGGTCGTTGTCGGCCAACGTGAACTTAAGGTCGAGCGCAAGCATCCGATTGATCAGTGATTCCGCCCGCGCTGAACCATACGTTTCGCTCATCTGGGCGAGTGGACTGCCGCGATCGATGCTGGCAAGGAAATCCGGCGTGAAGACATTGGCTGCGCCAAGGCGCTCGAGGAGGTTATACGTTTCGTAGCGCGCCGGCATCGACAGCGATGCCTGCTGGATGTAGCTCTGCGCCTTCCGGAGCAACGGCACGCGACCAACGCCGGGCAGGTTCGCGAACACCGGCTCGATCAGGCCACGGCGCAGGAACGAAGGTAGTTCGTCGTAAAGAGAAAACTGGTACTGCTTGGCGTAACGCGCATTGCCGCCGAAGAGTTCGTCGCCGCCATCGCCACCCAGAAGCCTGGCAATGCCATCTGCGCCGGCCATCCGGGCGCAAAAATAGGTCGGGATGGCGGAGGCGTTTCCGAACGGCATGTCGTAGACATCGGCGATTGCGGGGATTGCCTGCACCACGTCGTCCGGTGTCACGTAGTACTCGTGATGCTCGGTTCCGAAATGGCGCGATGCCAGACGCGCGTACGACATCTCGTCGAAGCCTTCGGCGTCGAAACCTATGGAGTAAGTGCGCGCCCTACCACCTGTCTGTCCGCCGAGCAGTCCGGCGACCGTTGAGCTATCGGTGCCGCCGCTCAGGAATGCGCCGCAGGCGGATTCGCCTGCGGCGGTATTGACACCGTCGCGCAACGCGGCAAGGAACCGGGGCTTCAGTTGTTCGAACTCCCCACGCTGGTCCTCGGAGAACGCCATCTGCCAATAGGGCTGGGTTGTGGTGCGGCCCTGCCTGAAGAGCAGGTAGTGCCCGGGCAACACGCGACGCGTGTCGACGAACGCCGTACCCGGTCCGGGCACCATATGGAAATACACGTAGTTGTAGATCGCCTGATGATCGACGCCGCGGTTGGTTTGCGGAAGGGAGTGCAGCGCGTCGGCGGTCGACCCGAACGCCAGGCCGCCCTTTGTCTCCGTATAGAGCAGGTTGCGCACCCCGATGCGGTCGACGGCCAGCAGTGCCTCGGCACGTGCCGGATCAATCAGCGCCAGCGAGAAGTCGCCCTTCAGGCAGCGCAACGCGTCGGGACCGCTGGTACGGTAGGCGGTGAGAAAAGCGCGGGCGGAAGCAGCAACTGCGGTCAGGCATGTGCCCGCATCCTCCCACCTCGGATGGCCGGAGATCGCAAGCTGCAGCCCGCCGTCGTCGATCACGCACGACGTTTGCTCGTTGCCGCTGGCCGCAACGCTTGCGAGGGTGCTGGCGACCATCGACAGCGGCGCTCGATCGAATCGAGACAACTGTCCCGCCATGCGGCTGAGCACGTCCTTGGCATCCTCGATGGGAGAGCCGATCCATCCACAGACGCCAGTCATGGTTTCCGGGCCTCCTCGCCAGGTTTGATGTATGCCTTGATCGAACGCAGCACGGGTTTCAACCGGCACTCCCAAAGTCCGGCCACTCTCCCGCGGGCCGTGGGGCTGTAGACGTCGAACTGGAACAGCGGTTCGGCATCCTCAGTCCAGCGCTTCTTGTAGGGATTGTCGCCGGGGCCCATCAGGTAGCGACGCAGCCGGCGGCCGAAAAGCTGCTCCAGAAGGTGACGGTTCAGGTGGGATCCGGGAGAGAGGTCTTCGCCGCTATCGACGAAATCCGAACGCAGCGCGTGTACGTTGCCGTCGAAGACCAATTGGTATTCCATCGCCATCGGCCGACCATCGAGCCACAACAGCCACAATGACATCCAGCGCTGGGCGACCGCCAACTCGGACAGCCGACGAATGAATGCCTGCGGACCGGGATTGTCGAGCGAATTGCCGGTGCTGCGTTTCCAGCTGTTTGCCGAGATGGCGAGGGCCGCCTCGACGCCCGCCTTCGGGTCGTCCGCCAGATTGGCGTCGGGCTCGATCCATGCGACGCGGACCTCGCCGGCCTTCTTGAGCCGGTTGGCGGCGAGATTGTTGGCTTTCTTCAGGCTCCTGCTCCGGGTCGCGTAATACGCGTCCCAGCCTGTATCGAGATTGACGTAGGGATTGCCCCCGACGTGGGTCTCGCACACGCGTGCGCCGCGATTCTGCAGCGCCGTTCGAAACGCGCCGCGCGCGAGGGCGTCCTCGGGCAGGTGAGGAATCTTCAGCCGATCCCAAGCGCTGCGCCATGCGATCAAGTCGGCCGCCAGCGCACCGGCGACCTCGATACGATCCGGGGCAGCGGCGATGAGGTCGCAAAGCTGCGTGTCCGGGACGGTCAGGTATTCGAGCACGCTTGACGCAACGGCTGACCTGCCGTCGTCACGCGCGATGAGCGGGAGAATGCCCACCAGGCGCGGCCCGCGAAACACGCAATGAATCGCCAGTCGGGCTGCATCCTCCAGCCTGCGCCATTGCCACGCGGCATCGAACCACTCGTGGCGAAGGAAGACGGAGCGCGTCGACGCGACGTCGTTCCACGCATCACGAAGGCCGAGGAATGCCGCGTAGTCGCTGATGCGGACGACCTCCAATGCGGAGGTGGCAGGACCCGGCGGGCTCATTCGGGAACCGATTTCGCGCGTGTCCCGCCAACCGACCGACGCCCATCCGTGCATTCCTCGGCGCCGGCGCTCGGAATCATGGTGCAGCCCTTACTTGGCTTCGGTCGATGGCGGGGGGTCGACAGGCTTCCAGGCCCCGGCCGCGATAAGCTTGTCGCGCAGGCCAGGCAGCGCCGGACCCAGGGCATAGGCCCTTTGCGCGTACTCGTTTGCTACCGCATATTGCTTCTGCGCGGCGTACGCGAGGCCCAGGTTGTAATTCGCATTGAACGAATTGGGATCGACGGCGAGAGCGTTCTTGTAGCTGTCGATCGCCTCGCTCAAATGATTGTTTTTCTGCAGGTAGATGCCCTTGGCCAAATGGACGCTGGGCGACTTGGGGGACATCACCAACGCCTTCTCGAAGTATTCCTCCGCCCGGCACTTCGGACTTTTCCACGCCTGGCAAAGGTCGGCCATCGCGACCAGCGCCCGGGGGTGGTTCGGGAAATACCGCAGGATGAAGTCGAAATCCCCCCACGCGGGCGCGTACAGCTTGCTTCGCATCTTGTCGAGGCCTGGCTGCAGGTGATGCGACTCGACGGCCAGAAGCAACTCCGCGTCGGCTTTGGTCAGTCGCGCTGTGTCATAGTTGGTCGGCGCCTGGGCCGCAGCCGGCTGGATGCAGACGCCGCAGCCGACGGCAACGGCAACACACAGCGACAGCGTCGACCCCCAGGCGCGGACCGCGAGGCAAAATGTGGGGAACAGGTTCATCTACAAGATTCCATCGAATTCGAGATCCGGCAAACATTTTGAGTAAAATGTACCACAATAAACCGCTTGTCATTGCCGGCGTTTGGCCCACGTCGTGCTGGGGAGTACACCCGTCGTGCGCCGCATGAAACATGCTCTTTTCATCGCATTTCACTACCCGCCGGAGGCAAGCAGCAGTGGCGTGTTGCGGACGCTGAAGTACAGCCGGTACCTGGAGGAGTACGGCTGGCGCGTGACAGTGATTTCGCCGCATGTCGACGCCTATGCGGTCACCGATGCCACGTTGGAAGTGCAGATTCCCGCGTCCGCGAAGGTGATACGCACGCCCTTCCTCAATACCAAGCGCAGCCTGTCGATCGGCGGCGTGCACTCGCTGCTGCTGGCGCTGCCGGACCCCTGGATCGGCTGGTTGCCGTGGGCGGTCGCCGCAGGCAGGCGCGTGGCCAGGGATGACCCGTTCGACCTCGTCTACTCGACCAACCCGCATGCGACCGCGCACCTGATCGCGCGACGCGTGGCGCGTTCCTCAGGCAGGCCGTGGGTCACCGATTTCCGCGATCCCTGGTACGAGGGCCCGGCCGAGCCGGCGCTGCTGGCCGAGATGCGTTGGCGCCAGCGACTGGACGAAACGGTCGAGCGCAAGGCGCACTGCCGGTTGGAGCGTGGCGTCGTCGGTCGCTGCAGCGATGTCGTTACCAGCACGCTGCAGCTGCGCGACATGATGCGCGCGCGCTATCCGGAGAAAGCCGACCGGATCACGACGATCCTGAACGGGTACGACGAAGCGGATTTTTCCGCGTTGAACAGCAGCGCCGGCGGCGCCGCGGGCGATCGGTTGACCATCGTCCACGCCGGGATCATCAACGATCAGTTTCGCGATCCGCGGCCGATTTTCCGCGCCCTGCGTCGCGCCGCCGTGCAGGGAGTGCTCGACCTGCGTCGACTTTGTCTGCGCTTCATCGGCGGCGGGGCGTTCGCCGACTCCGACGCTGTGCGAGCGTCCGTCGCCGAAAACGAGTTGAACGACTGCGTGGAGTTCGTTCCCCGAATACCCTACGAGCAGTCGCTGACCGAAATCGCGCGCGCGGACCTGCTGTTGCTGTTGCAGGCATCGAAGGACACGGCCGATCTGGTCCCGGCCAAGCTCTACGAATACCTGCGGGCGCAAAAGCCGGTCCTGGCGGTGGTCTTCCCCGGGTCGGCGGGGGAGGTGCTTGCCGCCGTCGGTGGCGGGTGGGCGGTCGACCCTAGAGAGGAAGACGCGTTGCTGTCGGCGCTGGCGTCGGCGTTCCAGCGCTGGGCGGCTGGCAACCTCGGCGATAAGTGTGCTGATCTTGCATCATTGCGCCGGTTCGATCGTCGCGTGCTCACGGGC
Organism: uncultured beta proteobacterium; assembly: GCA_963788185.1. Taxonomy (GTDB): domain Bacteria; phylum Pseudomonadota; class Gammaproteobacteria; order Burkholderiales; family Casimicrobiaceae; genus CAIWHR01. Next base: position 38,494 of record CAWBGE010000007.1, read on the forward strand.
GACCTCGCCGCGATATTCGATCGATTGACGCCCGTGGCGGCGAGGGCGATTTGATGGACTTCGCTGCGAAGCCCAAAGCTGCGGGCAATCCCGGTCGGCATCCGCTGCGTGCGCACAGTCTCGCCTCGAAGGATCGCTGTGTCGTCTGAGCCGGAACGCATCGCCGCGCCGCACCTCCACTGCCGGTTGCTGGCGAGTGGGGCCGAGTTCGAGGCGCTGATTCCGGCGTGGGAAGCGCTGGCCGCAGCGGCGCTGGAAAGCAGCCCGTCGGCCGAGCCGTGGATGTTCCTGCCGGCCTTTCGGCACAAGATTGGAGACGTGACCCCCAAGCTGCTCGCCATCTTTGCGGGCGATCAGGCGGGTGCAGGTGCGGACGGTACTGCCGCCCTCTGCGGCGTGTTTCCGCTGGAGGTTGTCGAACGCTATCGCGGTCTGCCGATCAAGGTGCTGCGACTGTGGAACCATGTCTACTCGGTATCGACCGCGCCGCTGCTGCACAGCGAGCATGCGGCGGCGTGCCTGCGCGAGTTCTTCCGCTGGGTGCGTGCCGAGTGGCCGGGTACGACGCTGATCGAGTTCCCGGAATTGCGCGGGGAAAGCCGATTTTTTCACCTGCTGACCGACGTCCTGCGCGAGGATGACCGTATCTCGCAGGTGGTCGACGTGCACACCCGGGCATGCTTTCGACCCCGCGGCACTGCGCAGACCTACATCGATACGATCGGCACGGCGCACCATCGCAAGGAAATGCGGCGTCAGGAACGGCGCCTGGGCGAGCTTGGAAAGCTCGCGTTCGAGCAACTCGATGCCGATGCCGACGTCGTGCCCTGGGTCGAAGCGTTCATCGCATTGGAAATGCAAGGCTGGAAGGGCAAGGACCAGACTGCGTTCGGCAACAAGGACAACCACCGTGCCTTCCTGCTGGATGTCGTCAAGGGGGCCGCCGCGCGGGGGCGGCTCATGTGTCTTGGCCTGAGGCTCGACACCAAGGTGATTGCGCTGAAGCTCAATTTTCTGAGTCCCGACGGGGGCTACACCTTCAAGATCGCATTTGACGAGACTTTTTCGAAGTTCTCGCCGGGAACCCTGCTGGAGTTGGAGAACATTCGACGTGCCCATGCAAACCCGAACATCCGGTGGCTGGACTCCCTCGCTCTTCCTGATCACGCGATGATGAAACGGCTGTGGCTCGATCGGACTGCCATCGTCACGACATTGGTTGCGCCGGGCAGGCTCGCCGGGGAACTGGTGGTCGGAGCGTTCCCCGCGCTGCGTGTGCTGAAGCGCCTGGTCCGCAAGGGCAGGTGATCGACAGGTCTGTCAGTCAGCCGTCGTCGAATCCATGAACATGCTGATCATGGCGGTGTTCGCCGCGCTGGCATGGGTGGGCCATGCGTTCGCGGCGACGATCCCGGCGACGCCCAGGGATTACCGCGCAAAGTTGTCCACGCTGCGTGCAGGCGACACACTGGTTCTCGCGGCGGGCCTGTACCGAAACGGCTTGCCCTTGCATGATTTGCATGGCGAACCGACCAAGCCGATTTCCATCGTCGGCACGAGCGCCGGCCCGGCAACCGTCTTCCGGGGACGTCCGGGGGCCAACACAATCAGCATCAAGAATGCGTCGCACCTGATCGTGCGTTCACTGGTGCTCGATGGCGCCGGGCAGTTCGTGGATGCCGTCAAGGCCGAAGGCGCTTCGGGATTTGCGCACGACATCACCCTGGAACGGCTGACCATCGTCAACCATGGTGCCCACCAGCAGATCGTCGGCATCTCGACCAAGTGCCCGGCGTGGGGCTGGGTCATCCGCGACAATGTCATTCTCGGCGCCGGTACCGGCCTCTATCTTGGTAACTCAGATGGATCGGCACCATTTTTCGCCGGCGTGATCGAGGGCAACGTGATTGTCGACACGATCGGCTACAACATGGAGATCAAGCACCAGCGAGCCCGCCCGGCGGTGCACGACATGCCCATCGATCCGAGCGTCACCATCATCCGGAACAATGTCTTTGTTAAGACGCGCAACGCTTCCGCCGGGCAGCTCGCTCGTCCCAACCTGTTGGTCGGGCATTTTCCGGTTCAGGGCAGCGGCAAGGACGACCGGTACGTGATCACGGGGAATGTCTTCTTCGAGAACCCCTCCGAGGCTCTCTTCCAGGGGGAGGGCAATTTTCAGTTGGAACGCAACCTGTTCTTCACGACCACCGGCGATGCCGTCGTCGTCCAGCCGCATCACGATGTTCCGCGCCAGGTGACCATCGCCGGAAACTTCGTCGCGGCCGCGGGCCGTGGGATCCGGGTCACTGGCGGCGACCCAGGTTCAGATCAGGACGTCGTCGGCAACCAGGTCTATGCGCCGGATCCTATCCGGGGAGGCCGCCGCCGGGACAACGTCACGGGACCTTACGACGAGGCCGGCGCGGCACTTGCGCTGGCGGTCCGCCGAGGTGCGGTGCTGGACCGCGATTCGATCGACGTGCTGGCTGGACGCGCTTGTTCGGCGGCTTTCGCGGGAAAGCCCGGAGTTGGCTCGGCGTCGCCGCCGAAGACCGAACGTCGCCCGGTGTGCGATTTCCTGCGTGGCCTCGGCAACGTAGCAGCGAAGTAGGTCGGGAAGGTGGGCGTCGACGGGGTCACTTGCCCTCGCTCGCCGCCCGGGCCGCAGGGACCGCGTCGCCGCTCCGGAGGCGACCCCGCAGGCGAACCGAGGCGAGCAACGGCCACCCGAAGCGGGCACCGGCCGACACCAGCACGACACCGGGCAGGTACACGGCGATCCATCGTGCGAAGAGTTCGGCTTCGCTGAGCACGTGCTTGCGATCGGGACCAAGCAGAAACTGGGCACCCGAGAACACCTGATCATATTTCTCGACACGCGGGTTGAGCCCGAGATTGAGCAGTTCCCAGCCAGCCCAGGCCGCCAGCACCGTCGCGGTGACGGCGGCTGCTCCGCCGAGGGGCCGCGCCGGAACCCGAGTCAACAGCGCCACGTTCGCCGCGAACACGGCCACAAGCACATAAAGATAGCCCCCGCCGCCCCACCCGTATTCGCCATCGCGTGCGATCAGTTCGTTGAGATTGTCGGTCGATGACCAGTCGAAGGCGATGCCCTTGCACAACCAGAGCCAGGGCAACGACGCGACGATCGCCAGAGTCACCTGGCGACGGCTGGGCACGCGTGCGTGTCGTCGGCCGCAGAGCATCAGCGCGGTTGCGATAAAGGCAGTCAAGGGGATGTACAACGCTGCGTATCGGATGGGCCGCTCGAATACGGCGACAACGTCGGGGCCGAGAATCGCGAACAGACGGTGTGCGAAGGCTCCCCAAATGTCCTTGTTCGTGACGAACCACCATAAGTTGTTGCTGCCGCTGATGTCCATGACGCTCTCGTCGGTCACGCTGGCGTAGAGCAGCCCGAGGCTGACCATGGCGACCGCAAAGGTGTACGCGGGAAACGACACGACCGGCATCCTGGACACGGGCACGCGCGCCGCGAGCCACGCCGAACCCGTCCCAATCCAGAAAATGGCGAGCACGAAGATGGCGATGAACACCGGATGACCACTACCGAGAAACAGTTCGGCGACGTTGTAGGGGACGCCCGGCAATTTCAACAACGTCGTGATGGCGAACACCGTGGCGCCCCACAGGCACACGAATGCGACGAGGTGCTTCGGCCGGCTATGCTCGATGGTCGCGGCTGATGCGGCGGCAAGCGCGTGCGTGCCTTCGCCGGTCATGGGCAGACGAGGACGCAACGGATGCGTCTGCCAGCGAACGGCGCCCCAGACGATCGCCCCGGCGACAATCGCAAGCACGGATTCGGTGATGTCGGCAGTACGGCCTTCCAGCCACATTTGCGCAGCCTCGAGGCCACCGACCCAAATGGCAATCATCACCATGGTCGGTCCAAGCATGCCGCCGCCGCGAAAGACCAGCCAGCCGATGGTTGCGAACGTGAATAGGGAGCGGAAGGTGCTCGAAAGCGTTCCGGGGGTCATCGAGGTCAGGACCGCTGAAAAGGGCACCCAGTTCATGTTGGCAGGGTGGGTGCGCAACGAAAACGGGCGCAACTCGTCGATCGAGTACGCAATCAGCAGCAGTATGGCTGCCGCGCCGTCGAGACGCCCCTCTGACTGGCGCGACACAACGAGCCAGATCGCACAGCCGCCCGCGTAGCCCACGAGGTCATCGATGGTCAACGATTGACCGACCACGAGTGGCTTCAGCAGCGCGGTCGCAGCGACCACGGCCGCCAGCAGCGCGAATGATCTGCGCCGGCTTGATATCGCAGCGAGGATGACGCCAAGCGCGAGCGTGCGCGCCATGGTTGCCAGCGCTTCCGAGCCGGCCAGTGCGTCCATGCTGCGCAACGAGCGCAAGGCATCCTTGGCGCCCTGCCAGTCGAAAGCGGGCACCAGCGGAGCCAACTCTGCGGCCAGCCACAACACCAGCAACAGATGCGGCACGCCCGGCTGCATGGGACGGCCTTGAGCGCCCGCAATCAGGCGCTCCGTCGACATTGCCAATACGATGCCCACGAGGAGACCGACCGTGTTCCAGAGCACGTCCGACAGTGCCGCTGAACGCGAGGGAATCCAGAGCTGGGCCACCTGCAACAGCAGTGCGAAGCAGGTACCGAAGGCAGCAATGGCCGCCAATCGCAAGGGTGTCCTCTGTGCCGGCGGCAGGCGGGCGGCAATCACCAATCCCAGGGGCAGAAACAACAAGGCATTGCCGGCCACATCGCTGAACGACGTCCACCCTCTGGGGCTCTTCAGCAAGGACGCCCATGCCGCCGCCAAGGACCCCGGTGTACCGAACGAGAACGGGTATAGCGAGCCGTAGGCGATCAAAAGCAGTACGGCTGGAACCCACAGCCTGTGTACGGGAGCGGTGTCCGAGGAGCGGGCCGATGGCATCGAGCGGTCTCCGGGGTCACTTCGCCCGGCTACAGGTCGCATCGTAGAGGCGCGTGTAGGAATCGACCATCGCCTCGATGCTGAAATGTGCCAGCGCCCTTTCGCGGCCGGCCGCGCCATGGTGAATCCGCAGCTGCTCGTCCTCGATGTACGCGCTGAGTTCAGTTGCCAGCAGCGCCGAATCTGCCGGGGCGATCAGGCGGCCGGTCGCGCGGTCGGCGACCAGTTCGACATTGCCCCCAACGGAACTCGCGATGACCGGCAGTCCCGTCGCCATCGCTTCGAGCAAGGTGTTCGAGATGCCTTCGTTGAGCGAAGGCAAGACGAAGACGTCGAGGCACTGGTAGATCCGAGCGGTGTCGTCGCGCGCGCCCGGTAGCCACAGGATATCGGCGACACCTTCGTCGCAGGGCACAGGCCTGCAGCGAGTCGCGCATCGTGCCCTCGCCGACGATCGCGAGGCGAACGTGCTCGCGAAGTGCCGGCGATTCACGCACCAGCCGTCCGACCGCTCTGACCAGCGTCGCCTGATCCTTGACCTCCTGCAATCGCCCGACGGTGCCGATGACCACCTTGTCGTCACCGTAGAAATTCGCCGGCATCAGGCCGGCGGGCTTGGAGGACGCAGGTGCGAATCGCGTTGTATCGACACCGTTGTAGATCTGAGTGATGCGGGCCGCCGCGATGCCAACGCCTGCGATAAGGTATTCCTCGAGGTTCTTCGAGACCGTCACATACCGATGGACGAGCGGGCTGTGCAGGCGGCGCAGCAGTCGCGGTCTTGGTTGGGTCCCTTTCAGGTCGTCCACATCCCAGCCGTGTTCGCTGTGGATTCGGCATGGAACACCGGCCACAAAGGCAGGGGGCAAGGCGTCGAGGCCCGACAGGTTGCGGCTGTGAAGGATCGCCGGGCGACGGGACTTGAGCGCCGAATGAATGCGCCGATACAACTGCAGCGTGGACAGCGTCGACCGTCGCATCGCGAGCACCTCGACGTCCGGCCGCTCGATCCGATCCCGGAAATCCGAGAAATCCTCGATGCACATCACGCAATGGCGATAGCGATCGCGCGGCATCCGATTGATCAGGTTGACGACGCCGTTCTCCAGCCCGCCCATCCGCAGGTGGTGAATGACGTGAACGATGAGGGGGGGACGGCTCACATGATCGGGGTCAGGTCTTGACATGACACATTCCGGCGCTCTGATGAACAGCTCCGCAGAGCTTACACATTGATGCGGCAGGTAGAAGCCCGAGCCGTTGCGGGGGCGCCTTCTGGCGCGAATACCGTTGCGTCACGCTCTCTGTTCGCGCCTGGGCCGCTCCGAAGTCTACTGCTTCGGACTTCATCCTGCCGGATCAATAGTGTCACTCGTCAGGACCAAAAAAAGTGTCATGTCAAGACCTGACCCCAGATCCGCGCTCGTCAGGACCAAAAAAAGTGTCATGTCAAGACCTGACCCCAGATCCGCCTGACCCCAGATCCGCGCTCGAGTACCCGTGCGCGTCAACCCGACAGCCGCGCCGTTCGCCGAGCGAGATCCGCCGCCAACTCGCCGATGTTACGCTGCGGAACCTTATGGACCTTGGCATGTGCAGTGAACAGGGCAACGCTCGCCAGCACGGCGTCGAGGAGCGCCTCGGGATCGACAACGCCCCAACGATCTGCCACTGCGAGCAACTGCGTGCGGGTCGGCGCAAAGCGCTCGTACTCGAACGCCAGGCAGTGCTCGCTGCGCTCACCGACGTCAGGTAAAAGATCGAACGCTTCGCTCAACCGGTAGCCATTCGTGTCGTGCACCATCCAGAAATTCTTCAGGTGGTCATCCGTATTGCCAAAGGCTGCATTGAAGACCATCTGCTGGAAGAGGCGATTCACATCCTCCTGCGGCGACCCTGACACGCGACGTACGATTTGTGCCATTTCGGTGTACGACTGTGCATATGCGCCGGGACGTTCCTTGCACAGCGTGCGCAGCGAGATCATGTGGCGGCGGCCGCCGTCCGGGAGCACGTCAAAGCGACGTACCAGGAGCGCGCGGCGTTTCGCTTGACCCAGCGGCACCAGACGATGATCGGGCACTGCGATGCCTGCGCCGGCAGCGAGGTCCAGGCCGACGGCCTCCAGACCTGCGACATCGAAGCGGCCATCGCGCTGCCGGCTGGGAAACTTGGCAATCCACTCGCCGGCGGCATCGGAGAGCAGCGCCTTGGGCCGCGCGCCGCCAATCGAACTGCCGGCCGCGAACAGGCGCTGCAAACCATCCGGGTCATCATCGACCCCAGCTTCGAATCGCTCCGCCGCAGCGAACAGGGCAGCGAGATCGGCATCGGCCAGCAGGGAGCGCGCCGGCAATGGCGATCCCGATTCTCCGAAAGCCAGCGCGCCCAAGCCCAGCCCGTGGCGCGCCAGTTCGCGCAGGAGAAACGGCTCGCCTTGTTCGCTGCGGGCCAGCTTGCGCGAACGAATGATGAGCGCACGTCCCCAATCGTCTGGCAGCGCGTCCTCGAACACCGAGAGGGGTGGCTCTAGCCTGTGGGCACGAAAGCGGCCGCGTCCCAACGGCAGTGACACTGGGTCCAGCGCAAACCGCTGCCGGTGCGCAAGCCATGTCTCGGAATAGACGAACTCACTTTCGAAGCGGCCAGCGTCGTCGACGTCGGTGCAGGCTAGTTCTCCAACCATGGCGCTTGTCGCGTCCGGCAGCGTGAGCCAGACCGAGAGCAGGATCATGCGATGCTCCGACGAGCTCGCTGGCGCTGCGGCTGCGATTGCCGCCGCGCGAGATCAAGGGGTGACTCTGATTGCGTCAAAACGGCGGCAAGATCCGAGAGACGATCCAGTGCCCAGAGCGCATTCACCCAATGCTTGACCTGAACCGTGTCCGCGCCGTGTTCGATCGCACGCAGCGTGGGGATCGACACGCCGATGCGCTGCGCAAAAAGGCGCATCGGCTCGTCACGGGCGATGCGCGCCGCGCGCAGTCGGGCCCCCAACCGCACCAACTCGTTCGAGGCACTAGTAATGGTAACCATAGTGTGTTTTATACCCCAAAAAGTACTATCAAGGGTAACTATCGTTTCATACAGCATCGCCAAGCATTGGGTGGATCCGAATCCGGTGACGGGTCGCGAGATGAAGGACCGCCATCGATTCGTTGTAATCACGCCGGGAGAGATCAACGCGCAGGGACGGCTCGCTATGTCGAAACACTTGACGAAGCGACGAGCGGGGAGATCGTCGCGCGCGTCCTGAGTGTCATCGACCCGGCGCCATGAGTTGCGTGTTCGTCGGAGCTCTCAGCGCGAAACCGATTGCCACGCCAGCGCCGCCAGCTCGTAGCACGCGTAGTAACTCGTCGTGAGGCCGGCGATCCCGGGCAGGTAGTCGCCTGGCCACTGAATCTCACGGGATGGAATCCCGGTCGGGCGCCGGAATCGTGTCGATCCCCGCCCGCGCAAACTCCGCCCTCGCCCTTGGCACGTCGAAGCTGTGCAGGACAAGCACCACGCGCTTGATGCTTTCGCGATCGAGCAGCGCCGCCGAGAACGTTGCATTCTCGCGCGTGTTCCGCGACCGATCCTCGATCCAGCGCACCTTGACGCCGAACTCGTTTTCCAGCGCGTCGCGCATCAGTGTTGCTTCGGCCTCGCCGTCGCGCAGCACGCTGCCGCCGGTGACCAGCACCGGCAATCCCGTTTGACGCGCCACGCGCGCGCCGTAGCGGACGCGCTCCAGCGTCAGCCGACCCAGCGTGTCGCCGCCGAACTCGAGCGCGTTGCGCCGCACGCCGCCGCCGAGGATGACGATCGCCTGCGCTTCGCGCGCCTGCGCGAGGTCGAGGACCGGCGAGTCGTCGAGGAGGCGCACGAGTTGCGTCGACACCAGCGGCGTCGACAGCGCGAGCAGCGACAACATCGCGGTGAGCGCAATCGCGCGGCCGCATCGCGGATGATTGCGCCCCATCGCCAGCCCGCCTATCGCAACCAGCAGCAATCCTGTAGGCGGCAATATCAATGCCTTGGCAATGGTCTTGAGCAGGAAGAGTATCGAACACTGTATGTAGACGACAAATCGTCGGCGGCAATTTGTTCTCGTCGGATGCGGCGCGTTGCAACGCAATCACAGCTCGAGACGCAACTGGCGCACACTCTTTTTCGATCGCACGTCGCGCGCGCCGCGTGTGAGTGCGATCATCATACGGCCCGCGGTGGTGCCGGTTCGATAAATGCGTCCGATGGCGCCATTTTGCGGCATGGAAACGCCGGGTCGTTCGCCCGCGGGGGGCATCGACCGAAAATTGCAGAATCCGAAAACATTGCTCAGAAACAATGGGTTATGTATAAGGCGTGGAACAAGGCGGAGAGCTTGGCACGGTTGGTGCTGTACAGCTTGGGCAAAGAAGGGTGGATTCGCGGCTAAAGCCGCTCCTACCTGCAAGATGGCGCCGTACAGGTGAATATTCATGCGCCGGCAACATCGGTGCGCGATAAAGGGACAATGAGGAAAGCGTCGACGGCGATCGCGTGACGGTCGCGACTCGATGCTCGACGAAGCACAATATCAACCGCCGGCCGACGACACGGCGGGCACAACAACCAAGAAGCGCGGCAGGCTGGCATTGGGTTCCAGCGTGACGCGACGGAGCATCAGGCGACGGGCATGGTAAGGCTTTTCAATCACTGGTTCCCGACCAACACCGTGCTGCAGGTCGCGTTCGACGCGATCCTGCTCTTCGGGTCGGCGATCATCGCGCTGATCTGGTTGTCGCGTGGCGAAATGCCGAGCCTCGACTTGCTGTGGCCGCCTGCACTCCTGTTCGCGGTGGCCATGATGGCGGTCAATGCAGCGCTCGGGCTCTATCAGCGGCGAACGAATCGATCGGTGGGGCAGACCACGGCGCGGGTGCTGCTGTCGTTGGTGCTCACCGTGCCGATTGCGTTCGTCGCGTTCCGTCTGTGGCCGCTGCAGAACGTTCCGCATGATGCGCTGAAGCTCACCGCGCTGGCGGCGCTCGGTGCCATCGTTGCCGTTCGAGGGCTGGCCTCGCACAGCAGCGCGCAGCCGATGCTGACCCGCCGCGTGCTCGTTGTCGGTACGGGCACCGAGGCGATCTCGGTCGAGCAGACGCTGCAGCAACTCGGCCCCGGCCTCGTCATCGTCGGCTTCTACCCGGTGAATTCGTCCGACGACGTGCTGATACCGGTCGAGCGCGTGATCGGCAAGGGGCAGCATCTCGCGGAAACCGCGCGCCGGCACGACATCGACGAGGTCGTGGTGGCCGTGAAGGAGCGGCGCGGCGGCGTGCTTCCGCTGCGCGAGCTTCTGGACTGCAAGCTCGCCGGGATCAAGGTGCTCGATCTCTCCAGCTATTACGAGCGCGCGCTGGGTCAGTTGCGCATCGATTCGCTGCACGCGGGCTGGCTCATCTTCGGCGAGGGCTTCCGCCAGGGATGGGTGCGGACGACGGTCAAGCGCGCTTTCGACATTTTCTCGGCGCTGGCGCTCCTCGCGCTGGCAGCGCCGGTGATGATCTTCACCACCATCGCGATCGTATTCGAGAGCGGTTTTCCGGTGCTCTACCGGCAGGAGCGTGTCGGCCAGGGCGGGCGCGTGTTCAAGGTGATCAAGTTCCGCAGCATGCGCCTCGATGCCGAGGGCGACGGCAAGCCGCGCTGGGCGACCGCCAACGACGATCGCGTCACGTTCGTGGGCCGCATCATCCGCAAGCTTCGCATCGACGAGCTGCCACAGCTCTTCAACGTGCTCATGGGCGACATGAGCATGGTGGGTCCGCGACCCGAGCGGCCGTATTTCGTCGATCAGCTGTCGCAGCAGATCCGTTTCTACGCGGCGCGCCACAGCGTCAAGCCGGGCGTGACCGGTTGGGCGCAGGTGCGGTACCAGTACGGTTCCACCGTCGACGACGCGGTACAGAAGCTGCAGTACGACCTCTATTACGTGAAGAACCACACGCTGTTCCTGGACGTGGTCGTGCTGTTCGAGACCGTGGGCGTCGTCCTCTCCGGGGAGGGCGCGCATTAGGGTTCTGACCCGCTTCGGCGCGTGCGTTCCGCTATCGGCAAGCCCGGTGCGTTCTGCGCGGAACCGCTGTCAGATCCGAATGGTCGGGCCATTCCCGTCACCTCTTTCAAACCTGTCTCGGGCGGGCGGCCAGCATCTGGCATCGAGCCTTGCGCGACGGTGGCACGATGTATATACTTGTTTCTACATCCGTTGACGTGAGCCTCCCATGACTGCCAAAGCCGAACTCACCGTCCAAGCGTGGGGCAATAGCCTTGCAGTGCGCATTCCGGCGCGAGTGGCACGCGCGGCTCGCCTGGTCGTCGGTCAGCCGGTCAGCGTCGAACTGGTCGACGACGCAGTGATGGTTCGGCCCACAGGCAAGCCCAGGCTTACGCTCGAACAGCGTCTCAACGCCTTTGACCCGGCGATCCACGGCGGCGAAGCGATGGCCGTTGACCGCGTGGGGGCCGAGATATTCTGATGCCGGCACTCAGAAAATCGTGGGTGCCTGACCGGCGCGACATCATCTGGATCGATTTTGATCCGCACGCCGGACGGGAGATGCGCCAGCACCATCCAATGTTGGTGCTCTCCCCCAGGGCATTCAACGCGCGCACCGGCATCGTCATCGGACTGCCGATGACGACGGCCGCGTCCAACGCCACCAATCCGTTTGCAGTCACGTTCGTCGGGCCCAAGGGCCTTGCCAGCTACGTGCTCGGACACCAGCCGAAGTCTTTCGATTGGCGCCTGCGCGGCGCGAGGCCGCATCCCTGGAAACAAGCACCTCCGGCCGTATTCGAGTCTGCTTGCGAAGCCCTCAACCAGATTATCGCGATAGGCGTTTCATGACTTCCCATTGCGTCGGATTCGCGGTAACAACCGCGTCGCGCGGTGCAGTGGCCGAATGATGCAGATGTGATGCAGCGCGTTGTCGTGCAAAGGCGTTGTAGTTCGACGTCCGCGGGGAGCGAGATCAGCAGAGTTGCACGCAACGCCCCGCAACAAGCCAAGACGCATTAGCCATGGACCTCTCCACCCCATCCCTTGCTGCCTGGAGTTACGGCCTTGCCGCCGTGGCCTATGCGTTGCTCGCGCTTCGTTTTGGTTCGAGCGCGCGGTCGGGGCTGCGCGGGGCAGTGCTGATCGTCGCGATGGTGCTCACTGCGTTGTGGGCGGCCACGGGCTGGGGCTTTGCGCTGTGGCAGCAAGGGGCGCTGCTTTTCTCGGTCAATGTTCTGGACGTCCTGCGTGCCGCCGCGTGGCAGGCGTTCCTGCTGCTCATGCTGCGCCAGCCGGGTGCCGTTGGCGAGGGCGAGTCCTTCAGTCGCCTCTGGCCGGTTTCGGTGGTGCTGGTCGGCACCTCGCTGCTCGCCTACGGACTGATGGCGCTCGGGATTTCGGCGCTCGGCGATCCCGGCCGCCTGGCGCTTTTCGGCGCCCTCGCGCTGTCGATCTGCGGCCTGGTGGTGGTGGAGCAGATCTGGCGCAACACGGCCGAGGAGTCCCGCTGGGGCGTCAAGCCGCTCTGCCTCGCCTTGGGTGCGGTGTGGAGTTTCGATGTCTACCACTTCGCCGATGCGCTGCTGTTCAGCCGCTTCGACACCGATTTGTGGGCGGCGCGAGGATTCGTCCATGCGCTTGCGGTGCCCCTGATCGCAGTGTCCGCGTTCAGGGCGCGGGCCGATGTCTTCCGCGTCCGTGTTTCGCGACGGGTCGTCTTCCACACCGCGACACTGGTCGCGGCCGGAGCGTATCTGCTGTTCATGGCCGGCGCCGGCTATTACGTCCGCTTTTTCGGCGGCGAGTGGGGGCGCGCGGTCCAGGTCACGCTGCTGTTCGCGGCGCTGCTGGCGCTGGCTGCGGTCATCCTCTCCGGCTCGATGCGGGCCAAGATGCGGGTTCTCGTCAGCAAGCATTTCTTCAGCTATCGCTACGATTACCGGGAGGAGTGGCTGCGCTTCACGCAGGCGCTGTCGATCTCGGGCAACCAGACCGAGATGGGGGTGCAGATCGTCCGCGCGCTCGCCGACCTGGTCGAAAGTCCCGGCGGCGCGCTGTGGACCCGCGATCCGGCGGGCGCGCTGTTCGCCCAGAGCGCCCGCTGGAACGTGCCGCGGAACGTTGCGGAAGAAGCGCTCGACGGTGCGTTGTCGTCGTTCCTGCTCGAAAGCGGTTGGGTCGTGAACCTCGAAGAGTACCGATCTTCACCGCTGCGTTATCGCGACCTCGCCTTGCCCGAGTGGTTGCGCGAAACCGAAGACGCCTGGCTGGTCGTGCCGCTGGCCGTGGGCGGCGATCTTCTGGGTTTTGTGGTGCTCGCCACGGCGCGGACGCAGATGGAGGTCAACTGGGAGGTCAACGATCTCCTCAAGACCGCCGCCCGCCAGGCCGCCAGCTTCCTGGGCCAGACGCGGGCGACCGAGGCGCTGCTCGAGGCGCGCAAGTTCGACGCCTTCAACCGGATGTCGGCGTTCGTTGTCCACGATCTCAAGAACATCATCTCCCAGCTCTCGCTGATGCTGAAGAACGCCGAGCGCCATCGCGACAACCCCGAGTTCCAGAAAGACATGCTGGAAACCGTCGAACACTCGGTCGAGCGCATGAAGCAGTTGATGATGCAGTTGCGCGAGGGGACGACGCCGGTGAATGCCCCTCAGGGCGTCGATCTCGCGCTGGTCATCGAGCGCATCCGGAAGGCGAAGGCCGCCCACGAGCCCGCGGTGGAGGTGGCGATTGCCGAGCCGGTCAGCGCGCGGGGTCACGAAGACCGGCTCGAGCGTGTGATTGGCCATCTTGTGCAAAATGCGTTGGAAGCGACGGACCGTGCCGGGCGCGTCTGGATTAAACTGGCGCGCGAACACGGGCTGGCGCTGGTCGAGGTCGGCGACAGCGGTCACGGGATGACGGCCGAGTTTGTTCGCGATCGACTCTTCAAGCCGTTTCAGACCACCAAGCAGGCCGGAATGGGCATAGGCGCATACGAGAGCTTTCAGTACGTGCGCGAACTGGGCGGGCACGTGGTCGTGGAAAGCACGCCGGGTGAAGGCACGCGGGTGCGGATGTCGCTGCCGTTGTTCGATGCCGGCAACGTTCCGGCGGTCCCGGCGGGTCCGGGATCCGGCGCCGACCGTGCCGCAGTCGACGGAAAGGCTGCCGCGTGAGCGACAAGGGCCGCCCGTTGATGATCGTCGAGGACGATCCGGCGCTGCAGAAGCAGATCCGCTGGGCGTTCGACCAGTACGAAACGCTGCCGGCTGCCGATCGCGAATCGGCGCTGGTCCAGTTGCGTCGGCACGCGCCGCCGGTGGTGACCATGGATCTGGGGCTGCCGCCCGACGCCGACGGCGTCACCGAAGGGTTCAAGCTGCTCGAGGAGATCATCGTCGCCGCACCCGACACCAAGGTGATCGTGCTCACCGGCCAGAACGATCGCGCCAATGCGCTGCGCGCCATCGGCCTCGGCGCCTACGATTTCTTTGCCAAGCCCTTCGAGCCCGAACTCCTCGCGCTGACGATCGAGCGCGCCTACCGCCTGCACGACCTGCAGCAGGAGAACCATCGGCTGCAGTCTGCCCGGCAGCCGGACGCCTTCAGCGGCCTCATAACGCGCGACCCGGAACTCCTCAAGATGTGCCGCACCGTCGAAAAGGTGGCGGGTGCGAACGTCACCGTGCTGCTGCTCGGCGAAAGCGGCACCGGCAAGGAAGTCGTGGCCCGCGCGCTGCACGAACTCTCGCCGCGGCGCAACGAGCGCTTCGTTGCCATCAACTGCGCGGCGATTCCGGACACCCTGCTCGAGAGCGAGCTGTTCGGCTACGAGAAAGGCGCGTTCACCGGCGCCGCCAAACAGACCCTCGGCAAGATCGAAACCGCGCATCGCGGCACGCTGATGCTCGACGAGATCGGCGACCTGCCGCACGGGCTGCAGGCCAAGCTGTTGCGCTTCCTGCAGGAGCGCGTGATCGAGCGCGTCGGGGGTCGCGAAGAGATTCCCGTCGACGTCCGCATCGTCTGCGCGACGCACCAGGATTTGAAGGCCTTGATCAAGGAAGGGACGTTCCGCGAGGATCTCTTCTATCGGCTGGCCGAGATCGTCGTCACCATCCCGCCGCTGCGTGCCCGGCCGGGGGACGCGGCGCTGCTCGCGCATGCCTTCGTGCAGCGCTTTGCCGCCGAGCAGAAGCGCGGCGCGATCACACTGCGACCCGACGCGGTGGCGGCGATCGAAGCGCATCCGTGGCCCGGCAACGTGCGCGAGCTCGAGAACTGCATCAGACGTGCGGTGATCATGGCCGACAGCAACCAGATCACGCCCGACGATGTCGGTCTCGCAGCGCCCGCCGACGACGATCTCGGAGCATTCGAGTTGCGCCGGGTGCGCGATGATGCCGATCGCAAGGCCATCGTCGCGGTGATGGGGCGCGTCAACGGCAACGTGGTTCGCGCGGCCGAGATTCTCGGCGTCAGTCGCCCGACGCTCTATGATCTGATGCATCGACTCGGATTGAAATGACGCAATCACTTGATTCCACGCTGAACATTTGCACGACGACTAGAGGGCTTCCATGAAGCGCAAACTGAAATTCCGGCTTTCCATTCTCGCGATCGCGTTGGCGACCTCGCTGCTTGCCGGCTGCGGCGAAAAGCCCGAAGCCATGGTCGCGTCGGCCAAGGAGTACCTCGCCAAGAACGACCGCAGCGCGGCGGTCATCCAGCTCAAGAACGCGCTGCAGGAGAACCCGAACCTCGCCGAGGCGCGTCTGCTGCTCGGCAAGACGCAACTGCAGGGGGGGGATCTTGCGTCGGCCGAAAAGGAGTTGCGCAAGGCGCTCGAACTCAAAGTGCCGGTCGGAGCAGGTCGCGCCTGCGCTGGCCGAAGCGCTGGTGCAAAGCGGTCAGGCGAAAAAGGCGATCGAAGAATTCGGCGCGGTGTCGATCGCCGATGCGGGTGCGAAAGGCGGCATGCTGCAGACGGCGCTCGGGCAGGCGTACCTGTCGACAGGCAATGTCGAGGCGGCAACGGCGGCGTATGCGGCGGCCGTGGCGGCGAACCCGGACTATGGACGCGCAATTCTGGGGCAGGCCTACCTCAAGGCGGGCGCCCGCGATCTTCCCGGTGCCCTCGCGCTGGTCGACGACCGCGATCGCCAAGGATCCCAAGCTCGTCGAAGCACGCCAGCTGAAGGGCGATCTGCTGCTTGCCCAGGGAAAGCCCGATGCGGCAATGGCGGCGTATCGCGAGGCGCTGACCGCCCAGGCATCCTACCTGCCGGCGCATGCGGCGATCATCTCGCAGCTGGCGCAACAGGGCAAAGTCGAGGACGCCAACAAGCAACTCGAGACTTTGGCAGCAAGGTCGCGCCGAAGCATCCGCAGACGCTCTACCTGAAGGCGATGCTCGCCTACCGCCAGAAGAACTTCGCGGCGGCAAAGGAGGCCATCCAGGGCGTCCAGCAGGTGGCGCCGGACTATCTGCCGGGCTTGCTGCTCTCGGGCGCCATCGATTTCGAGCTCAAGTCCTACGCGCAGGCCGAGGCGACCCTGCTCAAGGTGTTGCAGCGCGCGCCCAATGCCGCATTCGCCCGACGGGTGCTGGCAGCGACGTATTTGCGCGAGCGCCAGCCCGCGAGGGCGCTGGACGTGCTGAAGCCGCTGCTCGAAGGGACCGTCAACGACCCCGGGTTGTTGGCGCTGGCGGGCGAGACCTACCTGCAGAATGGCGACGCCAACGAGGCCGCGCGCTATTTCGAGATGGCCGCGAAACTCGATCCCAAGAGTACGCCGACGCGCACGGCGCTGGCGTTGACGCACCTGGCCAAGGGCGAGTCGGAGCGCGCCTTCCGCGAACTGGAAGATACCGCTGCGGGTGACACCGGCATTCGCGCCGATCTGGCGCTGATTGCCGCCAGCATGCGCAAACGGGATTTCGATCGCGCGCTCGCGGCCATCGACGCGCTGGAAAAGAAGCAGCCCGACAACCCGCTGGCGCAAAACCTGCGCGGCGGCGTGATGCTCGCGAAGAAGGACGTCCCCGCGGCGCGCAAGAGCTTCGAGAAGGCGGTGACGATGGACAAGGGCTACGTGCCCGCCGCCGCCAATCTGGCGCGCCTCGATGTCGCGGAAAAGAAGCCCGACGACGCGAAGAAACGCTTCGAAGCGGTGCTCGAGAAAGACCCGAAGAACGTGCAGGCGTTGCTCGCGCTGGCCGAGTTGAAGGCCCGGGCCGGCGGGTCGGCCGACGAGGTCGCGGGACTGATCAACAAGGCCATCGCCGCCAACCCGAAGGAACTGGCGCCGAGGATGGCTTTGGTCGCGCTGCACCTTCGGAACAGCGATTCGCGCAAGGCGATCGCCGCCGCGCAGGATGGCCTCGTCGCCTTGCCGGACGATCCGCAGCTTGTCCATGCGCTGGGCCGCGCGCAGCAGGCAGCCGGCGACACCGACGCCGCATTGACGACGTTCGGAAAGCTCGCGCAGCTGCAGCCCGGTTCCCCGATACCCCTGCTGCGCACGGCCGAAGTGCAGGTGCAGGCGAAGAACAGCGATGCAGCGAAGCAAAGCCTGCGCAAGGCGCTTCTCATCAAGCCGGATTTCGTCGAGGCGCAGGTCGCGTTGATGCGGTTGGAGATCGCCGGGGGCAAGCCCAAGGAAGCGCTGGCGATGGCCCGGGAAATCCAGAAGCAGCGCCCGACGAACGCCGTCGGCTTCATGCTCGAGGGTGATGTCCATGCGTCGCAAAAGGCGTGGAAGGAGGCGATCGGCGCCTACCGCGCGGCGCTGAAGCAGACGCCCGATGCAACCGACATCGCCGTCAAGCTGCACGCGGTGCAGGCCGCTTCCGGTGCAGGCGCCGAGGCCGACAAGTTCGCCGCGCAGTGGGCGAAGGATCATCCCAAGGACGCCGGTTTCCGCCGCTACCAGGGTGAAGCCGCATTGGGGCGCAAGGACTACGCCGTGTCGATGACGCACTACAAGGCTGCGCTGGCGATCGAGCCCAACAATGCGATGGTGCTGAACAACATGGCCTGGGTCGCCGCGCAACTGAAGGATCCGAAGGCGCTGGAGTACGCCGAGCAGGCGAACAAGCTGGTGCCGGACAACCCCGCGATCATGGACACGCTGGGCAACATCCTGGTCGACAAGGGCGAGACCGCGCGGGGATTGGAGCTGATCAGGAAGGCGGTTGACGGCGCGCCGAAGGCGGCCGGGATCCGGCTCAACTATGCGCGGGCGCTGGTCACCGCGGGGCAGAAGGATCAGGCGAAGAAAGAACTCGAGACGTTGCAGAAGCTGGGCGACAAGTTCGCGGGGCAGGCGGAAGTGACGAAGCTGATGCAGGGGTTGTAGGCGTTGCAATTCGCGGCTGAAGCCGCTCCGACAGAACGGGTTTGGGACAAAAACACAGGGAAAGCATTGCCATCATGACTATCGTTGCAGTTGTGGGTCTGGGTTACGTCGGGTTGCCGCTTGCGGTCGAGTTCGGCAAGAAATTCCGCACCATCGGGTTTGATCTGTCGGCGGCCAAGGTCGACGCCTATCGCCGTCACGTCGATCCCACCGGCGAAGTGTCGACCGCGGATCTCGAGGCGGCGACGATGCTGACCATGGGCAACGATCCCACTGCGCTCGCGGAGGCCGATTTCATCGTCATCGCTGTGCCGACCCCGGTCGACATCGCGCATCAGCCCGATTTCACACCGTTGCTGCGTTCGTCGGAAACCGTCGGCAAGCACATGAAGCGCGGCGCGACCGTGGTGTACGAATCCACCGTCTATCCCGGCGCGACCGAGGAGATCTGCATCCCGGTGCTGGAGAAGCATTCGGGGCTGAAATGGAAGCAGGACTTCTTCGTCGGCTACTCGCCGGAGCGCATCAATCCCGGCGACAAGGAACGCACGCTGACCAAGATCCTCAAGGTGGTCTCCGGCGACACGCCGGAGACGCTCGACCTCGTCGCGCGGATGTACGGCGGCATCATCACCGCCGGCATCCACAAGGCGACCAGCATCAAGGTGGCGGAAGCCGCCAAGGTCATCGAGAACACGCAGCGCGACCTCAACATCGCGCTGATGAACGAGCTGGCGATCATCTTCGATCGCATCGGCATCGACACCATGGAAGTCCTGCAGGCCGCGGGCACGAAGTGGAATTTCCTGCCCTTCCGCCCGGGGCTGGTCGGCGGCCACTGCATCGGCGTCGACCCGTACTACCTGACGCACAAGGCCGAGATGCTGGGCTACCACCCGGAAGTGATCCTCGCCGGCCGCCGGATCAACGACGGCATGGGCAAGTTCGTCGCCGAGCAGACGGTCAAGAACCTCGTGCGCAACGGCTGGCAGGTCAAGGACGCGCCGGTGATCGTGCTGGGGCTCACGTTCAAGGAGGACTGTCCCGACCTGCGCAACTCGCGCGTCATCGACGTCATCCAGGAGTTGCAGTCGTATGGCGCCAAGGTCTTCGTCCACGATCCCGTCGCGGACTCGAAGGAGGCCGTGCACGAATACGGCGTGCCACTGGTTCCGTGGGCTGAATTGCCGAAGGCCGCCGCCATCGTGGCGGCCGTCGCACATCGCGAGTTCAAGGGCCGTCCGCTTGCGGATTTCGTCGGCAAGCTGTTGCCGAAGGGCGTGGTGACCGACGTCAAGAGCCTGTTCGACGCGCCCGCGCTGGAGCGTGCCGGCGTAACGGTGTGGCGACTGTGACGTCTGCGCGACAATGACCGCGATCGACCGCGTGCGCGGGGCGTTGGCGGAGAAGCCAAGGCGATGGCTGGTCACCGGCAGCGCGGGGTTCATCGGCTCGCATCTGGTCGAAGCGTTGCTGTCGCTCGACCAGACCGTCAGCAGCCTCGACAATTTCGCCACCGGGCATCGCCGCAACATCGACGAGGTCGAGGCAGAGGTCTCCCCCGAACAGCGCGCACGGCATCGCTTCATCGAAGGTGATATTCGCGACCTCGCGACCTGCCGCGCGGCCTGCCAGGACGTGGACATTGTCCTGCACCAGGCCGCGCTGGGGTCGGTGCCACGCTCGCTCGCCGACCCGATTGCCACCAATGGCGCCAACGTCGACGGTTTTCTCAACCTGCTGGTCGCCGCGCGCGATGCCGGCGTCAAGCGCTTCGTCTACGCGGCGTCGAGCTCGACGTACGGCGACCATCCCGCGCTGCCCAAGGTCGAGGACGCGATCGGGCGACCGTTGTCGCCGTACGCGGTCACCAAGCTGGTCAACGAGCTGTACGCCGACGTGTTCGCGCGCTGCTATGGCTTGCCGAGCATCGGCCTGCGCTACTTCAATGTCTTCGGCGAGCGGCAGGATCCCGAGGGCGCGTACGCGGCGGTCATTCCGTGCTGGGTGCGCGCTTTGCTGACCGGCGGCGAGGTGGCGATCAACGGCGACGGCGAGACCAGCCGCGATTTCTGTTACGTCGGCAACGCGGTGCAGGCAAACCTGCTTGCAGCCACGACCGAGGACGCCGCGGCGATCAACCAGGTCTACAACGTCGCGGTCGACGACCGCACGACGCTGAACCGGCTGTTCGAGCTGCTGCGCGATGAGCTTGCGACGGTGATTCCTTCCGTCGCGAACGCGGCCGCTGTCCATCGCGATTTCCGGCCGGGTGACGTGCGCCACTCGCAGGCCGATATCGGCAAGGCGCGGCGCCTGCTCGGGTACGAGCCGACCCATCGTTTGACCGCAGGCCTGCGGCAGGCGATGCCGTGGTACGTGGCGCGATTCGGCGGCGTGCCGGTTGGTGTCGAGTCGGCATCGTGAAGCCGAAGGTTCCTGTAGGAGCGGCTTCAGCCGCGAATGGTGTTTGCGCCCATGGGTTCGCGCCTGAAGGCGCTACAGAACCCGCGAACCGTCGTCGCGCAAAGGCGTTCGCGGCTGAAGCCGCTCCTACCAGGCGCCGCAGTCGTCGCGCCGATGTTCGTTTGATCGTTGCCGGGTTGATGGCCGGCATGCTGCTGGCGCCACACGCGCACGCCGATATCGACGCCGCGACCAGCGCACGATTCGCTGAACTGCGCAGGGAGGCGGGCCGCTTCGAGCATGGCGAGGGCATCCCCCGCGATCCGGTCCGTGCCGTCGAACTGTATTGCGAAGGCGCGCGCGAAGGCGATGCCGAGGCGCAATACGACTTGGGCTGGATGTACGCGCACGGCCGTGGCGTGGTGCGCGATGACACGCTGGCATCGCTGTTCTTCGGCATGGCTGCCGGGCAGGGTCACGTTCCCGCGCAGAACATGCTGCGTGTCGTCGGCGACGTCGCGGCCGAGATGCCTGCATGTATGCGTGAGGCCGAGCTGCCGCCCATCGAGGAGAGTTACAAGGGCTCGGGTTTCGAGGAGGAATTCATCGCCACCACGCCCCAGCAGCTGCAGGCACTCGAAATCGTCCACAAGTGGGCGCCCGAGTACAACGTGAGCCCGCAACTCGTGCTGGCCATCATCCGAACGGAGTCCAATTTCAACGCGACCGCCGTTTCCAATCGCAGCGCGCAGGGGCTGATGCAGCTGATCCCCGAAACCGCCGCGCGCTTCAATGTCACCAAGCCTTTCGATCCGGAGCAGAACATTCGCGGCGGGCTCGCGTACCTGCGCTGGCTGCTGGCGTATTTTCGCGGCGACGTGACGCTGGTCGCGGCGGCTTACAATGCAGGGGAAGGGGCGGTGAACAAGTATCGTGGTGTGCCGCCGTATGCCGAGACGCGCGCGTATGTGCTGCGCATTCGCGAACTCTATCGCAAGGCGGAGCATCCGTTCGATCCGCGAGCGGCCGAACCGTCGCCGGACCTGGCGCGCATCCGTGCCAATGGGCCGTCGTGAGGGGGATGAGTGAGCACCGTTGTTGCCGATGCGCAATTGCGACATACGTTCGCGGCTGAAGCCGCTCCTACAGGAGTCGCGCCGCCCGGAGCGCTTGTAGGAGCGCCTTTAGGCGCGAACCACATTTGCACACGGCGCGATTCGATCGCAGGTGTTACTGCCATCGCATTGTTCGCGTTGGTGGTCCTGCTGCCTATGGGCGGCACCGGCTCGGCCTCAGCTGCATTGCCCGAGCAGATCGAGCGCATCAAGCCTTCTGTCGTCGCCGTCGGCACTTACCTTCCGACGCGCAGTCCGCGGTTCGCGTTTCGCGGCACCGGGTTTGTCGTGGGTGACGGCACGCTGATCGCGACCAACGCCCACGTTGTCCCGGACACGATCGAATCCGACAAATTCGAGACGATTGCCATTCTTGCGAG
>CAWBGE010000008.1:0-120913 GCA_963788185.1 uncultured beta proteobacterium
CCGATACGCCTGCGCCTCCAGTAGTTCATGCAAGGCCTCGAAGCTCGCGCGTTCGCCAACCGCGCCGTTCATCTGCCGCAGGGTGCGCTCGATTGCCGCGGCCAGCACCGGGTGCTCCCCGACGAGGCGCGCGAGGCGGCCCTTCTGCACTGCCTTGTCGCGGTTCCGCTCGGCGATGGCACCGGCATCGGCGCTGGTGCGCGGCGGCAGGTGCCGGAATCCGGCCACGACGCTTTCGAGTTCGGCGAGCGTCGCGGGCGGAACCTCGGCCGGGTCGATCCCTTTCAGGCTGCGCTCGAGGATGCGCGGGTACTCGCGCGGATCGACCGGGAAGCGGTGCGCGTAGTACATGACGGCGAAGCTGCCGCCGGACGGCTCGTAGGCGAGCGCCAGTTCGCCGCGCTCCAGCACCACGCCGTACTGGTCGCCCAGGATCGGCAGCAGCAGGTGTCCCGCAAGTGTCGGGTCGATCGGCTCCCAGTCGATGTCGAAGTACTCTGCGTAGACCGATGCCGGACCGTTTTCGAGGACGTCCATCCACCAACGGTTTTCGGAGCCCATGATGCCCATGTGATTGGGGACCACGTCGACGATCTGTCCCATCCCGTGGGCTTTGAGCGCGGCGACGAAGCGCCCGAAGTCGTTTGCGTCGCCGATCTCGGGGTTGAGGCAACCGTGGTCGATGATGTCGTAGCCGTGCCGGCTGCCCGGGCGCGCGCGCAGGTACGGCGAGCAATACACGTGACTGACGCCGAGCCGCGCCAGGTAGGGCACCAGCGCAGTGGCCGCGGCGAAGTCGAAATCGCAATGCAGCTGAAGCCGGTAGGTCGCGCGGGGAATCCGGGGCATCGCCACGCCGGCCGCAGGCGGCCCCGCCGGGCGCGTACCGCCGCGCTCCCGCACGAGCGCGCGGGTGAGTTCGTGGAACCGCGGGTCGTCCGGGAGTCGCTCCATCGGCAACGGCACGCGACGGCGCCAATTCGGGTGCTCGTCGATGGTCGCCGGCAGGTTGGCCTGGTCCCGAACTCCGAGCACATCCTCGAGCTGCACCACCATGACCTGCGACGGGGTGCGTGCAAGGTAGATCTGCAGCGCCCGGGCAAATTCAGGGGTCATCGCAGGCATGGAAACGGGGTTCGGCGTTGCCCCCGGGGGCAGCAATTGCTCTCGTTCCAGCGCCAGCAACATCTGGGCACGATCCTGCGCGCGTTCCACGATCGCTGCGTCCCGCGCGGCCTCGGAGGGAAACAGGCCCAGGGCGGAACGGAGCGCCAGATCGCGGCCCTCCCACCAGCCCGCGAGCGTCGGCAGGTCGTGGGTCGTACCGGCTGCCAGCGCCTGCGCCGCGAAATCTCCGGGCGACTTGAAACTGCCGTTGTCGTTGCGCTCGAAGAAGAACAACCGATAGGAGAGCACTCCGGCGGTGGCGAGTGCGGTACGAACCTCGTCCGGGACGGTCCCGAGATCCTCGCCGATGACCATGCAGCGGTTCCGGTGGCTTTCGAGCGCGACGATTCCAAGCATCTCCGCAAGCGGGTAACGGACGTAGGTTCCGTCGACGGGCTTGCCGCCCTTGGGCACCCAGAAGAGCTGCAACAGGCCCATCGCGTGGTCGATTCGCAGGGCGCCCGAATGCTTCATGTTTGCGCGCAGCGTCATGATGAACGGCGCGAACGCGGCATCGCGCAGCCGCTCGGGAATCATCGGCGGCAGCCCCCAATCCTGCCCGAGGAGGTTGAAACTGTCGGACGGCGCGCCGACACTCGCCGCCAGTGCGTACAGCCCCTGGTTGGCCCAGGCTTCCGCTCCCCCGCGATCGACGGAAACCGCAAGGTCCTGATAGATGCCGACGGCGAGCCCCTGTCCGGAAGACCTGTCCGCCGCCGCGCCGAGCTGCAGGTCCGCCTGCCACTGCAGGTACTCGTAGAACTCGACGCGGTCGAGATGCTCGGCGGCGAAATCCCGCACCGCTGGGGAATCCGGGTCGCGATACGCCTCAGGCCACACCGGCCAGCCCCAGGTCGACGGGTCGTCGCGGTGCAGCGACTCCTGAATCGCGTCGAACAGCGCGTGGCGCCGCAGCACATCGCCGCCCGCCTGCTGGAACGCACGGAAGGCGCGCGCGCGTTCCGTGGCGCCGCCGAGATGCCGCCCGCGAAAGTTCGCGTACAGCAGATCGAGGGCCAGCCGCTTGACCTCGGCGACGCGCGGGTAGTCGACGAGTTCGGCGTCGCGCAGCTCTTGCAGGCGGGCCTGGAACTCGGGTGCGTTCACGCGCGTGCGCAGCTCGTCGCTCTCGCCGTAGTCGGCGCAGGCCTCGACGTCGATGTAGAGCCAGTTGATGAATAGCCGGCTCGACGGGCAGTATGGACTGGCGTGTGCGGGGTTGTGCGGAAAGAGCGCGTGCAGCGGGTTGACACCGACGATGCCCGCCCCGCGGCTCCCCCACTGCTCGACGATCGTGCAGAGATCGGTGAAGTCGCCGATGCCCCAGTTGCGCGCGGTGCGCACGCCGTAGAGCTGCACGGCTGCACCCCAGACCCGGCCGCCGGCCGCCAGCGCGGGCGGCTGGTAGCACCTCGGCGGGGCGGCGATCAGAAGCGTCGTACCTAGCGTCGTGCCGTCGCGGAGGATCGTCAGGTGGTGATAGCCCGCCGGCAGCGCCAGCGGCAGGACCAGGTCGCGAGCGGCGAACCCGGTGCCCGCCGCGGCCGCACTCTCGCCCGCATGCAACGCGACGGCGGGGACGAGGCCGCCATGCTCGGCACCAGCTTCTTCCCGCACCCGCCACGTCACGGGAACGCCATTCAGGTTCTCGGGGAAGCAGACGCGGACCACCGTCGGATCGCGAGCGGCTGGGACGACCACGGCAGCTGGAACCAGGCGCCGGAACCGCCGAGCCTCCTTGGCGGTACTCGCGGTCAGCGCCTCCCCGTCCCCCGTCACGTGCACGTCCATCGCCGCCAGCAGTGCGCCGAGCGTCGCCGGCGTGGCACGGTGGGTCCGGCCCCAGATGTCGACATACTCGAGCGCGATGCCATGCAGCGCCGCGAGCCGCTCGAGATCGCCAGGGTCAGCCATGGGCGTTCTCGAGCGTCCACACGACCGCCCATGGCGCAAGTTCGTCTTCGCTTCCCCGGCCGGCCGGTGCCGGGTCGCTCGCATAGACGGCGCGGCCCGGCGGCCGGGACCGGCGCACCGGCTCCGGGCCCAGATTCGCGAGCAGGTGCAGGTGGGAATCGACGTCAAGTGTCCAGCGAACCGCGAGCAGGTGGGCGGACATGCAGTCGAAAGTGCCCGATGGCCGCGCGCCGCCGAGGCGCGGCGCGATGAACTGGCGGCGCAGTGCGAGCAGCCGGCGGCACAGCGCCAGCCGTTCCCGGTGCAGGCTGCAGGCCGTCTCGCGCCAATCGAGCGTCGAGCGCCGCGCGGTCGCAGGGTCGTTCGGATCGGGGATGGCGTCACGCACCGCAGGATCGCGAAATCGCGCGAAGCGGCCAAACTCATCGCGACGGCCGTTGGTCACGGCCCTGGCGAGTTCGGCGCCGAAGTCGCAGAAGTACAGGAACGGCGCGCTCGCGTCGAATTCTTCGCCCATGAACAACATCGGCGGCGCCGGCGAGAGCAGCAGGCAAGCGAGCGCCGCGTCGACCGCCGCCGCAGGCGCGAGCGCGCCGATCCGTTCGCCGAACGCGCGGTTGCCGACCTGGTCGTGAGTCTGCAGGAAGTTCACGAAAGCCGCCGCCGGCAGATGCACGCTCGATTCGCCCCTTGCCGCGCCGTCGCGGTAGCGCGAAGCCTCCCCCTGATAGCCGAAACCCTCGGCCAGGCAGCGGCCGAGGTACCAGAGCGGCCGGTCGGCGTAGTCGGCGTAGTAGCCGTCGCGCTCGCCGGTGAGCAGGATGTGAAACGCGTGATGCACGTCGTCGTTCCACTGCGCCGTCGCGAGCAGCGGCCGTCCCGTCTCGTCACGGCCGAGATAGCGGGCCTGGTTGTTGTCGTTCTCGAGCACGAGGTGGACATGCCTTCCACCGCCCGGCCCATCGCGCACGGCACGCGCGATCTCGGCGACGATGTCCGGCTGCGACTCGTCGACGATCGCGTGGATTGCGTCGAGGCGCAGGCCGTCGAGGTGGTACTCCTCCAGCCAGTACAACGCGTTGTGGATGAAGAAGTCGCGCACGGTCCGGGCGTGCGCGCCGTCGAAGTCGATCGCCGCGCCCCACGGCGTCTGCCGCCGCGCGTCGAAGAACTGCGGAGCGTAGACGTGCAGGTAGTTGCCCTCGGGTCCGAAGTGGTTGTAGACGACGTCGAGCAGCACCATGATTCTGCGCGCATGCGCCGACTGGACCAGCTGCTTCAGGCCCTCCGGCGTTCCGTACGCGGCATCGGGCGCGAAGGGCATTACGCCGTCGTAGCCCCAGTTGCGCCGGCCGGGGAACTCGGCGACGGGCATCAGCTCGATGGCGGTGATCCCGAGCTCCGCGAGGTGGTCGAGGCGCTCGGCCACGCCGGCGAAGTTGCCCGCTGCAGTGAACGTGCCGACGTGCAGTTCGTAGATCACGGCCTCGGTCCAGGGGCGGCCACGCCACCCGTCGTCTTCCCAGACAAACGCAGCCGGGTCGACGACCATGCTCGCCGCATGCACGTCGTCGGGGTTGCATCGCGACGCGGGATCGGGCACGACGAGGCCGCCGTCGATGCGGTAGGCGTATCGCGCGCCGGCGCCAATGTCGGGTACGGTCAGTTCGAACCAGCCCCCTTCGCGTGGGCCCATGACGAGATCTGCCGGGCCGGATGGTCCAGAAAGCACCAGTTCGACGCCCGACGCCGCCGGCGCCCAAAGGCGGAAACGAGTGCTGCCATCGGCGCCGGTCGCGGCGCCGAAGGGCATGTCATGCTGGCGTCTGGCCATCGGCTCTCCTCGCCCGCGTGCAGCCGCATCGGATCCGCGCCGCGACATGCCGCCGAGCGGTCACCGCGAGCATCCGACCAGCTCGCGAACGAGCAACGCGAACGCCCGCTCGCCCAGCATGTACGCAGTTCCCGCCCCGTAGGTTCCGCCCGGTGCGAGACCTTCGGCCGATGAGGTATCGAGCAGTGCGCGCCACTGTGCTGCTCCGTGACAATCCGGAAGGGTGAACTGCATCGTCTCGTGATGCGCGTTGAAGAGCAGCAGGAAATTGTCGTCACGGACCGGACGCCCGCGCTCGTCGGTACCGGGCAACGCTTCTCCCACGACATAGACGCCAAGCGAGCGCGCGAAGCCATCGCTCCACTCCTCGTCGGTCATTTCCGTGCCGTCGGGCTTGTACCAGGCAATGTCCTTCACTTCGCCGCCATGGATCGAACGCCCGTCGAAGAAGTCGCTGCGCCGGAACGCCGGGTGGTCCCGGCGCAGCGCGATGACCCGACGCGCGAATTCGAGCAGTTGCGCCCGGTCGTCGTCGAGCGACCAGTCGATCCACGACACCTCGTTGTCCTGGCAGTAGGCGTTGTTGTTGCCCTGCTGCGTGCGGCCGCGCTCGTCGCCGGCCACGAGCATTGGCACCCCTTGCGAGAGAAACAGCGTGGCCAGCATGTTCCGCTTCCGGCGCTCCCGCAGCGCGCGGATCGCGGGATCATCCGTTCCTCCTTCCACCCCGCTGTTCCACGACAGGTTGTTGTTATGGCCATCGCGGCCGGCCTCGCCATTTGCCTCGTTGTGCTTCTCGTTGTACGAGACCAGGTCGTGCAGCGTGAATCCGTCGTGGGCGGCGAGGAAGTTGACGCTCGCATGGGGCCGTCGCCCGGAGCCT
The DNA here is from genome assembly GCA_963788185.1 of uncultured beta proteobacterium. Lineage (GTDB taxonomy): Bacteria > Pseudomonadota > Gammaproteobacteria > Burkholderiales > Casimicrobiaceae > CAIWHR01. The sequence continues at coordinate 5,799 of CAWBGE010000008.1, forward strand.
CCATAGAGGTCGCTCGACCCGGTGAGTCGCTGCGCGAACTCGCCGATCAGGCCGCCGTCACCCTTCCAGTAGGCCCGCATCGTGTCGCGGTACTTGTCGTTCCACTCGGCCCAGCCCACAGGGAAGTTTCCAACCTGGTAGCCGCCCTCGCCCAGATCCCAGGGCTCGGCAATCAGCTTGACGCCGTTGAGCACCGGATCCTGGCGAATGATGTCGAAGAAGGCGCCGAGCCGGTCGACCTCGTGCAATTCACGCGCCAGCGACGAAGCCAGGTCGAACCGGAAGCCGTCGACGTGCATCTCGGTAACCCAATAGCGCAGGCTGTCCATCATCAACTGCAGCACACGCGGATGCTGCATGTCGAGCGTATTGCCGGTCCCGGTATAGTCCATGTAGTAGCGGCCGTTCTCGGACGTAAGCCGGTAGTACGCCGCGTTGTCGATGCCGCGGAAGCATAGCGTCGGACCGAGGTGATTGCCCTCGGCCGTGTGGTTGTAGACGACGTCCAGGATCACTTCCAGTCCGGCCGAGTGCAGCGTCTTCACCATCGTCTTGAACTCGTTCACCTTGCCCGAGGCCGAATAGCGCGCGTCGGGGGCGAAAAAGCCGATGCTGTTGTAGCCCCAGTAATTGCGCAGGCCGCGGTCCACGAGATGGCGATCGTCCAGAAACGCGTGCACCGGCATCAACTCGATCGTCGTCACCCCGAGCCGCTTCATGTAATCGATGACTGGTGCGGTGGCGAGCGCCGCGTAGGTGCCCCGCAGGCCAGGCGGGACCTCCGGATGAAGCCTGGAGAAGCCGCGGACGTGCGTCTCGTAGATCACCGTGTCCTGCCAGGCGACGTCGGGATGGCGATCGTCGCCCCAGGTGAACGCCGGGTCGATGATCTTGCATTTGGGCATCCCGCTCGCGCTGTCCCGGCGGTCGAAGGACAGGTCTCCGCGCGCGCTCCCGATCGTGTAGCCGAACAGCGCGTCGCTCCAGCGCACCGTGCCGACGATGTTGCGCGCGTAGGGGTCGAGCAGTAGCTTGTTCGGATTGAAGCGATGACCTCTCTCCGGACGGTACGGGCCGTGGACCCGGTAGCCATAGAGCATGCCGGGGCGCGCCTCGGGGAGGTAGCAGTGCCAGACGAAGTCGGTGCGCTCCTTGATACGGATCCGCTGCACCTCGCGTCGGCCGCTCGGATCGAAGAAGCACAGCTCGACCTTGTCCGCGTGCTCCGAGAACAGCGCGAAGTTGACGCCCTCGCCATCCCAGGTCGCGCCGCGCGGATAGGAGCGGCCGCGCCAGACGGCCGTGATCGGATCGGTCATCGGTTGGCTCCTTGGCACGGATCACGTGAAGCGCTGGAGGACGGACGCTAGACCGGCGGCGGCTTCCGGCTCCCTTCCCTAAGCTCGTCGTCCCGATGCCGCGACCAGCGGTCGAGGAATGCGGCGGCGCGCTTCTGCCCGCCCAGACCGAAGGCGAGGGCGAGACCGAGAGCGACCGCGGCGATGACGATGAGGAACGTTTGCCGGATGATGTCGCCCAGCCCGAGCTGATCGAGCGCGATCAGGATGACAAAGACCATGATCGCATAACGCGCGAATCGACCGAGCATTTCGCTTTCTCCTATGCCCACGTTCTTGCAGTAGGTCGTAAGCGCGACGCCGATGAACCCGGCGAAATAGGTGCCGAACGCGATGATCAGCACCGCGACCATCACTTTCGGCACGAACAGCACGATGCGCCCGATGAGGTCGGTCACGTAAGTCAGACCCATGCTGTTGAAAGCGACCATCAGGGCCGCGAGAATCACCAGCCAGTAGAAGAGAACGGCGAGCACCGCGGTCGTATCGAACTCGCCGCCTCCCTGCTGCAGGAACTTGTCGACGCCGGCCTTCTGTGTCACCACGTTGAAGTTGATGGCGCGCAGGCCCTTTGCGACGGCGTAGCGCGCGCCCTTCGCGATCAGCCAGCCGATGACGAGGATCACCACGGCGAGCAGCACGCGTGGCAGGAACTCCCCCACCTGGTGCAGCGACGCGCGAATCGGTTCCAGCAGCATGTTCACGTTGTCCATAGCTTCCTCCTGTTCATTTCCGCGGAGCCCGGGATCGAGGGCCGGCGGGCGATGGCAGGCCGCGACCCTTGCCCCGCAGTCAGCCCTTCATGCCGGCGCTTGAACGAGATCGGCGAGCCCCCGCAGCGGCACGTCGACCCAGGTCGGCCGACTGTCGACCTCGTACTTGAGCTCGTAGCACGCCTTCTCCATCCCGAACAGCTCGAGCAAAGCGGTCGCCTCGGCACGAGGGGCGGCCAGGCCGGCGGCTTGCGCGACCTCCTCGTAGCCGTCGAGGAAGGACCGGCGCGCTTCGTCGCGCCACTGCCCGGCGACCTGCTCCAGGCTGCCGCGTATCTCGGGCCGGCCGTGATCCACGCGCTCGAGCGCCGCATGCATGGCGTAATCGAAGGAGCGCAGCATGCCGGCCACGTCCTTGAGGGGCGACTGCTTCTCCCGTCGCTCCGCCAGCGGGCGCGTCGGCTCGCCCTCGAAGTCGACGATCACGAAATCGTTCTGGGCCACCAGCACCTGCTGGAGATGATAATCGCCGTGGATCCGCGTCTTCGGCCCCGCACTGCGGTCCGCTGCGTGCGCGTCGAAGCGCGCGAGCAAGGCCCGGCGCTGGCCGAGGATGCGCTCGGCAATCGCCTGCGACGCCGCGGGCAGCGCGGACTGACGGCTGGCAAGACGGTCGAATGCCGCATCCGCGCCGGCGCGCGCGCGCCGGACCCAACCGGCGATGTCGGCCGGCGATATCGGCTCCGGATCGAAGGCCGGGTCGCCGGTCCGGCCCGCCAGCGCGACGTGCAACTCGGCCGTCCGCTGGCCGAGTCGGCGGATGAGGGCGAGATAGCCGCCGTGCACGTCGGGCGCCGGTTCCGGAGCGGCCGGTGTGAGCGATCGCTCGAGAAAGCGATCAAGATAGGCGAGCGTGTACTGCCAGGCGTCGCCTTGGTGTTCGACGTAGCCCTGCAGCAGCGCCAGCGTCGTGACGCGCCCCTCGTTGCCGACATGCTCGATGGTGCCCGCAACGGGCACGCTGTTCGGGTATCGCGCCACATCGGTCAGGAACCGTCCGATTTCGGACTCGGGATTCACGCCTGCCTGTAACCGACGGTAGACCTTCAGGAACAGTCGCTCGCCGAGTGTCACGATCGTGTTGCTGCTAAGCGCGGGCGGCAGGGTAACGCGCAGGCTGGCGACATCGGCGCCGCCCAGTCGCCCGTACTCGGCGGTAGGCGTGCAGCGCAGCACGCCCTGCGCCGTCCTGATTTCGGTACGGGCGCCGATCGCCGCGACGAGCGCCCGGCAAAACGTCTCGTCGCCGAAGGCGTCGGCCAGAATGCCGACACGCGCCTGTTGGCGGACCTTCGCGATCGTAAACGGCGCCTGCGCGCGCAACTTCTCCTCGCCCTCGTCCTCCCAGGCGAGCGTCAGCGGCAGGAAATAGGTCTGCGGCTCGCCGCTTTCCCGCTCGGCGCGCGCGAGCGCGACCAGCCACGTCCGGCCGGCCTGCTGCCACTCCGCGTGATCGACCAGCGCAACGCGCCGCACGACAGTGCCCTTCCCCGCGTACCAGCGCCGTCCCGGGATGTAATCGGGCAGCGCCTCGGACTCGAGCTGCTTGCGCACGCCCTCCGACATGGCGATGCGCCACGGCACGACGCGATCCCGGAACAGGCTCGCCCAGCCGTCGAAAAGCACCAGCACCGGCAACTCGTCGCGCACCTGGCGCTCCTCGTGCCACACCGGCTCGTCGGCGCGGTCGGCGAGCCGGAACCAGAGGAAACCGTAGCCGCCCAGGGTCAGCAGGTACGGCAGGTCGCCGATGGGAGGGAACGGTGTCCGGCCCATGAGTTCCACGGGGACGCGCCCCTTGAACGACGCCAGATTGAGCTCGACCGGCTGCGCCGTGCGCGCCAGATTCGCCACGCAGAGGATGGTCTCGTCCGCGTGCTCGCGCAGATAGGCAAGGATCTTCCGGTTGCCTGGCTTCAGCATGGCGAGCCTGCCGCGGCCGAAGGCCGAAAAGGACGCGCGCACGGCGAGCATGCGCCGCGTCCAGTTGAGCAGCGAGGACGGATCGCGCTGCTGCGCTTCCACGTTGACCGCCTCGAAGCCGTACACCGAGTCCATCACCGGCGGCAGGTACAGCCGCTGCGGATCCGCGCGCGAAAATCCGCCGTTGCGCTCCGGACGCCATTGCATCGGCGTGCGCACGCCGTCGCGGTCGCCAAGGTAGATGTTGTCGCCCATGCCGATCTCGTCGCCGTAGTAGAGCACCGGCGAGCCGGGCATCGAGAGCAGCAGACTGTTCATCAGCTTGATCCGACCGACGTCGTTTTCGAGCAGCGGCGCGAGGCGACGGCGGATGCCGAAATTGATGCGCGCGCGCGGATCGGCGGCGTACATCTGGTACATGTAGTCGCGCTCCTTGCTCGTCACCATCTCGAGCGTCAGCTCGTCGTGGTTGCGCAGGAAGATCGCCCACTGGGCGCTGTCGGGAATGTCCGGTGTCTGCTGCAGGATCTCGGTGATCGGGTGCCGGTCCTCCTGCGCGATCGCCATGTACATCCGCGGCATCAGCGGGAAGTGATAGGCCATGTGGCACTCGTCGCCGTCGCCGAAGTACTCCCGCACGTCCTCCGGCCACTGGTTCGCCTCGGCCAGCAGCAGTCGGTTCGGGTAGTGCTCGTCGACGAGCGCGCGCAACTCCTTCAGCACGACGTGCGTTTCGGGCAGATTCTCGTTGTTCGTGCCCTCGCGCTCGCAGAGGTACGGAATCGCGTCGAGCCGGAATCCGTCCACGCCCATGTCCAGCCAGTAGCGCATGACGCGGAAGATCGCCTTGCGCACCTGCGGGTTGTCGAAGTTGAGATCCGGCTGGTGGCTGAAGAACCGGTGCCAGTAGTACGCCTTGGCGACGTCGTCCCAGGCCCAGTTCGATTTCTCGGTGTCGGTGAAGATGATGCGCGTACCGCCGTACCGGTCAAGGCTATCGCTCCAGACGTAGAAATTCCGTTTCGTCGACCCCTTGGGCGCGCGCCGAGCCGCCTGGAACCAGGGGTGCTCGTCCGACGTGTGGTTGACGATGAGTTCGGTGATCACCCGCAGGCCGCGATGATGCGCCTCGCGTACGAACTGCTGGAAATCGGCGCGACTCCCGTAGGAGGGGTGCACGTTGCGGTAGTCGGCGACGTCGTAGCCGTCGTCGCGCAACGGAGACGGGTAGAACGGAAGCAGCCAGATGGTGTTGACGCCGAGGTCCTTGACGTAATCGAGCTTCTCGGTGAGGCCGGCAAAATCCCCGATCCCGTCGTCGTTCGCGTCGTAGAACGCCTTGACGTGCAACTGGTAGATGACGGCGTCTTTGTACCAGTGGGCGACGTCCGCTTTGCGCGGAGCGGCGGATGCTGCGGCAGCGGCTCTCGCTGATCCGGTCATTCCGGCCCCTCTAGAGGAAGTAGTCGAAATCACGCTCGGTGCGCACACGCCGCCGCAGGCGGAAGATGTGCGCCGGCGATCGCGCCGGGTCGAGCTGGACGAAGTTGCGCGGACCGTTCCACAGGAAACGGGCGCCGGTCAGCACGTCGTGGACCTGGACCGGCCCCTGGTCGTCGACGGCGAACGGGGCGCTGTCGAGGGTCACCCAGCCCGACTGGACGTGGTGCGGGTCGAGATTGACGACCACCAGCACGGCGTTCTCGCCCTCGCCGTCGGTCTTGCCGTAGCAGAGCATCTGGTCGTTGTCGATCGGCAGGAAGCGAAGCCCGCCGTCGTGCTGCAGCGCGGGGCTGTCGCGGCGAACCGCATTGACGCGTGCGATGAAGCTCCCGAGGCTGTCGTCCCGGTCGAGATCCCAGCTGCGGAGCTGGTACTTCTCGGAGTCGAGGTATTCCTCGGTCCCGGCCTCGCGCGGGCTGTGCTCGAGCAGCTCGTACGCGGGGCCGTAGACACCGTAATTGGCCGCCAACGTCGCCGCCAGCACGACCCGGGACATGAAGGCGGCGCGTCCGCCGAACTGCAGGTATTCAGGCAGGATGTCGGGCGTGTTCGGCCAGCAGTTGGCACGGAAATAGTCGCGGCCCGGACCCTGCGTCAGCTCGGTGAAATACTCGGTCAGCTCCTGCTTCGTGTTGCGCCAGGTGAAGTACGTGTAGGACTGCGTGAAGCCCAGCTTGGCCAGTCGGTGCATCACCTTGGGCCGCGTGAACGCCTCGGCAAGGAAGATCACGTCCGGATGCTCGCGCTTCACGCGGTCGATCGCCCATTCCCAGAACGGGAAGGGCTTGGTGTGCGGATTGTCGACGCGGAAGATGCGCACACCCTCGCCGATCCAGAACATCAGGACGTCGGAGAGTTCGCGCCAGAGCTCCGCCCATTGCGCGGACTCGAAGTTGAACGGATAGATGTCCTGGTACTTCTTCGGCGGGTTCTCCGCGTATTGCACCGTGCCGTCGGAGCGCCACCGGAACCACTGCGGATGCTGCTTCACGTAGGGGTGGTCGGGCGCGCACTGGAAGGCGATGTCGAGCGCCATCTCCAGTCCGAGCGCGCGCGCCTTCGCGACCAGCCGGCGGAAGTCCTCGTGCGTACCGAGCGCCGGATGCACCGCCTTGTGGCCGCCCTCCTGCGCGCCGATCGCCCACGGGCTGCCCGGATCGCCCTCGGCGCCCGCCACGGAGTTGTTGCGGCCCTTCCTGCGCACCCGGCCGATCGGGTGGATCGGCGGGAGGTACAGCACGTCGAACCCCATCCCGGCGATGTACGGAAGGCGCGCCTCGCAGTCGCGAAACGTGCCGTGCGTGCGGTCGTCGGGGCCGCAGGAACGCGGGAACATCTCGTACCAGGTGCTGAAGCACGCACGCCCGGGATCTACGACCAGCGGGTACTCGACGGGGCAGCGGCTGGCCAGACTCCGGTCCGGATGGCGCATCGCGATCCCGGCAAGGTCTTCGTCGAGCGCCGTCGCCCGCAGCGCGCCGGATTCGGTCGCGTTTCGCAACGCCTTCGCCCAGGCCGCGAGGTGCCGCCGGTCCTCGCCATCGGCCCGCGAGGCGGCCGCATCCAGCAGATCCGCCCCGGCCTGCGCCGCATTGCGCAGATCCTCGGCGTCGACTCGGCGCGCGAAGTCGTGGCGCCACGACATGAACGCGTCGACCCAGGCGGTCACCGCATAGCGGTAACGGCCGATCGCCGGCAGCGCGAAGGCACCGCGGAAGCGATCGTTGCCGATGGGCGCCATCGGTGTCTCGCGCCACTCGGTCTCCTCGTCGCGCCGGTGGAGCAGGCGGCAAACGACGACGTCGTGTCCATCGGTGAAGCAGTCGCACTCGACCGTCATTCGATCGCCGACGACGCGCTTCACGGCAAATCGGCCGCCGTCGACGGCTGGTGCAATGCCGTCGATGACGGCGCGGCGGCGGCCGTCGCCCGCAAGTTCGGGTGTCATGGTGGTCGTCGGCATGGTTCAGCGTGTCCCGGGCCTGAAGAAAAGAGTCGCAAGCGGAGGCAGCGTCAGCGCGACCGAATGGAAGCGTCCCTGCGCCGGCACCGGCGAGGTCTCGACCCCGCCAAGATTGCCCATGCCGCTGCCGCCGTAATGCTCGGCGTCGCTGTTGAGCAACTCGCGCCAGTACCCGCCTTGGGGGAGGCCGACGACGTAGTTGGTCCGCGGCACCGGCGTGAAATTGCAGACGACGAGGACCCACGCGCCACCGCGGGACCGACGCAGGAAACTGAGGACACTGGCCTCCGCATCGTGGCAGTCGACCCACTCGAAGCCGGCAGCGGAGAAGTCCTGTTCGTACAGCGCAGGCTCCGCGCGGTAGAGCGCGTTGAGATCTGCCACCCAGCGCTGCATTCCGGCGTGCGCCGGATCCGCGAGCACCCACCATTCGAGGCTACCGTCGTGCGTCCACTCGCGCCGCTGGCCGAACTCCGCGCCCATGAACAGCAGCTTCTTCCCCGGATGCCCCCACATGTAGCCGTACATCAGGCGCAAGTTCGCGAACTGCTGCCAGGCGTCACCGGGCATCCTGCCGATCAGCGAGCCCTTGCCGTGGACGACCTCGTCGTGCGACAGCGCCAGGACGAAATTCTCGAAGAAGGCGTACCAGATCGAGAACGTGAGCCGGTCGTGGTGGTACTTGCGAAAGATGGGCTCCTGCCGAAAGTAGTCGAGCGTGTCGTGCATCCAGCCCATGTTCCACTTCATGCCGAACCCCAGGCCGCCCACGTAGACCGGGCGGGAGACCATCGGCCAGGACGTCGATTCCTCCGCGATCACCAGGACGTCCGGATGATCGCGGTAGATCGACTCGTTGAGCAGCCGCAGGAACTGGATTGCCGCGAGGTTCTCCCGGCCGCCGAAGCTGTTGGGTATCCACTCTCCTTCCTTGCGGCCATAGTCGAGGTAGAGCATCGAGGCGACGGCGTCGACGCGCAGGCCGTCGAGATGATAGACATCCAGCCAGAAGAGCGCGCTGGACAGCAGGAACGCGCGCACCTCGTTGCGATCGTAGTTGAAGATCGAGCTGTTCCACTCGGGATGAAATCCCTGGCGCGGATCGGCGTGCTCGTAGAGGTGCGTCCCGTCGAAATAGCCGAGACCGTGCTCGTCGGTCGGAAAGTGCGAGGGAACCCAGTCGAGGATCACGCCGATTCCGTGCTGGTGCAGCACGTCGACGAAGTGCATGAAGTCCTGCGGCTCCCCGTAACGCGCCGTCGGCGAGAAGTAGCCGGTGGTCTGATAGCCCCAGGAACCGTAGAACGGGTGCTCGGTGACGGGCATCAGCTCGACGTGCGTGAAGCCCTGGTCTCGAACGTATTCGGCGAGCGGCTGCGCGATCTCCCGGTACGTCGGCATCCGGTCGTCGTCGCCGCGGCGCCACGATCCGAGGTGCACCTCGTAGACGGACATCGGCGCGTCGAGCGCGTTGTGGGCCGCCCGGGACGCCATCCAGTCGTCGTCGCCCCAGTCGTACTCGAGCGTCCAGGCACGCGACGCGGTCAGCGGCGGCGCCTCCGCGTACTTGGCGTACGGGTCGGCCTTGTCGGTCGTCTTGCTGCCGTCGGCCGAGAGGATGCGGAATTTGTAGGCGTCGCCCCGGGCGACGCCCGCGACGCGGCCCTCCCACACGCCGGAGCCGTCGGGCCGCGCCTGCAGCGGGTTGGCAGCACCGCTCCATGCATTGAAATCGCCGACGACCGCCACGCTTGACGCGTTCGGCGCCCAGACGCGAAACGTTGCTGCGTGCGGGCCGAGTACACATCCCATCATCGAGTGCAGATGGCCGTGCGTACCTTCCCGAAAGAGATACGAGTCCAGTTCGCTGATCAAGTGCTCCTCCCAATATGCACCGGATCCTGCAACGGCCGCCGATGCTTCAGCATTGATTCCGATGTCGGTCCGTAAGTTCCATGCCGGTCGCACGCCGCGAGCGCACCGCCATGTCGCGGCGCCGGAATAGCCGATGCCGACCACCCTTCCGGGCCGTGATTCCTAAGCGTCAGCGTCGCTTGCCTTCGGACGCGGGCCACGGTGCGGCAACGAAGCAGGGAAGACTCGCTTGGACGAGTTCAGTGCATGGTGCGCGAGGAGAAAAGCGGCGGCATTCCATGATTGTCCGGTCATGCCACTTGGCTCAAGCGTACGCCCATGCAACCATTCCGTGAACCCCCAGCCGGCCTGCGCATTGGCCATCGCGACACGGGCGAGTTCGGCACTTGCCTCGGCGCGCAGGCCCGCTTCACGCAGCGCGATCACCCAGAAGGCGCCGACGAATGGCCAGATGCCGCCGTTGTGATACTGCCATGCGAAATTCTGCTGATGCCGAGACATGTAGGGACGCCAAAGCAGATCCTGCTCGAGGATGGGATCGCAGACCACCCGCACCGGGTAGGGGTCGTTTGCGCGCGCACGGATAACGGCGCGAATGATCTGACGGGTGGTCGCCTCGTCGGCGAGCCCCGCGAGGATCGCCAGCACGTTCCCGAACACGTCGCCCTCGTGGCCGCAGAACGAGAAGTTGACGAAACTGAGATACAGATCGCGATTGCGGACGCCTTTGCGCCCGTAGTGCGTAAGCAGGCGCGCGCGCCGGTATTCGGCGAAGTCCCCGGCAAACGGGCGGAAGATCTGGTTGACGTTGCGCTTCGTCGCAACGATGCCCTTGAGTCGATACAGGCGCTTCACCAGGTACCAGAGAACATTCGTGTACAGCACGAAGCCGGAGCGCGGCATGATGTCGGCCCAGTCGCTCGCCTCGTTCTGCTGCAACAGGAAGAAGCGCTGGTGTTCCTGACAGGAAAGCCAGACTATCGCCTGCTGGATGTTCCCCTGGAGCCTCGATGCGAAGCGGGACCGGGGTTCCCTGCGATCGAGCAACGCGATCGCAATGAGCCACCACAGGGTCGAATCGATGCACCCGAGATACCAGAAATCGGCTTCGTCTCGGCTTCGATCGACGAACTTGGGTATCTGGCCGTTGCGCGCCTGGTGCCGGGCGAGCGTCAGCAGTCCGGTCGCCGCTTCGCTGCACAGCACGGCGTCCTGCGAGACCGCCATTCCGAGTGCGCAAATCGCGGCATCGCGGCCGAAGATCGCCGTATAGCCGCGCGCGCCCGCGGCACGGGTCGGGGTGGCGGCAAGGATGCCCTCCGGCGACAGGTTGCGATGGAGCAGTGCGCGCGCGCGCATTGCGCACTCGGCGACGATGTCCTGGTTCATCTTCAGTTCGGCGCGGGCCTTCATCGGGCAAAGATTAGTCCTGAACCGCGCCGCGCGGCAATGCCGCCGCCGCGGTCCGCTGCAGGTATCGCGTGGGTGAAAGCGTGGCGACCTCTCCGGAATGCATCGCAGCTTCCCGTCGTCGGTCGACGCTCCCTCGCGGTCCCGCCCGGCGCCTCGCCTCGATTCGACACCGGCGCGATGCGTCAGCCGTCAACCCGAACAGGATCGGCCGCGGCCGCGTCCCCGGCGCTCCCGGTTCGTCCGCGACCCCGGCCCGCGGGCTGCTAGAGTAGCCTACTTGCCGATCGCGACGAAGCGACGATGCATGTCTTCGCTCGCGTCGACCTTGCACGTTCAATTCGTCACCAGCTTGGCGGAGAGAGGCCCATGACTCGCAGCGAAAGGGAGAAGATGCTGGCCGGCGAACTGTATCGTCCCGGTGCGCCGGAGATTCAGGCGGCCCAGACGGCGACGAAGGACTGGCTGGTCCGATACAACGCGTCGCTCGGCATGTCGGCCGAGGCCCGATGGATGTTGCTGGCGGAGCGTCTCGGCGAAGTAGGGGAGCGTGTCGTTGTACGCCCACCGTTCCACTGCGACTATGGTTTCAACATTCGCCTCGGGCCGGATGTATTCCTCAATTTCAATTGCGTGATTCTCGACGTGGTTGAAGTGGCGATCGGGGAAGGAACGCAGGTCGGCCCTGCGGTCCAGATCTATGCGGCCGATCATCCGCGCGATCAGGCCCAGCGCAGCGTGGGGCTTGAATTCGGACGGCCGGTGCGGATTGGTCGGAGGGTGTGGATCGGCGGAGGCGCCGTCATCCTCCCGGGAATCACCGTTGGCGATGATGCCATTGTCGGCGCGGGGAGCGTCGTGACTCACGACGTGCCTGCAACTGCCACGGTCGCCGGGAACCCGGCGCGCATCATCAGGGGCTGAACGAGCGCGCGGCCGTTCGATCGCCGATGGTTGCTTGGCCCCCGTCGCGCACGACGTGCCGCGCGCGTGGGTGCTGCGTGCGGGCCGTCCTCGCGCGATTGCGGACAGTCGGGTTGGCACCGCACCTGACCGTGAAATATAATTGGCCGCAAACGCATTTTTGGCCGCCGTCGGGCGGACATGAAATCGGCTTGCGGGCAGCGCCTTCGCTCGGGTGGGGGTCGATGCCCGGGCGGGAATGACGCCGGCGCACCCTGCCCTGCCGCCACCGGTAGAGCGCCACTGGGCGCCGGCGGGACAGCACGATCGAGCGGGTCCATACTGCGCCATCAGACAGGGTTGAGCGTGGCTCCGTGCGTGCGCAGGGGCGCAGCGGCGGTTGGGGCAATGCCCCCCGCTTTGCAACCCCCTGAGCTTTGCCTGCCGGAGACCGGTCGATGCGGCTTTCCCTGAGATTCGTGATTCCGCTGTTGTTGGTGCTGACGGCATTCGCGTGGGCGTCGGTGCCGCTGGTCGACGCACTGATGCAGCGCTGGTTCGTACGCGACCTCGACATCCGGTCGACGTTGATTGCGACCACGGCGGAAGAACCCCTGGCAGAGTTGATCCGAACCCAGTCGACGACGCGGATCGGTGCCTATTTCACGCGCCTGCTGCGGGACGAACGGCTCTATGCCGTCGGCCTGTGCGTGCCCTGGCGCGCCGACGCCATCGCCACCTTTACCTTTCCCCCGGAGATCCGCTGTGCGACGTTGAAGGCGCCGCTCGGCACCAGCGAGCGGCTGCTGAGGACGGCGCACGGTCTGGTTCACCTTGGGGTGCGGGAAATAGCCGGCGCGGACTCCGCGCCCAGCCATCTGGTCCTGGTCCACGACATGAGCTTCGTCGAGCGGCGAAGCGAAGAAACGCAGCGCTACGTTTTCTTGTTCTTTATCGCGATGGGGACGATCGTGGCGTTGATAACGGTGGCCATCGCCCAGCTGTCGTGGCGCGGATGGGTGCAGGGGTTGCGGGCGCTGCTGCGCGGGGAAGGCATCCTGCGCCCTGCCCGCAGCGCCACCCCGGAGCTGCGACCGATCGAGCGCGACCTGCGCGAGCTGATCCGCGACCTGGAACGGCAGTATCGCCCGCTCGACGGCAGCCAGCGGCTGTGGACCCAGGATCTGCTGCGGGCGACGCTGCACGGCGAACTGCGCGGCCACGACATCATCGCCGTCAGCAATCGCGAGCCGTTCATCCACGTCCATACGCCGCAGGGTATCCGGGTGCAGAACCCGGCCAGCGGCCTCGTCACCGCGCTCGAACCGGTGATGCGCGCCTGTTCCGGCACCTGGATTGCGCACGGCAGCGGTTCCGCCGACCGCGAGACGGTCGACGCCAACGATCGCGTCGACGTGCCGCCGGAGAAGCCCGCCTACCGGCTGCGTCGGGTCTGGCTGACCGCGGACGAGGAGAAGGGTTACTACAGCGGGTTTGCCAACGAGGGCATCTGGCCGCTGTGCCACAACGCGCACGTGCGGCCCACCTTCCGCTCGAATGACTTCGAGCACTATCGGCTGGTCAATGCGCGCTTCGCCGACGCGGTGGTGGCCGAGTCCCGCACCGACGACCCGATCGTGCTGGTGCAGGACTACCATTTCGCGCTGTTGCCGCGGATGATCCGCGACCGCCTGCCCAAGGCGACCGTGATCACGTTCTGGCACATCCCCTGGCCGAACCCGGAGTCGTTCGCCATCTGCCCATGGCGTCGCGAGCTGCTGGATGGCCTCCTCGGCAGCAGCATCCTGGGGTTCCATACCCAGTTCCACTGCAACAACTTCCTCGACACCGTCGACCGGCTGCTCGAGGCCCGGGTCGACCGCGAGGACTTCGCGGTGACCCTGCGCGGGCAACGCACGCAGGTCCATCGCTATCCGATCTCGATCGAGTGGCCGCCGGTGTCGCTGGCGCGCATCGGCGACGTCGCCGCCTGCCGGAAGGCGGTGCGCGAGCGGCTGGGCCTGCCGCCCAAGCATCGCCTGGGCGTGGGCATCGACCGCCTCGACTACACCAAGGGCATCATCGAGCGCTTCAACGCCGTCGGCCGGCTGCTCGAGCTGGAACCGCACTGGATCGGCAAGTTCACCTTCGTCCAGATCGCCGCGCCGACGCGCGGCATGATCGACGACTACCGCGACTACGCCGCGCGGGTCAAGGCCCTGGCCGACGAGATCAACGGCCGCTATCCGCAGGCCAAGATCCCGCCGATCATCCTGCTCGCCGAGCACCACGAACCCGATGCCGTCTACGAGTACCATCGAGCCGCCGATGTCTGCTTTGTCAGCAGCCTGCACGACGGCATGAACCTGGTCGCCAAGGAATTCGTCGCCGCGCGCGACGACGAGCAGGGCGTCCTGGTGCTTTCGCACTTCACCGGGGCATCGCGCGAACTGCCCGAGGCGCTGATCGTCAACCCCTACGACGCCGACGAGTGCGCCGCCGCGCTCGATCGCGCGCTGTCCATGCCGCCCGCCGAGCAGACCAGCCGGATGCGCATCATGCGCGGCATCGTGCGCGAGTTCAACGTCTACCGCTGGGCCGGACGGATGCTGCTCGATGCCGCGGTCATGCGCGAGCGCAGCCCCTTCGGCGCGTCGGGCGCGGCCAAGGACGAACCCTGAGACTGCGATGCAACAGATGTCCCCAACAACCCTGTCACCCCCGCCTCCGATTGCACCGCGGGACGCCCTGTTCCTCGACATCGACGGCACGCTGCTCGATCTCGCTCCGACGCCGGCGGAGGTGCGCGTCGATGCCGAGGTTTCCGGGCTGCTGCCGGAATTGCACGCTGCCCTGGAGGGCGCGTGCGCGCTGGTCTCGGGCCGGGCGCTCAGCGATGTCGACGCACTCTTCCCCGGTCTGGCGCTGCCGGCCGCGGGACAGCACGGCTGCGAACGGCGTGATGCCCTGGGCACGCTGCATCTGCACGCGCCGGATCGCGGCACGCTATTGCGCCTGCGCGCACTGCTCTCCGACTTCGCGACTCGGCACGAGGGCCTCATGCTCGAGGACAAGGGCGCCACGCTGGCGCTTCACTACCGGTTGGCACCGCAACTCGCGGCGCAGGTGCGGCAGACAATGAAGCGTGCGCTCGCCGATGAGCCGGGCGCCGCGCTGTGCCTGCAGCCCGGGAAGATGCTGGTTGAAATCCGTCCCGCGCAGCGCGACAAGGGCACCGCGATCCGCGATTTCATGCGCGAGATCCCGTTCGCCGGACGACGACCGGTGTTCGTCGGCGATGATCACGGCGACGAGCATGGTTTTGCGGTTGTCCAGCGCGCGCGCGGTTACGGCGTCAAGGTCGGGATCGGCCCTACCTGTGCACGCCATCGCCTGCCCGATGTCGCTGCCGTTCGGCAGTGGCTCGCCGAGTTTCTCGCTGCGCAACCGTTTCCCGGAAGGGACGCCGGATGAAGGCAGACCGCGAACGGGCGCTGGTCGGGAACGGCCAGTGGGCTTTTTGTCGTCGATGCGCTCGATCGGCTCAACGCCACCGACACCATGGAACGCTACCTCGGCTACATCCTCAGTGTGGTGGCCGGCAACGGCAACCCTGCACTCCAACCCGTCTACCGCATCAACGGCGACGGAGGTTCTCGATCAGCAGGACGCCGGCCTGTACGAGTTGCGCGGAGGCGCCGCCGTGCATACCTTTTCCACCGTAATGTGCCGGGCGGCCCGCGACCCTCTCGCCATGATCGCGTTCTGCCCTGCCGCTGCCTCGCCTGGTCGCCACGCACGGTACATGCATCACCGCGGTTCGATCCGCACGCCCATCGCGGCATAGCTGGCATTTCGCCACCCACCCTCTTCGCGCCGATGTTCGGTACACTCGCAAACGTCGAAAGTCGATCGTCCGAACGGTGGCTGACAGGAGTCCTGCCATGACGAAAACGCTCACCATCGTGCCCGACAAGTGCACGGGCTGCATGCAATGCGAACTGGCCTGCTCCTGGGTCCAGACGGGGACGTACGCACCGTCGAAGAGCCTGATCCGCGTCAACGTGTTCGACGAAGAAGCCAGCTATGCCCCGTACACCTGCCTGCAATGCGACGAGGCGTGGTGCATGAATGCCTGTCCGGTGAATGCGATCACCCTGGATCCGGCGACCGGCGCCAAGGTGGTCATCGACGCGCTGTGCATCGGCTGCCACCTGTGCACGATCGCCTGTCCGTTCGGCACCGTGTTCACGCTGCCGGTGTCCGACAAGGCCGCGAAGTGCAACCTCTGCGGCGGGCAGCCGGCCTGCGCCAGCGCATGCCCTACGCAGGCGATCGTGTACGGCGAGAGCACGCAGCCGGGGCAGTGGTTCGAGGCCTGGGGCGAGAAGGTTCATCGCAACCACGTCGCCGCGCTCGGCGGCTAGGGCCAAGGCCAACCCGAGTCGAGGCTCGCACCACGTGACACGAGAGGAGCGAACGATGCAGGCGCCCATCGGCAAGCTGCTGCGAGTGGACCTGACCAGCGGCCGGATCGCGGTCGAGGACATACGGGTTGATTGGCTGCACGACTATCTCGGCGGGCGCGGTCTGGCCGCCCGTTATCTCTATGAAGAACTCGACGCGCAGGTGGATCCGCTGTCGCCCGCGAACAAGCTGATCTTTGCCACCGGACCGCTGACCGGGACGCCGGTGCCCTGCGGTGCCCGCTACATGGTGGTGACCAAAGGCGCGCTGACCAACGCCATCACCACCTCGAATTCGGGCGGCCACTGGGGTCCCGAACTTCGGTTTGCGGGCTACGACATGGTGATCGTCGAAGGGCGGGCGCCCAAGCCGGTCTTCCTCTACATCTACGACGATCACGTCGAGTTGCGCGATGCGCAGCACTACTGGGGCCGTACGGTCGGTGACACCGAGGACGGGCTGCGGCGGGAGCTGGGGATTCCGGACTTGCGCGTGGCTTGCATCGGTCCGGGCGGCGAGAAACTGGTGCGCTTCGCCTGCATCATGAACGACAAGCACCGCGCCGCGGGCCGCAGCGGCGTCGGCGCCGTGATGGGCTCGAAGAACCTCAAGGCAATCGCCGTGCGCGGGACCGGCGGTGTCCGCGTGGCGGATCCCGTCGCGTTCATGCATGCGGTCGGGTCGATGCGGACCGCGATGCAGGACAACCCCGGACGCATGGCGTTCACCGAATTGGGAACCGCCGCCACCATCGACCTGACGCAGGCCTTCGGCGGCCTGCCGACCCGCAATTTTCTCGAGGGGCAGTTCGAGCACTACGAGAACCTGAACGGCAACACGATCAGGGAAACGCGGATGGTCGCCAACAAGGCGTGCTTCGCCTGCACGATCGCCTGCGGCCGGGTCACGCGCCTCCGCGAACACGCGGACAAGTATCTGGTCAACATGCATCCGCGCAACTGGAAACACGCGGGCGAAGGCCCCGAATACGAAAATGCCTGGGCGCTCGGCGCCGACTGCGGCGTGGGCGACCTCGACGCCGTGATCAAGGCGAACTGGATGTGCAACGACCTGGGAATCGACCCGATCTCGATGGGCGCCTCGCTGGCCGCCGCAATGGAACTCTACGAGCGGGGCGTGATCGGCGATGACGAGGTCGAGATGCCGTTGCGCTTCGGCTCGGCCGAAGCACTGGTGCGAATGGTCGAGGCCACCGCTTATCGCGAGGGTTTCGGCAATGAAATCGCCGAAGGCTCGAAGCGGATGGGCGACAAGTTCCGGCATCCGGAAGTGTTCATGGGGGTGAAAGGCCAGGAGTTCCCCGCCTACGACCCGCGCGGCTTCCAGGGGATGGGCGTGGCCTTTGCCACCTGCAACCGGGGCGCGTGCCACTTGCGCGCATGGACGCCCGGCGTCGAAAGCTCGGGCGAAATGGACCCGCACACGCCGGCCGGAAAGAGCGAGTGGGTCGTGCGCGAACAGAACCGCACCACGGCGCACGACAACACAGGTACGTGCCTCTTCATCGGCGGCTCCGGCGGGCCGCTCGAGTCGCTCGTTCCCTGCACCGCCGCCGTTCGCGGCGTCCGCTATACGGTCGACGACTTCGTGCAGGTCGGCGAGCGCACCTGGAACATCGAACGACTGTTCAACCTGAAGGCGGGGCTGACCCAAGCCGACGACACCCTGCCGCAACGGTTGCTGAAGGACGCGCACAAGAGCGGCCCGTCGGCTGGCGTCGTCGTGAACCTCGACGCCATGCTTCCGGTGTACTACCGCGAGCGCGGCTGGTCGGAGGACGGCGTGCCCACGCGCGCGAAGCTGGCGGAACTTGGGCTGGCTTCCACCTGAACTCGGCGGAACTTGCCTGCGCCCGCGGCCGCACACAACTCATCGGGACGAAACCTCATGCATCACGTCATCATTGGCGGCGGGCCCGCCGCGACCAACGCCGTCGAGACGATCCGGCAGTTCGACGGCGGTCGGTCGGACATCACGCTCGTCTGCGACGAGCCGGCGCATTCGCGCATGGCGCTGCCGTACTGGCTGGCGGGTGCCATCCCCGAGGTGCAGACGCACACCGGAGACGCCGCGTACTTCGCGCGGCTGAAGGTCGCGACCCGGTTCGGCATCCGCGTCGCGGCTGTCGACCCGCAACGCAGATTCGTCACGCTGACCGACGGCAGCACGCTGGGTTTCGACACGCTGCTGATCGCCACCGGTTCGTCGCCGCTCCGCCCGTCGATCCCCGGCGCCGATCTGCCGGGTGTCACACCGCTCTGGTCGCTGGCGCACACCGACCGCGTGCTGAAGCACGCCGCATCGCTGCAGCCGGCCGGACGCACCCCGCGCGTCGTGCTCGTCGGCGCCGGCTTCATCGGCTTCATCGTCCTCAACGCGATGTACAAGCGGAAGTGGCAGCTGGCGGTGGTCGAGCGCGAGACGCAGGTGCTCCCGCGGATGCTCGACGCGGCCGCTGCGGACCACGCGCAGCGCTGGCTGGCGGCGCGGAACATCCCGGTCCACTGCGGTGCCGGCGTGCAGCGGATCCGGCGCGAGGCCGATGGGACGAATGCGGTCGAACTGTCCGACGGACAGTCGCTGACCGCCGACATCGTGATCCTGGCGACAGGCATCCGTCCGAACCTCGACCTGCTCCGAGGGTTCGGGCATCGCCACCGGCGAGGCGATTCTGGTGAACGATCGGATGCAGACGAATTTCCCGCACGTCTACGCGGCCGGCGACGTGGCGCAGGGCCCCGTGCTGTCCGGCGGCGAAAACGCTGTCCATCCGATCCAGCCGACGGCGGTGGACCACGGCCGGGTGGCGGGCGCCAACATGGCCGGCCACGAGGTGCACTATCCCGGCAGCGTGTCGATGAACGTGGTCGACATCTGCGGCCTCCAGGGTGCGAGCTTCGGCCGCTGGAACGACGACGCAGCCGAAACGACGACGATCGACAATCCCGCCGGATTCATCTATCGCAGGCTGCTGTGGACCGACGACCGCATTTCCGGCGCCGTCTTCATGGGGCGCGCCAGCGACGTGGGGATGCTCACCGACGTGGGCATGGTCAAGGGCCTGATGCAGACGCAGAGCCGACTGGGACCGTGGAAGAAGTACCTCCAGGACAACCCGAACGACATCCGCCGCGCGTACGTCGCCTGCGGCGTAGCCGCGAAGCTCGTCGGCATGACGTTGCTGGGGCGGCCGGCCCAGGCGCGCCAGTTTCGTTTCGGGTCGGTCGAATGCAGATCCGCCTGAAACTGATGGGAATGCTCAAGGCCATGACGCCGCCGGGCGGCACGATCGAAGTCGCCGACGGCGCGACGATCGACGATGTGCTGCACGCCCTCAACATCACGTCGCCGACGATCCGGGTCTTCACCGTCAACGGCCGGTTCGAACGCAATCGCAGCCGAGCCCTCGCAGCGAACGATGAGCTGTCGGCGATCCCGCCCGTCGGCGGCGGTTGAGGACGTCGCCGGGTCGCCCCCCGGTCGCGCGGCCACGCCCTCCTCAGCCTCTGCGCAGGGTCCCGCGATGACCCCGGCGAGCCCTACGCTTTGACGGGACGATGGGCGCGGTGATACCGTTCTTCCTGCCAAAGACCGTCGTTTGAAATTCCGATTCACCAGACAGGCTCGTGCCCATGTGACGGGGTGCGTTGCACTGTCGCCGGAGGACCCATGTCAACAAGACTCGATTATTCCAAACTCACGCTGATGGACGCGATCGATCTCGCCGCTCTGATCGAGATCGAAGCGCACAATCGGTACACGCAGTTCGCCGAACGGCTCGGAACCCGTGGTACGGACGACGCCGGCGCGGTATTCGAATCGATGGCCGTCAACGAGGGCAAGCACGGTGAGCAGCTCGCCGAGCGCAGGCTCGCACTGTTCGGCGACAAGCCTCCAACGGTCAAGCTCGACGACATCTTCGATGTGGAGGCCCCGGACGTCGGCGCGCCCAGCATGAACATGTCCACGCTGAAGGCGTACCAGGTGGCGCTGTCCTCCGAAAAGAAGGCTTTCGCGTTCTACGGCCAGGCCCTCCGCTACGTGAACCAGCCGGACGTCAAAGCGCTGTTCGAGGAACTGCGGGACGAGGAAGCCGAGCACGTTCGCATGCTCGAGGAGATCATCGCGAAACTGCCGGCTTCGGCTGCGATCGATCTCGAGGACGAGGACGATTACCCGGACAAATCAGAGAGCTGGCGCGAGCGGGCCAGACAGGCGGATAAGTCTTAGCTCGGCTCCGATCGGCGGTCATCCGAACGGTGGGCACGGCGTTCCGCGTGGGACGCGCGCGGTGTCCCGGATCGGCAGCTTCGATGCGGCGAGCGCCTGGTGCAGATTCGGAGGATCGTACCTGCACTCTGCCAGGGCCTTTCGGTCCAGGGCAGACTGATGCAGTGCTTCGCCATCGGCGAGATGCTCGCCCATGAGTCGCAGATGCGCACCCATGACCCTGTACGTCAGGGTCATCGAGTCATTCAGGACTGAATTGA
This sequence comes from uncultured beta proteobacterium, assembly GCA_963788185.1. Lineage (GTDB taxonomy): Bacteria > Pseudomonadota > Gammaproteobacteria > Burkholderiales > Casimicrobiaceae > CAIWHR01. Next base: position 26,485 of record CAWBGE010000008.1, read on the forward strand.
AGCAAGGCCGGTACTTTGCCAAGTAGCCGCCGTTGAACTCGAGGCCGAGATCCTCGGCTTTTTCGATCAGCCAGTGCAGTGCCTCGTTGGCGAGTCCGTCGGGACTGTAGCTTCCGCCGACGTTGGAGTGCACGCCGGGGAACCACACCTGCTCGAGCACGCCAGGCCAATCGCTCGGCCGGGTCCACAGGTCAGGAGCGAACGGCTTTCTCTGCTCGTCGATCGCAAGCGCGTGGTAGGCGTTTTCAATGTTCGAATTCAGCCCGATGTCATGGTATTTGTACTTGTCGCGGTTGAGGACCTGGCCGACGATGCCCGGGGCACCGAGCGCGCCGACGGTGTCCCAGACGCCGATGAACCGTATCGGAGGACAGGGTTGCGCGTCCCTGATGTTGCGGAAAGCGTGCTTCCACTCCGGCGAGTCGAGCGGCGTACGCTTCGCATAGAGTTCGTAGATCTCCCGCGTGTAGTACTCGTCGTCCTTCTTCAACATGCCCACCCTGTGCATGAAGCCGGCCAGCGTGCGCACGGTGAATGCGCCACGGCTGAAGCCGAAGAAGAAGAGCTGATCGCCCGGTTCGAAGTTATAGACCAGGAAGCGATAGAGGGCGCGGACGTTCTGCGACATGCCGCCGCCGAATGCTCCGCCGGTGAACGTGTCGAGCCCTCCCTCGGTGCCTACGCCCTCATGGTAGTAGAGCACCTGCTCGATACCGCTGCGCGAGCGCGGAAGCACCGCGCGCGCCACCTTGAGGACATTCGTGGGCTGTGGACGGCCGGTGGACTTGTCGTTCTCTTCGGCCTCGTTCCAGGTGCCGTCTGCGCATAGAATTATTCGCTTCAAGGGACGCTCCTTTACAATGCTCATGGTGTTCGACGGACGACATCCACGATCACGCCTGCGTTCGTCGTCTGCGGAAACACCGTCCGATAGGCATGCTGCTCGCGCAGCCGCGGGTCGTCCCAGATCGCCGTTCGCCGCGAACGGTAGTTGAACACGAGTTCGGGCGACGCATTGCCGGACTTGACGAGACGGGCGATCGCTTCGGGATCCGGGTGGTTGAAGTAGCTGCCATCGCTCGAGATCAGGAAACGGTTACATTGCAGTCGTTCCAGCAGCGACCGGCTGACGTTGTTGCGGCTGCCGTGGTGCGGAATCTTGACGACGTCGACGGCGAGGCGCGGCCCCAGGGCAGCCGCGGGCAGCCGCATGATCGACGCTTCGACGACGTCCGGATGAGCATCGCCCAACAGCAGGCAGCGCCGCCCCTCGTGCTCGAGGAGCAGCGCGATGCTGCTGCCGTTGGCGACCGCCCGATCGCAATTGAAGGGCTCGCCTGCAAGCTCGTCGATGTCCGGAAGTTCGAGGCCGAAGCTTGGCGGAGGTGCGAGCCGCTTTGCTTCGGCAAGGCGCCGCATGGCTTCTTCCGGCGAATCCGGCTCGAGACCGGCGCCTTCCAGCTCGCTCTCCCAGGTGTCGCGCAGGCGCTCGAGCTCCACTTCGGTCGGGGACAAAATGGTCGCGCGCGCACCGCCCGCAAGCACGCGGACGGGCGGCTCATCCGCCAACCCGGCCCGGACGGGACCGCCGTCAAAGGCCTTGTTCCACGGCAGCCGGCGCGCCTGGATCAAGGCGCTCAGGTATTCGCCCTGCAAGGGGCCGTAATCGAGATCGACCGGGGCCAAGCCCTTCTGTTTCGGCACCAGTTGGCGCCATGCGTTGTACCAGATGTCGCCGATCGAAAGCCCGAGCGCCGTGTCGCGCAGCAGCCGGATCGCGCCCTCGATGTGATCCGCGTCGATGTGCGTGACAACCAGCAGGTCGATGCGCCGGTCATTCTCGGGCAGCTGCTCTATCCGCCGCCGCAGCGCAGGATAGGCAAAGGCCGGACCGCCGTCGATGAGGATCCGGCAGGGCCGGACCGGATCTCCGTACTCGATCCAAAGGCAGTCCCCGTGCCGCGCCGGCAGGAGTTCGATGCGAAAGTCTTCTCGGCCAGCTGGCATTTCAATCCTGACAAGACCGGGTGGATGGATCGGCGTCGGTCGCCCGCGCCCTCTCGATTGCGATCGGAAGTCCCGCGTTCAGCACGCGCCGACGGCCAGACGAACCGCCGGGTCGCCGACGATGACATGGTTGCGGGCGTCGTTAAGTGTCGTCCACATGCGCGCCAGCGTCAGATCGTCCCGCTTCCTGCCGTTGCGAATGGCGGCCAGCTCGGTCGTGAGCTCGGTCGCGAGTTCGGCATAGCGTTCGTTGAACACCTCCATTGCATACCCGACGGTGCCGCCGTCGAACAGGCTGCCCAGCGTGTCCTCGAACACGGCGAGTTGCGCGTCCGCGGCCCCCGGCCAGGTGAATGCGTAGGCCCAGGCGCGCTCGACGTGGCCGATGAAAGCGAGAGCGCCCCCGCCCGCGTGACCCAGCATCTGCTGCGCCAACGGGGCGATCAGCGGCTGCGGTGCGATCCGCCGCGGCGGTGCATCGGGTCGGCGCAGGAATTCGTCGAACTGCGGCGTGCCCGCGCCGTAGCACGCAAAGTGAAAGCTCACCAGTCCGGACGGGCTCCCGCCCGCCCGCGCGTCGTCGCCCGAGTAGTAGTACGTCTCCGGGAGTTCGCCAGCGTGGGCGACCGGCCCCGGCCACTCCTGGCACAGCAGTGCGCCCTGGTGTCGCGCCTGCCGCGGATCGCCGGCGGGGAACCCCACGCCATGACTGGCGGTGAACAGCAGCGCAGGCGCATCGGCGCCGCCGGCGAGCGCTGCGAGCCTCGACTTTCCGGCCTGCGCGCCGACGAGCGATTGCACGTTCCACCGGTCCGCGCTGCGCGCGGCGAAGGTCGCCGCCAGCGGCGCGACGAGGTAGTCGGCCGACAGCGCGGTTGCCTCGTCGTCGACGTTTCTCGTGCCGAAGAACACCGCACGGCGCGGGCGAACGATCCGGCCGCTCTCGGCGGCGACGACGCCGGCCGCGTAACTCGCATACTGATCCGGTGTGTCGAAGGCGATGCGCCCGACCGCATACTGGACGTCGAGCTGGTACTGGAATTCGTACGGAATCGCAGCCGGATCGCCGACCAGCAGCAGGTAATAGGGCACCCGATCCGGATTGGCGGGACCGGGGGCGCTGTTGTTCGCTGCGAGGAATGCGTCCTTGGAGAGTTCCGGCGTGTAGCCAGCGCTCCCGGCGTACTCGCGGTAGCGAAGCCCCTTCGCGCTCGCCTGCGCCCGGCGCAGATCGAGCAATGGCGAGAGCGCCTCGCGCAGCGCCGGATCGGCATCGTGCGCAAAGATCACGCCCCAACCGGCGTCGGCAAGATCGTTCGCGTCAAGGCCCCGGCGCAGGCCGAGATGCGGCTCGGTCCGCTGGCGCCGCAGACGCAGGTCGTCCAGCGCCGGATCTTCGGGGAGGTCGAGGACGAACCGCGCGAACTCCGCCGGGGAGACCGGCGGCGCCAGATACCCGCCGGTCGCGCCGTCGACGCCGTTGGCATGCAGGCGCGGAAGTTCCACTGTGATCTCCTCGGCAGGCGCTGATCCGACTACGGGACAGAACAGGGATTGCGCAGCCCGGTGATGCCGTAGGCTTTCCTCTCCACCTCGTTGAAGTCGTCGGAACGCACCTGGCAGGCAAGCCGCACCAGGGAATCGCGGCGCAGGTCCCATATCCGCGGCCGCAAACCGCCGGTGACCACCAGATCGCCGCCGGCCGAGAGCGCCATCGGCAGTTCGGTGCTGCTGGGGGCAGAGAACGATCGGCCGAGCCGCCGGAAGTGGCCCCCGCGGGCGTCCCACAGGTAACCGCGGCCTTCGCGATCCATGGACAGCATCAGCGGGTCGTTGCTGCCGCCGCCAAAGGCCAGATTGGAAATCGCGATCTCGTGATCGGCCAGGACGATCGTCTCGCGCTCCCGCAGCATATCGAACACCGAGATGTCCGAGTCGAAACTTCCAGCCGCAAGCAGCCGGCCATCGGGGGAATACGCGAGCGTCGCCGCGGCCTCGCCCGGCAGCCGCAGTGCACCCGCGATCGGAGCCAGGCCTTCCTGCTCCGACACGCCCCAGAGCAGGATGTTCGCGCTCGCATCCGCGCTCGCGAGCTGGGTGCCGGCCGGGTGGAAGGCGATCGCACGCACCGGTGCAGCGTGGCCGGTGCGGTTCGTCCCGACCAGCACGGGCTGCCTGGGATCGTCTACGCGATAGAGACTCAGATTGCGGCGGTAGGCGACCGCGAGCAGATGGTCGTTGGCCGGGCTGAAGGCCAGACGGTAGTGCGGCGGATTCTCTTCGCCGGGCAACGGCCACTCGTCGCGGTCGAGGTCACCCTGCGGCATGCCGTCGGCGCTCCAGAGCCGGACCCGGCCGCCCCCCTGCGCGGCGGCGGCGATCAGCGTGCCGTTGCGGTTGATTGCAAGCGCCGCCAGCGCGTCGGTACCGCTGTCGATCGTGGCGCGATGCTCAAAGCTCCGCAACGGATCGCCGGCGCCGCGCCAGACGAACAGCTGCCTCCCGGCTGCCGCCACGACGAGCCTGGCATCAGGCGACATGGCGACGTGCTGCCACTTCGACTCCAGCGGCATGGCGGTGACCGGCAGTGGAAGTCCAAGTCCCCGGGTCAGCAACGAACCGGTCTGTCTCGTGTCCAGGAGCATGACGTTGCGCGCGCCGCCGATGGCCAACAGTGCCGGATCGCGCGGCGAGAAGGCGGCGCTGAAAACCCGCTCCTGGAACCGCAGTGTCGTCGCGCGTCCGCTGCGGGCCAGATCCTGCAGCGTCAGCGTTCGCGCAATGCCCCCGGTCGAAGCCAGCATCGATCCGTCGCGGGAAAAATCGACCCCGAACCCGGGAAACGCGGACCGGCGCCCGCCCCCCGGATCGTCGACGAGGCGCGGCTCGGTCGACACCGCCTCCCACACGGCGACCCGGCTGCGCATTTCATTGGATTTCTTGTCGATCCTGACCCAGCCGTTGGCCGCAAGGCGGTCCTGCATGGGATCGTAGGCGATTCCGTGCACCGCGCCCGGAAGGCCCTCGTCGGCAAACAGCAGGCGACGCGTCGAGTCGAGGGGAGCCACTTTGCCGTCCGCGGTCTGCTGCGAACTCCATGCCCAGAGCCGCACCTCGCCGCTCCAGTCGCCGGCCGCCACGAGATTCGGCGCGACAAAGGCCACGGCGTACACGACGCTGCGGTGCCGCTCGCCCTGCTTCTGCCGCAGCCGCGAACTCGCCAGCATCCTGGGACTGGCCGGCGCCGAGACGTCCCAGACGATCACCTGATTGTCCCAGCCCCCAGACACCAGGTGCCGCCCATCGAATCCGAACGCGAGAGACGTGACCTTGCCCCGATGCCCGTCGGCGCCGTTCATGCTCTCGGGACCGATCGGCTGTGCCCCGGCCGGTGTCACCTGCCAGAGGCGGATCCGGCCGGCGGCGTCGGCCGACGCCAGCAGGCTGCCGTCGGGGCTGAACTCGACACAGTAGACACCGTCGTCGTGTCCCTTCAGCCGAGCGATTTCGGCACCGGTCGCCGCGTTCCACAGGACGATCGACTTGTCGAAGCTGGCCGAGGCGATGACCTTCCCGTCCGGACTCCATGCGACCCGGCGGACCGATGCTCCGTGACCGGCGAAGGTCCGCGTCACCGGCGGAGCGACCAGCAGCCCCGCAATCATCGTAAAGCGTGTCGTCAATTCCTCGCGATGCAGATCCGCATCGGCAGGGTTGTCCTTGAGCGCGGTCTGGAGCAGGTCATTGGCGTGCAGCGCAAGCGTCAGCGTCTTGCCGTACTGCACCTGCGGCAGGTCGCGCGCAGTGGCCAGAAGCTGGCGGATCTGCGTGACTTCCTGCACGTGCTGGGCTTCCGTCTCGAGGACCAGCGTGCGCGCGAACAACGCCCAGGTGACCACTCCCAGCACCAGCATCACGCACGACGACGCGAACCAGAAACGCGCGTAGCGTCGCGCCCGGGTGCTCTGCTCGGCGATCTCGCGATTGCTTTCCTCCAGACGCTGATTCTGCTCGGCGATCTGGCGGTTCTTCTCCTCGATCTGGCGCTGGCGCTCGCGCGCCGCCTGGCACGCAGCGAGGTAATCGCGCTCGTCGTCCTCGAGATCCGTCGGATTGGCCTCGGCCCAGGCCTGCGCCTGGTCGAGCTCCGCGCCCGAGAGCAGCATTCCTTCTGCACGCTCGTGGGCGGCCCAGAGTGCCGCCTGCTGCTGGAACAGCGTGAGGTTGGCCTTGCGCCAGCGGGCGTTGTTTTCCCGGATGGGCAGCAGCAGCCGGTCGTGGGTGATCTCGATCCACTCCCGCCCGCCCCGGCGTTCCGCCCGCAACAGGTGCCCGCGGGTCAACGCGTCGATGGTCGCGTTGGGGAGGCCGCAGGTCTGCCCCGGAGTACGGATGACCTGTCCACGGAGCGTGCCGCCGATGATCAGCTCTTTCTCGACCCAGTCGCGCAGCGAGCGCTCGCGCACGCCCGTTTCGCGCACGACGGTTGCAATCGTGTCGGCGTAGAAATGCTCGAGCGCCTCGTTGACCGCACTGGACCCGCCGAGGTCGGCGACCCCGATCTCCTGCTCGACATGCCGGTTCCAGAGCCGGCGGCAGACGACCTGCAACTGCACCGGCTCGACATGCTCGCCTTCGGCCACGCGGACGTCGTTGCCGTCCTGCACCGTCACCGTCGCGAGATCGGCGACCAGGCGCTCGACGACTTCGCCGCCGAACGGCCGGTGGCTGGCTTCGGCCGGACCCTTGATCGCCTCGGACGCCTGCTCCCGACTGAGCAGATTGAGGCGAAAACGGGTCGCGAGCGACGTCGGAAGCAGGTGGCTGAAATCGTCGATCTCGGCGACGTGATCCTCGCGCATCACGAACAGCGCCCAGCGATTGCGATCGCGCAGCGCCTCTCCGATCTGCCGGAAGAACTCTGCCTTCTGGTCGTGATCGATCGGGTCGAGGGTAATGATCTCCTCGAACTGGTCGAATACCAGCACCTCGTAGTCGGAACCGACCGGCCCGTCGTCCGCCATCCGCGGTCGCCGGTCGAGATAGTCCTTGAACCGGATCGTCTCGAGATCCGCCACCGGCATCCGCTTGTCCTCCGGCAGGCCGGATTCCAGATAGTCGAGTGCGCTGCGCACGTACTTGTTGCCCGGGCCTCCGCCGCTCCGCCATGCGGCCTGCGCGAGGTTGACCCGCATGACGGGCAGCACGCGGAACTCCTCGTCCTGGCGCAAACGCTTGAGCAGTCCCGCATGGATCAGCGAGGTCTTGCCCGCGCCCGACGGCGAGTACAGCAGCACCACACGCTCCGCAACCAGCAGGTCGGAGAGATTCCGCAGCTCGACGTCGCGCGCGAAGAGCCGGTCGCTGGCCTGCAGCGGCTTCGGCCCGACGAAGGGGTTCTCGATCGGCGCGTGCTCGTCAATCGTCATCGCTTGCTCCATCGTTCGACGAATTCCTGCAGGAAGTCCTCGAAGGTTCCCCAATAGGTGGCAATGGCGCGATTGGTCAGAAAGTACTTCTGCAGGTAGTTGCGGGCGCCCCTGGGCTCCAGCATCTTCCCCTCGGACGGTTCGATCTGGACGGCGACGTTGGCGCGCCGACGACTCGCATTCGAGCCCTGCTGCCTGAGGATGCCGCGAAACAGGATGCGGAAGTCCCAGTCGTCGACGTGAAAACCGAGGAACACGAGCCCGTTGGCCGCGAGCGCACGGCGCACCATCGGCGGAATGCCGGTGTTCGGGTTGGCCTGGTTGCGCGTCACCCCGACCAGGAAGTCGAAGTAGTCGTCTTCGGTCAGCACCACCGAATCGGGATGGCGCATGTTGCCGAACACGTGGAACAGCAGCGGCCGCTCCACGCTCGGCTGGAAATCCGGCTCGCTGTCGAACACCGACTTCGGCCATTCCGACGCCTGGCTTTCGTCGAGTTCGCGCCAGCGGCAGATCACGACCTCCGGCGCGCGCCCGATCTCGCGCAGCGCGTCCTCGAGGAGGTTGTCGCGGTTGGTGGTGACGAAGGTCGTGATCGGCAGCGACGCCAGCATTCGATGGGCGTCCCTTGGCTGATCCGCGCGCAGCTTGCGGCCCACTTCGAGGATGAGCTGGTCGACCCGCAAGCGCGGATTCGCGGGATCGCGCATTTCCTCGGGCAACAGGTCGCGATAGCGGCGGACGATCTCCTGCTTCAGATGCGTACGCAGCTGATCCAGCGGAAAGTCGGCGTTCCGGCTGTAGGCGAGGTATTGCGCCACCTGCGGCAAGTCCTCACGCTCCTGCGGCGCCATCGGGAACGCGTACTTGTCGGCCCACCCGCGAGCGATGTCGCGCGTCGATCCGAGCAGCTTTTCGCCGAGACTCGGACCGAGGACCAGGACGCTGCGACCCTGATCGATGTCGGCAAACAGTCCGTCCCAATTGGGGTAGTCGCGGTCCGCATCGGAGACGAATCCGCGCTCGTACCAGAGCATCCCGCTCTTCAGGCGCATGAACAGCACCGGCATCCACCAGTCGGGACGCTCGCGAATCGTCCCGCGCGCCACCGCCATCGCGCGATCGATCTGGCCGTGCCGTTCGATCTCCGCAAAAAAGACCGGCATGAACCGCGCCACGCTGGCCATGCTGACGTTGCCCTGCATCGCGAGCACGGCCGGAATGCCGGTCTCGGCCAGCCGCGGGCCCAGCGCCGCCAACGCTCCGCCATCGTCGGTGCTCGCTTCGGCGCCGGCGCCCGCGCTCTGGCAGGACGCCAGCACGATCAGGCGCGGCCGCTCGCGCATTTCGCGCAGCCGCACGACGAGGTCGGTGCCGCGCACGACCGCCGTGTTGCCGTTTTCGTCCTCGAGGTAGAGTCGCGGCTCGCCCTCGATCAGTGCTCCGTGGCAGACGAGATACAGGATGTCGTAACCGGTACGCAGCTTCGCAACGATGCCGTCGAGCGTCGCGCTGCCCTGCGTCGCCACCGGCACCAGGTTGATCGTCCCGAGACCGACACGAGCCGCATCGAGCTCGGCCGGAACCTGCACCGCGGCAAGCGGATGTCCGGCGGGAGCGTACTGGTCGATGTCCTTCGGGTTCGCAACGACCACCAGCGCATCGAGCGAGCGCCTGCGCGCCGGGCGTCACGGGCCGCCAGTCGCTGCTGTCGAGATAGCGCGAGAAGACGATGTCCTCGCGGGCCAGCAGCAGTCCCTGGTCGATCGGGTCGGCGATCGTCTCCCACCAGAGCTCGTGCAGTTCCGGCGCATTGTTGCCGATGAAAAGGCGCAGGCGGAGCGCGTAGTTGTTCGCCTGCGCGACCGCCCGCGCCTTGCCGAACACGGTGCGAATCTGCTCGTTGCCGAAGAGCATGGCAGACAGTGCCTCGCCGTACTTCGTGGCATTCGCCTGCAGCGTCGCCAGCCGCTTGCGGTCGATTTCGTATCGGTGCCGGATCGGTGAGCCGGATGTCGGCGTCGTCACGCGGCTGCGTGAAGCGCAGCGATGCAAGGTAGGAGTCGGCCTGCGACCAGCGCAACGTCAGCTCGAGCTCGCAGAAGTCGAGATCGCGCTGCGCGAGAATTGCGGAGGCACCGTCCATCTTCCTCTCCCGGCCAGGCGATGCCGCACTGCAAATGGGAACCGCCCAGCCCTTGTCAGACGAAAATCCGAGGGACGCTCACTTGGCGCTCGAGCCACCGTATTGGCTCAATGTGTCGAGCACGCCATCCTGATTGCGGTAGGGTTAATTACCGCGTTGCGACAGCCGCCGATCCGGCATTCGGCACACCCGCCATTCGCGCCACAGAAGTGTGTATGTCCCCAAAGCAATTCCGAGCAATACTGTCGGATTTATTTACACTTGACAACTCCCGAGTCGCCTTGGGAGCAAGGCGTCTCTGCAATTTCATGTACTTACCGCACGTGGCCTGAATCTCGCTTGATATTGTAGACCACGGATTGTCTACCGCATACCACGCGTTAACAAGTCGCATTCTCGCCAAGCAGCCGACGTGACCCCCATGCTGTGGGGTTGGCTTTTCCATTTGTGACGCCGCCGCACCGGCCTGTTTCAACGGGCATCGGGGTCACGAAGCACACAAGGAGCCGTCATGGACCTATCGGACCAACTCTTGCGCACCCGCTTCAGCGACATCGCCACGCGACTGGACATTTCGAAGCTCGGCCTGTTTGTCTCCGGCATCGAAGTCACGCAGGCCGTGCAGTACTACCACGCGGACGAGCACCTAACGGACCCCGCTGACCGCGGCGCGGATAACGCCGTGCGACTGGTCGCGGGTAAACCCGCCTGGGCACGTGTGTACGTCGGCAGCCTCTTCGGCGCCTCCGGCATCGGCGGGACGCTGGAAGTCCAACGGCGCAGCAGCGGTTTCCTGTGGAATACGGTGGCGACGTTCAATCCGACGCCGCCGGTGCCCGCGAGCGTGCCGGGGCTGACGCTGGCGCAATACGCCACGATCCGCGAATCCTTGGGCGCCACGCTCAATTTCATCATTCCCGCCGATGAAATGATCGGGACGCTGCGCCTGATCGCGCGCGTCAGCAGCGGAACACGCACCGCCGAACACACGATCTCCGTGGCAGTGACGCTGCGCCAGACGCTGCGCCTGGCGGGCGTGATGATTGCGTACAACGGTCCGGCCAGCAATGCGGCCAACGCACCGAACCTGACCATCGCCGCGCCTGCGCTCACCGACCTGCAGGCGATGGCCGCGACTGCGCTGACGCTGTTTCCGGTGCAATCGACCGCCAACTTTCGCGCCGCAGGCTCGATCACGCTCACCAACCACCTGCAGGACACCAGTTTCCCCACCAGCGGCTGCGGCGCGGGATGGGACGCGCTGCACGCGCAGGTGGCCAACGCGCGCACTGCCGACGGCAACCAGGCCGGCTGGATCTACTATGGCCTGCTGCCCAGCGGCGTGCCGATGGGCCCCGTAGGCGGCTGTGGCGGCGGCGGCGTGGCCGTCGGCCCGATTAACCAGCCCGGCACGCTGGCGCACGAAGCGGGACACGCGTGCGGACTGGAGCATGCGCCCGCAGGCGGCGCCCCCAACCCGGACCCCAGTTACCCGGCCTACGAGCCCTACGATCCTGCGAACACCCCGCAGGCTTCAACCGGCGAGTTCGGGCTCAATGTCAACAACGGCAACATCGCCTCGCCGCAGACGTTCCGCGATTTCATGGCCTACGGCGGCCCGTCGTGGATTTCGCTCTACCACTACGGGCGTTTGCTCAGCAACGCAACGCTCAGCCCGGTCACGGTGGGCGTCGATCATCCGTGGTGGAAGGATTTCGTGTGGGAGGAATTGCGCAAGTGGCCGTGGATTCCCCTGCCCGATCCGCCGCCGTTCGACTTCGACCTGGAACTGCCCATGCACCCGCCGATCTGGCAACAGCAGAACGTGATCTCGCTCATCGTGCGGGTCGAGCACGGCAAGGTGGCCAAAGTGCTGCACGTTGCGCGCACGCGCATGCGCGCCGAGTTGGACCAGGTCGCGGCCACCGCATTTACCGCGCACCTGCGCGGCCACGATGGCGAACTGCTGGCGGAGGCGCCGCTGCTGCGCCTGGACACTGCCGCCGGCGGTTGCGGCTGCTCTCGCGCCAAGGGCGAGCAGGCGCCGACGAGTTACCTCGCGCAGGCGTTGATCCCGGACGTCGCACCGGGGGCGGTGCTCGACATCGACGACGGCAAGGAAGTGGTGTGGGAACGCAAGGCGCCGGGCGAACCGGCACGCGTCGATTCGTTCGAGGCCAAGCTCGACCGCAAGGGAAACCTGCAGCTGCGATGGAGTGCATCGCGCACAGCGTTGGAATTCTGGCTCCGGTGGTCGACCGACGGCGAACGCTGGCAATCGCTTGCGACCGGTCTCACCGATCGTCGAGCCAGCCTGGAGATGCGCCAACTGCCGGCCGGCAAGGTGTTGCTGCAGCTGGTGGCACACGACGGTTTCCATTCGGTCACGTCCGAGCATGTGGCGATCAGACTGCCCGAGCGCGCACCGGAAATCGCCATCCTGCACCCGGTGGACGGCAACACCTACTCCGCGAACCAGACGCTGCGGCTGTGGGGCAGTGCAAGCACGGTGGACGGCAGCCACGCCACGCCCAGGCGATGCACCTGGTTGCTGGGCAAGCAGGAAATCGGCCAGGGATTGGACACGTTCACAGCGCTGGAGCCGGGCCGGCACACGCTCACCCTGCGCGTCGAGAACAAGAGTGGCGCTGCCGAGTCCAGCGTGTCGGTCACGGTAGTGCGACATGGCGAGCCCGCAAGTCGCGGGAAGAAGGCTTGACGGCGCGCGATGAGTGTCCACGCCGCGGCAGAGCCCGTCGCTGCCGCGCGGACGAGGGTGAGATCCACTTCACGGTCGTCGGAGCGTAGCACTGCCATGATGGCGCGATGGATCACTGTATTGCTCCAGTGCGCCGTTCGTGCGCGGGGTTCCTCGCGCGTCGCGTCGGGATCGGGCATCCGGCCGGCACCGAGGGCTCGGGCCCGATCGCAAAACCACGTGCCGCAGAGCCGGGAATGAACGCCCCCTACTTCGTTCCGGCTGCGGATCTCCTGCCCTACTGGCCGCACGACCTGCTGGCGGCGAGCGACGTCGGCATCATCGGCCGGCTGTCGCAGTCCGTCGGCGTCACCGAACTCGACCTGATCGAGTACGAAGGCGAACTGATGCTGACCGGCAGGCTCGCGCTGTGGCAGGAACTCGCCTTCGATCTCCCGCTGGTCGACGGCGTGGCGCTCGTCCTCGGTCAGCCCGGCTCCGACCTGACGGCTCTGCCTTTCGAGCTCTACTTCGGTCCGTCGTCCGGCGACGTCGCGGGCGGCGCGGCCGAGAAGGCACTCGATCTCTTCCTCAAGGGCCGCCCGGGGCCGTACGAGCTGGTCCTGCCCGAAGTGGACGTCGGACTGCGCTTCGACCCCGAGAAGCTGCGACCGATGAAGCCGAAGGACCCCACCGACCTCGGCAAGGGCTTCGAGCCCGACCCCGCGATGTCGGCGGTGCAGCTCAGCTTCCGCGCGGCGGTCGCGATCAACACCGAGACCGGCGTGCGGCTCGAAGCGCCCGGCGATCTCGACCTGCCCTACTGCCAGATCGGCTCGACCGGTGTGGTCATCTCGGCGCGCGATCTCGTGTTCCGGCTGTCCGACGCGCAGCCTTTCCCCGAGGGCATCGACCCCGCGGCGTTCGACCTCGGGCCCGACTGGAAGGGCGTCTACCTGGGCCGCGTGCAGGTCTTCAACCTGAAGGCCCTTGTCGACTGGCTGCCCGCAAGCCTCGACCTCGCGCAATGGTTCATCGGCGGCGGCGGCGTCACCGGCAAGGCGACCGCCATCCTCGACCTCGTGCCGGACATGTCGGCGCAGGACTTCGCGGTGCGCGCGTTCCGGCTTGCGTTCCGACAGAACGCGCTCATCGAGGGGCTGGTGCAACTCGCCGTGAAGCTGCCGTACTTCGACTACAAGGTCGTCTATCTCGACGTCGAAGTCACGCACGAGCCGAGCCTCGATTTCCCACAGTCCATCGGCTTCATGGGCGCGCTCTCCGGCGAGCAGCCGCCCCCCGACGCGGATCACGAGCCGCCGCGCCCGGGCGAGCTGATCGCCATCCCCACGAATCGGGTCCTGCGCGTCGGGGTGAAGAAGCTCGGCGTCCGCGCCAAACCCGACCCCGCGCGCACCGTGGGTACCGAACTCCCGATCGAAACCCGCTTCTGGGAGATCTTCATCGACGGCAGCGCCGAGATCGGCGCGTCGGCGTCGGTGGCCAACTCGGCGTTCGGTGCGGAAGTTGTGGGACTGGGCTTGCAGGTTTCGCCGGAGTTCAAGTTCATCCTCCCCAACGGGCTGTGGCTCGCCCTGTCAGACGCCGCGCGCACGAAACTCGCCGCGTTCCCGGTGACGATTTCGCGCATCGGGTTCGGCGCCGAGGGCGCCGAGAAGTGGGTCGGGCTCGATGCGTCGGTGGACTTCGGCAGGGGCATCGGCCCGGCCGCATCGGTCAAGGGCCTGCGCGTGTTCTTCGGCGGTCCGCCCGGAATCCACCTCGCGTTCGACGGCATCGAACTCATGCTGGAGCGGCCCGGCTTCAGCTTCCGCGGCTTTGTCGCGATGACCTCCGGCGCGGACGCGCAGGGCATCGCCGATCCGTCGGAGCGCACGTTCCGTGGCGACGTGCGGCTCGCGATTGCGAGCGGCGTGGGCGTCGAACTCGAAGGGTCGGTGCTCTTCGGCACCAAGGGCGGCACGCGGTTCGGCTACGTCGCGCTCGATGCGACCTTCGGCAGCGGCATTCCCATCTGCTCGTCGGTCAGCTGGTTCGGCGCGGCGCTCCTCGCCGGCGTCAACGTCGGACCGGACCGCACGCTCGCCGGCGACCAGGGTGACGACTTCAACTGGTACCGGCACTGGTACGCGCCCGCGCCCAGTCCGTACTCGGTGATGAGCGCGCGGAAATGGGCGCCGGTCGAGGACGGCTGGGCGGGCGGCGCCGGCGTCACCATCGGCTCCAGCGACGGCAAGGCGTGGAGTCTGCGCGCGCTGCTCGCCGTGGTCGCGCCGGGGCCTGTCGTCATCATCGAGGGGCGCCTCCGCATCCTGGCGACGCGCGAGCCACACACAGGCCCGCCGCGATCGACGACGATCCGCGGGCTGATGGTGCTTGACTTCGATCAGGGCGACTTCCTGCTGGCGCTCGAGGTCGACTACAAGTTGCCCGAATCCGGACTGCTGCTCGACGTGCACGCAGCGGGCGAGGTGTTCCACGGCCATCGGCCCGGCGACTGGCATCTCGCGATCGGCTGGCCGGAGCCGATCAGCCGGCGCGTACGCGCGAAAGCGCTGCGCCTGCTCGACTGGGACGCCTATCTCGTCATCAGCGGCCCCGACCTCCAGCTCGCCGAGCGAACGTTTCCGGGCACCGCGCTCGCGATCGGCTACCGCACCGGTATCGACAAACGCGGCAAGTGGGGACCGGTGCGCGGCGTGCTCGCGGTGTGGATCGCCGGCGACGTCGCCCTGTCGTTCAACCCCCGCTACGTCCTCGCCGAGGTGTCGTTGCACGGCGAGGCGAGCATCAAGGTCTTCGGCGTCGGCTTCGAGCTGATGCTCGATGCGCTGCTCGCGCTCGAGGCGCCGGTGAACGGCGACGATCTCTTCTTCGGGGGCAAGGTCCGGATCAAGGTCGGCCTGCCGTGGCCGCTGCCCGACATCGAGAAGGACATCCCGTTCAGCTGGGGCGACGCCAGCGCGCTGCCGCCGCCGGTGACTCCCCTCGTCGACGGTGCCACGGTGAGCCCCGGCTACTCGGTCGTCGGCGAGCGGGTCTACGAACGGGAGACCGGCGCGGTCAGCGGCGTCGCGCTGCCGCTCGACGGGCGGGTGACGGTGAGCTTCCAGCGCCCGCTGCGCTCGGCATGGGCCGGCGCGCCGACGCCGGTCGACCTCGCGCTGCCGGATCGCGTCGGCGACGTCTACTACCGTTACACGCTGACCGCCGTCCGGGTCCGCGTGACGCCCGCAGCCGGGTCACCGCACGACGCGACCGAGGATCTCTTCGGCCAGTGGACGCTCGGACACGGCGACGCCAGCGGCCCGCAGGCAGAGAGCCTCGTGTTGTGGGGACTGACGCCGTTCCCGGCGGCCGGCAATCTCGCATGGCCGGGGCGCACAGAGCGGCGCTCCTGGGCGGACCTGCTGTTCGAGACCTACACGACGTGGCCCTGCGGGACATTGCCGCCGCGCGAGCGCTGCGTCGATTTCGACGTCGTTCCACTCGGATCCTGCGCGCCCGAACTGCGCTACCGGCCCGACCATGCGTACGGCGCGGTCGTGTTCTCGGCCTGGCCCGATCCTGCGCGCAACGACGACGTCGGGGGAGCGTTCGGCGAACCCGTGCAGGTTCCGCTGGAGATCGTCGACGCGACCGGGGACGACCCGAGGGGCCACTGCCTGCGTCTCGCTCGCACCACCTTCGTCGGCGGTGCCGACGGCCGGAAGCAGGTCGCCGGACCCGTGGGCGACGGCGTCACGGTCTGGGGCGTGAGCATCGACCTGCCGCCCTGCCGGCACGCGCGCGGGCGGGTCGAACACAACGCCGATCTGACTGTCATGGTCGTGCTGGCACAGATGGACGGCGAAACGGTCGCGACCGTCGCGGTCACCGGCGCGGACTTCGCGATCGCCGCCGATCCCGAGCCGGCGTTCAACCGCGTCGTCATCCGGCTGCAGCCGCGCGGCGGTCGCCACCCCGCCCGCGGCGTGCACCACCTGCTGTGCCGGTTCTGTTACGCGACGGTCGGTGCGCTCGCGAACGAGGAGGAAGCGCGTGCGCAGCGGCTGCGCTGGCTGCACCTCCTCGGCCCGCTCACGATAAAGACGCCGGAGACCAACGATGAGCGTTTCGGTGCGCACCTCGTGCACGAGCCGCACGCAACGTACCGGATCGAACTCGACCTGCACACCGAAAGCGCCGATGCGCTCGACGGCACCTGGACCGACCACGGCGTGACGACCGAGCAAATCAGCGTTGCGACCGGCGGCGCGCCGGTGGATCTCGCGCCGTACGTGCAGGCGCTCGTACCCGGCGATGGCGCGCGGCCGTGCTACGCCGACTACGACCTTCGCATCACCTACAACCAGCCCTACGTCGAGGCGATGTACCAGAAGGCCGGCGGGCCGCTCGTCGCGGAACTGTTCACGGCCGACGGACGGCGCGTCGAGCCGGAGGTAGTCCGCGGCCGCAGCGTCAACCCGGCGATTTCGAGCGAGACGGCGGTGCTGCTCGATCGGCTGCAGGCGGCCGATTGCGTCGTCGTCGACGTCGATGGCATCGCCGGCTACGACGAGACGGTCTACCGGACGCGGCTCGTGACCTCGACCGCGTACGAGGCGCGCATCCGCGGTGGCGGCTTGCCGGAGCCCGTCTTCCGCTGGAGCTTCGTCACCAGCCGTTACCGCAGCTTCGCCGCGCAGCTCGCCGAGCTGCGTGCGCTGCCATGGCATGAGCGGCTCCCCGACATTGTCGACTGGACCGCCGTCGCGATGCGGCTCGGTCCTGCCGCGGATCGCGGCGCGGAGGACGCGATGTGGCGCGCAATCTGGCAGGGCGACTTCGGCTTCCCGATCCGCTCGCTGCCGGCGCGACCGGAGGTCACCCTCTTCTGGACCGGGCCGGCTGCGTTCGAGGCGCGCGCGATCGCATTCGCGAGTCCGGAGCCGATGTTCGCGTCCGACCGGACGGTGCTCGCACTCAAGCGCAGGGTCACGCGCTTCGTTTTCACGCCCGCCGGGCGCCGGCCGGTGGTCTCCTGGCGCGACGTCATGCACCGCATCGTGCGCTCGCTTGACGGCGCGCGCGCGCTCGTCGTCCCGGTGGATGCGGCCGGTCAGCCGGTGCGCCTCGCGGCGGGCAGCTACCGCATCGATTTCACGTTCCGGCTCACCGGCGTCGCGGACCTGCCGGACCTCAGCCGTCAGGGCGACACATCGGACGAGGTGGGCGCGTGGAGCTTCAGCGTGCCCGCGGTGCCCAACCCCATCGTGGACCCGGAGGCCTGACGTGGCGGACCACCTCTTTCAGGATCCGCGCCTCACGCTGCTCGGCGCCGGCTTCATCGGCGACAGCGAAGCACAGGACGGCGTGCATCTGCGTTGGTCGTTCGATCCGGACCTCGGCTTCCCGCTCGAGGGGTTCCGCCTCCATTTCCGCCCCGCCACAGCCGGGACCACGCTGAAGGCTTCGTTCGCAACCCTCGCGCGCCAGCTGCAGCAGCAGCCCGCGCCGGCCGGCGTCGCGAGCGACATCACCGTGCATCGTGCCGACGGCGACCGTCTCGCCGTCGCGACCCGCTGCGACCAGCCCGGCCTCGACCTCGGCACTGTGCCACTGGTGCTGCGCTTCCGGCCGAGCTTCGGCGCACGACCGACGCTGGTGCGCGAAGTCACCCTCATCGGCGTTGCGCAGCAGGGCGGCGCATTCGCGCGGGCACTGCACGCCGGCCGGATCGCCGACTGCGCCGCGATCGGCCAGCAGGCCTGCCTCGCGCAGGTCGTCGACGCCGGTGTCGCGGCACGGCTCACCCGCATCGACGCGGGCGAGCGCCTGCTGGCGGGACGTGCGATGCGCGCGCGGCGCCGTGCGCCACGCACCACATGGGCCGCGCTGCTGACGGCCGACCGCACGGCGGCGGCCGCCCTCCTCTCCGAGTTCGGCCGGCGACACAGCGCGCTCGCAGCGGGATGTACTCCGTTCCAGCTGACGCTGCGCGCCGACGCGATCGATGCCGTGCATGTCACCGGCTGCGGGGCGACGCTGGTCGGCGCGGTGTGGCGTCCGATTGCCTCCGACGAGTGCGAGCGTGGGTGGACGCCGTTGCACGGCCCGATCTGCCTGCCGGTGGAGGCCGCGCCCGCCTACCCCTGCCACCGCGAACCGGGCGGCGCGCGCGAGGTCGCGCTGCGCCGTCTGCCCGAGGAGGCGGAACTGCCGCCGAACGCACCGCGGCGCGCGGCGCTCGAGCAATGCCTGCTCGGACCTGACTTCGACGAGCTGCGCAAGTCGCTCGAGCAGGCGCTCGACGGTGGCGGGCAGTTCCTCGCGCGCCTCCCCGCCGACAATCCGGACGACGGCACCACCTGGCGCTACGACGTGGTCCGCGACGCGCTCACCGCCGCGGCGGACCCGTACTTCGCGCGCCTGATCGGGCTCTACTGGGTGCACAAGCATGGCGACAAGACGGCGCGCCACGACTACATGCTCGAGGCAACGTGGCCGATCGCCGGCGAGAAGCAGCGCTTCTGCTGGGTGGCCTTCGATCTCGGCCTCGAAACGCAGCCGGCGCTTCCGGCGCCGACGGGCATCGCGGCGAAGTCCGCGCCCGGCACCGCCCACGTCACCGCCGACGGCGTGCTCAATCCCTGCGAGATGGACGTGACGGTGAACTGGCACCGGCCGCCGGCGTGCGTGCTCGCCGATCCGGCGCGTAGTCCGATCGCCTATCTCGTCGAACGCACCGACGCCAACGCGCCCGACACCGGACCGTACCACCTCGCGACGCGCCGCGCGTTCGAGGATGGCGGCGAACCCGAGGTCGTCCCGGCGATGATCGCGGACCCGACCGAAGGTCCGCCGCGATTCGCGAGCGGCTATTACGTCGACCGCGGGCCGGGCTACGGCACGTTCCACTATCGCGTTCTCGGCCGCGATCTCTTCGGGCGCACGAGCATCCCGTCGGCGCCCGCGACGGTGACCGTAAACGACGAGGTGCCGCCGGGCCCGCCGCTCAACTTCGCCGCCGAGTACTTCGATCCGGACGATCCGGAGCGCGCCGGCAGCACGGTGCTCGCGTGGGCGAACCGCGACGTTGCCGACGGCGATCCCCGCCGCGCGGCAGTCGGCGTGCGCTGGATCTGGCCGGCGAGCCGGCAGCTGCAGTTCCCGGACCTCGACGAGTTTCGCGTCTATTACCGCGCCGGATCGCTCAATCACGCACTCGGCCGCATCGCCACGGTCATCGCGCTCGGTCCGGGGCAGTACGAGGTCGCGACCGACATCGCACCGGTCGGGCCGGACTTCCCGCTGCCGCAGGATGCGGTCGACCTCGGTGCGCTGCGCAGCGAAGGTGAGGAGTGCCCGATCGTCACGCTCGTGACCGTCGCCGGGCGACTCGTCTTTCGCGTGCGAGCCAACCCGGCCGCGCCGCCGCTGGTCGGTCCCTGCGCGTTCCGCCTTGGCCGCGGCATGTCCGCGACGGCGACCCAGCGCGCACGCGCGCCGTACGCGGCGTTCAGGACATTCGAGCAGCCGGCGCATTGGGGCGGCCTCCTGCTCGATCCGACAGCGCCGCCGCGCGCGCTGAGAGTTGCGGCGGACGGCTCGCTGCGGGGCCCGCTGCCCGCCGGCCTCGCTCCGGCCGACGTCGAGGTGACGCGCGTGCTCGAAGCGCAGGGCGCCGAGATCCACTGGCACTACGTCGTCAAGCTGCGCGGTCTCGCGCTCGCACCGTCGCTCGAGCGCCCACGGGCGGTCGGGACCTTCGGCATCGGCGCGGTCGACACCGCGGCGAACGAAGGTCGAATCGCGTCGCCGGCCTCGATCGTCGCCGTCCACCGGGTCGCGCCGACCGTGCCGTCGCTCGTGTACCCGCCGGTCAATTACGCGACGCCTGCCGACTACCACGGCACATCGTGGTTCCTGCTCGCGTGGACCGGCGCGGCGGGCATCGGCTACCTCGTCTACCGCGCAGGCGATCTCGACCTGCTCGCCGCCGCCGGCGTCGACCTCGACGTGCATCGCGCGCGCACGGCCGACGAGCAGCGGCTCGAGTTGCAGCAACTCGGCGTCGACCCGGCGCATGTCGACGCATTCCGTCTCGTGACGCCGGCCCCGCTGGCCAGTGCGGGGGGCGCGATGCAGCATCGCGATCCGCTGCCGGGTGCGCTGCGGAATCGTTTCGTGTACCGGGTCCGCGCCGTCGACCCGGCCGGCAATCTCGCGCCCTGGCCGCCGGCGACGACCGCGACCTGCGTCGTCGTCGATCTGCCCGGCATTCCACCCGGGGTCCCGGCATGGGCCGGCGCCGCGTTTCCCGCGGTCGGCGTCGCGCTGCGGTGGGTGCCGAATGTCGAGACGACGCTTCACGGCTATCGGCTGTATCGCGCCTACGACGCGGCGCAGGCGGAAGACATCCGCTCGATGACGCCGCTCTTCGCCACGGCGCAGGATGAAGGCGCGGGGACAGTCACCGGCGTCGTGATCGCACGCGACGCCACCGGCGCGGTAACGACGGCGACCACGCTCGCGCCCGGCGATCGTCCCACCGGCCGCCTGGTGCAGTACGTCGACGCGACCGCCGAGCCGGGTCGCACGATCCACTACCGGCTCGTCGCCGAAGACAGCGCAGGTCATCGGTCGCCGTCGTCCGAGTTGCTCGTCGTGCGGCTGCCGAAGCGCCTGCCACCGGCGCCGCCTGCCTGGATCCCGCCGGAAGTGAGTCCAGGCACGGTGGATCTGCGCTGGACGGCGGTCGAAGGCGACCTCGCGTGCCTGCTGTTGCGCCGCGCCAACGGTTCGATCTGGCGGCCGCTCGCGCCATGGGGGCCGCCCGGCGACTATGCGTTCAGCGACGTGAGCATCGTCGCGGGAACGACCTACGAGTACCGCGTGCGCGTGCGCGATCACGTCGGCCACGTGGTCGACGGCCCGACGCTGAGCGTCACTGCGACCTGACGAGGCGGATCACCGTGGCTGAGTTCACCGGCAATCTCCACAATCTCGAGCTCGCGCTGCCGTTTCCGGCGCCAGGCGCGGGCGGCAATCCGGTGTTCGTCGCGGGGCGCACATTCGGCAGCGACGGCAGCGACGCGCTCGACGTCTGGGTGGACGACACCGCCACCAACCTTTATGACCCGCCGGACGGTGCGGCGCTGACGCTGCCGATCCGCTCGCTCGTCGCCTGCATCCACGGGTGGCTGCGTTTCGTCGCCGCCGGGCAGCCGGTGCCCGGGCTGCGCACGCGTGCCGGCGCGCCGCTCGTCGTCACCGACGCGGCGCTGGTGCTCGGCGTCTGGCCCACGCTGCGCGACAACCTCGAGCGCCTGGCCGAGGACGGCAGCTACCTCGTTCCCCAGACCGAGGCCGGGCGCGGCGGTCGGCCGGCGCTGGAGTACCTGGTCTACGAGAACGTCGATCTCGCGACGCTCGATGCGGCGATCGAGCCGCTCATCCGCGAGGCTCGCCCCGACCCGTTCTTCAGCGCCGCGGACCGGAACGCGATGGTGCAGGCGTTCCGCGGCGGCGGCATCCAGATCCTCGCGCGCGCCGGGCGCGTGATCGGCGAGGCCGCGGCGGGCGATCCCGGCCCGCTGCTGCCACCTACGGGCGCCGGGCCGACGTGGCGACGACTCAGCCTGCGCGCGGTCGACCGGCTCGGCGAACTGTTCGATCCGGGCTTTTTCCTGCGGCGGCTGCAGGAACTCGGCGCAATCCCGGAGGTGCCCATCCTGATCGACAAGTCGCTGCTCCCTTCGCGCCAGGCAGTGCAGGATCATCCGCTGCCGAAGATCACGCCGCGACGCCGAATCCTGGACTGGCGCGACGAGACCGGACGCCCCGTCGCCGGCGCGCGGTTTGCGCTGTCCCCGGCGACCGGCGCGGCGACCGACTTCGTCGCAACCGATGCGGCCGGCCTCTGGGTCGGACCCACGCTTGCTGCCGGCGACGACCCGCTCGCGGTCGCACGGCTCGTGCTCGTGCCCGCGGTCCCCAGCGTACGCGTTGGGACGTTGCCCAACGCGCCGCGCTCGCACCCGGCACTCGAGCGCGACGCGATGGCCGACGACTACCTCATCGTCTCGGCGATCGATCTCGAACGGTGGTATCCGGCGCGCATCGCGCCGGTCAGGCCATCGGAAGAACCGCTGCGACGCTTCAGCGAAGGCAATCGCGTCACCGCGATGGTCGATGCACGGCGCACGTATTCGATGATGTACCGCGCGTTCCGGCGCAGCTTCCGCGATGACGATTTCACGGGCGTCGACGAGGGCGGCCGGCCCGCAGTGGAAGGCACCACGCTCGCGGACGTCAACGGCCATCGGATCTACGTCGCCGGCTGGAAGCTCGCGCCGGAGCTTTGGCTGCCGGATTGGACGCCGGAGGCCGATCCGGTGCCGAATTACGACGAGCAGGCCGTCATGACCGAAGGCGCGTTCAGCGCGCGCGGCCACCTGATGGGGATCCTGAGGGCGGCGATCGCCGCCGGCGTCGACGTGCGCGCCCAGTTGTGGCGCCAGCAACAGGAGACGCCGAACCACAAGACCAACAACACCGCGGCGGTTCTCTTCCTCAACCGCGACGAAGGCGGCCGGCGCGGCCAGGCCATCCTCGACGCCGTCGGCCGCACCGTCGGCTCCCACCACATGAAGGCGGTGGTGGTGCAGAACGCCGACGGCCGGCTAGCGTTCGTCGGCGGAATCGACCTCGCGCTCGGACGCTGGGACACGCCGGAGCACCTGCCGGACGACGAGCGGGCGCGCGGTGGACGCAACATCGCGAACGAGGGGTTCCACGACACCCACTGCATGATCGAGGGTCCGGCGGTGGACGATGTCGAGGCCAATTTTCGGCAACGCTGGAACGCCCATCCGGACGCCCTCCTCGGCGGCCGCACGACGGTTCCGGCACGTTCGCCCTCCGAGGCGGTCGACCCGATCCCGCAGGCGAGCCACTTCGTCCAGATCAACCGCAATCTGCCGCCCGGCGTGCCGTCGTTTTCGTTCACCCATCCGGACCACGGCGATCCGGGTGCGCGCCTTGCGCGGGTGAACGCCATCCGCCGCGCCCGACGCTACATCTACATCGAGGAGCAGTACCTGACGATGGTCAATTCCGCCGACCACGCGGCCCTGCTCGCGAGCGCCGACCCGCTAGCGTTCACGCCTTCGGATCCGGACACGATCGCGGCCGCACTGCGCGCGCGGCTGGTCGGGCCCGATCCGGTCGACTTCGTCGCGATCCTGCTTCCGCGGCGGCTCGGGGAGGATCCGAGGTTCGCCGACGGCGTGCTCTACGAGATGCGCCGGCGCTTCATCGACTTCCTGACACACGGCCTCACCGACCCGCAGAAGCGCGAGCGGCTGCTGGTCTTCCACCTGCGCAACCGGTCGGGACAGCACACCTACGTGCACGCGAAGAACATGATCGTCGACGACGTCTGGGCGAGCATCGGCTCCAGCAACCTCGGCTATCGCAGCATGACCTACGACGGCGAGATCAACTGCGATGTGGTCGACGGTGCCATTGCGCGCGGTGCCCGTCGCTACGCGCGCGATCTGCGCGTCACGCTGTGGCGCGAGCATCTGCGGCTGGGGAGCGCCGGCATGCCCCTGGTGCTCGATCCGCGACGCGGCTTCGAGATGCTTCGCGCAGCTGCGGAGGGGAGCCTCGCGCGGCCGCACGGCGTTGCACCCTACGACCCGGCGTACATCGGCGACGACCTGGCCGTGCCGGGAGCACCGCCGCTCTACGATCCGGCCAACCCGAATCATGAGATCGTGCGCACCCGCCTGATCGATCCGGATGGCCGCGATCCCGACGACCCGGCGTTGGACTATTTCGCGCTGTTGGCGCTGATATAGCGAGCGCGTGCCGATTGGTGGCATCGCGCGCTTCGACGCGGCCACCGACCGTGCCCACGCGGGCAGACGCAGGCACCTGGTGGCCAGGCGGCGCCACTCGCCGGATGCGATGCGCGGTCGGAGAGGTAACATCCGGGCGGAAGCGTTAGCCCTGTCCCTCTTCCGGCATGAAGGATCGCAATGCACCTCTATAAGCGTTGGCTGGTGGTAGCCGCTGTGATGGCAGCCATCGCCCTGTTCTACGGGTTCGATCTCGGGCGGTACTTGAGCCTCGAGTTCATCAAGAGCCAGCAGGCACAACTCGAAGCCTGGCGCGCGGCGCGGCCGATCGTTGCAGGCATTGTTGCCTTTGTGATCTACGTAGCAGTGGCAGCGGCTTCGCTGCCTGGCGCTGCCGCGATGACCCTGGCGATGGGAGCCGTCTTCGGCCTCCTGTGGGGAACCGTCATCGTCTCGTTCGCCTCGACGATCGGCGCAACGCTGGCGTTCCTTGCCTCCCGCCTGCTGTTCAAGTCCTGGGTGCAGTCGCGGTTCGGCGATCGGCTGGCGGCGTTGAACGCTGGCGTCGAGAAGGAAGGCGGCTTCTACCTGTTCACGCTCCGGCTGGTGCCGGTGTTTCCGTTCTTCGTGATCAACCTGGCGATGGGCGTGACGCCGATCGGGACCTGGACCTTCTACTGGGTGAGCCAGATCGGCATGCTGGCGGGCACGCTGGTGTACGTCAACGCCGGTACGCAACTCGCGCGCGTCGAGTCGCTGTCCGGCGTTGCGTCGCCGGAACTGCTTCTGTCGCTCGCTCTGTTGGGGCTGTTCCCGCTCATCGCGAAGAAGATCATCGACGCGATCAAGTCCCGCAAGGTCTATGCGCGGTGGCCGCGCCCCCGGCGGTTCGATCGCAACCTCGTCGTCATCGGAGCCGGCTCGGCGGGCCTCGTCACCGCCTACATCGGCGCAGCCGT
The DNA here is from genome assembly GCA_963788185.1 of uncultured beta proteobacterium. Lineage (GTDB taxonomy): Bacteria > Pseudomonadota > Gammaproteobacteria > Burkholderiales > Casimicrobiaceae > CAIWHR01. Next base: position 51,594 of record CAWBGE010000008.1, read on the forward strand.
CGGGGCCAAGGTCACGCTGGTGGAGAAGCACCGGATGGGGGGCGATTGCCTCAACACCGGCTGCGTACCGTCGAAGGCCCTGATCCGCTCGGCAAAGCTGTTGTCGCACATCAAGCGCGCCGGCGAATTCGGCATCCGCCACGCCGACGCCACGTTCGAATTCGCCGAAGTGATGGAGCGTGTGCAACGCGTCGTGCGCGAAGTCGAACCGCACGACTCGGTCGCGCGCTACGTCGGCCTCGGCGTCGACGTGGTCGAAGGCACGGCGCGCATCGTCACCCCCTGGGAGGTCGAGATCACCCGGCACGACGGTAGTGTCCAGCGATTGACCACGCGCAGCATCGTGATCGCCACCGGGGCCCGGCCATTCGTTCCGCCGATACCCGGCATCGAGGACGTCGGGTACCTGACTTCGGACAACGTGTGGGACTTGCGCGAGCTGCCGCGCCGTCTGATCGTGCTCGGCGGCGGCCCGATCGGCTGCGAACTGACCCAGACCTTCGCCCGGCTCGGCGCGCAGGTGACGCAAGTGGAGATGGAGCCGCGCATCCTGCTGCGCGAGGATCTGCGAGGTTTCGGAGATCGTCTCCCGGCGTTTCCGCGACGAAGGCATCGACGTGCGCGTCGGCCACAAAGCCAAGCGATTCGAACACGTCGACGGCGAGCGCATTCTCATCGCCGAGTACGACGGCAAGGAGGTGCGCATCGCCTTCGACGCCGTGCTGGTCGCGGTTGGGCGGTCGGCCAATCTGAAGGGCTTCGGGCTCGAGGAGCTTGGCGTCGTCACCGGGCGGACGGTAGAAGTCAACGGCTTCCTGCAGACCAACTTCCCCAACATCTACGCCGCCGGCGACGTCGCGGGGCCGTACCAGTTCACGCACACCGCCGCCCATCAGGCCTGGTATGCCTCGGTCAATGCGCTGTTCGACCCGATCAAGAAGTTTCGCGCCGACTACTCCGTCATTCCCTGGGCCACCTTCGTCGAACCGGAAGTCGCCCGGGTGGGGCTGAACGAGCAGGAGGCCAAGGCGCGCAACGTTGCGCACGAAGTGACCGTCTACGGCATCGACGACCTCGACCGCGCCATCGCCGACGGCGAGGCGCACGGCTTCGTCAAGGTGCTGACTGTCCCCGGAAAGGACCGCATCCTGGGCGTGACCATCGTCGGCGAGCACGCCGGCGACCTGCTGGCCGAGTACGTGCTGGCCATGAAGCACGGGATCGGGCTCAACAAGATCCTGGGCACCATCCACACCTACCCGACGCTGGCCGAGGCCAACAAGTATGCCGCCGGCGTCTGGAAGCGCGCCCACAAGCCGGAGAAACTGCTGGCCTGGGTGACGCGCTACCACGCCTGGCGGCGGGGTTGAACCCGCCGGCCGGCAACCGGAATGCCTTATTCTGAGCCCGAACGCCCGGTGCTTGCCGACGTGGCGATGCCAGGAATCTCATCCACTCAAAGGGGACCGCAATGCCGGAATATCTGTATCCTGGCGTCTACGTCGAGACGTACGCGTCTCTTCCGAAGCCGATCCCCGGTGTCGAGACATCGGCGCAAGGCACCGCCTCCCGACAGCTCATCGCCGAAGTGCTCGAGGTCGTCCGCCGCGCGCAGCCGGATTGGACGGACCTCGACACCTCGGACCCCGGAATCACACTCCTGGAACTCGTCGCAAGGCTGTCCGAGATTGCGCTCCATCACGCGGATTCGATCCCGGAGCAAGGCCGCCGGGCGGCTCTGCGGGCCATTGGCGCGCTGGCGACGCTCTCCACGCGATGCGGGCAAGACGAGGGGGTACTCACGCGTCCCCGGTACTTCACAGGACAGCTGCTGAGCGAGGCAGACCTTCAGCTCGAACAGGACTACCAGCGCGAGAAGCTGCGGCGGCACAACCGCGCACTGCATGGAGTCGGGATTGTGCGCGGCCTCGGTGTGCGCGTGGAAGCGACGACCGACGTCGCCAGTGGCCGTCTGCAGGTCGATGCCGGGTGCGCGATCGATCCCTGCGGCAATGAACTGGCCGTCGGGAAAGGCGCGGTGCTCGCGTTGCCGCAGGACGGCGATCGACTGTTCGTGTCGCTGCGCCACTGGGACAGGCCCTGCTCGCCCGTCCCCTCCCCCGATGGCGAGTCGATGCCGTCGCGAATCGAGGAGGTCTGCATCGTGGCAATCGTGGACACCGTGTTCGACCCCGCAATCGCATTGGCGCGACTGCTCCTTTCGGAAGGCCGATGGATCGTCGATCCGGCTTTCGTGCCGCCGCGGATACGACGGACTTCGACCTGCGAATGATCGGGTATTCGCCCGAGGTAATTCACGGCGCGTTCGGCGAGCCCTTTCGACTTGCAGACAGAAGTTTTGAAATCCCAGGGCAGAGTCAGGACACCTGCCGTACCGGCCCTCATCGGATGCAGCCTGGCCGTCCGCTGCTTCGGCAGGGGGCGAGGGCATCGAGGAAGAGGTCGTCGTTCGTCCGCATTGCTGCCTCGGCGACTTGACCACGCACGAACTCAGGCAGCACCATTCCCCCCGGTGATCGCGCCGAACCCTTTTCCAGAAATGAATATTCCAAATTTCACCTCCCGGATTGTCGCCATGTCTTGGAAAGCCATTGCCTACGGGCACGCAGGTATCCTGGCCGCGTTGATGCTTGCCGCCACCCCCGCGTATGCAGATTGGGCGCAGGTGGTCGCGACCAAGCGTTCAACCTTTTATGTCGATCCCGACACCTTCCGCAAAGCCGGCAATTTCGTCAGAGCTTGGACACTGATGGACAACAAATTTCGACCTGTGGGCGGCGCACGATCAGTTCTGGCGCGGAGAGAGTTCGACTGCAGCAATTCCCGATACAGCTTCCGTAACGTGACTCAGTACGCGGAGCCGATGGCGGCGGGGAAGGTCATCGAGTCGACCGACAAAATTAGCGAATGGTTCGCTGTGGTTCCCAACACAGTCGGCGACAGACTGTTCAAGTTTGTGTGCGGAAAATAGACCGCACCACATACAGCGCATGGCGACCACCGGCCACGGCGCGTTGAACGGCGGCTGGAGATCGGCAACGTACGCGGACAGCCCCGGGCCGGCGCGGGCGATGCCGTGAAATGTGATTAGGGTCACAGACATTCAGGTGCCCCCCACACACACTTGCGTTTTCTTCGCAAGAACGGAGCACCTCATGCAATCGACCAACGACGCCGAATTCAAGACAGCGGTCCTCGAATCGACACTGCCGGTACTGGTGGACTTCTGGGCGCCCTGGTGCGCACCGTGCCGCGCGCTCGCCCCGGTGCTCGAGGAACTCGATGGAGAACTCGCGGGCAAGGTCAAGATCGTCAAGGTCAACGTGGACGAGAACGGCATAGTCGCCGGCCAACTGGGCATCCGCAGCATCCCGACCGTCGTGGTATTCAAGGACGGCCAGGCGGTCGAAGGCGCCGTCGGAGCGCTGTCGAAAGGCGAATTGATCGCGCTCCTGGGCAAGCACGTGGCCGTCGCCGCGCAAGGCTGACCAGCGATGCGCAAGAGTTACAAGGAAATCACCGGCGCGGTGTCTGCGTCGCTTGTCAAGCTGCGCGCCGACATCCCGGAAGTCACCAGCGGGTTCAGCGCGCTCGCCCGGGCCGCCACCCGGGATGGCGCGCTCGACAGAAAGACCAAGGAGCTGATCGCGCTTGCGCTGTCCGTGGCCGCGCATTGCGATGCGTGCATCGGGTTTCACGTCGAGGCCCTGGTCAAGCTGGGAGCGATGCGCGCGGAGGTGGAGGAAGCGCTGGGCATGGCAATCTACATGGGAGGCGGACCCTCGCTGATGTATTCGGCTGATGCGCTGGCGGCGTGGGAGGAGTTTTCGGCCAAGGCCTAGTGCTCTGCTTCGCAGATGTCGGGACCATCAAGGAACGTGCCGGGGGAGCCGAAAACGTGACCTGGAAAGTAACCGGGAGATGACGCTCGGGGGATCGCTCCGCCGGAAGCTGTCCGGTGTTATCGGTGTCCCGTCGACCAAGGATGCACGCGGTCGTCGCCTCGTCGCGACAATCGAGTGCCTGCTCAACCAGAACTGCCGCGACGTCGGGGCGGCGTCATTTCCGGCGGTGAACCGCGAACTATTGCGACTCTGCGCCGATCATGGAGTCGGCATCGTCCAGATGCCTTGTCCCGAGATCCGGGCCCTCGGATTGTCGCGGACGCGGGCTTCCGGGAGTTCGATTCGCAGTGCGCTCGATACCGAGACGGGTCGTGCGCGATGCCGGGAGATCAGCGCGGTGATCGCCGACCAGCTGCAGGAGTACGTTCTTCACGGCTACCAGGTGTTGGCCGTGCTCGGCGGCAACGAGCAGAGCCCGGGTTGCGCGATACACAACTGTCAGGGTGCGTTGTCGGATGCGTCCGGCGTCCTGATGCGCGCGCTCCAGAGCGAATTGCGCGAAAGGTCGATCGACGTCCCGTTCAAGGCCATCCGCGATGCCGATCCGGCGATAATGGCGGCGGACCTCCAGTGGCTGGAGCAGCGCTTCGCCGCCAAACTTTAGAGCGCCTCGATCCCGCTTGGCGGGGCGGATCGCGAATTCGGAATTCGCTTACAACAGAGGATCCAGACATGCCACTCATGGGTACCGCTGCGATGGTCTTGTCCTTTGGCATCGAGCCCGAAGCGCTGGTCGAACACGACGATTGGCATTCGCACGAGCATCTGCGCGAGCGGCTTTCGATTCCGGGATTCAAGCGCGGTAGCCGCTGGACTGCGCTGTCGGGAGAACCCGAGTACTTCGTGCTGTACGAGGTCACCCATTTGGACGTTCTTGCGTCGGCGCCCTATCTCGAGCGTCTCAATCACCCCACGGCGTGGACGACAAAGATGATGACGCACTATCGCGGCATGAAGCGCGGCTTGTGCCGGGTCGCCGGAAGCTATGGTGCCGGTTTGGGTCAGTTCGGATTGCCGGTACGGCTTTCCCCGGCGAGCGGCAGGGAGTCGCATTTGCGCCGGTGGCTCACCGCCGACATGTTGCCGGGACTGGCATCGAGGACCGGCATCGTCAGCACCCATCTTCTCGAAGCGGCGTTGCCGTCCGAGATGACGCGCGAACAAACGATTCGTGGGCAGGATGCCACGGTGAACTGGGTGCTGCTGATCACAGGCTACAGCCAGGAAAGCGTAGCGGCCCTATCCGGCAACGAGTTTGGTGAGGACGTTCTCGTGCAGAATGGTGCGTTGCCCGGCCGTGTCGCGGAATGCTATCAACTGGCGCACTCCCTGACCGACAAAGACGCCGTCTGAAAGCTTCGGTGGTTGCGATCGGGTCTCACCCCACGGGTGGCGCAAGGCAGCACCTATACTTTGCACCCCGCTACCGACACTCTTCGGACTAATACGGATTCACTCCGGCACGCAGATTTCGCCGCGCGTCGCGGCGACGACCGTGCGCACAGCGAGCACTGCGACGACGATGCTGGCCAGCCCCAGCAGCGCTGCTGCCAGCGCGCGAAGGAAGTCGGCGTGCAGGGCTTCCGCCATCGCCAGCGTGACGATGGTGACGGCGGCGAGCGGAAACGCGTATGCCCAGGAGGAGAGGTAAAAGGGCGTGCGCAGGAAGCGCATGGCGCCGATGCCGAGCAGCAGCAGCAGGAACAGCGCGCAATAGAAGAGGACGCGCGCGAACGCGTCAACCTGCCCGGTGAGCGCGACCCAGGCCAGACATCCAACCGCGGGGGGTGCAAGCAGGATGAATAGCGTGGGCGTGAGGCGCTCGGGCAAAGCCGGGTGGAAGATCAGACGATAGAGGATGATCGTCAGCAGCACCGGCCAGAAAACGACTCCGATGCTGAAAAAGAACCAGGAAACCTCGAGGGGCGCGAAGCGCACGCCGGCGAGTGGCACGATGATGTTGCCGACCACGGGGATGAACCACGCCGGGTTGGCGTGCTTGATTTCGTAATGCGAGTGATGGATCCAGCTCGACATCGCCATCAGCGTGAAGCCAAGGTGCAGCAGCGCGCCGGCGCCCCAGAGCGCACGTGCGAACCCCGGCTCTCGTCCGCTCCAGCCGATGGCGAGCAGGAGCAGGCCGATGGAAATCGAGGCGAAGAAGTTGATGCGGACGGGGTGCAGGCGCTCCTGCACCACGGCACGGGGATGGCACGCCCACTTTGCCGCATAGAGCACCAGCAACAGCACGAACAGCAAGGTGGCGACATCGAGGATCACCTCGCCGAATATGGCCGGCGCACCCAGCACCAGATGCGCCTTGTGCCAGGCGATCGCGAGTCCGGCGGATCCCATCACCGTCGCAAAGAAGGAAACCGGGAAGTGCTCCAGGCGATTGCCGGCCGGCAGTGGCGTGCTGGGAGTTGCATTCGTCACGTTCTCGTCCTGCCGGTACGGGTGAAATGAAGGTGGGTGATTGGATGAACTGGTGACGAAGGTCATTCGGATCTTCCGGCGGCCGGAACATCGTCGTCTGCGACGATAGTCACGGAGTGCGCTATTGGAACCGCGCGCGGTCGAGCTTTTCGGTCCATTCCGACGTGACTTCCACAAAGCCGAGATTGCGCTGCCCCTTGTGATCGCGCATGAACTCCTCGGCCTCGGCGCGGCTCGCGAGCGGCACGAACTCGTGCCCCATCGGGCCGAGGACATCAGACCCGATCACGTACGACGCCCGCCTCGCGTCTACGCGCGTCAGGCCGTAGAACTCGGTCACCCAGATGTCCGCCAGATCTTCGCGCCGATGACCAGGCGCGTATCGCGGCACGTCGAACAGATATTTGAAGAGATCCTTGGCACCATCGAAGAAATGCGCGTGGCCGTCGCGATAGCGGGCGACGGCCACCCACGCCGGGTACTTTGCGACCAGCATTCCGCAGACCGGACACAGGTCGCGTGGGCCGGGCTGGGGAGAGGCGCCGGCGGCGGCTGACGCGGCAGGAGCAGCACCCGACGCGGCACGCCATCGGCAACCCGCGGCGAGCGCGAGCAACGCGGTGCCGACGCGACGGCGATCCATGTCACTTCGGCATCGCGTTCATCCGCTGCCGACGTTCCTCGCGGTTTTGCCGGATACGGGCAACGTCGCGCGACATGTCGGTGTAGGCGGCGAGCAGTGCCGCATTGAAGTCACCGATGACACCGCCCTGGGCCGCTTGTGCAGACTTGGCGGCCGCCTCGCTGCCATAGGCCACCTTGCTGCGCAAGGTCATCACCCCCTTCGCGCTGCCACCGATCACGAAACGGGCCTGATCGACGTCCACCAGCGGCTTCGGCTCGCCATCGGCAGCGTTATCACCGACCCAGATCGCCTTGGGCTCGGCGTCGATGTTGAGCGACAGGCTGATCGCGGCGCAGTGGATCGAGCAAACCGCATCCGGCACCTCGTTACCGTAGTGGATCAGCAATCGCGAGTGGTGGTACTGGCGACGGTCCATGCCGCAGTAAGGGCACCTGGGGAACTTGTCGAGGTCGTTCTCCTGCGGCTTCGCATCCGGAGCGTTGCGCGGCAGGAACTGCGCCGGCGTTCCGTCGCCGACGGACTTCGCGTGTGAACCCTGCGCCCGCGCGACCGGGATCGAGCTCAGCGGTGCGGCGGCAACGCCGGCAAGCGACAGCTGCAACAGACTGCGGCGCTTCATCTGCAACCTCCGGTGGTTCAAAAGACGAGCTTTCCCATTATCCGCGCGTAGCCCAGCCCCTGGATGACGAGGGCGACGCCCATGCCGATCACCAGCACGGCGCCGGCGGCGAGCAGGCGCGAACGCGCGGTGACCGAGAGCCTGGCGAACAACACGCTGACCGCGAGCATCGACGGCAGCGTGCCGGCGCCGAACGCCAGCATCAACGCGGCACCCTGCAGGGCGCCGTTGGCGGTCGCGGCCTTGAGCGCCATCGCCATTGTCAGCGAACACGGCATCAGCCCATTGGCGGCGCCCGCAAGAAGGGCGCCGCGCATCGGGTCGCGCTCGAGCGCAGCGACGAACAGGCGTTGCGACCACGCAAGCGGCGCAAAGCCGATGCCGATCGAAAACGGCAATCTGCCCAGGATGTCGAGTCCGAGGATGATGACCACGGCGCCCGCGACCACCTGCAGCGCTCCCTGCGCGAAGCCGAAGCGACCGGTCTGCAGCAGCACCTGGCCCAGTCCCGCGGCGATCGCGCCTACCAACGCATAGATGGCGAGCCGCGCGCCGTGATAGGCGACGTAGGCCGCAGGCCGCCGCGCTGTCGCGCCCAGGCGCATGAAGCAGCCGGAGACCAGACCACCGCACATGCCCAGGCAGTGACCACTGCCCAGCAGTCCGGCGAGGAAGGCGATGCCGAAGCCGAGCGGCGCGGTGTCGCTCATGGCGCGCCCCGGCGCGGCTCTGCATCGAGCAGCTCGCGCGCCAGGCGCTCGAAGGTCGCAGCATCGGCCTCGCCGACGAGCTTGTTGCGGATGCGACCGTTGGCGGCGACGAAGAAGGTGGTCGGCAACGCCGTCACGCCGTAGGCCCTGGCGGTGGCCGCAGACTCGTCCACCAGCGCCGGGTAGCTGATGCGAAGGCGCGCGACGAAGGCCTGCGCGGTCGCCCGGTCCTGCCCCACGTTGACGGCAAGCAGCGTCAGGCGCTCCGCCGAGAGGCGCTGCACTATGGGTTCGAGATCCTTCATCTCCTGGTAGCAGTACGCGCACCAGTCGGCCCAGAAGCGGATCACCGTCGGTGCGCCCTCGCCCACCACCGGAAAGCGCACGGTTGGTCCGGACACGGCGGCCAAGGTAAAGCCGGGGGCAATGTCGCCTCGATTGAGCGGCGCCGGGTCGCCGCAACCAGTCAACGCGACCGCGCCGGCGATCGCGACGATGGCGAACCGAAGGCGAACGTCAAAGCGCCGCATTGCCGATGAGTTTCAAGCCCGACGTCGCGATCATCCACGCCGCTACCAGCGTGAAGGCGAGAAACAACGCGCCTGCAACGGTTGCCAGCGTGCGTGTGGCGCGGGCGACCCGGGCACGGAGGTCGAGCCTGTTCGAAAACGGCGCCAGCGCAAGCGCAGCGACGGCCGCTGCGGTCGCGGCGAACAGCGGCACGTAGAGAACGTAGCCCTGATACGAGTACTCCGCCTTGAGGATGCAGAACGGGCAGTGGTGACGGGGGTCTTCGTACATGTAGAGCGAGACGAACGACACGATCGCGGCGAGCGACAGCACCAACGCGCCGATGCCGCCGAGTCCCAGCAGCAGGCCACCGCGCCGCTGCCGGGCGACGATGACCGCGAGCGCGATGACCGCCACCATGCCGGTGAAGAAAGTGGGTATTGCCCATTGCGGCGACCAGCGGGTGAGCGCGCCGGCCAGCTTCCCCGTCACGGTGGTCCCCGAGGTGGAGAACAGGCTGCCGCAACAGGAGGTGATGACGTCTGCCTTCAGGCCGAGAAAGTAGGCGAGTTGCAGCGCGAACGACACCGCCAGCAGCGGCACGATGAACAGCAGCAAAGCGTGCTTCGCGCGGGTGAGCGGGTAATCGGGGGAGCGCCCGTCGACGGCGTTGAGCGTCAGCCAGGCACTGCCCAGGAAGAACACCACGATCTGCGCGTAGAGCGCGGGAAAGCCCCAGGCGTTCACCTGCAGTGTGCCGACCGCGCACATCGCGCCGACGAACATCATCGCCATGCGGTCGGCGTTGAACACGAACAGCAGCAACGCGGCGACCTGTGCGGCAAGCACCACCGCCACGGCGGCCGACACCAGCGTCGTGCGCCGCTCCAGTCGCAACTGCCGCGCGCTGCCGCTGGCGGTGTCCCAATGACGCAGCACCGCGACGGCGTGCGGCGTCGCCGCGCCGAGTCCCACCAGGGCGGCAGCGCCGACGAGCAGGATGGCCAGTATGGCGGGGTGGAAGATCATGCCACCACCCGGCCGTCGGCAAGGCGCACCACGCGGTCGACCAGCGATGACGCGCAGATGCGCGGATCGTGGCTCGACAACACCACGGTGCGCCCCTCGTCGCGTAGCGCAGCCACGACGTCGAGGAATGCCGCCGACAGCGCGGAATCCAGATTGGCGGTCGGCTCGTCGGCGATGAACACCGGCGGATCGTTGATCAGCGCGCGTGCGATGGCCACTCGCTGCTGCTCGCCCCCCGAAAGCGATTCGACCCGGGCTTGCGCGCGACTCGCGAGATCGAACCGGGCAAGAAGCGCGTCGGCCCGCGCGACCAGCCTGCGCTGCCCGATGCCGGTCGGGTACGCCGGCAGCATCACGTTATCGCGCACGCAGAGGCCGGCAATCAGGTTGAACTGCTGGAAGACGAACCCGAAGTGCTTGCGTCGCAACTCGGCCGCGAAGCGCTCCGGCAGTCCCGACACCACCTCGCCATCCAGCCGAATCCGGCCGCAGGTCGGGCGTGCGAGGCATCCGGCGAGCGTGAGCAACGTGGTCTTGCCCGATCCGGACGGCCCCTGCAGCACGGTGATGCGGCCGCTGTCGATGACGAGGTCGATGTCGGACAGCGCGGTGAAAGCGTTCGGCCGGCCTTCCTGATACACCTTGCCGATACCCGCGAGTTCGATCCGGGCCATGGTCAGAAGGTCCCGCGCATCGCGGCGTCGGGATCGATGGTAGCGGCTCGCCACGATGGCACCAGCGTCGCCAGCGTGTAGGGCAGGACGGCGAGCAAGGCCAGGCTGAGCAACTGCAGTCCGTCGACTGTTGGCGTGAGCGCGAATCGGGGATAGAGCGTCGCCCAGCCCTTCAATACCGGCGCGATCACCGACGCGCCGAAGTGGAAGACGTGAATGTGCGCGGCAACGTAGCCCGCCAGGAACGCCACGCCGGAAACGAGCAGCCCTTCCCACAGTTTCATCTGCAGCACGTCGGCCGTGTCCCAGCCGATCGCCTTGAGGATGCCGATCTCGCGGCGCTCGTCGGCCGAGAGTCCGGCCGCCTTCGTCCACGCCAGGATGACGAACGCGAGCAGCGACAGGCTGGCCACGCTCAGCAGCAGTCCTTCGCGCCAGCTGAACAGCGATTCGTAGGTGCGCAGCAGCTCCTCGCGCAGGATCACGCGACTGCCGGGCAGGCGCGCGGCGATCTTGGTCGCCACGGTGCGAACTTCCTGCGGGTTGGTCACCGAGAAAGCAAGATCGGTATAGACCCCCGGCGGCAGGTCGAAGAACGCACGGTAATCGTCCTCGCCGATCAGGATCAGGTCGGCGCTGACCAGCGACGACGCGTCGCCCAACACGCGCTCGATGGTGAACGAATGCAGGTTGCCCGCGGGCGAGCGCAGGGCCAGCGGATTGCCGGCCGCCAGCCCGCGCGCGCGCGCGACGCCGTCACCGATGACGACATGGTGGCGCGCAGGAGGCGAATCCGACGGCACCATCAGCGTGTAATTGGCGGCCACGACCGGGTCGAAGAAATAGCCCCACAGCCGGCCCTTGGCAGCACTGACGCCGCGCACATCGCCCACCGCCGCGAGGTCGGCCGCGGTCGCGAGTGCATGCCTTCCCGCGGACAGCCTTTGCACCAGCACCTCCGGGCTGTGCTGCAGGATCGCCGCGGCCTCCTGTTTCAGCGCCTGCGCGAACAGCATCACCGATGCGAGCAGAAACACGACCAGCGCATAAACCGCCAGCAGGCCGAGGTTTCGCGCACGATGGCGGGCCAGCGCGCCCAGCGTGTAGTCAACGAGCCGCGCTTGTCGATTCAGTCGGGCGCGCATCGGGAGCAATGAAGACATCGAAAACCCGCAGATGTGCGGGAACACCCAGCGCCGCTCCGGAGGGAAAGTGTTCGAGTGCGAGTGGATGATCCTGGAACGCGGAGTGGCGGTCGGCAACGGCCAGGTGCCGCAGATATCGCGCTTCGGTCACGAGGACGAGATCGGTCAGCCCGAGCTCCTGTGTCAGTGCTACCGCGGCACGCCGTTGCGGTGACGGCGGTGCCGGGCGTGACTCGAGCTGGACCCAGACGAATCCCCCCGACAGGAAAGCCACGAGCAGGCCAGCCAGAGTGAATGGACGAAGGCGAAGGCAACTGAGAGCGGTCATGGCCAGAGCGGGAACGCATCCATGCATCCGCAATTTAGGCCATGCCGACCCACCCGGTCTTGCGCAGGCTCAAACGAGGGCTTCGTTGTGTCCGAGTACGCCGTTTCGCAAGTAGTACGCACACACGATATCGTGCCGTCCGGGCCACGGGGCTCGTATTGCCTGCGGCTGCAACCCCGGCGCATGCTTCCCGGGTGTGGCGTCGACCGGCGTGCACGGGTGGCTGCGGATCGCTGCCGCGCCGGCGGATACGTGGTTCGGCTTTCGCCTGCGCCCGGCGTTTGGTCCTGCCGACGAACGAGGGGCGCCGGTTCGCCGCGGTGGACATGCAGTCGCTGTAGGCTTGGACGCCGCCTTCACTTGGATGAGGTTTGAGATGACGCAACTGCGTTTGCCAGGAATTCAAGCGTGCGTATTCGACGCCTACGGTACGCTCTTCGATGTCAACAGCGCGGCGCGCAGTCTTCAGGACGAGCTGGGACCCCGCTGGCAGCCGCTTGCCGAGTTGTGGCGCAGCAAGCAGCTGCAATACACTTGGCTGCGCGGCCTGGGCGGCCATCATGCCGACTTCTGGACCGTGACGTCCGATGCGCTGTCCTTCGCGTTCGAAACCCTGAAATTCGAAGACCCGCAGCTTCATCATCGACTGATGACGCTCTACCTTTCGCTGAACGTCTATCCCGACGTGATCGATGCGCTCAAGCGGCTCAAGGCCGGTGGCAAGAGGCTCGCGATCCTCTCCAACGGAACACCTCGGATGCTCGCATCGGCTGCCGCCAATTCGGGCATCGCCGGTCTGCTCGATGCTGTCCTTTCTGTCGAAGAGGTCGGAGTCTTCAAGCCCCACGCGTCCGTCTACAAGCTCGCAGCTGATCGCCTGCAGCTTGCGCCCGATCAGATCTGCTTTCTGTCCTCGAACGGCTGGGATGCCTACGCAGCCAAAGCGTTCGGCTTCCGCGCCGTGTGGTGCAACCGCTTCAACCAGTCGCCGGAACGCATTCCTGAAACCCCGGACGGACAGATCGTGACCCTTGCAGCGCTCTCGGACATCGTTCTTTCCTGACGAAGAGCGCTGGCTCGCGAGCGCGAATCGAACGCCGCGCATCCGATCAGTCCGACCGGCGGGTCAGATGCGCAGGCGAATTGGCTCCATCGCTTCGCCAGCCGGCAACACACGGCCGATGCAGGCGGCGCTTGCGTACCCCAAGCTCCGCAGCGCAGCGACGCAAGCTTCGCCGTTTTCCGCCGGCACGCTGGCGAGCAGCCCACCGGCCGTCTGCGGGTCGAACAGCAGCGGGTAACTGGGGTGCCGCAGCGCCTCCGGCGGGGCGTGCAGCGCGCGGCGCAGGCGCGCGTTCGCCGGCTGCAACGAACTGAGGATGCCCGCAGCCGCGGTTTCTGCCGCTCCGTCCAGCAGCGGCAGCGCGAAGATATCGATCTCGGCGTCGACGCCCGACGGGCGCGTCATCTCGACCAGGTGCCCGAGCAGGCCGAAACCGGTGAGGTCGGTGCACGCGGTCGCGCCGTGCGCGACCAGGCAGGGCGCGGCCAGCCGGTTCGACTGCTGCATCGATGCGAGCGCCGCATCGATCCAGCGGCCGCGCGCCTTGAGGCGCGCGTGCGCGGCCAGCAACGTGCCGGTGCCGATCGGCTTGGTCAGGATCAACACATCGCCGGGGCGCATGCCACCCTTGCGCAGAACGCCGTCGAGCCGTTCGTCGATCAATCCGTTGACCGCGAAGCCCAGCGCCAACTCGCTACCTTCGCCGGTGTGACCGCCGACCAGCGCACAGCCGGCCTCGTTGAGCACCGCGACGGCGCCGGCCATCATCTGGAACACCGTGTCCTCGACCTTGCGCTCCAACCCCGGGGGCACGGTGGCAATCGCCGTCGCCGACTGCGGCACGCCGCCCATGGCGAAGATGTCGCCAAGCGCGTGATTGGCGGCGATGCCGCCGAGCAGCCAGGGATCGTCGATGAAGGCGCGAAAGAAGTCGACGGTTTGAATCAAGGCGCTGCCTGGCGGCACGCGCAGCACCGCCGCGTCGTCGGGAGCGTGCAGGCCGATCAGCACGTCGTCGCGCTGGATCGGATGGATGTTAGCCAGCACGGCGGACAGCACCGTCGCGCCGACCTTCGCGCCGCAACCGCCGCAGCGCACCGCCACCGCCGACATCGCCTGCGTCTGCTCGTGTTCGTCGAGCGGAACCGCCTCGGCCGCCGTCGCCGCGGGCTCCGTCATCGGCTCCAGCGCGTTGAAGCGGCGCATGAAGCGACGATCGATCCAGTCCTTCCAGCGCCACACCCAGTCGCCGCGGGCGAAGAACCCGCCGCGCGACGCGACCGCGTGCCGGTTCCCGGTGCTGATCAGCGCCAGCCAGCGCCGCTGCGGACGATGGGCCAGCAGGGGCCGGCGCAGTACCGCCCGCCGCAGGTTCTCGGCCAGCGGCCCGCCCATGCGCACCGCGAAGACGCCGGCCTTCTCCAGCGGCCGTCCAGACATCGACGCACAGTCACCGGCGGCGAAGATCAGCGGATCGGTCTCGCTCTGCAGGGTCTCGCGCACGCGGATGAAACCGTCGCCGTCGAGCGCCAGCCCCGTCTCGCGCAGCCAGGAAGCGCCGCCGGCCTGGGTCACCCAGAAGATCTCGTCGGCGGCCAGCGTCTCGCCGTTGCGCGCCTGCAGGCCGCCACCGTACACCGCACACACTTCGGCATCGCAGTGGATTGCCACGCCGCGTTCGGCCAGCACCCGCTCGAACGCCCGACGCACCGCCGCGTTGTGCGTGGGCAGGATGTTCGGGTCCGCCGAAAAGAGGTGGAACCGCAGAGCGTCCGGATTGCGGCCCAGCGCCGCCATCTCGCCGCGCAGCCGGTACTGCATCGCCAGCGTCAGCTCGACTCCACCGGCGCCGGCGCCGACCACCGCGATCGTCGTCGGCCCGGCGTGCCCGCGCACGCGTGCGAGCAGCGCCAGCCAGCGCTCGTTGAAGCGGCGAATCGGTTTGACCGGGACCGCGTAGTCGGCGGCACCTTCGACACGCGAAAGCTGCGGTGTCGAGCCGACGTTGATCGACAGCGCGTCGTAGGCCACCGGCGGCCTCGCGCGGCACAGCACCTTGCGCGCGGCACGGTCGATGCCGGTCACCTCGTCGCGGTAATAGCGCGCGCCGGCGACTTCGGCCAGCCGGCGCAGGTCGATGTGTACCTCGTCGAAATCGTAATGTCCGGCGATGTAGCCGGGCAGCATGCCCGAGTACGGCGTGTCGGTATCGGTGCAGATCACGGTCAGCCGCACGCCGGGCAGCGGCTTCATCGCAAACATGCGAAGCACGCCGACGTGGCTGTGGCCGCCGCCGATCAGAACGATGTCGCGGGTGATCGGGGTCGGCGCCGGTCGCATTCAGTCCACTTCCCGCGAGACGCCGACCAGCAGATCGTCGGCCAGCCCGCGCACCTCGGTGCGTTCGCGCGCCGGCGCGAACTGCGGCGCCCGCTGCCGGCATTGCGCCTGCAGCCGCTGATAGAGGCCATGACTCTGTTCGCCCTGTTCGCCGCCGCCTTCCCCGCCCGCCGATTCCCGGCAGCGCAGCAACAGCGCGGCCAGAGCCTCCGCGTCGTTCCACGGAAAGTAACCGGCGTAATCGGCGCCCAGCATGCCGACATTGCCGTCGACGGCCGAGGCGAGCACTGGCGTGCCGCTCGCCACCGCTTCCATGATCACGTGCGCGCCGCCCTCGATGCGGCTGGCGTGGATCAGCAGGTGCGCGCGCTGAATGCGCCGGCGCGCAGCCTCGTGCGGAAGGCCGCCCAGCCAGCGATAGTTCGGCACTGCCGCCATCGTCGCGCGCGCCTCCTCTCCCAGCACCGCATCGAGCGCCTCGCCAATGTGGTCGATGAAGACATCACGCCGGCCGGCGAGCCGGCGGGCGGCGGCGAACAGCGTCTGCGGAGATTTTTCCGCGCGCAGATGACCGACCATCACCGCCCGCAGATGGCGCCGTGACTTGGCCAGGGGCTGCCGCGCTGTGGTGGATTGGAAGATGACGCGCAGCTTGCCGTGCAGCGGCTTGGGCAGCGCCTGCGGTGCGCATTCCTGCAGCACGATCAGCGCCTGCGCCAGCGTCAGCGAGCGCTGCGCCAATGGATCGGTAGTGATGTCGCGATAGAGATCGGTGCCCGTCAGCACCACCGCCAATCCACGTTCGGGATGCGCTGCGCTCCAGGCGGCGACCGCGTCCGCCGAGCGGCGGGCGTGCAGCGCGATCATGACCGCGTCACCGTCCGAGAGCGAATCCGGCCAGGCGTTCGCGATGCGCACGCGCCACTTGCCGAGAAGATGCCTCTGCCAGCGACGGGCTGTCTGCCAGTTGCCGTTGTTGGCACCGCGCATCGCCGGGCTGACGATCACCAGCTGCGGCATGCCCGGACTTTCGGTCATCGATCGCCCGTCCGCCGATGAACACAGCGTTTTCCGAGGCAGCCCGCCTCGGCGGCCGCCGATTTCTCGCCGTAGCGCCGTCCGACAGTCGCGCACGCACGCTGTCGTTTCTCGCAAAACACTTTAATTATCAACCACAATTATATGTTTTTAATATATTTTGTATAGTTCTCGCAACAGCCATGCGCTCCCGGGAACCCCTTCACTTGAGCGCGCAGGCGCCTGGCCCGCGCGCATAAGCGCACGATCCACAGGAACCCGCAGCGGCGGGCGCCGCATCGGCGCCCGACTTCGCCGTCGCAAAGACCGACAGCTTCTTGTCGAGGTCGGTCGAGTGGCAACTCGGGCAATCGGGAACACTGCCCGAGCGCACCAGTGTTTCAAACGCTGTCCCGCATTGCTTGCACTCGTATTCGTAAATGGGCATCTGCAGCTCCTTCGTTGCCGTGTGAACCGTGATTGTCGCATCACTCCCGACAACGATCTGCTCGCGCGCCAACGCGGCGATCGACCGCCGGCGATGATGTCGCCGAAATTCGGCGTCCGCAACGGTGCCGGTAATCGACCACCGTCCGCTTTGCTCCGCGCGCATATGCGTCATACGATGAGGGCTGGAGGCATTGGCACCCCGGAGCGTGGATCGCGCGAAAATGCCCTTCACTGGCGGAGGACGATGATGGGACTGATACGGATCGAGCACTACAACATCCACACGACCAAGCTCGCCGAGACAGTCGACTTCTACACGCGCGTGCTCGGCATGAAGAACGGCGACCGACCGCCGTTCGACTTCCCCGGCGCGTGGCTCTACATCGGCGACATGCCGGTCGTCCACCTCGTCGACGTCGGTAAGGACTTCAAGTCCGGGCGCGAGGGCCAGTTCGGCACAGGCACGCTCGACCACGTCGCCTTCGAGGCGCGCGACCTGCCAATGATGCGAACCCTACTCGCGCGCGAGCACGTGAAGTTCAGGGAGCGCGTCGTGCCGCGCAGCGGCGCCATTCAGCTCTTCGTCGAGGATCCCAACGGCGTGACGATTGAACTCAACTTTGCCGAGACGGCAGGTTGAGGTCCGCCGGCGCAGCGGGCACGCGTTGTCGACAGCGGAGGTGAGTCCTCAGAACGACGACGCGCCCCGGCATCGGTTTGGACGAATGGCACCGCAGGCAATCCAGGGTATCTGCGCGAAATCGGCGGGGAACTTCGGCCTAGCTGCAGAGATCGACCGCCGCGCGTCAACGCGGCGGACCTCAGCTTGTCGCCGCTGCCGAGCAGCGCGTACGCATAGCAATCGCCAACGATCGATTGCAGGTGGTCCACCCAGCCGGTGACGGCATTGACGGCGCCCCACCAGGTTGCACCCGCCGGGAGGATCTCGCATTGGGATCACGGCATCTGCTTTCCCGGCACCACAATGCGGCACATCAAACCACCAGTCCCGATTTCCGCGGCGGAACGCGGTCGAACGCCTGTTCGACCACCTGCATGCCACCTGGGCCCAATCGTTACGCCATGAATCTGATTGGCCATCAGCTTTCGCCGGTGATCGAAACCGCCCACGCCCGCTTCTGCTTCTTGCTCAACTGCTTGAGGGCGTACTCGGCCTTCAACGCGGCACTCCTCGATTCATGCCGCTGGCGCGCGAGAATTTGGACCGGGGCGTTCAGTCGCGTGTAGAACGCGCCCTTTCCCGCGCGGTGAAGCTCGAATCGTGCCTCGACGTTCCTGGCGATGCCGATGTAGAGGCGGTCATTCGCGCAGAGCAGAACGTAGAGCCACCATTCGTCGGCCGCGCCGTCGGTCAAGCTAGTCATTGGCGTGCTTCGGGTTCGCATGCCGGAATGACGGTGGTGGAACGGGCTCTGCATCACGCCACAGGCCAGCTCGCCTGGCTCGGGCGCTGTCCTCGGCCGCAGCGTAAAGCTTGCGGTCAACGACCGATTGCTCGCTGGCGTATTGCTTGTAATGCCACGCCAGTCCGAGTTCGAGCATCTTCAAGTCAGTGTCGACTCCGTTCAGCAGCACCTTGCCGACGACACGTCCGTGGCGGTCCTTCTTCCGCCAATTCACCGTGACCTCGCGCGAGAAGATGAGGTCCGACAACGCCTGTTTGGAGACAGTGCCGAAGGCCTGATTCCTTTCCGGTGCGTCGATACCCGCAAGCCGAACTCGAACCAGCCCCTTCTCCGGCGTCAGGAGGTCGATGGTGTCTCCATCAATGACGCCCACCACGCGCCCCGTGAGCTCCGCCGCCCAACAACCGCTGGCGACCAGGCAGAGGCCAAGGATGACGATCGCGCGCGCGAGTGAGAGACGTCATCAACATGGAAAGCGGTCGGAAGCGACAGCCCAGGGAAACCCGGCAGGTCATGCGAGCACTTTCTTCATGGGGACGAACGCAATCGTGAGCCCGCCCGAAAGCGGATAGTCGATTCGCTCATCGCCCGTGTATCCGTATGCTTGGTAGAGGCGCTGTCCCGGCAATGTAGCCATCAGCTCGGCCGACCGAAAGCCACTCTTGCGTGCCTCGATCTCGCAGCACTCCAGCAGGGTCTGGCCAATTCCGAGGCGCGCCCAATCCGGGAGGACAAAGAATGCACGAATCCGGGCCGAATCCCTCGTGGGATCAAGCAACTCGGATTGCCGCCCGCCCTGTGCATCCGCGCCGAAAAGCTTCCTTCTGCGGCTCCAGCCACCACAGGCGACTATTCCCGCTTCCGACTCGGCAACGAAATAGGTGCCGTCGCGGATGAGCTCCATAGTCGACGCCCCACGCCGTGCCCAGAGCGGCCTCGATTTGTTCGCTGGTGTAATCGTCCCGACTCAAGCCCCGTGCAGAATCGGCAATCAGCCGCACAAGGACGGGCACATCGTTCAGACTCGCTTTTCGCACCGAGACCGAGGCGCGGCGCTGCGCGAGCAGGTCGACATAGGCGCCCTCAACCAACTGCGATGGAAGTACCCCCAGCTGCTCCATGAAGTCGTGGGCCTCATCGATGCCAGCGACCACGGATTCCCCATCGGCCAGCACGACTTCGAGCTCCAGAAATTGTCCCAGGCCTTCAACCCGGTCGAGGTGGACGCGCGTTCTGCCGACGAGAAACAGGCGTCCGGTGCTTTCTGACCCGTCCCACCTGCCCGTACGCCGAAGTCAGCAACCTGCGCAACGCGTCCGGCGATGACGTCGGCGCCAGCAGGTAGAACGACTCCTTGGGACCTTGCTCGTCGGCACGGCGATAGAAGATAAGTTCGCCGTTGCCATCGGCAAAGACCCGCAACTTCAGTCGACCGGTATCGCAGTGGAAGAAGGTGTCGTCCTGCTGGAGTTCGACCGGGCCTTCGGTCGCGATTGTGGCGACCCGCGACGCCAATGCTTTGACGCACTCGATGCGGGCTTTGATTTCGACATTTCGGGCCATGGACGATTGAATGTCGGGATGTTCATGGGGTCGCGGGAGCGCCGCCCCCGGCCCTGCAATTTTGGGCCTGTCCGGCATGCCCCCGGGGTCTGCTCCGCGAGCGCCAATCACGACAGTATGCATGTCCACTCTGGATCGGCGGTTGTATTCGTGCACTGCCGCACTCTTCAGACCCAATGTTCTGACACCTCGCCGATCACCCGGCAGACGGTATCGGTCACTCGGTACTGGCGCGCATCGATGTGGTTGCCGGCCGTATAGCCGATCGCGATGCCGGTGGCGACGACGATGTCGGCGAAGTCCACCAAGATCGGCCGCCGCGTGCACACGCCACCGGTCAGGAACACCTGATCCGACCACACCGCCATCTCGAGCTGGCCGTAGCCGTCGGCATCGACCACGCGTACGGTGCGAGCGACCGCGACCGGGCTATTGCGCAAACGGATTGAGCAGTTTCACACCGGTTGCGGAAAAGCGCTTGACGTTGCGCGTGACCAGTACGAGATCATGGATCAGCGCCGTGGCTGCAATCTGCTTGTCCAGCGGGTTCTCTGGATGCGGAACTCGCAGCCGACCCCAAACCTGCGCCGCGTCCGCGTCGAAGGCAAGGATGCTGTCTCCGAAGTCGACAAGCAGCTTGCCGAGCCAACGTTCGAGCGCTTGTGCCTGCTTGACGTCACCACGATGCCGCACGAGTTCGATTCCACGCCGGATTTCGCCAATCGTCACGGCAGCGACATAGAGCGGCACATCGGTGGATGCAACTTCCTTGAAGAAGGCAACGACCCCTGGACTTGCTTCATCCCTTTTGCGCAGTTCGCTGATGACGTCCGTGTCAATCAAGTACACGCTGCGCCTCGGCATCATCCTCGATGCGCGCGAAACCCTCGTCCTTCCCGACGGCAGGAATCGCGGCCAGCGCTTCTGCCAATCGCCGCTTTCGCGGTCGACGCAACGCCTGTGCCAAAATCTCCCGATGCTCCGCTTCTGCGCTTCGGCCGTGTCCTGCCGCTTGGCGCTTCAGCGCTTGCACGAGAGTCTCATCGATGCCACGTACGATCAGATTGGCCTCGATACCTCCCAGCGGTTTGCAGATGCTATCAATGCGAGCACACCGCCTAACTCGGGGAACAGGCAGCCGCGGACACAACTTGTGCTACATTGTCGTACATCATGGAGACCGTGGATGACTACGCTGACGATACGTCTTGACCCGAAGTTGGAGAAGGCCCTCGACCGGGTTGCCAAGAGCACCGGGCGAACCAAAAGCGAGATTGCCCGCGAAGCGCTCAAGCGTCAGATCGCCGTTGCGCGATTCCGCGAGCTTCGGAGGAAAACCTTGCCGTTCGCTGAAGCGCAAGGGCTGGTGACCGACGAGGATGTGTTTCGCCTCATTTCGTGAGAGTTTTTCTCGACACGAATGTCTTGGTGAGCGCGTTCGCCGCGCGAGGATTATGCGCGGAGGTCCTGGAACTCGTGCTGCTGGACCACGACTTGGTCCTAGGGCGGAATGTGCTGCGCGAACTTGAGAGGGCGCTGCGCGACAAGGTCAAGCTTCCCGCTGTCCGTTCTTCCGAGATTATCGGTTACCTCGCGAGCGAGGCAGACCAAGTCGTCGACAAGGCGGAGCCCGCAAGCGTGAACGTCGACGCGGCCGATGCACTCGTGCTCGGTGAAGCGCTCGCCAGCCACGCTGATTTGTTCGTCACCGGCGACGCTGCGCTACTGCGCCTCGCGGCGGTCGGCGCGCTCGAGATCGTGTCGCCGCGCCGGTTCTGGGAGGTCCTTCGCGCTGGCAACG
Organism: uncultured beta proteobacterium; assembly: GCA_963788185.1. Lineage (GTDB taxonomy): Bacteria > Pseudomonadota > Gammaproteobacteria > Burkholderiales > Casimicrobiaceae > CAIWHR01. The sequence continues at coordinate 73,278 of CAWBGE010000008.1, forward strand.
CATAGCTCCCTGCTGTCGACTGAAAGTGTACTGCGGAGGTCCGGTTCAGAATGCCTCGCCATTCCACACCTCCTGACTCCCTATTCACCGACCTTGCAAACGCCGAGTCGGACCTCGAGCGAATCGAATCGCAGCGGAGCGCGGCGAAAGCCCGAATCGCTGCGCTTCGAAGCAAACTCGCGGCGCGCGAGCCGACGCCTCGGGTGCTGTCGCCCTCGCCGCTGTCGGGGCTCACCCCCCGCACTCCACTTCAAAGGATCTGTGGCCGCTCGATGGGCGTCCGCCCGCTGCCCGGCGCTGATGCAGCGCAAGCGGTATCGGCAGTGGGACGGTACCCAATCGGCATCGCACACGACACCTCGGCTTGCCGCCGGCGCCGGAGCGGACATTTCCCGCGGCGTCAGGGCTTCTCCGCCACCACCGGGTTGCGCAGGATGCCGATGCCCTCGATCTCGATCTCCATCACGTCGCCCGGCACAACCGGGCCGACACCGGCCGGCGTCCCGGTGATGATCACATCCCCGGGCTCCAGCGTGACCGCTTGGCTGAGATAGGAAACCAGCGTCGGCACGTCGAACAGCAGATCGGAGGTGTTCGAGTCCTGCCGTGTCTGGCCGTTGACCCGAGCCATGATCCGCAGGTGGGACGGATCGAGATCGGTAACGATGACTGGTCCCAGCGGACAGAACGTGTCGAATCCCTTGCTGACCACCAGGCACCCCATGCTCATCTCCTCGCGTTGAATGACGCGCTCCGAGATGTCGTTGGCACAGGTGTAACCGAGGATGACGCTTGCCGCATCCGCGGCAGCGACTCGGCGCGCGCGCCGGCCGATGACGACCGCGAGTTCGGCTTCGTAATGGACTTCCCGGCCTTCGAGCGGGTAGATGACCGGGGCATGGGGCCCGACGACGGTGCCTTCGGGCTTCATGAACAGCAGCGGAATCCGGGGCGTCCTCGAGTTCGTCTCGCGGATATGGTTAACGTAGTTGAGCCCGACGCCGAACACTCGCCGGACGGCGATCGGTGCGAGCAGGCGAACCGTGCCCAGCAGAATCCGCCTGCCCGACGCGGTCGCGCGGCCGAAAGGCGTACCGCGGACCGGTTCGATTTCATCGTCACCCACCAGTCGCCCGTACTGCGGACCGGCATCACTCTCGAAACGTATCCACTTCACCACTCACCTCCGCAGGTGAACGAGTCCGGACCGGAGCGTTCGCATTGCACGCCGTGCCGGGCGGTAGCCATCGGGTTGCTCACAAGGGCGTTCCGGTTGCCGTCAGCACAGCGTCTGTCGTGCGAGCCGGTCGCGCAGTTCGCCCAGACGCACCGGTCCGACATCGCCATCGTGCGCGATGACGCAGCACTCCAGCGTCAGGGCAGCGCCCGCGTCGAGCGCGCGCAGGCGGCGCCGAAAGGGGCCCCAGGTCATCACGCCCCAGTCGGCGACGAACCACGAACCTTCGTCCTGATCGGTCAGCGGCATCAGCGCAATCCCGGCCTCCTGGCCGCCTCCCACCGGGCCTACGCAGTCGATCCAGGCCGCACTCGGCGTCTGCGTGTCGGCGATGGGTACACCGCGCTCATCCAGCATCCGCCCGCCGGCCTGCACCTGCATCGACTCCGCAACGCGGGCGTTGAAATAGGCGTGGCGCGTGGGCCCCAGCTGCACCGGCCAGCGCCCGGGGCGCAACGTCGAGCGCAGGCACATCGTCGTCATATCGTCGGTCTGCTCGACCAGCAGGACACGTTCTTCGCGCAGGATCTGTCGCCCACCGGGCGCGGCCCATTCGGCTGGCCCCTGCCAGTCGAGCTGCTGACGGATGAGCGCCGCCCCGCTGGCGGTGATCTCGAACGAGCACGCTCGCTCGGCGATGCTGCCCGGCGCGCGACCCTGGAACACCTCGTTGACGTAGAAGTTGTACGTGTACTCCTCGGTCTGTCCCTCGCTGGCCGGCACCCGCGCGTGCACGTGGTCGGCACCGATCCAGACCGACTGATGGTGCGGATGGTCGGCCGGCGCCTCGGAGGTCACCAGCTGCCCGGCCGGCGTGAACAGCGGAAACACGTAGCTGCGAAAATCACCCTGCGAGACGCCCAGCACCAGGCGCCCATCGTGGTACAGGTACCGGCGCTGGGTGCGCGCCCAAGCCCCTTGCGGCAGCGCAATCGCACCGGCGTCGAAGGTGTAGGTCATCGCCCGTCAGGGGCCGAAGTGCCGGGCGACGCCGACGGAGATTTCCGGCACGTAGGTGACCATCATCAGCACCAGCAGCAGCGCGCCGAGAAAGGGCAGGATCGCGCGGAACACATCGGTCACCAGCACGCCTCCCACGCGCGCCGTCGTGAACACCAGCATGCCCAGCGGCGGCGTGAGCGCGCCGATGACCAGGTTCAACACCAGCACGATGCCGAAGTGCACGGTGTCGATGCCCGCGGCCTTGATCATCGGGACCAGGATCGGCACCAGGATCACCATCGCGGCGATCATCTCCATGAACAACCCGACGACGAGCAGGAATCCGTTGAGCAATGCGAGCAGCAGGATCGGATTCGACGCGAGCCCCCCCAGCGCAGCAGCCACTTTCTGTGGCACCTGTTCCACCGTCAGCGTCCAGCTGAACGGCGCGGCCGCGGCGATGATGATGGCGACGGCGACGGTGTCGCGCAACGAATCGCGCAGCGCCGAAAGCGTCGCGCGACCGGTCAATGCGCGGTAGAGAAAGAGGCCGCAGAAGACCGCGTATCCCGCGGCGATTGCCCCCGACTCGGTGGCGGTGAACACCCCCAGCCGCACGCCGCCCACAATGACGACTGGCAGCAGCAGCGCCGGAACCGCCTGCAGAAAGGCGCGCCGGCGCGCCGCGGCGCCGGCGGGCGGGATCTTGCCGCGCTCGCCCGACATCGCGTACACCACCACCGCCAACGCACAGGCGGTCAGCAGGCCGGGGACGATGGTGGCGATGAACAGCGCGCCCACCGACGCAGAGGCGAGCGCGCCGTAGATGATGAGTCCGAGGCTCGGCGGAATCAGGTTGGCAAGCGTGGCGGATGCGCTCGTCAGCGCGCAGCTGAACGCCGGGCTGTACCCGCGACGCGACATCTCCGGCACCATGATCTTGGCGATCGCGGCGGCGTCGGCCATCGACGACCCCGACACGCCCGCCATCATGGTGTTGGTGGCGACGTTCACCTGCCCGAGACCTCCCCGCAGATGGCCGAACAACGAGCTGGCAAAATCGATGAGGCGGGTCGTGATGCCCGCCGAATTCATGATCGCGGCCGCCAGGATGAAGAACGGTATCGCCAGCAGCGTGAACGAATTGAGGGCGGAACCCATGTTCTGCGGGATGGTGATCAGCATCAGATCGCCCTGCGCCGAGAATGCGGCGAAGGTACCGAGGACGAACGCGTAGGCGATGGGCACTTCGAGCGCGACCATCACCAACGCCACCGCCATCAACGTCCAGGCAGTATTGCCCAGCGGCAGGTAGGGCGCGCCGTAGAGCCAGCCCAGATAGAATCCCGCGCCGGCGAGCAGCGGCAACCAATTGCGCCACGACCAACCCCAGTCGCGGCGGCGCAACTGCAGCAGGAACAGCAGAGTGAGCGCGCCGCCCACCGGCACCGCCGCATAAAGGAACTTGAACGACCACTGCAGCCCCGGCGACACGTAGGTCGTCTTGGCGACGAACGAGATCCCTTCGCACAGCATGACCATCGCCGCCGCTGCGGCACAGCCGTCGACGAACGCCCGGTGCCGATGGTGATTCCTCGGCGTCAGCTTCGACGAGAAGGTCTCGATCGCGATGTGCCCCTTGCCGCCCACGAGCGCCGCCGCGCCCAGGAAGACGGCCCAGATAAACATCCACTGGGCGAGTTCCTCCGGCCACGACAGCGAGTTGTCGAGTGCGTAGCGATAGAAGACCTGCAGCAGTGCAACCAGCGCCGAAAACGCCACCAATCCGGCGGCGACGGTCTCGACGACCAACGCCGGCGCACTGGATCGCTCGCCGTTCGCGGGCACCGCCGGCACCCCGCCGGACAGCGGACGGGGCAACGGTTCGGTGGCCATGCGCGATCAGCCGCGCAGTGCCGAGATCTTGGCGATCATCGCCTTGGTTTCGGGACTCTTGGCGCCGAACTCGTCGAACAATGATGCCGTCGCTGCCATCCAGCGCTGCTTCTCGGCGTCCGAGAGTCGATGGACGAGAGTGCCGGCCTTTTCCAGTTGGGCCAGGGCATCGTTGGCCTTGGCACGGTTGACGGCGCGCTGTTCGGCGAAGACTTCGATTGCCGTGTCGCGCACGACCTTCTGCAGATCCGGCGGCAGGCGATCCAGCCAGGCGGCGTTGACCCGAATCGCCTTGGGCAGGAACCAGTGCCCGGTCAGCGTGAGGTTCTTCGCCTGCTCATACCACTTGAACCCGAGGATCGAGAAAAAGTCCGCTTCCAGCCCGTCGATGACACCTGTCGACAGCGCCGAATACTGCTCGGCGTAAGGCAGCGGCGTCGGATTGGCACCGAGCTTTTTCCAGAAATCCACCCACACACGGAGTTCGGGAGTGCGGATCTTGAGACCCTTCAAGTCTTCGAGCTTGACGACCGGACGTTTCGACAGCAGATGGCGAAAGCCGACCTCGGCGTAGGCGACGAACTCGACCCCTGTCTTCTTCCGCGCGATGGCGGAGATCTCCAGCCCGATCGGCCCCTGCAGGACGCGGTCGACGTGCGCCTCGTCCTTGAACATGAACCCGGGCGCACCCGCAGCCACCGCGATCTCGGGCGCGACCGCTTCCTCGGTATCCGGGCCCCCGGCGGTGATCTGGATGGTGCCGATCCGGCTTTGCTCGATCAATTGCGTGTAGTTGCCCAACTGTCCCGCCGGGAAGTGCTGGGCGTCGATCCGGCCACCGCTCTTGTCGCGCAGCGCGACGGTAAACTTTTCGAAGGCCACGGTGATCGGCGATCCGATGGCTTCGGAATGCGCGATGCGGCAGGGAATCTTGGCCTGCGCCCACGCCCCGTGCGGCAGCGCGGCGCCGAGCGCACCTGCGCCGGCAGCCAGTACCAGGCGGCGGCGGCCCGTTCCGATCGCAGACAAGCGCGATGTGTTCATGGCTTTCTCCTGATGAAAGTGCATGCGAAGGAAAATCGTGCAGACGTCGATAACCCGCAAACGTTAGCAGAGGGGTATCCGAGCGTCAACAATGCGGCTGCCCTGTGCTACTCCCGTTGTGCGCGCCTGCTGATCGATTTTGCGAGGATGCCCGCGGCATCGGCCAGTCCACGCCCGGCGTGGCGCTGGCTCGCCGTGTCTGCTGGCTTCTGCTATCGTTTGCAGTCGTCGCTTCCGGAACGCGCGCGTGATCACCATCAAGGACATTGCTCGCCTCGTCGGCGTGGCGCCTTCCACGGTGGGACGGGCGTTGTCGGATCACCCGCACGTCCACGAAGACACCAAGGCCCGCGTGCGCGAAGCTGCGACGCAACTGGGGTACGTAGCCCATACGCCGGCGCGGATGATGCGTGGCGGCCACGGCACGTTGATCGGGTTGATGATTCCCGACATACGCAACGATTTCTACTCGACCGCCGCACAGGCCATCGCGGAGGCCTGCGCCAAGGCGGGGTTCCAGGTCGTGCTGAGCATCACCAGCGACGACCCGGTTCGCGAGTTCGAGCAGTTGTACGGATTGGCATCCGCACGCGCGGCAGGCGTGATCGTCGTCCCGACGGCAATTCCCACCAAGGACACGCTGGTACTGCTCGCACGACTGCCGCACATTCAGTTGATCCGCCGCCATCGCTCGATCCGGGCACCCTGGTTCGGCATCGACGACGCGGCGGCGACTCGATTGGCCACCGAGCATCTGCTTGCGCTCGGGCATCGCCGCATCGCCTACATCGGCGGCGAAATCGCGCTCAGTACCGGAAAGGAGCGTTTCCGCGGGTTCCAGCAGGCGCTCGCCGCGCGCGGACTGCAGTCCGATCCGAAGCACTGCGCCCACGGCCCCGGCGACGCGGCGTTCAGCGCGACGGCAACGCGAAGGATCCTCATGCTGGCGTCTCGTCCCACGGCGCTCGTGCTGGCCGGGTCGCGACTGACGGTCGGCGCACTCGAAGCGGTGCGCGCCATGAACATCGCCGTTCCCGACCACTTGTCGATCGTCGGTTTCAACGACTCGGCGGCACCGGGGTGGTGGGGCAACGGCGTCACCTCGATCGGGCTGCCCGTGTTCGACATTGCCGCGGCCTGTGCGTCAGGGCTGCTTGCCACACTGCGGCAGGATCCGCGCTCGACCGCCGACACTGCGCACCCGCCTAGCCAGGCGATGTTCGAGCCGTTTCTGGTGGAACGCGGCAGCACGGCAAGGGCCACCGCGAAGACAAGGCGACGGCGCGCCTGAGATCGGGCAGCGCGAAACACAGCGCGACGGATTCGCCCGCCCGCACTCGCGCCCTGCCCTGCCGCTCACTTGCCGTAGTTGCGCCCGAACGTGATCTCGCTGTCGGCGAAATTCTCCACGCTGCGGGTCTTTTCGTGGAAACGGCGGGCGTGCTTCAGCACGCCTTCCCGGGTGTAGAAAGAATCGGCCGGCTGCAGCGGCAATCGGACCGCCCGCCCCAGGTGGCTGGACTGGTAGATGGCGGTGACCAGTTCGATGGTGCGGCGGCCCTGGGCGCCGTCGACCAGCAGCGCTTCGTGGCCGAGGATTGCCGCCAGGAAATTGGCGATCTGGCCATCGTGGCCCTCGGCCGCCACATCGGGCAGCCGCTCGTAGGTGCGCTGGATGTCCGCCATGACCGCATCGTCCGCATCGGGAAACCCGTTCTCGCGCTGCTTCATCGCCTTGACCTGCCACGGCACGCCGATCTTCGCCCGCTCGCCCTGGAAGACCAGTTGCTGCTCCTCGCCGTGATGCACCAGCGACGCGGTGAACTGGCCCACGCGGCCGTCGTCGTAGCGGAACACCGCCGACGAGAAGTCCTCCACCTCCGAGTTCGCGTGCGCGAGGTTGAGCGTCAACGCCTGGACCTCGGACGGCATGCCCATCATCCACTGGAACAGATCGAGGTGATGGACGGCGTGATTCATCGTGCAGCCGCCGCCTTCCTTGTCCCACGTCCCGCGCCACCACAGGTCGTAATAGTTGGAGCCGCGCCACCAGAAGGAGTCGACCTGGGCGTGAAGCACTTTGCCGACGACGCCGGAAGCGAGCAGGCTCTTGAGCTTCATCATCGGTGTCCTGAACCGGTTCTGCGCGACCACCGAGAGCAGACTGCCTCCGGCCTGCGCAGCCGCCAGCATGGAATCGCATTCGTCGAGGCTGGGCGCCATCGGCTTTTCCACCAGCACGTGCCGCCCCGCGCGCAGCAGCGCCACCGCCGCCTCGGCATGGGCAAAGGGCGGCAGGCAGATCGACACCGCGTCGAAGTCGATCTCCGCGAGCAACGCCTGGTAGGTCTTGACGACCGCTGCGTGAAGTCCGTACTTGGCCACCTTCTCCAGGGCCTTGTTGGGATAGAGATCGGCGAGCGCGACGACCACGCACTGGTCGCTGCACTTCTGGTAGGCCTGGAGGTGGCTGTCGGCAATGGCACCTGCGCCGAGGATGGCGATTTTGAGCATGAGTGTCGGTCGTGGTGAATGAGTGATCGCGGCGGTGGCAAAGGCGCGCGCCGTCGGAGTTCAGGAACTGGCCAGCGCCAGCGTGGTCGTGTAGTACTTGGCGAGCATGCCGAGAACCTCCCACTCCGGCAACTGTCCTCCGCAAATATTCGATCAGTCTAATTCAGATGCACGCGAATACTCGCGATTTAGGCCGCCCAGCACCGATTGGCCGTGCACGACGAGGTGCTCGCCGATCCGATGAGTCGCAAGCTGCGCGACCGTTGTTGGCGGGTCCGGTACACCCGGACCGAGCGCCATATGCGGGCGTCCGTGGTTGTAATGGCCTACCCACGACTTCAGGATCGATCGCAGGTGGGACTCCGATAATAGAATCAACCAATCTAAACACCCACGTCGAATCGTTCCGATCACTCGTTCGCAGATCGCATTGGCCTTCGGGCTGTGCGGCGGCGACATGAGCACCGTTAGCCCAAGGTTCGTGATCGATTCGTCCAAGCGCCTCGCGAAAATACTGTCGCGATCGCGGAGACGATATCGGTAAGCATCTCCGCGGCCGATCACCTCCCGCAGTTGTTGCAGCGTCCAGGCTACGGTCGGATGTTGGGTGACGTTGAAGTGCATTCGCCGATGCGAGCCGTGCTCGATCAGCACCAAGACGTAGAACAGTCGGAAGGTCGCCGTGACCGCCACGAAGAAGTCACAGGCGACGATTGCGCGCGCGTGATTGCACAAGAAAGCCGACCAACGCTGATCACCGCGCGCGACCTGGCAGCCGCTTCGGTACGTATTTGCGCACGGTCCGCGGGGAGACCCGCAGCCCGAGCGTCAGGAGCAACTCATTGGCAAGCCGCTCCTCGCCCCACATTGGATTCTCGGTGGCCATGCGCCGCATGAGTTGTCGCAGTTCGAGCGGAATCGGTGGACGGCCCGGCCGGGACTTGTAACGCCAGAACAGTCGCCATCCGTCTCGCTGCCAGCGCAGCACGGCTTCCGGACGGACGACGACCAGGCAAGAGCGCCAATCGCACCACCGCGACAGCCAGGCCAGGCTCGCACAGGTCGCGGCATCGATACGCCGCGGTTTCATGCCCCGTTCCTTGAAGAGCAAAAGCTGTCGATGCAGGGCCAAGTTCTCGGCTTCGATGGTTCACCGAGGTCGGACCGACAGCGCGAGCAACCCGGCCACGTCAGCTAGCAACCGAAGGACGATGCGAAGTAGAACTATCACGCTGCGATCATGCGACAGCCGGCCAATAGCCGCGTAACCAGCTCAGGTCGAACGGAATCGAGTTTCTGCGGAGCGAAGCGCTGACGGTAGTGGAGAATGGAAAGCTGGTGGGCGTACTGTCGGAGCGCGACTACACTCGAAAAGTGGCCCTACTAGGACGGGACTCGAAAGACACCAAGGTCGCAGACGTTATGACCAGAAACGTGATCGTTGTGACGCCGCAATCGAGGACCCGCGATTGCATAACCCTCATGCGACTGAAGAGAATCCGCCATCTGCCCGTGATCGACGGGGATACGGTCTTGGGCATGATCTCGATCCGCGACATTTTGGACGACGTTATCGCTGACCACGAACTCACCATTGCGCAGTTTCAGGGCTACATCTCTTCCTAGAGAAACATGCGTCGGTGGAAACCTGATTCTATTTCCCGCTGCCGGTCTGCCCAGCTGAAGTTTGCGATGCCATGCGCCACGAAGGCTGAAAGCCCAAGCGGAGAATGAGGCCGAGCGCATCCCGCCTGGGCCGCAGGGGCTAAACTCTGCCCACCGCGTTTCGACAGACGCCACCACGCCATCATGAAGTTGACTGCGGACGAGTTGGCCCGGATTGCCAAGCTGACCATTGGGCACTATGACGAGCGCGCCGACGCGTTCTGGCAGGGCACGCGGGATCACGACGTGAGCCAGAATATTGCGGCGCTGCTGCAGCACATCGAGGCCAGCGTCCCGTTCACGATCCTGGACCTTGGCTGCGGGCCCGGACGCGACCTCATCGCCTTCGCAGGGTTGGGCCACATCGCGGTGGGCGTGGAAGGCGCGGCTAACCTGGCCGCGATGGCGCGCGCAAATAGCGGCTGCGAAGTCTGGCAGCAGGACCTGCTTGCGCTCGATCTGCCGCAACAACGCTTTGATGGCGTCTTCGCCAATGCCGTCCTGTTCCATGTGCCGGGCCAGGAACTCCCACGGGTGTTGCGGCAGCTGCACGCGACCCTCAAGCCGGGTGGCGTGCTATTCAGCTCCAATCCGCGCGGCCGCAACGAGGAAGGCTGGCATGGCGAGCGCTATGGCGCCTATCACGAGCTCGAAACATGGCGCCGATATCTGACCGCGGCCAACTTCGTGGAACTGGACCACTACTACCGCCCGCCTGGACTGCCACTCGAGCAGCAGCCCTGGCTGGCGAGCGTTTGGCGCCGGGCTGACAGCACGCCTGTCTCCCTCCCATGAGCCGCGATGATGTACGAGAAGGCCTTGCGAATCGCGCTGCACAAGCAGGCAAGTGCGCTGCGCCGGCGCATGGACGACCGCCTGCGCACATCCGGTCACGGCCACGGGTACGCCGAGCCTGACGAGACAGTGGTCGAGTACGACGAGGATGCGCAGGCCGAAATCGACCGGAACGACGACTTTGCTTGAGAGGAAAGTTCACATGCCAATGCGCACACCCGCCAGGAAGATCAGAGGTGCGCCTGCTGGCACCCACCGGCTATCCTCGGTGTATGGATACCATCGACCTGCGCTGCTGCCCGTTCTGTGCCAACGAAACGCTGACCATCGCGTCAGTCATCATCGAGATTGGCGAGGTCCGCTGCGTCAAGTGCCCGGAGTGCGGCGCGCATGGACCGCTGGCGACCAGCAATGACCAGCCAGGCCACGCGAAGTTTCTGTGGAACCAGCGTTACGGCAGCGGCCACTGACGACTGCCGGGTTGATGTTGCCGGCAGTCCCGGTTGGATTGATAGCAGCATCCGGTAGTTGCAGCGGGTAGTCCAATTCCTGCCGCCGGTTCTGTTCCAAGTCGACGTGCTCTACCCACGCGATGAAGCGCGGCGCGAACTTCGGGCAATCGTCCAAAGTGGCGTTCAGCGCGTCGAGTGCGCGGTCGTTGAGGGCAACGACGAGGCAGTCGAGATCAGCATTCATGCTTGCATCGCGCCACGGCTCCGAGATGGCGACTTCGCCGCTTGGTGTCGATTGGATTGACATCCCGACCGTTTTGGTCCGGAACTCGCCTCGGTAACGCGCTGTATTTGCTTATTTCTATTTCTATGGAATGGTTAATGCTTGCTCTGCGATTGGTTGTAATTGGCAGAATCAATAAGGAAGCGCCAACTGCTTAAGGGGTACGGACATGAGCCAGAATTTTTCCAAGATCTTCATCGCAATCGTCGCACCACTGGCACTTTCGCTAACCCTTTCGCCATCAACTGTTCTTGCCGCGACCATCGCCTCCGGCACAGCTACTTACGAGTGGAATATCACGGGGATAGATATTGGGAATTCCCTCTTGCCATACACTCAAGCAGCGCAAGGGTACTATTACTATCCACCGAATAACACGCTGCGCGACAGGTTTGATTTTCCTCCTGTTGTTTTTGACGGGGTCGCGGGAAGAGCTTATTCATCCACCTCGCTTCTCAGTTCAGCTACAGCCTCGATTTCAGCTATCTCCCCGGTAGGTGTAGGTAACAGTTTCTTGACTTCCGGAAGCGTTACTATGCAGACTAGTGCAACCTCCGTAAAAGAGGTCGCGAACACCGCCGATCGGGACTACTCCTTGATTTACCTTAACGGGGGGGCAATTCGGCCAACGCTTGACGCCTCGACAACTGCTCAGAACTGGACAATATCAACCACTTTTTCCGATACTTCACCAGGGTGGTCTTCTAGTGATCCTTTGGTGGATGGCGGTTATGGTTATTCTTATATCTACGCTAGCTTCTGGATGGGAACGGGATGGCGAGATAAAGATGGCGTTCTGTGGAACGTGACGAGTTATACGTCGTCTGGCGACCCAGTTTCATGGAATTGGGATATTAACCCCAATTCTCCTGCGTTTTATTTCAGCCAAGCATCTTCCCTTTTGGCATATTATGAAGACCCAAATCCCGATATTTTTAGCTGGGTAAATGTTCCCAACTATACGTCCGCTGATTTCTTCAACGCAGAGCGGCCAAGCGGGTTCATTGCCGACTACACCTATTCTGTGTTGACATTGTCGCTGGCTAGTTCTGCTCACGAATGGGGAGACGCGGGCCAGACCCCACTACCCAACCCGGCACCCGAACCGGCCACTCTTTCTCTTCTCGGTATCGCCCTTGCCGGTCTGGCAGGGACGCGCAGGCGCAAGCAGTAATCGGCAACGCCTGACGACAAGCCCGCCCGTGTGGCCGGCTTCTTGCCCGCAGCCGCGGCGCCGAAGGCAAAGGCCTTCCACACGGCCTCCGGGTAGTCGTCCGACTTGCGCGCAATGAGTGTGACGACCTCCACGCCACGCTCGGCCTTGAGCTTCGCCACGCGGGCCTCGATCGCGGCGGCTTCGGTCGGCGTCAGCAGCATGGGTCGTGGCTCGGAGAACGGCTGAGGTTAGCTTCAATGTCGCCGATGAAAAAGACCCGCGGCGCCTTCTGGCTTGGCCGGTCCTCGTTGGCGCTGTCGCGGCGCACGGCAATGGCGGACCGTGAGAGCCTGCCAGCGCTGTCGTTGCTCTTCGTCAACGGCTTCGGCCCGGCGAATCGGAGAATTTCAACTGGTCGCACACTTCGCTGATGCTGCTCAACGAAGTGAATGGTTGTTTTTGCGCGCGTTCCCCGGGCAATCTGTCGGCATTCTTTACAGCCGCTGTGCTCGAAACTCTTGCCTATCACCTAATGTCACTGCTGTCCGGTTGAAAGTCCTCTCGCCCATTCCGCGGGGATCTCGCGGGGCATCGAGCTCGAAAACCTGCTGAAAACTCGGAAATCGCGATTCAAATCGGCACCAAAAGAAATCGGCCTGCAACCCGCGCCAGTGCTTGATCTCCGCCTCGGCACAGGTCATTTAACCGGACAGTAGTGACCTAATGTATTGAATTACTATCGAAAGGTGTTATTCGGCATGGATCTTGCCTGCCCTGAAGGTGAAGAGCATGCGCCGGATGGCGACGGAGGTTGAGAGAGGAAGAGCAATGAATATCAGATCGATCCTGGCCGCCGTGCTGCTCGGCGGCTCGCTTCTCGGCCATTCGGCCGCGCACGCGGCGATCGCTGAAACGTCGGTTTCGGTCGACTGGGGAAGCATTACCGCTCGCTTGGACAGCGATCCGATTTCTACCTTCGACCTGGGCCAGTCCTCGACCTCCGTCGGCGCCAGGGCGGAGTACGTCGATAACGCCGGAGCCCAGCTCTCATCCTCGTCGTCGGGCTGGGGCAGCCTCAGCGTGATTTCCTCGATTCCAAACGCGTTCGGTCACGGCTATTCATCACCTGATGACATCAATGCCGTTGGCAATGGCATTGCCGACGGCGTCATCAACACCTACGGCCGGGGCACAGCGTACGCGTACCGGATCGGCTACTTCACGGTGCTTAGTGTGACAGCCAGCTATGTGCTGGACTTTGCGGTTCCGTTCAGTGTTCGGCACTTCTTCGACTACAACCCGTCGACCGATGGCGTCGGCGCATACAGCCGTTACGCCATTGGCGTCTACTACGTTGATCCGGCGGACGGCGGGACAAAGGCCTACCCGGGAGACAACGGCGACAGCGGGGTGTTCTCCCATTACAGCGGCGGACCCGAGGACTGGAATGGCACCTGGACGGCGTCCGGGGTGCTGAGCGTCAGCGACTTCATGATCACCGGCTACACGACCTACGCGATCGACGCGTTTGTCTACACGGATGGCAACGCCGGCACCGCGGCGGTCGTTCCCGAACCGGGAACCCTCGCCCTTCTGGGCCTCGGCCTCGCCGGTCTAGCAGCTGCGCGCAGGCGCAAGCAGTAATCGGCAACGCCTAGCGATAGCCCCGCTCAAGTAGCGGGGCTTTTTGTTTGTGCGGACGACTGCTTCGGAGCGAGATTCGTCACGCTGGCGACCGGCTCCTCATGGCCGTTATGGAAAGATGCTTTTTATGGAAAGCGCCGTGATTTAGCTTCGAGGAGGACTCCGTCGTTCTGCTGTTGAGCGGGCAGCCGCTCGATGAGCTGGTCGTCGGCTAAGGCCCCTTTGTCATGAATAGCGACGACGAAATCATGCAGGCGATGCGCGCCTTCGGGAGCAGGAATTTCGGGCAGATCGCCCGCTGATCCGGCCGCGCACCCGCGGCACGTCGGGAGCAGACGTCAGGGAGCCGCGCCGCCACCCAACCTTTGGGCGGCCAGCCTGCAGCACCGCTGTGGGCGCATCGGTCAGCCCTTCGCCTCCCGCGGCACGACGCCGATCGTGAGGCGCGAGATGCAGACCAGCCGGGCGGCATCGTCGACGACCCGGATCTCCCAGATTTGGGTCGTTCGCCCGAGGTGCAGGGGCCGTGCAGTCCCATGCACCCACCCCTCGCGAACGCCGCGGACATGATTCGCATTGATCTCGATACCGACGGTCAGCGCTGCGCCGTCGTCGACGGAACAATGGGCGGCAGCGCTGCCTACCGTTTCGGCGAGCAGCACCGAAGCCCCGCCGTGCAAAAGCCCGTAGGGCTGGATGGTTCGTCCGTCGACGGGCATCCGAGCGGTGAGGTAGTCGTCTCCAACCTCGGTGAACTCGATGCCGAGATGCGCGACCGCGGTGGCGCGGGACATTGCCTGGAGGTCGGCAAGCGTCGGCCGGCGATGCCAGATAGCAGTTGCCATAGAATGGGTGCATCGATCGGGAAACGTTAGTATCGTATTCTGCGACATCTTTGCGCAAACCGCCGTGGCGAGCGCGGCTTGCATCAATTCCGAATTCAGGACACCCACATGAAAGCAGCCATCGGTTTCGTCGGTGCCGGATGGATGGGCACCGGCATGGCCATGCACCTTCTTGCCGCCGGCCATCCGGTCAGCGTGCATGCGCATCGCAATCGCTCCGGCGTCGATCGCTTGTGCGCACGCGGGGCAGCGGAAGCAAGCGATCTTGCGTCGTTGGCGCGCGGTGCAGAGGTCATCGTGCTTTGCCTCAGCGACGCCGACGCCGTTCGCGCCGTCCTCGACGGCGCTGGCCCCGGCCTTCGGCCCGGGCATCTCGTCATCGACGCCACCACGTCCGACCCGCGGGTGACCGGCGCGCTTGCCGAGTCGCTGTCCGCGCGCGGCGTGCGGCTCGTCGACGCGCCGGTGACCGGTGGGCCGACGCAGGCGGAGGCGGGCGTCCTGGGGTCGCTCGTCGGCTGCGAAGCGTCCGACTTCGACGCGGTGCAGCGGATCGTCGCCTGCTATTCGGCGGTGGTACAGCGAATGGGCGAGGTGGGCAGCGGTCACGCCGCCAAACTGCTGAACAACTTCGTCACCCAGGGTACGGTGGTGCTGCTGGCCGAGGCCTACACCCGCGCGCGCGACAGCGGCATCGACTGGCAGGCCCTTTACGCCGTCATGTGCGCGGGCGCAGCGCGTTCCGGCACGCTGGAAAAGGTCGTGGGGCCGGCGCTTGGCGGCGACTTCGACGGCAGCAAGTTCACGATCCGCAACGCAGCCAAGGACCTCGGCTACTACTGCGCGCTGGCTGCGGGCTCCGATCGGGGACCAAGCGCGCTCGGCGAGGCGATACACAAGCGCTTTGCCGATGCGGAGGCGTCCGGCGCCGGACATCGCTTCGTGAGCCGATTGCTCGATCCCGACATCCCGGGCTGATCCCGGGTCGAAAGACAAGGGCGACGGCCGGGTCTGCCCGATGCGCAGCACCGCTCCCGCGCGATCCTAGGACCGAGATCGACCCGGAGCGGCCAAAGGAGCGACGGGAAAGCGGTCATGTCGCACTCGTCGCTCTCCCGGCGCTCTCAACTGCAACCAACCGAGACGCGAGCGACGTTGTGACGCTCTGCTCGGTCTACTGCGGCGCACACATGACGACCAGATCCGGACCGTCACCCTCGGCCAGCCATCCCGTCGCAACCATCTGATCACGTACCGTCCGGTCGGTCATGTAGCGGTGGTTGGCATCGAGACGATTGCTGAAGACCCGATACACCTGCGTTGTGTTGGCCGGACAGACCCCTGCCGTCGGCAGGAACGCCTGCATGAAGGCGGGATCTTCCAATACGAAGGTTGGATTCTCCTGCCCGGTCGCGTTGCACTCCACAGTTCCGCGTCCGAAGAAGTGGGAGTCGCCAAGTTCCGGCGGAATGTAGTAGCGGCACACGGGCGAGGTGCCAGATTGTGCGGTCGCGTGGGTCTTGAACGAGTATCCCGTGCGCGTCCAGCCCCGGATTCGGGTGTCAGCGTCCAAATTCGCGATCTCGTCTTGCATCCAAGTGATGAAGTAGTGGTCAAGGTCGGCGTGGTAGAACTCGACGACCTTGGAGTACGCGTAAGCAGGCCCGATGAACGAACCCATGGCGATGGGGACTGAAGGAACCGGTATCGTTGCCACAACCTTGTTGGTCGCGGTGTCGATCACCGATACGCTATCGGAGAGTGCATTTGCGACGACGACTCGCGTTCCGTCCCGAGTCACATCCACTCCGGTCGGTGACTTGCCCACGCTTATCGGAAGCGACACGTCGTTGGTTGCCGTATTGATGACGGACAAGGCGTCGGCCGACTGGTTCGTAACGTAGATGCGTGTTCCGTCGGAACTGACGGCCAGACCAGTCGGGCCGCCGCCGACGTGCACATTGAACAGCACCCCATTGGTCGTCGTATCGATCGCGGTGACGGCACCGGACCCCCGACTTGCAACGTAGACACGCGACCCATCCGGATGCGCGGCCACGCCGACCGGCTCCGCGCCGACCGCGACCGTTGTGAGGACGGTGTTCGTCGCCGTATCCACGACCGTGACGTCGCGGGTGCCCGCGTTGGTGACATACGCCCGGGTTGACGCGCCATTCAACGCAACCGAGATCGGATTTGTGCCGACGATGACAGTTGCAACAACAGAATTTGATGCGGTATCGATCACGGACAGGTGATCATGCGCGGGCGGCGCACTCGCGCGAGTGACCACATAGGCTCGCGTTTCGCTCCCATTCAGCGCGATACCCGAACCGGAGCCGGCCAGTGCAACAGATGCGACACCGCCGCCGCTATTCGTGTCCACGACGATGAGGCCCGGTCCGCTGGACAGGTATATACGGGTGGCGTTTCGATTCACGGCGACACTAGATGCGCCCGATCCAACCGACATCGTTCCCACGATCGCGTTCGTCGACAGGTCAATTACCGTTACCACTCCCGCTTGGGTGCTTGGGATATAGGCAAAGGGCGCGGCCGACGACATCCCACAAGACCAAAGCACCATCCCGGCAATCGTGAGGGCGTTCACGACGCGACAAATACCCGTCGCCATACCGTTGCGAGTGCCGCATGGTTGCCTGGCGATCGATCCACTTGGATCAGCGATTTGGACCTGGCTCATGGTCTTTCGCTCCTATCAGGGCGCGCACATGACGACGAAATCCGGGCCGTCGCCTTCGCGCAACCAGCCAATTGCCGCCATTTGTTCGCGTAGCTCCGCGCTTGTCATATAGCGGTGGTTCGCGTCAGCACGATTGCTGAACACTCGGTACACGGGTGTAGTGGCTGCGGGGCATGTGCCTGCGCTAGGCAGGATCATGTGCATGAATGCAGCGTCTTCCAGAACGAAGGCCGGGTTGTTGCGTCCCGTTGCAGTGCATTCGTCAAAGCCGCGACCAAAGAAGTGCGAGTCCCCGAACGACGGTGGGATGTAGTACCGGCAGACGGGCGAGGTGACGGCTAATTGCTCTGCGTACGCAGTGAAAGTATGGCCCGTGCGCGTCCAGCCCTTCAGGCGAATGCCGGCGTCCAGCAAAGCAATCTCATCAGCCATCCAGCTGATGAAGTAATGATCGAGCGATGCGCTGTAGAATTCGACCACCTCGATCGGCTGCAGCGCTTTCGGCCCGACCAGGAACTGGCCGAATGCGTGCGGAGCACCTTCAACGGCGATCTTCCGTACCACCGAAAGCGTCCTGCTGTCGAGAACCGCCACCATGTTGGAGCCCGCGTTCGCGACGTAGACCTGCCCGTTCGACGGATGAGCCGATACCCCGTAAGGAAAGAGGCCGGTCACAACTGTCGCGATGACCTGCCCCGTGTGACCATCCAGGACGGTGACCGAATTTGAGCTGTAGTTGGTAACGTACACTCGCGTCCCGGCCGGATCTACTGCCACTCCATAGGGAGTGCCTCCCACCTTCACACTGGCAACTTGCGCGTATGTGCGCGTGTCGAAGACGTCGACTCTCCAGTCGACGACGTTTGTCGCGTAAAGGCGCGTACCTCCCGGACTCAGCGCAATGCCGTATGCACCTGAGACAAACAGCTTCCTGATGACCGCATTGGACGCCGCGTCGATCACCGAGATCTCACCCCCATTTTGACTGGAGACATAGACACGTTCACCGGTCGAGTCGACGACGATACCCCGTGGTCCGACCATCACGGGAATTGTCGCGATGACGGTGTTCGTGAGCGCATCGATCACGGTGACGGAGTTGCTTGCGTGATTCGCCACGTAAACCCGGGTGCCTGCCGGGTTGACGGCGATCCCGGCTAGCCACGTAGCACCCGTTGGAATCGTTGCGATTACTGCGTTGATCGCAGTGTCGATTACCGAAACGGTGCTTGTTCCCTCATTCGTCACATACACGCGAGTGCCGGAAGCGCTCACCGCAACGCCGTAAGGTTCCGCGCCCACTGGCACACTGGCGGTGACCGAATTGGTCGCCGTGTCGATAACAGAGACGGTGTTAGAGCCGCTATTGGGTATGTAGGCGAACGGGGCCGCGCTCACGTTGCAGACGGCAATCGCGGCGATGCACACGAAGACGCGGCAGCGGGACAAATTGCGCATGGCCACTCCTTCCGCGAAGCTGCAGGCCCATGCGCCGCCGGGCGACGAACGGCCCGAGCAGAGGTCTTACGAAGTCATTCAGCGCCCAACGGCGACCAGACGCTTTGATGCAGGTCAACGAATTATCGGGGGAGCACCGGCAGCAATGCGAGCGAAGCACGGACCGCGCGTTTCAATGGCTAAGCTGAGCGTGCGCCTCGGACGTTCCAGCACCGACCTAAGCCACCTTGCTGGCAACGGTCGTCCACGAGCAGAGCGCGCATCACGGCGGCCAACGAATACGTGAACGTCAGCTTACGGGCGCAGCGACGAAGGACGGCTCATGGCCGGTCAGCGACCTTCAGGTCTGGACGCGAGCGATTTGATCGTTGACGGGCGCCGAACGACCCTGACCCGACGGTCAGGAGTTTCTGATCGAGTTCCCGGTGCAGCCCAGTAACCAATGGGATGGACGCCCCCACCCGCAACGGCATCGATGTGCCAAAGTGGAAGTGTCATCAACCACTTGAACCGAGGGGGGCATCCATCATGAAGATTACGACGATTGGCATTGATTTGGCAAAGAGCGTGTTCCAGGTTCACGGTGTCGATTCGCGAGGGCATATCGTGGTCCGCAAACAACTCCGACGGGAGCAGGTTGCCACGTTCTTTGCGAACCTGCCGGCCTGTCTGGTCGGTATGGAGGCGTGTGGCAGTGCCCATCATTGGGCGCGGAAGCTGCAGGGGTTCGGTCACGCGGTTCGACTGATCTCGCCGCAGTTCGTGAAGCCCTACGTCAAGAGCAACAAGAACGACGCGGCCGATGCGGAGGCGATCTGCGAGGCGGTGGCCCGGCCAAACATGCGCTTTGTGCCGATCAAGACCGTGGAGCAGCAGGCAGTGCTGTCAGTACACCGGGTGCGGCAGGGATTCGTGAAGGCGCGAACGGCACAAGCCAATCAGATTCGTGGTCTATTGACCGAGTTCGGACTGGTGCTGCCGCAGGGCATTGCGAACGTCTTCCGGCGGGTACCGCCGATGATCGACGGAGCGCCTGATCTGCCGGCATCGATGCGCCAGCTGATCGAGCGGCTGTTGGAGAACATGAAGGCACTGGATCGGCAGGTCAAGGAGCTCGAGGCACAGATCAAGGCTTGGCATCAAGGCAGCGAGCTGAGCCGCAAGCTCGAGAAGATTCCCGGCATTGGTCCTCTGGCGGCCAGCGCGCTGGTGGCATCGATAGGAGATGCCAGGAGCTTCAAAAACGGCCGCCAGGTGGCTGCCTGGTTGGGGCTGGTGCCCAAGCAGGACTCGAGCGGCGGCAAACCCAAGCTGCTGGGCATGAGCAAGCGCGGCGACACTTACCTTCGAACCTTGCTGATTCACGGCGCGCGCTCGGCGATTGTGGCAGCGCAGCGCACGGGCAGGCCGAACGTCTGGTTGGCAGGACTGCTCACCCGGCGCCATCCCAACGTTGCCGCCGTGGCGCTGGCCAACAAGAACGCGCGCACGATCTGGGCGTTACTCGCTCATGAGCGCGAGTTCCGGCCCGATTACATGCCGCGGCCTGCCCACGGGTAGCCGCGACCACCGAACGTCAACAATCAACCCGACAGGGAGAATCGACCCACCGATTGCTCAGGCGATCACGCAATGATGGCAAACAGGTCAGACCTTGGTTGGCCAAACCCAAAACGGCCGAAGCACCGCGAGTGCGCGTAAGCGATCGGGAGCCAACCAGCCAATCCCATCAGGGACAGCGGCAGGATGCCGCGAAAAAAGTCCGAATGTACGGGTGCAATCTGTTCCTACCAGCCATCACCAACTGAAAGCTTGGCAAACCGGGGGCGTCCATGTACGGCCGTTCGCCGCGTTCTACGCGGGTATGAAGGCCCTGCGGTAGCGGTCGCTCGCGCGTTCGGCGGGCACCGCGGCGAATGACCGGCAGCTTTCAGTCCGATTCGCCGCGAGCGATCATGGGCGCGAGCCGCCGCGCGCGCACGGCGCAAGGGGGGCCGACCGAGCGGGCGGGACGAAGGCCGCGGATCGGCTTGGGGCGCGATCAGCGCTGCGGAAACGACGGGACGCGGAGGCCGCTATTCACCTTTGCCTCCATGTCGGCCTCGGCGGCGCGAACCGCCTCGAGACGCGCGATGACCGCATCGATGCGATCGAACGGCACGACGACCACGCCATCCTGGTCGCCGACCACGATGTCGCCGCTGGCGACAGCGACGCCGCCCACGACGACGGGAAAGCCCACGGTGCCCGGCCCCTCGCGGGCAGGCGAATTGGGCGTCACGCCGACGCAGAAGCATGGCAGGCCGACCGCCCGGATGCCGGGAACGTCGCGCACGCAGCCGTCGGTAACGAATGCTATTGCCCCCCCATTGCGCGCCATTCCGAGCACGAGATCACCGACGATCGCGCAGCCGGTGTGGCCAGCGGTCGCCGCGACGATCACGTCGCCTGGCACGAGGTGTTCGAGCGTGCCCAGCACGGCGAGATTGTCGGCGGGTCCGGCGTCGCAGGTGACCGCGGGGCCGCAGAAGACCGACTGCTCGGCCGCGATCGGCTTGATCCGGTAGTCGAGCGCGCCCGAGCCGCCGAGCGCGTCGACGACGTGGCCCGTGGGCACGCCGCTGAGCGCTGCGACGTGTCGCTGCTGCGGCCGCCGGATAGGCGTGCGCATTGACAGCTTCGGGGCGCCTTCGATCATCGGATTCTCCCGCGGGGTGGGGTTGTTCGGCGGCGGGCAGCCTGCTCCGGAGGGCGTCAGCCTTCGGACGGCGGCTCCACGTTTTTGCGCGCAACAACCCTCCGGTAGGCATTCGCCTTACGGTGGCGCGCGAAGTTGAACGATGTCGTATTGTAGGACTTTGTGCAAGCGAGGTCACAGCGCGCGATCGCGAGTTTGTCGCCGGTCGTGGAGCACGCGGAGACGATCCCCCCGGACGGCGCGACGAGGACGCCAGCGCTGTAATGCGGCGATACCTGACATTCGCGAAAGGCGAGTTACAGGCTTGAGCCGACACAGCGGTTGATGGATTGGCGGCCGGCTCGTGGCCGATCTCGGTCCCGCCCCCTTCGTCGCAGTTCGACCCACTCCGGCCATTGATGTCGGTGGAGACCGGACGTTCTACGACAGAGCTATCCAGCGGGCGCCAGCGTTGGGTGATGGGTTAGGCAGCACTGCGTTTGACCGCCGCTAGGATAGCCTCGATGAATGGGGTTTTGCCATCGGTGTAGGCCTCGCGGTCCGCCGGATGAAGGGCCGCAAGGTGCAGTTTGAGCGTCTGGTACTCCGCTGCCACCTGGGGGTTCCTGCGCAGAGTGTCGCGGAACACCAAGCGAGCACACCAAAGCTCACTATTGACTGGCACGAGGTGCAGGTGATGGGTGCGGTGCGCTGGCGATGGTTTGCAGAACCAGTGCATCACTTCCGACTTGTAGGGGAAGTAGGCGTAGCCAAGCGCCTCTGCTGCGGGGATGGCAGCGCGGGATTCAGCCAGGCCCCGGACGGGTGCCATGATGTCGATGACTGGCTTTGCTGCCAGCCCAGGGACTGCGGTGCTTCCGATGTGCTCGATGGTCCCCGCAAGCCAAGGCTGCAGGGCGGCTGTGAGTGATGCGAACTCTGAGGCGAACCGCCTCGGCCACGCAGACGAGTAGGGGACAACTTCGATCTTGGCTTCTTGCACGGGTGGCACCCCATGGCCGAATTTGTGCGGCCTAACGACAAATTGAGAACCTAGACGACGGAATACAAGGCGTCAATCGCGGGATGCTGCTGCGCGGCCGAGGGGAGTTGGGGACGGTGCTCGGTTCCGACCGGGCGATTATCCCTTGGCTGCGGGCACACGGCGTGTGCCAGCGTGCCTGCACGCGCGTGTTACGACGGCTGTCTGTCGTTCTTCAAGCACCGATAGATGGCTGCAATCGAGTGCCATGCGCTGCGACCGGAGTTGGCCGGACTGAGACCGTCGAGTTTGAACGCGAGCGGCGTGATCGCCGTCGGTCGCAGTACGACCCTGACCTGCCGGCCAATGTGCTCCGGACCGGTCATTGAGGACCGCGGAAGCAGCCACTCAGCCGACGCGTCACGACCGCGAACAGATACAGCGGCGATCACCGCCTGTTCGCCTTCTTGCAGCGTATAAAAGGTGCCGAGGAGCACCACGAAAAGCGCCAGCGCTGCGAGACCACCGCCGAACTTCAGCATGTTCTTCATGGTTCCGCTCTCGCCTTGGTGTCTTCTGCATTGCCACGGGCCCGGGCTGCAGGCACCGCAGGCACCTGTCCCGACTCCAGACGGAGCAGAGGCAGCAGGGTCTTCTGGTCACTGTCCACGATGTACAGGGCCTTGGCCCCGGGCAGGATGTCCGCCATTGCCTCTAGATACAGGCGCCGGCGCGTGACCTCCGGCGCCCGCTGGTACTGCGCGAGGATCGCGATGAAGCGCGTTGCCTCTCCGTTGGCGCGATTGATCCGCTCGACGGCTTAGCCCTCGGCTTCGGTGACGGTGCGAGTCGCCTCGCCGCGCGCCTTGGGTATCTCGCGATTGGCCTGCTCCTGCGCCTGATTGATCGTGCGCTCGCGATCCTGCCGTGCTTCGTTCACTTCATTGAAGGCCGGCTTGACGGCGTCCGGGGGCGTCACATCCTGCAGTTCCACGGTCACCAGACGGACGCCGGTCTCGTAGGCGCTGAGGATCTTTTGCATCTCCGTCTTGACCTCGGTGGAGACGGCCACGCGGCCGACAGTCAGCACATCACTGCCCAGACGGTTGCCGACCACCCGTCGCATGACGGCCTCGGCGACGTCGCGTATCGTTTGCCGCGACTCGCGAACCTGGAATAGGTAGCGCACAGGGTCCTCGATGCGGTACTGCACGATCCATTGATCGTCGATCACGTTCAGATCGCCCGTCAGCATCAGAGAAACGTCCTTGAACGATTTCTTGTCGGCTTCGTACTGGGTTCGCTCACCAACCACGGTGGCCGCGGTGGCGAAGCCGAACTCTTCCTTGAGGACTCGCTCGGTGGGCACACGTCGGACGCGCTCGATGCCGTCCGGAAGCTTGAAATGCAGACTCGGACCCACCAAGCGGTTTACCGCCCCAAAGCGCTGGACGACACCCGTCTCTTCGGGTTGCACAGTGAACCAGGTCGACCAGAGGAAGATCAACACCAGCGCTACCGCGATGCCCACGGCAATCCGGCGATTGCCGAAGGTCCCGGCGCGCTTGCGAAACTCTTCAACGTAGTATTCAGGGTCCTTGATTGGCATGCTTCGAGTCCTTCGCGCCCGCGCGTTATCGTGAGTCGGCAAAGTCGCGCTCTATTCCAAATCGGCCAAGTAGACGCCTCATGTTCATCAAGGGCGAAACTTTGGAAGGCAAACCCTGCGGGCAGGTACGCGCGGCGGTCACGACTGAATGCCTCGCCCACTGACATGCTTGATCGATGATCACTCGGCTGCGGCCCTTGGGACTTGCAGTTGCGGCACCGATCAGGACGTTCTTAGGCCTTGGTCAAGATCTCCCCACATACCCTTGCCACCGATGACAGCTGCGCGGTGGCCTTCGAATCGGCGACCGTCGCCCACCCGCCCTTCTCTATGAAGTCGCCCCGCGACCACGAGTCGACCTTGTTGAGTGCCACCAGGTTGGCGTCGGCCGCAGCGTCGCGCCGGAATTTCGCAACACAGACCGGGGCCAGCGCGTCTACGACTGCAGAATCGACACGCATCGACGCAGCTGCATCGGCCTTGCCGCCGGTCATCCACCCACCCCAGCTGAACCCAACGATGGCCAAGACCACCGCGCCACCCACGGCGCCCCACAGCGCCGGCTTCGTTTCGACAGGAATGTTCATATGATTGCTCCTTCAGGTGATGATGTAGGCGGCCGACGACAGGTCTTCGGTCTGAATGAACCGCATCGGCCGTAAACTGGAAATCCTGCGCTTGAACCGCTCAGTCGTCTGTGCGCTGGCACACACAGAGCAATGCTTCCGACGGGACCTGTTTTGGCCGCTGCTTGACCCCGGCAACATCGCGGCGAAGCTGTCTGCCCCAAATCTGGGTGGCACTATGAGTGGAGTTCCATCCGACCGGCCGTACATGGACGCCCCCGGTTTGCCAAGCTTTCAGTTGGTGATGGCTGGTAGGAACAGATTGCACCCGTACATTCGGACTTTTTTCGCGGCATCCTGCCGCTGTCCCTGATGGGATTGGCTGGTTGGCTCCCGATCGCTTACGCGCACTCGCGGTGCTTCGGCCGTTTTGGGTTTGGCCAACCAAGGTCTGACCTGTTTGCCATCATTGCGTGATCGCCTGAGCAATCGGTGGGTCGATTCTCCCTGTCGGGTTGATTGTTGACGTTCGGTGGTCGCGGCTACCCGTGGGCAGGCCGCGGCATGTAATCGGGCCGGAACTCGCGCTCATGAGCGAGTAACGCCCAGATCGTGCGCGCGTTCTTGTTGGCCAGCGCCACGGCGGCAACGTTGGGATGGCGCCGGGTGAGCAGTCCTGCCAGCCAGACGTTCGGCCTGCCCGTGCGCTGCGCCGCCACAATCGCCGAGCGCGCGCCGTGAATCAGCAAGGTTCGAAGGTAAGTGTCGCCGCGCTTGCTCATGCCCAGCAGCTTGGGTTTGCCGCCGCTCGAGTCCTGCTTGGGCACCAGCCCCAGCCAGGCAGCCACCTGGCGGCCGTTCTTGAAGCTCCTGGCATCTCCTATCGATGCCACCAGCGCGCTGGCCGCCAGAGGACCAATGCCGGGAATCTTCTCGAGCTTGCGGCTCAGCTCGCTGCCTTGATGCCAAGCCTTGATCTGTGCCTCGAGCTCCTTGACCTGCCGATCCAGTGCCTTCATGTTCTCCAACAGCCGCTCGATCAGCTGGCGCATCGATGCCGGCAGATCAGGCGCTCCGTCGATCATCGGCGGTACCCGCCGGAAGACGTTCGCAATGCCCTGCGGCAGCACCAGTCCGAACTCGGTCAATAGACCACGAATTTGATTGGCTTGTGCCGTTCGCGCCTTCACGAATCCCTGCCGCACCCGGTGTACTGACAGCACTGCCTGCTGCTCCACGGTCTTGATCGGCACAAAGCGCATGTTTGGCCGGGCCACCGCCTCGCAGATCGCCTCCGCATCGGCCGCGTCGTTCTTGTTGCTCTTGACGTAGGGCTTCACGAACTGCGGCGAGATCAGTCGAACCGCGTGACCGAACCCCTGCAGCTTCCGCGCCCAATGATGGGCACTGCCACACGCCTCCATACCGACCAGACAGGCCGGCAGGTTCGCAAAGAACGTGGCAACCTGCTCCCGTCGGAGTTGTTTGCGGACCACGATATGCCCTCGCGAATCGACACCGTGAACCTGGAACACGCTCTTTGCCAAATCAATGCCAATCGTCGTAATCTTCATGATGGATGCCCCCCTCGGTTCAAGTGGTTGATGACACTTCCACTTTGGCACATCGATGCCGTTGCGGGTGGGGGCGTCCATCCCATTGCTTACGGGCAAATTAGGCGGCGACGCCAAATGACTCGTGTTGGCCGTCAGCGACCCTCGCATCCGGCGGTCGCGACTAGCGCGGCGAGATTGCACCTCCGTTTGCCCGCGATCAGCAGCGTGTTGACGACTTCGATTCCAGGGTACCGGACGGGGCTCTCAGCAAGCCCAGATGACACCCGCAGCCATGGTGCGTCTCCCCTCGAGGCCAGATGCAGGTTGTCGTCTCCAGGGTTCATAGCGACAATCGCGTCCAGAAAGGGCAGACTCCCCCTGATGGACATCCTGCAGTGTCTACGCAAGCACGGCCAGCGGCTCGATTCGGAGATTGCGGCAGAGACGGGCGTTGCGCTTGCAACGGTGCGCGAACGCTTTGCGCTTTTGACCGGGACCGGTGAGGTCATCACCTGCAAACTGACGCGCTTAGGTCTCGGCCAGTTGGAGTGACCCACTGAACAAGTTCTTGTAGGCCTCGCACGTTCCTCGCGCCGCAAGCAGTAATCGATTCCGCTCCGACGACAGCCCCGCTCGGGCGGGGTTTGTTGTTGGCGCGCTTCGTCTCTCGGGTTGAGTTCGCCAGAACGAACAGACCGAGCAGGTTGCCTGCACATTGCCACCCCATGGGACCGCCTCAACCGGGAGGCCCGCAATCCTTGTTTGCAGCCTTGTCTTGCATCTGGGTAGTGAAGTGCCGTGCCGTCAGTCATCCGGTGGTCCGCACCGAGTCGGCTTAGCAGCAGGGAGACCGAAGCCGCGTCCGCGCACTATATGCGGCAGCGCACAGACGACCGCGCAATCATGTGCAAGTTTGCAACCTGCACGAGGTAGAAGCATGGCGGCAGTTCGTACGCGGGGATACCGGTGCAAAGGGAGGGTCTTCACACTTCGAATGGAGGAAGACCCCATGACCTATGGATGGATTGCACTGGCAATCATCTTTTGGGCGCTCGGCATGACTTTGGCCATCATCTTGATGCGCATGGCGGGCGACCAGGACCGCGCGGCCCGACACTCCGAGAGGGAACTCTTTCCCTTTTCGGACGTGTCCATAACTGGCATGGGCCCCTGGCGCGACTAAGCTCCCCGAGCGCTTGGTGCGCATACCCGGCGCACCGCTTCGCCATGAATGCGGCGTGTTCATGCGCGGAGCGGATGCAGACGATGACGTAATGCCAAGGCGCCCTGGCCTGTGGCAAATTGTCGGCCCTGCATGTTGCGGCGGCGGCGAAATGGCCGCAATTCGCGCTGGTTCTCTGCGTGCGATTTGACACGGTAAGAGGTCTCGTCTACCGCCTCGCGTCGCTCTCAGCGGCTCAACTCGCCAGAAAAACGCACGCGGTCGCGCCGCCATTAGGGTCATTTGGGGTGAACACCCCATTTTTCATGGCCAGCTTTCAGATTACGGTACGCGCTCGCTTGACCTGCCGAATGTGGGCTCCAGCAGGAACACCGGAGGGACCTATGAATGAAGCGACGGGTGTATTCCAGGCGAGGCTGCAGACACTGGAACACCGACACAGCGCGTTGCTTGAAAGTCACGCCGATTTGCGAGGGCGGTACGAGTCCTTGCTCAAGGTGACGAAAGACCTGGCCGGCCATGCAGCCGATGCATCCGTACGAGCATCGGTATCTGCAGAACAGGCGCGACTGGCAGGGAACAAAGCAGTTGCCGCTGCGAGGTACGCTGCTGCTCATGGCGAACGACAAATGGCCGACGACGCGTTTGCGGCAGCAAAAGCGGCAGCGGATGCTGCAGCGCATGCTACCCAAGCGGCGGCAATGGCATGGAAAGTCGTGCTCGTCGCGGCAGGGCATGGTACTGAACGTGAACTCCTGTCACAGTCGTGGCGTTCGTGGGAGGCGTCAAAGGCGGCCTTCGCGGATGCGTCCGAGGTCATGACGAACGTAACCCGTGCGGCGTGGGCACTTGGCCAGCGCTGACAGACGTGTCACCCATCTGGCCCTCGCCCGGCGTCGACCGAAGCGACCACGAAAACGGGGGCACGGGCTTCCCGGCGTCCCTCCACGAAAGCAAAGCACTGCGAGTCGCCGCGTACGTCGCTGAAGCCTCGCATCGCTCTCGCAGGCCCACCGCAGAACCGTATAGCGCACGCTCGCGTCGTCCGGGTCGCGCCCGTGCCGTCGGATGCAGCCGGCTACGCTCTCGTTCGGCATCGCGACGACGACCACCTCATTGCGGATGTATCGCGAACACCGCAATTAGATGTCGCAGCCTGCGGTCTTGAAGACCTGAAGCCGAATGGCCGTGCTTCAAGTCGGCAACGGTTCGCGATCGACCCCGAAGAGTCCTTCGAACTTCTGGGAAGCCGACGTTCGTTTGTCGTGCCTTTGTGGCTAGCCGCCGCCTTGCATCGCTCCTGATTTCAACCGGCAAATACCGGGCGTTGCCGCAAGCACCCCCGCGAACATCGCCGCCGCGACACTTCTCGCGCTGATCGGTCGTACTCCCCTCGGCACGATCCAACTCACCGGGCCAAGGAAGCGGGTCGCCAAGTCTTCGGCACGGCGCGCCGGCCGCCCCAAGGCCGCGCGGTCGCCCAGCAACAACGATGGCTGCGCGATGACGACGATTTCATAGCCGAGCTGTGCGACAGCGACTTCCATCTCGCCTTTGATGCGGTTGTAGAAGACGCGGGATCTCGGATCAGCGCCCATCGCTGACACAACCGCAAGGCGCTTCGCTCCTACATCCAATGCGCCGCGGGCAATGTTTACCACGTAATCGAAGTCGACTTGCCGGAACGCGTGCTCCGATCCAGCAACTTTG
Organism: uncultured beta proteobacterium; assembly: GCA_963788185.1. GTDB lineage: Bacteria > Pseudomonadota > Gammaproteobacteria > Burkholderiales > Casimicrobiaceae > CAIWHR01. The sequence continues at coordinate 102,196 of CAWBGE010000008.1, forward strand.
ATCGTGGTGCCCAGTGCGATGAACACGTCGTCCGCCGCCGGGAGTGCGGAACTTGGCAGTTGGGCGAAATCAACTTTTTGAACCTTCAGCTTGGCGCTGGGCGGCAGGTTCGATGCCACCCGGCGCACCAACAGATGCACCCTGCGGTATCGGTCGCTTGCGAGCAGCAGCGAAAGAAGCGCACGACCGACGAGTCCGGTGCCGCCCACTAGCAGGGCAGTGCGTTTTATCCCCACTTGGCTATTCATGGAAGCACTTTACGCGCGCGGCCGCGCATTGCCACCTATCTGCCCAAAGATTGCCCGTACGGCTGACCACCTCCGCCAGCGGCATTAGCCGGAGCGGCCAGTCAGCCGGCCACTGCCGGGTGGGTGCGAAGGCCATGGCGGTGGGCGGGTAGAGCACAGGCGAACGACTCGATGTGGACAGCTACGGCGCTCCAATTCGGTCGTAGAAATCGATCGAAGCCGCCGTTCAATACGCGGCAACGATGGGCCTCGATCTTGCTGAGCACCTACAACAGAAAGCAGGGACTGCGCCTGCGCGCGCCCCTTCACTCTGCGAGCAATCCATCGCCGAGGTCGATCCCCATCCCAGCGCCCTGCGCGCACCTGAGTACGAATTCGACCCGCGGTTCCACTGGAAGCAAGACCGTCGACGCTTGTCTATGGCCGACGCCGGGCGGACTCGTACTTGCCCTTGCCAGCCTCCCTGCGCGCGACCACCTTGGCTTCGCCGCCCGCCCGAAAGTGCCGCAACAAGCGTGCGCAGCAACCCGTCGCCACCGAAAGTGGACGCTTGACTCGACCGCTCTGCTCCTCCACATTCAAGCTTGCCGGTTGATTCGTCCTATCCGTCCCCTCTTCTGACCCTGCCGATCCACGATGCCCGCCGGCAGCCTCCTTGCGCTCCTCGACGACATCGCCAGCGTGCTGGACGACGTCGCAGTCCTCACCAAGGCCGCCACGAAGAAGACCGCCGGAGTGCTCGGTGACGATCTGGCGCTCAACGCGCAGCAGGTCTCCGGTGTGCGCGCGAGCCGCGAGCTGCCCGTGGTGTGGGCGGTGGCCAAGGGCTCGCTGGTCAACAAGGCGATCCTCGTCCCGGCGGCGCTCGCGATCAGCGCGTTCGTGCCCTGGCTCGTCACCCCGCTGCTGATGCTCGGCGGCGCGTTTCTCTGCTACGAGGGCGTCGAGAAGGTCGCCCACAGGTACCTCGCCGGTCGCGACGAGACGACCACGCACAAGCAGGAACTCACGCATGCGGTCGTGACGCCGAACGTCGACATGGTCGCGCTCGAGAAGGACAAGATCAAGGGCGCGATCCGCACCGACTTCATCCTCTCCGCCGAGATCATCGTGATCGCGCTCGGCACCGTGGCCACGCAGACGTTCGGCCTTCAGGTTACGGTGCTGATCGGAATCGCGCTCCTGATGACCGTCGGCGTCTACGGACTCGTGGCCGGCATCGTCAAGCTCGACGACATCGGGCTCGCTCTCGCCGGTCGGCCGGAGGGCGGATTCAACAACGCCCTGCGCGCGCTCGGCCGTGGCATCGTCGCCGTCTCGCCATGGCTGATGAAGTTCCTGTCCGTCGCCGGCACGATCGCGATGTTCCTGGTCGGCGGCAGCATCCTCTCCCACGGCATGCCGTTCTTGCATCACCATGCCGAGGCGTTCGTCGCCTGGCTCGGGGCGCTGCCGGGGGTCGCAAGCGCGCTCTCGGCACTCGGGCCGACGCTGTTCGACCTGGTCGTCGGTTTCGTCGCGGGCACGATCATCGTCGCGGTGGTGTCGGTCGTGCGTTGCTTGGTGCGCTCGCGCGGCGGCGCGGCTGCGGGCTGACAGCGATCGTTCAAGCCGCGTACGGCACGCGGGGACGCAACCACGCGAGCCATTCGACTGCCGCGGCGACCGCGAATGGCCGGAGTTGGCCGAACCACGACCGTCGGAACTGGTGCCGTCCACGTAGAATCTTTGGACCGAGACGTGGCAAGCCTCGGCTCAACAACGATCGCCTACGCTGCCGGCTGGACCGGCACCGGCGTTTCCCATCCGAGGTCACGACCATGGCACTACGACGATCCCTGGCCGCGTCGGCCTGTTGCCTCTGGCTGCTGCAGGCCTTCGTCGCCTCGCCGGCGGCAGCCCCGACGACGAACACGGACGCCCCGGGAGAACGACGCATCTGGATGGCGGTGGGTGAACGCAGGTTCGCGGTCACCCTCGCGGACAACGAGGCCGCGCGCGCGTTCGCGTCCCAGCTGCCCCTGACCCTCGACATGCCCGACCTGAACGGCAACGAGAAGCACCAGAAGCTGCCGAAGGCCCTCCCGACCAACGTCACCCGGCCAGGAACGATCCGCAACGGCGACCTGATGCTTTGGGGCGCCGATACCCTGGTCGTCTTCTACCTCACCTTCGACTCGCCCTACTCGTACACGCGCTTGGGTCGCATTGAGGATGCCGCGGCACTGCCGCAGGCGCTGGGGCGCGGACAGGTGCGCGTAATGTTTGCGAAGGATTAGCAGCCGCGCAGGGGTGCGCCCCGCGCGAATTGGCTCGACCCCCAGTCGCACGCCCGGGCCTAACGCGGCAGGCGTCCCGTGGTGTCGTCGCCGTCACACGTCCATTGGCCGGTCAGTGACCTTCCAGTTCGAACTCGAGCGACTTGATCGTCGTCGGTCGCGGTTCGACCCGATCCTGACGTTGTGCGGAGCCGGAAGCGGGCATTGAAACCGATGGAAGCTACCGTTCGGGTCGCGGCAAGGGGGCGGCCGCAACATTCATCAGCAGGGTCAGAACGACCTTGCCGCAGCCGCGTCTCGCTTATGAGTCGATCAACGCCTCGCTTGCTAAGCCGACGGTCGAGCGCCGTACGCTCGCGACGCCGGGTAGGTGTGTGCCTGCGGCCGCTGGCACGCGCTATGAACTCCCTGACGCTCGCAGAACCACCCGCCCCCGAGCTCTCCGGGCCCCGCAGCGACCCCCGATGTCCCAGCCTCCTATTTCGACCCGGGCAGGCGGAGACGTGTTTCGCTGCCCCCGACGACGCGACAGGGGCGACGAGCCTCGCGGCCGCGTATCGCGGGCAAGGCGTAAGGCGCACGAGTGTAAGGGCGACCCGCGATTCGCACAGGGCCGCAGCGTCCCGTATGATCGGATGGAAAGCGGCGGCCCGCCCGCCCCACAGGGAAGACGATGACGATCGACGATGACAAGCCGAGGCTCGGACTGGACTCGGGCACGCGCGCCGGATCGCCGCCCGGACCGTTGAACAAGCTGCTGGGCATCGTGATCGGCGGGGTGGTGGTGGTTGTCTCGCTGCTGTTCTCGGTCGTTGTCTTCGCTGTCGTGCTGGCGGTCGGCGCGATCGTTGGAGCATACCTCTGGTGGCGCACCCGCGAGCTGCGCAGGCAGATCCGCGCGCAGATGGAGACGCAGATGCAGGCCCAGCGCGATGCGGCGTCCGGTGCGCGACATGGCTGGACGCGCGGCTGGCCGCCGCAGAGCGGCAACGACGCACGGCCTGCGGACGTCGTGATCGAGGGCGACTACATCCGCGAAGCGCCGCGCGACGATGCGGATGCGCCGCGCAACGCCGACGAGACGCCGCGCCGCTGATCCTGCGAAGGGCGGCCGCCGCTCGACCGAACAAGTTTGCCGGAGAGTCGGGATGCCAAACACCGCCAACGTGAACCGCCAAATCCTTCTGAAGGCACGCCCCACCGGCACTCCTCAGGCCGAGCACTTCGAGCTGGTCGACGGGCCCGTGCCGCAGCCCCAGGACGGCCAGGTATTGGTGCGCAACGTCTACCTGTCGGTGGACCCCGCAATGCGCGGCTGGGTCAATGCCGTGGCCAACTACTCCGAACCGGTGCCAATCGGCGGTGTGATGCGATCGCTCGCTGCGGGGTGGATCGTCAGTTCCAGACACCCCGACTACAGCGCGGGCGATCTCGTCAGCGGATGGTTCGGCTGGCAGGACTTTGCCTCGGTCGACCCGAAGGCGATCGACGCGAGGATACCCGATGCGAGCCTGCCGCTGTCCGCTTGGCTCGGCGTGCTAGGCCTGAACGGCGTCACCGCCTACTTCGGACTGCTCGACGTCGGCCAACCCGCCCAGGGCGAGACCGTTGCGGTCTCGACGGCCGCCGGAGCGGTGGGCTCGTGTGTCGGGCAGATCGCGAAGATCAAGGGTTGTCGCTCGGTCGGCATCGCGGGTGGCAGTCGGAAGACGCGGCTTTGTCTCGACGAGTTCGGTTACGACGCGGCCATCGACTACAAGCGCGACGATGTCGAAGCCGCGCTCGCGTCCGCCTGCCCGCAGGGCATCGACGTCTATTTCGACAACACCTCGGGCCCGATCAGCGATACCGTGATGCGCCACTTGCGCATCGGCGCGCGCGTTGTGATCTGCGGCACCGCGTCCATCGCGAACTGGGACCCACTGCCGCAGGGCCCGCGCGTGGAGCGCCATCTGCTGGTCAAGCGCGCGCGCATGCAGGGGTTCGTGATAATGGACTTCAAGGCACGCTATCCGGAGGCGCAGGCCGCGCTCGCGCGGTGGGTGCGCGAGGGTCGGATCCGTTACCGTGAGGACGTGCTCGACGGAATCGAGCAGGCGCCGGGCGCGATCGCGGGTCTTTATCGTGGAGAGAATCTCGGCAAACGGCTGATCCGGATCGCGCCGGATAGCTGAGTCAGCGGAGCACGCGACCCCACCGCGCGGCACGACCGCCTCGCCGCGCTCGTGCCGCCATCAAGCGTGCACCGCCACCGCTCCTTCGGCGTGCAGGCGCAGACGGCCGCTTCCAAGCAAATTGGCTGACGAGGCCGAAGGTCTGTCACAGCCGATCTCGGCCAGTGATGCGAAGTTGATCCGACGTTGCCCGTTGGATCAAATCATGGCTTTTGCACTTCATTCGCCACCGAGTTGCCCCGATTTGCCGCGGCACGCGCTGACGTCGCGTGCACGCCTGGCAATCGACGACCTCGCGTCATCTCCCGCTTCTACGGCGCACCCTGCCCGTTCCCTTCACGGCAACCGCGCCATCAACGTCGCTGCCGCCCGCTCGCTCATCACCAGCGACAACTGCATGCTGGCGCGCGTCGCCCCGACATACAACCGCCGCTCGGCCCGCTCGTCGAGCGCGTCGAAGTCGATCTCGGTCAGGATGATGCACGGCGCCGACTGCCCTTTGAAGCGAAAGACGGTCTCGACCAGTATGTCGCCGGCCTGGCACACCGGCTGCCCCGTCGCGTCATAGGTGCCGTCGAAGCGGCGCAGCGTGCACCCGCCGAGTTGGTCGAACGCCATCAGCGCCGACCGCTCGCGCCCACAGTACGTCAGCACCACAATGTCGCTGTCCTTGAAGCCCGCCTGCCGCGCACGTCTGATCGCGGCCACCGTGGCATCCTTGAGACCGGTGAAGTCGACGTAGCTGACGATAGCGATGCCGTCACCTTCCAGCGGCGCCCCCGCCTCAACGTGCTTGCCAAGATCGACGAACATGCCGATTTGCCGCAACACGTCGCGCGGAGTCCGGTAATTGACGTCGGCGTGCAGCGTCACCCAGCCCGGCAGTTCTACGGACGGCTTGTCGTAAAGGTTTTGCATCGGATCCTCGAGCCACCACGCCTTGCCCTCCGGCTTGAGGTAGCGCAGCAGCGCGTCCGCCCACGCTTGGGCGAAATCCTGACCCTCGTCGATCACCAGCACGTCGACGAGATCCTCCGCTGCGGGCTTCGTGGCAACCAACGCGTCCGCGAGACGATCGAACACGCCGGTGGCCCGAAAGTCGGGCGGCTCACCCCGCGCGCGGAGAAGCTGATCGCCGAGCATGTGAAAGGTCGTCACTCGCGTCCCCGGCGGGGCCAGCCGTGCCAGGTGATCGGCGAGCGGCCGATTGAAACAAACGTACGCGGCCCGCAGCCCCTTGGCGGCTGCGTCCTCCAGCACGCGAAGCGCCAGTTGCGTCTTGCCCGACCCGGCGGTACCGACCACGCGTAAGCGGAAGGGCTCGAACGCGAGGCGACGCGCCCATGTTGCCAGCCCGCCCGACAGGCGGGTGACCCAGGTCCGCGCCTGCCCCACCAGTGCACCGGGGTCGGGTGCCAGGTTCAACTCGTCGGCGAGAAAGGCATGCACCGCCGCGCCGGTCGCGTCCGGGGCCACCGGCTGCGCCGCCAGCAACGCGACAACGATGGCCGCCAGGCGGTCCGCCTTGCCGGCATCGACAATGCGCTCCGGGGCAATGCCGGCGATGGCGGGACTGCGCAGGCGATGATCGGGGCAGTACAGCAGGTAGTCGAGCGCCACGGGTTGGCCCGCGTGCGCCTGCTTGAAACGGAACTGCAGCGCGTCCAGCGAGCGGTGGATCTGCTTCGCCACGCTCTTGAGCTTGTCCTTGTAGCGCTTGACCAGCCCTTCGGGGGTCTCTTCCAGCGCCCCGCTCTTCTGTTCGATCAGGACGGCCTGACCCTGCGGACCAACCACGATGAAATCGATTTCCCCGAAGACCGAATAGCCGTGATCAAGGCGCGTCCAGTGCACGCCGTGGTAAACGACAATGTCGTCCGGCAATTCGGCAGCGAGGCGGCGCAGCGTCGCGACTTCGAGCGGGGCCGTGCCGGCAGCTTCCAGTACCTCCCAACCGTCGGGTAGGGTGCGCGCCATAGGGGCAGTCCGGAGTCGTCAAAAGGTATGTGGAGCGTACGCGAAACCGGCGTCGCGGAGTGCGGAAGCGAAGGTTGATTGCCCACAAATACGATAGCGATGCGCATAAGCAACTCAGGAACTTACTTTCGGATCGATTTCGCGAAGTGGCGACCATGTGTCGTTGCCACGACGGCGAACCGCCATGTAGTCACGGCGGTATGCTCGTCCGCCAATTCCAGAGCTACTTCCGTGAATCCGAGGTACATCTGCCGACGCCCAGGGAATTCTTTTCAAGCCGAACAGGGCGCCCATTAGACTGTACATGATGGAGTCGGCGCGACCGCGAAGAGCCCCAGCGAGACGAGACGCCACACCTTCACAAGGGCATCTTCTCTGCGGGAGATCCCGCCTAATGGCGGAGTCGAAAAACGAAAGAACTTCGCGCAGCAACTTGAAGAAGCGCTCATCGAAAAGCGCATGAATTCCGACGTCGTCGCTTCAGGGTTGAAAAATACCGTGCTTACGATTAAGTGGGCGCTTGCGAGTAGAGTAACAGCATCGGATCTCACCAAATCTGGCATTATCAAAAACGCCGAAAGAAGAGGACGACGGTCGCGGACAGGTGAATGGAGGTTTGCACCTAGTCGAAGTCGAGCACAATCTGCGCAGGCTCCTCGACTTTTTTCGCATTGGCGTGCTCCAGCCCACTGACTCGGACACCGAGTAGGCGGATCGGCCGACCAAAGTCCACTCGTTTCAAGCATTTCCCAGCAGCGCGACGTAGGGCCTCGGCGTCAGCGATGGGCCCGGCAAGCGTGAGGTCCCGGGTCACGGTCTTGAAGTCATCGAAGCGCAGCTTTACGCCAACGGTACGGCCGACATACCCCTTGCGCTGAAGATCAGCAGCTACCTGCGCGCACAGCCGGGCAAACACAGTGCGGAGCTCGTCCCGGTCGCGCACAGCACGCAAGTTTCGGTCGAAGGTGGTTTCGCGGCTCATTGACACGGGCTCGCTATGGGTCACCACGGGCCTATCGTCCAGACCGTGGGACACCTTGCGCAGCCATGCGCCATAGCTGCGCCCAAAGTGTTCAACAAGCCATGCTTCCTCGCAGGCGGCAATCTCACCAATGGTTGTGATCCCAAGAGCTGCGAGCTTCTCGTTGGCTTTCGGGCCGATCCCATTGATTTTGAGGGCGTGCATCGGCCAGATCCTCGACGGCAACTCCTCCATCGTGAGGACCGTGAATCCATCCGGCTTTTGCATGTCGGACGACAATTTTGCAAGGAGCTTGTTCGGCGCGATTCCGACCGAGCAAGTAAGGCCGGTGGCTTTGAATACGGCGGACTTCAGTCTGCGCGCGATTGGCTCTGATTCATCTTCCAAGTGCGAAATGTCGACGTATACCTCATCGATTCCGATATCCTCAATGATGGGACTGACCGATTGCACTGCATCTTTGAAGAGGCACGAATACCTCCGGTATAGCTCAAAGTTGACCGGAAGGAGTACGGCATTCGGCGCGAGCCGTGCCGCTTTCATCGCAGGCAATCCAGAATGAACCCCAAGCGCGCGTGCCTCATAGGTCGCCGTCGTTAGAACCCCTCGACCCACGTAGTCGCGTAGGCGGGAAAACTCGCGCGTGCCGTCTTCCTTGAGCCGTGGGGCATGCGAACGGTGGCCAGCGACAACCATGGGCAGCCCACGCAGCTCGGGGTACTGCGACAACTCGCAGGACGCGAAGAAAGCGTCCATGTCAATATGAGCTATGCGTCTGTCGCTTGGCATGCCAGGCAGTATTAGATGCTGGTTGAGTCGGTGTTGCCGTGGTGTTCGGCGAATTGAAGAACGATTGTGGCCGCACTCCTGCAGCGGTCAATCGGCGTGGCAGGCCGACACGACGGCGATCCGCTGCCTTCTGCCGACCGTATAGTGCGCGCCGAGATCGACCGCCCTGCTTTGGCCGGCATCATGAGGCTGCGACCGGAGCAGAAGATCATTGTGGCCCAATCGGTGGGTTAACCGAAGAAGGCCGCGTAGGGGTCGCTGCCTGGCCATGACCCGCCGTTGACGCTTCTGCTCCAACCCTGCCGTTGATCTATTCACCTTCCGACCAAATTATCCAGGTCGGTACTGAACACCCACGACGTGTCGGTTGATGGGAAGTGGTTGGGGTCATAGCCGCCGAGATAGATCGTCTGCCGGTCGACTTCCCTGAAAGGCGCAAGGGCATAGGTGTAGATCGACACCAGTTCCGGCTGACCCGGCCGGTATTTGCCGTTCACCTCCCCTATGCGCCAACGCCCTCGCGCATCGCGCAGGGCATAGATACCTCCGGCATACATGCCCCCATTTTCGCTGCGCTGGTTGTGCGCCGTGAGGTGTTGCGAGCGCCGGCCGCCGGGAGTTGCTGGAATGTAAGCTTCGAGGCCGATCAGGTGCAGCAACTCGTTCGACCTGGGGTCGCGCAACGGCATGAAGGTGCTGTAGGCCGCCAGTACAAATGAGGTAGGAGCGCCGTCGAGGTGTCGGCTGATCTCATCCGCAAGGCAAGTTTCCCGCACGCGGGCATAGGAGCCATCCGGCTGCGGATCAAGTCGGAAGATGCACCCCGGTGACTGTTTGCCCGCGTGCCACGCAAATAGGAGTGATTGCCTTCCGGGTACTTGCCCCTCGATGGCGGAGAGCCCCCTGATGCCGCCAATGCTTTGGAATTGCGCGCGGGTCGTGCCCGCATGCACCTCGCCCGACAGGTCGGCGACCAGTTCATAGCGCGGAGCGAGGCCGTCGATGCGGCGGAATATCTTGGTACCCTCGGAGAAGAAGAGACTGTCGTTCGCTTCGACGATGGAGAGGATGCGCGTTCCCGTCGCCGTGCCGGGTTCAGGCTTCGGCGCCCAGCGGATCTTGCCGGGTCGCGACGGGTCGTATCGGCCTGTGTAAACGCCCAGAACGCCGACGGAAATGAAAAGGCTTTCCTGTCCCGTGACGCGATCACGATAGACGGCCGCAGCGCGCACGGAATTGTCCTCACCTCGCTTGCCCGTTTCGCCGCTGATCAGCTTGGTCTTGACCCAGGAGTCGTCACCATCGTTGCGAACGAAGACGCTCACACCGCCATTGCCACCGCCATCGAATGTTGCGGCGATCAGCAGCGTATCCGGCGTTGGCAGTCGATGGCCCTGCGCATCCTGGGTGAAGGTGACCGACTTCAGCAATTCGGCGCGCAAATGTTGCGGCCCGAGCTCGAGATCGACGGACCACGGCTCATCGGCACCTATGAGCCTCACGACCTGCGCCCAGGAGGATCCCTCGCCGCCGTACCAGGCATTGTGCTTGTCCTGCCAGTAGCCAATCGCACCGTAGAGACTGCCTTTGTGCGGGATGAGGTGGATGACTTGGGATCCACCGACAAACCTGCCATTTCGATCTGTGCATCCTGCGACGAACGAGGCGTTCCATCCGTCGCGCATGCCTTGTGGCGGCGCACAGGCACGGGTTTGCGGTTCAGGCTGGATCGCGGCACAGCCGGCCATTCCTATCGCAATCACACCGAGCAGACATCGAAGCCTTGCTACCCGCATAACCCATCCTCACCAAGTTCTATGCCCTTACCAGTGAATTGTGCATCAGTCGGCGTGAACGGCTGCACACCTGTCGCTGATAGTGCGTTACGGGCACGAGGAAGGGCATAGAACTGCCGCTAACGGTGTTAGCGTGATCGGGCCGAACAACGTACCGTCAAGCGCACCCCCAGTGGGACCGGCTGTACGGGACCTAGCCGCGATCCGCCGCGCGCTCAATCGTCGGGGGGAACGCGACCGATGCCGGGAAGTTTGAGCGCCGGGCGGGCGAGATCGAAGCCGGCGACGAGCCCCAGCACGTTGAGCTCGAAACCTTCGTCCCCTCCCGCGATCAACCCCAGCAGACCCGCGATCGACGCCTGGTATCCGGTGCCGCTGGGCGTGCGCGCGAAGATGCGGCCGTCGGGCAGGTAATCCTTGCCGATGGCCGTCGGGGGCAGCGTCAGGCGCAACTCGGGAATTTCTCGGCCCAGGTGTGCGAGGAACGTGTTGCTGTTGGGTCCCGGCCACGCGCGGTAGGTTTCGGCATCGGGATACGACGCGACGGCACCGGCCAGCTTCGCGATGATCGCCTCGGCCTCGGCGCCGCGCAGGTCGCGCAACAACGTGGGGCGCGCACCGAACCATTCCGTGTCCGGCGTGCGTCCATCCTTGACCGAAACCGCGGAACGACCCGAACGCGCGTACCAGCCGATCACCTCGTAGCGGGCGTATTCGTCCGCGCCGGTCGGCTTCGCCGCGAGCCAGGTGTGCACGGCGAACGCGCCGCGCCAGCCGAATGTGCGCGCAGCATAGACCTGAACTACGGCCGCAGGATGCGTAGCGGGATCCGGTGCCAATCCGGCGGGGCGGTGGGTCGCCGTACGCCAGTCGCCGGCGCTCGGCCCGCCACCAACGGCCAGCGTCAGCAGCGGCACCGACACGAGCAGTGCGACGAACAGGATCGCGCCGAGGAACACCCGCCGCAGGGTCGTGGCTCGCAATGTGAGCATCGTGTTTCGATCGTGACGGTGGCGATTCGTTCGATCGCCACCGGCCGGCCGTCATGCCGACGGCATCGTTCTCTGCATCGACGCGCGCTTTGAGAACTCCACGAACCAGCCGTCCAGCCGTGGCCGTGCGATGCGCCAGTTCATGTCGGCGAAGCGGAAGTCGAGGTAGCCGAGCGCGCAAGCGACCGCGACTTGGCCGAGATCGACGTCGCTCGCCCCGGCGTCGCCGATGACCGCAAGGTTCGATTCGAGCCAGTCGAGGCCTCCGGCGATCTTCTTCATCTGGCCTTGCGTCCAGTCGGGCCAGCGCAGCGCTTCCGGGCGAAGCACGTTCTCGTAACGGCAAAGTATGGCCGCATCGGCTATGCCGCTGCCGAGCGCATGCACCGTCAACACCTCCCAGCGCCGTGCACCGGCGGCGGGGATGACCTTGCTTCCCGCGTGCAGCGTGTCGAGGTATTCACAGATGACGAACGAATCGTAGAGCGAGCGACCGTCATCGAGCACCAGCGTGGGGATCTTGATGAGCGGATTGTCGCGCGCCAGTGTCTCGCTCGGTGCCGAAGGCGCCGTGGCCATCGCGACGTACTCGATCTTGTCCATCACCCCCTTCTCGATCGCGACAACTTTCACCTTGCGTCCGAACGGGGATGCCGGCGCACTCAGCAGCTTCATGTTCACTCTCCTCTTCTATCGTCGACCGCGAACAATGATCCTCATCTCGGGGGCATTTTGCCGCAAGGGCGGCCAAAGTTATCGCGTCGGCGAGTGCACCGACGCGGGACCTTTCATGCCGCCCCTCTGCTGGCGTAGGGCCCGAACGTATCACGCATCTGCGGGGGCCACAAAGGCGACAGCGCTGCCTCCCACGGCGCGTTCCGCCGGCGCGTGTCAAATCAACGTCCCAGATCGCCCAATGGCTGCTGTGCGGCGTCAGTCCCTACAGGCAGCCATCGAACTGCAATCGCGTTGGCTGGACAAATCCAACACTAGACCGTCGTCTGAACAACTCGCCGTCTTTGCGTAGGCGCTCGCGTCACTCAGCCGGTACGCCGAATCGTTGGGGGTCATTACTTCTGATCCGAGCATCGCGCACACGGTGACGATGTTGCTTGACCCGCAACGCGCACGGGACGTCGTCGCTGAAGGCGCTGCAATCTGGCAGCGGCTTGCCGACAGCCAGCGTTAGGTTGAGCGCGAGGCATCCAGGCAGTTCGCCTGGGTCTGGCGCGCACCCACCAACGCCGCTGACGGGAGGGTCCGACGAAGGACTCTATAGCGTCTATTTGCACCATTGCTGTTCGCAAGGGACGCCGTCGTTGTCACCGTCCATCTTCGTACCTGGGCAGTTGCGCAGGAAGTAAGTCGCCTCGGCGCAGGAAGTCATTTGTGAACAGTAGATTCGACCATCGCACTTGAACTGCTGTACGTCCGGCGCCGGTCGCGCGACGACAGGAACTGACACCGCGAGCGGAACGGCCGAACGGCGCTGATACTGACCGTACCCATACCAGCCCGCGAACGCGATCAGGACCAAGAGGATGAGGTTCTTCATATAACGATTCGACGCACTCTCGTGTCTCCGGTGTGTTCGCGCGAAGCATCCAATCCGCTACTTTGGCGTGTTGCCCGACGAGTGGCGCGAAGACGGCGCTGTCAAGGCGTCGTGCGGTATCCGCAATCGTAGATCCGGGTTCTCGAGGACATGTCGCTTGGCTTAGCGGTTGTTGGCTGGCCCGTCGGCCATGCCCTGATCGGTCTCGGTCTCGGCGCGTGCCGCGAGGGACCGATAGCGCTCGCGCGCGGTCTGCCTGACCACAATCGGGCTCTTGCAGCCGAGTCCCGCCAGGAACGCGCGCTCGGCCGGCTCGTCCCGGGTCTCGATCCACCAGGCGCGTGGGGTGTTGAACTTGCCGTCGTTCCAGCGGTAACCCCTGGCTGCTGCGTAGTCCTTGCTCGCCATCGGCAGGTTAATGGCGTGGATCCGCCAGGATGGCGCGCGGGCCGACGCCAGCAGCACCGACAGGATGCCTTCGTCGCCCTCGGGCACCGTGTGGGCGAGCAACGCCAGCAACAGGTCGACGTCCGCCCGTGCCCGGTGTCCCTCGTGAAACAGGCCGAAGCGAAAGCCGAGGTAATCGAGCTTGCTGCTCTTCATGCTCCACTGGTCCCAGGGGATCTCGTCCAGCGAGCAGGCAAAGTGCCGGTCGGCGAATGTGGGGTAGCGCGCCTCGAGAAAGGCGCGATCGAAGCGGGCGTTGTGACATATGACCAGCCCCACCCCGTCCATGACGCGCGCGACGCCGGCCTCGTCGATCCGTTGCCCGCGCACCATGGCATCGGTGATGCCGGTCAGGCGGGTGATCTCCGGCGGGATGGGCGTTTCCGGGTCTTCCAGGCTCTCATAGCGATCGACCACGCGATACAACTGGCCGCTGTCGCGCCCGTACTCGCAGGTGGCGATGGCCAGGTCGATGATCCGGTCGCCGAGTTCGGCTTTGAGGCCCGTCGTCTCGGTGTCGATGACGGCCAGCCGGCCGCAGGGTTCGCCGCTGACGTTGTCGGCAAAGACATGCGCATCCCCGATGTGCAGTCGGCGCAGCACCCGATAGTCGGCGTGAGCCTCGAGTACCTTGGTCGCGTGGTCGATGTCCATTGCGTGTCGAATTGTGCGCGCCGCGGGGCGTTTTCCCAAGGCGGCTAGGGTGGCGTGCACGGCCCAGCGGTGGCGCTGCCGGCGGGTTGCCGCGCCGAGCGCGCGCTCGTCACGAGCGCGGCCGCAAGACCGCTGCGCGTACGTCGGACGACACGGTGTTGGCGGTCACCTTGCCTGTCGCTGCCGCCAGGTGAGCCGGGAATTTCCGTAACGGCGGGGCGGGCGACTGCCGTTCGGTCTCGTTCGTCCACCCGCGTTGCCGCCTTTTGCGCGGCGGGGGGTGCCGCTGCCGGTGGCGAGAAACGGATACATTACGGATACATTTGCCGCCAAAACGCGCAAATCTGAGCACCGATGGGTCGAGACCGTGGCACTGGCTCGACTCAAGTAACTCAAACTTGATCTGACACCAACTGCACGAATTTTCGTAGATCGTCGCCGCTCCGTCCGCTGGCGTCCGCTGGCGTCCGCTGGCGTCCGCTGGCGGGGCGCCCAATCGGCGGGAGTTCATCGGCGACAGTCGGCGGACTGTCGAGGGCTCGACACGCGGACAGTCGAAACTTCGTCGAGCGGGCGAGACCCACCACTCGAAATTGTTCGTTGGCCGCGAATCGCTCGGTCAGTTGACGCAGAGCGAGCTCCTCTGACCGAACAGGACGCCGCCGCCGGTGCGCTGCACAGGGACTTTCGCCGAAGCTCGACAATATACGTGCCCCGTCGGCGCAGCGCGGCCGGCGAGGCTTACGGCTGCAGCTCTCCTGGCTTTCGTCGCAGCGTGTCCGACGGCAGCTCGTCGAAGCAGTCCTTGTAGGCGCGCGAGAATTCGCCGAAGTGCCAGAAGCCCCAGTTGAGTGCCTCGGTCGACACCGTGGTTGATCCCTGAGTCGATGCCAGGAGCGCCCGGCGAACACGGTGCAATCTGAGCCGGATCAGGTAGGTCACCGGTGTCAATCCCATGACCTCCTTGAATGCGTACTCCAGGGTGCGCTCGCTCACTGCTGCGACTCTGCACAAATCGCTCACATAGAGATGGTCGCTGATCTGCGACAAAGCATAGTCTTCGGCGACCTTGACGACGAGGCTTTGCGCCTGCCTGGTACGGTCGGTGCGGCTAGGCTCGAAGTCGTGTGCCCCGCCAAGGATCGCCAATAGAAGCTCGACCAACTCGACGTGGGCGGCGATCCGTTCTGTCTCCCGCTCGTTGAACAGTGCCGGCTGGCGTGCGGCAGCATCCACCAGTCGCTTGCCCCACGCGAACAGCCGCCGAGCATTATCACCGTCAACCTGCAGCGTTTCCACGCCGAGTGGCAAATGAAACTCGCCTTCGCGCTGGCGGGCCTTGAGATGCGCGTGGATCTCGTCTGGCGGAAGCAGAAACGTAACGCTCTCGTAGCCGGCGTCGGCAACAAAGCTGGCCTCGGCATCAGGCGCTGCCGCCAGCAGCAAGCCGGCGCTCACCGGCAATCCGTTCACGGTACCGTTCGATTTCGGTCCGAACGTGACGTAGGCGAGCAGGCCCCTGCGAGCGCTCGTACGGGTCCGCACGCGACGGTTGGTCGAATAGAACACGACCGACGACGCCCCAAGACGAACGATCACCCGGCGCGCCCGAAACGACATCGGCTGGAGCTGTACCGCATCCTGCTCGATGAACTCAATGCCGGCGCCGGCCGCGGTGGGGTCGCTGATCTCGACCACCGTGACGGCAGGCTGCGTGCCGGTAAACAGAGGGCGCTTCACGATCGCATTCTGCGGAATTCCGATAGACGACCAGGTGCCAAAGCGGAAGAGTGTAGCAGTGGGCATGATGCCAGCGATGCCGAGGTTCCGCGCCGGGTAGTTGGGCACCTCGCTCTTGCGCCACCGGACATCGGCCACCCGTCGACGCACCAGCCGACATCTGCGACCTGGGAGCACTCGTGAAACTGCAGCAGGTGAGCGACAGCTGCTTTGCGGTCCTGAATGAGAGGAACCGCGTTTGCGACGCGAACTCGGGCCTCGTCAACCGGGGCGGCGGCGTGGTCGTCGACACACAGGCAGACCTGCCCCACACGCGGCGGATGATCGAGTTGTTCGGGAGTGTCTGGCGGGAGATGCCGAAGCGCGTGATCAATACAAGCGAGGACGGTGATCACGTATCGGGCAACCAGCTCTTCGTGGGCAGCGAGATCATCGCGCATCGAACGGTGCCGAGCCGCATGAAGGAGGTCGCTGGTCGATCTCAATATCAGAAGCTGCGCGACGGCGCCAACGGCTTGGTGTCCCGGCTGATGCAGAGGGCAGTCCGACCGGGCGCATTGGCGATTGGCAGGCAGCTCCGGCAGGACTACGACTTCGACGGGATCGAACTGACGCTGCCGACCAGAGTGTTCGACGACCGGTACGTGCTTGATCTCGATGGCATGGAAGTTCATCTCATCTATGTCGGCCCGTGCCACCAAGTCGGGGACACGATCGTTCATGTGCCCCAGGAGGGCATAGTGTTCGCCGGCGACGCAGTCTTCCGTCAGGGCACGCCGATGGGCTGGACCGGCAGCTACGAGAAATGGCTGCAGTGCCTTGACCTGATCGTCTGGCTCGATCCGGAAGTCATCGTTCCGGGGCACGGGCCCGTGTGCGGTATCGAAGGGGCGATGGAAATGAAGGCGTACTTTGAATACGTGAGCGACGAGTCGAGGTGGTGCTTCGGGCAGGGGCTGAGTGCCCTGGAAGCAGCCAAGCGAATCGAACTGGGACCCTATGGCGAGTGGCGATGTCCGGCGCGTCTCGTCGCGAACGTCGAAAGCGCCTATCGGGAGTTCCGCAGCAAAGACGGAGATCCGCCACGGAACGCGGCGAGCACCTTCAATTCGATGTACGAAATGGCAAAGGCGCGCGGACTCGAGATCGAATTCTGATCCGCCGATACAGAAAGGAGTTGTCGATGGACTTCATGCTGCAGCACCCACCGCGTGACCACGTCGTGAAGTGGGGCCACATGCGACCGCTGATAAAAGCAATTGGCATAGTCGGCGTCGCCGCGGTGCTTGCCGCGCCCTCGATACCTTTAGCCGCAGAGACCCCGCGCCGGCCGAACATCGTCGTCATCCTCGGCGACGACCTGGGGTTCGCCGACATGGGCGCGTTCGGCAGTGAGATCAGGACGCCGAACCTCGATTCGCTGGCGAGCGAGGGCGTGCGCTTCGCGAACTTCTACACGCACGCAAGCTGCTCGCCCACGCGAGCCGCGTTCCTGACCGGCGTCGATACGCATCTGAACGGCCTGGGCAACATGGACGAGTGGACCGCGCCCAACCAGCGGGGCGCGGTCGGGTACGAGGGTTACCTCAACAACCGCGTCGTGACGATGCCGCAACTCCTCAGGGATGCCGGCTATCACACCTACATGGTCGGCAAGTGGCACCTGGGCAAGGCGCCGACCCAGATTCCCGCCGCGCGCGGCTTCGAGCGCGACTTCTCGCTGCTCGACGGAGCGGGCAGTTACTGGGACATGACGAATTTCACCTCCGCGTCACCGAAGTCGGTCTTCACCGAGGACGGACGCTACCTGACGGCACTCCCCAAGGACTACTACGCGACGAAGACCTACACCGACAAGCTCATCGGCTACATCGATGCCAACCGGGGCGACGGCAAGCCCTTCTTCGCCTACGTGGCCCATCAGGCGCCGCACGACCCGTACCACCTGCCAAGCGAGTGGCGCTCTCGCCACGTCGGCGAGTACGACAAGGGCTGGGACGCGGTACGGCAGGAGCGACTGCAGCGACAAGTCGAGCTCGGCATCATGCCTGCGGGTACGCAACTCGCCGAACGCATGTGGTTCCTGCCCGATCCCATCGTGCTGGCTCCGGCGACGCGGGCGATCCTCGGCAAGAAGATGGAGCTCTACGCGGGCATGGTGGAGAACCTCGACTTCCACGTCGGGCGCCTCGTCGACCACCTGAAGAAGATCGGGGAGTACGAGAACACGATCTTTGTCGTGTTCGGTGACAACGGTGCCGAGGGAACCGATCTCTTCAAGATGATCGCCGGCACGCCTGGCACGCGTGACTATCTCTTCGCGGCGATCAACTGGTCGCAGACCCACCCCAATGCATGGGGCGACCCGGGCTCCTACGTCGGGTACGGCCCGATGTGGGCGCAGGTGTCGATGACGCCATTCAGCCAGTACAAGGGCTGGCTGGCTGAAGGTGGCATCCGGAACGCGCTCGTCGTCAACGGGCCGGTGGTAACCCGGTCCAAGGGGAGTGTCAACCATGGGCTCATGCATGTGGCCGACCTCATGCCGACGCTGCTGGAGATCGCGGGCACGCGCTATCCGACGACGTTTGAGGGGCGCGAACTCCCCGCCCTGATGGGTAAGTCCTGGGTCCCGATGCTGGCGGGAAAAGTGGATTCGCCGCGAGCGGAAAAGGATTCGCTCGCCTGGGAAATCTTCGGCAATCGGGCGGTTCGGCAGGGGGATTGGAAACTCCGCTGGCAATACAAGCCCTACGGCAAGGCGAACTGGGAGCTCTTCAACCTCGCCTCGGATCCCGCGGAGCGCAAGGACCTCGCCGCAGAGAACCCGGACAAGGTTCGGGCGCTGGTCGCGCTCTGGGACAGCTATGTACGGACGAACAACGTGGTGCTGCCGAGTCGCTCCACGTTCGAGACCTTGGAAGATCAGCTACCGCCACGCACGCCGGATGACCCCGGCTACCCGCCGCTCATCTACAAACGACAGTTCGTGCCGCCCAAGGACTTGTTGTCTGACCCGAAGCCTTGACCGCTGCCGATCCGAAATTTCATCAACGGGGACGACGAATCATGAACAATGACCAAA
>CAWBGE010000009.1:0-20016 GCA_963788185.1 uncultured beta proteobacterium
GGTCGGCGCCTTGCCCAGGTGCCACTTGCCGACCATGTAGGTGTGATAGCCGGCATCCCTGAGGAGTTGCGGCATCGTCACGACGCGGTTGTTGAGGTAACCCTCGTACCCGACCGCGCCCCGCTGGTTGGGCGCGGTCCACTCGTCCATGTTGCCCAGGCCGTTCAGATGCGTATCGACGCCGGTCAGGAACGCGGCTCGCGTGGGCGAGCAGCTTGCCGTGCGTGTAGAAGTTCGCGAAGCGCACGCCCTCGCTCGCCAGCGAATCGAGGTTCGGCGTCTGATCTCACTGCCGAACGCGCCCATGTCGGCGAACCCCAGGTCGTCGCCGAGGATGACGACGATGTTCGGCCGGCGCGGGGTCTCTGCGGCTAAAGGTATCGAGGGCGCGGCAAGCACCGCGGCGACGCCGACTATGCCAATTGCTTTTATCAGCGGTCGCATGTGGCCCCACTTCACGACGTGGTCACGCGGTGGGCGTGGCAGCATGAAGTCCATCGACAACTCCTTTCTGTATCGGCGGATCAGAATTCGATCTCGAGTCCGCGCGCCTTTGCCATTTCGTACATCGAATTGAAGGTGCTCGCCGCGTTCCGTGGCGGATCTCCGTCTTTGCTGCGGAACTCCCGATAGGCGCTTTCGACGTTCGCGACGAGACGCGCCGGACATCGCCACTCGCCATAGGGTCCCAGTTCGATTCGCTTGGCTGCTTCCAGGGCACTCAGCCCCTGCCCGAAGCACCACCTCGACTCGTCGCTCACGTATTCAAAGTACGCCTTCATTTCCATCGCCCCTTCGATACCGCACACGGGCCCGTGCCCCGGAACGATGACTTCCGGATCGAGCCAGACGATCAGGTCAAGGCACTGCAGCCATTTCTCGTAGCTGCCGGTCCAGCCCATCGGCGTGCCCTGACGGAAGACTGCGTCGCCGGCGAACACTATGCCCTCCTGGGGCACATGAACGATCGTGTCCCCGACTTGGTGGCACGGGCCGACATAGATGAGATGAACTTCCATGCCATCGAGATCAAGCACGTACCGGTCGTCGAACACTCTGGTCGGCAGCGTCAGTTCGATCCCGTCGAAGTCGTAGTCCTGCCGGAGCTGCCTGCCAATCGCCAATGCGCCCGGTCGGACTGCCCTCTGCATCAGCCGGGACACCAAGCCGTTGGCGCCGTCGCGCAGCTTCTGATATTGAGATCGACCAGCGACCTCCTTCATGCGGCTCGGCACCGTTCGATGCGCGATGATCTCGCTGCCCACGAAGAGCTGGTTGCCCGATACGTGATCACCGTCCTCGCTTGTATTGATCACGCGCTTCGGCATCTCCCGCCAGACACTCCCGAACAACTCGATCATCCGCCGCGTGTGGGGCAGGTCTGCCTGTGTGTCGACGACCACGCCGCCGCCCCGGTTGACGAGGCCCGAGTTCGCGTCGCAAACGCGGTTCCTCTCATTCAGGACCGCAAAGCAGCTGTCGCTCACCTGCTGCAGTTTCACGAGTGCTCCCAGGTCGCAGATGTCGGCTGGTGCGTCGACGGGTGGCCGATGTCCGGTGGCGCAAGAGCGAGGTGCCCAACTACCCGGCGCGGAACCTCGGCATCGCTGGCATCATGCCCACTGCTACACTCTTCCGCTTTGGCATCTGGTCGTCTATCGGAATTCCGCAGAATGCGATCGGCGCGGCGCCCTCTGTTTACCGGCACGCAGCCTGCCGTCTACGGTGTCGAGATCAGCGACCCCACCGCGGCCGGCGCCGGCATTGAGTTCATCGAGCAGGATGCGGTACAGCTCCAGCCGATGTCGTTCGGCGCGCCGGGTGATCGTTCGTCTTGGGGCGTCGTCGGTCGTGTTCTATTCGACCAACCGTCGCGTGCGGTACCCGTACGAGCGCTCGCAGGGGCCTGCTCGCCTGACGTCACGTTCGGACCGAAATCGAACGGTACCGTGAACGGATTGCCGGTGAGCGCCGGCTTGCTGCTGGCGGCAGCGCCTGATGCCGAGGCCAGCTTTGTTGCCGACGCCGGTGACGAGAGCGTTACGTTTCTGCTTCCGCCAGAGGATTCACGCGCATCTCAAGGCCCGCCAGCGCGAAGGCGAGTTTCATTTGCCACTCGGCGTGGAAACGCTGCAGGTTGACGGTGATAATGCTCGGCGGCTGTTCGCGTGGGGCAAGCGACTGGTGGATGCTGCCGCACGCCAGCCGGCACTGTTCAACGAGCGGGAGACAGAACGGATCGCCGCCCACGTCGAGTTGGTCGAGCTTCTATTGGCGATCCTTGGCGGGGCACACGACTTCGAGCCTAGCCGCACCGACCGTACCAGGCAGGCGCAAAGCCTCGTCGTCAAGGTCGCCGAAGACTATGCTTTGTCGCAGATCAGCGACCATCTCTATGTGAGCGATTTGTGCAGAGTCGCAGCAGTGAGCGAGCGCACCCTGGAGTACGCATTCAAGGAGGTCATGGGATTGACACCGGTGACCTACCTGATCCGGCTCAGATTGCACCGTGTTCGCCGGGCGCTCCTGGCATCGACTCAGGGATCTCGACCACGGTGTCGACCGAGGCACTCAACTGGGGCTTCTGGCACTTCGGCGAATTCTCGCGCGCCTACAAGGACTGCTTCGACGAGCTGCCGTCGGACACGCTGCGACGAAAGCCAGGAGAGCTGCAGCCGTAAGCCTCGCCGGCCGCGCTGCGCCGACGGGGCACGTATATTGTCGAGCTTCGGCGAAAGTCCCTGTGCAGCGCACCGGCGGCGGCGTCCTGTTCGGTCAGAGGAGCTCGCTCTGCGTCAACTGACCGAGCGATTCGCGGCCAACGAACAATTTCGAGTGGTGGGTCTCGCCCGCTCGACGAAGTTTCGACTGTCCGCGTGTCGAGCCCTCGACAGTCCGCCGACTGTCGCCGATGAACTCCCGCCGATTGGGCGCCCCGCCAGCGGACGCCAGCGGACGCCAGCGGACGCCAGCGGACGGAGCGGCGACGATCTACGAAAATTCGTGCAGTTGGTGTCAGATCAAGTTTGAGTTACTTGAGTCGAGCCAGTGCCACGGTCTCGACCGATCGGTGCTCAGATTTGCGCGTTTTGGCGGCAAATGTATCCGTAATGTATCCGTTTGTGACCGGCAGCGGCACCCCCCGCCGCGCAAAAGGCGGCAACGCGGGTGGACGAACGAGACCGGAACCGGCAGTCGCCCGCCCCGCCGTTACGGAAATTCCCGGCTCACCTGGCGGCAGCGACAGGCAAGGTGACCGCCAACACCGTGTCGTCCGACGTACGCGCAGCGGTCTTGCGGCCGCGCTCGTGACGAGCGCGCGCTCGGCGCGGCAACCCGCCGGCAGCGCCACCGCTGGGCCGTGCACGCCACCCTAGCCGCCTTGGGAAACGCCCCGCGGCGCGCAAATCGACACGCAATGGACATCGACCACGCGACCAAGGTACTCGAGGCTCACGCCGACTATCGGGTGCTGCGCCGACTGCACATCGGGGACGTGGCACGCCGGCGACAACGTCAGCGGCGAACCCTGCGGCCGGGTGGCCGTCATCGACACCGAGACGACGGGCCTCAAAGCCGAACTCGGCGACCGGATCATCGACCTGGCCATCGCCACCTGCGAGTACGGGCGCGACAGCGGCCAGTTGTATCGCGTGGTCGATCGCTATGAGAGCCTGGAAGACCCGGAAAACGCCCATCCCGCCGGAGATCACCCGCCTGACCGGCATCACCGATGCCATGGTGCGCGGGCAACGGATCGACGAGGCCGGCGTCGCGCGCGTCATGGACGGGGTGGGGCTGGTCATATGTCACAACGCCCGTTCTGATCGCGCCTTTCTCGAGGCGCGCTACCCCACATTCGCCGACCGGCACTTTGCCTGCTCGCTGGACGAGATCCCCTGGGACCAGTGGAGCATGAAGAGCAGCAAGCTCGATTACCTCGGCTTTCGCTTCGGCCTGTTTCACGAGGGACACCGGGCACGGGCGGACGTCGACCTGTTGCTGGCGTTGCTCGCCCACACGGTGCCCGAGGGCGACGAAGGCATCCTGTCGGTGCTGCTGGCGTCGGCCCGCGCGCCATCCTGGCGGATCCACGCCATTAACCTGCCGATGGCGAGCAAGGACTACGCAGCAGCCAGGGGTTACCGCTGGAACGACGGCAAGTTCAACACCCCACGCGCCTGGTGGATCGAGACCCGGGACGAGCCGGCCGAGCGCGCGTTCCTGGCGGGACTCGGCTGCAAGAGCCCGATTGTGGTCAGGCAGACCGCGCGCGAGCGCTATCGGTCCCTCGCGGCACGCGCCGAGACCGAGACCGATCAGGGCATGGCCGACGGGCCAGCCAACAACCGCTAAGCCAAGCGACATGTCCTCGAGAACCCGGATCTGACGATTGCGGATACCGCACGACGCCTTGCAGCACCTGCCCCGTCTTCGCGCCACTCGTCGGGCAACACGCCAAAGTAGCGGATTGGATGCTTCGCGCGAACACACCGGAGACACGAGAGTGCGTCGAATCGTTATATGAAGAACCTCATCCTCTTGGTCCTGATCGCGTTCGCGGGCTGGTATGGGTACGGTCAGTATCAGCGCCGTTCGGCCGTTCCGCTCGCGGTGTCAGTTCCTGTCGTCGCGCGACCGGCGCCGGACGTACAGCAGTTCAAGTGCGATGGTCGAATCTACTGTTCACAAATGACTTCCTGCGCCGAGGCGACTTACTTCCTGCGCAACTGCCCAGGTACGAAGATGGACGGTGACAACGACGGCGTCCCTTGCGAACAGCAATGGTGCAAATAGACGCTATAGAGTCCTTCGTCGGACCCTCCCGTCAGCGGCGTTGGTGGGTGCGCGCCAGACCCAGGCGAACTGCCTGGATGCCTCGCGCTCAACCTAACGCTGGCTGTCGGCAAGCCGCTGCCAGATTGCAGCGCCTTCAGCGACGACGTCCCGTGCGCGTTGCGGGTCAAGCAACATCGTCACCGTGTGCGCGATGCTCGGATCAGAAGTAATGACCCCCAACGATTCGGCGTACCGGCTGAGTGACGCGAGCGCCTACGCAAAGACGGCGAGTTGTTCAGACGACGGTCTAGTGTTGGATTTGTCCAGCCAACGCGATTGCAGTTCGATGGCTGCCTGTAGGGACTGACGCCGCACAGCAGCCATTGGGCGATCTGGGACGTTGATTTGACACGCGCCGGCGGAACGCGCCGTGGGAGGCAGCGCTGTCGCCTTTGTGGCCCCCGCAGATGCGTGATACGTTCGGGCCCTACGCCAGCAGAGGGGCGGCATGAAAGGTCCCGCGTCGGTGCACTCGCCGACGCGATAACTTTGGCCGCCCTTGCGGCAAAACGCCCCCGAGATGAGGATCATTGTTCGCGGTCGACGATAGAAGAGGAGAGTGAACATGAAGCTGCTGAGTGCGCCGGCATCCCCGTTCGGACGCAAGGTGAAAGTTGTCGCGATCGAGAAGGGGGTGATGGACAAGATCGAGTACGTCGCGATGGCCACGGCGCCTTCGGCACCGAGCGAGACACTGGCGCGCGACAATCCGCTCATCAAGATCCCCACGCTGGTGCTCGATGACGGTCGCTCGCTCTACGATTCGTTCGTCATCTGTGAATACCTCGACACGCTGCACGCGGGAAGCAAGGTCATCCCCGCCGCCGGTGCACGGCGCTGGGAGGTGTTGACGGTGCATGCGCTCGGCAGCGGCATAGCCGATGCGGCCATACTTTGCCGTTACGAGAACGTGCTTCGCCCGGAAGCGCTGCGCTGGCCCGACTGGACGCAAGGCCAGATGAAGAAGATCGCCGGAGGCCTCGACTGGCTCGAATCGAACCTTGCGGTCATCGGCGACGCCGGGGCGAGCGACGTCGATCTCGGCCAAGTCGCGGTCGCTTGCGCGCTCGGCTACCTCGACTTCCGCTTCGCCGACATGAACTGGCGCATCGCACGGCCACGGCTGGACGGCTGGTTCGTGGAGTTCTCAAAGCGCGCGTCGATGCAGAGAACGATGCCGTCGGCATGACGGCCGGCCGGTGGCGATCGAACGAATCGCCACCGTCACGATCGAAACACGATGCTCACATTGCGAGCCACGACCCTGCGGCGGGTGTTCCTCGGCGCGATCCTGTTCGTCGCACTGCTCGTGTCGGTGCCGCTGCTGACGCTGGCCGTTGGTGGCGGGCCGAGCGCCGGCGACTGGCGTACGGCGACCCACCGCCCCGCCGGATTGGCACCGGATCCCGCTACGCATCCTGCGGCCGTAGTTCAGGTCTATGCTGCGCGCACATTCGGCTGGCGCGGCGCGTTCGCCGTGCACACCTGGCTCGCGGCGAAGCCGACCGGCGCGGACGAATACGCCCGCTACGAGGTGATCGGCTGGTACGCGCGTTCGGGTCGTTCCGCGGTTTCGGTCAAGGATGGACGCACGCCGGACACGGAATGGTTCGGTGCGCGCCCCACGTTGTTGCGCGACCTGCGCGGCGCCGAGGCCGAGGCGATCATCGCGAAGCTGGCCGGTGCCGTCGCGTCGTATCCCGATGCCGAAACGTACCGCGCGTGGCCGGGACCCAACAGCAACACGTTCCTCGCACACCTGGGCCGAGAAATTCCCGAGTTGCGCCTGACGCTGCCCCCGACGGCCATCGGCAAGGATTACCTGCCCGACGGCCGCATCTTCGCGCGCACGCCCAGCGGCACCGGATACCAGGCGTCGATCGCGGGTCTGCTGGGGTTGATCGCGGGAGGGGACGAAGGTTTCGAGCTCAACGTGCTGGGGCTCGTCGCCGGCTTCGATCTCGCCCGCCCGGCGCTCAAACTTCCCGGCATCGGTCGCGTTCCCCCCGACGATTGAGCGCGCGGCGGATCGCGGCTAGGTCCCGTACAGCCGGTCCCACTGGGGGTGCGCTTGACGGTACGTTGTTCGGCCCGATCACGCTAACACCGTTAGCGGCAGTTCTATGCCCTTCCTCGTGCCCGTAATGCACTATCAGCGACAGGTGTGCAGCCGTTCACGCCGACTGATGCACAATTCACTGGTAAGGGCATAGAACTTGGTGAGGATGGGTTATGCGGGTAGCAAGGCTTCGATGTCTGCTCGGTGTGATTGCGATAGGAATGGCCGGCTGTGCCGCGATCCAGCCTGAACCGCAAACCCGTGCCTGTGCGCCGCCACAAGGCATGCGCGACGGATGGAACGCCTCGTTCGTCGCAGGATGCACAGATCGAAATGGCAGGTTTGTCGGTGGATCCCAAGTCATCCACCTCATCCCGCACAAAGGCAGTCTCTACGGTGCGATTGGCTACTGGCAGGACAAGCACAATGCCTGGTACGGCGGCGAGGGATCCTCCTGGGCGCAGGTCGTGAGGCTCATAGGTGCCGATGAGCCGTGGTCCGTCGATCTCGAGCTCGGGCCGCAACATTTGCGCGCCGAATTGCTGAAGTCGGTCACCTTCACCCAGGATGCGCAGGGCCATCGACTGCCAACGCCGGATACGCTGCTGATCGCCGCAACATTCGATGGCGGTGGCAATGGCGGTGTGAGCGTCTTCGTTCGCAACGATGGTGACGACTCCTGGGTCAAGACCAAGCTGATCAGCGGCGAAACGGGCAAGCGAGGTGAGGACAATTCCGTGCGCGCTGCGGCCGTCTATCGTGATCGCGTCACGGGACAGGAAAGCCTTTTCATTTCCGTCGGCGTTCTGGGCGTTTACACAGGCCGATACGACCCGTCGCGACCCGGCAAGATCCGCTGGGCGCCGAAGCCTGAACCCGGCACGGCGACGGGAACGCGCATCCTCTCCATCGTCGAAGCGAACGACAGTCTCTTCTTCTCCGAGGGTACCAAGATATTCCGCCGCATCGACGGCCTCGCTCCGCGCTATGAACTGGTCGCCGACCTGTCGGGCGAGGTGCATGCGGGCACGACCCGCGCGCAATTCCAAAGCATTGGCGGCATCAGGGGGCTCTCCGCCATCGAGGGGCAAGTACCCGGAAGGCAATCACTCCTATTTGCGTGGCACGCGGGCAAACAGTCACCGGGGTGCATCTTCCGACTTGATCCGCAGCCGGATGGCTCCTATGCCCGCGTGCGGGAAACTTGCCTTGCGGATGAGATCAGCCGACACCTCGACGGCGCTCCTACCTCATTTGTACTGGCGGCCTACAGCACCTTCATGCCGTTGCGCGACCCCAGGTCGAACGAGTTGCTGCACCTGATCGGCCTCGAAGCTTACATTCCAGCAACTCCCGGCGGCCGGCGCTCGCAACACCTCACGGCGCACAACCAGCGCAGCGAAAATGGGGGCATGTATGCCGGAGGTATCTATGCCCTGCGCGATGCGCGAGGGCGTTGGCGCATAGGGGAGGTGAACGGCAAATACCGGCCGGGTCAGCCGGAACTGGTGTCGATCTACACCTATGCCCTTGCGCCTTTCAGGGAAGTCGACCGGCAGACGATCTATCTCGGCGGCTATGACCCCAACCACTTCCCATCAACCGACACGTCGTGGGTGTTCAGTACCGACCTGGATAATTTGGTCGGAAGGTGAATAGATCAACGGCAGGGTTGGAGCAGAAGCGTCAACGGCGGGTCATGGCCAGGCAGCGACCCCTACGCGGCCTTCTTCGGTTAACCCACCGATTGGGCCACAATGATCTTCTGCTCCGGTCGCAGCCTCATGATGCCGGCCAAAGCAGGGCGGTCGATCTCGGCGCGCACTATACGGTCGGCAGAAGGCAGCGGATCGCCGTCGTGTCGGCCTGCCACGCCGATTGACCGCTGCAGGAGTGCGGCCACAATCGTTCTTCAATTCGCCGAACACCACGGCAACACCGACTCAACCAGCATCTAATACTGCCTGGCATGCCAAGCGACAGACGCATAGCTCATATTGACATGGACGCTTTCTTCGCGTCCTGCGAGTTGTCGCAGTACCCCG
Source organism: uncultured beta proteobacterium (assembly GCA_963788185.1). Taxonomy (GTDB): domain Bacteria; phylum Pseudomonadota; class Gammaproteobacteria; order Burkholderiales; family Casimicrobiaceae; genus CAIWHR01. The sequence goes on from CAWBGE010000009.1 coordinate 8,944, forward strand.
AGCTGCGTGGGCTGCCCATGGTTGTCGCTGGCCACCGTTCGCATGCCCCACGGCTCAAGGAAGACGGCACGCGCGAGTTTTCCCGCCTACGCGACTACGTGGGTCGAGGGGTTCTAACGACGGCGACCTATGAGGCACGCGCGCTTGGGGTTCATTCTGGATTGCCTGCGATGAAAGCGGCACGGCTCGCGCCGAATGCCGTACTCCTTCCGGTCAACTTTGAGCTATACCGGAGGTATTCGTGCCTCTTCAAAGATGCAGTGCAATCGGTCAGTCCCATCATTGAGGATATCGGAATCGATGAGGTATACGTCGACATTTCGCACTTGGAAGATGAATCAGAGCCAATCGCGCGCAGACTGAAGTCCGCCGTATTCAAAGCCACCGGCCTTACTTGCTCGGTCGGAATCGCGCCGAACAAGCTCCTTGCAAAATTGTCGTCCGACATGCAAAAGCCGGATGGATTCACGGTCCTCACGATGGAGGAGTTGCCGTCGAGGATCTGGCCGATGCACGCCCTCAAAATCAATGGGATCGGCCCGAAAGCCAACGAGAAGCTCACAGCTCTAGGGATCACAACCATTGGTGAGATTGCCGCCTGCGAGCAAGCATGGCTTGTTGAACACTTTGGGCGCAGCTATGGCGCATGGCTGCGCAAGGTGTCCCACGGTCTGGACGATAGGCCCGTGGTGACCCATAGCGAGCCCGTGTCAATGAGCCGCGAAACCACCTTCGACCGAAACTTGCGTGCTGTGCGCGACCGGGACGAGCTCCGCACTGTGTTTGCCCGGCTGTGCGCGCAGGTAGCTGCTGATCTTCAGCGCAAGGGGTATGTCGGCCGTACCGTTGGCGTAAAGCTGCGCTTCGATGACTTCAAGACCGTGACCCGGGACCTCACGCTTGCCGGGCCCATCGCTGACGCCGAGGCCCTACGTCGCGCTGCTGGGAAATGCTTGAAACGAGTGGACTTTGGTCGGCCGATCCGCCTACTCGGTGTCCGAGTCAGTGGGCTGGAGCACGCCAATGCGAAAAAAGTCGAGGAGCCTGCGCAGATTGTGCTCGACTTCGACTAGGTGCAAACCTCCATTCACCTGTCCGCGACCGTCGTCCTCTTCTTTCGGCGTTTTCGATAATGCCAGATTTGGTGAGATCCGATGCTGTTACTCTACTCGCAAGCGCCCACTTAATCGTAAGCACGGTATTTTTCAACCCTGAAGCGACGACGTCGGAATTCATGCGCTTTTCGATGAGCGCTTCTTCAAGTTGCTGCGCGAAGTTCTTTCGTTTTTCGACTCCGCCATTAGGCGGGATCTCCCGCAGAGAAGATGCCCTTGTGAAGGTGTGGCGTCTCGTCTCGCTGGGGCTCTTCGCGGTCGCGCCGACTCCATCATGTACAGTCTAATGGGCGCCCTGTTCGGCTTGAAAAGAATTCCCTGGGCGTCGGCAGATGTACCTCGGATTCACGGAAGTAGCTCTGGAATTGGGGGACTCTGATGCTGACGGGCGATCTGAACGTGATCGACGTTCAATGGATCGTGCAGTACCGCATCGAGGACCCTGTGCGCTACCTATTCCAGGTTCGCGAGTCGCGGCAAACGATACGCGACGTCGCCGAGGCCGTCATGCGACGGGTGGTCGGCAACCGTCTGGGCAGTGATGTGCTGACTGTCGGCCGCGTGGCCGTCTCCACCGAGGTCAAGACGGAGATGCAAAAGATCCTCAGCGCCTACGAGACCGGCGTCCGTCTGGTGACCGTGGAACTGCAGGATGTGACGCCCCCGGACGCCGTCAAGCCGGCCTTCAATGAAGTGAACGAAGCACGGCAGGATCGCGAGCGCACGATCAATCAGGCGCAGGAGCAGGCCAATCGCGAGATACCCAAGGCGCGCGGCGAGGCGACTCGCACCGTCACCGAAGCCGAGGGCTAAGCCGTCGAGCGGATCAATCGCGCCAACGGAGAGGCAACGCGCTTCATCGCGATCCTCGCGCAGTACCAGCGGGCGCCGGAGGTCACGCGCCGGCGCCTGTATCTAGAGGCAATGGCGGACATCCTGCCCGGGGCCAAGGCCCTGTACATCGTGGACAGTGACCAGAAGACCCTGCTGCATCTGCTCCGTCTGGAGTCGGGACAGGTGCCTGCGGTGCCTGCAGCCCGGGCCCGTGGCAATGCAGAAGACACCAAGGCGAGAGCGGAACCATGAAGAACATGCTGAAGTTCGGCGGTGGTCTCGCAGCGCTGGCGCTTTTCGTGGTGCTCCTCGGCACCTTTTATACGCTGCAAGAAGGCGAACAGGCGGTGATCGCCGCTGTATCTGTTCGCGGTCGTGACGCGTCGGCTGAGTGGCTGCTTCCGCGGTCCTCAATGACCGGTCCGGAGCACATTGGCCGGCAGGTCAGGGTCGTACTGCGACCGACGGCGATCACGCCGCTCGCGTTCAAACTCGACGGTCTCAGTCCGGCCAACTCCGGTCGCAGCGCATGGCACTCGATTGCAGCCATCTATCGGTGCTTGAAGAACGACAGACAGCCGTCGTAACACGCGCGTGCAGGCACGCTGGCACACGCCGTGTGCCCGCAGCCAAGGGATAATCGCCCGGTCGGAACCGAGCACCGTCCCCAACTCCCCTCGGCCGCGCAGCAGCATCCCGCGATTGACGCCTTGTATTCCGTCGTCTAGGTTCTCAATTTGTCGTTAGGCCGCACAAATTCGGCCATGGGGTGCCACCCGTGCAAGAAGCCAAGATCGAAGTTGTCCCCTACTCGTCTGCGTGGCCGAGGCGGTTCGCCTCAGAGTTCGCATCACTCACAGCCGCCCTGCAGCCTTGGCTTGCGGGGACCATCGAGCACATCGGAAGCACCGCAGTCCCTGGGCTGGCAGCAAAGCCAGTCATCGACATCATGGCACCCGTCCGGGGCCTGGCTGAATCCCGCGCTGCCATCCCCGCAGCAGAGGCGCTTGGCTACGCCTACTTCCCCTACAAGTCGGAAGTGATGCACTGGTTCTGCAAACCATCGCCAGCGCACCGCACCCATCACCTGCACCTCGTGCCAGTCAATAGTGAGCTTTGGTGTGCTCGCTTGGTGTTCCGCGACACTCTGCGCAGGAACCCCCAGGTGGCAGCGGAGTACCAGACGCTCAAACTGCACCTTGCGGCCCTTCATCCGGCGGACCGCGAGGCCTACACCGATGGCAAAACCCCATTCATCGAGGCTATCCTAGCGGCGGTCAAACGCAGTGCTGCCTAACCCATCACCCAACGCTGGCGCCCGCTGGATAGCTCTGTCGTAGAACGTCCGGTCTCCACCGACATCAATGGCCGGAGTGGGTCGAACTGCGACGAAGGGGGCGGGACCGAGATCGGCCACGAGCCGGCCGCCAATCCATCAACCGCTGTGTCGGCTCAAGCCTGTAACTCGCCTTTCGCGAATGTCAGGTATCGCCGCATTACAGCGCTGGCGTCCTCGTCGCGCCGTCCGGGGGGATCGTCTCCGCGTGCTCCACGACCGGCGACAAACTCGCGATCGCGCGCTGTGACCTCGCTTGCACAAAGTCCTACAATACGACATCGTTCAACTTCGCGCGCCACCGTAAGGCGAATGCCTACCGGAGGGTTGTTGCGCGCAAAAACGTGGAGCCGCCGTCCGAAGGCTGACGCCCTCCGGAGCAGGCTGCCCGCCGCCGAACAACCCCACCCCGCGGGAGAATCCGATGATCGAAGGCGCCCCGAAGCTGTCAATGCGCACGCCTATCCGGCGGCCGCAGCAGCGACACGTCGCAGCGCTCAGCGGCGTGCCCACGGGCCACGTCGTCGACGCGCTCGGCGGCTCGGGCGCGCTCGACTACCGGATCAAGCCGATCGCGGCCGAGCAGTCGGTCTTCTGCGGCCCCGCGGTCACCTGCGACGCCGGACCCGCCGACAATCTCGCCGTGCTGGGCACGCTCGAACACCTCGTGCCAGGCGACGTGATCGTCGCGGCGACCGCTGGCCACACCGGCTGCGCGATCGTCGGTGATCTCGTGCTCGGAATGGCGCGCAATGGGGGGGCAATAGCATTCGTTACCGACGGCTGCGTGCGCGACGTTCCCGGCATCCGGGCGGTCGGCCTGCCATGCTTCTGCGTCGGCGTGACGCCCAATTCGCCTGCCCGCGAGGGGCCGGGCACCGTGGGCTTTCCCGTCGTCGTGGGCGGCGTCGCTGTCGCCAGCGGCGACATCGTGGTCGGCGACCAGGATGGCGTGGTCGTCGTGCCGTTCGATCGCATCGATGCGGTCATCGCGCGTCTCGAGGCGGTTCGCGCCGCCGAGGCCGACATGGAGGCAAAGGTGAATAGCGGCCTCCGCGTCCCGTCGTTTCCGCAGCGCTGATCGCGCCCCAAGCCGATCCGCGGCCTTCGTCCCGCCCGCTCGGTCGGCCCCCCTTGCGCCGTGCGCGCGCGGCGGCTCGCGCCCATGATCGCTCGCGGCGAATCGGACTGAAAGCTGCCGGTCATTCGCCGCGGTGCCCGCCGAACGCGCGAGCGACCGCTACCGCAGGGCCTTCATACCCGCGTAGAACGCGGCGAACGGCCGTACATGGACGCCCCCGGTTTGCCAAGCTTTCAGTTGGTGATGGCTGGTAGGAACAGATTGCACCCGTACATTCGGACTTTTTTCGCGGCATCCTGCCGCTGTCCCTGATGGGATTGGCTGGTTGGCTCCCGATCGCTTACGCGCACTCGCGGTGCTTCGGCCGTTTTGGGTTTGGCCAACCAAGGTCTGACCTGTTTGCCATCATTGCGTGATCGCCTGAGCAATCGGTGGGTCGATTCTCCCTGTCGGGTTGATTGTTGACGTTCGGTGGTCGCGGCTACCCGTGGGCAGGCCGCGGCATGTAATCGGGCCGGAACTCGCGCTCATGAGCGAGTAACGCCCAGATCGTGCGCGCGTTCTTGTTGGCCAGCGCCACGGCGGCAACGTTGGGATGGCGCCGGGTGAGCAGTCCTGCCAGCCAGACGTTCGGCCTGCCCGTGCGCTGCGCCGCCACAATCGCCGAGCGCGCGCCGTGAATCAGCAAGGTTCGAAGGTAAGTGTCGCCGCGCTTGCTCATGCCCAGCAGCTTGGGTTTGCCGCCGCTCGAGTCCTGCTTGGGCACCAGCCCCAACCAGGCAGCCACCTGGCGGCCGTTTTTGAAGCTCCTGGCATCTCCTATCGATGCCACCAGCGCGCTGGCCGCCAGAGGACCAATGCCGGGAATCTTCTCGAGCTTGCGGCTCAGCTCGCTGCCTTGATGCCAAGCCTTGATCTGTGCCTCGAGCTCCTTGACCTGCCGATCCAGTGCCTTCATGTTCTCGAGTAGCCGCTCGATCAACTGGCGCATCGATGCCGGCAGATCAGGCGCTCCGTCGATCATCGGCGGTACCCGCCGGAAGACGTTCGCAATGCCCTGCGGCAGCACCAATCCGAACTCGGTCAATAGACCACGAATTTGATTGGCTTGTGCCGTTCGCGCCTTCACGAATCCCTGCCGCACCCGGTGTACTGACAGCACTGCCTGCTGCTCCACGGTCTTGATCGGCACAAAGCGCATGTTTGGCCGGGCCACCGCCTCGCAGATCGCCTCCGCATCGGCCGCGTCGTTCTTGTTGCTCTTGACGTAGGGCTTCACGAACTGCGGCGAGATCAGTCGAACCGCGTGACCGAACCCCTGCAGCTTCCGCGCCCAATGATGGGCACTGCCACACGCCTCCATACCGACCAGACAGGCCGGCAGGTTCGCAAAGAACGTGGCAACCTGCTCCCGTCGGAGTTGTTTGCGGACCACGATATGCCCTCGCGAATCGACACCGTGAACCTGGAACACGCTCTTTGCCAAATCAATGCCAATCGTCGTAATCTTCATGATGGATGCCCCCCTCGGTTCAAGTGGTTGATGACACTTCCACTTTGGCACATCGATGCCGTTGCGGGTGGGGGCGTCCATCCCATTGGTTACTGGGCTGCACCGGGAACTCGATCAGAAACTCCTGACCGTCGGGTCAGGGTCGTTCGGCGCCCGTCAACGATCAAATCGCTCGCGTCCAGACCTGAAGGTCGCTGACCGGCCATGAGCCGTCCTTCGTCGCTGCGCCCGTAAGCTGACGTTCACGTATTCGTTGGCCGCCGTGATGCGCGCTCTGCTCGTGGACGACCGTTGCCAGCAAGGTGGCTTAGGTCGGTGCTGGAACGTCCGAGGCGCACGCTCAGCTTAGCCATTGAAACGCGCGGTCCGTGCTTCGCTCGCATTGCTGCCGGTGCTCCCCCGATAATTCGTTGACCTGCATCAAAGCGTCTGGTCGCCGTTGGGCGCTGAATGACTTCGTAAGACCTCTGCTCGGGCCGTTCGTCGCCCGGCGGCGCATGGGCCTGCAGCTTCGCGGAAGGAGTGGCCATGCGCAATTTGTCCCGCTGCCGCGTCTTCGTGTGCATCGCCGCGATTGCCGTCTGCAACGTGAGCGCGGCCCCGTTCGCCTACATACCCAATAGCGGCTCTAACACCGTCTCTGTTATCGACACGGCGACCAATTCGGTCACCGCCAGTGTGCCAGTGGGCGCGGAACCTTACGGCGTTGCGGTGAGCGCTTCCGGCACTCGCGTGTATGTGACGAATGAGGGAACAAGCACCGTTTCGGTAATCGACACTGCGATCAACGCAGTAATCGCAACGATTCCAACGGGTGCTACGTGGCTAGCCGGGATCGCCGTCAACCCGGCAGGCACCCGGGTTTACGTGGCGAATCACGCAAGCAACTCCGTCACCGTGATCGATGCGCTCACGAACACCGTCATCGCGACAATTCCCGTGATGGTCGGACCACGGGGTATCGTCGTCGACTCGACCGGTGAACGTGTCTATGTCTCCAGTCAAAATGGGGGTGAGATCTCGGTGATCGACGCGGCGTCCAATGCGGTCATCAGGAAGCTGTTTGTCTCAGGTGCATACGGCATTGCGCTGAGTCCGGGAGGTACGCGCCTTTACGCGACAAACGTCGTCGACTGGAGAGTCGACGTCTTCGACACGCGCACATACGCGCAAGTTGCCAGTGTGAAGGTGGGAGGCACTCCCTATGGAGTGGCAGTAGATCCGGCCGGGACGCGAGTGTACGTTACCAACTACAGCTCAAATTCGGTCACCGTCCTGGATGGTCACACGGGGCAGGTCATCGCGACAGTTGTGACCGGCCTCTTTCCTTACGGGGTATCGGCTCATCCGTCGAACGGGCAGGTCTACGTCGCGAACGCGGGCTCCAACATGGTGGCGGTTCTCGACAGCAGGACGCTTTCGGTGGTACGGAAGATCGCCGTTGAAGGTGCTCCGCACGCATTCGGCCAGTTCCTGGTCGGGCCGAAAGCGCTGCAGCCGATCGAGGTGGTCGAATTCTACAGCGCATCGCTCGATCATTACTTCATCAGCTGGATGGCTGATGAGATTGCTTTGCTGGACGCCGGCATTCGCCTGAAGGGCTGGACGCGCACGGGCCATACTTTCACTGCGTACGCAGAGCAATTAGCCGTCACCTCGCCCGTCTGCCGGTACTACATCCCACCGTCGTTCGGGGACTCGCACTTCTTTGGTCGCGGCTTTGACGAATGCACTGCAACGGGACGCAACAACCCGGCCTTCGTTCTGGAAGACGCTGCATTCATGCACATGATCCTGCCTAGCGCAGGCACATGCCCCGCAGCCACTACACCCGTGTACCGAGTGTTCAGCAATCGTGCTGACGCGAACCACCGCTATATGACAAGCGCGGAGCTACGCGAACAAATGGCGGCAATTGGCTGGTTGCGCGAAGGCGACGGCCCGGATTTCGTCGTCATGTGCGCGCCCTGATAGGAGCGAAAGACCATGAGCCAGGTCCAAATCGCTGATCCAAGTGGATCGATCGCCAGGCAACCATGCGGCACTCGCAACGGTATGGCGACGGGTATTTGTCGCGTCGTGAACGCCCTCACGATTGCCGGGATGGTGCTTTGGTCTTGTGGGATGTCGTCGGCCGCGCCCTTTGCCTATATCCCAAGCACCCAAGCGGGAGTGGTAACGGTAATTGACCTGTCGACGAACGCGATCGTGGGAACGATGTCGGTTGGATCGGGCGCATCTAGTGTCGCCGTGAATCGAAACGCCACCCGTATATACCTGTCCAGCGGACCGGGCCTCATCGTCGTGGACACGAATAGCGGCGGCGGTGTCGCATCTGTTGCACTGGCCGGCTCCGGTTCGGGTATCGCGCTGAATGGGAGCGAAACGCGAGCCTATGTGGTCACTCGCGCGAGTGCGCCGCCCGCGCATGATCACCTGTCCGTGATCGATACCGCATCAAATTCTGTTGTTGCAACTGTCATCGTCGGCACAAATCCGATCTCGGTTGCGTTGAATGGCGCGTCAACCCGGGCGTATGTCACCAACGCGGGCACCCGCGACGTCACGGTCGTGGATACGGCGACGAACACCGTCCTCACAACGGTCGCGGTCGGCGCGGAGCCGGTCGGCGTGGCCGCGCATCCGGATGGGTCGCGTGTCTACGTTGCAAGTCGGGGGTCCGGTGCCGTCACCGCGATCGATACGACGACCAATGGGGTGCTGTTCAATGTGCACGTCGGCGGCGGCCCGACTGGTCTGGCCGTCAGTTCCGACGGAACACGCATCTACGTTACGAACCAGTCGGCCGACGCCTTGTCCGTCATCAATACGGCAACCAACGACGTGTCGCTTCCGATAAGCGTGGGCAAGTCACCGACCGGAGTGGATGTGACTCGGGACGGAACGCGAGTCGTCGTCGCAAATGCACTCTCCGATAGCGTATCGGTGATCGACACCGCGACCAACAAGGTTGTGGCAACGATACCGGTTCCTTCAGTCCCCATCGCCATGGGTTCGTTCATCGGGCCTGCTTACGCGTACTCCAAGGTCGTCGAGTTCTACCACGCCGACCTTGACCACTACTTCATCACTTGGATGCAAGACGAGATCGCGAATTTGGACGCTGACACCCGAATCCGGGGCTGGACGCGCACGGGATACTCGTTCAAGACCCACGCGACCGCACAATCTGGCACCTCGCCCGTGTGCCGCTACTACATTCCGCCGGAACTTGGCGACTCCCACTTCTTCGGACGCGGAACTGTGGAGTGCAACGCGACCGGGCAGGAGAATCCAACCTTCGTATTGGAAGATCCCGCCTTCATGCAGGCGTTCCTGCCGACGGCAGGGGTCTGTCCGGCCAACACAACGCAGGTGTATCGGGTCTTCAGCAATCGTCTCGATGCCAACCACCGCTACATGACCGACCGGACGGTACGTGATCAGATGGTTGCGACGGGATGGCTGGCCGAGGGTGACGGTCCGGATCTGGTCGTCATGTGTGCGCCGCAGTAGACCGAGCAGAGCGTCACAACGTCGCTCGCGTCTCGGTTGGTTGCAGTTGAGAGCGCCGGGAGAGCGACGAGTGCGACATGACCGCTTTCCCGTCGCTCCTTTGGCCGCTCCGGGTCGATCTCGGTCCTAGGATCGCGCGGGAGCGGTGCTGCGCATCGGGCAGACCCGGCCGTCGCCCTTGTCTTTCGACCCGGGATCAGCCCGGGATGTCGGGATCGAGCAATCGGCTCACGAAGCGATGTCCGGCGCCGGACGCCTCCGCATCGGCAAAGCGCTTGTGTATCGCCTCGCCGAGCGCGCTTGGTCCCCGATCGGAGCCCGCAGCCAGCGCGCAGTAGTAGCCGAGGTCCTTGGCTGCGTTGCGGATCGTGAAGCTCCTCGTCGAAGTCGCCGCCAAGCGCCGGCCCCACGACCTTTTCCAGCGTGCCGGAACGCGCTGCGCCCGCGCACATGACGGCGTAAAGGGCCTGCCAGTCGATGCCGCTGTCGCGCGGGTGTAGGCCTCGGCCAGCAGCACCACCGTTGCCCTGGGTGACGAAGTTGTTCAGCAGTTTGGCGGCGTGACCGCTGCCCACTGGCCCATTCGTACCACCGCCGAATAGCAGGCGACGATCCGCTGCACCGCGTCGAAGTCGGACGCTTCGCAGCCGACGAGCGACCCCAGGACGCCCGCCTCCGCCTGCGTCGGCCCACCGGTCACCGGCGCGTCGACGAGCCGCACGCCGCGCGCGGACAGCGACTCGGCAAGCGCGCCGGTCACCCGCGGGTCGGACGTGGTGGCGTCGATGACGAGATGCCCGGGCCGAAGGCCGGGGCCAGCGCCGTCGAGGACGGCGCGAACGGCGTCGGCGTCGCTGAGGCAAAGCACGATGACCTCTGCACCGCGCGCCAACGACGCAAGATCGCTTGCTTCCGCTGCCCCGCGTGCGCACAAGCGATCGACGCCGGAGCGATTGCGATGCGCATGCACGCTGACCGGATGGCCGGCGGCAAGAAGGTGCATGGCCATGCCGGTGCCCATCCATCCGGCACCGACGAAACCGATGGCTGCTTTCATGTGGGTGTCCTGAATTCGGAATTGATGCAAGCCGCGCTCGCCACGGCGGTTTGCGCAAAGATGTCGCAGAATACGATACTAACGTTTCCCGATCGATGCACCCATTCTATGGCAACTGCTATCTGGCATCGCCGGCCGACGCTTGCCGACCTCCAGGCAATGTCCCGCGCCACCGCGGTCGCGCATCTCGGGCGTCGAGTTCACCGAGGTTGGAGACGACTACCTCACCGCTCGGATGCCCGTCGACGGACGAACCATCCAGCCCTACGGGCTTTTGCACGGCGGGGCTTCGGTGCTGCTCGCCGAAACGGTAGGCAGCGCTGCCGCCCATTGTTCCGTCGACGACGGCGCAGCGCTGACCGTCGGTATCGAGATCAATGCGAATCATGTCCGCGGCGTTCGCGAGGGGTGGGTGCATGGGACTGCACGGCCCCTGCACCTCGGGCGAACGACCCAAATCTGGGAGATCCGGGTCGTCGACGATGCCGCCCGGCTGGTCTGCATCTCGCGCCTCACGATCGGCGTCGTGCCGCGGGAGGCGAAGGGCTGACCGATGCGCCCGCAGCGGTGCTGCAGGCTGGCCGCCCAAAGGTTCGGTGGCGGCGAGCCCCTGACGTCTGC
>CAWBGE010000010.1:0-516700 GCA_963788185.1 uncultured beta proteobacterium
TTCCCGCCAGCGGATAGAACTTGGCGGGCGACGCGTATTTGTACCAGTTGATGGCCATGGCGAAGCGATCAGTCCATTGCGATGCGTACGGCGGCGGCCGCGGCGAAAGGGGCGCCGACGATGGCGAGCAGCAGGCCCGCTCCCAGCAGCGACAGGTTGCCGGAGACGTCGAGTCCCGAGCGCCACATGTCCACCGACCCGGCGCCGAAGATGAGGATCGGGATGTACAGCGGCAGCACCAGCAGCGCGAGCAGGCTGCCGCCGGCACGCAGGCCCAGCGTCAGGGCGGCGCCGATGGCCCCCAGCAGCGACAGGATCGGCGTGCCGAGCAGGAGCGCGATGGTGAGGATCAGCAGCGCGTCGCCGGACATCGCGTACTGGACGCCGAGCAACGGCGCCAGCACCGCCACCGGCAGGCCCGTCGTCAGCCAGTGAGCGAGGATCTTGCCCGAGACCAGCGCGGCGAGCGGATGCGGCGACAGCGCGATCTGTTCCAGCGTGCCGTCGGCGTAATCGCCGGCGAAGAGGCGCGGCAGCGACAGCAGCGAGGCGAGCAATGCCGCGACCCACAGCACGCCGGGGCCCATCGTCGCGAGGAGAGTCCGCTCCGGTGTCGTCGCCAGCGGGAAGAGTGTCACCACGATGACGTAGAACAGTAATTGCACACCGAGTTCCGCGCGCGAGCGAAAGGCGATCTTCAGGTCGCGGACAAGGCTCCAGCGGATCGCCGGCCAGATCGCGGCCGTGGTGTCGCTCGCGTCGGCTATCGGCACGGTGGTGTCACCGGCTGTCATGCGAGCGACAGTGTGCGGACACGCGCCTCGGGCAGGCCGAGCGGCGCGTGAGTGGCGGCGACCGCGAGTCCGCCGCCGTTGAGGTGCTCGGCGACCAGCCCCGCGAGCAGCGCCATCCCGGCGGCGTCCAGCGCGGTGACGGGTTCGTCCAGGATCCAGAGCCGGCGCTGCAGCAGGCGCAGTCGCGCGAGGCCGATGCGACGGCGCTGGCCTTGCGACAGAACGCGCGCCGGCAGATGGCGCTTCTTGCCGAGCGCGACCGCGTCGAGCGCGGCGTCGATCGCCTCGCCCGCCACCGGTGCGCCGGAGAGCTCGACCAGCAGGCGCAGATTCTCTTCGGCGGTGAGTTCGTCCTTCAGCGATGGCGAGTGACCGGCAAAGGCCAGCGCGCCGCGCAACTCCGCGTCGAACGGATGGACCGGCTGGCCATTCCAGAAGATCTGGCCGTCGGCGGGCGGGGAGAGCCCGGCCAGCATCCGCAGCAGCGTTGTCTTGCCGGTGCCGTTGGCACCGATGATGACGAGCGCCTCCCCGGCGTCGACGCGGAACGAGAGTCCCGAGAACAGCACCGAGTAGCCGCGCTGCGCGGCAAGATCGCGCGCTTCAAGCATCACTGGCAGGCAGGAAGGTTCGAGAAAACGTGGTTTCGGGAGTGTGCACGCGCGGCGCAGGCTTGCCGCGGGGTAGGGCACCCGTTCGGAAAAGGACCCGCGATTATACCGGACGCGGATAGCATTACCTTGCGGCGGCTCAAGGTTCCGAAAAAGAGGGTGGCAGGGCGCTCGCGCCGCCATCGTCCGAGTGGTGCCCGACCCTTCGGATATCATGGGCACACCGCCAGCACCCTCTTCGGAAAACCCCATGTCAGACAAGGAAATTCGCGAAGCGTCGCTCGAATACCATCGCCAGGCGCCACCGGGAAAGCTCGCAGTGCAGCCGACCAAGCAGCTCACCAACCAGCGCGATCTGGCGCTCGCCTACTCGCCGGGCGTTGCAGCGGCCTGCGACGAGATCGTCCGCGACCCCGCGGAGGCGCGAAACCTCACCGCCCGCGGCAACCTGATCGGCGTGGTCACCAACGGCACCGCGGTGCTGGGGCTGGGCCCCATCGGCCCGCTGGCCGCCAAGCCGGTGATGGAAGGCAAGGCGGTGCTGTTCAAGAAATTCGCCGGCATCGACTGCTTCGACATCGAGATCAACGAGCGCGACCCGGACCGCCTGGTGGAAATCATCGCCGCGCTGGAGCCGACGTTCGGCGGCATCAATCTTGAGGACATCAAGGCACCGGAGTGCTTCCACGTCGAGAAGAAGCTGCGCGAGCGGATGCAGATCCCGGTGTTCCACGACGACCAGCACGGCACGGCGATCGTCGTCGGAGCGGCGATTCTCAACGGACTCGACGTCGTCGGCAAGCGCCTGGATCAGGTCAAGGTCGTGTGCTCGGGCGCGGGTGCAGCGGCGCTCGCCTGCCTCGATCTCCTCGTGAGCCTCGGCATCCCACAGGAAAACATCTGGGTGTCCGACATCGCCGGCGTCGTCCACGCCGGACGGACCGAGGAAATGGACGACAACAAGGCCCGCTACATGCAGGAGACCGCCGCGCGCCGGCTGCCCGACATCCTGCCCGGCGCCGACATTTTCCTCGGCCTCTCGGCGGCGAGGGTGCTGAAGCCGGAATGGCTGTCGCTGATGGCGGAGCGGCCGCTCATCATGGCGCTCGCGAACCCCGAGCCCGAGATCATGCCGGATCTCGCCAAGGCGGCACGTCCCGACGCCATCATCGCCACCGGCCGCTCCGACTTCCCGAACCAGGTCAACAACGTGCTGGTGTTTCCGTTCCTCTTTCGCGGAGCGCTGGATGTCGCGGCCAGGCGGATCAACGAGCCGATGAAGGTGGCGGCCGTGCGCGCGCTGGCGGAACTCGCCCGGGCCGAGCAATCCGACATCGTCGCGCAGGCCTATGGCATCCACAACCTGCGCTTCGGTGCGGAGTACCTGATCCCCAAGCCCTTCGATCCTCGCCTCATCGTCACCATCGCGCCCGCGGTCGCCCGGGCCGCGATGGACTCGGGCGTGGCCGCGCAGCCGATCGCCGATTTCGCCGCGTACCGCGAAAGGCTCACGCAATTCGTCTATCACTCGGGTCTGCTGATGAAGCCCGTGTTCCAGGCGGCGAAGAAGTCGCCCATGCGCATCCTGTACGCCGAAGGCGAGGACGAGCGCGTGCTGCGTGCCGTGCAGGTGGTGCTGGATGAAGGGCTCGCGCAGCCGATCCTGATCGGACGCCCGGCAGTGCTGGCGAAGCGCATCGACCAGTACGGGCTGCGCATCGAGCCGGGGAAGGACTTCGAGGTCATCAACCCCGAAGACGATCCGCGTTATCGCGATTACTGGGGCGAGTATTACCGCCTGACCGCGCGCAAGGGCGTGTCGCAGCAATACGCGAAGATCGAGATGCGCCGCCGGCAGACGCTGATCGGCGCGATGGCAATCCATCGCGGCGACGCCGACGGCATGCTCTGCGGCACTTTCGGCACCCACCAGCTGCATCTGCAATTCATCGATCAGGTGCTGGGCCTGCGCCCGGGGGTCAAGGGCTACGCCGCGATGAATGCGGTGATGCTGCCCGAGCACACGGTGTTCGTCGCCGACACCTACGTGCACGTCGATCCGACCGCCGAAGAGCTCACCGAGATCACGCTGCTGGCGGCGGAGGCGCTGAGGCGTTTCGGCCTCAAGCCGAAGGTGGCGCTGCTGTCGCACTCGTCGTTCGGCTCCAGCGACCACCCGCAGGCGAAGAAGATGCAGGCCGCGCTGGCGCTGATCAATGCGCGGGCACCCGACCTCGAGATCGAAGGCGAGATGCACGCCGATGCCGCGCTGTCGGAGGAGGTCCGCCTGGGGGCCTTCCCCGGTTCGCGCCTGAAGGGCGAGGCAAATCTGCTGATCATGCCGACGATCGACGCCGCCAACATCTCGTTCAACCTGCTCAAGGTGTCGGGGGGCGGCAACGTCACGCTGGGACCGATCCTGCTCGGGGTCGCGAAGGCCGTGCACATCCTGACGCCGTCGGCGACCGTGCGCCGGATCGTCAACATGACCGCACTCACGACCGTCGACGCGCAGATGGGGCGATAGCACCGCGTTGCACGCGCAAGCCTATGGTGCGGGGGCAGGACAGCCGGTTGAGGTAAAATCGCCGGTTCCACCAGAAGAGCAGCGCCAAACGGAGAGGTGGATGAGCGGTTTAAGTCGCACGCCTGGAAAGCGTGTTTAGGGTAATACCCTAACGCGGGTTCGAATCCCGCCCTCTCCGCCAAGACCGCATCCAGCAACGTCCAAAGCGGTCTTCGTTCAAATAAAAAACCGTTAACAAACAACAATCCGACGTTCTGGAAGGACCGAAGTCGTCCGTTGACAGCCGGCATCAACCGGGGGCAGTATTGGGGAACACTCTCCCAACGACGTTGCACCTGCCCCCATGCCCCTCACTGTGCCCCAGATCGAATTCGCGCAGCCGAGAGCGATGCCATACAAGCTCTCCGACGGTGGGGGAATGTATCTGTTCGTGACGCCGACCGGCGGGAAATATTGGCGGCTGAAATACCGGCATGGGGGCAAGGAAAATCGACTTTCTCTCGGCGTCTATCCGGATACCTCCATAGACGACGCGCGTGCGCAGCGCATAGCGATCCGCGCGCTGCTCGCTGATGGCATCGACCCGAGTGCAGCGCGCAAGGCTGAATTGGGGCGGCAGCGAGCAGACGGGGCTCATCAGATCGCGTTGACGCGATTC
Source organism: uncultured beta proteobacterium (assembly GCA_963788185.1). GTDB lineage: Bacteria > Pseudomonadota > Gammaproteobacteria > Burkholderiales > Casimicrobiaceae > CAIWHR01. The sequence continues at coordinate 4,591 of CAWBGE010000010.1, forward strand.
CTGGTAGATAGTCGCGGAGCGCTTTCGTTTCAATTGGGCAGCCGTTGCCTATCGCTGACTCCTGCCGAAACAGCGGAACTGCGCGCGTTTCTCGATGCGACCCGCGCGGTCATTCCGAATGTGCTCCCATGCCCCTGACCGCGACCGCCATCCGAAACACGAAGCCCGCCGACAAGCCGATCCGCCTGTTTGATGGCGGCGGCATGTATCTCGAGGTTTCCCCCGCTGGCGGGCGCTGGTGGCGCCTGAAATACCGCTTCGTTGGCAAGGAAAAGCGCCTCTCTCTTGGCGTCTATCCCGAGGTGTCTTTGGCCGAAGCTCGCTCGCGGCGCGAAGATGCGCGCAAGCTGCTGGCGGCGGGCATTGACCCATCCGACCAGCGCAAGGCCGCGAAACGGGAAGCCGAAGGTCGGGAGATCAACAGCTTCGAAGCCGTCGCGCGCGAGTGGTACGGCAAGCAGGCCCACGTCTGGGTGGCACATCACGCATCCGACGTTCTACGCCGCCTGGAATCCAACCTGTTCCCCGAGATTGGCAGCGAGCCCATTGCCGAGGTAACGGCGCCGATGCTTCTGGCGGCGGTACGTAAGATCGAGCATCGCGGTGCGCACGATCTTGCTCATCGCGTCTTGCAAGTGGCATCGCAAGTGTTTCGGTACGGTGTCGCAACCGGTCGGTGCCAGCGCGATCCCGCACCCGATCTCCGCGGTGCCTTGACTCCACACAAGAGCAAGCACCAGGCTGCGGTGGCGCCCGAGGAGTTGCCGGCGCTGCTACGCGCTATCGACGGCTATGGCGAGCTCGGCGATAAACTGACCGCATATGCGCTGCGCCTACTGGTCTTGACGTTCGTTCGGACCAATGAGTTGATCGGCGCCGAGTGGTCGGAACTCGACCTTGACTCGGCGATATGGATCATCCCGGCGACACGGATGAAGATGAGAAGCGAACATGTCGTTCCGCTTTCCCGACAGGCGATCGAGGTCCTCCGCGAGATCCGCGCTATGGGATGTTGCAGTCGGTACGCATTCCCCGGTCGCAACCCCGACAAGCCCATATCGAACAATACGATGCTGTTCGCGCTGTACCGCCTCGGCTACAAGGGCAAGATGACGGGGCACGGCTTCCGCGCCGTCGCGTCCACGATCCTGAACGAAGCGGGCTTTCGGGCCGACGTCATCGAACGCCAGTTGGCGCATAGTGAGCGCAACGAAATTCGAGGCGCGTACAACAGGGCGGAATATTTGCCCGAGCGCCGCAAGATGATGCAGCAATGGGCGGACATGCTCGACGCGCTGGCACAGGGTGCGCAGGTAATCCCGTTGCAACGCAAGGCGAAGTGACGGAACGGAATCACTACCGCGTCGAACGTCGGCGGCAGTCGATCGCCTGCCGCCGGTCACGTGGACGACAAGTATCGCTGCAATGGTCGAGACACCGGCCGTTCAGTCGCGGTTGGTCAATGGGCGCGTTCGGCCAACTCCAGCCGTTGACGCCTTCAAGATGAAACGCCTGGAATGGCCGGTCTCAAAGTGGAGCGGCCACAGCGCGCGGTCGCCGGCGCGGGGATGGAATCTCCATTGCAGACCTTCAAGGATTGGCGACGCCAGCCGACATGAAGAATTGCTCGAACGGCTGCGGGCTGGTGAATCGAATAGACGCTCTCGACCCATTGCTGCCCGTGGCCGTCTTCTCGGCGAACGACCGGTGTACCTTGGAACTTGACATTCGATCACGCCGCCGAGAAAGCCAGTGGCGGCGACAGCGGTCGTTCGCGGGTTGCCTCCATCAACCGGCAAGAGATCCTGGCTGAACGACTGCATCCGAAGGCCGCGTACTCATCCTTACGACCCACACCCGCCGCTGGCGCCTTTCCGGCCCAGTGACCGATGCGCCTCTGTAACCGGCCGCTCGCAGATTTCGTCGAGAAATGCAGAGTTCAGTGGAAGCAGCCGTTACCAAAACACTGGCAGCCGTTTTGGAGAACGGCAGCCGAACGGCCGCACTTCAAGTCGGCGACGGTTCGAGATCGACCCAAACCGGTGCTACGTCTCTCCATCAAAACGGCTGAGTAATTGTCTTTACTGTGGGCCGAGTGCCGCCTTTATATTTGAGGACAAAAAAACGGGTGCCGGAATTGCGGCCGGCCGACAAGACCGTTGGCTTCGGGTGCGATTCTGCTCGCCGCAGCGCCGGAGCGCCTCGCGGCGGCGTGCAACGTTCCAACGCTTTCAACCTTAGAGGAAACGCGATGAACCCTATCGCGCCCGCACGGGCATGCCGAGTAGAATCGGCAAGGTGAGCGTTTGCCTTTCATGACAGCGCGGTATTCGCGAAGGGCTTCCTTCCGTACCTGGCAGCTTCGCCCCACGCGAGCCGGTGTTCAACTGGAGTAAACGATGAAAGTCTATGCATTCGTCTTCGGGCAAAAGGGACTGATGGCCGGCGTTGGCTTGCAGGGCAACAAGATCACCCGTCTCAAGCCGTAGTTCGAAGTCGCGGTCATCGGGCCGTACTTCGTGTGAAGCATGGGTGGGCTGGCCAATCAATACTGCCGCGAGCACGCGGTGATAGCTGAGGGATCGAAGATGAACATGAATGCTGGAACAAGCCTCGCCCGCGGAAAGCGCGGAAAGCTGAGTGGCATGTTGGTACTGGGCGCAGCTCTAATCCTTGCAGCGCCAGGCGCTCAGGCGCAGGCAAGCGATGCCAAGGTCATGCTCAAGGCCATGTCGGACTATGTGGGCAGCCAGAAGAACATCGAGCTCACGTTCGATAGCGACATCGAGGTGATCACGCCGCAGATGGAGAAGATCCAGTTCACCAATTCCGGCGAGGCGCTATTGAGTCGGCCGGACAAGCTGCGCGCCCACCGTGTCGGCGGGTATGCGGACGTGTCGATGTTCTTCGATGGCAAGACCGTCAGCATCCTCGGCAAGCACCTCAACGGCTACGCGCAGTTTGCCGCGCCGGGCGGCGTCGACCAGTTGTTCGAGGCGTTACGGGCGGGTTACGGGGTGGCGTTGCCGTTCGCAGACCTTCTGCTGACGAATTCCTATGACACTCTGGTCGCCGGCGTCATGGAGGCCAAGCACATCGGGCGCGGCGTCATAGATGGCCGGGAATGCGAGCACCTAGCCTTCCGCAATTTCGACACCGACTGGCAGCTCTGGTTGGAGGTGGGCTCACGGCCAATCCCGCGCAAGATGGTGATCACCAGCAAGACCCTGAACAGCGCGCCGCAGTACACACTTCGCGTCAAGACCTGGAATACCGACGTCAAGCCGGCGCCCGCTGCATTCGTGTTCACGCCCCCTGCTAATGCGCAGCGGCTCAGCTCGGACGCCCTGATCGGGCTCGACGAGCTGCCACCGGAAGCAACCACTGGAGGAAAGAAATGACAAACGCTCCACGCGTCTTGGTCGTGTTGGGCCTCGCTGCAGCCGGATGGCTGGGCTATGGTGAAGGAGGTCTCGTTGCCGCGGTGCAAGCCGTCGTCGGCGCACCCGCGACGCCGGTCAGCTACGCCGGTGTTGCGCGCCGTTCAACCGTTGGCGTCGGTGCGCCTGGCGTGGGCGTCGCTCCCGGCGTCGGTGTGGGAGCGCCCGGAGTGGGCGTCGCACCTGGCGTCGGCGTGGGAGCCCCCGGAGTGGGCGTCGCGCCCGGAGTCGGTGTGGGGGCGCCGGGTGTGGGCGTACAGCCGGCGAACCGGGGTGGCCCTGTTAATCGGGTCGGGGTGCGCTGAAAGCGCTGGTGTATGGCCAGTGCATGCTGGGATCGGCGGCCTGCCGCGCAGCAGCAGCAGGCGTCATACATCAAGGCGCGCGCCGCCTGCTTCCAGGGTCGCGGTTACACCGTCGAATGAGGAATCACGCGACGCCGTTCCGAAACACCATTCATTTGCTGTTGGCTGTCGTCGCTGTTGCCTAAAGATCATTGGAGAGATTCATGCGCATTACCATAGCCCGCGTCGTACTCGCCACCAGCCTCGCCGCTTGGTGTGCGCTTGTCGGCGCGCAACAGCCTACCTATAAATACTCAACTCCCACACCGCCCGGAGTGGCCTTCCCCGACACCTCGGAAACGCGGTTGGGCACACTCCGCTTCACGGACGGCTATCCGTCCGACGCGACCGCGCAAACGCTCTTCGACAATCTTGATTTTCAACGGGCGGTCCAGGCCTACCTGCTGGCGATTCCTGCAGTCAGCCAAGCCGCCAATCGCGACGCCATCCTCAAGTTGGGCCCGGCCAACTACACGGTCCCCATCTTCGAGAACATCATGGACTCGCGGTCCACGTTCCTCACCGCCAACACCAGTACGCCTTACAGTTGGATGTGGCTTGACCTGCGGAATGGGCCCATCGTGCTGGAGTCCCCGCCCAAGGTGCTCGGCGCCCTCAACGACATGTGGTACCGCTGGGTGGTCGACATCGGTCTGACCGGCCCGGACAAGGGCAAGGGCGGGAAGTACCTGATCCTGCCCCCCGGCTACAAGGGCAATGTGCCGAAGGGCTACATCGTCGTGCGAGCGCCGACCTTCAGCTTGTGGGCGCCATGGCGCAGCTTCGTGGTCGATGGTGACCCTAAGCCTGGCGTCGACCTGGTGAAGAAGTTCACCAAGGTGTACCCGCTGGGTAAACCGGCTGCAGCCGCGCCGATGAAGTTCGTGAACGTGTCGGGCAAAGTCTTTAATACGGTCGCGCCCTCTGACTATCAGTTCTGGGAGCTGCTGAACGAAGTAGTGCAGACGGAACCCAGCGAGTCGCTGGATCCTGTCCGCCTTGGGTTCTATGCCTCCATCGGCATCGAGAAGGGCAAGCCGTTTGCTCCCGATGCGCGGATGAAGAAGATCCTTCAGGAAGCGGCCACAGTGGGCGAAGCGACCGCCCGCACCATTGCCTTCAAGATGCGCCAGAAGGCGGACTACTACTATGAGAACAGCGCCTGGCGGCTGCCATTCCTTGGCGGGTACAAGTTCGAGGAGCAACCCGGCGTGCTCAACCTCGATGGCTACGATATGTACTACTGGGCCGCCACGGGCGTCACGCCGGCGATGGAAGAGAAGATGGTGGGTCAGGGCTCACAATACGCTTGGGCCACTGCGGACTCGAAGGGCAACCCGCTGGATGGCGGAAAGAACTATCGCATCCACCTGCCGCCCAACATTCCCATCAAGAACTTCTGGTCGCTGATCGCCTACAGCAATCAGACTCGCTCGATGCTGCAGACCGACCAGCAGTTCCCGAGCGTGTCCAGCCAGAACAAGGGCCTCATCACCAACGCCGACGGCTCCGTCGACGTGTGGTTCGGCCCGACGCCGCCTCCCGGCAAGCAGGCGAACTGGATTCAAACGGTTCCGGGCAAGGGATGGAACACGATCCTGCGGCTCTATAGCCCGCTGGAGCCCTGGTTCAACAAGACCTGGCGCCCGAGTGAAATCGAGGAGCAGCCCGCTTGGTAGGCGAGCCGGAACGACCGGCGACAGTTGCAACCGTGGCGCCATCCATCACGCCCCAGTGTGCGCCACGGCGGCATGGATAGTCGCGCCGGCAATCGAAATGGAAGGTTGGAGGGGCCATGGTGCTTGGCAATAGAAACACGCAGTGGTTGGCGGTCGCGCTGTTGCATCGGCAGGAGCAAATGGACGAGACGAACTGGCGACCGCGCGGGACGGCCACGATCCGCGTCAGTGGCCATCCGGGCTCTTACCGGCACACGCACTTGGTGCGTCACCTTGCGAAGGCGTGCTTGTGATCGCCCGCGGGCGCTCGAGCCTCCGCATGTTAACTGGCGACGCTGATCCTTGACGGGCCGCTATGGAGATCGCTCGCCGCGCGTGCGATCGCGAGCTATGGCTGCTCCACCTCTTGAGACCGGCCATTCCCAGCGTTACATCTTGAGGGCGTCAACGGCTGGAGTTGGCCGCCAGTGTGAGTACGACGCGGCGCCAGGAAGCTGACTTTCAGCGCGATGGCCCGGCCGGCCAAAGTCTGCTCGCGGTGACCCCCGGGGAAGCTCGGTCGCGGCCATGACCGGCCGCTCAGCCTCGCTGCCCGATTGTCTCCGAAGCAGTCACACACGCGGATACACTCCTCAGCCTGAGGACACGCACGTAGGCATGGCAATCGGCGCGAGTCCGGCGCGCTGCTAGAATTTTCGGATTGCTCGGTCGCAGCCCTCCCCGCGGCAGCCGACTTTCGAGTGCCGTTCTTACGGATTCGTCGGGGCGGGGTTAGTCCAGGCGATCGAGCATCTTGTTGCCGGGACGTCATCTGACAACGCGGTGTATTTTCATTCTCTCAGAGGAGGGCGACATGGCGGAGAAGAGGGTCATAGCAGTCGTGGGAGCCACGGGCGCACAGGGTGGAGGGCTTGTGCGTGCGATTCTCGCCGATCGCGAGGGTCAATTTGTTGCGCGCGCGATTACCCGTAAACCCGAGTCGGAGAAGGCGCGGGCGCTCGCCAGCCATGGTGTGGAAATCGTGGCAGGCGACGCCGATGATCCGTCGAGTCTCGACCGGGCTTTCGCTGGGGCTTACGGCGCCTTTTGCGTCACCAACTTTTGGGAGCACCTCTCCGTAGAACGGGAGGCTGCCCAAGCGACGGCGATGGCTCGGGCAAGTCGAAAGGCTGGCGTCCAGCACGTTGTCTGGTCAACGCTCGAAGACAGCCGCAAGTGGGTGCCCCTCGACGACGCCAGGTTGCCGACGCTTCAGGGCAAGTACAAGGTGCCCCACTTCGACGGCAAGGGCGCCATGGATCACGTTTTCGCCGCGGAAGCGCCAACCACGTACCTTCTGGCGGCGTTCTACTGGGAGAACTTTCTCTATTTCGGTATGGGTCCGCGCAAAGCCCCCAATGGAGACCTCGTTTTGGCACTGCCGCTTGGTGGCGCCAAGCTTCCGGGCATCGCAGCGGAGGACATCGGCAAATGCGCCCATGGTCTGTTCATCCGCGGCATCAGCACCGTCGGCCAGCGGTTCGGCATTGCCGGCGACGTTCTTTCCGGCACGGAGATGGCGGCGGCGATGGGGAGCGCCCTCGGACGTAAGGTCAGCTTCGAAGACGTGGCGTTTGATGTCTACCGCGGCCTTGGCTTCCCGGGGGCGGACGATCTCGGCAACATGTTTCAGTTCCAGGCGATCCTCGGAGACGAGTTTCTCCGCTGTCGCGACCCCAAGCTTTCGCGTTCCCTGAACCCGGCGCTGCTCTCGTTCGACGGCTGGCTCAGCACCAACGTCGGTCGCATGCTTAGCGAATGACCAAATAGTTGGCAGACGTGTTGGTCATTCAGGGCTCCACGCAGCGAGCGTCGTGCGCGCCGTGTAAATTCGTTTGCCGACGCAATAATGGGCGATTCGTGCGGGATAACAACTGGAAGCGTCATCTTGATCCTCCATCTCGAGGGTCGGCTGTCGCAGTTCGTTAAGGGTTGTGCGATGCCTGCCCTGGCGCGCAGGCGTGGGCGGACGCGACGACGCGGCGAGGCATCGCACAAGCCTTAACCGCAGTTCGCGTTCGCGCAGCGGCGGCGACCGGTTCCTTACCGTCTATTCCAGCCATGCGTCCCGAACGGCTGCAACGCCGTGATACCAGTCATGCCGCCGAGGCCGGGCAACTGCGGCGGCCGGCCAGAGCGGGATCACCGGCTGCTTGGGGTCGAACTGCGACCGACGGCAATCAAGCCGCTCGCTTTCAGATCCCTCGGTCGGAAACCGGCCAACTCCTGCCCTTCGCAGTCGACGCCGAAATCTCCTTAAAGCAATGGGATGGACGCCCCCACCCGCAACGGCATCGATGTGCCAAAGTGGAAGTGTCATCAACCACTTGAACCGAGGGGGGCATCCATCATGAAGATTACGACGATTGGCATTGATTTGGCAAAGAGCGTGTTCCAGGTTCACGGTGTCGATTCGCGAGGGCATATCGTGGTCCGCAAACAACTCCGACGGGAGCAGGTTGCCACGTTCTTTGCGAACCTGCCGGCCTGTCTGGTCGGTATGGAGGCGTGTGGCAGTGCCCATCATTGGGCGCGGAAGCTGCAGGGGTTCGGTCACGCGGTTCGACTGATCTCGCCGCAGTTCGTGAAGCCCTACGTCAAGAGCAACAAGAACGACGCGGCCGATGCGGAGGCGATCTGCGAGGCGGTGGCCCGGCCAAACATGCGCTTTGTGCCGATCAAGACCGTGGAGCAGCAGGCAGTGCTGTCAGTACACCGGGTGCGGCAGGGATTCGTGAAGGCGCGAACGGCACAAGCCAATCAGATTCGTGGTCTATTGACCGAGTTCGGGCTGGTGCTGCCGCAGGGCATTGCGAACGTCTTCCGGCGGGTACCGCCGATGATCGACGGAGCGCCTGATCTGCCGGCATCGATGCGCCAGCTGATCGAGCGGCTGTTGGAGAACATGAAGGCACTGGATCGGCAGGTCAAGGAGCTCGAGGCACAGATCAAGGCTTGGCATCAAGGCAGCGAGCTGAGCCGCAAGCTCGAGAAGATTCCCGGCATTGGTCCTCTGGCGGCCAGCGCGCTGGTGGCATCGATAGGAGATGCCAGGAGCTTCAAAAACGGCCGCCAGGTGGCTGCCTGGTTGGGGCTGGTGCCCAAGCAGGACTCGAGCGGCGGCAAACCCAAGCTGCTGGGCATGAGCAAGCGCGGCGACACTTACCTTCGAACCTTGCTGATTCACGGCGCGCGCTCGGCGATTGTGGCAGCGCAGCGCACGGGCAGGCCGAACGTCTGGTTGGCAAGACTGCTCACCCGGCGCCATCCCAACGTTGCCGCCGTGGCGCTGGCCAACAAGAACGCGCGCACGATCTGGGCGTTACTCGCTCATGAGCGCGAGTTCCGGCCCGATTACATGCCGCGGCCTGCCCACGGGTAGCCGCGACCACCGAACGTCAACAATCAACCCGACAGGGAGAATCGACCCACCGATTGCTCAGGCGATCACGCAATGATGGCAAACAGGTCAGACCTTGGTTGGCCAAACCCAAAACGGCCGAAGCACCGCGAGTGCGCGTAAGCGATCGGGAGCCAACCAGCCAATCCCATCAGGGACAGCGGCAGGATGCCGCGAAAAAAGTCCGAATGTACGGGTGCAATCTGTTCCTACCAGCCATCACCAACTGAAAGCTTGGCAAACCGGGGGCGTCCATGTACGGCCGTTCGCGCCTTCTGGCTTTCCGTGTAATAAGTCCGTGGCCGATACCTCATCTGCAACACTCCTTCTGCTCACGCAGTTTCTAGTGTGTTGCGTTCACCGGTTGAATCCAAGAGGTGGAGCTGCCATTGTTCGTGGTCGCACGCGAGGCGCGCGAGCTCCATACCCGCCCGTCATGGCTCGGCTACGCCAGTTAGCATGGAGAGTTACTTGGATGGCCGCGGGCTTGCGATTCGACTTGACGGTTCAACCTACCCCCACCGCTGCGGCCTTCTGGGTATCGCGACCGGACGTTTTGCACGTCCCGCGGTCCGCTGAACTTATCGGGAAGGGTATCGGGATCTGCGCTTTGTCGCGATTCGCGATGGATTGGTGAATGCCGGCGCGTCGTATCGCAGTTTCGGCACCGCGGCGCTGCAACTCGCGCATGTTGCCGCGGGACGGCTCGACGCCTACATCCAGTGTGAGCTGGCGGCTTGGGATGCGATGGCTGGGTTGCTGTTGGTCGAGGAGGCCGGTGGTTATGCGGCGGAGTTTCCCGGCCCCAACGGATTGACGGCGAAAGCGTCGGTGGTTGCCACCGCGCCGGGCATCGCCGCCGAGGTGAGCGCGATCATCGCCATTGCCCGCGGACGCGGGCGGTAGCAAACATCTCGCCTGAGGCTTGACGTCCGCATTCCGTCAATGGCGGTGTGCGACCCCTACCGTAGCGGGTCAGCTCCAGCCGCCATCGACAATGAAGTCCTGCGCCGTGCACATCCGGCTGTCGTCCGCGGCGAGGAATAACGCCATGCGCGCGATGTCGGGCGAGTCGAGTCGAGTCGGCAGGCATTGGTTTTCGTCAATCCGCCGGTCGCTCGTCTCGTTAAACCAGAGGCGGAGCTGCTTCTCGGTCATCACCCAACCCGGCACAAGCGTATTCACGCGAATCCCGTACGGACCGAGGTCGCGCGCGAGACTGCGTGTCAGCCCCTGAATGGCACACTTCGATGCCGTGTAAACGGGCATCCCGCCTTGCTTGATCATCCAGCTGATCGACCCAAGGTTGATGATGGACCCGCCGCCGAGTGCGCGCATGTCCGGTACAACCGCTTGTGCCGCGAAAAATTGGTGCCGCAGGTTGACGGCAACGCCGGCGTCCCAGCTTGCGACCGAAACGGTCTCCAGGCCGTGACGGATATCGTTCGCTGCGTTATTGACGAGTACGGCGATCGGTCCGAAATGCGTGCGAGCACGCGCGATGGCTGCCTGCAACGCATCGATGTTGCAGAGGTCGCAGTCGATGAAAAGCGGGTCGTGCGGGCCGCGTTTGGCCAGCGTCGCTGCGAGGGCATCGCCGCTCTCCCGGTCGATATCAAGGAAGGCGACCTTCGCGCGTTGAGCGAGGAAGTGCTCCACCATGCTGGCACCGATGCCGTTTGCTCCGCCGGTAACGAGGACAACGCGGTCGGTGAGGCTTGGATATCGGGCGTACGCTGAATTCACCAAAAGACCTCTCAGGTCCTAGACGAACGCGCTTTCCTTCGATTGCGAGAAACGCAGCACGCCATACACGCAGAGCCCGGAACTCACCAGCAGGATGGTCGACAATGCTGCCGCGATGCCGAACTCGCCGTCGAGCACCGCGTTATAGACCCGTACCGGCATGGTTGTGGTGGGCGCCGTGTACAGCAGCAAGGTCGATGAAAGCTCGTTGATGGCCGTGATGAAACTCATCATCGCACCGGCCACGATGCCCGGCATCATCAGCGGTACCGTCACCTTGAAAAACGCCTTCGCTGGCGAAGCACCGAGGCTGACGGCCGCTTCCTCGATCGAAGGCTTGATCTGGCGCAACACTGAACTAGTCGCACGCACACCATAGGGCAGGCGCCGGATGAACAGGATCAGCACGATGATCGAGCCGGTTCCCACCAGATCCATCGGCGCCTTGTTGAAGGTGAGCAAGAAACCGATGGCCATCACAACGCCGGGCACGACATACGGCACCATTAGGATCGAATCGAGGAAACCGGCCATCTTCGTTTCGCGGCGCACGATGATGTAGGACATGAGTCCGCCCGCCACGGTGATAAGCAAGGTGGCGATCAGCGAGAACCGGAAGGTATTGATGATGACTTCCGGCACTTCGTGGATCACGCGGGCATAGCTGTTGAAGCCGAAGCCACCGCTAAATACCGGGCCTTTGGTGTGTAGGAAGGACGTATAGATCACCACGGCGATCGGCAGGGTCGCCAATCCAACGACGGCGTAGCACAGGGTGTGGATGCCCGCCGAAAGCCATCCCCTGACTTCCATCTGGACATGGCGGTTGGTCATCGAACCGGCATACCTGCGCTTGCCGAGCAGATGGCGCTGCAGCAGCACCGCCAGCATCGAGATCACGATCATCAGCATCGAGATGCTCACCGCCATGGTCGGCGTGCCGCCCATTTCCGAGGTGTACTGGTTGTACGCGATGGTGGAGAGCGTGCGGAAATCGCGCCCGATGATCGACGGCGTACCGAAGTCGGCAATCGACAGCACGAAGCACAGGATGGCACCGGAACTTGTCGCCGGAAAAACCAGCGGCAGCGTCACCTTGAAGAAACGCTGTACCGGTGTGCAACCGAGGTTTTCGGCCGCTTCCTCGAATGACCGGTTGATGTTGCGCAACGCGCTTTCGGTCATCAGATAGACGAAGGGAAAGAACTTCAGGCTGAACACCAGAATGATGCCGTACACGCCATAAATGGTCGGCATCGCAATGCCAATGGCGCTCATCTGCCGTGTCAGCCAGCCGTTGTTGCCCAACACGATGATCCACGAATAGGCACCGATAAAGGGCGGCGAGACCAGCGCCATGACGGCCAGAGTGGTGATGAGTCCACGCCCCTTGATGACGTAACGCGCCGTGCAATACGCCAGCGGCACGCCCAGCAAGCAGGCGCCCACCATGCCGCCGACCCCAACCAGCATCGTGTTCCAGAGCGCGCCTAGGTAGTACGGGTGGGTCAGGACCTTGGCATAGCCGGCAAACGAAATCGATTTCGACTCGGGATCGAAAAAGCCGAGGAGCAACACCTGTAGGATCGGCCAGACCAGCAACAGCCCGACCGCCGCCAGTGCGATGGCCATGACGATCGACCAGAAATCGATCCTGAAATGCTCCCGCATTGCTGCGGGCCCGAAGAACCCGGACGCTTTCATTGCAGCAGCGCTCCGGTGACGCCGGGAGCGAAGTACAAGAGGTCTTCGGCGCGCACGCCCAGTTGCACCGGATCGCCCGGTTTGAGCGCGATCATCACGGCGCTGGGCGCAGTCAGCGCGTCGAGCAAGCCATGGCCGGTCACCTCGATGGTAAGTTGCAACTCGCGCCCGGTAAACATGGCCTGGCGCACGACTCCGCCCAGACGCACCCCGGGCTCTGAAAAGGCCTCGTTGACCAAGATTCGCTCCGGTCGTATCGACGCGACCAGGCCCTTGCCGCCCTCCTTACGCACCGACGGCGGCACCTCGAGCGGCTGCCCCAGAATGAGCGTCTGGGCTGCCGCATCGAGCACCACGGGAATGAAGTTGTTGCTGCCGACAAAGGTCGCCACGAACCGGTTGGCAGGACGGTTGTAGACAATCCACGGGGATCCCACCTGCTGAACCACGCCGTCGTGCATGACACAAACCTGATCGGAAATGGACAAAGCCTCTTCCTGATCGTGCGTCACGTAGACCGTGGTGATGTCCAGCGTCTGCTGCAGCGTACGAATGTCCCGGCGAAGCTCGACGCGCAGCTTGGCGTCCAGGTTGGATAGCGGCTCATCCATCAACAACACCTTGGGCCGAATCACCAGCGCCCGTGCCAGTCCCACGCGCTGCTGCTGGCCGCCGCTGAGTTGGTGCGGCATCCGCTGGGCGTGCTGATCGAGTTGCACCGTTCCCAGAATGGCGCCGACCCGCTCCCGTACCTCGGCCGCCGGCGCCTTCTGCTGCACTAGGCCAAAGGCAACGTTGTCGAAAACGCTCAGGTGCGGAAAGACAGCGTAGTCCTGGAACACCATGCCCACGTTGCGCTTGTTGGCGCCCAAATGGCTGATCGACTGCCCTTCCAGCAGGATTTCTCCCGCATCCTGCTGGTGAAACCCGGCAATGGCCCGCAGCAGCGTCGTCTTCCCGCAACCGCTAGGCCCGAGCAACGTAAAGAACGCTCCACGGTCGATGCCGAGGCTGACATCTTTCAGCGCGACGTGGCTGCCATAAACCTTCTTGATGTTCCTGAGCTCAACGTGAGGCATGGCAAACTTCCAGTAGATCGAACGACAGGCTACTTCTTGTTCAGCAACAGATCGTTCCACTTGGCCAGAATGCGCGTGCGGTTGGCACCGGCCCAGTCGTCATCGTACTTGACGACTTTGAGTTTGCTCAGCGGTGTCAGCGCGCTCTTGGTGACGACGTCGCCGCGAACCGGGCGCCGTCCCACGGAGTCCAGGATTTCCTGCGCTTCCTTCGAAAGCATGAAGTTGATGAAGGCCTTGCCGCCTTCGGCGTTGATCGGGTTGGCCATCAGCGCCATCACGTCGGCAATGGCCGAGGTGCCATCGGCGGGGTAAACCAGTTCGACCGGGCCGCCGCCAACCTTGTACCTGAGCAGCGTATCTTCGTTGGACAGGCCGACGGAAGCCTCGCCATCGTTGACGAACTTCGACACCGCACCCGAACTGGCGGAAAGCACGGAATTGTCCAGAATCCTGGTATAGATCTCCCACCCTTTCTCTTCGCCAAAGATCTGGAGAATCAGGGCGAGCTGAATGTACGCAGATCCGGACTTGTCGGGTCGGCCTGCCGAAATCTTGCCCTTATAGATAGGGTTGCCCAGATCAATCCATGTCTTCGGATACTGTGCGGGAGTCAAGAGTTTGGTGTTCACTCCGAAGGCGGTCGCCACCGCGGTGAACGGCACCGCCGCATCATTCACCTTGAAGGTGTCGGCCAGGAATTTGACGTTTTCGGGTACGTACTTGGCAAACAGCTTGCTGTTGGCCTCGACCACATCCGTCGAGACGCTGAACAGAACATCGGCGGTCTTGCGGCCAGCTTCCGCCTTCAGCCGGTTGATGAGATCGCCCGATCCGCCCTTGATCAGTTCCACCTTGATCTTGGTCGCTTTTTCGAACGCGGGAACCACATTGTCAATGAGATCCTGAGGCGCGGCCGAATAGATCGTCACTTTCTCCTGTGCCATCGCCGGTGTTGACAGTAGTGCGCCGAGGGCCAGCGCTGCCGCGATTCTGCCCAATGGTTTCATTCGGATTCTCCTAACAGTTCAATAACAGTAAGTGCCGGAACGGCACCCGCTTCATAGATCAACTCTGCAAAAGTACTCTACACAGTGGGTCCGCAGCGCAGTTGGGGACGGTACCAAGGGCCGCCGCTCAGATTGCGTTGCAAGCGGTGACCCAACCGAAGTACAAGTGTGATTGGAATCCCAAAGCTCTTCCTCGCGCGCACCTGCCTTAGGACATGGTGCTCAGTGTCGACTTCGTGCTGCCCGGGCCTTCGCGAAGACCGAAACAAATCAGTCCATCTCACCGAGAATGGACGGTGTAAATGCCCAAAGAATTATGGGCGTCACCAAGGCATCCTGTCAGCATGAATCATTGACGCAAATCATGGCAGATGGCGCATCGACCCTACTTTGCGTCGCGCGAGCGGGGCGTCCCACGTTTCAAGACCAGCAATCGCTCCGAACTGGTCAGGCGCTGACGCCCAGCGCCTCAAGATCTTCAAGCAACCGATCAATCGATGTGAACTGCAGCGCGTGCATCCCGATACGGCGAGCGCCCTCGACATTAGGCAGACTATCGTCGATGAACGCGCACTGGCCTGGTGTAACGGAATACCGTTCGCACAACAGTCTGTAGATTGCCGGGTCGGGTTTCATCAGCCTTTCCTCGCCGGAGACCAGGATTCCCTCGAACTCGTTGAGGAAGGGGTTGAGACGAACCGCCCGCGGAAACGTTTCGGTCGAAAAGTTGGTCAAGGCTAGCGTCCGGTAGCCCGCGTCGCGCAACTTTCGCGTGAGAGCAACCGATTCCTGAAGCGGCTCGGCGATACTGTCTTCCCAGCGATCAAAGTACGCCTGCAGCAAATGCCGGT
This sequence comes from uncultured beta proteobacterium, assembly GCA_963788185.1. GTDB lineage: Bacteria > Pseudomonadota > Gammaproteobacteria > Burkholderiales > Casimicrobiaceae > CAIWHR01. The sequence goes on from CAWBGE010000010.1 coordinate 19,883, forward strand.
AGTGCGGAAACCTGGCACCATGCTGCGCAATGCCGTGCTCAAAACGCTGGCCTGCATCGTGCTGCGCATTCCAGGCGTTGAAATCGACCTCGTCGAGGAATCGGTCCACCGCCGCTTCGTCCGTCAGGATCTTCTTGAACAGCCAGCGAGGATTCCAGGGAATGAGGACGTTGCCGATGTCGAAGACGATCGTATCAATTGGTCGCATGGCGTAAACCAGCAAGGCTGTCGCCGGGGAAGCACCTGCAAATGCCCCGGCCAGATGGCGACTGCTCTATCGGGCTTTCCTCCCGCATGGAATCCTGCCAGAAAAACCCGGTTCTTGCTGCCTGTGGGGATGGGGCTTACGATCAGGTGTGTCAGCCGTGCGGCGAGAGCCCGGCCCGCCCCGCCGCGTTTGAAGCGATCTCCGTTCAGGACAAGAAGTGTTCAACCCCACCGACCATCCGCACCGCCGCCTGAACCCGCTCACCGGAACCTGGGTCCTGGTTTCTCCCCACCGCGCGAAGCGCCCGTGGCAAGGCCAGCATGAAACCCACGACCGCAGTGCCCGACCGGCGCACGACCCTGGGTGTTACCTGTGCGCCGGCAATCTGCGTGTCACCGGCGAACGCAACCTCGACTATCAGGGCACCTACGTCTTCACCAACGACTTCGCGGCCCTGACCGTTGACGCCCCCGATGCGCCGGCCTCGTCGGATCCCCTGTTCCAGACCGGAACTGCTCGTGGCACCAGCCGCGTCATCTGCTTCTCGCCGGATCACAGCAAGAGTCTGCCGGAACTGACGCTTCACGCCATCAGACAGATCATTGACACCTGGTGCGAACAATGCATCGAACTTGGCGCGACCTACCCGTGGGTCCAGGTTTTTGAGAACAAGGGCGCCATGATGGGTTGCTCGAACCCGCACCCGCACAGCCAGATCTGGGCCAACAGCTTCCTGCCCAACGAAGCGGCAACCGAGGATGCACACCAGCGCCAATACCGGGCGGCGCACGGCCGCCCCCTCCTGCTCGACTATGCCCGGGCCGAGGCTGGAAGTCCGCGCGCGGTGGTCGAAACCGATCACTGGCTTGCGGTCGTCCCCTACTGGGCTGCATGGCCATTCGAAACCCTGCTCGTCCCCAAGGTCCACGTTCGCCGCCTGCCCGATCTCGACGCGGCACAACGGCAGGACCTGGCCATCGCCTTGAAGCAGCTGACCAGCCGCTACGATAACCTCTTCCAGTGTTCCTTCCCGTACTCGATGGGCTGGCACGGTGCTCCGTTCAACGGAGCGGGTGATATCGAAAGCGGCGACTGCTGGCAGCTGCACGCGCACTTCTATCCACCGCTATTGCGCTCCGCCAGCGTGCGCAAATTCATGGTCGGCTACGAGATGCTGGCCGAGCCGCAGCGCGACCTGACGCCGGAGCAGGCGGCCGGACACCTGCGGGCAGTCAGCGCCGTTCATTACAACGAATTCGCAGACCGGATGTGAAGATCTCACCTGAGCGCGTCACGGGTCCTTCGCCCACACCATGCCGCACCAGGTTGCCGCTCGCCGCGACCACCTGAACCGCAGTACCGTCGCTCCGCAAGCCCGAAAGACCGCCCAACTGCACGGGGTCACCGCCGAGGTCACGGGGCGGTACGCGTCCTATCGCCCAACATCCTTCGAAACGATGGCATGGGGCGCTATTTCATCGACGGGTTTCCACCACGAAAGAGCACGTTTTGGGTTGAGTTCCAAGAAATAGTAGTTGCCCCCGCCATTGTGCGGTTGATCCCAGCGCCGGGAAATCGGCTGCTCGGACAAATGGCAATACAGCAACGTCCCAACCGCTCCGTGCGAAACGATTGCAATCGTCCCTGACGAATTGTCAGCCTGAATTAGCGACATAACCGCTTCGACTATTCGCTGCTGAGCCGCCAGGGCCGTTTCCCACCCACGCACCGATTCAAACGGCTTGGCAAAGAACTGGTCGGCCACGGCTTCGAACTCGTCCGGCGGAAGAAAACCGGTTGCAGTCCGGTCGTTTTCGCCAAGTTCGTGGATGAGCGTGACGCCCAGCGACAGGTGTCGTGCCAGGATCTCGGCGCCGTCAATCGCCTTGTGCTCCGTACTGGAGTAGACCGCCGAAATGCCGCCGATCCAGGGTTGGGCAAGTGCAGCATTCATCCGCGCCCGCCCAAGGCTCGAGAGCGGCCACTGCGGCACGGGAAGTTGCCTGCTAACCACCACGTTCGGGTGACTGATGAACACAACGCTGCGCATATGGCCGCCGTTCTCAGCAGACTTCCGAAAGACCCGCCTCTCCTTCCTTCCCTGCTGCACCGCTCCCCATCACGGCGCAATCCGATCGATGGATGGAGACCTTGTTTTGTCGCTAGTATTGCGCACGCAAGGGCTCACATCACGTTAATGATTGCACGCTTCACGTCCCCAGCATGAGTGGTTCCACCATTCGGAGAAACTCCGGCGTGCCGCATGCAAGCTCCAGACTCCCCGACAGCGGAATCCGGCTCCAGTCCAAGGTGGTCCTTGCCCCGAGGCACTCGAGGATCGGCAGGGCTCCCATGACGTCCCAGCTCGATTCCCCCAGGCCGATGTAGCCGTCCACCTGGCCGAGAGCGAGTTCAAGCATCGAGATCGTTGCCGAACCATTGTGAAAAAACACCATGGCTGAATCAGCCATGATGAATTTCAGAACCCGCAGGCGTCTCTCGACCGGAATGCTCGGGTGAAATCCGACTCCGGTCACAGCGCAAGCCGGATTGATCGGCTTGAGCGCCGGCAGCGACACCCCGTTGAGCGTAGCGGGGACACCTCGACCACCTTGGAAAAGCTGCTTACGGAGCGGCGCGTAAACAACGCCGAACTCCGGCGCGCCGTCCTGATACAGACCGATCGAGATTGCCCACTGATCGCGTCCGCGCACGAAATTGAACGTGCCATCGATGGGGTCGATAACCCAGATGCGCCCTGAGGTTCCTGCGCTCGCGCGGCCTTCCTCACCGAGTATTCCGTCATCGGGAAAGATCTCGCTCAGTCGCCCGGCCAGAATCCGCTCCACATGCAGATCAGCGGCGGTGACAAGATCGAGATGCCCCTTGGATTGCACCTCGAGCGAAGCAAGGCGGTCGAAGTAGCCAAGCGCGATCTCCCCGGCTTCGCGGGCAAGTTGCTCTATCGCCTCGTGATCATCGAATGGCGACATCACCGGCCGGGTATCCGGACGTAGCGCGGATGAACCGAACAGGCTCCCAGCTCGTCGATGCGGTGGATGAAATACGCATAAGGTTCGTCTGCCAGCGCCGGTTCATCGTCGTGGGGGTGAAGGTCCAACTCAATCTTGAATGCCGGGCTGCCCGCAACACCGACGAAGGCTCCATTCCAGAAGCCCTGCGAAGGCCGGTGAATGTGCCCGCACAGTATGAGCACCTGGCCGGGGCAGCGGGCGACGATCGAACCCAGTCTTTCCGAGCCCTCAACCAACGCGATGTTGTCGAGGAACCTGATTCCACTTCGGTGCGGCGGGTGGTGCATCAGGATCATGGTCTGGCCACGGGAAGGTTGCGCCAGCTTTTGCTCGATCCAGTCCAGACGTCCTTCGCAGAGACGGCCCTTGACGCTCCTGTCCTGCACTGTGTCGAGTGCCAGAATCCTGACCCCGCCCAGATTCACCTCGTATTGAAGGAACGCACCGTCTTCGAACGGCAGGATATCGTCGAACGCCCGGCGAAAGGCTTGGCGCTCGTCATGATTGCCGGGTATGGCGAAAATCGGCATTGCGAGCGGCGAAAGAACCTCCCGCAGCAAAGCGTAATCCTCATCCCTGCCACCATCGGTCAGGTCACCGGTCAGCACGACGGCATCGACGGCCGGCCTGAACTCGCTCACGTCGGCGATGATTCGGCGCAAGACATCGACGATATCGGCGCGAACCAGGGACGATTCAGGTGTCCTGGTGTAGAGGTGGAAGTCAGACAAATGGGCGATCAGCATGTGCGTACTCTTGTCACAAGACCCGTTTCAGCGAATGCCTGCGCGCATGAAGCTCTGTACGAACTGGCGCTGGAACAGCAGGAACGCCACGAGCAGCGGTGTCACCGAGAGCAGCGTGGCGGCGGTGACGAGACTCCAGTCGACGCCTTGTTCGACCGTCGCAAAGACCTGCAAGCCGACGGTAATCGGGCGGGTCTCGACCGAGTTGGTGACCACCAGCGGCCACAGGAAGTTGTTCCAGTGATAGGAGACGGTGACCAAGCCGTAGGCAATATAGGTCGGCTTGGCGATGGGAACGAATACGCGCAGCAGGATCTGCAGCGCGTTGGCACCCTCGAGCCTGGCCGCCTCTTCCAACTCCTTGGGAATGCCCTTGAAGGTCTGGCGGAACAGGAAGATGCCAAAGGCAGAAGCCAGATACGGCAGCGCGATGCCGAGTGTGGTGTCGAGCAAGCCGAACTTCGACAGGGTGCGGTAGTTTTCGACCAGCAGCACCTCCGGCATGATCATCAATTGCACCAGAACCAACATGAAGAGGATTTCCGATCCACGGAAGGGAAAACAGACGAAGGCGTAGGCGGCCATCGTGCAGATCACGAACTGGCAGACCAGGATCATGCTGACCAGAGCGAAGGTGTTGGCGAAGTAACGGGTGAAGGGTGCCGCTCCCCACACCCGGCGGAAGTTGTCGAACGTCCAGGGCGAGAGGAGATCGAATCGTGCCGCGAATTCGGCAGGGTGAAACGCGGTCCAGAAGGCATAGAGCAGGGGCAGAACCCAGAGTATCGCCAGGAGCCAGGCGCCAAAGTCGGTCAGTGCGATGACCGGCTTGCTGCGAAAATCGGCACTCATCGGTAATGTACCCGCTTGTCTGCATAACCGAACTGGAAGAGCGCGATCAACGCCAGGATCAGCAGCAGGACCACGGTGAGCGCCGCGGCGTAGGCGGTATCCCAGTAGCCGAAGCCAATCTGGTAGATGTAGAAAAGCAGCAGTGTCGTCGCGTTGTCCGGAGCGCCCTTGGTCATCACGACGATGTGATCGACCAGACGGAAGGCACCGATCACCGCGTTGATCGAGACGAACAGCGTCGTCGGCATCAGCAGCGGAATGATGACTCGGCGCAGCGTCTGCCAGTAACTCGCACCTTCGAGGCCGGCCGCCTCCAGCAAAGCAGGCGATAGCTGCTGCAAGGCCGCCAGGTAGAAGATCATGAAGAAGCCAGCCTCTTTCCAGATCGTGATCACGATCAGCGCGCCGAGCGCCGTGTCCGGCATGCCCAGCAGGTTATGGCCGCCCCAGCCGAATATCTGCAGGAAGCGATCGACGAGGCCGTAGTCCGGTGCATAGAAGAACAGCCAGATGTTGGCGACCGCCACCATCGGCAGGATTGTCGGCGTGAAATACGCCATGCGGACTGCCGCCTGTCCACGCAGGTGCGAATTGACGAGCAAGGCCATCAGCAGCGCCAGCGCCATTGACAGCGGGATGGTGGTCAGCGCATAGATCAGGTTGTTGCTGATGGCCTTCCAGAAGACCGGATCGTCGATCATCCGCTGATACTGATCGAGTCCGACGAAGACCGCGGCCCGCTTGCCGCGTGCCGTCGAGAACAGGCTGTCGACAATCGTCCCCAGAATCGGCTGGTAGGTGAACGTCCACAGCAGTACGGCTGCCGGCAGGAGCAGCAGGCTTCCGTACAGGGCATTGCGTGATGCCTTCATGAGCGGCAATCGAAATCGTGGCACTTCACGTCTGGTTGACACCCCTCCCCGCGAGAGGAGGGGTGAGCCTGGTCAACGATACGGTTTCAGAATGCGTTCGATCTCGGCCTGGGCGTCGGCGAGGGCCTTCTCCGGCGTCTTCGTTCCGGTCAAGGCGGCGGCCAGCGCATCGTTCAGCACCTTTCCCGTGCGCGCGTTCTCATGCGTCGACCATTCCGGCACCGACACCGGGATCTGGTCGCGGGCGACCAGGATGGCGGGTACCTTGGCGGCATGAGCCTTCAGGGCCGCGGTGTTCCATGCGCCATCGCGGGGGGCGACGTACCCCGTGGCGATGCTCCAGTCGGCGAGGATCTCGTCCGAGGTCAGGAACTTGACGAACTTCAGCGCGGCCTCCTTTTCGGCGGCGGGCGCCTTCTTGAAGATGTACAGATTGCCGCCGCCCAGAACCGATGCGGGCGCCACTTTGCCGGGATAGGGTGCCAGGCCGAAGTCGAACTTCGCATTGGCCTGGAGGTTGGTCAGATTGCCGGTCGTCGTCCAGATCATCACGATCCGCTCTTCGAGGAAGTCAGAGGGCGTTGTTCCCCACTCCTGGATCCCCGGTGGGTGGATGCCGTGGACCTTGTTGAGATCGACCCAGAACTTGAGCGCCTCCACGACCTTGGGATTGGTCAGGTCGGTCTTGTTGCCGGCATCGTTCATCAGGCGTACACCGTTTTGCGCGCACAGCGCCCCAAAGAGCCATTGTGCCGAGCCAACATTGCCCGGAATGCCCACACCCCAGCGCACGACCCGCCCGGAAGCGTCCTTCTTGGTCACCGCCTTGCCATAGGCGACCATCTCGTCCCAGGTCTTGGGATACTTTTTCGGGTCCAGCCCGGCTTCGGCGAACGCCTTCTTGTTCCAGTACAGCACTGCGGTCGAGCGCTGGAACGGCACTGCCCAGACATGGCCGTCGACCTTGGCGCTAGCCATGTAGGCCGGCATGAAGCCGTTCAGCCAGGCCTTGTCTTCCGGCGTCTTGATGAAGTCGCTGATTGGCTGGACGACATCTTCGTCGATAAGGGTAAATATGTCGGTCGCCAGAAGCACGGCAACCGTCGGCGGCGTACCGCTCTTGGCCGCGGTCAGCGCCTTGGTCGTCGTATCCAGATAGTTCCCGGAGTAGACCGGGACTACCTTGATGTCCGGGTTGGCCGCTTCGAACTTGGCGACGTAGCCATCGATGACCTTCGTAAGCGGGCCGCCAACCTGGACCGGATAAAAGAAAGTGACCTGAGTCTTGGCAAGCGCGATGCCGGACGACAGCACCAGCATCGTCAGGGCAGCCAACAATCCACCAACCAGCGTCTTCTTCCAATGCAACATCGAGAACCTCCTTGAGTAGAATTGCCACGCTCACAAAGGAGCCTTCGCCCCCACGAGTCCCGTACAACGCAAGCCACTGCCCTTGTCGAAGACCTGCTGAACCGATTCGGGCCAGTTCAGGAAGACTGTGTCATCCGCCGCGCAGGGCGCGCGTCCCGACGTACGAACCAGAAGCCGCTGATTGCCGATATGGCACGCGGTAATGGTGTCCGCCCCGAAGTACTCGGTGCTTTCAACCAATGCTGGGTGGCCGCTTTCGGAAAAGCGGATGTGTTCGGGCCGCACTCCCACCTGGTATTCGCCCGGAGGGAGGCGGTTGGACAGGATCTGTGCCGAACCGTCGACGACCCAACCTTCGCTGGATCGCGAGATGTCCAGAATGTTCATGGGGGGCGTGCCGATGAAGCGCGCGGCAAACGTCGATACCGGTTCCTCATAAAGCTCCGTCGGCGTACCACTTTGCTCCACTCGGCCATCGCGCATCAGGATGATGCGGTCGGCCATGCTCATCGCTTCCGTCTGGTCATGCGTCACGAACACCATGGCGATGCGGAGGCGACGCTGAAGTGAGCGAATTTCGTTGCGCATCTCGGCGCGCAGCTTGGCGTCCAGATTGGAGAGCGGCTCGTCGAGCAGGCAGACCGGCGTTTCGGCAATCAATGCACGCCCCAGCGCGACACGTTGTTGCTGCCCTCCCGACATCTCGCTAGGCCGGCGGTCGACCAGCGCCGACAAGCCGAGGAGATCGACAATCCTGGCCAACCGCTGCTGGCATTCCGCCTTCGGGACACCGCGTACCGACAGGCCGAACACGATGTTCTCGGCCACCGTCATGTGCGGAAACAGCGCGTACGACTGGAACACCATCGACAGGTTGCGCTGCGAGGAAGGCAGCGACGTCACGTCACGCCCGGCGATGCTGACGGTCCCCGATGTCGCCAGTTCAAGCCCGGCAATCAGCCGGAGCGTCGTTGACTTCCCGCAGCCGGAAGGCCCCAGTAACGCGACAAACTCGCAGGCGCCGGTCTCGAAGCTGACGTTGTCGACAGCGCAGACACTGCCCCATCTCTTCACTAGGTTCCGTACGGTTATCCCTGACACGCGATTCTCCTGGCGCTCCGCCTCACGCGAACACGAATTTCTTCTTCAGCTTCTGCGGAATTGCCGCCACGGCCGTGCGCGTCGTGGTGCCGGTGACGATGTAGTCGATGCGCTCCAGCGGAGCGATGACCGAGAGGGCGCTTCGTTCGAGTTTGGAGTGGTCCGTAACCACGATGACCACCTGCGCGATTTCGATCATGGCTTGCTGGGCGCAGGCAATCTGCGGGTGCGTGGTGCAGATCAGCCCGCGCCTGACGTCGACTGCGGCCACGCTGAGAATCGCCTTGTCCACATTGAAGGAACGGACCATCGCGGCGGCCATCGCGCCGCTGAACGAGTGATTGACCGGAACGTACTCGCCGCCTATGACATGGATCGCCCGCGCACCGCCGGCGATCAAGGTCGCCAGCACATCCTGGCCATTGGTCACGAACGTCAAGGACGGATTGCCCGCCAGGAGTTTGGCCACCTGCAGCGACGTCGTACCGCTGTCGATCAGTACGGCGTCGCCTTCAGCGACCATGGCAGCGGCGGCAGCAGCGATCCGCAGCTTTTCCTCGAAATTGGTTCGCTCTCGGACAGTGGTGTCATTGTCATGAGTCACCTGGGTGACGCTGACAGCACCGCCATGGGTGCGCCGCAATAACTTCCGGTTCTCGAGTTCTGTGAGGTCGCGACGGATCGTTGCGATCGAAACACCCAGCTCCTCTTTCAGCAGCTGTACGTCGACGAACAGGCGCGAGCGGACGTACTCCAGCAGGCGCGCCTGACGACGCGGAGCCGACCGAAGGTCGTCCTGATCCCTTCGTGCAAGAGGCGAAGCAACCGCCATCCCCGACCTTCGATTTGGTTGTTTTCGCTCATTGTATGCGCGGGTACACGCATGTCAAGCACAAGGTGCACGAACGCGCGCATAGGGCCATAGCTGGACTTCAGCGGTTTTGCCTGGCGCTCCGTACCAAATTGAACTGGGACCCACGACCATCTGGCCGGCATGGGCGAACCGCAGGGTATCGGACACCCGCCGAGAGCAGCCTGACGGCGGCGCGCAACGTATGAGCAGAGCGCTAAGGGCAGCCCGCTCGCAGGAAGCGTTCGCCGCCTTTACCTCATAGCAAGCCCTTCAGTCGGAGGAGCCCAAAAGCAGCGACCGTTGTTGCGTCCTTGATTGTTCCGTCTTCAATCATGGTCTGAACGACCTGCACTGGAAACGCTCTGCTCACGAGACCTTCTTCCTCGGCATCGAGCTGCGCTTCACCCTCGCACAGGTCCGTGGCGAGGTACAAGTCATACGCCTGACTTGAGTGACCGTAGGCCAGGAACAGCCGTCCGGCATGAAGCATCGAACCCGCTACGAGCCCGGTTTCCTCCCGAAGCTCAGCTTTCGCGAGTTCGACGGGATCGATTGCTCGATCTTCCCACGAGCCCTGCGGCAGTTCCCAGAATCGTCTTCTCACAGGGTAGCGGTACTGCTCGACAAGGTAGATGGAATGGTCTCGAACGGCTGCGATAACAGCAAAGTCTGCCTTCTCGACGACACCGTAGATCCCCGCCGTTCCATTACTCCGGAGAATCGCATCTTCACGCACGGTCATCCAGTGGTTCTTGTACACGACCGTGGTTCCAGTCGTCTCAATCTCAGGTTTCGACACAGCGTGGGCCTCCTTGGCGCCGACTGACGGCTCACAGCAATTGACCGGGGCGCAGCGAAAGGTTGACGCGACTCAAGGAAGGAAAACGCGAACCGGGCGAGACTCCTACGCTCCAATGCCGCAGCGCAGATTTTCACCGGCAGTCATTGTAATACCGGTGCTACCCTTGTGGTCCGAGATATGCAAGGGCTCTCAGCAGTACAAATAGTATGGGTCTAAAACGGGAATCTTCGTGGACTCGGATTTCTATGAAATGGCAGTTCGCATGATCGCCGCGTTGGCGGCCGGATCACTCATCGGTTATGAGCGTTCCTATCGTGGCCGACCTGCCGGCTTTCGCACCCATGCACTTGTTTGCATGGCGTCCAGCGTCCTGATGTTGGTCACCGTCTACGAGGCACACTGGGTTCGCGCCGCCGGTGAATCTGTCCGCCTTGATCCAACGCGCATGTCTCAGGGAATCATGACGGGTATCGGCTTTCTCGGCGCTGGCGTGATCATGCGTGAAGGCTTCTCGGTACGCGGTCTAACGACTGCGGCATCGATCTGGATTACCGCCGCGATTGGCATCTTGGCCGGGATTGGTTTTTACTTTCCCATGGCGTTGTCTGTAATTCTCACGTTGGGCGTTTTGTCGGCGTTTCGCTGGATTGAGGCGCGCATGCCAACCCAGGCCTACTACCAATTCGAGGTACGCTGCTCGCGCGACGGGGGGGTGGACGAGAGCCAGATCCGAAATGTAGTCGAACGTGGCGGGTTCACCATTGCCAACTTCAGCTACCGGCTGGACGGCGAGGGGCGGATTCGACGCTACAGCATGACGATCGCATCTGCTGATCGAGCTGCTGCCGGGCGGCTGGCCATGACACTCGAAAACGCCGAGTACGTGCAGGAGTTCCGAATCGCCCCGACAGGGGATTGAAATCGATGGTCGGGAAGGGGCCGGACACAGCCCGATGGTCGTCGGTTCCGACCTGACCCCACCGACCGTCGCCCCGTACGAGAATCAGACATAAACCCGCGGTCAACCGGACGCCTTCGACTTCTGCATCACCTGTTCACCGACTCTAGCTAACCAAGTGCGAGCGCCTTAACGCCGACCGCGATGAGGGCCGCACCACCTATCCGTGCCAAGCGGTCACGCTCGCCAAGCAACTGCCCGCCGATCAGCGCGGCAAACAGCATCGCGACCTCGCGCGCGGGCGCAACGTGCGAGAGCGGCGCGGCCTTCACGGCATACAGCACGAGCACGTAGCCCTCGACGCGCGTGCGGAGTTCGAGGTGTTCAAGCGGTTCAAGGAACTGAGCCAGGGCAAGACGGTGGTACTCATCTCGCACCGTTTTTCCAGCGTCCGCATGGCCGATCGCATCGTCGTGCTGCTGGACGGCGCGGTCGAGGCCGTGGGCACGCACGCCGAGTTGTTGCAACAGCAGGGGCGCTATGCGGAGTTGTTCGAGTTGCAGGCTGCTGGTTACCGATGGTCGTGTTCCGAGATCGTAGGGTGGTGGGTTGCGGGTGAAGCCAATTCGACGTGATTGGGGCGATTGCGAACCGTCGCCGGCTTGAAGTGCGGCCGTTCGGCTGCAGTTCTCCGAAACCACCGCCACTGATCCGGCAACGATTGCTTCCACCAAGTTTGGTAATGTTCGAAGAGATCCACGGACGGCGGCTTACAAAGTGGACCGGTCACTCGACTACGAAACCGCCACGGGCGGGTTCGGGTCGTACTGCGACCGACGGCGATCACGCCGCTCGCGTTCAAACTCGACGGTCTCAGTCCGGCCACGAACGGACGGACGAGCATCGTCGTTGACTGTCCGGTCCAGTGTGGGGAGCCGTCATTCATTCGCCGCAGATGATTGCAGGCACTCGAATGTCAGTGCCGAACGCGCCACAGAAATCCCACGCCCCCAGCCGCTAACACAACTGCCATGACCCAGATGTGGACGTGCGCAGAGGGCTTGGTGCAGTCGAAACGGTTTGATGACAGTCGTTCATTCCCGCCGCCAAACACCGCTCTTGGTGTGAAGCGAACGACTTGGCGCCTTCAGAATCGCGATGGCTACGCCTTCGAGCAATCCAGCAACGCCGCTTCGACGGCATTGACCATGACAGATCGAATGCCAAGATAACAAGACGATGCGTGAGCGTACATCTGGCTCTGGCCGATGATCTCGCCGTTCTTCGCCAGCAGGACGAAATAGCTCTTGCCACTCTTTGCGATTCGGCGCTCGAACCGTTCACGAAGCGCGGCATTCTTGCGCACCGACACGATTCCGGCGACAGCCGATGCGCGGGTGGCATAAGCCTCGCTGGTCAGGATGACACGCTTGTTGGCCGCCAGCAGGTTGAAGCAAAACTGACCGGCCTTGTTCTTCGACAGTTCAAACGTTCCAGGCATGGTGCGCGTACCTTTCTCTCGGTTGGTTGTTTAGTGGAGGTTATCGCTTGGTCCAGCCGGGAGTACCCAGCCGCTTGTTCACTGCCATTGTGAGGGGCGGCAAACCAAGACAGTTGCTCGGCCGACGTGCCGAGCGGGCTCTGCATGGCCCGGAGAGGCGAGTGGCACTGTATCAACACGGCTGGTCAGAGATCCGCTTGACTGTGGGTCTTGCCGATGTGCCGCATCAGCCACAGGCCGTACAGGGCATTCGGCAGCACTAGCAGGATCGGCACGAAAGTCATCACGGTCACGGGGCCACCACCGCTACTGGCCAGGGATTCACCGCTGCGCGCCGCCGCAATGGTGAAGGTCGCGAAGTCCCACAGGCCATGGACGATGATGCAGGGCCAGAGCGAGCCGGTGCGCAGGCGCAGGGCGATGAACAGCAGGCCGCTCAACGCCGCCGCCGCCGACTGGATCAAAGCCGGGCGCAGCTCACCGGTCATGAACACGTTCAGGCAGTGGATGGCGCCGAAGGCCAGCGTGGTCAGTGCTACGGCCGGCCAGATCGACACCGTGCGCCGGAACGCCTGCAGCAACACGCCGCGGAACATCAGTTCTTCCGACAACCCGACCAGGAAGGTGTTGAACAGGATCCACAGCAACACCCCGGCTGGCGGCAGCCCGAAGACGACGGCCAGACCCAGGCCGACGACGATGTAGAGCATGGGCAGCCAGGTCAACAGCAGGCTGCGCCCGGAGGCGAGCTTGTTCAGGCCGATGTCGCGCCACTGCTGCCAGACGACCACGGCCAGAAGGAACAGCGCCGCCAGCAGGAAGGGCCAGCCCAGGCCGCGTGTCACGGCCTCCAGGAGCGGCGCTTCGCCGGTATGGATCTGCCCGCCGACCACGGTGATGAGCAGCCAGCCCACGAAGGCGGCAAGTGAAATCGCCAGTCTCTTGTTCATGAATTGTCGAGCTCCGTCATATGCGCCAGGCGCAGCGTGTTGCGAAGTCGATCTGGGCGCGCATCGTCAAGCCAGTGGCGTGGGTGCACGCAGGAAACGCGGGTATCCGATGGCGGCCAGCACGCCACCCACTACCGCCGCGGCGAAGAGCGAGCCTGTCGTGCCGGCATAGCCAAACCAGGCCGCAAAGAGCAGCAGCAACGCGAGCGTGGCCCAAAGGACCGGCCGCTTGTTCGAGGGCGCGACGATGACCGCCACGCCAGCGACGAAGATCACCGTCAGTGCCGCACCGCCGTGCTTGATCACCTCGAGGAACGCTCCGAGAGTGCGGTTACTGCAGATGCCTCGATCGAAGTCCGCAAGGGGGCACAAATGCTGCTCTACGAGGTAATGGGTAGCGATGGTGGCCGCAATGGCCAAGTAGAACGCCACCGCGGAGGCGGGCACGAGCAGAAGCCACCGAAGTCCGCGCATGGGTTGTCGGAGCGCCTGCATTGCAGAGCGCCGCACGGCAGGAGTGACGTGGGCCGCTTTCATCAGCCGCCTGTCAGCAGCGCGTCGGGCAGGTCGTAGCGTTCGTCGGCGCCGAACCGGACCACAGTGCGATCGCCTTCGCGCGAATGCGCCATGGCTTCATCGGAGTCCGATGCGACGGGTGTTCCGGCAGCGAAGAGGATGCGCCGCCGCATTGCGTTCTGCGTACGGACCTCGACGGTGGCGGTGCCGTCGAAGCCGCGCCGGGTGACGAAGGCTTCGCAGGGCTGGGGCTTGCTTTCGAACGGCGGCGTACACGTCATCGGGGCCGACGCATGGAACTTCGTGCCGGGGATCAACGCGTCCTTCGCCGCCGCCAGCGGGGCTAGCGGGTTGCCGGTGACGCCGACGGTGAGCGTGTAGTTGCTGGTCTCGTTGCGGCGCGACGCATTGCGCATCAGATACACGCGCACGACGTAAATGCCGTCGTCAGGCAGCACGACCGTCGCCTTCACGCCGGAGGTGCTGCCGATGAACATGGCGCCCTCGGAACCCGGCGGCAGGATGTTGAAGTAGGTCGAGGCGTTCGACGGCTTCATCGTGACCGCAAGCGTCTGGCCGGCACGCGCGCCTATCTTATAGTCGACGCCAGCGTCGCCCTTGATCGAGCCCTTCAATTGCGCCGAAGTCGCCCCCTTGGCGAACTGCACGGTCTGGCTGCGCATGCCGGGGGCGCCTGCCGCATGGGCCGGCAGCGCGGCATGGGTGACGATCAGGGCCAGCATGGCCAAGGCGAAATGATGCGTCATGTCAGTGCTCCTCGAGAAACAAACGATTGGATGTGAACAGACAGAATTGAGTCAGGGCCATTGGCAGGCGTCGAAGGTTCCCGCAGTCCGGGCTCACGCTGGATCGGGACGCGTTCACCGTCGGGCGTCTACTGCATTGGTCCCCAATGGAGGATGCCACCGTCCGCAAACAGCGACATGTGCAACTGTCCATCCTGGAACAGGTAGCTCCTCACATACGGCAACTGCTTTAACAACTGCTGGTCGAGCGACCCCGGAGCGCACATGGCGCGGGTGCCGGCGAGCGCACCGAAGATCAGTTGCCCCGAGCGGGCATCGGCAGTGGCAGGCGTGGCCTTCCACTCTCCGGTCGCGCGGTTGCAGTCCAGCCGGAAGGCGGCCCGGCCATCCGCACCGAAGGTCACCGTGTACTGGGCGGGGTCCGCGGGCCGGGTCGTCCCCTGTGCGTCGTCCATCGAATCGATGGCGAGCAATTGCCAGCGGGTTCCCGCCAAGGAGGTCGACGCAGGGGTCAGCGTCGCGCAGCCGATTAGCGTTGCTGCGGCAGCGACGGACGCCAGGAGGCGCATGGGAAAGGTCATGGCGGCTACCCGGTTGTCGTGCGAATCGCCTTCTGCCGACGATGGCGTGATGCGACCCATCAGCGAATGAGCTTCAATCGGAGTTGAAATCGCGCCGCCTTGCCCAAGCGTGCCGCATCGCCGGTCATGACGACGAATACGCGATAGACCCCCGTCTCCATCAGTCGCAAGCGAAGGCCGTCCGGCCCTGGCATCGCACCTGAAACCCAGCGCAGATCGGACGGAGCTTCAACGTCGAGGACGAGCAAACGCTCGCTGTCCACCAACCACACCAGCAGTTCGTCCGCGGCATTGGCGCGAAACGACACCGGCACCGCCTGATACGCGCGCACTTCGTCCTCGATGCCGCGCGCGTCACCACCGGCATGCAGGTCCAGCACCAGCTCGGGCCGCGCCGGCGGCGGTGGAATCGCCGTCGCCAACGTTGGGACCAACAACCCGACTCCTGCGCACCACAGCAGCAGGCGACGGGCGAATCTCCCGGGACCGCCGCCGCGCATGCAGAGGGTCCCGTTCACCAGATCGAGACCCGGCGCTTCGGATCGAGCCAAGCAGGATCGCCGGCACGGATACCGAAGGCCTGGTAGAACGCGCGCTCGTGCTGCGCCGGCGCGATCATCCGGTAGACCCCCGGCGGATGCCCGTCGACCGGCAGAATCTGCCGCAGCCAGCCCTCGTTGGACCTGTCGGCCCATGCCTGGGCCCACGACAGGTAGCAGCGCTGGGTTTGCGTAAGCCCGTCGATCTTTCGGTTCTCCTGCGGATGGTCGCGCAGGTAGCGGTCCAGCGCCGCCGCACCGAGGGCAATTCCGCCCACATCGGCCAGGTTCTCGCCGACCGACAGCTCGCCGTTGATGTGCAGGCCCGGGACGACTTCGACCGCCGAGGCCTGCCTGACGAGCTTTTGCGTTTCCTTCTCGAAGTGTCGAGCATCGGCCGCCGTCCACCAGTCGCGGACGCTACCCTTCGCATCGTAGAGCCGGCCCAACGAATCGAAGCCGTGCGTGAACTCGTGGCCAATGACCGCGCCGAGCGCGCAGAAGTTGAGCGCCGGGTCGGCCTTGGGATCGTAAAACGGCGCCTGCAGGAATGCCGCCGGGATCTCGATGCTGTTCTGGCTGCCCTGGTAGGCGGCGTTGATGTCGGTCGGCAGCGTCGCGTTCGGCACGGCAAAGCCGTCTTCCTGCACTGGCTTGCCCAACTTGGCGAGGTCGCGACGCAACCTGAACTCGTTGATCCGCGCCACATTGCCGAAGTAGTCGTCGCGCCGGATGTCGACGGCCGTGTGGTCGATCCATTGCGCCGGACCGCCCACGCCGACCTTCATCGTGTCGAACTTCGCCAGCGCCTCGCGCCGGGTGCTGGGCGACACCCAGGCATTCTTCTCCACCCGACCGCGGAACTCGGCCTTGATGCGCAGCACCAGATCCTCGGCCGCCGCCTTGGCGTCGGGCGACAGGTGCTTCGCGACGTACAACTGCCCGAGCGGATGCCCGAGCTTGCCGGCCACCTGCTGCGCCACCGCGCGGTCGCGCGGCGGCAGTTCGATATGCCCGTACAGAACCTCGGCGAACGCCTTGCCGGGGCCGAGGAAGGCCGGCGTCAGATAGGGCGCCGCCCGCCGCAACAGCTCCCAGCGCAGGTAGCTCTTGGTGTCGGACAGCGGAAGCTCGGCCAGCATCGCGTTGCGTTCCCGCAGCGCCGCCGCTTCCATGACGATGACCTCGCCGCCCGTCGGCAGGCCGAAGTCGGCGAAGTAGGCGTCGAGGTCGACGTTGCCGAGCAGCGACCTCAGGTCGTCATAGCGCATCCGCTGGAAGCGCTTCGCCGGATCACGCTTTTCCACCGGGGTGAGCTTCTTCCCGGCAATCCGCGTCTCGATGGCGAGGATGCGTTCCGCGGCGACCTTCGCGTCCTCCGGCGTAGCTGCCGGCGATGACCAGGTAGTCGGTCACCTCCCGGACGTAGCCGTCGCGGATCTTCTGCATCTCCGGCTTCAGGTAGTTGTCGACGCCCAACGGCAGGTCGCCGTCGCCGGCATAGATTGTGTAGCGCTGGCGGTCGACGGTGTCGGTGCCGACGCCGACACCGAGCACGATCGTGTCGTTGGTGGCGACGGCCAGCCGGGCGAGCGTATCGGCCAACGCTTTCCGGCCGTCGATTGCGGCAATGCGGTCGAAGTCGGGCGTGAGCGGCGTCACGCCGAGCTCGGTCAACCGCTTCTCATCCATGCCGGAGCGATAGAAGTCGCCGACCTGCTGCGCCGGGCTGCCCTTGGCGGCCGTCGCGCGCGCGCCCGCCGCATCGTCGAGCAGCGTCCTGATCTGGACCTCGACCCGCTTGACCAGCACCTGGATGCCCGAAACGCGCAGATCGTCGGCGGGGATCACCGCTGCATCGATCCAGCGGCCGGCGGCATAGCGGCGGAAGTCCTTGCGTGGATCGGCCGTCAAATCCATTTTCTCGACCGAAAAGCCGTACGGAAACCCGAAGTTGTCGAGCATCGATGCTCTCGCCGGAGCGGCAGCACTGCTCGAAGTCGACTGTGCAGCGGAGAGCCCGACGAGGCCGGCAAAAAGGCTGACGCCAACCACGACGGTAATGACAGACGATGCTTTTCGCATGGAGTGTCCTTGCTTAGCGCGGCCGGCGCAGGGTGCCGGCCGGTTGCTGGGGTTCGGCTTGAACGGCGCACGTTAGGCATGTTGCAGACGTCCGCGCCTGGGACGCCGGCTGCGTTTACCCTTTTCGCAGGTGCCGAAGCCGGCACCCGCCATGGCGACGCGCCGCGGCAAAGCGGCTCTGCCACCTAAGCCTATCCGACCGTCAATTGCCCCAGTTCGGCTTGCTGCGGTACGGGTAGTCGTTCGACACCTGGCGGCCGGATGAAATGCTGTGGTTCTGGCCCGACGGCAGGTTGGGGTAATCCCCGGGGCCGTAGGTGTGGCAGTTACCCTGGAATTCCGCGTCGCTGCAGAACAGCCAATAGCCCGACTCGACCCGCAGCGAGCGGGCCTTGTCGTTGAAGCCGGCGCGGTCGAGGTTGCGCGCACCACCCGGCCCGACGACAAAACTCTCGCCGGACAGGTTGTAGCTCGAGAACAGGACCGCGCGGGTGCCGGACCCCCAGTTGCCGCCACTGCCCCACCGATTGGAGTCGTAGCTGCTGTTGCTGTTGTAGCTGCCGCTGTTGTTGCTGTCGTAGCGGTTGCCGCTGTTCCAGCCGCCGCCACCGTCGGGCGTCCAGCCCAGTTCGCGCGCCGACGACACCTTGTCGTTCATCCCCATGGCGCGCAGCGACGGGTATTCACCGGGGCCGAGGGTCACGCAGCTGCCGCGAAAGTAGGCGTCGGCACACAGCTGCCACCGCCCTCCGCGGACCCTGACCGAAGACACCTTGTCGTTGAAGCCGTTGTCGTCGAGATTCGACACGCTGTTCGCCGAACTCAACGAGCGGCCGTTGTAGTTGTCGTTTTCGTACAGCATGATCTCGGCATGGGCCGCGCCAGCCGCCGCCGCCAGCAAGATGCCAAGGCAAGTGGATGCAATCTTCACATCGGTTCTCCGGTTGACGGGAAAATAGGTAGGTCGCCTCTTCGAAGCGGCGGCACCGTTATGGCTTGTTGGCCTATTTGTCATGGACATACAAGCACGCTGGGCGGAATTTATAGCCGCTCAGGGAGTTTGTCAACTGTTCGTCCTGGACATTTTGATAAACTCTTCTGTTCACGCTCTCGTTCGGGCAGCCCCCGGTAGCGTCCGGTGCATGCTTGCTGACTTTGCACGCACGGTCCTCGCCAATCTCTCGTCAAGCGGGGACGCGAAAGGGTGGCGGCACGGGATGCCACCGGCCATTGATCACGGGGATTGGCTCGAGCAGCTGAGGTAGGCTGACAAAGTACCGGCGGCGGTCTGCGATCACCAAGCGCCGGTCCCCATGTCAACGGGTGCCGTCCGAAAATTTCACGGGGACGCGGATCGACAAGCCCCGTTCGCACGCAGGTCCCAGGCGACGGTCGGACCGAGCATTGGTTGAGAGGTGTTCCCGCGGTCGATGCGCAACGCTTGCAGCGGTTGATCGGGTCAGTCAACGCCTCCGCCGGCCTTGGCCCGGTGGAACGAGCGCCTCAAGCAGCGCTTGAGCGGCTAGCGATAGCCGGTCTTGACGCGAAATTGCATAAAGCCGAATCACCCGCTTTGGCTTGAAAGGCTTGACCACCAGGCCGCGCCGCAGATTGCCGACCACGAGATTGTCAACGACAGCGATCCCGGCACCGGCATTGACCAGCGCACACGCGAGGAACGTTTGCCCTACTTCCACGCTGATCCGCCGGCTTGCGCCCGTCTCCGCAAACGCGCTCTCCAGCGCGGCGCCGATCGCCAGCGTACCGCTAAACGAGATCAGCGGTAACTCATGGAGGTCGCGCGCATCGATCGCAGTCGCCGCAGCCAGGTGATGCCCCTTCGGCAGTACACAGACGAGCTCTGTTTGGCCGATCTCCGTCACCGTGACGGCCGGATTGCTCGGCACATCATAGGCGAAGCCAAGCTCCGCCGTGCCCGCGCGTACGCTTTCGATGACCTCGTAGTTGAGCACGGTTCGCAGCGTGATACGTAGATCGGGGCCCGTCTTGGCGAGCCGACCGATCGCATCGGCGAGGATCGTCGTCGCGATGGAAGGAATCGAAACCAGCGACAACCGGCCGCCACGAACCCGACGCAGATCACTGGCAGTGCGCTGGATCGCATCGATTTCGGCGTAGATTTTCTCGATGTCGGGATAGAGCGCCAGCACCTCAGGTGTCGGGTGAAGCCGCCCGGCGCGCCGCTCGAACAGTTCGAGCCCAAGCCGGTTTTCGGCGATGCGCAATACGCGGCTGATCCCCGGTTGCGAGACGCCGAGTTGACGCGCGGCGCTCGTGAGTGTGCCCGCCCGCAACACGGCGCGAATAACCTCGATCTGGCGAAGACTTAAAGTCATAACCTCAATGCATGGATGACCAAGATAATGGTATTGGACATTACACGACTTCGCGAACTAGACTTGCCTGAAGAAGTCTCGGCGCACCCTTCGGGCGCTGGAACCAGAGGAGGATTTGTGTCATGCAAACCAGGATCCTGTTTTCGCTTGCTGCCAGTATGATCTTTGCCGCGGGCGCGGCGCACGCCCAGACCACGCTGCGGCTCGCCCACCAGTTTGCTCCTGACAGCCTGCCGGGAAAGAGCGCGCAGCGCTTTGCGGATACCGTCGCCACCAAGACCGGCAACGCCGTCAAAGTGACCGTGCTGCCTGGCGGCGCGCTTGGCGACGAACGGTCGAACCTGCAGCAACTTGGCGCGGGAACGATCGATCTTGCCCTCACTGGCGACCTCGTCATCAGCTACATGGCGCGGCCCTACATGATCGTGTCGATGCCCTTCATCTATCCGACCCCCGCGCACAGCCTCGCGGTGTTCAACGGCGAGATCGGCAAGGAGATAAACACGCTGCTGGTCAAGGATCACAAGGTCCGCGTGCTCGGCTGGCAATACGTCGGCACCCGCGTGTTGACCGCGAACAACCCGGTGCGGACACTGGCCGACCTCAAGGGTCTCAAGTTCCGGCTCGCACCCGCGGAAATGTGGGTGAAGACCTGGGAGAAAACCGGCGCCAACATAGCCAGCATAGCCTTTACCGAGCTTTATCTCGCACTGCAGACCGGTACGGTTTCGGGGCAGGAGAATCCGCCCAACTTCATTCGCGCCCAGAAATTTCACGAGGTGCAGAAGTACGTGATGAAGACGAACCATGTGCCGCAGATGCAGGCGTTCTTCGTGAGCGAGCAGCGCTTCGCCGGCATGGACGCAAAGCTGCGCAGCGCGATCGCCGAGGCCGCGACGGAGACGACTGCCTGGACCACGGCGCAGGCCAGCGCGGCGCAGGACGCTGACCTCGCGTGGCTCACGAGCACCGGCAAGATGCAACTGATCGACATCAACCTGACCGGTATCGATCAGTTGATCGCCAAGGTACCAGAAGAGGTGCTGGGTGCCGATGGTCGCAAGCTCTACGAGCGTATCAAGGCGACCAAGCCGTAGCGAGCGGACGCCAGAGGGAGCCCAGGTGCGCGCTCGGCTCGGTCTGCCCGAAATCGTCTCCATCGGTCTGGTGGCGCTGCTCTTCGCCGTGCTGCTCGCGCAGGTCGTGTTGCGGCCGTTCGGACTGGGCTTCGTGTGGGCGGAGGAGTTCGCCGCGTTCGGCTTCATCGCGCTGGTCTTCTTCAGCATGGCGGCGGCCCATAGCCGTGGCCAGCACATGACGGTCGAAGCGTTTCAGGAGTGGGCGGCGCCGAAGCTCTCTCCCCGTCAGCGTGCCGCGTGGCGGGTCGCGCTCCTCGTCGTCGAGCTCCTTTTTCTAGCCGTGCTCGCCGTCGGCCTCGGGCAGATGGCGCGGCAGACATGGGGCTCGTTCGCGGGCTCGCTGTCCGGCTTTCGCTACGGCTGGCTCTATCTTGCCGTCCTCGCCGCGGCACTGATGAGCATCGCGGCGGTCGCGGCACAGCTCGTCGTGGCGATTCGGCGCTTCGGGGAAGGTCGCGACTCGTGACCGTCGCCCTCGGCTTGCTCGGGCTTCTCGCGTTGCTCGCTCTGCGCGTTCCGGTGGCGACCGCGCTGGGTATCGTCGCACTGGCCGCCGTCGCCGTGGAAGACGGCTTGCTCAATGCACCGGTGATCGCCGCGCAGTCGATGGTCAACGGCGTCAACAGCTTCGTGTTGATCGCCGCACCGTTCTTCATGCTCGCCGGCGAGATCATGAACCAGGGCGGATTGACGCAACGGATTTTCCGGTTGGCGCGCGCTATGGTCGGCTGGATTCCGGGCGGGCTCGGCCAGGTGAATGTTGCGGCCAGCATGCTCTTCTCGGGCATGACGGGCTCCGCGATCTCCGACGCGGTCGGGCTTGGAACAATGGAAATCAAGGCGATGAACGAGGGGGGATACGAGCCCAGGTTCTCCGCCGCGATCACGGCCGCGTCCTCGCTGATCGGCCCCATCATCCCGCCGAGCGTGCCGATGGTGATCTACGGTGCGGTTGCAGGTGCGTCAATCGGATCGCTGTTTCTCGCCGGCGTGGTTCCGGGGCTTCTGATGGGGATTTCGCTGATGATCACCGTCGGCATCTATGCGCGGCTCGGCTATTGCCCCAAGGAGTCGAAGCCGACGTCGACCGAGTTGCGCGAGGCATTCGTCGGCGCGGTACCAAGCCTGCTGATTCCGCTGGTTGTCGTCGGTGGCATCTACGCAGGGCTGTTCACGCCCACGGAGGCGGCCATCGTGGCCTGCGCCTATGCGATAGTGCTGGCCACCTTCTATCGTGAGCTGACTTGGGCTGAACTCGGTCGCGTCGTCGTGCGCATAGTCGCCGCGACCGGGGCGCTGTTCTATATCGTCGCAGCGACTGCGCTGCTCGGGTTCGTCGTCACCCGATCGGGTGTCATGATCGACGTGGCGCTCTGGCTAGGACGCGAGATCAGCAGCCCGACGTTGCTCCTGTTGATCATCGTCGCCCTCTACGTCGCGGTCGGCCTGTTCATGGAGCCGGTCGCCGCGATGCTGCTGTTGGTGCCGATCCTGCTTCCCGGCGTCAAGCTGCTCGGCATCGACCTCGTCCACTTTGGCATCGTCACCGTGCTGGCGCTTTGCATCGGACTGCTCACGCCCCCTGTTGGCCTGGTCCTCTACACGGTCGCCCGCGTCGCGAATCTTCGCGCCGACGTGCTCGCCGTCGCGGTACTGCCCTTCCTGGTGCCGTTGGTCACGGTGCTGCTCGCGATCGTGGTCTTCCCCGATCTGGCGCTTGGCCTGCCCAGATTCCTGGCTGGGCTGGCAGCCTCCTGAACGGAGCATCGCATGCGCATCGCCGAGGTCATTACCGGAACCTATCGCATCCCACTGGCGGAGCCCTGGGTCTCGGCCAAGTATCGCATCACCCATCACGAATACGTCGTCACCGAAGTCCGCACCGAATGCGGGATGAGCGGTACGGGCTGGTGTCAGACGATCGGGCTCGGTGGGCTTGCCGTCGAACAGCTCGTACAAGCCTATCTCGCGCCGACCCTTTTGGGCGAGGATCCTGGGAACACGGAACGAATCTGGTCGCGCCTGTGGGACGAGTGCCATTTTCTCGGCCCCGCCGGCATCACGACGCTGGCACTTGCAACCATCGACATCGCGTTGTGGGACATCAAGGCCAAAGCCGCGGGCAGGCCCCTGTATCAGCTCCTCGGCGGAATGAGTGATTCGGTCGGCGTCTATGCGAGCGCGGTCAACCTTCATCTGACGCGAGATGAGCTACTCGCACAAGTCGAGGAACAGCTCGCGCAAGGCTACGAGACGTTCAAGGTGAAGATCGGGCGCAACGACCCGGTAGAGGATCTGGAGCGGATGCGGGCGGTTCGGAAGCTGATTGGGCCTTCACGCGCGCTGATGCTCGACGTAAACCAACGGTGGACGTCAGGCGAGGCGCTGGTAAATCTCAGGGCGCTCGCCGAGGTGAGCCCCGGTTGGATCGAGGAACCGCTGCTGTCGGACGACGTGATCGGACACGCGCACCTTCGGCGTACCTGTGGCGTTCCGATCGCAGTCGGCGAGCAACTCGGCAACCGCTATGATTTCTGGGCCTATATCCGCGCCGAGGCAGCCGATGTGCTGCAGCCGAACGTATGGAAGGTCGGCGGTGTCGGCGAGTGGATGAAGATCGCCCATGCCGCGCAGCTCGCGAACCTTGTCATCGCGCCGCACGATAGCCTGGAGCTCTCTTGTCACCTCGTCGGCGCGGTCCGTAACGGGTTCCTGGTCGAGAACATCTTCGGCGGCAACCTGAGCGACCTCGGTGTCGTCGAGGAGCCGTTGATCGTCACGCGAGGACGTATCGCGTTGCCGCAGCAACCCGGGCATGGTGTCGTGTTCCGTCGCGATAAGCTGGAAACCTGTCGCCTCGACCCCGGCAAGCCGGTATTGCGTGAACCGTCGGTGCATCCGGGTATCTGAGGTCTGTTTACCATAACAACCCGCAATAATGAGGGCGTTGCCCTACGTCGGCGCGTACTCGCGACGGGCAGTCGCTGTTCCTGCTTGTCCGCCCTTCGGGGGTCAAGGTCTGGGAGTTCCGGTACAGGCGGGGGGGCGCGCTCCGCGCCATCGTCCTGGGCACCTTCGGCAACGGACGCGGGGAGTTGGGTCTCAAGGCGGCGCGCGAGCTGCGCGACCAGAAGCGTGCCCTATTGCGCGAGGGGAAGGATCCAGACCTGCGTGCGGGCGAGTTCGGTGCCAGCCAAGCCGACGGTGCGCAGTCGCTCCAGCAGCACTTGCGCCACCGCCTTCAGCAAGCCGAGTCGGCGCTCGACTTGCCGCAGCAACAACAATCCACCGTCGGAACTGACATCGCCATCGTCGAAACGGCCGTCAATCTGGCGGCGTCCAAGCTTCGAAAACGGCACTTCGGTCGCGGTACACTTTGGCATAGGCGGAGTCTCCACAGCGATCAGTCTCGACAACCGATTCAACGTGGGAAGTCAGGATTCCGCCGACCTCATTTTGCGATTCCGTGTGAAATATCCGGGTTAGAAGGTTCCGTCCAGTACCGCTCCTTGCGCCGTGAGTGACGCCCGCAGTGTCTGAATGTCGATCGAGCGCACGTCGCCATTCCACTTCGGATCGGCTGCGAAACCGGCTGCCGCGGTGCCTGCCGCTTGGCCCATGGCCATGCACGTACCCATCACGCGCGCGGAACTATGTGCTTCGCGGGTGGCGGAAAAGCAGCGGCCGGCCACCAGCATATTCTTGACGTTCTTCGGCACGAGGCAGTTGTAGGGGATATCGTACGAGCCGCCATCCTTGATTGTCGAGCGCTCGTGTTTGACGCCACTGCCGTGGATGTCGAGTTCGTGTGAACCCTTGCCGATGCCGTCGGGCCGTTTGCGCGCCTGCATGATGTCGTCACGCGTCAGCACGTACTCGCCAACGATGCGCCTGGTCTCGCGAATGCCGATCCGTGGTGCGATACCCGAGAAGACGGCACTCTCAAAGCCGGGGACATACTTGCGCATGAAGTTGACGCCCATCCACACTTGGTCGAGCAAGTCCGGCAGAGCCCCCGAAAGCTGGGCGGTCTGCGTGGCATCGAGGTTGCCGATGCGGGTCGAGTTGATCGACACTTCGCGCCGCTGCAACGAAATGGGCGTGACCGCAATCATCGAAGACTGATACATCTCGCCATCGGCGATCGCCTTGGTCATCAGCGGCCCGTTGGCAACCATGAACACCTTGGGCAGGCCCTGTTTGTAAAGGCCCTCCGCCGCCTCTCTTGCCGTCATGCCGCGCGCTTTGTCCTCGGCAAGGCCGAAGTGCTCGGGATGTTCGCGCACGAACTCGAGCAGTCGCTGCGTATCGACCCCCTGCATGCGATACACCATCGAGACGGGCTGCAGGTCACCCGTTGACGCATTGCCAATCTCCCAGGGAGCGCCGGCGTCGACAGCGGCGTCGGCGTCGCCGGTGCAGTCGATGATGACTTTGCCGGTGAGCAGTGTGCGACGATTCTTGTTGAGCACCATCACGCCCTTGACCGTACCGTCTTCGACGACCACGCTTTCCGCAAACGTATAAAGCAGCAACGTTACGCCCGCCTGTTGCACGAGTTTGACCACCGCCAACTTCATCACCTCGGGATCGGTCGCCACCACCCACAGCGCTCGATGGTCGTCGATGGGGCCGATGTACCCGCCCATGCGCTCACATTCGGCAAAAAGTTCGCGCGAGATGCCGCCGACTACCCATTCGCCGCGGCTCGACAGGCAGCCGTCAATGGGAATGCCCGACAGCATCTCGCCACCAATCATGGGACCGGCATCGACCAGAATGGTGCGGGCGCCGTTGCGTGCAGCGGCAATCGAGGCGGCCACGCCGGCGCTACCACCACCGAGAACGATGACGTCGTATTCTTGCTGGGAAATCGCGTTGCTCATGACGGATCCTGTATCTAAATGGCACGCCGTGTCAGACGGCGGGAAGGTTACGGGAGGTAGTGGGATCAAAGAAATGGAGGCGCTCGGGGACGAAACGCATTCGTACCAATTGTCCTTTGCGCAGATGGGCGGCTGGATCCGCGCGACAGCAGAGTTCCACGCCATCGCCGGCGCGAACGTAAATGATCTGATCCGGCCCCGAGAGTTCAGTCTGGACAACTTCGCCCGCCACGTCGCCGCCGTCGACCAAGGGCACGATGCCTTCGGCGCGCACAGCGAGGGTGACAGCACGTCCCGCAAGCGCCCGCACACCTCCGGTGGCATCATCGTCGAGCGGAATCGCGAGACCGCCCCCCTGGAAGCGTAAGCCTCCGGCGTGCAATTCGATCGCGCCGCTCACCTGGTTGATTTCTCGCTCACCAACAAAATTCGCGACGAAGAGATTGGCAGGGCGGTTGTAGACCTCCTCGGGGGTGCCGTACTGCTGCAGGTGGCCCCGGTCGAACACTGCGATGCGAGACGATATCGTCATCGCCTCGGACTGGTCGTGCGTCACATAGACAATCGTCGATTGCAGCGCATCGTGCAGTGCCTTGATGTCCTTGCGCATGCGGATGCGCAGGCGGGCGTCGAGATTGGACAGCGGCTCGTCGAGCAGAAACACTTTCGGGTCACGTACCATGGCCCGCCCGAGCGCGACGCGCTGCTGCTGCCCACCGGATAGTTCCTTCGGGTAGCGCGCCAGAAGGTCCTTGATGCCCAGTGTGGCCGCTACCTGCGCGACCTTGGTTTCAATGTTTGCCTCGGAAAAGTTGCGTCCGCGCGCGCGCAGCGGAAACGCAACATTCTCGAATACGGTCATGTGCGGATACAGCGCGTAGTTCTGAAATACCATCGCCAGATCGCGCCGGTCCGGGGGCAGGTCGTTGACGCGCTTGTCGCCGATGAAGACCTCCCCGGCGTCGATGGGCTGCAGGCCGGCGAGCAGATTCAGCGACGTCGATTTGCCTGAGCCGGAGGGCCCCAGCAGCGAAACGAACTCGCCGGAGGCGATGTCGAGGTTCAGATCCACCAACGCCTCGACTGCGCCAAAGCGCTTGCTCACGCCAGCGAAGCGGACGGAACTCATCCCTTGATGCCTCCTCCTGTCATCCCAGACAGGAAATATTTCTGAAAGACGATGAAGACCAGGATTACAGGCACGATCGACAGCATCGCCGATGCGGTGAGTGGGCCCCACTCGCGGCCGAAGAATCCGAGGTAGTTGTAAATGGCCACCGGCAGCGTTCTCGCGTCATCAGACGAGTTCATCACCACTGCGACGACGAAGTCATTCCAGGCGAATGTCAGAGTGAAGAGTCCGGCGGCGATCAATCCAGGGCGTGAAAGAGGCAACACAACGCGCCGCAGGGCCTGCAGACGCGAATAGCCATCGATCATCGCGGCATTCTCAAATTCAGTTGGAATGGTCTGGAAGTAGCCGTACAGCACCCAGACCGCGAGCGGCAACTGGTATGCGGTGTAGAGGAGAATCAGACCCAACAACGTGTTGTTGAGGCCAAGCAGGGCGAGAAAAGTGAATGTGGGCACCATCAGCGACGGCAACGGAATGCTCATCACCGCCACGATCACGAACAGCACGATCGCCTTGCCGCGAAACTCGAAGCGCGCCAGCGCATATCCCGACAGCGCTGCCAACGCAACGCACAGCACCACGGTTGCCACCGAAACCAGGGCGCTGTTCAGAATGTACTTGTGGATGCCGGTCGCAAAGAGTTGCTGGTAATGCTCGAGTGATGGTGAACTCGGGATCAGTTGCGGCGGGTACTCGAGAATCGCATTGGCGGGCTTGAGTGAGGTCGACAGCCCCCAAAAGATCGGGAACAGCGCAACGAAACAGATCCCGAACACCACCGTGGCATTGACGACCTTCCGCAGCAGTGCGCGCCGGCGCCAATTCATTTGATGCCCCCCGCATGGTTGGGTATCAGCCGGATGTTGCCCCTGGACGGCGTGCGTCTCGCACTCCACGTCAGCTCGCCAGCGTTCATATTGCCCCCTTTCGCTGCCGGAAGAGCCGCAGCAAGATGAAGATCAGCACGAGGTTGAACAGCAGCACCAGGAATGCGAGCGCGTTGGCTGGCCCAAGCCGGAAGTCGACAAAACCCATGCGGTACATGGCGAGACCCATCGTTTGGGTTGAATTGTTTGGCCCGCCGCCGGTCAGGATGAGCGCAAACGTCAGCACGTTGACGAAATGGATGAGCAAGCGGATCAGCGTGATCAGGATCGGCACGCGCAGCAGCGGCAGCGTGATTCGCCGAAAGCGATACCAAGCACTCGCTCCGTCGACGCGCGCGGCGGCGTAGAGCTGCGCATCGATGCCCTTCAATCCGGCCATCAGCAGGATCATTGCAAACGCGCTGTCGCGCCAGACGGCGTTGTAGACGAGGGCGGCCATCGCCGAGTTGGGGTCGGCCAAAATGCTGATGTCGGGCAGGCCGAGCGGTCCCAACGCCAGGTACATGATTCCCGCGTCCTTGGAGAAGATCCATTTCAGCAGCAGCGATCCAACCAGCATCGCGATCGTGTACGGCACCAGGACCACCGCGCGGGCGAAGACGTGCAGCCGCGTATCGCGTTCGAGGTACAGCGCAAGCGCAAGACCCACGCCAAACGTAAGCGCCAGCGAGAACACCGAGAATATCGCAGTGGCCGCAAGGCTCTCGCGCACCACCGGTGACTCGAGCACCGTGATGTAGTTCTGCAAGCCAACGAAACCCGTGAGCTGGAAGTAGTCGGCGCGATGCAGACTGTAGTAGACGCCGATAACCAGCGGCACGCCGACGAACAAAATCTCGACGGCCAGCACCGGTAACACGAACCGGTACGGATACCAGCTCGAACGGGGATTGATGGGCATGGAGCGGTTGGAAGGCGCGGCCAGCGTGGTGCTGGCCGCGCGGAGACGATCTACTGACGCGACAGGAACGACTTCTCGGCTTCCTGCATGGCTTCCTTTGGCGTCTTGCCGCCAACGACGACGCGCTGCACCGCCTGATTCCAATCGGCGTCAAAGCGCGAAATGTTGCAATCTGTCGGCACGAGAAAGCTGTTGGCGGCCCAACCGTCGATCACCGCCTTCATGTAGTCGTACTTGGGAGCGCGCAGCACCGGATCTTTCCACACGGACATCCGTGTAGGCATCTGACCGCCCGTGATCGTCCACGCGCGTACGGAATCCTGATTGATCATCCACTCGAGAAACGCGCCCGCTTCCTTGGTCTTCTTCGATTTGCTCCATACGGCCGCCCACCAGCCCTGCACCTGCTGCGGACCGATCTTGTCGGCGGTCCAGGCCGGCCAAGGCAGCACACCGAGGTTGTCGCCCCCCCATTTGGCCTGCGCCTGCACCTGCGAGTAGCGTGCGAACGGCAACGTGGCGATGGCATAGCGGCCGGCGATGAACTGATCGACGATATCGTCGGCGTGATTGGTGATCGCTTCCTTCGGCATCACGTTGTACTTGTTGATCATGTCCACGTGCAACTGCACGGCACGAGTTCCGGTATCGCTGGCGTAATTAGGCTTGCAGTTCTCCCAGACTTTCCCGCCGGCAACGAGCATGCTCGTGAACGCGGTGGTGCCGCCCGTACGTTCGGTCGACAGCGGCGTACCGAAACCCCAGACGTCGACGCGTCCGTCCTTGTCCACATCGCGCGTCAGCTTCTTTGCAGCCTCGACCAATTGATCCCAGGTCTTGATCGACGCCGGATCGATACCCGCTTCCCTGAACTGGTCCTTGCGGTAGAACAGGCTTGTTGTCGCGTGGAACAGCGGCACCGCCAAGCGTTTGCCGTTCGACATCGGTGCATCCCACCCGGCACGCACGAAAAAGTCAGCGTCTTGTTCCTTCGTCCATTTATTGAGAAACAGGGCGCCCAGATCGGCCGCTGCGCCGGACTTCGCCAGTGCGCCCATGTTCTCGGTGTTGACCCATATGATGTCTGGCGCAGAACCCGTGTTATGTCCCGCGAGGAACTTGGCCATCAGTTCGGAGAAGACCTGCGGCTCGACCTTGATCTTGATTCCGGGATTCGCCTTCTCGAACGAATCGATCATTCCCTTCAGCGCTACCTCGCGGCCCGTGGTCTTTGCAGGATCGAGAAAACTCCACATGGTGACCACTGTCTGCGCCAGTGCCGACAGCGGAAGAGCCATCACGAATGCGCCGAGCAAGAGATGGGATACGGAACGAACCAGCATATGTCGCATATCATCCTTCCTTTCCGAGTCCGGCGCCGTTCACCTGGGTCCGGATACTGCGATGACGCCGACTCAGCCGAAATAGCGCTGTTCGGCCTTCCTGATGTAACGCCGCATGATGAGTCGCGCCGCCTTGGCGTCGCGCCTTCGCAAAGCATCGACAATTGAACGCCGATCTGCAATCACCTGCTTGAGGTGCTCCGACTTCACAACGCGTGTGCGGATGGTCTTCCACATCTCACTGCGCCGCAGATCCCAGAGGTGCCGCACCAATCCCGCCAGCACGGTGTTGCGTGTGGACTCGGCGAGCGATACGTGGAAGAAATAGTCGTCCTCCTCCTCCGCAGTCTGCCCATTGGCGAAGCGCTGCTCGGCGTGATCGATCGCAGCAGCAAGCGCATCGATCTCGACCTCCGTAATGGTCTCCACCGCAAGGGCGGCCACTTCGGGTTCTATCAGCTTGCGAGCTTGAAACTGCTCGCGCACGCCGGGGCCCGCATCGTTCTGCGTGGCCCACGGCAGCACAAAGGCACCGGGGGAAGAGATCTCGCGAATGTAGGTCCCGCTGCCGGTGCGGACTTCGACGAGTCCGGCGGTCTCGAGCGCGATCATGGCCTCGCGCACCGAGGGGCGGCTCACGCCAAGCTGCGAGGCGAGTTCCCGTTCCGGCGGCAGCCGATCACCCGGGCGCATATCGCGCTCGCGAATCAATTGGGTCAGGTGCTCCGCGATCTGCTCGTACACGCGCTGCGATTGAATCGCGCGCATTGGTAAGGAGATCCACGCCGCGCGCCCCGCCGGCGTAGCCGCCACGGTTGAAGGCGACACGCTCGCAGCGCCTTCGGTACCGAAGGCGATCGATTCAGCGGAATTGGTGGGTGAGGCCACGGTAAAGCCATCAAATGGCCTGACCATTTGACCAGATGGAGGTGGCGATGTCAACTGGCTACGGCGAGGCGTAGGGACGCGCTGTGCGGACCGGGTCGACTCGATGTACGTCCTATGCAGCGGTTCGGACGACACCGCAAATGCGTAGGGGCGACCTCTGTGGGTGACGTGGACGACGTCAAGCAGCGTGGCCGGACACGATCAATGTCGCCGCCCAGTGGCGCCTCAACTCGTAGTGCGCTCGATTGCCTTGCGGATGTGGTGAAGCGTGAACTCGAGATTCACGCGCCGACAGTCGCGACTGCTGTCGTGCTCGCCTCGCTGACCAGAAATTCACGGAACTTGCGGAACGCCTCGCGACGCTCGGCTTCCTTGTCATAAACCAGGTAATACGCGCCGTCGCAGGGGATCGAAACGGCGAAGGGCTGGATCAGAGTGCCGCTGCGGATCTCGTCCTGGATCAACTGTGCGCGCACGAGCGCCACGCCCTGCTGGTTGATCGCGGCCTCGATCAACGTGTTGCTGTCGTTGATGATGGTCCCGTGAGCGGGCAGCGCCGTGCCGACTCCTGCTACCTGGAACCAGGTGGACCAATCCTCGTAGCTGTCCTCGTGCAGAAGCGTGTAGTACCGCAGATCGGAGGGGATGCGCAGCGGTTGATCGGGCCGTAGATACCCTGGCGCGCATACAGGAACCAGTTCGCACCTGAGTAGAACTTCGGAACGCTCGGTCGGCAGGCAAATGCCGTATCCCCACCTTATCGCCAGGTCGACCCGCCGCAAGGCATACTGCTCGTGGGGTAGGGCATGGTAAATGTGAAGGTCGATTTCCGGGTTGGTGGTCCAGAACCGGTGCAGGCGGCGTGCCAGCCACCGTGCCCCCAACGATGGCGTGACCAGAACGGTGAGCGTCGGCTGCGTCTGTCCCCGCTCCCGGATGTCGCGCAGGGTGTGCTCGATGCTGTGCATGGCCATCGACACGGTGGAGAACAGGCGCTGGCCGGCATCCGTGAGCGCAACACGCCGATGCGACCGCTCGAACAGCGGTGCTCCCAAAGCGTCCTCCAGTTGCCGGATCTGATGGCTGACGGCTGCCTGAGTAACGCATAACTCCTGGGCTGCCCGGGTGAAGCTACCGTGGCGCGCGGCGGCTTCGAAGGACCTCAGAGCGTTGAGGTGCGCGAGGACGTTGGTCATTTAGCCCGGGAGATGCCTACGTTCGCATTAGCTGAGCTTATGGGTTCGGTAAGAAAAGATCGATTGTAAGTGAATGCTGGCGGCCCGCACACTGCAACCGTTCTTCACTCCAGGTGCGCCATGACGAATCCAAGCGAACCCACGCTCAGCCCCGCGTGCGCCCACCCCTATATCCCCAATTCTGCACCGGCGGTGAAAGCCGAGATGCTGCGCGTCACGGGTGCAGCGTCGATCGAGGAGTTCTATGCGGATATCCCCGTCCATCTTCGTCTTGCTCGACCCCTTGATCTGCCCGCCCCATTTCGCTCGGAGCATCGGCTCAAGCGCCACGTGGAGGGACTGTTGGCGGGAAACATCCCTGCCAGCGAAGTGCTGAGTTTTCTCGGGGGAGGGTGCTACCAGCACCACGTGCCAGCGGTATGCGACGAGATAAATGGGCGCAGCGAGTTCCTCACGGCATACGCTGGCGAGCCCTATGACGACGCCGGCCGATTCCAGGCGCTGTTCGAATACGCGAGCATGATGGGAGAGTTGCTCGACATGGAGGTGGTGAGCGTGCCCACCTTCGACGGGCACCAGGCCGCCGCCACCGCGGTTCGGATGGCCGCGCGGCACACGCGGCGCGATGTGGTTCTGGTCGCCGGCAACATCGGGCGCGACAAGTGGTCGGTGATGACCAACTACGGTCGTGCCGATCTGGAGTTTCGCGAGGCGTCCTTCGATCCGGCGACGGGCCTGATCGATGTCGACCGCTTGCGGGCGATGCTTGACCCGCGGGTTGCCTGCTTCTACTTCGACAACCCGAGCTATTTTGGAACGCTGCAGGCTGGCGAGGACATCGCGGCCGCGGTGCACGCCGTCGGTGCGTTGTTGGTGGTTGGGACCGATCCTAGTTGCCTCGGCGCGATCGCGCCGCCGGCCAACTACGGTGCTGACATCGTGTGCGGCGATATCCAGGCGCTGGGCATGCACATGAATTTCGGCGGCGGCCAGGCGGGCTTTATCGCGAGCCGGGACGACGAGGCACTCGTCATGCAGTATCCCTCGCGGCTGTTCGGCATTGCGCCGACGCGGGTTCCGGGTGAATACGGCTTCGGGGACGTCGCCTACAGCAGAACCTCGTTCGACAAGCGGGAAAACGGCAACGAGTTCGTCGGGACCGCCGCGGCACTGTGGGGGATCACCGCGGGTGTCTACCTGGCATTGATGGGCCCGACCGGGATGCGAGAGCTGGCGCTGGGAGTCATGCAACGCAATGCCTGTGCGAAGCAGCGGCTGGCCGCCATACCGGGCGTGTCCGTTCCGCACGCCAAGCAATCGCATTTCAAGGAATTCGTCGTCAATTTCGATCGCTGTGGCAAGTCCGTTCGCGAGATCAATCGTGCCCTTCGCCGGCGGGACATTTTCGGGGGCCATGACTTGAGCGAGGACTTTCCCTCGCTCGGACAGAGCGCGCTCTACAGCTTTACCGAAGTGCACACCGAGGCGGACATCGGGCGCCTGGTCGCGGTATTGACCGAGGTGATCGAGCAATGAGCACACCCATGCAGGACATTTCCAGCTTCCGGTTTACCGACGGGCGCGCCAATCTGCGCCGGTACCACCAGGCGCGGTGGGACGAGCCGGTCATCTTCGAGCTCAGCTGTGCCGGCGAGCGAGGGGTCCTGGTGCCGGAGGTAGAGGACGCGGTGGTCGCGGCGGCGGGTGACGTGCTGGCGGCTCTGCCGCCCGGGTTGCGGCGGCCGGCGCCTCCTGCGCTCCCCGAGCTTTCCCAGAACCGGGTGCT
This sequence comes from uncultured beta proteobacterium, assembly GCA_963788185.1. Taxonomy (GTDB): domain Bacteria; phylum Pseudomonadota; class Gammaproteobacteria; order Burkholderiales; family Casimicrobiaceae; genus CAIWHR01. The sequence continues at coordinate 54,078 of CAWBGE010000010.1, forward strand.
GCGCCACTACCTGCGACTGTCCCAGCAAAATCTGGGGGCCGACTTCAATGTCGACATCGGCCAAGGCACTTGCACGATGAAGTACAACCCGAAGATCAACGAGCAGCTGGCCCGCAGTCCGCGGATGACCGATCTACATCCGCTGCAGGATGGCGAGACGGTGCAGGGCATCCTGGAAGTGATCTACCGCATGGAGGCGGTCGTCCGCGAGGTCTCGGGGATGGATGCAGTCTCGCTGCAGCCACGCAGCGGCTCGCAGGCGATCTACGCGAATTTTACGGTCTTGCGTGCTCACCAGGAGGCGAACGGAACCGCAGGCAAGCGGGACGAGGTCATCACCACCATCTTCTCCCATCCTTCCGATGCTGCCTGCGCCAAGTTGCTGGGTTACAAGGTCATCACGCTGTATCCAGATGCCGCGGGTTACCCGGACATCGAGGCGCTTCGTGCGGCCCTCTCGCCTCGCACGGCGGCCCTGATCATCACCAATCCGGAAGATACCGGGATTTTCAACTTCCGCATTCGCGAATTCACCGACCTGGTGCATGCCGCAGGCGGCTTGTGCATTTACGACCAGGCGAACGCCAATGGCCTCCTTGGCATCACTCGCGCCCGCGAAGCTGGGTTCGACATGTGCCACTTCAACCTGCACAAGACTTTCGGCACCCCGCACGCATGTGGCGGGCCGGCCGTCGGCGCGATTGCAGTCACGGCCGATCTCGCACGGTACTTACCCGGGCCTCGCGTTGCGTTAGAGGATGGCCACTATTGCTTGGATAAACACGTACCGGAGTCGGTCGGCAAGGTATCGGCGTTCATGGGTACTGCCAGCATCGTGCTCCGTGCGTATGCCTGGGTGATGAATCTTGGCGCTGAAGGTCTGCGCGAAGTCGCGGAAGTCGCGGTGCTCAATAACAATTACATGATGACCGAGCTGATGAAAATCCGCGGCTTGAGTCTTCCCTACGCGCCGGGTCGGCGACGGATCGAGCAGGCGCGCTACAGCTGGAAGCAACTTTCGGACGACACCGGCATCCATTCGGAGCAGATCGGCATCCGGGCCGCCGACTTCGGCGTCCACTACTGGACCAGCCATCATCCCTTCGTCGTCCCCGAGCCGGCGACCGTCGAGCCGACGGAGTCTTACTCCAAGGCTGACCTCGACGAATTCGTCGACGTGATGCGACAGGTCGCCAGAGAGGCCTACCAGAATCCCGAGTTGATTCGCAGCGCGCCGCACAATTGCCCGGTCCACGCCATCGATGGCTCTTTCTTCGACGATCCCACGCGGTGGGCGATCACCTGGCGGGGCTACCAGCGCAAACTGCATACGGATACCTCAGGCGGAGCTGCGGCAAAGTGAACACGGCGCGCATCGGGCTCATCGTCAATCCTTTCGCCGGCCTTGGGGGAGCGGTTGCTCTCAAGGGCAGCGATGGCGTGGTGGAGGAGGCGCTGGCTCGCGGCGCGGAACCGCAAGCGGCCGCGCGGGCTACCGAGGCGCTGACCTTGATGCGACCCCTTGCAAGCGCGCTGGAGGTGATTACCGGGGCCGGAGCGCTGGGCGAAGAGGCGGCGAATGCCGCCGGGTGGACAACTGACGTGATCTACCACGCGCCGGCGCGCAGCACCGCAGAGGACACGGTTCACCTCGCGCAGCGCCTGAACACGCTGCGGGTCGATTTGCTGCTCTTCGCCGGCGGCGATGGGACCGCCCGGGACGTGGCCGATGGCGTCGACGAGTCGCTGCCGGTGCTCGGGATTCCGGCGGGGGTAAAGATGCATTCGGGGGTGTTCGCAACCACGCCCAAGGCGTCGGGCTTGCTGGCGCTGGCCTTCCTTCGTTCCAACGCACGTCGCGTCGTACGGCAGGAAGTCATGGATCTCGATGAGGATGCGGTGCGCGAGGGCCAGGTCAATCCGATGCTGTACGGCTATCTGTCGGTGCCCGAGGACCCTCGGCTGCTGCAATGCCGAAAGGTGCGGGCAGCAGCCGGGGACGCGGTGGTGTCGGAAGCAATCGCCAACAGCGTGATCGAGGAGATGGAGCCGGGGGTGGTCTACCTCATCGGTCCGGGGTCTACCACCTCCGCCGTCAAGCGCGCGCTTGGCGATCGACCTTCATTGCTGGGCGTGGACGCGTACCTCGACCGCAAGCTGCTGCTGCGCGACGCCACCGCGGCGCAGTTGGAGGAAATCGTTACCGGGCGACGGGCGCGCGCCTTGGTCACCTGCATTGGCGGGCAGGGTCACATCTTCGGGCGGGGCAATCAGCAGTTCAGCGGTGCGGTCGTGCGCAAGCTCGGGCGCGCCGGGGTGCGAGTATTGGCGACACCGGCGAAGCTGCAGTCGCTGGCGGGACGACCTTTTATCGTCGATTTTCGCGATCCGGTGGCGGCAAATGAAATGGCGGGGTATGTCGAAGTGGTAAGCGGGTACAAGAGCAGGGCTTATTATCGCTGTGAAGCGATGTAAGCGGCGGCGGGTCTTCATTCACGGAGGGGATTCATGAAACCGATCTTAGCGATATTGGGAAAAGTGATGTTGTCGGTCGCACTGGTGGCTGGGTCGGCGATTCCTGCTGCGGCCCAGCAACGGGGCGGCGTGTTGAACGCGGTAGTCAATCCAGAGCCACCGACGCTGATGCTCGGACTCAATCAATTGAGCGGCGTGCAGATGATCGGCGGCAAGATCTATCAGGGCCTGCTCACCTACGACCGGAACCTCAACCCCCAGCCTGGTTTGGCGAAGTCCTGGACCGTATCGAGCGACGGCCTGACCTATACCTTCAAGCTGCAGGACGGCGTCAAGTGGCATGACGGCAAGCCATTCTCGTCCGCCGACGTCGTGTTTACTGTCACCAAGTTCCTGCCCGAGGTCCACTCGCGGGCGCGGAACAACTTCAGCCGTGTGGCCAGCGTTGAAGCGCCGGACGCGTCGACCGTGGTGTTCAAGCTCAAGGAGCCGTTTGCGCCGTTCCTGGGTTCTTTCGAGGTTTCGAGCGCGCCGATGATCCCGAAGCATCTCTATGACGGGACCGATTACAAGAACAACCCCGCCAACCAGACCCCGATCGGAACCGGCCCCTTCAAGTTGGCCGAATGGAAGAAGGGGTCCTATATCCATCTCGCGCGCAACGACAGCTATTGGAAGGCGGGTCTGCCGTACCTCGATGGAATCTACTACCACGTCATTCCCGATTCGGCATCGCGCGCGGTCGCCTTGGAGAGCGGCAAGGTCGACCTGGCGAGCTTCAGCGACATCGAGTTGTTCGACGTGGCACGGTTCAAGGGGAATGCCAATTTCGAGGTGACCAACCAGGGTTACGAGTTCCTGGGGCCCCTCGCCTGGATCGAATTCAACACTCGAACCAAGCCGATGGACGACAAGCGCTTCCGCCAGGCAGTGTTGTACGCGCTGGACCGCAATTTCATTCGTGACCGCATCTGGTTTGGCCAGGCCAAGGTCGCCACTGGGCCGGTCTCGAGCACCACCCGGTTTTACGAACCAGCCGTCAAGTTGTATCCGACGGACCTGAAGAAAGCCGAGGCGCTGCTCGACGAGATGGGCCTGGCGAAGGACAAGGAGGGCGTACGCGCGACCGTCAAGCTGCTCGGCCTGCCTTACGGCGAGACGTGGAATCGGCTGAACGAGTACGTCAAGCAAGCGCTCGGAAAAGTCGGCATCAAAGTCGTCGTCGAGTCGACCGATGCGGCCGGTTGGACGCAGCGCCTCGCTAACTGGGACTTCGAAATGCTGGTGAGCTACCTCACCCAGTACGGCGATCCGGCGCTCGGTGTGGCGCGCACCTACATTTCGTCCAACATCAAAAAGGGCGTTCCGTATACGAACACGTCCGGGTACAGCAACCCAAAGGTTGACGAGCTGTTTGCCAAGGCGGGGGTAGCCATCACCGACGCTGACCGCAAGGCCTACTACTCGGAAGCACAGAAGATTCTGGTCGAGGACGCTCCCCTTGCCTGGCTGGTCGAAATCAATTTCCCGACCATCTACAACAAGAAGGTGCGCAATGTCGTAACGTCGGCGATCGGCGTGAACGAAACATTCGAGTCGGTGTACATCGCGAAGTGAAGGAAGAGTCGAGGTCGAGGCGCACGGAGGTGGCCAGGTGAAGGTGGTATACAGCCCGGCGCATGCGTTGCATCGACCTCGGTCTTTCATCAAGGCCGGGCAGGTAACGCCCACACCGGAAGTCGCGGAACGCGCGACGCGGATTGCGTCGGCCTTGGGCGAGGCCGGGTTTGACTTCGTTGCGCCGCGCGATTGCGGCCTGGGCCCGGTTCTCGCCATCCATGATGCCGATCTGATCACGTTCCTTACCGATGGCTACGCTGCATGGCTCAAGGTGCCGGGCGCTGCAGACGAGATCGTGCCCAACGTGCACCCCGGACCCCGTTTTCGCAATCGCCCAACGGGCATCGTTGGCCAGGTGGGGTATTACACGCAGGACACGGCTTGTCCGATCGTCGCCGGCACCTGGGGGGCCGCGTTGGGCGCGGCGGCGTGTGCCGTCGAGGCGGCGGAACTGGTGCGTGGTGGCAGCAAAGCCGCCTACGCCTTGTGCCGACCGCCCGGACACCATGCGACGGCGGGTCGAGTCGGCGGCTTCTGCTATCTCAACAATGCCGCGATAGCGGCCCAGACACTCCGAGAGCAATACACTCGCGTGGCGATCGTCGACATTGATGTTCATCACGGCAATGGCACCCAGGAGATCTTCTACGACCGTGGCGATGTATTGTTCGCTTCGATCCATGCGGATCCTTCCGGCTTCTACCCGTTCTTCTCGGGAACCGTGGGCGAACGCGGAGCCGGCGAGGGGCAGGGGGCCAATCTCAACGTGCCGTTCCCGGTCGGTAGCGGCGATGCCGAGGTGCTGTTCGCCCTCGGCGAGGCCTTGGCCGGGGTGCGCGGGTTCTCGCCACAGGCGTTGGTGGTTTCGCTCGGCTTCGACGCGCACGAGCGGGACCCGCACGGCGCGCACCGCGTAACGACCGCGGGCTATCGGCGAATGGCAGAGTCGCTGGGCAAGCTTGGGCTACCGACGGTTTTGGTGCAGGAAGGCGGCTACCTGCACGACGAACTCGGCAACCTGGCCCGGGACTTCCTGTTCGCATTCGAAGGCAGGGCGTAGAGAGACCCGGTGCACTTTGTTGGCGCTGGTGTGGGCGCCAGGAGATTCGATGTCGCGTGCGCGGTTCCTGCTTATCCGGTTTGCCAAAGCCGCTATCGTGGTCTTTGCGATTGCGGTGGCCAATTTCTTTCTGGTCCGCATGGCGCCGGGCGATCCCGCGCAGGTGCTCGCCGGACAGTCCGGTGCCGCCGACGAGAAGTATCTCGCCCAGCTGCGGCAGCAGTTCGGCCTCGACCAGCCGATGCCCACCCAGTTCCTCATTCACATGTCGAACACGGCGCGCCTCAACCTCGGCTATTCCCATCGGCAGCAGCAGCCGGTGGCGCAACTGATCGCGGAGCGGCTCCCCGCCACGCTGCTGCTGACCGGATGCGCCTTCTTGTTGTCGATCTCGGCAGGCGTGATGTTGGGGGTATGGTCGGCACGCAAGGTGGGCACATGGACCGACAGTGCGATTACGACCGGCGCTCTTCTCTTTTATGCGACACCGATCTTCTGGGCTGGACTGCTGCTGGTGTTGGTCTTTTCGGTAAAGCTCGACTGGCTCCCTGCTTACGGAATGTCCACCATCGGCGGCTCGCTGGCAGGCGCTGGCGTCGTTTTCGACATCGCCCGTCATGCGGTGCTGCCCGTACTGACGCTGTCGCTTTTCTACATGGCGATCTATGCCCGGCTCACGCGTGCGTCGATGCTGGAAGTCAGCCAAATGGACTTCGTCAAGACAGCGCGCGCCAAGGGACTCACTGAACACGAGGTGATGTATCGCCACGTACTTCGCAACGCGCTGCTGCCGGTGATCACCTATGCCGGCATTCATGCGGGAGGGCTGGTCGGCGGTTCGATCGTGGTCGAGACCATCTTTGCATGGCCGGGAATCGGGCGACTGGCCTTCGAGGCGGTCAGCCAGCGTGACTATTCGGTGCTGCTCGGCATTTTCTTGGTGATATCGATTCTGGTGGTGATCATCAATTTGTTGACCGATCTGCTTTATGCAACGGTAGACCCCCGAATCGAGCTGAAGTGAGCGCCCTCCGATGAGCCCCTTCGTCCATGCCTACGCGCGCAACCGGGGGGCAGTTTTTGGCTCGATTGTGCTTCTGGTCGTGATCGTGGTCGCGGTGGCTGCGGGTTGGGTCTTTCCCGGCAGTCCGTGGGACATGACCGGGGCACCCTTCGAGCCGCCCTTGAGCCCCGGTTTGCCACTCGGGTCCGACATGCTGGGCCGCGACATCGCCGCCGGAATTGCGCATGGCGCCAGAGTGTCGTTGTTCGTGGCGCTGATCTCGACGCTGGTTGCGGTGCTCGTCGGCGTGACGCTGGGCGCTATCGCGGGTTACTTTGGCGGCTGGGTGGACCACGCGATCGTCGGTTTCACCGAGTTTTTCCAGACGATTCCGAGCTTCGTGCTGGCAGTGGTGCTGGTTGCCATCTTCACGCCGAGCATGGGGGCGATCGTCGGTGCCATTGCGGTCGTGTCATGGCCGCCGCTGGCCCGGTTGGTACGAGCGGAGTTTCTGAGCCTGCGGTCCAGGGAATACGTCGATGCCGCAATCCTCGGCGGCCAGTCCGACCTTGCCATCATCCTGCGCCACATCCTGCCGAACAGCATTTCCCCGATCATCGTCACGGCGTCGATGATGGTGGCGACCGCCATCCTGCTTGAATCGGCCTTGAGCTTTCTGGGTTTGGGCGACCCGAATCTGATGAGTTGGGGTTACATCATCGGTGCGTCACGCACTGTGATGCGGCAGGCGTGGTGGATGAGCGTTTTTCCGGGCTTGGCGATCCTGCTGACGGTGCTGTCGCTCAACCTTATCGGTGAGGGATTGAACGACGCGTTCAATCCGCGGCTGCAGCGGACCGAGGCTGCTGCATGACGATACCTGTCGCAGAAACCGTCCTCCAGGTGGACGACCTCACGGTGGCCATCACCTCGGGCGGAGAGCGCGCGCTCGCAGTCGAAGGTGTGAGCTTCGAGGTGCTGGCAGGAGAGACGGTATGCCTGGTTGGCGAATCGGGATCCGGCAAGTCAATGATCGCGCACGCCGTCGTCGGTCTGCTGCCGAAGCACGGGATCGCGCTGACCGGGGGGCGCATTCGCCTTGGCGTGCACGAGATGGCCTCGTTGCCGGAGAGCAGGCAGCGGGAGTTGCGCGGCACCGCAGTGGGAATGGTCTTTCAGGAGCCGCTGTCGGCGCTGAACCCGATCATGCCGGTGGGCGAACAGATTGACGAGGTCTTGCGGGCCCACACGGACCAGGGTGCGGATGCGCGCCTGCAGCGCGTGTGCGCATTGATGACGGACGTTCAACTCCCGGACCCTGACCGGACACGTCGCGCGTACCCATTCCAACTCTCGGGTGGCCAGCGCCAGCGCGTCATGATCGCAATGGCACTCGCCTTGGCGCCGCGCCTACTGATCGCCGACGAACCGACTACCGCGCTCGACGTGACAACTCAGGCCCAAATCCTCGCTTTGATTCGCGATCTGCAACGAACGCGTGGCATCGGCGTGCTGTTCATCACGCACGACTTCGGGATCGTCAATGACATCGCCGATCGCGTATTGGTGATGCAGCGGGGGCGCTGCGTCGAAGCAGGGTCCACGGTCTCCGTGTTGCAGCGCCCGACACATCCGTACACCCGACAGCTGATTGCTGCGGTTCCCGAACTGCTGACGACGACGGACACGATTCCGAATTCTGTTGCGCCGGTGCATCCCTTGCTGGCGATACGCAATATTTCGAAATCCTTCGCCGGACGGGGCAAGCGGGTTGTGCGTGCGCTGGACGACGTGAATCTTGAAGTGGCAGCCGGCGAAACGCTCGGGGTGGTCGGCGAATCCGGCTCGGGCAAGTCGACATTGGCCAAAGTGATCGTTGGCTTGCTCGATCCCGACACCGGAGGGATCGAGTTCAATGGACAGGATCTGAGTCGACTGGGGCGACGAGAACGACGGCCGCTGCGGCGCGAAATCCAGATGGTGTTCCAGGATCCCTACGGCTCGCTCAATCCACGGCATCGGGTGGAGCGCATCCTGACCGAAGGGCCCTTGGTATACGGTGAGGACATGCGCACCGCGATGGAGCGTGCCCGGGAATTGCTCGAACACGTGGGGCTCGATGCGAAGTCGCTCTCGCGATTTCCACACCAGTTCTCCGGCGGTCAACGGCAACGAATCAGCATTGCACGAGCGCTGACCCTTCAGCCGCGGCTGCTCATCGCCGACGAACCCGTTTCGGCACTTGACGTCTCGGTGCAAGCGCAGGTGCTCGATTTGTTGCGGGCGCTACAGCGCGACTTCAAGCTCACCATGATCTTCGTTACCCATGATCTGCGGGTGGCATCCGAGATGTGCGATCGGATCGTCGTCATGCGCGAAGGGCGGGTGATCGAGACCGGGGATGCCGCACAAATTTGCGGTTCACCAGCGAACGCGTACACGCGAGCGTTGATCAACGCGATTCCCGGGCGCGGCTGGATCAGGCCGCCGGCCGAGGCACTTGCCCCTTAACCCAAGGACAGTTGATGGATATCGAGCGATTCGACGCGACGACGCGGATGTGCGATGCCGTGACCTTCGGCCGGCTGGTTTTGATATCCGGCCAGGTTCCGGCAACGATAGATGCACCGATCGAACAGCAGACGCAGGAGGTTCTTGACCGGCTCGACGCGATGCTTGCACGTTCTGGTACGGACAAGTCGCGCTTGCTAACGGTGACTATCTATCTCTGCGATTTCCGTCACTACGCCGGACTGAATGCCATTTGGGACCAGTGGGTCGATAGGGAAAGCCCTCCGGCGAGAGATTGCTTCAAGGTGGAACTCGCCAATCCAGGATGGAAAGTGGAGATAGCGGCAACCGCAGTTCGTCCTTAGGTCATCCAGTGTGACGAGTGGCGACGCTTCGGCGGCATGTGCGAATGCCCGGCAAAGCGCATGTGTGTCGGTGTCGTCTGTTTCGCTTCCACCGCCACGTGGCTGCTGCACCAACAATTCGGTGGACCGAGTCGAGCATCAAACAGGGAGGTTGGGGTGCGGCCGCGGAGAAGTGGCCGGCTACGCCGGGTGGGGTGGCTCCGAACGCGTGACCGACGTTGCGGGCGCGACGATCGCGCCGGCGACCTGCGTCGGAGGCACCGAAAGAAGGCTGTCAATAATTGACGAAGCGCGGCGGTCCCACGCTGATCGTCTGCATCATGGCATCGAGGTGGTAGCGGATACGCTCCGCTTTCACGCCACGCGCCGCAGGGTCGTCCCAGAGGTTGTCGAACTCTCCGGGGTCATTGACCAGATCGTACAGCTCGCCGATTGCGTGCCCGTGGTAGACGACCGACTTCCAGCGGTCGTCGCGCACCATCGTTCCGTGCGTGCGATCGGGCAGGCCGCCGACCGAATCGAAGTACTCCGAGATGACGTGCGGCTTGTGCCGCGAGGGGTCGGCGCTGCCTTGGAGAATCGGGAGCAGCGAGCGCCCCTGCATCGACTCCGGCACTGGAAGTCCCGCCGCCTCCAGCAGCGTCGGTGCGACGTCGACGGTCTCGACCAGTCCGTCGCTCACCAGGCCCGAGGCGAAGCGGCCTGGCCAAGAGAAGATCAGCGGCACCCGCACCAGGCCTTCGAAAAACCGGCATCCCTTGAGGATAAGACCGTGATCGCCCAACAGCTCGCCATGGTCACTCATGTAGACGATGATCGTATTCTCGAGCTGTCCCGTCACTCGCAGCGTGTCGACGATACGGCGCAGTTGGTCGTCGATCAACATGATCATCGCGTAGTAGTTCGCCTTGACCTCCAGCGCGTCGTACTCGCGCGGTGGAGCAGAAGCGATCGAATCGTGGTCGCCGGTGGGCACGGGCTTCACCACCCGTCGCACGCGCGGATCCTGCGCCACCTTCGTCTGCTGGTCGATTGCGATAAACGCCTTCTGGCGCTCGAGGTCATGCTCGCGGAAAAGCGGCAGATCGAGCTTCGATGAATCGACCTTGGCTAGGTACTCGGGCGGCGCATCGAACGGCGCATGTGGGTCGAACGGGTTGACCGACAGGAGCCACGGTCCGTCCCGCTGCTCCGTGATGAATCGGATCGCCATCTCGCTGCACCACGTCGTCTGATGCAGTTCAGCCGGTACGCCCGGTCCGCAGAAATAGTTGAGCGGTGCGTACAGCTCGACCGGGTCCACCATCTTCTCGTGTCGCAGCCACGTCTCGTAATCGTGTCCCCGCGCAGCATCGGGCGTCGGGTGGTGGCTCCACCAGAAAGCGCGGTAGCCGTCGTCGGGGCGTACTTCGAACTGCTTGGCCGCGGACAGGTGCAGCTTGCCGACGAGCCCGCAGTCGTAGCCGGCTTCGGCAAACAGTTTGGTGACGAGTTTCTCGCCCGGTGGGAAATAGGCGTTGCCGTTGCGGTAAACATGGTGCGACGCGGGATAGCGTCCGGTGAGGAAACTGGCACGTGCAGTCGTGCAGATGGGGCTTTGCGTGTAGGCCCGCAGGAACGCGCCTCCGGAAGCGGCAAGGGCATCGAGCTGCGGCGTGCAGATCTGCGGCTGGGTGAGCGCGCCAATCGTGTCCCATCGCTGCTGGTCGGTACAGTACCAGAGGATGTTGGGCGGCGTCCTACCTGCAGGCATGGTGTGGCCGTTGCAACACTCAGTCGATCTTGGCGCCGGAAACTTTGATCGCCTGTGCCCACTGTTCACGCTCGCGCGCGAGGAAGCGGTCGAATTCATCGGCAGGCATGAACTGGATATCAGCACCCTGTGAGGAAAACCGCTCCTTGATGTCAGGGGCAGCGAGGATCTGGCCGATTTCCAGGGACAAGCGAGCGATGATGGGCTTGGGGGTTGCCGCCGGCGCGACGATGCCGAACCACGCGACAATATCGAAGTCCTTGATACCCGATTCGGCGACCGTGGGCACGTTCGGTAGGGTGGCGGCGCGCGTCCCCGCCGAGGTCGCGATGTACTTGAGCTTGCCGGCGGCGACGAATTGGGAAACCTCGATCGGGCTCGCGAACATCAGTCCGACATGGCCGGCAACGAGGTCGTTCACGGCCGGGCCGCCCCCCTTGTAGGGGACGTGCGTCAGATCGGCGCCGGTTCGGGTCTTGAACAACTCGGTCGCAAGGTGCGGTACGCTGCCGTTTCCCGGTGACGCATAGGCAATCGAACCTGGTTTCGCTTTAGCCAGCGCAAGAAGCTCCGGCAGGGTGTTCGCGGCTACCGACGTGTTCGCGGTGAGGATGAGGGGCGAAGTTGCGATGAGCGCGATGCCCGTGAAGTCCTTTGGCGCATAGCTGAGCTTCGGGTACATGAGCGCGGCGATCACGAACGGTGCCGGAGCGAGCATCAGCGTATAGCCGTCGCCTGGGGCACGGGCGACTTCGGCTGCCCCGATCGTGGTTGCGGCTCCCGGCTTGTTCTCGACCACGAACTGCTGTCCGAGCCGCTCCGTGAGACGCTGTCCGAGCAGTCGCGCGAAAATGTCCGAAGCACCGCCCGGCGCGAAGGGTACGACAATCCGCACGGGCTTGGCAGGCCACGCCTGGGCTAGCGTTAGGGTCGGTGCCAGCGCGCAGGCAGCGAAGAGCAGAAGTTTCACGAGACGAATCATGGTTTCTCCTTGCCTGGCGGGTTCGCAATGCACGTGGGGGCACACCGCGTTGCCGCCACTGGTCTGGTTTCCATACCAGATGCGCTACGGTACGCCGCTGCAAATTCAGTGTCAATGCGACCGCGGCACAATGCCAGAGCACCTTGATGGCATACTTTCCAATCATGGCCATCAAGCCGATCGCCGCACCGCGGCTCTACCAGCACATTGCCGATGAGATCGGTCGTCTGATCGACACGGGCGAGTTCATGCCCGGCGACCGACTGCCGGGCGAACGTGACCTCGCGCGCAAGCTTGCCGTGTCGCGTTCGTCACTGCGGGAGGCTCTGTCGGCGCTCGAAATTGCTGGCCGGGTCACGATCAAGGTGGGATCCGGAGTCTACGTGCGCGCTGCCCGGCAAGCCCGGCGTCCGACAACAACGTCCACTCGCGAGGAGATCTCGCCGTTCGACGTGCTGCGAGCACGGCGACTGGTCGAGGCTGAGGCGGCCGCGCTCGCGGCGCGGCACGCGACGGCGCGACAACTCGCGGGCATCGCTGCCGCATTCACGCGACTGTCAGCACAGATGATCGAGGACCGGCCGCTCCCCGACGGCGACCGGCAGTTTCACGTGCGCATCGCCGAAGCCAGCGGCAACAGCGCGCTGGCGCAACTCGTCCACGTGCTCTGGGAGGAACGCCGCCACCCGCTCTCCGCGCGCATCGAGGCACTTTTCGTCACAACGCGCCGCAAGCTGGACAACATTGCCGAGCATCGCGCAATTCTCGACGCCATCCGCAACCGTGATCCAGCCGGGGCGAGATCCGCGATGCGCCGCCACCTTCGTAATGCGGAACGGCAGCGTCTGGAACTTTCGCGCCTCCAACCGGAGCACCTTACTCGGTAGGCCGCCCAGGTAAGGTCTGCGCAACCGGTCATGAGACCTGCCGCACGAGGTAATTCATTGAATTTTCGGGTCGAAGATGTGCCACGGCGGCGACTTCGTTCGCCTGCGGGTGCGCTTTGCGTTGTCATCCCGGGTTCTCCATGTTCATCGGATGCACCTCTCCTTTCTTGGCATCAACGGCCGCCGCGCCAAGTACAGGTTCGACCGCGCAAACATCGTCAACGCTCGCACTGTGTTCTTGCAGACCCAGCGGTAGCGCACCTTGGTAAAGCCCCACAAGTGCTTCACGACATGGAACACGTGCTCGCCCTTGACGCGGCGGCGCTCGGCTGGGAGATGCATTTGCTTGCCTCGGCCGGCGATGCGTTGGTGTCCGCGTTGCTTGCGAAGCGGACTGGTGATGTCGTCCAGTAACCCCTGCGGTCGGGCTTGTGCCGGCGCAGGCATTGGACCGGTGCTTGAATCCACCCCGGTGTCCCGCCAGAGCCCCGCCACTCATGCGGGCTTGCAATGGGGCGGCAGCTCCGGCCCAGCAGCCCGCCAAACAAACGCCGAAGTGGTTGAGCCTGTTGCAGACCGACCACGTTGGCCGGTGTCTCGGAGACCGGGCGAATCATCGTGAGGGTCTGAGGCGTGGGACGCATCGCGCCTACGGAGGTTTCATTCCCGGAACTGGACGGCCAGCATTTCTCCTCTCGCGCACGTCTGGCCGCCCGCGCTCAGCGAGAGGGATACCTGCACCTTGCGTCCAGCGATGCCACGCAGCCGTCCCTTGATGACGAGTTCCACCCCGATCGGCGTCGGGCGGACAAAATCCACTGTCAAGGACGCCGTGACGAATCGCATGAACGCCCCGTCGTCGCCCATTTCTCGCCCCGCTGCCCGATAGGCGAAGGCCGCCGCCGATGCAGTTCCATGACAATCGATGAGCGAAGCAACCATCCCCCCGAAGACATGGTCGGGCACTCCGCCGCTGAACTCGGGGCGGACCGTGAACCGCGCAACGGTCTCCTGACCATCCCAGTAGCTCTTGATGTGATGACCCTGCGGATTGCTCTTGCCGCATCCGTAACAGTGGCTGAACTTGTCGGGATAGCAGTCCTGAAATGCGGTCGGCAAATCGAACTCCCCAGAAGAACGTCAAGACCTCTTGAAACTTGCGGTTTTCGTGCAGAACGGGAGCTCTGAGTCAGGCTGGACCGGCCTGACTGACGAGTCGCGGATGGTAGTTTGCCTCGACCTCGGCCGGCCGGGTGTGGCCGATGCGTTCCGAGGGTCGGCGATGGTTGATAGCGGAAGTCCTTGATCGGTCACGATCGAATGCAAGCCGCCCGCGGCCCAGTCCGTCCCTTAACCCCGGATGCCAGCGGCGCACGGAGCATCATCGGCGAGTTCACTCGGTAAGGATCTGGTGCGTCGTGTTGTCGACGATCACGGGACTCTCCATGTACACGACCTGCGGAGGGGCACCGTACTTCTCGGTGACGAAGGCACGCCAGGCGTCGTTGTACAGGGCGTCGGCAGCCTGCCGGGAGTGCCAGAGATAGACGCCGCCGGCGGTCATCCCGTCCTCGGACAGAACGTAGTACTTTCGGATCAGCCCAGGCTGCGACTGGTACCGCGGGGCAGTGCTCAGAAAGATGGTCTTGGCATCATCGACCGTCAGGCGGTGCGGCAGTCGGAACGTCGCAATTGCGGTAATCATTCGGCTCTCCTCCCGAGACCCCTCTGAGTCCGGCGCTGGCGGCATCCGGCCGTCCGCGAAGCGCAGCGTGCATTTTGTTGGAACTTCACAGTCTGCCAGAAATGCCGGCTGCCCACTCGGCCAGCCTGCGATGAGGAAACACTCCGGCTCCAGGTCGTCGGCGGCACATGCGGAGTCGTGGCCCGCCATTGACAGTCCTTCCAGACGCAAGAGGCGACATTCCAAGTCGTTGCTCGGCGGGTCGGCGCATCGCGCAGTCCGCGCACCATACGGGGTTCGAGCGCACGTCCAGGCGAGGCGATCGAACCGCTGCAACCGGGAATGGCGCGGAACCTCCGCAGGTGGCCGAACGGCCATCGCGCTCATCAGAATGCCGACCCGATCCTCCGAGCGAACGCGATGGCTACTTGCCGGCTGATATGCTGTCATCCGCCGCCGGTGAGCGGTTGGCCGAGCGGATGCTCGCCCCTCGTCAGTACGCTCGCCGCCAACCCACTGAGGGACCGAATGAACGCTTTCTCGTCCGATCGAGCTCGCAGCAAACGCCCGATCGTCATCGTCCTCCTCCTGATCGTCATCGCCGCCATAGCCGGGAGTGCTTACTACCTGTGGCCACGTTTCGAGTCCGTGCCGCCTCAGATCACCGTCTCGCCCAATGTCGACGTTCTGGGCGTGGCGCCACTTGAGATCCAGGTCACCGACACCGGGACCGGCTTGAAATCGGTCAATGCAACGCTGGCCCAGGGCGGGACCGAGCATAGCCTCGCCTCCGAGCAGTTCGACAGAGCCGTGAGCGAGAAGAAGATCGCGGTGGCCGTGAAGAAGGTACCCGGCGTGAAGGAAGGACCCGCCGTGCTTCGCGTCACCGCTCGCGATGCTTCGCTGTGGCACTTCTTCAGCGGCAACGAGGTCGCGCTGGAGAAGAACCTCACGATCGACATCACGCCGCCCACGCTGGAACTCATTGCCGACGACCGCTACGTGAATTTCGGCGGCGTAGGCGCGATCGTCTACAAAGCATCGGCGGACACGGCGACCAGTGGGGTGAAGTTCGGCGATTACTTCTTCCCGGGCTTCCCCGGGCAAGTGAAGGACCATCTGGACCACTTTCTGGCCCTCTTCGCGCATCCCTACAACGTTCCGCCGGGGGCGCGGCCCACGCTGGTCGCCGCTGACAAAGCCGGCAACACGCGCGAGATGCGGCTCGCCTACGAGCTCAAGAATGTCCGGTACAAGAAGAGCACCATCGCCATATCGGACAGCTTCCTGCAGAACAAGGTGGCGCCGCTGCTCACCGACGTCACCGTGCGACAGAGTGCGCCGAAGGACGTTTTCGTCGCCGTGAACAAGGGGCTTCGGAAGCAAAACGAGGACCGCATCACGGCGATCACGACGAAGGCCACACCCTCGATGCTGTCGAAGGATGCGTTCGCCCAACTCAGCAACTCGAAGGTCGAGGCGAACTTCGCGGACCAGCGAACGTACACTTACAACGGCGAAACGATCGACATCGCGTACCACCTCGGCTACGACCTTTCGGTCACGAAGAACTACCCGGTCGAAGCCTCCAACAGCGGCACGGTGGCCTTCACCGGTGACCTGGGAATCTACGGCAACACCGTGATCCTCGACCACGGACTCGGACTCTTCAGTCTCTATGGGCATCTCAGTTCGATCGACGTCAAAGCGGGCGATTCCGTCGCCAAGCGCCAGATCCTCGGCAAAACGGGTGAGACGGGGCTTGCCGCCGGCGACCACTTGCATTTCGGGGTCTATCTCGATGGCGTCGCGGTGCTGCCCGTGGAGTGGTGGGACCAGAAGTGGATCGACGAAAACATCAAGCCCAAGCTGGAAGGGCAGAGCGGGCAGGAGATCGCGGAGGCGCAGCAGCCGGTGAAGGCAACGCGGAAGGGCGGGGGAAAACGACGGAGATAGCCGTTCGCCACCCCACTGCTCGGCCGGCGCGAGCGACCGCACATCCACCACGGAGGTGGTACTGGGTCCATCGCCTTGGCGATGGAAGCTGCGCCGCATGCACCATGTGCATTAGGGTCACACCGTCACAGTTCGACCCGTGGCGATATATTCGAACCGCTTGCCCATGGCACCCTTCAACACTGGAATGCATGGGAGCCCGTACGGGGGCCCCGTGTAGACGCACTCCGCCGGATATTCACGACTCACGCCGATTGCTGTCAATGGTCATTGACAGGCCAGCGCGGCGAGACCCTCGATTGGCAATGGCTCGCACGTACGTCGGGTGCGCTGGAGCTGTAACTTCGCCGCAATACTGCGATCAGCGAGCAAGCGATCGTCGATCAGTCGGCAGCTTGATGATCCAGGCTTCAGTCTGCGCCTGCAAATATTCTTGGCGACCCAAACCGATCGCTGCGCCTTGCGACGACCGGACATTCAACGTCTGAATCGAGTGGCCCACGGAGGGTGTAGGCGAGAGCGGCTTTTCTCGACGGAAGGTTAACGTCGCAATCAAAGGCGCGAAAACATACCCCGGGCAGAGTCAGGGGATCTCCCTATCTCGCTATTCAGTTGAGGAGGTCGGGCGGATGTTCTGATTCATACGGAACAGATTTTCCGGGTCGTATTTGTCTTTCGCTGCGACGAGCCGAGTGTATTCCGGGCCGTAAGCGGCCCGGATGCGTTCGGGTTCGTCGTCAGTCAGGAAATTTACGTACACACCGCCTGTTGCATAGGGCGCTGCGTCGCGGTAAAAGCCGCGCGCCCAGTCGATGCATATCTGGTCTTCGGACGCCGTTTCCCAGCGTCCGTGAACGTTGCATACGTAGATGGCGTCACGATGGGAATAAGCCATGGCGTCGGGTTTGCGACGGCTGGTAGCACCGCCGATGAGGCCGAAGAATATTTCGCACTGCGGCGAGGGAAGACTTTGAACGTACTTGACCGCAACATCGATCAGGCCGTCATTCAGGTCGGTAAAGTTGTGCGACTTCCAGTAGTTCCTCGCCCCTGGCGCGAGCAGCGGATCGAAAGTTTGTTGCCAGGCGGTGTACGGCTGCATGGCAATGAACTCGCCGAGCACCGTGCCAAGTTTCCGCAAGGGTTCAATCACTCTCCGTCCCACCTCCGGATCGCCGGTGTGGAACACGCAGAAGGCGATAATGTCAGTCCCGTGTACTTCCGGCGGGAGAAAGGGCAACGGTGGCGCTTTGCGCATCACGGTCCAGACGTTCGTGTCGTCGCCGAGGTTCTTCACGTATTGCCGGAATTGCTTCAGCGCGAATACGGCGTCCTTTAGCGCGTAGACGATTAGTCCGCTCAGGACTTCCGGTCCGACCGGATGTAGCTTGAATTCGAATCGGGTGACAATCCCAAAATTGCCGCTGCCGCCGCGAATCGCCCAAAACAGGTCGGGGTTTTCATTGTCACTGGCGCGAAGCAAGCGCCCATCGGCCATGACCACGTCGGCGGCCAGCAGATTGTCTACCGTCATACCGTGCTTTCGCGACAGCCAGCCGAATCCACCGCCGAGGGTGAGTCCTGCGATACCGGTAGTTGAATTGATGCCAACCGGGGTGGCCAAGCCGAAGGCTTGGCATTCGTGGTCAAAATCGCCGAGCGTTGCACCCGGCTGCACATGCGCTATTTGCGCGACCGGATCGACCGTCACTGCTCGCATGTCGGATAGATCGATGAGCAAGCCTCCGTCGCACACAGCATTCCCCGCGATATTGTGCCCGCCCCCCTTGACCGCAGTCAGGAGGCGATGCGCATGCGCAAACGTCACGGCCTGGCGGACATCGGCCACGCCGGAGCAGCGCACTACCAACGCCGGCTTTCGATCGATCATGGCGTTCCAGACGGTGCGTGCCTTTTCGTAGCCGTCATCGCTCGGCAATAGGAGCGCTCCTCGCAACGAGGTTTTCAGCATTTCGAGAGCGAGCCCATCCAAAGCGACGTCGTTTCCGGTGACGCCGACCAGCTTTACGCTATTCATAATTGCGCCTCCATTTCTATTGCCGTATCAACTTCATTTGTTGATTCTCCTTCGGACTCTTTCCAATACTGGTACCTACCCTGGGAGGTGACCATTCGTGGAGTCGACGCCAGTCCTAGAACGGGTCGGGACGAAGGCGAATTGAACGTCAGCATGTGCCTCGACTGCGGACGTTCAACGCGATTTGGTGATGCTTCTCGTTCAGCCCAACCTGCAATTACGACACGGGACCTAACTCTTCACTTTATCGATCATGTGGTTGATGACATGGCTGTGCTCAGCCTGAGGGCTGAACATGATGATCTCCGCGTCAGCGTCGACCTTTACGTTGTGTCCGGGCGGCCAGTAGAACAGATCATTCGCGTTGACTGTCTCCTGTGCGCCACCTGCGTCGGTCGTGGTGAGTTGTCCGTGCAAGACAAAACCCCAGTGGGGGCACTGGCACGCATCGCCTTTCAGTCCCTTGAACAGCGGAGTGGTATCGACGCCTGCTGAGAGACTGAAGTACTCGCCGCTTATCTTGCCAAATCCAGTTGCATCACCGAAGTCCGTTCGCTGACGGATCACCGCACCAGGGATCTCCATCTTGACATCCACGTTCTCTTTGGCAATCCGCATGCTCATTTCTCCTATTTGTCCGGGGGTGTTCGTGCAAGGACGGGATTGCCCAGGCGTGTACACCTGCCGGTGAACAGAGGTTGTCGGTGACGGCGAACGAAATGCCTTACCGAAGCCATCACTCACCTGTATACCCGGTCTTGCGCGTCAGCCGATACTCCGGCTTGCGCCGCGACAGTTTTCGTACTCGTCCATCACGAGATTCTCGTTCGTGTGCTTGGCGGCTCGCCATCGAGCGCTTCGTTGATGGACTCCCGCTAAAGTCAAACGGCTGTAGCCCTCCCGTTGGCGCCCATGGAAGGCTAGGCAGTGCGATTGAAGCGGTAAGTGATTTGGTAACTGCTCTCTTCCGCAGCGCTGTCGTATTCGCGCATCTCGCGGTATTGCAGAGGAATCTTCTCCAGCGGCGTGCTGTCGACCTGGATGTTGCCGTCGGTCCTGAAACTGACGGACGGTGGTAAGGCGAAGGCGGGGCTCGTGCGTTCGACCAGGTCCAGGATCGAGTAGCCCGTCGGGTCCTCAATGATCAAGTCGGCCGGTGCCCACGCAGCAATGATCAGGTCGATGGCGAGCGTGACCGCGACCGCTATCGCAACCGCAACGATCGCGTAGGTGCCCAAGCCCTTGAGCGCGCCCGCGCCGATGCCCGCGGCAGAAAGGGCGCCTGCGATGAACTTGGCCTGCTCCTTGACCAGGTCAACAAAGATGTCGCTGACCGAGGTGACCATGTCTTGGTAGGCGTCCTCGCCGTCGACCTCGTGACCCATGACGAGGAAGGCGACCGCCGCCATCGGCGCCGTCTGGTCGAACAGCAGGCGGTCGATGTTTCGGTCATCGCCCGAATCGACGTCACCAAAGCGGCGGCCGACCTCAGTCAGCGGGCCCGTCGTGAGGTCCGCGTTCAAGGGCATGGCGAGGAATCGCAAACCGACTTCGTCGGAGCCGAACGACGCGGGCGATGTTTCGCCGCGGCAGTGCAGGTCCGTGGCCGTGATCTGAAAGCGAGCCGTCACCGGCGGCGTGACCTCGACGATCTCCGAATTGGATGTCAAACGCGTGCCCAGCGCGGGGATGCCGGTGATGTTGGGCACCACGACCTGCATCTCGTAAAGGCCTGGCGGCAAATCTGCAGGAAGCGTGACGCCGATGCGGTCATGAACCCGACAGTCGTTGATAAGTCGCGTCTGTCCGTTTACCGTTTCGTTGACCGGCGTTTCGATGTCCCCAACGACATGGGCGTCGATTTCGACGGTGCCGGTGCCGGGCGCGCGCGCAGTCAGAACCACTTTGGAGTCGACGCTGAAGAAGTTGACGCCCTGCAGCACCACGCCATCGCCCGCCGCAAGGGTCGGCACCTTCAGACAAACACCGCCGTCGATCTGCCCGCCGACGCAGTTGCCGACACGCACCTGGCAGGTGGTTTGTGGCTGCCCATTGACCAAGGTGGTGGTGCAGTCGTGCGCGATCTCATCGGGCCGGTAGCCGGCCGGCGGGATGGGCGGAATGAAGTTGCCGGTACGAAGCCCGTTGATGCTGCAAATGCGCACTTGTGAGAAGAACGACTCGACACCAGGCTCAAAGACACGGATCTGCCCCGGACGCTCTGGCGCGTCGGGTTCACCGAACGCCGCGAGTCCGGCGCGCTGGACGATCTCGGCGCCGAAGATTGCACTCAAGTGCTTCGGGTCCAGCGGCACGTCGAGCCCGAGGCCGGCGATCCGTGCATCGAAGAGCGCGTTGCGCTGCCCGCCCGGCAGTGTGGCGACCTGCGCAGCCGCGCAGGCGAGCGTCTGACGTGCCAGCGGGGACGCGTGGGCCAAGCGCGCAAAGGCGGCACGCTCGAGCTCGTTGTCCGCACTCGCACCGGCTAGGAAGCGGCGCACCAGGTGTATCGCGCCGGCGGCCAGCGAACTGGGCACGCGTGTGTTGGCCGAGAGCGTCGCGAACTTCTGCGCCGGGCTGGCCTTGTGCTTTCGCCCGGCAACGGGAGGCAGGCAAGTGTTACCCGCCGCGGGGGGCGGAAAACATGGGAGGTCGTCGCCTGGAGTTGTCGGAGAGGACTCGCTTGCGCACTGGTTGTGGATATGCAGGTCGCCGCATACGTTGATTTGAAAGTCGAAGCCGCAACCTCGATCGTGAGGTGATTCAAGGCTCGCAACGCGAGAGTTCTGGGCGCTGGGTTGTGTAGGCTTCATGAAGGTTCTCCTGGGTCATGGGAATTGCAGGCCGTCACTTCTTGCACGGGCGACAATCGCCAAGAAAGTTGCTGTGTAGGGCCGTCCCAAGTTGCCTGCTTTGCGTTACAAGGAAAGTTCGACCCGGTCGTTTGACGAAAGCAGGAGCGTGATGAACGCACCCGCAACAGCCCAACCCGCGGGAAAGCCGAAAAGCCGCGGTAAGACGCGTTCGAACTGAACGACACGAAGTGGTTGCCCCCTGCAAGCGACGGTGCTTGAAGACCGAGCCGCGACCACGGCCAGCCGACAGTGCTGGGGCATTCAGAGTTCCGGCAAAGCCCCCTGGTCAAGAGCGAGTTCGGAGTTGGTTCCATGCGAACCTCCCCAGCTGCTAGATTTGTCCGCTGGATGTATACGCGCTTGAAGCGCGCGGCCCGGGCATGGCGCAATGCGCCGAATTGTCGGGGGGTGCGCCAGCCACGGCTGTTGCCTGGCACATGTTTATCGGTATAGGCTCATTGTCCCGGGAACGCAATGAGAATTATTCCGAATGCGAATCTTGGCTGGCCCGGCAGGGTAGAACGGCTTGGAACTCAGTGGAGAGCACAACCATGACGGAGGAGGAGGAGTACAACTACCAGATGCTTCTTGAGTTGTGTGCTGCATTCAATGCACACGACTTGGATGGAATCATGGTGCACTTTGTCGAGGACTCCTCATTGGATATGCCGAGGGGCAACAGACCGTGGGGTACGCGCTTCGTCGGAAAGGAGGCCGTGCGTAAGGGGTTGGCGATGAGATTCGAAGCGACTCCTGACGTGCACTATGGTGAGGACCGGCACTGGGTGTCCGGCAGCATGGGAGTATCAGAGTGGTTGCTGACTGGAACAACCAGGGATGGCCGCAAGGTAGAGGTTCGAGGGTGTGATCACTACGAGTTTCGGGGTCGGAAAATCTTGCGCAAGGACTCCTACTGGAAGATCGTTGAGTAGCGTAATGACGACGCTCAAGCGGACGCGCGTCGTGCAGCGCTGACCGCCAGCACTGAACGTCTGCACTAGAGAGCATCGACTTCATCGAGCTTCGTCGGGTCGATAGCGGGCCGCCGCGAGTTTCGAGTGCCGTCGCTCAATCGCACTCTCGCTCGCATTGCCCGTCGGCGTCTGCGGCGGGCTTTGGCAGCAGTCGGCCAAGGCTCGTCGTTCGACTGAGTGGCTCAATTCCACCGAGGACGTTCCCGTGTCTCCGCTATCTGAAATCGAAGAGTTGACTGCGCCGGCGGCTTTGGTTTCCGACCGGGTGCTGGAGGCGGGAAATAGCCTGACGCACGTTACCGGCATGCGTCGATCGGTTTGCAGAACCTGCCGAGCAAGGAGGTCGACAAGCAGATCGCGAAGCTTACGCCGCAGATTGTCGCAGCCCATGCCAATGCGTTCGGGCGGCAGGTGCAGCAGTATCACCGCCTGTTTATGCTTCCCGCCACCGGCCAGTGCGGCGGCAGCACCGGTCCGAGCGCGGTCGGCGCCGGCATGCCCGAACCGCCGAAGGCCTACCGCGACGCCGATCACCATGTGGTCAGCGCCGTGATCAAGTGGGTCGAGGAGGGCGTGGCACCTGAGAAGATCATCGCAACGAAGTTCGATGCGGCGGGCAAGCCGACGCGCTCGCGTCCGGTGTGCGCGTACCCGGCCGAGGCCGTCTACAACTGCTCCGGCAACATCAATGACGCTGCAAGCTTCACCTGCCACACGCCGAAGCTGCAGGAGCGCACCGTCACGAGTAGCGACCTGGTGAATATTCGTAACTCGCTGACGCAGCGCACGCTGATGCTGCCGAATCGCTGACGCTAATTCCGGGCGGTCTTCGCGCGGGGGTCCGGCCGGTCAAGTGCGGCCGACTGGACCGGCGTTCACAGCAACGTTGAGCGGTAACGGTCTCGTTGTCATCGGGCGCGTCGTCGTCGTTTCGCTGCGGCACGCCACGATCGGCTCCGAACCCTGCGTATCGCCCTAATGGCTGTCGGTGGACCTGCACGAACGTTTGCTGTCGCGCGAGTCCACCGACAGCAGTGGGTCTGATAGCAACAATTCGATTCGCTAGCCCGCGGCCGCTCGATCAACTCTCTATGTTGGGTGGCGTCGCCGACCTTTTCAGCGTATCGACAACTCGTCACACGCTGGCCTCAGCGCACGCTGCGTCAAGCTCACGCCGACGCCAAGCGTCCTCGCGATCTTGACCTTGCCGATCCCCTGCGCCGCCAAGACGCGGACCTGCGCTTCAGCCGGGGGGGACTCACGCCCACTGGAAAGCGCCGCGTTATCACGGCGCACACCCGCTACTGACATCTTGCGGCATAGGAGGCGGACATTGAAGCCCGTGCAAGTTGCCATTGGCGTCGAAGCAACGGCTGCCTGTCGACGCAGGTGACACTCTTGTCGCGTCAGTTCGGCGCCTTTGTATTCCCGCCAGTATTCGCGCCGCCTCCAGTCACGGACCCATCCGGGCAGCCGGAGCCTTGCCTTGGCGGACAACCCTGCTGCCACACCAGCGGGACGACCAGGATCGTTCCCGTCGACGGGTTAGCGCCAAACGTGCCATTGGCTTCCTGTGCAAAGCCCATCACCGGGACGTCGCTCTGCCCACCCATGAGTACAGGTTCAGTAGCGATGACTTGAAAATAGCCGCGACCGAAGCGCTGCGTCGGTTGCCCACCGCATAGACTGCTCGCACCTGGTGCGAGAGTTCCGGCGCACAATTGGACGTGTGCAGGCTCATGGAAGATTGTGAATTTGCTGGGCGCAGTCGATGTGTTCACGATCGCCACGGTGGTTTGCAGGAACTGCACCGGCCCAAGATCGCGCCCGACGGGATTGAACGCCACCCACTGCCGCGCTCCTCCGTTGCGCGCAACCGGGGCAGCGTAAGCAGCAGTCGCGACCGTCATGACACTGAGAATAACGAGGCAAGAGGCCAAGCGTAACGTCGACGACATCGTGAACAGTAGATGCATGTGAAGTCCTTCAGTTGTTGTGCAGCGTGCCGGTTGATAGGAACGCCAACCTGTCTCCGGCTTGCCGGATTCCCCTGATGGCAAAGTTGGCGACGTGGCTCACGACAGTGCCTTGCGAAAGAACACGCGCGGATATCCATTGATCACCCGGTGATCGTATTCGACGTAACCTATGCGCGAATAGAGCGTCCGGTTTTCGGTCATCAGCTCGTGCGTGGCAAGGTAGATCGACTGGTAGCCCTGGCGACGCGCCTCGGCTTCTGCAAGCTCAAGCAACGAGCGCCCAATCCCCGTACCTTTGACCCGCGGCCGAACTGCAACGTTGTCGACGTAGAACCCCTCGTCGGTGACCTTGAGGACAATTGCGCCGACCACCTTCCCGCTGGCTACTGCGACATGTACCTGAAACTGTTGGATTACTTCTGCGTAGTCTTCGAGCATCGGGCCGGGCTGTTTGCCGATTCGCTCGATGTAGTGACCGTAGGCCTCACAGACGCTAGCGGCAATGCCCGGAGCGTCCTCGGTCTTGGCTACGCGGATCACCACCTCTGACATTGTTCTGTTCCGTACTCGGCGGGTGTCCGGCTGAAGGAGGCGGACAGCGTTCAGGTTGACGCCCGGGTGATCCGTTGACATTCAAGCTGTCCTTCGCCTGTTTGGCCTATGGCTCCTGCGTCGCGACCGAGGTCGCGATTGCGATGACGTGCATTGACAGGTTGGCGCGCGGTCCGAGATCAGAGTCTTCCTTCAGGTTCGATTGATCGCACCGGATGGTGCGGCAGCGCCTATTTCTTGGGCGCGTACGCGGGATCGAAGAAACGTGTCGCGGTGGTCCAGCTTGCATACAGCCGCGATCTCCGTTGACCGTTTCAGGTGTGAGCGCGGTGCAAGAAGATGTCGATGGTGCGAACAAAGATGAAACCAAAGATGCAAAGCGCCCACGTCAATGCGACAGCGTAAGGACCGACACTCGGCGGAAATGGAATCCCCGCAGCATTGAGCCAGAGACCGACAACGGTGACGAGCGACAACGCGTAAATGATGACCACCCATGGCGGAAATCTGCCTGCCTCGACCGCGCGGCGACGGCGAAACTGGGTCACTAGCAGGGCGCTAAAGATCGAGGCCGCGGCTGCACTGGATACGGGCCAGATGATGGACTCGGCGATACGAAGCAGGTCTAGGAGTGCGGGGATCAAAGCCAAAGCGGTTACCAAGAGTCCGCCTTCAATGTAGAGACGCACGAGGCGGAGGTGTCGATCGGAGATCTCACCTCCGAGCGCACCTCGAAGGGTGACCACGACCGCCGAAAAACCGACAAATGACAACGAGAGGGCTGCGAGGCAGAGAAGGAAGGCAGATTCAGCGGATGTCACGATCGCATCCTCATCGGCATGTGCTAAACGTGTTTCACGCCCCAGTCGAAAGGTCGGGACCGCCGTCCATGATGCGCCGCTTGCGAACAAAAGCAACCCATTTCGCCCCGAAAGCACTCACTGAATGAGCCCTGGGTGGATGATCGGCGCAGGTCGTGCGGTCGTTGGACAATAATCTCTGCTGCATTGAGCGGCATTGGCGAGAGTTCCGAGACGTCAGCTTCTGGCCGTTATGCCAGTTGAGGAGCCCGGACCGAACGGCCGGTTTCGCGCTTGCACCCGTCGGCGACGCGCATGATGCCGGCATTCACCAGTTCATCGTTATACCTGCCCATTGCCTCGAGCATTTCGGTCGTGGGGAGAATGCCCTCTTCGCTGTCGTCGGTCGCCTTCACGAGCACTATCACTCGCATCGTTTGTCTCCTGCTTGAGGTGGTCTCATCGGCCCGGCGTCGGAACGACGAACGGGTTTTCCGAAAAACCGACATCGTCCCGCGGTTGAGGGGAATAGCGCAAGCGGCCGTTTCAGGTCAGGAATCACGATGGCTCGATGAATATGATACGTGAGCGACCTGTGCGTCTAGAGCCCCTTTCGCGAGATGGCCATAACCAACAGTCTCTCGTATCCAGGGAATGCGGTGAATGTCCCGTTTGGGTCGCTATGCCAAAGGAGATCGTCGGCCATCGGGCAGTGCCCGGCCCCTGCAGACGGTCGATCTCGCCCGAACTTCGCGCCGAAGCGTGCGCCGTACCTACGCTTCGTCCACACCTGCTTCCAGACCATGGGCCATTGGCGCCTCAGCCCTTGATAACCCGGGCAGGATTGCCGGCGACCGTTGCACCCGCCGGCACGTCATGCGTCACCACACTTCCGGCGCCGACAATCGCGTTGTCGCCGATGGTAACGCCCGGGAGAATGATCGCGCCGCCACCGATCCAGACATCGCGGCCGATCCGAACAGATCGGCCCCATTCCAGCCCTTCGCGCCGCTGCGCCGGATCGCGCGGGTGATCGGCCGCATAGATCTGGACGGCCGGACCGATCTGCGTCCTGTCCCCGATGGTGACCTCGACCACATCGAGGATCACGCAGTTGAAGTTGAGGAATGCGTCCGATCCCAGGCGAATGTTGAAGCCATAGTCGCAATGGAATGGCGGGCGGATGACGGCGCCCTTGCCGACCTTGCCGAGGCGCTCGACGAGCAGCGCGTATCGCTCGTCGATCGGCAATCCGAGCGATGCGTTGTAACGAACTAGCCATTGCTTCGTCGCAGCCTGATCGGCCTGGATCTCCGGCGTGCCGGGTCGATACGGATCGCCAGCCAGCATCTTTTCTTTTTCGGTGCGGGTCATGTGTGCTTTCGACTTCGATTGGCGATGCGATTCACGAGAGCAGGCGGAGTGCGATAGTGCTGCAACATGCCACCCGATCGGTGTGAACCGGTAACGCGACAATACCATCTCGGTCACCGCTGATTGCGGAGGCAAGGCGAAAGCTCGAGCGGTCATTCCGCGGTCGCATGCTCGAGCCGCCCTGGCCTGGAGCTGCCCTCGTAAGTCGCCGATCTCCAGCCGCTGTTCGGCGCGCTGTGCCGGTGGCTGCCATGCACTGTATGTGGTGCTGCCTATTCTCGGCACACAAACTTGGCAGCGGCGCGGGCGCTGCGCGGGACTGACTTGCCGTCGCCCAGACGACTGGCCCGTGGGCGACAAGGCGCTCTTGCGGATGTGGTGTCGCGTTACGCGGTAACGCATCAGCGTAAGCTCCGGTCTGCATCGCTGGATTGTTTCGCGACATCAATGCTCAATCTTCCCAGTCTCCTACCGAAGCCACTTCCCATCGTCCCCTCCGATCGTTCGTCCGGCCCGTCCGCTGCACTGGAGCCGAAACGCCGGCGCTGGACGCGATGGGCGATGGAGATCGGCCTCGTCATGGTGGTCTTCTTCGCGCTCCAATGGTGGCAGGCGCGTGACGTGCCTCGCGGGCCGGCGCCGTCCTTCTCGGCGCCGATGGCGGACGGCCGCGGCGGCAGCCTCGCCGAATGGCGCGCAACACACCCGGGAGAGACCGTTGGTGTCTATTTCTGGGCCGATTGGTGCCCGATCTGCAAGGCACAGGAAGGTAGCGTCGATGCGCTGCGTGCGGACTGGCCGGTGCTCACGGTGGCTATGCAGTCCGGCAACGCGGCCGCAGTGGCGAAGATCCTTCGGGAACGCGGTCTCGATTGGCCGACCGCGATTGATGCCGATGGCAGCATTGCCGCACGCTACGGCCTGCACGGCGTGCCCGCTTTGGTGGTCGTCAATAGCAGAGGCGAGGTCCGCTCGGTGATGATCGGCTACACCACGACGCTGGGGATGCGGCTGCGCCTGTGGTGGGCGACGTTGAGTGGTTGAGATGGCTGTGATCGCGCCACCGCTGGCCTTGATTGCGGTGACGGTCGCCACTCTTGCGCTGCTGCGCGGCCTCCTGCATCGGGGTATCCGTGCCGGTTTGGCGGCACCAAGGATACCGCACGATCGCGCGCCGGACGCATTCGGACTGCCCTACGACTCGGTGCGTATCGACACCGCCAATGGGCGCCGCCTGCACGCGTGGCTGATCGCGCCGGCAAAGGGTGGCGCTACACTCGCGCCGGCGGTTGTCGTGATTCACGGCTGGGGTGGCAACGCGGCGATGATGCTGCCGCTCGCACGACCGCTGCACGAAGCCGGCTTCGCGACGCTATTTCTCGATGCTCGATGTCACGGTGCGAGCGATAACGATAGCTTTGCCTCGCTTCCGCGCTTCGCCGAAGACCTCGAGCATGCCTTGGCGTGGCTGGCGGCACGGCCAGGCATCGACGCGGCGCGCATTGGGCTGATTGGGCATTCGGTCGGGGCTGGCGCAGCGCTCTTCGCCGCCTCACGCCGACCGAATGTCGCTGCGGTCGTGAGCGTGGCGGCATTTGCCCATCCAGCCGGGATGATGCGGAGGTGGCTAACGGCGAAGCGGATCCCGGAGTGGCCGGTTGGGCGCTATGTCCTCGGTCACGTACAAGAGACCATTGGCTATCGCTTCGACGACATCGCCCCGGCCCATACCATTGCCCGGGTTCGCTGCCCGGTGCTATTGGTGCATGGCAGCGACGACGATGTGGTGCCGCTCGCGGAGGTGTACCAAATTCACGCCGCCCGTGCGCACGAGACGGTCGAACTGTTGATAGTTGCCGGTGAGCACGATTCCTTCGCCGACTTGGAGCAGCACATGGAGCAACTCATCCGCTTCCTGCACGTTGCGATGTCGCGGGGGAGCTCCTATGTGCCGCCCGGGTAGGGTGAGTCGAACCGTGCGAATTCTCTGGCATAGCAACGGACACGCCGTGCGCGCCGCCAAATGTGGTCGTCTTGCGCGACCGCAATGGCCGGTCTCACATCGCTGCGCGATGGACTTGGTCGACCCAACCATCATTACCGCTGTTCAGTTCCTCCCGGGACCGAGCACAGGTCGGCGATAGGCCGCTGTTCGTCCGCAAGCAGGGTAAGCGACACTGAGCAGTTGACATCATGTATAGATGTCTATACAAATATGATTTACCATGGCCGAACCGACCAACGAACTGGACGCTGACTCCTTCCAGCCCCAACCGGGGGTCGCCTTGCATCACCAGATCAGGGAGGACTTGTTGCTCCATTTACGCTCGGGAAAGTGGACGCCGGGGCACGAAATCCCTCCGGAGGAAGCGCTTTGCCGCCACTATGGGGTAAGTCGCGGCACTGTCCGGCAGGCGATCTCTGATCTCGTCACCGACGGTTACGTTGAACGACAGCGCGGTCGCGGCACGTTCGTCAGCCGACCCAAGCTCGAAAGCGGCGTGATCGGTTCATATAGCCGCTTTCTCGTCGTGGGTCCCGCGTTGGATCCGGGTGGACGCGTGTTGTTCTGCCGCCGGATCCGCGCGGCAAAGGACGTGGCAGCGATGATGGGGCTGTCGGCTGGCGCATCGCTCTGGAATCTGGAGCGCGTCCGCTACACCGAGGGCATACCGGTCAGTTTGCAGACCAGCTTCCTCCCGTACGAACTCTGCCCGGAGCTCGCCCGCCAGAATCTTGCAACCGAACACCTGATCGACGTGCTGCGCGACGTCTACGGAGTCCAACTCGGGAGCGCCGTCGAATACATCGATCCCACCGTGGCCGACGGCTACGCAGCGAAACATCTCGCAATCGCAGTTCGGACGCCCCTGTTTCGCATCGAACGGACGACCTACACCGTCGGCGGAGCCATTGCCGAATATCGTCGCGCCATCCTCCGCGGTGACATCTATCGCTACAGGATTGAATTGCGGTGAGTGCCCAGACGTTTGACTGTGTAATCGGGAGCGGCCGCGTGGGCGTGTCGTACACCGGTGCTTCGGTGGTCACCGCGGGTTCCCGTGAGACCTTCTCCGTCGCCATCACCGCCGACTTCCCGCTGCGCCCCGGCGTGCTGTTGGGTCTGGCGCGCCGTTGGCCGAGCGATTGGGGAATTCCCCAGTCGAGCGATCCGGCCGCGGCGGATTTCGTTCGCGTTGCGGCCGCGCCAGGGCGCATGCTGCGCTGGTGGTACGCTCGCCAGCATCTGTGGCACCCGTTCGATCACGTCATGTTCGTGTCGCTCACCGAGGGCTTGGCGGCCGGCGAACCAATCACCGTGACCTTTGGCGACCGCACGCTCGGTTCGCCCGGATTCACGGTTCAGACGTTCATCGAAGAAGCCTCGCCGCTGTCCGTACGATTGCTGCTGCGCCCCGACTCGACCTGGAGCGAACTGGCGCACCCAGCGGTCGAGGTGGCAGGTGCCGCGCCGCATCGCCTGGTACTGACGGCGCCGAGCAGAGTCCTGGTCGGTAGTCCGTTCGATCTCCATTTGCGCGTCGAGGACGAATGGGGCAATCCCAGTGCGCTTGCCGGCACCGTTCACGTTGGCGCACCAGTCGACGCTGATCTGACGCTTCCGGCGTGCGGATGGCTGCGCTTTGTCGGCACGATCCGGGAGCCCGGCGTGCATCGCCTTGACGTTCGGTCGGATGGCGTGCCATCCCTCGTCGCGTCCAGCAATCCGATCGCGGTGAGCGCGGTGCGGGACGCGCAGCTGTATTGGGGTGACCCGCATGCGCAGTCGTCGATCGGCTGCGGCTCCCGCTCGATCGACGCGTACTACGCACACGCACGCGATTTCGCCGCGACGGATTTCGGCAGCCACCAGGCGAACTGCTTTCTCGTTTCGAACGCCGAGTGGCGGGAGACACAGGCGGCAACGGCACGGGCCCGCCAGGAGGGACGTTTCGTGACGTTGCTCGGCGTCGAATGGTCAGGGGCAAGTACGCAGGGCGGCGATCACAATCTCTATTTCCCGGGTGACGAGGCCGCGCTGCGCAGGTGCAGCCACGAATTCGTCAGCGACAAGTCGGACAAGGCAAGCGACCTGCCGCACATCGAGGACGTGTACGCCCAATACCGGGGCACCGATACGTTGGTTGCAGTTCACGTTGGAGGCCGGACCGCGGACCTGCGTTGGCATGAACCGACGCTCGACCGCTTGCTCGAAGTCCATTCGACGCATGCGACGTCCGAGTGGTTCCTGCTGGACGCTCTCAAACGCGGTTATCGAATGGGCGTGGTGGCCGGCAGCGATGGCGTCGACGGCCGCCCGGGGGCCAGTCATCCGGGCCACATGGGCGTGCGCAACGTTCGTGGCGGCCTTACCGCAGTCGCGATGCCCGTGCTCACGCGGGAGGGACTCTGGAATGCGCTCAGGTCGCGCCATTGCTACGCCACGACGGGCGAGCGAATCCTGCTGACCTTGACGACGGGTACCGCATCGATGGGGGACGAGATCCGGGTCACCCAGATGCCTGCCTTCGACTTGGCCGTGGAAGGGACGGCGCCGATCGAAACCATCGATTTCTTTCGCGACGATCTCCGTGTCGCGTCGGTGGATCTGATGAGCGCGTCGACGGAGTGGTCCAATTCCGTGCGCGTCGCATGGACCGGCGCCACGGCGCCAGGCAATTGGCAGCGAGCGCGCATGCAGTGGGACGGCGAACTGCGGGTCGCCGGTGCGCGGATACAGGATGCGCATCCGTGGGCGTTTGACACGCCCGACGAAGGTCTGCGCGCCATCAGCGCCACGCGGGTTGCATGGCGATCCCTCACTGCCGGCGATTGGGACGGGCTGGTGGTCGATTTCGACCGGATCGAAGGCGCGGAGTTGACGTTCGTGACCGCCCCGATGACGCTGCAGTCCCGGATCGACGACCTCGCCGCCCACCCGCGAACATTCGATGCTGACGCGCCAGCCAGACGCGTGGAGTTGCGGCGCCTGCCCGCAAGGATGCCCCCGCTGGGCTGGCGCGGTCGCTTCGATGACCCGGCCCCGGTGGACGGTGCGCACGCCTATTGGGTGCGCGTCCGCCAGGTCGACGGCGCGTACGCGTGGTCGACCCCGATATTCGTCACGCTTGAGTCACGGTGACCAGCCGATGAACGCGGACTGCAAGATCGAAATCGTCGACGTCTCCAAGCGCTTTCCGACCGACCCTCCGGACATGGCTCCGGTGCTGGAAGGCATTTCGCTCGAAGTTGCGGAGAACGAACTCGTCGTCCTCCTCGGGCGCAGCGGTTGCGGCAAGACCACGCTGCTCAACATCATTGCCGGTCTGGAATTGGCGTCGTCGGGGGTGGTGCGGGTGGACCGGGCCGCGGTCAGCCGCCCCGGCGCCGGCAAGGGCATGGTCTTCCAGCAGGCGGCGCTGTTTCCCTGGCTCACTGCGCTGCAAAACGTCGCTTTCGCGGCACGGAAGCGCCAGCAGTCGGCAGCGAAAGTTGCGGCCATG
Source organism: uncultured beta proteobacterium (assembly GCA_963788185.1). GTDB lineage: Bacteria > Pseudomonadota > Gammaproteobacteria > Burkholderiales > Casimicrobiaceae > CAIWHR01. Next base: position 86,450 of record CAWBGE010000010.1, read on the forward strand.
TCGCGCGAGCTGCTGGCACTGGTCGGGCTCGCAGGTGCCGAGGAGAAGTACCCGTTCGAATTGTCCGGCGGTATGCAGCAGCGGGTCGCGATCGCGCGCGCGCTGGCGCTGGACCCGCACATCCTGTTGATGGATGAACCTTTCGGTGCCCTCGACGAGTTGACACGGATCGAGATGCAGAACGAGTTGCTGCGCGTGTGGGCGGCACGACGCAAGACCATCGTGTTCGTCACCCACAGCATCTGGGAGGCTCTGGTCCTCGCCGATCGCGTTGTCGTGCTGGCGCCTCGACCCGGGCGCATCGTCCTCGATCATCGGATCGACCTGCCGCGGCCCCGCAGCCGCACCGACCTGGCTCTTCTTGCCCTCTACGAAAAGATCTGGGGGGCGCTGCAGTGACCCGACACCTCTCCCTCCGCTGGCGCGATGCCGTATACCCTTTGGTCGTGATCGGCGGACTGCTTGCGCTGTGGCAGCTCGGTTCCGTCGCCGGTTGGCTCCGGCCAACACGATTTCCACCACCCACCAAACTTGCGCACACGCTTTACGAATTGGTGGTCGAGGGTTATCCGGAAGGGGTCACCCTGGGGACGCATTTCCTCGTCACGGTCCGGCGCATCCTGCTGGGCTACTTCGGGGCAATCGCTCTGGCACTCCCGCTCGGTTTGCTGATCGGATGGGTTCCTGTATTGGACCGCTTGACCGGGCTCATCATCGCCTTCTGTCGATCGGTGGCGACGCTTTCGCTGCTCCCGCTGGCGATTGTCTGGTTCGGTACGGGCGAGGGCGCCAAAGTGTTTCTGATCGGCTACGGCTGCTTCTGGGTGATGCTGTCGAATGTCATCGCAGCGGTCAAGTTCGTCGATCCCGCCTTGATTCGCGCCGCCCGCACGATGGACGTCGGACCCGTCGAGATGTTCTTGCGCGTGGCGCTGCCGGCCGCACTGCCGCGCATCTTCGCTGGCGCCCGCGTAGCACTCGGCGTCGGCTTCATGGTGATCGTCGGCGCCGAGATGATCGGCACGATCCATGGCCTCGGTGCGCTCATCATGGAGGCACGCACCTTTTATCGCAGCGACATCACGATGGTCGGCATGTTCGTGATCGGCGCCATCGGATTCGCGATATCGGTCGGCCTGCAGAAGCTGGAAGGCCGGCTGCTGCCCTGGCAGGCGCGCGAAGGAACGCGTACCACATGACTACGCCGGTCGGCGTCCCACGTCGCGGCCTGGGCCTTGTTGGCGCCGTCATGTTCCTCGTGGCCTGGGAGCTGGCGGCACGACTGTTGTGGCGGGACGCCCAAGCGCTACCGGCGCCTTCCCAGGCCCTGGGCGCGGCCATGCGCCACTTGACCACGTCCGAGCTTGTCCATCACGTCGCCGTCAGTCTCGGCCGCATCGGCGGTGGCTTCGCGCTGGGCGCCCTCGCCGGAATCGCTCTGGGTGTGACCGCCGGATGGTATCCGTGGCTGGGGCGGCTGGCGCGTCCGTTGGTCGACCTGCTGCGGCCGATTCCACCGCTGGCCTGGATTCCCATCGCCATCGTCTGGTTCGGCCTCGGCGAGCCCTCCAAGTGGTTTGTCATCTTCCTTGGCGCGTTCTTTCCGGTATTCACCAACGCCTATCGCGGGATGACATCGATCCCGCCGGTCCTGCTGCGCGCGGCGCGCACCATGGACGTCGACGGCCCGGCGCTGCTATTCCGGGTTGCGCTGCCGGCTGCGCTGCCGGACATATCCGTCGGCCTGCGAGTCGGCTTCGGCCTCTCGTTTGGGACGCTGGTGGCCGCCGAGCTCATCGCGGCGGACAGTGGAATGGGCTATCTTGTCATGCAGTCTCGACAGATCGGTGAACTCGGGCTCGCGGTTTTCGGAATCTTGTTGATCGGAGTCGTGAGCCTTCTCGCCGACCTGGCACTGGACGCCGGCCTGCGCCGCCTACTGGGGCGCGGGGTCCGGCATTGACGCTTGGCAACTCAAAGGAGACAGCATGGATCGCAGAGCTTTTCTGAATGCAGCCGGCGTGACGTCGGTCACGGCAGCGGCGGGCGGATTACTGTCAACCCGCGCCTTCGCCCAGGCGAAGCCCGAATCGGCCAAGCTGGCCATGGGCTTCGGACTCGACCCGGTATTCGCGCCGCACATGGTGGCGATGGCTAAAGGCTGGTTCCGCGATGCGGGCTTCACCGACGTGTCGACCAAGACATTCTCCGGCGGGGCAGTTGCGGGCGAAGCCCTTGTCGCCAACGAGATTCAGCTTTGGACGCCAGGCAACCTGCCGCCGATTTCGATGGCCCACAACGCAGTGCCGGTTGTCGTGCTCGGATCCAACGCCATCGCCTGGGCGGTCGACAAGCTGGTCGCGCGCAAGGATGCAAACATCAGGACACCGGAGGATCTCTACAAGATCAAGATCGGACTGCTGCAGGGGTCTACCGCCAGCGCCGATCTCTTTTACCTCGCCAAGCACTATGGGCTCGACGAGAAGCGGCTGCAGGTGGTCAACATGCCGCCGCCCGAGCAACTGGTTGCGCTCAACTCCGGCAACATCCAGGCCATGCTGTGCTGGGAGCCGTGGGGATTCAATGCGCTGAAGTCCGGCGCCAATGAACTGATTCACTCCGGGACCGTGTCGGGTTTTTCGTCCAACAAGGGCGCCGCGGTCAAGATCTCGTATTCGCGCTCGCTGTTCGTCGCCAGCCAGGAGTACGTGACCAAGAATCCGATCGCGACAAGACGCATGGTCGAGGTGCTCCTTCGGGGCCAGAAATACGTTGCCGATCCCAAGAATCGCGACGAAGTGATCACGTTGTTTTCCGAGCAGACCAAGCAGGACAAGGCGCTCGCGACGGCGATCTGGAACGACTACGTCTTCGACCCTCAGATCGACGGCGAATACGTCAGGGACATGGACATGATGACGGGCTACCTGGTGGCGTCGGGACGCGTGAAGTTGCCGAAGAACGTCCTCGACTACACGTTCACCGCGCCGTTGGCGGCAATCGAACCGGGATTGGTCAAGGTGCAAGGTCGGTTCAAAGGCTGACCTGTGGCCAAGGAAACGATTGGGATCGCGGTACTCGGCGCGGGATTCATCGCCGAGTACCATCTCGCCGGTCTCGCCGCGACCGGCGGTGCCTCGGTTCGAGTGCTGGTCGGGCTGGACGAAGCAAAGACCGCCGCGCTGGCGAAACGATTCGGTGTCCCTGAAACCGCCACGGATTGGCGGGTAGCGTTCGATCGCCCTGAAATTGATGCCGTGATCATTGCCACGCCGGATGACACCCACGAGGAGATCGCCGTCGCGGCAGCCAGGGCCGGCAAGGCGATCCTTCTGCAAAAGCCCATGGCCGGCACTGTAGACGGCTGTCGCAACATCATTCGCGCCGCGGAGCAGTCGGGCATCGATCTGCAGGTCAGCTTCATGCACCGCTGGTTCGAGGAAGTCGAGTACGCCCGTGGCTTGCTTGCCGAAGGCGTGATCGGGCGCGTGCACAGCGTGCGCATTCGCAACGCGACTCCGGGAGCGGACTGGGGTGACTGGTTCTTCACAAAGTCGGCCGTGGCGCACGGCGTCGTCGACCAGCTTGGTGTTCACGGCATCGATCTCGCCGGGCAACTCGTGGGGGCGATACAGGAGGTTTCCGCACGTACCGCCGTCCTCGTGCCCACGCGGACGCTACGGGACGGTCGCGTGATTGCCGTGGAAAACATCGACACCGCGTTCGCGATCTACGGTTTCGCCGATGGCGCCATGGGCACGCACGAGATGTCCCAGGTGGAGATCAAAGGCTGCGACCGGTTTCGCTTCGAGCTCTATGGCGATTGCGGCACGCTGTGGCTGCGCAGCGAGCGCGGCAGGCTGGCGATCTATGCGCCGCAGCGTTTCGGCAGCGAATGGCATTGTCCGGAACTGCCGGAGCTGCCCCTCGGGCAGCGGCATCATGCGGCATGGCTGGCGGGACTCACGCGACGGGCGCCTCGCCTGACGACCGCGCTGGACGCAATGCAGGGCATGCTCGTCGTCGAGGCCATCCAGCATTCCGCCATGCAGGGGGGCGCTCGCGTCGTCGTCGAAAGGAGCATTGGATGAACGGGCAGAGCGGCGTCGGGCGGACCCCGGGCGTCGGTGTGCTGTCGTTCGCCCACTATCACGCCAACTTCTGGAGCGAGGTCTTTGCCAGCCGAAAGGCACTGGCCGGCATCTGGGATCCGGACCCGGTCCGTGGCCGTGAAGCCGCGGAGCGTTTCGGCACAGCACACTTCGACGATGTCGGACCGCTGCTCGAGCGGTGCAACGCGGTCGCGATCTGTAGCGAGACCAACGCGCACGCGTCGTTGATAGAACGTGCGGCTGCCCGCGGTCTTGCGATTCTCTGCGAAAAGCCGCTCGGTGCCAGTCTCGACGAGTGCGAGCGCAGTGTCCGGGCCGTGCACGACTCCGGAGTGACGTTCATGCAGAGTTTTCCCAAGCGATTCGATCCCGTATCGCATTACCTGCGCGAACTCGTCGCCGCCGGCGCTCTCGGGCGTATCACCTTGGTGCGCATCCGGCACGGTCATTATTACGGACTTCAACCCGATTTCAGGCATCGTTGGTACGTCGATCCTGCGCTTTCGGGGGGGGGCGCGTTGCTCGACGAAGGCGTGCACGGCGCGGACCTGCTCGCCTGGCTGTTCGGGATGCCGGAGGCGGTAACGGCCGTCATCAGCAGCGCCGCACTCGGCCTGCCGGTCGAGGATCTCGGTATCGCCACCTTCACCTTCCCCTCCGGGCTCGTCGCGGAACTCACGGCGAGTTTCAGTTTTTCGGCCGCGGACGTGTCCATCGAGCTTTATGGCACCAACGGAACGGTGCTCGTTGCCGGCGTCGATCTCGCGTCCCGCGACATCACGCACGATGGCTACGTGCGCCGGTTCGACAACAGCCAGCCTGAACGTCGCTGGCAAGTCGTGCCGATCGTCCCGCGCTTCAAACTCGGAGCCTTTCATCAGCAGAATGCCGAGGCATTCCTGGATTGCCTCGAGCACGGAACACCGCCACCTGTCTCCATCGACGACGGCATGCGCGCTTTTCGCATGATCAACGCTGCCTACGAGGCAGCGCGCACTGGGCAACGCCAGAGGATCGCCGCATGAACGCTACGGCAACCGAGCCCTCCCGCCGACGGATCCTTTTCGAGTTCGAGGGCGCCCGCATTCCGGTTCATATTGCGCTTCCGGCAGCACCCCCGCGGGTGACCGTGATGATGCTGGGAGGAATCTGGAGTGTCACCCCGCACATCGGCGAGTTGTGCGACCGCCTCGCGGCGGCAGGATTCGGTGCCATTGCGCCCTGCCAATTCCGCGACACGGGGATCCCGGCGCGTGACGCACCGGTCGAGGTGTTGCGGCAGACTTTTCTCGACTTCGACGACCGTCGCTGCACGCGCGACCTGCGGGCCATCGCGCGGGCAGCAAGTCTCGGGCAGCTTGGCTTCGCTCCCGGGGCGCTCGTGCCCTGCGGTTTTTGCCTGGGCGGTCGCTTCGCTCACTATCTGGGCGCCGTCAGCGAGCATGTCGCCGGCGTCGTCAATTTCTACGGACGGCTGCGGTTTGCGCGACAGACGATCAAGCCGTTCCTGCCCATCGAACTCACCCATCTGATCGAAGTTCCCTATCTGGGCCACTTCGCCGAGCGCGATGAACTGATCCCGGCCGGGGATGTGGATGAGTTGCGTGCGGCACTGCACGAGCGCGGAACCCCGCACCGCATCGCGGTGTACCCAGGCACTGTCCACGGCTTTGTCGATCCACTGCGTCCCGCTGAACACCATCCTCAGGCTGCTTCTGCCGCCTGGGCGGCGACGCTCGACTTTCTTCGCGACCTTTCGGCCCCATGAACCCCTCGATCCCGATATCCGTCCTCATGATCGGCTGCGGTGCCTTTGCGCGCCGTTACCATGTCCCGGCCTTTGATGGCGATGGCGCGATTACCATTGCCGGCATCTTCGACCCTTACCCCGCGCCGCAGACGCATGCGCTGGCCGAACGCTACGCCGCACCGCTGAAGCCGCGCATCGAGGACCTGCCCAGACCTGCAGGTTTGGCGTTTGCGCTGGTCACCACGCCGCACATGCTGCACGCGGACCACATCGCCGCGATGCTGGATCGGCGGATGAACGTGCTGGTTGACAAGCCGTATGTCATGACCGCCGCCGACGCGGCGCGGCTAGCGGAGCGTGCCGACGCGATGGGGGTCGTCAACGCGGTCGCCTACAACCGGCGCTTCGACCGGGGTTGCCTGCGCGCAAGGGAAATACTGCGCGCGCGTGGCATTGGCGAGGTCCGCTTCGTGCAGACGGTTCAGCTGGGCTACGAGCGGGCAGGGTGGTTCCTCGACCCTGCGCTGGGCGGAGGTGGTCCCTATACCGGGCGCGCTACGCACATGGCGGATCTCATTCCCTGGCTGCTCGGGCGCTCGCCCACGGCTCTGCGCAGCCGCCTGCGGACATCCTTGCCGACGCGCAGCGACCACGGCGGATTCATCGAGGTCCAGTTTGGCGATCTCGAATGCCAGATGACCTGCATCGAGGAAGGCTGGCACATGTGGGACGAGGTGCGCATTTTCGGTGACGACGGCCTGATCGAACTGCGGCGTCCGCTTTCGGCGCCAATCGGCTGGCAGCTGACGTGGCTGTCCCAGCGCGGAGAGTGTTGCGAGTCGCTGACGGCGGACAGCCATCCGGGGGACGCAACGCGCGACTTCTTCCGGGTTCTGCGCGAAGGCGGCAAGCCCGCATGCACGTTCGCCGAAGCGATCCCGAGCGCGCGCATTGTCGAGCTTGCATTTGCGTCTGCGCGTGACGGTGACGGCCGCTGGATCGACCTTGCAGCCGCACCGGCACCAGCATGAAGGAGTACGCCACGTTGCAACTCCAAGGGCTGCTCCGCGGTAAACTCGGATCGACCGAGTCTGCGGATGGCGGTACCGCCGAATTGTCTAGATGTTTGGAACGCTTACCTGGGGATCGCGGAAGGCGCGAACTTGGCCGTCGGCGACATGATCGGATGCGCCATTTCGCATCACTGCACAATATTCGACAAATGGCGCTTTCTGCCGATCGCTGATGACGACTACAACGTCATCGATGGCGTGACGACGTTCTTCTAATGGGCGACTGACAACGATGGACCCCAAGAATCTCCTCATCCTGATGTCGGACGAGCACAATCCCAAGGTCATGGGTTGCGCCGGCAACGAGATCATCCGGACGCCCAATCTGGACCAGTTGGCGCGCGAGGGAACGCGCTTCACTTCGGCCTACACGCCCTGTCCGATTTGCGTTCCGGCTCGCGCGTCGTTCGCAACGGGCAAGTATGTGCACCAGATCGGCTACTGGGACAACGCCGATGCCTACGACGGCGCCATTCCGAGCTGGCATCACCTGTTGCGCGACCAGGGGCACGAGGTCGTGTCGATCGGCAAGCTGCACTTCCGCGGCGCGCCGGGCGACGATCACGGTTTCACGACCGAGATCGTCCCGATGCACGTCATCGACGGCATCGGCGACGTGAAGGGTCTGGTGCGCGAAAACATCCCCAAGCGGCGAGGTGGCGACAAGATGGCCAGGCTGGCCGGCCCGGGCGAATCGCCCTATACCGTCTACGACCGCGACATCGCCGCGCGAGCGCAGATCTGGCTGCACGAGGCCGCCAAGCGGGCCCACGACAAGCCGTGGGTGCTGTTCGTGTCGTTCGTGGCGCCGCACTTTCCGCTCACCGCTCCTCCCGAGTGGTTTTACCAGTATGCCGACCGCGACCTGCCGCTGCCGAAGCAGTACGGTCACGACGTACGCCCCCACCATCCGTTTCTCGACGACTACGAGCGCGTCGTCGACTATGACGCCCATTTCCGAAGCCGCGAAGACATTCAGCGGGCGTTGGCCGGATATTACGGACTCGTGAGTGCGACCGACGAGCACATCGGGCATGTGCTTGCAGCGCTGAAGCAAAGCGGACTCGAGGGTGCGACGCGGGTACTGTACACCAGCGATCACGGGGATAATCTCGGTGCCCGTGGGCTCTGGGGAAAGTCGACATTCTTCGAGGAATCCGCGGGTGTCCCGCTCATCCTTGCCGGAGACGGAATTCCGGTGGGCATCGAGTGCGCGACGCCAGTCAGCCTTGTCGATTTCTATCCCTTCGCCTTCGAGTGTGTCGGTGCGACTGCACCCGACGACCGCGAGCGTCCCGGCATCTCCCTGGCGGCGCTCGCCGCGGGCCTCGTCCCCGACCGGGCCGTGGTGAGCGAGTATCACGCGACAACGTCGGTGGCGGGCGCCTATATGTTGCGCGAGGGAGATTTCAAGTACGTCCATTACGTGGCGTATCCTGCACAGCTATACGATTTGCGCCGGGATCCGGAGGAGTTGCACGACCTCGCTGGAGATCCTGCCTACGCCGAGACACTCGTCCGACTCCGACGCCGATTGCGGGAGATCCTTGACCCGGAGGAAGTCGACCAACGAGCCAAGCGGCGACAGGCGGAGTTGCTGGCCCGCCATGGCGGGCGCGAAGTCGCGCTTGCCCGAGGCGATCTGGGCTTCACTCCGGCGCCGGGCACCGAGCCGGAAATCGACTGACTGCGATCAGAGTACTGTCTGCCACCAGGAGGAAACATGACCTTGCGCTGTGGAACATTCGAGCACCCGTCAATCCGTCCATTCATCAAACTGGTTGCGCTCACCCTCGTCACGGCGACGCTCCTCTGGGGAGGCGCTGCTTTCGGGCAATCGAGCCCATCGTGGCCCAAGGTCTCGCCGATCACCATCGTGATCAATCAATCTCCATGGTTCGGGGGATTCAGCAAGGTCGTTGAAGCGTATGAAAAGGAGACCGGCAACAAGGTGACGCTGGACGTCAATCCGTTTGCCGGCAGCGGCGAAAAGCAACGCAACTCGGTCCGGTCAAAGGAAGGGCAGTTCGACATTCTGGTGATGAACTCGGCATGGCTGGCCGAGTTCTACCACGGCGGCTTCCTGACTCCGCTGAACACGATCGATCCGTCGTTCAAACTCGACCCGCAGGTGATGAGTTACGACGACACCGGCTACTGGGATGCGTCCAAAAAGAGCAACAACGCGAAGACCGGCGTGGTCTACGGTGTCCCCATCAACGGCAACATCCAGGTGCTCTATTACCGCGCGGACCTCTACGAGAAGGCGGGCCTGAAGGTCCCGCAGACGTGGGAGGAACTCGCCGCCAATGCGAAGGCGCTGAACAGCCCACCCAACGTGTACGGCATGGTCCAGCGCGGTGCACGCAGCGCCTCCGACATCTCCTACGACTGGATGCCCTACCTGCATAGCCACAACGGTGCGATCTTCAGGGACGAAAAGGCGGGCGACTTCACCGTCACCCTCAATAGCCCCGAGGCCAAGCAGGCGCTGGACATGTACGTCAATCTTGCGAAAACCGCGGGTCCACCCAATCCAGGCAGCTACGGTCAGGCCCAAGTGATTCAGGCGCTGTTGACCGGAAAGGCGGCGCATGCGACTCCGGTCATCGCCGCATGGCCGCAGCTCGATGACGCCACCAAGTCAGCCGTGGTCGGCAAGGTGAATGTCGCCGTATTGCCCCATGGGCCGGGCGGGAAGACGACGCCGACGCTCGGTCATTTCATCGGTGGAATCCCGAACAATATTCCCAAGGACCGGCAAGTGGCCGCACTCGCGTTCCTGCGCTGGTTCCAGTCATACGACGCCCAAGTCAAGTACGCGCAGACCGGACAACCGCCGATCCGCAGCGATGTCTACGCAGCGGCGTTCATGAAGACGCCTGACTACCGCTGGTCACAGGCCGTCCTCGCGAGTCTGCCCAATGCAAAGATGATGTACACGGTGCCGGAAGGCCCGCAGATTGCGTCGGTGCTCGAGTTGCGTCTCAATCAGGCGGTGATCGGTGAGAAGACGACGGTCGATGCACTGAATACTGCCGCTGGAGAGATCCACGACCTCATGCAGAAGGCAGGCTACAAGACCGCCCGACTGCCGCCGCTCAAGTAGCCGATTGCCGCGATGCGCGCGACCGCGGCCGGCGCCAACGAATTTGTCGCTGACCGCTGGCGTTTCTATACGCTGGCGCCGGCGCTGGTCGTCTACCTGTTGCTGGCGTTGTTGCCTATCGTCAACCTGCTGACCATGTCGGTGCATGACATTCAGTGGCAGCAGGGCGCGGCGCGCTGGACCCTGGTTGGCTTGAAGCACTACGCGGACCTTCCGCGCGATGTGCTGGTGCGGGCAGGGCTTGCCAACACTGCGCTGTTTGCGCTGTTTGCCGTCACCGCCGAGATGTTGATCGGGTTCGCGCTGGCGCTATTCGTCAGCCGCATCGCGGTGGGTCGTGTCCTGTACCGCACGATCTTCCTGCTGCCGATCCTGATACCCGGCATCGTCATCGGCGCCATCTGGAAGTTGATGTACAACCCGGATTTCGGCGTCATCAATCAGTTGCTGGGTGTCCTGGGCCTGCCGGGCTTCGACTGGCTCGGCAGCGGCAGTCTGGCCTTCCTGTCGGTGATCGTCGTTGACATCTGGCACTGGACGCCGTTCGTATTTCTGCTCTTGCTCGCCGGGCTCGAATCGCTGCCGCAGGACCTTCACGAAGCGGCAATGCTGGATGGCGCCAGCGCATGGCAGGAGTTGCGTGACGTGACCATCCCGATGATGGTGCCGATTCTTGTCATGACGCTCGCCTTCCGCCTGATCGTCTCGTTCAAGGTCTTCGACGAGGTGTACCTTCTCACGGGTGGCGGTCCGGGAACGGCCACGGAAGTCTTGAGCTTCACCATATACCGCCGCTTCTTTACCGAGGATCGCATGGGCTACGGCTCGGCGATCTCGGTCATCGCCTTGTTCCTGCTGACGCTGGTCATCGTGCTGTTCATGGGCACGGCGCGCCGACGGATGCACGCCCGCTGATGGGGCATCCCATGGCGAATGTGCGCTGGGGCCGGGTCGGCATGCACGCCGTGCTGGTGCTCGGCGCGCTGGTGGTCATTCTGCCCGTGGTTTGGATCGCCTTCGCGGCTTTCAAGACCCAGATCGCCTTGCTGCGCGGCGATCTGGTGTTCACTCCCTATCTCGGCAATTTCGAGGAGTTGCTGTTCTCGAAGGCGTCCGATTATCCGGCGAACTTTCTCAGCAGCGCGCTGGTGGCGTCAGTCTCGACAGCGGTGGTTCTGTTCATCGCTACGCTCGCCGCTTACTCCATGTACCGATTGCGCTGGCCGGCTTGGGTTCCGGCATCGGTGCTGATGGGCTCACTGGTGTTTCACATGATTCCGCCGATCACACTGGTCGGGCCATGGTACGTGATGTTCCGTTCGATCGGCTGGGACAACACGTACACCGCGCTGGTGCTGACCCACGTTGCGCTGAACCTGCCGATCGGGATTGCCGTGATGTCCGTCTTCGTGCGCGATATCCCGATCGAGATTGAAGAATCGGCCCGACTCGACGGCAGCAGTACGCCGCAGATGCTTTGGCACATCATCTTTCCTCTGGTCCGGCCGGGATTGGCGGCAACTGGTATCCTGGTGTTCGTCTTCAGCTGGAATGAGTTTGCGGTCGCCTTGAACCTGACGTCGCGGCAGACCGCGACCGTACCGGTGGCGATCGCGAAGTTCGCGCAGGAGTACGAAATCAAGAACGGCGTGATGGCCGCCGGCGCGCTGCTGTCGATCATTCCCGCCATCCTGCTCCTGCTGTTCGCGCAACGACACATCGTCAAGGGTCTGACCGCCGGTACGGGCAAGTGAAGGCCGGCGAGGTTTGAATTCGGAGCCCCGCGCCAGCGCCGAGGGTGGGCGGAGGCTTGATCAAGCAGGGCCTGGCCACGCGCCATTCCGGCAACGCACCGAGTCGCTCCCCTACGGCATCGTTGACCCCGACTAGCCATCAGATGCAAATTGTCAAATTGACTCTGCCGGTCGCGCGGTCCGCGCTGACAACGGACGATTGACGAGGAGAACTCCATGACCAAGGTTGTCGCATTGGCACTCATCGCAGCGCTGGCCGGATTCGGACTTCATGTCTTTGCGCAGAGTCGCGCGGAGATTCGTCCGGCAGTAACATCTCTCGGCAGTTCCTCGTCGAACGGCATTTCGTTCGCTTGGTTCTACGACTCGACGGAGCGAATGGTCTATGTCTGCCGCGCCGGGCATGGTGGGGGAGACACGATCGAGTGCAAGGCAAAAACACCCCTCCCGTAGCGCGGAGAGGAGGCACCGACGCCCGCATGCGAACGCTCAGGCGTTCACGATCTGCGCCGCGCCACGGGAAACATGAGCGCGACCGGATGCGGCGCGATTTGTTGCTGCCCTACGTGTCGTGCCGCCACGACTGACAAGCCCCGCCGGAGCGGGGCTGTCGTCGAAGCGGAATGAATCAATGCTTGCGGCGTGAGAAGCCGAGACCGGCGAGGCCCAAGCCGAAGAGTGCGAGGGTGGTGGGTTCGGGAATTGCGACCAACGGCGTGCCAGCAACGGCGTCTACACGTACGAATGCGTCGATTGCGTACTGGTCGCCTTGGATGAGATTAAAACTCAATCCCAGAGTGTCGGAAAACGCATAACTTCCCGGAGCGTCACCCTGTGCGGTGCCGTGAACTACCGTTTCTCCGACCCGCGCCACTTCTACAAACCCCGTGCCTGCCTGGAGTCGGTACAGGGCCAGTCCGTACATCAGGTTCACGCTGGCAAATTCCGTCGGGATCAACGAATCGGCGCTCAACAGGTACTCGAGGTCAAAGCTGAGCGAAGCGTCGAGCGTCCCTGGCCCGCTGACGACGTCTTCAAACTGCCCGAAGCGATAGGCGAGGGCCACCCCGCGGGCACGGTCGGTCACGATGCCGTCAGGGGTTCCTTCGCCGAAGGCATTCAACGAGTCCGCCCGCGTGTAGCTGTGGCCAATCGCCCTCGGCAGCGTTTGGTTCGCGTCGGTATTGGGCCAATTGTCTGTAGCGCCCGCTATCTGTTCCGTGACCGCAACGCAGGTGTTGTCCACGTATTCGGCACAGCCATAGGAGCTCGACGATCCGGTTAGCTGGGTGATCGGGCTCGTGAGGGTGATGGAGAGGCTGGTCCAGTCTGCGGTAGCGCTGGCTCGTGCGATGGGCGTGGCGTGGGCGGCTCCCCACCCGACGAGCACGCCCGCCAGCACCGCAACGATTGTCCGAACGAGAACCAAACCGCTTGAAGGTTTCATCGATTCCTCCAAACTCGTTACAAGCATCGATCGACCATTGCTCGATCAACAGACATTCCGCAGTCTCCGATCGCAGTAAGGGGAATAACTAGCCCTGCGAAAAAAGATGCATAAACCATTCCAACGGTATGGACATGCAAAGTATCAGTGGGTTGCGATTCGCGTTTGTTCTTCCCCAGAGCAATCTGTAAAGACTGCCGACATTTATCCGACCAACGACGATGACTATATTGTCGTCATTGCCGGCGGCGAAATGCTCATCCGCGCAAGCTACGACCAGTTGTCGCCCAACGCAGAACGGGCAGGGGCGGAGGGGTCGCCGCGCGAACCGCCGGCCCGCGTCAGGTGCAGACGCCGGCGCCGGCGGATGCGCGGCAGACGTGGATCGCTGCGTCCAAGCCGGTGAAGGCAGGATAACGCCGGGTCACGGCTTCGCGCACCGGCGCGACGAGTTCGTGCGGTACCAGCGCGACGACACAGCCACCGAAGCCGCCGCCGGTCATTCGCACGCCGCCGGAATCGCCGACGACGTCCTTGACGATGTCGACCAGCGCGTCGATCGCGGGAACGGTGATCTCGAAGTCGTTGCGCATCGACGCGTGCGAGGCGGCCATCAGAGTGGCAATGCCCCGGCGGTCTCCGCTGCGCAACACCGCGGCGAGATCGAGCGCCCGCTGGCTGTCAGCGACAACGTGGTGCGCGCGCCGGAAGATGACGGGGTCGAGCTCGCCGGCGCGTGCCTCGAGCGTGGTCATCCCGAGATCGCGCAGCGCCCGAATGCCGAAGTGGCGGGCCGCGCTCTCGCATTGGCGTCGTCGTGCGTTGTACTCGCTGCCGACCAGCCCGCGCTGGACCCGCGAATCGACGATGACGATGGACACATCGTCGGGCATCGCCACCGCCCGGGTCTCCAGGCTGCGGCAGTCGATCAGCAGTGCATGGCCGGCCTCCCCCTTGACGGAAATCAGCTGGTCCATGATGCCCGTCCGGGCGCCGACGAAGCGATTCTCCGCGCGCTGACCGAAGAGCGCGATGTCGGTGGCGGCGATCGACAGGCCGTTCAGGGCGTTGAAGAACTGTCCGACGGCCACCACCAGCGATGCCGACGAGGACAGGCCCGCGCCCTGCGGGACGTTGCCGCTGATCGCGAGGTCGGCGCCGGTTGACGCATGCCCGGCCTCGACGATCGAACCTATGACACCGCGGACGTAGTTCGCCCATCCGGGTGCCTCGAGTCTTTCGATGTGCCGATCGATCGCGAACTCGTCCCGCTCCCCGCCCTGATCGACCGCCAGTACGCGGACCCGGCCGTCGTCGCGCGGCGACCCGCAGACGACGGTGTGGAAGTCGATCGCGCAGGGGAGAACAAAGCCGTCGTTGTAGTCGGTGTGCTCGCCGATCAGATTGACGCGTCCCGGCGCGCGTACGGCAAGCCCGGGGCGATGGCCAAAGCAACGGGCGAAGGCATCCTGGGCGCTTTGCAGGGGAGCCATGCGCGAGCCTCGGCTCAGCGTTCGTTGTAATGCACCGGGCTGACAGCGCGCAGGCGCTCCGCAGCCTGCTCGGGCGTGAGGTCGCGCTGCGGCTCGGCGAACATCTCGTAGCCGACCATGAACTTGCGCACGGTGGCCGAGCGGAGCAGAGGCGGGTAGAAGTGCGCGTGCAGCCGCCAATGCTCGCCGGTCCCGCCGTCGAACGGCGCGCCATGCCACCCCATCGAATACGGAAAGGAACACTGGAACAGGTTGTCGTAGCGGCTCGCCAGCTGTTTCAGCACGACCGCAAGATCGCGGCGATCCGCCGGCCCGAGGTCGGGTAGGCGGCGGACGTCGGCTTTCGGCAGCAGCAGTGTTTCGAACGGCCACGCGGCCCAGTACGGAACCACGGCGATCCAGCGCTCCGATTCCACGACCGTTCGCTCTCCCCGCGATTCCGTTCGCGCGCAGTCGGAGAGCAGCGCCCGGCCGTGCTCGCCGAAGTACGCGCGCTGCTGCCGGTCCTCGGCGAGCGCCTCGTTGGGAAGAAAGTTGTGCGCCCAGACCTGCCCGTGCGGATGCGGGTTCGAGCAACCCATCATCGCGCCCTTGTTCTCGAACACCTGGACCCAGGGGTAGATAGTGCCGAGCTGTGCGGCTTCGGCGCACCACGCATCGACGACACGCTCGATGGCGGGCAGCGGAAGCTCGGGCAGCGTCCTGCCGTGATCCGGCGAGAAACAGATCACCCGGCTCGTCCCGCGCGCCGTGCCCGCGACGAACAGCGGGCCGGTCGCTGCCGGGACATCGGGCACGTCCGCGGTCAGCGCCGCGAAGTCGTTGGTGAAGATGAACGTGTCGGTGTAGTCGGGATTGCGTTCGCCGGTGGCCCGCAGGTTGCCCGCGCACAGGTAGCAGTCGGCGACGTGCGCGGGGCGGGCGGTGTGGTCGGCCGGCTCCGTCTGGCCCTGCCACGGGCGCTTCGCGCGGTGCGGCGAGACCAGCACCCACTCTCCGGTCAGCGGATTCCGGCGCCGGTGCGGGTGATCGACGGGATCGAACCTAGTACCGTGACCCATAAGTTTCGCTATGTTCGATCCGCCCCGCATCGTCATCGGCTTTGTCGCTCATCCTCGCAATAGCACGGGCTATTGCTGCGGTTCGCTTCGCGCCGCTGACGCGCGGATGCGGCTCTCGGCATGCACGCAAACTTATGGGTCGCGGTACTAGCCATCTGCTGTTCGTCTCGACGACGCGTTACCGCAGCCTTTCGCCACTCGACGAGAACAAACGCAAGTGTTTGGGATCGCAGGCCAGCCAGATGGTCCCCTCGGATACCGCGTCGACGTCGCCACGTAGCTCGACCGTGATGCGCTCGCCGCTTTCCAGCATGCAGTGAAGAAACCGTATGCTGCCGAGGTTCTCGGAGAAGTCGATCTGCGCGGTAAACAAGGCATTCTGCGCGTCGGTCGGAACGAGGTGTTCGGGACGAACGCCCAGCTTGACCGCCGCATTCACCGTCGCGCTCGCGATCGGGGCGCCGAGTTGTATCGCTCTGCCGCTGACGTTCACTTTGTTTCCCGGCAGATGGACCGCTTCGACGATGTTCATGCGCGGCGACCCGATGAAGCCCGCCACGAACAGGTTGTTCGGATCCTCGTAGACTTCGCGTGGCGTGCCGACCTGCTCGATGCGTCCGTCGCGAAGGACGACAATGCGATCGGCCAGCGTCATTGCCTCTGTCTGATCGTGCGTCACGAAGATCATCGTGTTGCCGAGTTCGCGGTGCAGACGCGCGATCTCGATGCGCATGCTGACACGCAATTCGGCATCGAGGTTGCTGAGCGGTTCGTCGAACAGGAAGACAAGCGGCTTGCGCACGATCGCCCTGCCGATCGCCACGCGCTGGCGCTGGCCGCCGGACAACTGCCCCGGCCGCCGATCCAGCAACGCTCCGATCTTCAGAATTTCCGCGGCGGCGTTCACCTGCCGGTCGATCTCGTCGCGTGCTGCCTTGGCGATCTCCAGCCCAAAGGCGAGGTTCTCGCGCACGGTCATGTGCGGATAAAGCGCGTAGGACTGGAACACCATGGCGATGCCGCGCTTGGCGGGATCGAGATCGGTCACGTCCCGGCCGGCAATGAGGATATCGCCGGCCGTTACATCCTCCAGCCCGGCAATCATCCTGAGCAGGGTCGACTTGCCGCAGCCGGATGGACCGACGAAGACGACAAACTCGCCGGCTTCGACCTTGAGGTCCAGTCCGTGGATGACATCGACGGATCCGAAGCTCTTGCGCACATCGCAGAGTTCGATCGTCGCCTTGTCCGACGAGTACGGATGTGTGCTCATCAGGATGTCCTCATCCATACCAGCATTTCGCCGGGCTCGCGGTTGTCCCACAGGTGATAAGGCACGAGGCGCAACGACGCGGCTTCCAGCACGGGGGGCCGGGTGTCGTACAGCTTGTCGTCCCCGGCGGTCCAGCGCTCGCGCTGCGCCGGAATGTCGATGGCGATCGCGCCGTCGAGGGACGCGATGGCATGCGTGCTGGCCGCCGCCGTACCCGCTACGATCAGCTTGTTGAGGCCGGGCGTGTTGTCGACTTCCTCGGCGCAGTAGATCAGCGGACCGCGCGCGATGGCCGCACGCCCCACATCCGCCCTGACGTTTGGATGGGCGTGCAGGGAGCGGACAGCCATTGGCAGATCGAGCACGATCGTATCGCCATCGCGCCATTCCCGCCGAATCCGGTAGTAGCCGCGGTTGAGTTCATCGCGCACCACTTCGCCGTTGATCGACAGCGTGGCCTCGTCGCACCAGCAGGGCACGCGCAGCGCCAGCCTGAAGGTCGTCGGCCTGTCGACGCCGACGGTCAGTGTCACGCGTCCGTCCCAGGGGTAGCGGGTCTCTTGCGCGAGCGTCACCGGGGCCGCGCCGACTGTGAGCCGCGCCACGCTTTCGCCGTAGAGATGGACAGCCACCTCGTCCGTCGACACCCCATACATGTAGCTGCCGATCGAGGCGACGGTGCGGGCGATGTTGGGCGGGCAGCATGGGCAGCGGTGCCAGGTCCACCGATGATGCGTGCCGCGGCTCTCCAGGGGGTTGTCGTAGAAGAACCTCGCGCCGTCGACGGCAAGACCCGACAGGGCGCCGTTGTAGAGCGCCTGCTCCATGATGTCGGCGTAGACCCTGTCCGGCCCGCGGCCGAGCATGCGGCTCGCCCACATGGCCAGACCGACCGACGCGCAGGTCTCGGCATAGGCGCTTTCGTTGGGCAGATCGTAATAGTCGGTGAAGCCCTCGTTGCTGGCCGCCGGCCCGATGCCGCCCGTCACGTACATCTGCTTCGTGGTGAGGTCCTTCCAGAGGACCGTCAGTGCGTCCGTTACGCTATCGTCGCCGAACTCGGTGGCGACGTCGGCCATGCCGGAATAGAGATACATGGCGCGCACCGCATGACCGATCACCTTGGTCTGCTCACGGACCGGCAAGTGGGACTGGTTGTACTCGTAGGTCTTGTGACGGAACTGCCTGGGGTCGGCGCCGCGTGCGACGGCCTCGACGTCGAAGTAGTGCGGTTGCCGCCCGCGCTCCTCCACGAAGTAACGGGCGAGGTCGAGATAGCGCTGCTCGCCGGTGGCCCGTCCGAGACGGACGAGCGCGAGTTCGATCTCCTCGTGGCCGCAATAGCCGCGCTTCTGGCCAGGGCGCGGCCCGAACACCGTGTCGATGTGATCGACGTAGCGGCACATGATGTCGAGGAACTTGCGCTTGCCGGTGGCGTGGAAATACGCGACCGCGCCCTCGATGAGGTGTCCGGCGCAATAGAGCTCATGGCAGTCGCGCAGGTTGCTCCAGCGCTTGCCGGGCTGCATGCGGATGAACCACGAATTGAGGTATCCGTCCGGCTCCTGCAGCTTGCCGAACATGTCGATGATCGCGTCGATCCTGGTCTCGAGATCCGCGTTCGGCTTGCGATAGAGCGCGTAAGCCGCGGTCTCGATGACCTTGGCGACATCCGAGTCCCAGAACATCTGCACGTTCATCGTGTCGGGCGAGCCGTCGACCCGGGTGTGGAACGGCATCCGCACCGCCGGTACCGCCCGGTCGGGATCGATCTGGTCGAACATGCCGGCCGCAACGCAACGCTCGTAGAGGATCATCGCGGTGCGATCGGCTACGGAGTCGATGCGGCCGCCCCAGAAACCGCGGACGTCGACATCGGGAACGGCGGGCGGACGGAAGCCGTCACCCTTTCGGGTGTCAAAGGAGGTCATGGGTCACTCGGTCGGTCGATTCGTGGCGTGCTTGGCATTACTTGACGGCACCCGCGGTCAGCCCGCGGATGTAGTAGCGCTGCAGGAGAAGGAAGAGGACGAGGCAGGGCGCCATCATCATCGTGACGCCGGACTGGACCGCGCCCCAGTCGATGGTGCCGAACTGGCCCGACCGAACCGCCGCCATGAGTACGGGCAGCGTGTATTTCTTCTGGTCCGTAAGCAGGATCAGCGCCGCCAGGAACTCGTTCCACGACGCCAGGAAGGCGAAGATGGCGACCGTCGCCACGCCCGGCAACACCAGCGGCAGCATGATCCGACGGAGCACAACCAGCACGGAGGCGCCGTCGACGCGGGCGGCGTCCTCGATCTCCTTGGGTACCGCGTCGAACGCGTTGCGCATCATGAAGATCGAGAAAGGCATTTGCAGGGTGACGTAGACGCAGATGATTCCGGCCAGTGTGTTCTGGAGCCCGAGCTTCGTCAGGATCAGGAACAGCGGTGTCAGAATCGACTGAAACGGGATCATTACCGTCGAGATGATCAGGATGAAGAGCACGTTCTTGAACGGAAACTGAAACCGCGAGAAGCCGTAGCCGGCGAGCAGGCTGATGGTGACGGTCGCAAGCACCGTCATTGCGGAGACGGTCAGGCTGTTCCCGGTATAGTTCCAGATGCCGGCGCCGTACTTCGCGAGGTTTTCATAGTTCTGCGTGCTGAACCCGTCTACGGGCCAGGGTGGCAGCGGCGGTTGCCGCGCCTCCGCCGAAGGCTTGAAGCTCACGAGGACGCTCCAGGCCAGCGGCGCCAGGAACAGCAGCGACGCCGTCAGGCCGAGCAGATGGTGGCGGATCTCACCGAACAGCTTGTGGCGTGCCGGACGAGTCTTTTGCGACATCACATGCCCTCCGGTGTGCGCAGCAGCCGCAACTGAATGGCGCTGATCGTTACAAGGATCACCAGCAGCACCATTGACATGGCGGCGCCGTAGCCCAGTCGGAACGAGACGAAGGACTGACTGAAGATCCAGTAGACCGCGGTGATGGTGCTGTTGCGGGGCCCTCCGTCGGCGATGATGTAGAACTGGTCGAAGGCCAGGATGGACCCGGCCACGGAGAGGACCAGCGCCAGCGCGATGGTGCGCCGCATCAGCGGCAGCGTGATCCGCCGGAACCGGAGCCAGCTCGATGCGCCATCCATGCGGGCGGCCTCCTGGACCTCGGTCGAGATTCCCTGGAGACCCGTCAGCAGGATGATCATGTTGAAGCCGGCTGTCTTCCACACCACCATGACGATGATCGACCAGAAGGTGGTGTCGAACTCGGCGAGCAGATTGACCGGCTTGTCGGTCAGGCCGAGCCGGAAGGCGGCAGGCGAGAACAGGCCGGCGTCGACGTTCATCAGCCAGGCCCAGAGCAGGCTCGCCGAACTGAAGCCGACCACCATCGGCAGGAAGAACGACGTGCGGTAGAACTTCGTCAGCGGCCGACCCTTGTCGACGAACAGGGCGAGCGGGAAAGCGACGGCGAAGATCGCGATCGTCACGACCACCGTGTAGAGCGCCGTGAACTGCATCGCTCCCCAGAAGCGCGCGTCCTGCAGCAGGTTGACGTAGTTGTCGAGCCCGATGAACCGCGACTTGCCCATCAGCGGCCAGTTGTGCAGCGACATCCAGAACGCCATGCACAGGGGGATCACAAAGAAGACGAGGACGAGCGAGACCGCGGGCAACACGAACAGAAGGCCGATCAGTTGCTTTCGGCGCAGCCGTGATCGGCGTGCCTGGGTGGGTTTGCGGTCGGGAATGGACGGATTGTTCGGCATCACGGCGTGTCCATGGAGCATGGGGCTGATACGGCCCGGGCAGATGCAGCCTGTCCGGGCCGGAGGAGGTCTTCCGGAGGGAGGACTCCGCGCGGGAGCCTACTTGCCGGCCGCGTCGAGGATCGACTGCATCGTCTTCTGCGCGCGGGACAGCGAGCCGTTGACGTCGTTGCCGAAGAACACCTCGTTCAGCATCTGCTTCCAGGGGCCGGTGCTGCTGTTGATGATGTCGTTGTAGACGGGCGAGGTCGGCGTCCGGCCGAGTGCCATCGCCTGCGTCGCAATCTGGTAGCGTTGATCGAGCGACTTCAGCGCCTCGGCAGCGACGTCGCTGCGAGTCGGCAGGCTGCCGAGCTTGGCGAGCAGCGTCTGGCCCTCGACCGAGTAGACGAAGCCCAGGAACTCGCGCACGACGTCCATGTTGTTGCGTCCGGCGGTCACGACGAAGTTGTCGCCGCCGGCGAACGAAGATCTGCCGCCGTCCTTGCCGGGCAGAAAGGTGACGCCGAACTCGACGTTGGGGTAGTTCTTGACGAGGTTGCCGATGGCGAAGGCGCCGATCGGCGACATGCCGATCTTGTCCGTGGCGAAGCCGCCGAAGAAATTCGCGCCCGAGTCGGTTCTGGCGCTCTCCGGTACGTAGCCCTTCGCCACCAGGCCGCGATACAGGTCGATGGCGTTGCGCATTTGCGGCGTGTCGAGCGTGGCGCGCTTGCCGCCGTCGACCAGGATGTCGCCGCCGGAGGCCCAGATCAGCGGCATGAAGGTGAAGGCATTGCAGCCGCCGCAGGCGCCCGAGAAGTAGAAGCCGCGGATGTCGCCGCCGAGCGCGTTGACCTTGCCTGCGTAGGATTCGATCTCGGCCCAGTTCGTCGGCCCTTTCTCGGGGTCGAGGCCCGCCCGCCGGAAGAGTTTCTTGTTGTACAGGAGCACCGATGCGTCGGCGGACATCGGCAGCCCGTAGATGCGGTTCTGATAGGTGGCGGCACCGACATGGGCCTTCGAGAGATTGCCGAAGTACGGCAGGCTCTTGGTGAAGTCGGTCAAGTCCTGGAGCTGCCCGGCCGACGCGAAGGCCGTGGTGTAGACGAGGTCGAGCGACAGGAGATCGGGCGCCGAACCGCCTGCGGCGGCAATCGCGTACTTCTGCACCATTTCGGAGTTTGGAACGATCTGCAGTTCGATCTGCGTCTTGTGCGAGGCGTTGAACGCCTTGATCAGCGTCGGCATGAAGGACTCGCTCGACGAACGCGACCACATCGACACTTTCTTCTGCGCCAGGGCGACATCCGGCATGATGCTCAGTGCGATCAGAGCCAGTGCTACGGTCTTCAGCAGTTTCATGGTCTTGCCTCCTCTCGTTGATGGTGTCTGATACCTCTTCAATTCGGCCAGGTCCGTCATCACGACGGCTACGAGGCGCGAACGACCAAGCTGCATGGCAGCTTCCACAACCCTCCCGGCACGCTTTCGCCGTTGACGAAACGGACGAGCGCCAACCCTGCCTGACGACCGAGTTCCTTGAGATTCATGTCGATCGTCGTCAACGGCGGTCGCGTCTGCTCCGCGACGATTTCCCAATTGTCAAAGCCGACGATGGAGATGTCTGCCGGCACGTCGACCCCACGCTCGCGCAGGGCATCGATGACGCCGCGCGCGATCTGGTCGTTGCCGCAGAAAATGCCGTCCGGGTGATCCTGCCGCGACCACAACTGCGCCACGGACTCGTGCCCCCAGCGCTCGGACCAGCTGCCATACAGGATGTGCGCCTCCGCAATCGCAAATTCGGTCATGCCCAGCGCGTCCCGGTAGGCCCGCGCGCGCTCCCGCACGACCTCGAAGCTCTCGGGCCCCGTGACGTGCACGATGCGGCGGCGCCCTTTGGCGATAAGGTGCCGCACCGCCTCGATCGCACCCTGCCTGTCGTCCGGCACAAGGGTAAGGGCGTCGGCGGGGCCGGCGGTCAGCGCGTAGACCACCGGGACTGGCAGCCGGGACAGGTCGACCGGCAAGGGCTTGTCGATGCGTTTTCCGGTCGCAATGATGCCGTCGACCTGCTTGTCGAGCAGGGCGTCGACGTGAATCCTGGCGAGATCGGGATTGCCATCGACGGCGCACAGGAACACCGACACACCGTGGTCGATCAGCCCGTCTGATACACCCGCCATCACCGGCAAGGTGAAACGGCCGTACGTGTCGTTGGTCAGCAGGCCGACACTGAAGCTGCGCTTGCTCGTCAGGCTGCGGGCAAGAGCGTTGGGCCGGAAGCCGAGCTCCTGCGCGACGCGCTTGACACGGTAGCGCGTTTCCTCCGACATGCGGCCGGTACCGTTCAAGGCCTTCGAAGCCGTCGCAGTGCTGACCCCCGCCGTCTTGGCTACGTCGTAGATCGTCACGCGCTCCGACGATGTCGGTCCAGCCATGATTCCACCCACATCCAGGTTGGGAAACCGCTTTCTCACCGTCAATGTAGCACTGGATTTCGTTTGAGAAAAGGGTTTTTCACGCCCCCGTAGTGTGGAGTACGCCCTCGCTACAAACCCGTGCCGTCAGGGACGAAGTCGCTCGAGTATCGGGATCAGCGGGTTGGCACCCTCATGGCAATCGTACCTGGCGGGCGCAAGGACGTGGGCTTGAAGTACGCCCCAGCGTCCGCGTTGGTCTGCGCCACCAACAACAAAACCCCGCCGAAGCGGGGTTGTCGTCGGAGCGGATTCGGCTACTGCTTGCGCCGCGAGAAACCGAGACCGGCGAGCCCGAGGCCGAGCAACGCAAGAGTTGCAGGCTCTGGCACAGTGATATCCGGAATCTCGACAATTGCAGCCGGGGCGAGTGTGACGTGCTCCCATTGGGCGATTGCTGCACCTCCCACCCGGGTCAGTACGGCGGCGCGGACTATTTCGCCAAGTCGGCGGGCGAATTGTTGACGCTGGTGATGCTCGAGTCGGCGGAGGGACTGAAAAACGCGCGCGAGATCATGGACGTGCCTGGCGTGGACGGGTGCTTTGTCGGTCCTGCGGATCTCAACATCTCGCTTGGATATTCACCCGACGATCCCAAGCTGTCGCAGGAAACCGAGGACGCCATCGCGCAAATCTGCGCTGCTGCCCGAGCGGCCGGCAAGATCGCTGGAGGGCACTGTTTCGGCGTGGATGACGCGAAAGTGCGCATCGCACAGGGTTTCCGTTTCCTCACCGTCATGGCGGAAATTCGTATGCTTCGAGCCAGTGCGGCGCAGGTGCTCGCCACGTTGAAGCTGTGAGGTCTATCTGACCCGCGACCAGGTGGCAAACTGAACGCCGCCTGGAATCGCATCAGCTCCTACGCTGGCGGCTTTGGCTTTCGACCCGGCGCTGCAGGCGGGAAATAGCCCGACGCGCGGTACAGGCAGGTGTCGACCGGTTTGCCGTTCTCGAAGCGCGTCAGTTTACAGGTGATGACCTCCCCGGTTCCGGTCAGGAGCGCAAAGCGCTCGCGCACCGTTGCGAGCGACACGCCCGTCTCTTCGGCGATCTCCGAATCGAGCCGCTGGCCATGCTTCCGCAGGCACTGCAGGATGTCCACCACGGCAGTCTGCCCCTTTCGGGCGCAATTGTCGCTATGAACCCGGAAGACGAGAAATCGGCTCGACGACGTCGAACTCGGCCATGAGCGTCGCTCGGCACAGGGTGATGGTGGATTTCCGGCGAGCGCTGCCCGCCGGACCTCAGCTTGTCTTGCCGGTCAGCCGAGCTTGGCCAGGATCCCGTTCATCTCGTCGCGGTTGAATGCGCGCAGCGTCTGCGTGCGGACGTTGCCGGCGGAACCTATCGCCAGTGCGAACGCGGTCGCCGACTCGTCGTTCGGCGCCTCGATCACGGTCACAAGGTCGTATTGCCCCACCGTCCAGTAGATCTGGGTCATGGCAGCGCCGAATTTCTTTGCAGCGTCCTTGACCGCGTCGGCGCGCTTGGTCGAATCCTTTATCCCGCGGATCCCCTGGTCGGTGAAGTTTGCGAGTGCAATATACGTCGGCATCGTCGATCTCCTGGTGGACACGGACCTTCGTCAATGATCGGGCCGGCGGCGGTCCGGGAACGCCGGCCTGTAAACGCTGGTCGATCCAGCGGTGACCGTGACGTCAGCGCTGCTGGCGCGAACCGGAATGTCCCGGCCGGGATGCGGGATCCGCCGGCGGCTGCGGTCGCCATCGCTCGACGCGGAGAGGAACGGTCACCGGCACGCCCTGTTCGGCAGAGCGTTGCCTACTTCAATGCTTCCAGCGTCACCTCGTACACGTTGCGGGCGCCGTCATACTTGACGCTATAGGTCGAGGGATAGGCGCCCGGCTTGGTGTAGGAAGCCGGCCGGGGCACCGGGGCGGAAAATGACGGTTTCGACTCGAGGTAAGCCAGCGACACCATCGGTTCGATGAAGGTCAGCTGCTTGTCGTAGTAGCCGTAGATGAAAGTCGCGGTAAATGGCTGATTGTGGAATTCGGACGCCGATGGATCGATCGCATGCACGCCCATTTGAGGAACAGCCGTACCGGGCGGCAGGATGTAGCCGACGGGCAGCAACTCTGCGGGGGGCTGCTGGGTCGGAGCGCCCGAATCACTCTCGTTCTTGAAGGCGACCTTCATCCGCGCCGCGCGGCTCACAAGATAGAAGTGGAAATCGAAATGCGGCACGTCGTAGATGCGCGAGGGGGGATGACCGGCGGACTCCCAGTTGATGACGACGTGATCGACGACGGTCCTGGGTCCCTTCGTCGGCATTGGCAGGGGATAGGGGAAATCCGGGTGCGCGCCCTTGGCCGCCTTGGGGAGTCCGTCGAGCACGCCCGGCGTAAAGGCGATGCCGATCGACATCGGCTTGCCTTCCGCGTCAGTTCGAACAACGGTGTGCGCCACGCCGCGCCCGATGCGAACCCCCTTGCCCTCGTAGGTCGTGGATTTGCTCTCGGCCGAGGCGGATCCTGCCACGAGCACTGCGGTGGCTGCCGCAAGAATGAGGAATGGGTTCCAGCGATCCCGCACGCCAATTCGAATCATGATTTTCTCCGCGGAAGTCCAGTCGACAATGAGCGTTGTGCCGGCGCGATCACTGCCGCCGGGCCGGTCCACGCTTGAAGCGCACGACCACGGCAGGGCGCGACGTGCCGATTTTTCGGCGATTGCCCCGCGTATTTATAGGCTCATTTTCCATGGAACGCAATGAGAAGCATTCCTATTATGAACCTTGGGATGGGTCCGGCACGGCAATTCGGCAGCAAGCGAGACGAGGCCTTGGTCGCGCCGCCGCCCGGGTCAGTCGTGGAACATCGGGACAATCAGGATGAAACCCGCTCACCCATGCTGGTTCATGGGTCATTCGACCCGCGGCAGACGCCTGTGGCGGGCGCCGGAGCACCCGGCGGCACGCGCCTCAGGCCGAAGTGACGCGGCGCCCGCTGCAGATGGACGGCCGCCGGAATCACGCGCTTTCAATTCGCCGCGAAGCAGTAGAGTTTGCCTGCGCCGCCAGTTTTCACCAGATCCGGGTCGCTGCAGCCTGCCGATGGGTGCGACGAATTCCAGGAGTGCGCCGCCGGGCTTGCGTCCAGACCCATGCGGTCGTGATGCCCGAGCATCGCGCTGCCGGCTCCGCTCTTCGTCCAGTTGCCGCATGTGCGGTCCTCGCCCTCCGGGAAGGCGGTACCGTCAGCCTTCGTTCCGGTCAGGATGTCGTGCTGGTTCGGACCCGGCGGGTTGTCGATGCGCGCGAGCACGCGGTCACCCTTCTCGGTCAACCCCGTTTCGCGATTGATGTTGTTGCCCGTGTGCAGTTCCTCCACATTGCGGGCCACGACCACGCCCTTGGCGTTGTGCCACGGCCCCTTGCCGATGCGGTCGCGCGCATTGATCGCGTTCGCACCCTGTGTGCTGAAGTAGGCACGCCATGTCTTGTTGCCGGCGCCCGCGGCGGTGGCGAGTGCCTGGCAGTGCTTGTCTGCGCCGGCGAGGCCGCCGAAATCGGCACCCTTGCCCGAACCCACACTGGTGATGAAGAACGTCATCTCTGCTGCCGACTGTGCGTGTGCCGGCACGCCCGCACCAAGCGACAAAGCGGCGAGGCAAACAATGCTAAGGACATTTCGCTTCACGATTGCTCCTCCGGGAACGTGTTTGGATGGCGCGGGAACGTCGGCGCTGCACCGCCCCGCCCGGACGCAAACATTGCATCAACTGCAATTATTCCGGTGCACCCGAATACGTGGTTGCAGCGGAAGCGCGGCTCCGCGGCGCGATGCAGGCCACTGGCGCTCGGGAATAGCGGAACCTGTACGGATGTTTGCCGCAGTTGTGACGTCGAAGGAGTGCGCTATGAACGTTCGATGGTTCCGATTGATGGCTGTTTGCCTCTCGATCTGCGCACTCCCGGCGCAGGCCGCCTTCCACCTGTTCCGAATCGACCAGGTGTATTCGAACGCCGACGGCACCGTCCAGTACGTCGTGATGCGCGAGTCGAGCGGTGCCAACGGCGAAAATCTGTGGAGCCAGCAACAGCTCGAAACAACGTCTGCGGCGGGAGTGCGCAAGCAATTGCGCCTGCCCTCGAATCTTCCGTCGGCCGCCACCGCGCGCCGCAGCGTGCTCATTGCCACACCGGGCTTCGCGGCGCTCGGTCTGGTTGCGCCGGACTACACGATGCCCGCGCGGTTCATTCCTGCCGACGGCGGCAAGCTCGAGTTTGCCAGCGGCGTCGACGAGATCACGTTGCCGGCCCTGCCAAGCGACGGAACGATGGCGGTCGACCGAACCGGTGCACCCGTTCTCGCCACGCCGAGAAACTTCGCCGATGCAAGCGCGAGCATGCCGGCGTTGCCGGTCGGCAGCGTCGAGTACTACAACATGGCGCTCGACCACTATTTCATCAGCGCGCTGGCCCCGGACATCGACGCGCTGGACAGCGGACGCATCAGCGGATGGACCCGCACCGGACTGTCGTTCAACGTCTTTCCTTCGCAGACAGCGGGAGGCGCCGATGTCAGTCCGGTATGTCGGATCATCATTCCGCCACCACGGGGCGACTCGCATTTCTTCTCCGCCTCGCCCCGGGAGTGTGCGGACACGCTGGCGAAATTCCCCTTCATGAGCCAGGAGACCCCCGGTGCCTTCTTCATCGCGCTGCCGGCAACCGGCGATCCGAATCCGGGCGCTTGTCCGACCAACACCATTCCTGTCTACCGGGTTTTCGACAACCGCGCGGATGCCAACCATCGCTACACCACCGACCCTGCGGTGCGCGATCTGATGGTGTCGCGCGGCGGCACCGCAGAAGGCTACGGCGAAGATGCGGTGATCATGTGCGCGCCGCCCGGGACTGCCCCGCCGCCATGATCTGCCAGCGGCGCCTCATAGCCTGCCGCCGCCACGGAAGTTGCTCGGCGTTGTCTACTCGGGCGAGAATGCGACAGGAGGTGCCTGACGACATGGGTTCCTGGTCCTGCCCGCACGATATCGATAATGTCTGCCAACGGGTGAATGGCGCGCGCTGCGACCCCGGCATGCGAGGCTGCGTTCTGCACGGACGCTTCAGATTCGCGAGGGACGAGGAGGGGGGCGTACGCAAACCGGTCAAGGCGTTGCCGGATGCGTCGCCGATGGCGCCGCCGACCAAGCCGAAACGGCAAGTTGCTCCGTGATCCGGATGCGTCTGCAACACGCGGGCGGTAGCTCTGTCTGACCCTGTTGGCGATGCCGCTCAGGCGTCAGCATTGGCACTGCAGGAATTCGGGCGAACTACCTGTGTGTCGCAACCGTTGGCGTTGCGAGACGCGACGCGTCAATCGGTGGTTCGGGAGATAATGCCGCATGACGACCCGAATCACGAAGCCTGTCAAGCCGCGTTCCAGCGGCAATCTGCGCATCGGCGACCAATGGAATGCGATCACCATCATCGCGCTGTCGCAGAGCAACCCCCTCAAGGCGGTGGCAGAGCTGGTCGAGAACAGCATCGACGCGCGCGCAAAGACGATCGTCATCACCCGGGGCAAGGAGAAGGGGCAGCATTACCTTCGCGTCAAGGACGACGGCGAGGGAGTGCGCAAGAACGCCGACGGGGAGCCCGACTTTCAGTATGTGGCGACGCACGTCTGCGACTCCGTCAAGCGGCAGCTGAAGGCGCAGGGCGCGGGCGGACTGCAAGGCGAGTTCGGCATCGGCCTGCTGAGCTTTTGGACGCTCGGCAAGGAACTTCTCCTGACCTCGGCCAGCGAGGACGGACGCACGTTTCAGATGCACCTGCGCAAGGCTGATCCGGCCTATCGAATCACGCAGCGTCCGACGCTTTTCGCCGAAGCGGGCTCGGAGGTTCTGATAAGGGGCATCCTGCCGGGCATCAAGAACTTCAGCGGCGACAAGATCCAGTGGTATCTCGCTTCGGAGCTGCGCGACCGGATTCGCCACTCCGGCGTCGCGATTCGCGTCGTCGACCGAACGGCGCGGGCGGAATACAAGGTCGAGCCGCGCCAGTTCGAGGGCCGACTGTTGCACGAGCTGGACGGCACGCTGCCTGCACAAGGCGAAGTGTATGCAGAACTGTACCTGCACGCGCACTCGCCGGCCAACGCGGTGTCGCTCTATCGTTCCGGGACGCGCGTGCTCGGCAATCTGACGGAGCTCGACGCGTTCGCGCGCTTGCCATGGACGAGCGGCTACGTGCAGGGAATCATCGATGCGCCCTATCTGAACCTGACCCCGGGCACGCGGCTCGGCGTCATCCACGACGCGGCATTGTCGCGGCTGGCCGATGAGCTCGGGCCGCTCGAATTGCGCCTGACCAGGATCGTCGAGGACCAGCAGCGGGCCGAGGAAGAGCGCGCGAGCCGCGATGTGCTGCGCTCGGTGCAAGGGGCTCTCAAGGAGGCGCTGCTGGCCTTGCCGGCGGAGGAGTACGACTGGTTCGACCTGCATCGCGGCGAGGGCAAGCGTAGGCCGCGGACCGCCGCTCAGTCGGAGAATGGCGACGCACCGGGAGCAGACGATGAGGCCGTCGCGATCGAGGCGGCGGAAAGCATGGAGGCCGCCGAAGCTCAGCGGCAATTCTTCGAGTTCGCCGGCCCGCTGTTTTCGTTGATGATCTCACCGACGTCGAGCGTCATCGAAGTCGGCGGCGCACGCGCGCTGCGTGCGATCGCGCGTGACCGGGCGCGCCGTCCGGTGGAGAACGACCTCGCGTACGCGTGGACGATGCTCGAGGGTGAAGGAACGCTTGACTCGGCGAGCGGGGAGATGGCCACGTTTCGGGCGGCGGCCGAACCCGGGCTCGCGCGCATCGAGGTGACGGTGTCCCAGGGCGATGTCGTCTGCAAGGCCGAAGCGCAGGTCACCGTGGCGGCGTCGTTGCTGCCAAAGTCGAGCGGCGCCGATTCGACGTACCAGGGCCTGCCGGGTTACACGTTTCACAAGGCAGCGGGGGAGTTGTGGCGTTCGCGATTCGATGCGGAGCGCAATCTGGTCGTGATCAACAACGGCCATCGCGATTTCGTCTACGCGGCGCGTAGCAAGATGCTCAAGCTCCGCTACATCTGCCGGCTGTTCGCGAAGGAACTCGTGCTCAAGAACTTCATCGGCATTCCGCCGGATCAGCTGCTGGAACGCCTGCTGGAGCTGACTTTGTACACGGAGGAAAACCTGCGCTGACGCGCCTTGGCGTTATCCACCGGCAGGGACATGGGGCACCGAAAGCCATCCGGCTGCGCAGAAAGCACAGGAACCAGCATCCATGGGAGTGCCCGAGTTTCTCGGATTGTTGTTGCTCGCGGCCGGCTGCTGGTTCCTCTGGGACAGCCTCAAGGCGCGAGAGGCCGCCAATGTGGCGATCCGTGCGGCCTGCAAGGGCGAGGGATTGCTCTTTCTCGACGACACCGTCGGCCTCGAATCGGTCTGGCCGGTGCGCGACGGCGAAGGCCGCATGAGGCTGCGGCGCGTTTACGGATTCGAGTACAGCGACACGGGCGACAACCGTCGCCGCGCGACGGTGACGCTGGTCGACGACGAGGTGACGGTCTCCGCACTCGAAGGCGGTCCGCGCGAGACAGCGGAACGCGGGAGCCTGCACTGAACGCCCTTGCCGCTGACCCGGTGCCGGGTTCAGTGGGCTAACGCTGGCGCACGACCGGCGGGCTCACCGCGGCCCGGATGCGGTCGAGCTTGGCGGCATAACGGTCACGGTCGCTGCGCGTCGTGCTGCTCTCCATCGCCAGCGCCAGGTGGTCGCGCGCGTGGTCGATGTCGCCCAGGCCCACGTAGGCGAGCGCGAGCCAGAAATGGAACTCGTGGTAGTACGCCTCGCGGGCGACCTCCCTGGCGAAGAGATCCCTGGCCGACTTGTAATCACCTTCGCGCATCGCCGCCAGGCCGCGATCGAAAAAGCTGAACGGCGGGTCCGGCTCGAGCCGGTCGAGCCGGTCGCGCAACGCCTGGGCTTCGGCGGTGCGTCCCAGTGCATTGAGGGCCGCGACGCGGTTCGACATCACCCGCGTGTTCGCAGGCTCGCGCTCGAGGACATGCGCGAAGACGCGGTCGGCTTCGGCGAAATGGCCCCGTCGCTGGTAGACCACGCCGAGCGTGTTGTAGGCGCTCAGGAACTTCGGATCCTGCCGGATCGCCTCGCGCGCCCACCAGTAGGCGTCGTTCAGCTGCCCGTCGGTGAAGGTCTCGACGGCCCGGTTGTTCATGTACATCGCGACGATGGTGGACTCGGCGAGGACCCGGGTGCGGGCACGGATGTCGGTTGCGGGAAGAAAATCAATGACGAGGACTTCACTTTCATTGCGGCCAGGCCCCACGTCGGTCTTCTTCTTGCCGAGGGCAAGATTGACGTGGCCGATGGAGAAATAGATGTCGCCGGTGCGGCTCCAGGTGTCGTCGGCGACGACGTTCTGGTAGCGGACCGGCAGTCCCAGCTCCTTGGCCAGAGCGGCGGTCATGATCACCAGCGACAGGCAGTTGCCGGCGCGCGCGTCGAACGCCTGCGCTGCATTGCGCGTCAGCGCCGAGTCGTATTCGAGCTTGAGCTGCCCCTTGTGGTAGAGCGCGTCGACGAGCCCCTGCTGGCTCCCCTTGGCGCGCAATTCGCCGGCGATGTCCACGCCGATGTAGCGTTTCATCGCATCGCTGACCGCGAACACCTCGGCAGCGTTGATCGATTCGGACGGCGCGACGAACAGATGGTCGTTGAACAGCTTCTCGGTCGTCGACTGCATCGGTGCCGTGGCGCATGCCGCGACCAGCAGCGAGCACAGCAGCGCGATGACGGATCTCATCGTGTCTCCAGTTGTTGGATCGGACCGCTCATTCTAGCCCTGCCGCGGGGCCGCGGCGCACCGCCGGGGCGCCGGAGAGCAGGGTGTCGATCTGGTGGTCCTTCTCCTGGTAAAGATCCTGCAGCCAGCGCTGCAGCGTCTTGCGGAAGACGGGATCGCCCTGATAATCGCCGCTGCAGAATTCCGGTGGAATCGCGATCTTCTGCGCGCGGACGATCACGCGGGGGAGTTCGCCGCAGAGGAACTGCCAGAACGTCGGCGCCCCGGCCGGGTAGACGATGGTCACGTCGAGCAGCGAGCGAAACCGGTCACCCAGCACGCTGAAGGCGAGCGCGAGCGCGCCCGCCTTGGGTTTGAGCAGGTGGCGGTAAGGCGAGCGCTGCCGGTGATGCTTCGCCGGCGTGAAGCGCGTGCCCTCGGCGAAGTTCATCACGCTGGTGGGCACCAGCGCGAACTTGCGGCAGGCCTTGCGGCTCGCCTCCAGGTCTTCGTGGCGCTTCTCGGGGTGCGCCTTGAGGTAGGTGTCGGAGTGACGGCGCATGAACGGAAAGTCGAGCGCCCACCACGCGAGCCCGATCACCGGCACGTAGATGAGCTGCTGCTTGAGAAAGAACTTGAGCAGCGGAATGCGGCGGTTCAGCAGGTGCTGCAGCACCAGGATGTCGACCCACGACTGGTGATTGCAGTTGACCATGTACCAGCCCCGAAAGTCGAGGCCGTCGATGCCCTCGACGTCCCATTGCGTGCGTTGGGTAAGGTGCATCCAGCCGCTGTTGCAGGCGATCCAGGCGGTCGCAATCGTGTTGAGGATGCGGTCGATGTGGCGGCGCACCGCCGCCAGCGGCAGGACGATTTTGACGAGCGCGAAGACGAACAGCAGGCTGCACCAGACGACGGTGTTGATGCCCAGCAGCAGGGCCGCAATGGCGCCGCGCACGACTGGCGGAAGAAAGTGGAGCATGGTCGGCAGGCGAGAGACGGAAGAGGGCGACCCGCTATTCTACGGGTCCGGCGCGACGGGGTGCCGGTTACGCCGATCCGGCCCGGTCGCCGGCTCGGCGCGTCATCGGGGCATTGGGGCGCGCGCGAGGAAATGGCCGCCGCGTCCGCTCGCCGGATTGCGCGCGTCGTGGGCAAGCACGCCGTTGACCAGAACGAGTTCGATGCCGCGGGACGCGGCGATCGGCTGCTCGAACGTCGCCACGTCGATGACCGATGCGGGATCGAACACAGTGATGTCGGCGAACGCGCCGACGGAGAGTTCGCCGCGGCCCGCAAGACCGAACTGGCGGGCCGACAGACCGGTCATCTTGTGGACGGCGGCTTCCAGCGTGAAGAGTCCGAGATCGCGGGCGTAATGCCCCAGCACGCGGGGAAAAGTGCCCCAGAGGCGCGGATGCGGATGCTGATCGTGCGGCAGGCCGTCCGAGCCTATCATCGTCGCCGCATGGCTTAGCACGCGCTGCACGTCGTCCTCGTGCATCTGGAAGTAGCAGGCGCCGCCCGGCTGCAGGCGCGCGCAGGCTTCCTGCTGCGTGCAGCCCCATTCGGCGGCGATGGCGGCGAGCAGGCGGCCCGTCATTTCGGGATGAGGCGTCGACCAGGTCACCAGGATGTCGATGACCCCGTCGACCATGCCGGCATCCAGCACCGTCGAGCCGGCGACATACGGGTAGACATCCTGCGCAATCGGCTGCCGGATGCGCGCGTTGTCGATGTGAGCCAGCGTCTCCACCGTTCGCCCCCAGTTTGCGGGACCGGCGCACTTGTGATGCGACAGGACCAGCGGTACCCGGCCACGCTGCCCGGTGACGAAAGCCTCGTCCAGCGATTCGAGGATGCGGTCGAACTCGTCGCGAATGTGCGTGGTATAGATACCGCCGGCGGCACCTGCGATGCCGGCCAGCAATGCGAGTTCGTCGATGTCGCCGGCGGCGCCCGTGGGGTAGAAGACACCGGAACTCAGGCCGATCGCGCCTGCGTCGAGGCTCTCGCGCAGCAGCGCCGCCATGCGCGCGCGCTCGGCGCCGGTGGCCGTGCGATACGGGTTGTCCATTGCGGCCACGCGCAGTGTCGAATGTCCGACCAGCGCCGCGACGTTCACGGCGGGACGGGCCGCCGTCACCGCCTCGGCATAGGCGGCCATGGTCGGGTAGACGTAGCCGCTGCCGCCGCCCAGCAGGTTGAGCGGCGGCGGCACGTTCGAGCGAACCAGCGGTGCCAGGCTGATGCCGCAGTTGCCGACAACGACGGTGGTCACGCCCTGGCTGATCTTGGGCAGCATCTGCGGGGCGTCGATCACGATGCGGTCGTCGTGCGTGTGGACGTCGACGAATCCCGGCGCGACGACGCAGCCGCTCACGTCGATCACGTCGGCGTTCGCTGCCGGGAGGTCGGCGCCGATGGCCGCAATCCGGTCGCCTGCGACGAGCACGTCGGCGGCAAAGCGCGGCGCGCCGGTGCCGTCGACGACGACACCACCACGCAAAAGCCGAGCTGCCGCCGCAGGTTCACTCATTGCGTGCTCCGTTCCGCTTTCGACCACGCCCACTGCAGCGCCGCGTGCCCCTCGGCGTCGACGCCGTGCTCCTGCAGCACTTCCCGCACACGCCGCAGCTGCCGGATGGCGGCGGCTCCCCGTCGCAATCCGACACCGACCATCAGGATCTCCAGGTATGCCATCTGGGCGAGATAGGCTTCGGTCCCGACCCGCATTGACGGATCGGCCGGGACGACGACCGGCAGCACCGCATCCGCGGCTTCGGCCAATGGCGTTCCCGGCTGGGTGATCGCCACGATCGTGGCGTGCCGCTCCCGGGCCACCGCGACCGCTTCGAGCAGCGTCGGCATCCGTCCGACATGCGAGATCGCGAGCACGACGTCGCGGCGGCCGAGGGTCGCCGCCGAGATGAGCTGCAGATGGGCGTCGAAATAGGCATTCGACGCGAGACCCAGCCGCGAAAAGCGCGCCTGGGCGTCGCTGGCCATGAACATCGACGTGTTGCCGACGCCGTAGCAGTCGACACGCCGTGCCGCGGCGATCCGCGCGACGGCCGTTTCGATGGCGCGCGGCGCAATGTGCCGCTCGAGTTGCGTGAGGGCGTTCGCCGCGCCGGTCAATACCTTGTGTGCCACCGCCTGCAGGCTGTCGCCCGAAGCGACGGCGCGATGCAGCGGCGACGGTCCCACGGCAAGCGTGTGGGCGAGCCGCAGCTTGAACTCGCGCAAACCCGTGCATCCGAGCGAGCGGCAGAACCGGACGATCGTGGGCGGACTGACCCGCGCCTTGCGGGCGAGGGTTTCGACGTTGGCGCGCAGCGCGAAATCGGGATCGGACTTCATCAGGGCCGCGACCTGCCGCTGCGCCGGCGGCAGGACCTCCATAGTTTCGTCTATCGCGGCCAGGACGTCGCGCGGCGCCGGTGCGGGCCGGGGTCGCTGTTGACGTGTCGCGGGCTGTCGCATGGCGTCAGAAATACGTGCGGATCGCGCCGGTCACGCGGTAGTCGTCGTCGACGGTGAAAAGCGCCCGCCATTTGTCGAACGTCGTGCACGGATGGGAGATGCCGCAGCCAACGCGATCGAGCACCCGCGGGGCATCGGCTGCGTCGGGGGAGAAGCGCAGGTAGGCATGCTGATCATTCATCGCCACCACTTTCCAATCGGCAGGCGCCGGTCGAGGCTGCGCGTCCCGCTGCGGGCGGAAGGCGGCCGACACGATG
The DNA here is from genome assembly GCA_963788185.1 of uncultured beta proteobacterium. Lineage (GTDB taxonomy): Bacteria > Pseudomonadota > Gammaproteobacteria > Burkholderiales > Casimicrobiaceae > CAIWHR01. The sequence goes on from CAWBGE010000010.1 coordinate 122,289, forward strand.
GGCATCTCGATGTCGAATGACGCGTCGCGCTTGCCCATGGTGAGGATGGCGAGCCCCGGCTCCGGGCACGACTGCACCTGCGACCAGACTTCGAGTGCCGGCTTCAATCCGGGGCGATCTTGCCAGACGGCGCCCGAGCGTGCCTTCACACCTTCGAGGAGGCGGGCGTAGAAGCCCGAGTCGTGCGCGACGTAGCAGCCGCTGCGCAGGATGGTCTGCACCGGCAGCGACAGCCGGGTCGGCAGCTCCCGCGCGACGATGTCGAAGGCGGCCGAGCCGCCGGCCGTCAGGATGATCGACGGGCCCGCGAAGAGTCGCTCACGGTCGCAGGCGAGCGCCGCATCCTTGACCCGCTGCATCAGGCCGCCGACGACGGCCGCGTCCTTCCCGCTGTCGCCGGTCACCTGCAGGCCCTCGTAGCACTCGACGCCGGCGAGCGCGACCGCGACGCTTTTCGCGATCGCCCGAGCGAGCGAGACGGCGTCGTCGTGCGCGCGGCAGCCGGTCCGGCCGCCCTCCACGCCGATTTCGAGCAATGCGGACAGCCGGCGCGGCAGCGCATGCCCGGCGGCCACCGCCTCGATTGCCTCGAGCTGGGCGACGGAGTCGACGAGGAAATGGAACTCGAGGTCCGGATGCGCGGCGAGCAGCGCGATCACCGCCCCGACTTCGGCGTCGCCGAGCAGCTGGTTGGCCATGATGACGCGCCGAATGCCGAAGCGGACGCAGACGGCAAGCTGCTGGACCGTGGCGACCGTCATCCCCCACGCGCCGGCCGCAAGTTGCCGCGCGAAGATCTGCGGCGCCATCGTCGTCTTGCCGTGCGGTGCCAGCAGCACGCCGGTGGCGGCGGCAAAGTCGCGCATCCACGCCTCGTTGTGCGCCAGCGCCGACTCGCGGATCACGGCTTGCGGAAACGGCAGGTCGCTGCGTAGCAGGTTCCAGCGCCGGGCGCCGACGTCGCGCAACGGCATCGGCCCAGCCTGAGGCGGATAGCCCTTCACCGTGGCGTCGAGCATCGAGGAGAGGATCGGATCGAGATCGAGCATGGCGTTCATCCAATGTCGTCGCGCAGGCAGGCCTTCCAATGCCCGGGTGCCATTTCGCGCAGCGGCGGAACCGCGACGGCACAGGCTGGCTGCGCGCGGGGACAGCGGGTGCGGAACACGCATCCCGAAGGCGGATCCACCGGGCTGGGGATGTCGCCCTGCAGCGGCTGCCGCTCCCGCCGCTGCGTCGGATCCGGGCGCGGCGAGGACTCGAGCAGCGCCCGCGTGTAAGGGTGTCGCGGCGACGCGTAGAGCGCGGCCGCGGGTGCCACCTCCATCACCTTGCCGAGATACAGCACGACGATGCGGTCGCACAGGTACTCGATGACATCGAGGTCGTGCGAGATGAACAGCATTGTCAGGCCGAACCGCTCGCGCAGGTCGCAGAGGAGGTTGATGACCTGCGCCTGGATCGACACGTCGAGCGCCGAGACCGGCTCGTCGGCGACGATGAAGCGCGGCTCGACGGCGAGGGCGCGGGCGATGCCGATCCGCTGGCGCTGCCCGCCGGAGAACTCGTGCGGATAGCGCTGCGCATGCTCGGGCGCCAGTCCGACGACGCTCAGCAGTTCGGCGATCCGCGCTTTGCGGGCGGCGCCCGGATGAAGACCGTGCGTGGACATCGCCTCGGCCAGTGCATCGCCCACGCGCTGGCGCGGATTGAGACTCGCGTAGGGATCCTGGAAGATGATCTGCAGTTGGCGGCGGTAGGGACGCATCGCAGATGGCGACAGCCGGGCGAGATCAGCGCCCTCGAAGAGAATCTCCCCGGCCGTGGGCTCGATCAGCTTGAGGATCGCCCGGCCGATCGTGCTCTTGCCGGAGCCCGACTCGCCGACCAGTCCGAGGACTTCGCCCTGGCGGATGTCGAAGCTCACGTCGTCGACGGCACGTACCGGGCGATCGGTGGCCCCGAAATACTTCTTGAGGCCGCGGACCGCAAGCATGATGCCGTCGCCCATCAGAGGCTCCACCGCGGACAGCGGGCGCGCTGCCCGTCGCCCGCATCGGCGAGAGAGGGCATGGCGGCGGTGCACTCGGCCGCCGCAATGGCGCATCGCGGCGCAAACGCGCATCCGGGCAACCGGTCGCGCGGGCTCGCGACCTGGCCGGGGATGGCCTGCAGGCGCCGCGGGCCGACCCGCGCGCTTGCGCCGAGCGCGCGACCGGGCAGGCAGGCGAGCAGCCCGCGCGTGTAGGGGTGGCGGGGGCTCGCAAACAGCGGCACGACGTTGCCTTCCTCGACGACGCGGCCGGCGTACATGACGACGACACGATCGGCGATCTCGGCAACCACGCCCAGGTTGTGGGTGATGAACAGCACCGCCATGCCGATGTCGCGCTGCAGGCGGGCCAGCAACGACAGGATCTGCGCCTGGATCGTCACGTCGAGCGCCGTCGTCGGCTCGTCGGCGATCAGCAGCGAGGGGTTGCAGGACAGCGCCAGCGCGATCATCACGCGCTGCCGCATGCCGCCGGAGAGTTGATGCGGGTATTCGTTGATGCGCTGCCGGGCGGCGGGGATTTCCACCAGTTCCAGCATGTCGAGGGCGCGCTTCATCGCTTCGGCACGCGACCCGCCCAGGTGCAGCGCGACCGCCTCGGCGATCTGGTCGCCGATCGTGAACACCGGGTTGAGGCTGGTCATCGGCTCCTGGAAGATCATCGCCAGATCGCGGCCGCGCAGCTTCCGATAGGCCCGTGCCGGCAACCGGCAGAGATCGACGACGTTGCCGTCGCGCATGCGAAACAGGATCTCTCCACCGACGATGCGTCCGGGCGGGTCGGGAATCAGGCCCATGATCGACAGGCTGGTCACGCTCTTGCCGGATCCGGATTCGCCGACGACGGCCAGTGTTTCGCCCGGCGCCACGGAGAACGACACGTCCTGGACCGCGGGCACGACGCCTTCGTCGGTGCGGAAGTGCGTGCAGAGATCGCGGACCTGCAGCAGCGGTGCCGTCGCGGTCGTCATCACATCGACTTCCGCAGCTTGGGATCGAGCAGGTCGCGCAGACCGTCGCCGACCATCTGCAGCGACAGCGCCGACAGGATGATCGCGATGCCGGGGAAGATGACGATCCACATCGCCTGGTGCGCGAACTGCTGGCCGCTGGCGATCATCGTCCCCCAGGTCGGCAGTTCGGGCGGCACGCCGACGCCGAGGAAGGAGAGCCCGGCCTCGGCCAGCACCGCATAGGCGAAGATGAAGGTCGCCTGCACGAGGATCGGCGAGGCGATGTTCTGCAGGATGTGGACGAAAAGGATGCGCCACGTCGACACGCCCAGCGCGCGGGCCGCCTCGATGTACAGCAGTTCGCGCACGACGAGCGTCGATGCGCGGACGACGCGTGCCGCGCGCGGCGTGTAGACGACTGCGAGCGCCAGGATCACGTTGGCCATCGACGCCCCAAGGACGGCGACCAGCGCGATGGCCAGCAGGATGTCCGGGAACGACATCATCGCGTCGACGACGCGCATGATCGGGCCGTCGAGCCGACGGAAGAAGCCTGCTGCAAGGCCGAGCAGCACGCCGCAGGTCACCGAGATCGCGACGACGACCAGTCCGATCCACAGCGAAAGGCGTCCGCCATAGATGACGCGCGCGAACACGTCGCGCCCGAGTTCGTCGGTGCCGAACCAGTGGCCGGGCCGCGGACTCTGCAGTCGCTCCATCACGCGCAATGCCGTGGGGTCGTACGCGGCGATCCAGGGAGCGAACAGCGCGAACACGATCACGACGACGAGGATGACGACGCCGAACAGCACCAGCTTGCGAGCGAGCAGCTTGCGCAGCAGGATCAAAGCCGGGCTGGATGCGGCGGGCGCCGTGTCCGGCGAGTTCGCTTTGGCAACCATCGCGTCAGTACTTGACTCGCGGATCGACGACGAGATACAGCAGGTCGATCGCGAGGTTGATGAGCACGTACAGCGCGGCGATCACCAGCAGCGCGCCCTGGATCACCGGGTAGTCGCGCCGCAGCACGGCCGACACGACGAGGTTGCCCACGCCGGGCAGCCCGAACACGGTTTCGGTGACGATCGCGCCGCCGATCAGCAGCGCGAACGTGAGCCCCAGCACGGTGATGACAGGAATCAGCGCGTTGGCGAGCGCGTGGCGCAGCACTACGCGCGGACCCGACAGGCCCTTGGCGCGCGCGGTGCGGATGTAATCGTCGGCCAGCACGTCGAGCATGCTGGCGCGCGTGAAGCGCAGGATCAACGCCGAATTGACCACGCCCAGCACGATCGCGGGCAGCATCAGATGGTGCAGGCGCGTGGCCAGCGGAACGCCGGGATCGCCGTAGCCGGCGACGGGAAACCATCCCAGGCCGACGGCGAAGATCTGCATCAGGATGAGCCCCAGCCAGAAACTCGGAATGCTCGCGCCCAGCATTGCGAAGCCGGAGAACACCTGGTCGACCGCGCGTCCCCGCCAGACGGCGGCGATGATTCCGCAGGGCACGCCGATCATGGCCGCAATGGCGATCGAGAACAGCGTCAGGAAGAACGTCGGCTCGGCGCGCTCGAGGAGCGCCTGCGTGACCGGCCGCTGGAGGAAGATCGACTGGCCGAGGTTGCCTTGCGCGAGTTCCTTCAGCCAGTAGGCGAACTGCAGTGGCAGCGGCTGGTCGAGTCCGTAGGATGCGCGCAGCCTGGCGATGTCCGCAGCGCTCGCCTGCTCGCCCAGCATCACCGCTGCCGGATCACCGGGGGCGAGCCGCGTGATGAAGAAGACGAGCGTGGCGACGATCAGCAGCACGACCACCATCCCCGCCAGGCGCGAGGCGAGGTAGCGTGTCATGCCGCTGCTGTGCATGTCACCTGTCGCGCGGCGTATCGCGGGCGTTGACGGTTACTTCTGCAACCCCGTGTTCCAGAAGAACGGCCAGGGCATCGGCACATAGCCGTCGAGCTTCGCCGAGCGGGTGGTCAGGCTGTTGAAACTGCCGACGCGGATGTAGGGGACCTCGGTGTAGACGACCTCCTGCACCTTGCCCCACAGCGCGCCGCGCTTGGCCGGATCGGTTTCGACGTCGAAAGCGTCCAGTGCCGCCTTCTTCGCCGGCGAACTCCACCATCCGGGCGTACCCTCGCCGAGTTGCGGAGGCGTGAGCGTTGGCTCGGGCAGCACCGGCGAATGCGTGACGTAGATGTCCCACAGCGCGGAATCGTTGCGGCGCTGGACCAGCGTGGCCCAGTCAACCACCTGCATGTCGACCTTGAAGCCCGCGGCCTTGAGGTTTTCGGCCATCACCAGCGCCATGCGGTAGTGGAACTCGTATTGCTGGCTGGTCAGGATCTTGATCGGCGTCCCGTCGTACTTGCCGGCGGCGACGAGCGTCGCGGCTTTCTTCGCATCACCCTTGCCGTAGTGCTCGGTTCCAGCCGTCGAATAGAAGGGCGTTCCCTTCGCGTAGTGGTTGCCTTCGACGGAGAAGAACTTGGGGTCGCCGAACGCCGCGGCCATCATGTCGGCCGGGGAGAGCGCCGCTTGTACGGCCTGGCGCAACGCGATGTTGGCAAGCGGACCCTGCTTGGTGTTGAGCACGAGGTACGGAAAGCCGAAGGGTGCGGTCAGCACGGGCTTCACGCTGGGCTTGCCGTCGAGCCGCGCGAACGATTCGACGGGCAGCAGATCGGCGAAATGGTACTGGCCGGACAGCGAGCCCTCGACGCGCGTGCTGGCGTTGGGAACGGGAACGAAACGCAGCTCATCGAGCAGGGCTTCGCGCTTGCCGGCATAACCGCTGGCAGGTTCGGTGCGGGCACGGTAGCCGTCGAAACGCACCAGCTGCACGTACTGGTCGGGTTTGCGCTCCCTGAAGGCATAGGGGCCGGTGCCGACGTACTGGACCAGCGGCGTGGCGATCGAGTCCTTGGCCATGATCGCCGCGAACCCGGAGGGGAGCGCCAGGTGCGAGAGCAATGGCGCGTAGGGCCGGTTGAGCGTGATCACCACCGTGGACGGCCCTTTGGCTTCGAGCGACTTCACCTCCTTGGCGATCGCCTTGCCGCGCGGCGCCATTTCCATCCAGCGCTTGAGCGACGCGACCACGTCGTCGGAAGTGAGGTCCTTGCCGTTGTGGAACTTGACGCCCTTGCGCAGCGGTATCGTGTAGACGAGGCCGTTAGCGGACACCTGCGGCAGCGCCTCCGCGAGCATCGGTGCGACGTTCCAGTTGCCATCGAAGGTGTACAGGGGCTCGTAGACGTGCTGCATGATCGTGCCGACGAGGTCGGCGGTGGAGGCCATCGGGTCGAGTGTCTGCGGTTCCGCGACCATGGCGAGGTTGGCGGCGCCGCCCTTGGGCGGTGCGGCGACCGCCGGCGCACTGCCGAGCGCCGCCGCCAGCGCGATGACCAGTGCGCTGGCGGCGACGCCGGCGCGAAGCAACGAAGGGTGCGAGCGGGACTGCAGGCTGCGTGGGGCTGCGTCAAGCATGAATCCTCCCGGAAGGTGACGGCGGAACGCGATGCTTGGCCAAGACCGCGACCTTTGCCCGCGTGACCGAGAACTGAAACAAAATTACACTGTGCGGTAAAGTCTATGCCTTTCGCCGGGGGTGTCAAGAGGCCGCCGGAGCGTTGCCGAGGCGCGCTTCTTGCACTGGTAAGATGAACGTCCGGCAGGAGCGCCCGCCGGTCCGCGCTGGTCAAGCAGCCGCTGTCGCGGTAGGCTGTAACTTTATTTCCTGCAGCCGACCGGCGGAGCCGGGCGGCCATTCGGCGCGGCGACGCGCCAGCGAAACGGAGGTTGACATGACTGCAAGATTCCTTGGGGGTGCGCGCACCGGAGCGGGCGGGCAACCGCTGCCCTTCTCACCGGCCGTTGCGGCCGGCCCCTTCGTCTTTGTCTCCGGGCAGGTCGCGATGGGTGACAACGGCGAGATCGTGCCCGGCGGCATCGAGGCCCAGACGCGCCAGACGCTGATCAACGTGCAGAAGGCGCTGGCGCTCGCCGGATGCACGCTGAACGACGTGGTCAAGGCCACCGTGTGGCTCGACGATACGCGCGACTTCTGGTCGTTCAATCGCGTCTACGCCGAGCATTTCCCCGACAACAAACCCGCGCGCTCGACCACGCAGGCCAGGCTGATGGTCGATGCGAAGATCGAGATCGAGGTGATCGCGTACAAGCCGTAGCGGGAGGCGACCCGCGGGGGGGCGTCGGAGCGACGCCGTTCAGGGCACCAGCGCGAGGAACAGGAACGCGGCGAAGATCACCAGGTGGACCGCGCCCTGCATCATGTTCGTCCGGCCGCTGGCCAGGGTGATGCTGCCGACGACGAACGTGAGCGCCAGCAGCACGATGTCCTTGGCCTCGAGTCCCAGGACCAACGGCAGGTTCAGCCAGATCGCCACCGTCACCACCGCCGGAATCGTCAGTCCGATGCTCGCCAGCGCGGATCCGAGTGCCAGATTCATGCTCGTTTGCAGGCGGTTGGCTAGCGCCGCGCGTATCGCGGCCGAGGTTTCCGGCAACAGCACGAGCAGCGCGATCGCGATCCCGATCGTCGCCGGCGGCGCACCCACGGCGGCCAGCGCCCCCTCGATGCCGGGCGACAGCCGCTTGGCGAGCCCGACGACGGCGACGAGCGACACGAGCAGCAGGCCGAAGCTCGCCCATGCGGCGCCGGCAGTCGGCGGCGCCGCATGCGCGTCGGCGCCACCGTCGGCGGGCAGGAAGTAGTCGCGATGCCGCACCGTCTGCACGAAGACGAACACCGACCACACGACCAGTGACGCGATCCCGGCGAACGCGAGTTGCGGCACCGTGTAGGTCGGCCCCGGGGAGCTCGTGGTGAAAACCGGCAGCACCAGCGTCAGTGTCGACAGCGCCACCAGCGCCGCAAGCGCGGAATTGGCGCCTTCGATGCGGAAGGTCTGCTCGCGATGGCGCAAACCGCCGACGAGGAGGCACAGCCCCACCACCCCGTTGCAGATGATCATCAGCGCCGAGAAGACGGTGTCGCGCGGCAATGCGGCCTTGGCGCCGCTGCCGGCCAGCATCATCGAGACGATCAGCGCCACCTCGATGACGGTGACCGCGACGGCCAGGACCAGCGTGCCGAACGGTTCGCCGACGCGATGCGCAACCACCTCGGCGTGATGCACGCCGGCGATGACGGCGCCGATGAGCGCCAGCGCGCAGGCGCCGGCGAGCGCGACTCCCAGCGGCAGAATCGCCGCCACGCCGAGCAGGGCGGCCGCAGCGACCGGGACCAGCGACGCCCAAAGAGGCATGACATCTTCCTTTCGAGCATCGCGCGAACCGCCGAAGCCGCGGCGGCCGCGACCCGCGCGTCGGCCCGTCGGCACTGCCAGGGTGCTGACGTTTACAGCCTTCCGCGCTTGCGGCGCGGTCAATACCGGCGCGTCAGGCGCCGAGCTTTCCTGCCGCGATCATCGCCTCGATCTCGCGCTCTGCCTGCACCCAGTCGTCGTGGTGCGATCCGCCACTGAAGCCGCGCCGCTCGGCGATGTAATACGCCGCCACTTCGACGAGCCGGTGGCGTTCCGCTGGCGAAAGGACCGCCGGCGCCGCGTGGATGCGGGCAGGCGACTTGCGCCTGGGTTCCGCAGTCGCCGCAGCGACCGGCTTCGCTTCGGCGGCGGCGATGGCCGCATGGGTGCCTGCCGGGTCGCTCGCGCGCGTCTTCGCCGGTGTCTTCGGTGCCGCGGGGACGGGCTTCCTGGCGACCTTCGGCGCTTCAGCCGCGGGTTCGACGATGGCCGCCTTCTTCGTGCGAACGACCGCTGCGCCGCGGGCCGTTGTCTTGCTGCTGGCGGCCAGGGGTTCGGCCGCTGTGGTCTTGCGGGAGGTCGTCTTGCGCGGAGGGGTCGGGGGCATGGCGGGGGATCCTCGTGGATGCCAGAAAGGGCGAGTATCGATTCCTGTATTCTACCCTCACGGCGCGACCGAAAATGGGCGCGCCACTCTGCTGGAAAGTGCGCGCCCGAGGTCAAGGCGCTGGCTTCAACCCGATTGCCGAGGAACCATGATGAGAAAATTGCCCGTCCTCCTGTTGCTGGCCATGGTCGTGGCCGTTTCGCAGTTCGCGCTGGCGCAGGACAAGCCTTTCGACGGCACCGACCTGCAGGCGTTGCGAACGGCAGTCAAGACCGACAAGAAGGCGCTGGTCGCTTCGACGGTCAAGCTCACGGACGCCGAAGCGAAGAAATTCTGGCCGCTCTACGGCGCGTATCAGTTGAAACTCGACACCCTCAACCGGCGCAAGGCGCGCGCCTTCGAGGACCTGGTCTCGCGCGACAAGCCCATTACCGACGCGCAGGCAAAGGGTCTGCTTGTGGAGTCCCTCGCCATAGCCGACGAGGAAGTGAAGGCTCTGCGGGCCTACCAGAACCGCCTCAACCGGGCGCTGCCGCCGCGGAAGGTCGCACGCTACCTGCAACTCGAAAACAAGATTCGAACGGTGCAGGACTACGACATCGCAGGCGCGCTGCCCTTGGTCAACTGAATTGCGGCTTCAGCGAAGAAAGAACGCGTAGTACGGCGCTCTCGCCGCCATCCGCTGGATCAGCAACGCGAGCTCGCGCAGGTGATAGTCGCCCCACATGCACGACTCTCCGCAGGGAATCCGGCTGCCCTTGGGCACGTGGTCCCAGCCGTTCGGCCGGTGGTAGATCGAGTGCAGCAGCAGGCCCTGGTGCTTGGAGCCCGTCGACAGGTACGGCTCGGCGAACAGCGTCTTCGCGACCGTAAGGCCGGCGGCGAGGTAGTGCGCGCTCGAGCGCGCCTTGCCGCGGGCACCGAGATGGTTGCTGAGCCGGATCAGGCCCTGGGCAGCGATCGCCGCCGCCGAGCTGTCCACGGGCTCGTGCTCGTTGTAGGGATCCGCCGGCCGGTCGAGATAGTCGCCCAGATGGACGAGTCCCGGCGCACCGGTGTCCCAGTATGGAACACCGCAGGTCGGAGTGTGCTCGAGATAGAAATCGGCGGTCGCGCGCGCCGCATCCAGGAAACGCGCCAGCAGCGCTTTTTTTCCGCCGAAGGGCTTGAGGTCGGACACCTCGAGCGTGTCGAGGAACTCGAGCTGCTCGGCATAGCCGAGCAACACCCAGGCAAGGCCGCGCGTCCAGGTCGAGAACGCCGTGTAGCCCTGCTGCGAACTGGGGCAGCGATACGAGCCGTCGTTGGTGTTGAAAACAGATTCGTGTGCGACGCGGCCGCGGATATCGTAGCGGTCGCGGCCCTTGCCGAAATAGATGTTGTAGCGGGCATTGGTGTCGGCGTGCTGGATGAGGCGGTGCAGCAGCGATATGCGGCGGTCGCGCTCGCCCATGAGCACGTGACCGAGCTGGTGCGCGACGCCAAGCGAACGCAGCGAGCGCATGGTGTCGGCAAACAGCGAATGCGGGCCGTTGAACGAATGGATGTAGCCGAGCCCGTCGGGCAATTCGGTCCAGCGCGCGGCCTGGATGGCGCCCGAGAGCTTCAGCGCGAGTTCGTAGAAGTGGATTTCCCAGGGGTCGGCCGGAATCCGCCCCTCGCGGACGAGGCGCAACAGGTTGCCGTAGGTCGAGATGTTGTTGAAGCCATGATCGTGGACACCGATGTGGCTCACGTGGCTGGCCATGTGCTTCACCGTGCCCTTGCGCCCGATGGCAAGCATGCTCGCGTCCTGCGTCGCGTCGAACTGCAGGATCGCCGAGCCGAACTGGAACCCCTGCGTCCACTCGGTCCAGCCGCGCGAGGTGTAACGGCCCGCGCAGGTGAACACCGGCGTGCCCTTGGAGGCGTCCCACTGCTTCTCGATCAGCGCGATCTTGCTTGCCGAGAGTTCGAACACGCGCTCGATCGGACGCAGGAGCGCCGCAGGGGTGAGGCTGGCATCGATATGAATCATGGCGCTTCGTCGGAGTCGGGTTGAAAGGTCACAGGCGACGCATGTGGAAGCCGCCGTCGAGGTGGATCACGTCGCCGGTGGTGTACGGAAACGATCCGGCGAGGATCGCGCGCACCGCGCGGCCCACGTCCTCGGCCGAACCCCAGCGGCGCTGGGGCACGAGCCCCTCGGCGATCAGCCGGTCGTATTTTTCCTTGACGCCGCTGGTCATGTCGGTGGCCATGATGCCGGGGCGCAACTCGATGACCTGCACGTTTGCGGTCGCGAGGCGCGCGGCCCAAAGCTGCGATGCCATCGCGAGGCCCGCCTTGGAGATGCAGTAGTCGCCGCGGTTCACCGACGCCGTGTCGGCCGAGATCGAGCTGACGAACACGATCTTGAAGCCGCCGGGCAGCACCGGCGGGTAGCGCGCTTCGAGCCAGTGCCGGGCGATGCGCTGGGTCAGGAAATAGGGTCCCTGCAGATTGGTGCGGACGATTTCCTCGAACGACTCCTCGCTTGCATCGACGATGTCGGCGCGCACGCGCGGCGCGATGCCCGCATTGTTGACCAGCGCGTCGAGGCGGCCGAATGCCGCAAGCGTCGCATCGACGAGCGCAACGCGATCGGCGGGCCGGCTGATGTCACCCGCCACCGGGACGAACCGCTGCGCGGGATCGGACGCCGCATGCCGGCACAGCGCCGCGGTCTCGTCGGCGGCCGCACGGTTGCTGGCGTAGTTGATGCCGACCGACAGGCCTTGCGCGGCGGCTTCGATCGCGACGCCGCGGCCAAGGCCCCGGCTCGCGCCGGTGATGAGGACAGCGGGGATGGGATCCACGATGGGCGTCCTGGGATGGAATGCAGCGGTCGCGAAATGTCGGTGCGGCCAGCACGCATTGTAAGACCTTTGCCGGCGCGCGGCACTCGGACCGCGCGTCCGCCGGCGCCGCTGCGCCGGTTGCGCTCCTACGTCAAACACGTGATCATGCGCGGGTTTACCGCCGGTACACTCATGGTGTCGATGATCTCCGAGGCTCGTTCGAGGTTTTTGTTCCGCGTTCTCCTGTCCGTCGTCGCGGCCTTCGGGATCTGCACCTGGGCCGGTGCGGTTGCGTCCGCGACCGCGCCGGCATCGGGCGCGGCAGCGGTCACCGGAACCTGGACGCACGGCTACGCCGCCTTCGGTCCGCCGAAGTATCCGCGCGGTTTCGCCCACTTCGACTATGTCAACCCCGATGCCCCCAAGGGTGGGACGCTGTATCTGCGCAATCCGGACCGACGGACGAGCTTCGACAAGTTCAACTACTTCACGGTCAAGGGCAATGCACCGGCCGGAACGATGATCTACATGTTCGAGCAGCTGGCCGTCCTCTCCGGGGACGAGCCGCAGACGATGTACGGGCTGCTGGCCGAGGAGATGCTGATCGCTCCCGACAAGTCGTCGATCACCTTCCGGCTGCACCCCAAGGCGCGGTTCCACAACGGCGACCCGGTGACCGCCGCCGATGTCAAGTACAGTTTCGAGTCGCTGTCCGGCAAGTATGCGTCGCCGACCTACCAGACCGCGCTCGCCCCCGTAGCACAGGCGGTGATCATCGACGAGCGCACCATCCGCTTCGACTTGAAGGAAAAGACCAACGACACGCTGTTCACCATCGGCACGATGCGCGTCTTTTCCCGGAAATGGGGAGCCGGACCCGACGGCACGCCGAAGCGCTTCGACGAGATCGTCACCGAGTATCCGATCACCAGCGGGCCGTACACGATCGCGGCCGCCGATTCGGGGCGCCGGCTGGAGTTCAAGCGCAACCCCGACTATTGGGCGCGCGACCTGGGCGTGCGGCGCGGCTTCTTCAACTTCGACCGCATCGTCTACCGGTACTACAAGGACGAGGCAGTGGCGACCGAGGCGTTCAAGGCCGGCGAGTTCGACATCGTCAAGGTCTATGGCGCGCGCACCTGGAACCGCCAGCACAAGGGCCCCAAATGGGATGATGGCCGGATCCGGAAGGATCTGTTCGAGACCCAGACCGGCCAGGGATTGCAGGCCTACGAGCTCAACCTGCGGCGCCCGATTTTCCAGGATGCGCGCGTGCGCGAGGCACTGGGCTACACCTTCGACTTCGACACCAACAATCGCTACCGAATGTTCAAGCGGGCGCACAGCCTCTTCAACAATTCGGACTTTGCCGCCGAAGGCCTGCCCTCAGCCGGCGAACTGGCGCTGCTGGAGCCGTTCCGGGCCGAGCTGCCGCCCGAAGTGTTCGGCCCGCCGTATCGCGCCGCGCCGACCGATGGCGATCCGGCGAAGCTCCGCGCCAATCTGCTCAAGGCCCGCGCGCTGTTCGAGGCGGCGGGCTGGAAGCTCGCGCCCGACGGCCGCATGCGCAACGCAGCCGGCGAGCCCTTCGAGATCGAGTATCTGTCGCCCAGCGAAGGGGGTCGCCTGGCCGACTGGGAGCGCAATCTCGACAAGCTCGGCATCAAGCTCAAGGTGCGCCAGGTTGACTTCGCGCTGTACCGGCGCCGGCTGGAGGAGTACGACTTCGACATGATCACGATCGTCGAGGGCGACTTCACGCTGCCCGACGCCGCCAGCTACACGACGCTCTACGGCAGCAGGTCGGCCGACGAGAAGGGCAACAACAACTTCCGCGGCGTGAAGAGCCGGGCGGTCGACCACCTGCTGGAGGCGATGTCGAAGGCGCAGACGTTGGACGAGCTCCGGACCGCATCCCGCGCGCTCGACAGGGTCGTGATGTGGAATCACTGGCAGGTTCCGGAACTCTACTTTGCCGCCGAACCCGCGTCCTATTGGGACAAGTTCGGCATTCCGGCGAAGCGTCCCAAGTACTTCACCATCGACAGCGCGCTCACCGAGCAGCCGGCGTGGCCGGTAACCACCTGGTGGATCAAGGATCCGGCCAAGCGCTGATGTCGCGACCGGACGCACACTACCCATGCTGACCTACATCCTGAAGCGCCTCGCGTTGATGCTGCCGACCCTGCTCGGTGCGCTGACGATCACCTTCGTCGTCATCCAGTTCGTCCCCGGCGGGCCGATCGACCAGATCATGGCTGAAGCGCGGGCGAGCCAGAAGGGCGACGGAATCGCGTACAAGGCGGGGCGCGACATCGACAAGCTGCAGATCGAGGAACTGAAGAAGCTGTACGGCTTCGACAAGCCCGCGCATGTGCGCTACGTGGAGATGCTCGCCAGCTTCGCGCGCTTCGACCTGGGCCGGAGCTTCCTGCATAACAAGGATGTCTGGACGCTGATCAAGGAGAAGCTGCCGGTATCGATCAGCCTCGGCGTCTGGACGTTCCTGCTCTCGTACCTCATCTCCATTCCGCTCGGCGTGGTCAAGGCGGTGCGCGAGGGTTCCCGCTTCGATGTCGTCAGTTCGCTCTTCGTGCTGATCGGCTACGCGATTCCCGGCTTCGTGCTGGGAATTTTCCTCATCGTGCTTCTTGCCGGCGGAACCTTCCTCGAGTGGTTCCCCTTGCGGGGGCTCACCTCCGACAACTGGGCGGAGCTCTCGTGGCCGGCGCGCATCGCCGATTACTTCTGGCACATCACGCTTCCGCTGACCTGCATGGTGATCGGCAGTTTCGCCGTGATGACGATGCTGATCAAGAACACCTTCGTCGAGGAGATGCGCAAGCAGTACGTGCTGGTCGCGCGCGCCAAGGGGCTGTCGCAGCGGCGCGTCCTCTACAAGCACATATTCCGCAATGCATTGATCCCGCTGATCACGGGATTTCCGGCGGCTTTCGTCGGCGCGTTCTTCGCCGGCTCGGTGCTGATCGAGACGCTGTTTTCGCTCGACGGCCTGGGCCTGCTCGCGTACGAGTCGGTGGTGCGACGCGATTATCCCGTCGTGCTGGGCTCGCTGTACCTGTTCACGCTGATCGGGCTGGTCGTCAAGCTCGTCTCGGATCTGCTGTACGTCGTCGTCGATCCGCGCGTGCAGTTCGGCAGCGTGGCGAAGTAGGGGCCCGCCGATGAACGACTTCAACGCCAGCGCCGGAACGGCCGACGGAGTGTCGATCCCCGCGACCCTGCGTCCGATGTCGCCGAACCAGCGCGCGTGGGCGCGCTTTCGCCGCAACCGGATCGGTTACGCGTCGCTGTGGATCTTCGCCATCCTGCTCGCGCTTACCACGTTTGCGGAGCTGGTGAGCAACGATCGACCGCTCGTCGCGCGCTTCCACGGCGAGGTCTTCTTTCCGATCGCCAGCAACCCGCCCGAAACCCGCTTCGGCGGCGATTTCGGGACGCCGACCGACTGGAAGGATCCGTTCACGACGGGCGCGTTCGCGAGCGCCGGCAACTGGGCCGTCTTCACCGTCAACCCGCACTCGGCGACCTCCGTCGACTACTTTGCCAAGGCGCCCAACCCCGCGCCGCCGTCGGCACGCAACTGGCTCGGCACCGACAGCCTCGGCCAGGACATGATCGCCCGTCTCATCTACGGCTTTCGCGTCAGCATCTGGTTCGCATTCGCGCTCACGGTCACCGGCACGGCGCTGGGGATCGCCGCCGGCGCGGTGCAGGGCTATTTCGGCGGGCGCATCGACCTCTCGCTGCAGCGGCTGATGGAGATCTGGGGCGCGGTGCCGGAGCTCTATCTGCTCATCATCTTTGCCTCGATCTTCGAGCCGTCGCTGCTGCTGCTGCTGGTGCTGTTGTCGCTATGGGGATGGATGGGTCTGTCCGACTATGTGCGCGCGGAGTTCCTGCGCAACCGGGGCCTCGAGTTCGTCAAGGCGGCGCGGGCGCTGGGCCTTTCGAATCGTCAGATCATCTGGCGGCACGTCCTGCCCAATTCGCTGACGCCGGTGATCACCTTCCTGCCGTTCCGGATGAGCGGGGCGATCGTCGCCCTCACGTCGCTGGATTTTCTCGGGCTGGGCGTGCCGCCGTCGATCCCCTCGCTGGGCGACCTGCTGCGCCAGGGCAAGGGCAACCTCGACTCGTGGTGGATCATCTTCCCGACGTTCGCGCTGCTCGTGCTTACGATGCTGCTGCTGACGTTCATCGGCGACGCGCTCCGCGACGCGTTCGACACGAGGAAATCATGACAGTCGACGCCCTGCTCGAGGTCGAGCGCCTGTCCGTGAGCTTCGGCACCTCGCGCGTCGTCGACGAGGTGTCGTTTGCGGTGGCGCCGGGCGAGAAGTTCGCGCTGGTCGGCGAGTCGGGATCCGGCAAGTCGATCACCGCGCTGTCGGTGCTGCGCCTCGTCGAGGGCGCGCGGACCACCGGTGCGATCCGCTTCGGCGGCGACGATCTCTTTGCCAAGAGCGAGCGCCAGATGCGCGGCATCCGCGGCGCCGAGATCGCGATGATCTTCCAGGAGCCGATGACGGCGCTGAACCCGCTGTACACCGTCGGCAACCAGATCGGCGAGGTGCTGGAGCTGCACGAGGGCCTGCGCCCCAACGCGGCGCGCGCGCGGGCAATCGACATGCTCGCCCGCACCGGCATTCCCGATCCCCAGCGGCGCGTCGACGCCTACCCGCACCAGCTCTCGGGCGGACAGCGGCAGCGGGCCATGATCGCGATGGCGCTGGCGTGCAAGCCGCGCCTCCTGATCGCCGACGAGCCGACGACGGCGCTCGACGTGACGATACAGGCGCAGATCCTGGCCCTGCTCGACGACCTGCAGCGCGACTTCGGCATGGCATTGCTGTTCATCACGCACGATCTCAACCTGGTGCGGCGCTTTTCGCATCGCGTCGGCGTGATGGAGCGGGGGCGGCTGGTGGAGCAGGGGAACACCGCGGAGGTGTTTGCGAGTCCGCAGCACGAGTACACACGGAAGCTGATCAACAGTCGGCCGGTGCGCTCGGTGCAGGCGCTCCCGCCTGGCGCGCCGGTCGTCGTCGCCGGCAGCGGCATCAGAGTGCGATTCGAAACCCGCGCCGGGTGGTTCCGCAAGCACGCGCTCGACGCGGTCCGCGACGCGACGCTGGAATTGAAGCGGGGCGAGACGCTGGGCATCGTCGGCGAATCCGGCTCGGGCAAGACGACGCTGGGGATGGCGCTGCTCGCGTTGCAGCCGATTGCCTCGGGAAGCATCACTGCCGACGGCGAGCGCATCGACGGTGCCGACCGGCAGGCGCTGCGCGCGCTGCGCCGGCGGATGCAGGTCGTGTTCCAGGACCCGTTTGCGTCGCTGAGTCCAAGATTGACCATCGGCGAGATCGTCGGCGAGGGACTCGCGCTGCACATGCCCGAGCTTTCCGCTGCCGAGCGGCGGCAACGCATTGTCGGCATGCTGGCCGAAGTCGGATTGATCGAAGCGCAGGGATTGCCCAACCTGCTTGCCCGCTACCCGCACGAGTTTTCAGGCGGCCAGCGCCAGCGCATCGCCATCGCGCGGGCGGTGATCCTGCGGCCCGAAGTGCTGGTGCTGGACGAACCCACGTCGGCGCTGGACGTCTCGGTGCAGCAGCAGGTGCTGGGCCTCCTGTCCGCATTGCAGGCGCACTACGGAATGAGCTACATCTTCATCAGCCACGACCTGGCGGTCATACGCGCGATGGCGCATCGCGTGCTGGTGATGAAAGACGGCGAGGTGGTCGAGGAAGGCGAGGCCGAGGCGCTGTTCTCCATGCCCCGGCACGCCTACACGCAGGCTTTGCTGGCCGCGGCGCACCTCGCCTGATCGCCCGCAACGTCAGTCGAACAGCCCGGCGCCGTACTCGTTCTCCTTGAGCTTCGCCTGCGCCGCGGCAAGGCGCGCGATCGGCACCCGAGGTCCGGAGCACGACACGTAGTCGAGACCCGCGTAGTGGCAGAAGCGGATCGAGTCCGGCTGCCCGCCGTGCTCGCCGCAGATTCCCACCTCGAGACCGGGCCGTTTGGCGCGCCCCCAATCGATGGCGAGCTTCATCAGCCGACCGACACCCTTGACGTCGAGGATCTCGAACGGGTTGTCGCGCAGGATGCCGTTTTCGATGTAGAAGGGGAGGAACTTGTTCTCGGCGTCCTCGCGCGAGAACGAGAAGGTCGCCTGCGACAGGTCGTTGGTGCCGAAGGAGAAGAACTCGGCGACCTCGGCCAGCGCACCGGCGCGCAGGCAGGCGCGCACGACCTCGACCATGGTGCCGAACTTGACGTTGAGCTTGACGCCGTAGGCTGCCTCGACCCGTGTCATCTCCTGGTCCATCATCGCCCGCACGCGGATCAGTTCCTGCACCGTGGCGACCTGCGGCACCATGATCTCCGGATGCACGACCACGCCCTGTTTCACGCATTCGGCGGCCGCCTCGAGGATGGCGCGCACCTGCATGCCGTAGATCTCCGGGTAGGTCATGCCCAGACGCACGCCGCGGTGGCCGAGCATCGGGTTCACCTCGGTCAGCGTGTGCACCTTTTTCAGCATCGCTTCGCGGCGCTCCAGCGCATCGTCGTCGCGTCGGGTCTGATGGTATTCGGTGAGGCTGGCCTGCAGCTTGCCGAGGCTGTCGACATAATCGCGCGGCAGGTCCGGATCGAGCATCTTGAGCGTCTCGGGCAGCTCCGCAATCGAGCGGGTCGCGCGCTGCAGATGGCGCAGGTGCGAGATCTCGTACTCGAGCTGCGCGGCGGTGGGGAGAAACTCGTGCATCGGCGGATCGAGGAGCCGCACGGTCACCGGGAGCCCGTTCATCGCCGTAAAGATGCCGACGAAGTCGCCGCGCTGGATCGGCAGCAGCCGGTCGAGCGCGACCTGACGCTCTTCGGGCGTTTCGGCAAGGATCATGTCCTGGACGATCGGCAGTCGCTGCGGGTCGTTGAACATGCGTTCGGTGCGGCACAGGCCGATGCCCATCGCGCCGTACTTCCGCGCACGCGCGGCATCGACCGGAGTGTCGGCATTGGCCATCACGTCGAGCCGTGCCACGGCATCGGCCCACGACAGCAGCTTGCCGAGATCGTCGAAGAACTCGGCCTCGACGGTGGGGATCTTCCCCGGATACACGTTGCCGGTCGAGCCGTCGATGGTGATGATGTCGCCCTCGTGCAGCACGGTGTCGCCAACCTTCGCGCGACGCTCGCGGACGTCGATCGCGATCGCCTCGCACCCCGAAACGCAGGGCTTGCCCATGCCGCGGGCGACGACTGCCGCATGCGAGGTCTTGCCGCCGCGCGAGGTGAGGATGCCCTGCGCCGCGAAGAAGCCGTGGATGTCCTCGGGCTTGGTCTCCTCGCGGACGAGGATCAGCTGTTCGCCGCGCTTGCCGCGCTCCTCCGCGGTGTCGGCGTCGAAGACGATCATCCCCGATGCGGCTCCCGGCGACGCGGCCAGTCCCTGCGCGAGCGACTTCACCTTGTGCGCAAGGTTGAGTGTCGGCACCAGCAGCTGTTCGAGCAGCATCGGATTGATCCGCGTCAGCGCCTGTTCGCGGCTGATGAGCCCGCTGTCGCACATCTCGACCGAGGTGACGACCATCGCCCTGGCGTTCATCTTGCCGTTGCGGGTCTGCAGGCAATAGAGACACCCCTTCTCGATGGTGAACTCGAAATCCTGCACTTCCCTGTAGTGGGCCTCCAGCCGGTCGCGCAGCGCCATGAGTTCGGCGTACAACCGCGGCATCTCGTCGGCCATCGTCGCGATCGGCCTGGGCGTGCGGATCCCGGCGACGACATCCTCGCCCTGGGCATTGGTGAGGTACTCGCCGTAGATGACGTTTTCCCCGGTGCCCGGGTTGCGGGTGAAGCCCACGCCGGTCGCCGAGTCGTCGCCCATGTTGCCGAACACCATCGTGCAGACGTTGACGGCGGTGCCGTTGGCCATGTCCGGCGTGATGCGGAACTGGCGCCGGTAGTCAACCGCCCGCTTGCCCATCCACGACCGGAACACCGCCTGCACCGCCAGTTCGAGCTGCGCATGGGGATCGACGGGGAACGGCGTGCCGGTGTGCTTCTGGTAGATGGTGAGGAACGCGTCCGCCAGTTCGTGCAGCTGTTCGGCGGTGAGATCGACGTCCTGCGCCGCGCCGACGCGGCGCTTCAGCGCCGACATGGCTTCGTCGAAGCTCTCGTCGGGCACGCCCATCGCGATCTTGCCGAAGAGCTGGATGAAACGCCGCCAGGCGTCGTAGGCAAAGCGCGGGTTGGCGGTTTCGGCGATCAGCCCGGCAAGCGTGGCCGGATTGAGGCCGAGATTGAGGATGGTGTCCATCATCCCCGGCATCGACATCGCCGAACCCGAACGCACCGAGACCAGCAACGGATGCGCTGCATTGCCGAAGCCCTTGCCGGTCTTCCGCTCGAGCTCGGCCATGTGCGCGCGTATGCCTTCCATCAGGCCGGTCGGCAGCGCCTGCTGCGCGAGGTAGGCGAGGCAGGCCTCGGTGGTGATGACGAATCCCGGCGGCACGTTGAGACCGATCTGCGTCATTGCGCAGAGGTTGGCACCCTTGCCCCCCAGCAGCATCTTGTCGCTCGGGTCGCCCTGTTCGAACGTGTACAGAAACCGTGATTCGCTCATGCGCATGCTCCGATGTTGGGATCGTTCGCGAAGCCGGTTTAGAGCCGGCGTCGGTGCCGTCATCCTACTGCGGCCCTGTTGCCATCGTTGTCACTTCCGGCGGCTCGCTTGACCAGGATCAAGGCGTCGAGGCGCGTGTGCGAGAATCCTTGCCTGCATTGTCATCTGCACCCCGCGTCCAAATGTCGCAGCCCGGAAAACTGAGCGCAAAACTGGTCGGCATCCAGGTCTTCTTCCTGGCCGTCGCGCTGGTCTCGATCGGTCTGACGCTCCTTGTCTCGTGGCGGCTCGAAGGCAGCGCGGCAGCGATCAACGACGCCGGCAGCCTGAGGATGCGCACCTACCGGCTTGCCTACCTCGCGCAGGAGTCGCAGCCGACGGCCGGCGGAGCGGTGGCCAACGCGTCGCTGATCAGGGACGACATCGTCGCCTTCGAAGCTGTGGTCGCTACCCTGCGCATCGGCGACCCGACGCGTCCGCTGTTCGTCCCGCGGACCGACGCGATCGCCGCCCAGTTCGCCGAGCTTGACCGCGAGTGGCGGTTCCTCAGACCGGCGCTGGCGCTTGCGGCGGACGGCCGGGGGCTCGACGTCGGACGCGAGCGCATCGAGCAGTTCGTCGCCGTTGTCAACACGCTGGTCGCCACGCTGGAGCAGGACATCACGCAGGCGACGGCGCTGTTGAGAACGATACAGCTCGCGCTGGTCGCGCTGGCGATCATGGGTTCCGTCGCGCTCATCTACCTCTCCTTCCTGTTCATCATCCGCCCGGTGCACCAGCTCGAGGAAGGACTGCAGAGGATGGCGCGCGGCGACTTCGGCGTTCGCTTGCCGGTGGAGTCGAAGGACGAGTTCGGCGCGCTCGCCACCGGTTTCAACCACATGGCAGAAGCGCTGCAGGAATCCTACCTGACGCTGGAGACGCGGGTCGCCGACAAGACGCAGTCGCTGGCGCAACAGAATTCAAGGCTTGCCACGCTCTACGACATGACCGCGCTGCTCAACGCGCCATCGACACAGGAAGAGCTGTGCCGCGGATTCCTGAAGCGCCTGCTGGCGGTGTCGGGGGCCGCCGCGGGCGCAGTGCGCCTCGTGTCCCGCGAGGGCGAAACGCTGCATCTCTTCGTCGAGGACGGGCTGCCGGCTTCGTTCCACGAAAAGGAGCACTGCCTCGCGCGCGGCGAATGCGCCTGTGGCGAGGCGGCGGCCCGCAGTTCCGCCGTCGTCCACATCGTCAACGCCCGTCGTCTGCCGATCAACATCACGCTGCCGCACTGCCGGGAGGCGGGTTTCGTCACCGTCGCCGCGTTCCCGATCGCCGCCCAGCAGCAGGTGCTCGGCATCTTCAACCTCTTCTACCGCGAAGCGCGCGAGATCGGCAGCGACGAGCGGCATCTCTACGACAGCCTGGGCCAGAACCTGGGCGTGGCGATCGAGAGCCTGCGGCTGGTGTCCCGGGAGCGGGAGCTCGCCATTGCCGAGGAGCGCAACCTGCTGGCTCAGGAGCTCCACGACTCGATTGCGCAGTCGCTGGCGTTCCTGAACCTGCAGACCCAGATGCTGCGGAAGGCGCTGGCCGCACGGGATGCCGGCGAAACCGCACGGGTGCTCGACGAAATCGAGGCCGGGGTGCGCGAATCCTACGCCGATGTGCGCGAACTCCTGGTCCATTTCCGCACCCGGATCGGCGACGGCGACGTCGAGCTCGGGGTGCGTACCCTGCTGTCCCGTTTTGCGCACCAGACCGGCATCCCGACCGAGTTCAAGGCGACCGGCTCGGCCATGCCGCTGGCCCCCGACGACCAGCTGCAGGTCATGCACATCCTCCAGGAGGCGCTTTCGAACGTGCGCAAACACGCCGGGGCGTCCAAGGTCGAGATCGAGCTCGCACGCGGACCCGGCTACCGGTTCAAGGTTCGTGACGATGGCTGCGGCTTCGACGCTGCCTCGTCGCCGCAATCGGCTGCCGACCATGTCGGGTTGTCGATCATGCGCGAGCGCGCCGCCCGGATCGGCGCGCGCGTCGACGTCAATTCCGGCCCCGGTGCGGGGACCGAAGTGCTGCTGAACGTGCCCGTGGCGCAACCGGAGAGTGCATGAGCGCCGCTGCCGCGTCCCCGGCCGGATCCACGCGCTCCGACGGGACTCCCGACGTGGTTCGGGTCGTGGTCATCGACGATCACACGCTCTTCCGGCGCGGCATCATCGCACTGCTCGCCCGCATCCCGGACTTCGCGATCGTCGGCGAAGCCGCCGACGGCTTCGAGGGCATCAAGGTGGCGATTGCGCAACGGCCGGATGTCGTGCTGCTCGATCTCAACATGCCCGGCATCTCCGGCATCGAGGCGCTGCAGGCGATACTGAAGCAGGCGCCGGCCGCCCACGTCGTCATGCTGACCGTCTCCGAGGAGCCGGACGACCTGATGGCTTGCCTGCGCGCCGGCGCGCTCGGCTACCTGCTCAAGAACATCGACAGCGATTTTCTGGTCGAGTCGATCCGCCGTGCCGCCGACGGTGACTCGGTGATGTCGCCGGAGATGACGTCGAAGCTGCTGCGGCAGGTGCGCACAGGCGGGACCGCGTCGGCCCAGCCGGCGCTGTCGCCGCGCGAGCGTGAGATCCTGGTCTTCCTCGCCAGGGGAGCGAGCAACAAGGAAATCGCTCGCGAGTTCGACGTCGCCGAGAGCACGGTCAAGATCCACGTCCAGCACATCCTGCGCAAGCTCGAGCTCACGAGCCGCGTCCAGGCCGCCGTCTGGGCGGTCGAGCACGGCCTCGCAGCCAAGCCCTGACGGCCCGTTCCGCGGCGTGCCTGGCGCCTCGCCAGAGCGCCGCGGTTGCGCCCGGCGCGATCAGCACGCCACTTCGGCGCCCCGCCGCGCATACCAGCGCCAGGTTCCCAGCACGCAGCTCAGGTAGAACACGCTGAAGAAGACCAGCGCGCCCTGCGGGCTGCCTGTCAGCTTGATCGAGGTGCCGTAGGCGATGGGGATGAAGAAGCCGCCGAGCGCCGCGACCGCGGAGCTGAACCCCAGCGTCGCTGCGCCCTCGGTACTGCCGACCCGCCTGGCCTGCTCCAGAGCCGCCTGATCGTTCTGATCGCCCACCGCGCGCTCACGCAGCGTGCGGAAGATGATCGGAATCATGCGGAAGGTCGAGCCATTGCCGATCCCGGCAGCGACGAACAGCGCCATGAACGCCAGCACGAAACCGAGCAGGCTGCCGCCACCGCCCGCCGTCGGGAGGAAGAACACCGCGGCCAGCGGCGCGACGGCCATCACGACGAAGATCCAGAACGTGATCATCGCGCCACCCATGCGGTCGGAGAGCCAGCCGCCGAGCGGTCGCACCAGCGCCCCCAGCAGTGGTCCGATGAACGCGAACTTGAACGCGTCCGCGTCCGGGAACACGGTGTTGACCAGCATCGGGAATCCGGCAGCGAGGCCGATGAACGAACCGAACGTGCCCGTATACAGCCAGCTCATCCGCCACTGCTGCTTGTGGCGGAGGATCGCCACCTGCTCGGCGAAGCCGGCGCGCACCGTGGCGATGTTGTCCATGCCGAACCATGCGGCGATCACCGACATGACGATCAGCGGCACCCAGATGAAGCCGGCATTCTGCACCCAGATCTGCATCGTTTCACCCTGATCCACGCGGGTCTCGGCATTTCCGCCCAGGATCAGCAGCGCGCCGCCGTACATCGCGATCGGAGCGATCAGCTGCGCCAGCCCGACGCCGAGATTGCCCACGCCGGCGTTCGCGCCGAGCGCCGTTCCCTGCAGCCGCTTCGGGTAGAAGAAGCTGATGTTGGCCATCGACGACGAGAAGTTGCCCGCGCCCAGGCCGCACAGCAGAGCGATCGCGGCGAACACCGCGTAGTTGGTGGTCGGGTCCTGCACGGCGAAGCCGATCCACAGCGTGGGCAGCAGCAGCATCGTCGTGCTCCACACCGTGAAATTGCGACCGCCGAAGATCGGCACGACGAACGAATACAGCGCGCGGAAGACCGCGCCGGAGAGCCCCGGCAGCGCCGCCAGCCAGAACAGCTGGTTGGTCGTGAACTTGAACCCGATGTGCGGCAGTTCGACGACGACCACGCTCCAGACCACCCAGACGGCGAACGCCAGCAGCAGCGCGGGCATCGACAGCCAGAGGTTGCGGTTGGCGATGCGCCGGCCCTTCGTCGCCCAGAAGGCGTCGTCGTCCGGGCGCCAGTCGACGAGCACGTGACGGCGCGGGCGCGTCCGCTCGATCAGATCGGCACCGGCAAGCGCTGCACGCGCGGCGGAGTGTTCCGCCAGGATTCCTTCGCGCTCGTTGCGCTCGGCGACCCACGTCCAGATCATCGTGACGACGATCACGAGGGTCAACAGCATGAAGCAGCTGCTGCGCACGCCGATCACGTCGGCGGCGATGCCGAACATGATCGGCAGCGTGAACCCGCCCAGGCCGCCGATGACGCCGACGATGCCGCCGACCACGCCCATCTGCGTCGGGTAGTGGTCGGCAAGGCTGCGGTAGACGCTGGCCTTGCCGAAGCCCTGTGCCAGGCCGACGATGAAAATCAGCACGGTGAACATCGTGACACCCGCCCCGATCTGGAAGGCGACATCGCCCTTGATCGCGTGCACGATCATGGTCGTGGGCGGGTAGCTGAGCAGGAACATGCAGGCGAGGCTGATCCACATCACCCACCAGGTGACCGTGTTGCCGCCCCACTTGTCGGAAGCCCAGCCGCCCAGCGCGCGAATCGCCCCGGAGGGCAGGTCGAACAGGATGGTCAGGAACGCGGCCGTGGCCAGCGGCAGCCCGAACTCGCCGACGTAGTACTTGGGCAGCCAGAGCGCCAGCGCCACGAACGCGCCGAATACGAAGTAGTAGGCGAGCCCGAAGCGCCAGACGCGGAGGTCGAGCAGGGGCTTCAGCTGCTCGCCCAGCGGGACGCGCTTGCGGAGGGCCGAGTCCTTGCGGTGCAGCGGGTCCTCGGTGGTCAGGAACCAGAACAGCACCGCCATCACCAGCATGGCGACCGCGTAAACCTTGGGCACCATCCGCCACGACGCGGTGGCGGACGCCGCGATGATCAGCGGGGCGATGAACTTGGTGAGCGAGGAGCCGGCGTTGCCGGCGCCGAAGATGCCCATCGCCGTGCCCTGGCGCTCCTTGCTGAACCAGGCCGACGTGTAGGCGATGCCGACCGCAAACGAGCCGCCGGCCATCCCGATGAACAACCCCAGCACCAGGTACTGCCAGTACTCGGTCGCGTAGGACAGCATCCAGGTGGGAATCACGACCGTGAGCATCTGCACGAAGTACACGATCCGTCCACCGTAGCGGTCGGTCAGGATGCCCAGCGGAAGGCGGACCAGCGAGCCGGTCAGGATGGGTGTCGCCACCAGCAGGCCGAACTCGGTCTCGTTGAGATTGAGTTCGGCCTTGATCTTGATCCCGATGACGGAGAACATGACCCACACGGCGAAGTTCACCGCGAAGGCGATCGTGCTCATCGCCAATGCGGAGACCTGCTCGCGGGTGAGTCCCGGCTTGCCCGTTGCGGCTGTCGTCACGATACCCTCCATTCCCTTGCGATCGAGCGCGTCGGCGCCGGCGGCAATTCGAAGCCCGCCGCTGCCGGCGCAGATTGAGCGAAGTCAGCCCCTCGATTGAATCATCACGCGGCGCCGCGCCACATAGTCATTCCGAACTATCACCGGATCGTTCTCTTGCCGTGGGCGCCCCGCACAACCGGGGAATGTCGCCGGCGACTGCCGCCGCCCAGAATGCCCGCAGACGGGCGATTCACGGCCGACCCCGTCGCCGCAATCACGGAGATCACGATGAACACGATGCAAACCGCCGCCCCGCCGCCCGCAACACCGACGGGCCGAGGCGACATCGCCGACTGGCGTCCGGAGGACAACGCGTTCTGGGAGTCGACCGGCAAGCGGATCGCCTACCGCAACCTCGCGATCTCGGTTCCGGCGCTGCTCTGTGGCTTCGCGGTCTGGGGGATGTGGGGGATCATCACCGTGCAAATGCTCAACCTGGGGTTCCCGTTCACCCAGGCCGAACTGTTCACGCTCACCGCGATCGCCGGTATCGCCGGCGCGACGATGCGCATCCCGGCGTCGTTCCTGATCCGCCTGGCCGGGGGCCGCAACACGATCTTCCTCACCACCGCGATGCTGCTCGCACCGGCCATCGGCACCGGGATCGTGCTGCAGCACAAGGACTGGCCGCTGTGGGCATTTCAGCTGATGGCGCTGTGGTCGGGTGTGGGCGGCGGCAACTTCGCGAGTTCGATGTCGAACATCAACACCTTCTTCCCGAAACGCCTGCAGGGCACGGCGCTGGGCATCAACGCCGGCATCGGCAACTTCGGCGTCACGACGATGCAGGTCGTGATTCCGCTGGTGATGACGGCGGGACTGTTCGGCGCCCTCGGCGGCGAGCCGATGACGCTGATGAAGGACAGCGGCTGGATCCTGGGCAAGATCAAGGCCGGCACGCCGACCTGGATCCAGAACGCCGGATTCGCCTGGGTGGCGTCGCTGGTGCCGCTGTCGGCGCTGTGCTGGTTCGGCATGAACAATCTGAAGACCGTCACGCCCGACAGCGGGAACCCGATCGTCGCGTTCACCAAGATCACCTGGCTTTACTCGCTCGCGTTCGTGCCCTCCATCCTTGGCCTGTACCTGTACCTACCCAAGCCCACCGGCCTGGGCCTGATCAGCATGTGGGTCGCGATTCCGCTGGATGTGATCGCCGCGCTGCTGATCATGAAGCTCGCTGCCTTCGGTCCGATGAAGGAGAACGTCGCCAAGCAGTTCGCCATCTTCAAGGACAAACACACCTGGTCGATGACGGCGCTGTACATCGTGACCTTCGGCTCGTTCATCGGCTTCTCGATGGCGCTGCCGCTGTCGATCACGGTGATTTTCGGCATCAGCCACGTGCCCGACGCGAACGGCGTGCTGCAGCACACGCTGAAGAACCCTAACGCGCCTTCGGCCTTTACCTACGCGTGGATCGGCCCCTTCGTCGGCGCCGCGGTGCGGCCGATCGGCGGCTGGATTTCGGACAAGCTCGGCGGCTCGATCGTCACGCAGGCGATCTCGGTGGTGATGGTCGGCGCGTCGGTGGCGGTAGGCTACGTGATGATGCAGGCCTACGGCTCGGCCACGCCGGAGCAGTACTTCCCCGCGTTCCTGGGCCTGTTCATCGTGTTGTTCTTCGCCAGCGGCATCGGCAACGGATCGACCTTCCGCACCATCGGCGTGATTTTCGACCGCACGCAGGCCGGCCCGGTGCTCGGCTGGACGTCGGCCATCGCCGCCTATGGCGCCTTCGTCGCGCCGATCGTGATCGGCGACCAGATCAAGGCCGGCTCGCCGCAATTCGCGATGTACGGCTTCGCGATCTTCTACGCGCTCTGCCTGGTGCTCAACTGGTGGTTCTACCTGCGCAAGAACGCGTACGTGAAGAACCCCTAGCATGAAACTGCCCCCACGTTCACCAAGTTCGCTGCCCCCCCGGGGGGCGCAGTCAGTACCCTTCGGGCGGCCGGGCGGGTACTGACGTGAGCGTCATGGCGCCGCGGATCGCCTTTTGGGAGCCGGAGGACAGCGCCTTCTGGGCGCGAGAGGGAGCGCGCGTCGCGCGGCGCAATCTGGCGGTGTCGGTCCCGGTGCTGGTGCTGTCGTTTGCCGTATGGATGCTGTGGAGCGTCGTCGTCGTTCAGCTGCCGCGCGTGGGCTTTCACTTCACCGCCAACCAGCTGTTCTGGCTCGCCGCGCTGCCGGGATTGGCCGGCAGCACCTTGCGACTCTTCTTCTCGTTCA
This sequence comes from uncultured beta proteobacterium, assembly GCA_963788185.1. GTDB lineage: Bacteria > Pseudomonadota > Gammaproteobacteria > Burkholderiales > Casimicrobiaceae > CAIWHR01. Next base: position 150,520 of record CAWBGE010000010.1, read on the forward strand.
TGGTGCCGATGTTCGGCGGCCGCACGTGGACGGTGCTGACGACGCTCGCATTGCTGGTGCCGACGGTCGGGCTGGGCATGGCGGTGCAGGATCCGACGACCGGCTATCCGACGTTTCTGCTGCTGGCGCTGGCTGCGGGCATCGGCGGCGGCAATTTCGCGTCGAGCATGGCCAACATCAGCTTCTTCTATCCGGCCGGTTGCAAGGGGCAGGCGCTGGGCTGGAACGCGGGTCTCGGCAACCTCGGCGTGGGACTGGCGCAAGTTGCGGTGCCGCTGGTGGTGGGCATCGCGCTGCTCGGTCCGCTGGGTGGCGGTCCGCAGGTGGCGGCGGACGGCGATGCGACGCGGACGATCTGGTTGCAGAACGCCGGGTTCGTCTGGGTGCCGCTCATCGTTGCCGCCGCGTTCGTCGCATGGTGGCGGATGGACGATCTCGAGCCCGTGCGCGCGTCGGCAGCCGACCAGGCCGTGGTGTTCGTGCGTCCGCACACCTGGCTGCTGGCCTGGCTCTACCTCGGAAGCTTCGGTTCGTTCATCGGCTTCGCCGCCGGGTTTCCGCTGGTTGCCGACATGCAGTTTCCCGGCGCCGGCATCGCCGGCTACGCGTTCATCGGACCGCTGCTTGCGGCATTCGCGCGTCCGGCGGGCGGCTTCCTCGCGGATCGATGCGGTGGCGCACGCGTCGCGCTGGTCGCGTTTGTCGTTCTGGCGCTGACTGTCCTCGCGCTGCTGCTGCTGGGACCGGGGTCCGGCATGGCCGACGGTGTCACGGCCTTCGTCGCGCTGTTCGCCGTGCTGTTCGTGGCCAGCGGAATTGCCAATGGCGCGGTGTTCCAGCTGATCCCGGCGGTTTTTGTGCGCGTGGCACGGCGTTCGCATCGTGCCGACGCCAGGGGCGAGGCCGCGGCGGTGCGTGCGGGAACGCTCGAAGGCGCCGCCGCGCTCGGCCTCGCGTCCGGCATCGGAGCGCTGGGCGGCTTCTTCATTCCCAAGGCCTATGGGACAGCGATCGCGCTCACCGGCAACACCGCCGCCGCGCTGGCTGCATTTCTTGTCTTCTACGCGTCCTGCATCGCGCTTACCTGGTGGTTCTATCTCCGGCCGCGCGCGGAGGCCGCATGCTGATTCTCGTAGCGCCTGTCAGCAGGAACGGACGCTGCGCCGCTGTCCGTATCCGTTTCCCGTAACGGTCAACTCCGGAGTCACCCATGAGTCATTTTCTCGACCGCCTGACCTATTTCACCCGCGACCAGAAGCCGTTCTCCGACGGGCACGGCGTGGTCACCACGGAAGATCGCACCTGGGAGCACGCCTACCGCGACCGCTGGGCGCACGACAAGATCGTGCGTTCGACGCACGGCGTCAACTGCACCGGGTCCTGCAGCTGGAAGATCTACGTCAAGGGCGGGGTGATCACCTGGGAGACGCAGCAGACCGACTACCCGAGAACGCGGCCGGACATGCCCAACCACGAGCCGCGCGGCTGTTCGCGTGGCGCGTCGTATTCCTGGTACATCTACAGCGCCAACCGCGTCAAATACCCGCTGGTGCGGGGCCGCCTGATCCGGCTGTGGCGCGAAGCGCGCAAGACCCTGGGCCCGGTCGAAGCCTGGACGTCGATCGTCGAGGATCCGGCGAAGGCGAAATCCTACAAATCGGTGCGCGGCCTCGGCGGCTTCGTGCGTTCCGACTGGGACGAGGTGAACGAGATCATCGCCGCGGCCAATGTCTACACGATCAGGAAGCACGGCCCCGATCGCGTCATCGGCTTTTCGCCGATCCCGGCGATGTCGATGGTTTCCTACGCTGCGGGCAGTCGCTACCTGTCGCTGATCGGCGGCGTGTGCATGAGCTTCTACGATTGGTACTGCGATCTTCCGCCGTCATCGCCGCAGACCTGGGGCGAGCAGACCGACGTGCCCGAGTCGGCCGACTGGTACAACTCGACGTTCATCATGGCGTGGGGGTCCAACGTGCCGCAGACGCGCACGCCCGACGCCCACTTCTTCACCGAGGTCCGCTACAAGGGCGCGAAGATCGTCTCCGTGACCCCCGACTACTCGGAGGTAGCCAAGCTCGCCGACCTGTGGCTGCACCCGACGCAGGGCACCGACGCTGCGCTCGCGATGGCGATGGGTCACGTGATCCTGAAGGAGTTTCATCTCGAGCGGCCGTCCGCCTACTTCCAGGACTACTGCCGCCGTTACAGCGACATGCCGATGCTGGTCAAGCTCGTCCGCCGCGGTCGCGAACTCGTCGCCGACCGGATGCTGCGCGCGTCCGATCTGTCCGACTCGGCGGGGCAGGCGAACAACCCCGAATGGAAGACCCTCGCCGTCGACGAGTTGAGCGGAAACATCGTTTCGCCGCAAGGCACGATCGGCTATCGCTGGGGCCAGTCGGCAGGCGGCGATCTCGGCAAGTGGAACCTCGAGGAGAAGGAGGGCGGTGGCGCCGGCGTCAAGCTCAGGCTGTCGCTGATCGATGCCCGCGACGACGTGCAGGCGGTCGCCTTCCCGTACTTCGGCGGCATCGCCCACGAAGTGTTCCGCAACAACGATCAGGGCGGCGATATCCTGCGCCGCAACGTGCCGGTGAAGAAGCTGAACCTGAACGAAGGGGAGGCGTACGTCGCCACGGTGTACGACCTGCTGTGCGCCAATTACGGCATCGACCGGGGCCTGGGCGGCGAGAACGTCGCGCAATCGTACGCCGACGACGTCCCCTACACGCCGGCATGGCAGGAGAAGATCACCGGCGTACCGGCCGACCAGGCGATCGCCGTCGCCCGCCAGTTCGCCGACAACGCCGACAAGACCCGCGGCAAGTCGATGGTCATCATCGGCGCGGCGATGAACCACTGGTTCCACTCGGACATGAACTACCGCAGCATCATCAACATGCTGATCATGTGCGGCACTGTGGGCCAGTCCGGCGGCGGCTGGGCGCACTACGTGGGACAGGAAAAACTCCGCCCGCAGACGGGCTGGACGCCGCTCGCCTTCGCGCTCGACTGGCACCGGCCGCCGCGGCACATGAATTCCACGTCCTTCTTCTACGCACACACCGACCAGTGGCGCTACGAGAAACTCGAGGTCAAGGAGATCCTGTCGCCGCTGGCCGACCCCAACGAGTACACCGGAAGCCTCATCGACTTCAACGTCCGTGCCGAACGCATGGGCTGGCTCCCCAGCGCGCCGCAGTTGCAGACCAACCCGATCGAGGTCTGCAAGGCAGCGGCCAAGTCGGGTGCCGATCCCAAGGAGTTCGCGGTCGGCCAGCTGAAGAGCGGCGCGTTGCGGATGTCCTGCGAGGACCCCGACAACCCCGCCAACTTCCCGCGCAACCTGTTCGTCTGGCGCTCGAACCTGCTGGGAAGCTCCGGCAAGGGCCACGAGTATTTCCTCAAGCACCTGCTCGGCACCCGCCACGGCGTGCAGGGCAAGGATCTCGGCAGCTTCGGCGGCCAGAAGCCCGAGGAAGTGGTGTGGCGCGACGAGGCACCGGAAGGCAAGCTCGACCTCCTGACCACGCTGGATTTCCGGATGTCGACGACCTGCATGTATTCGGACATCGTGCTGCCGACGGCGACCTGGTACGAGAAGAACGACCTCAACACCTCCGACATGCATCCGTTCATCCACCCATTGTCGGCGGCGATCGATCCGGTGTGGGAAGCGCGCAGCGACTGGGAGATCTACAAGGGCATCGCGAAGAAGTTCTCCGAGGTTTGCATCGGCCATCTGGGCGTCGAAAAGGAGATCGTGCTGGTGCCGACGCTCCACGACACGCCCGGCGAGCTCGCGCAGGCGATCGACGTCAAGGACTGGAAGAAGGGCCAGTGCGAACTCGTTCCCGGCAGGACGGCGCCGCAGATGGTAGTGATCGAGCGCGACTACCCCAACACGCACAGGAAGTTCACGTCGCTGGGCCCGCTGATGACCAAGGTCGGCAACGGCGGCAAGGGAATCGCGTGGAACACCGAGCATGAGGTCAAGGGCCTCGGCGATCTCAACTACCGCGTGGCAGAAGAGGGCATCAGCAAGGGACTGCCGCGCATCGAGACCGACATCGACGCCGCCGAAGTCGTGCTGATGCTGGCGCCGGAAACCAACGGCGAGGTCGCGGTCAAGGCCTGGGAGGCGCTGTCGGTGATCACCGGCCGCGAGCACAAGCATCTGGCAGCGGCGAAGGCGGACGAGAAGATCCGCTTCCGCGACATCCAGGCGCAGCCGCGCAAGATCATCTCCAGCCCGACGTGGAGCGGCATCGAGTCCGAGCACGTGAGCTACAACGCGGGCTACACGAACGTCCACGAACTGATCCCCTGGCGGACGCTGACCGGACGGCAACAGTTCTATCAGGACCACAAGTGGATGCTGGCTTTCGGCGAAGGCTTCTGCGTCTACCGGCCGCCGGTCGATCTGAAGACCGTGCTGCCGATGGCCGGCAAGCGCTCGAACGGAAACCCGGAAGTGGTGCTCAACTTCATCACCCCGCACCAGAAGTGGGGAATCCATTCGACGTACACCGACAATCTGATGATGCTGACGCTGTCGCGCGGCGGCCCGATCGTCTGGCTTTCGGAGGACGACGCGAAGCGCGCCGACATCGAGGACAACGACTGGATCGAGCTGTTCAACGTCAACGGCGCGATTGCCGCCCGGGCGGTGGTCAGCCAGAGAGTCTCCAATGGCATGTGCCTGATGTACCACGCGCAGGAGAAGATCGTGAACACGCCGGGATCGGAGATCACCGGCGCGCGCGGCGGCATCCACAACTCGGTCACGCGCATCGTCACCAAGCCGACGCACATGATCGGCGGCTACGCGCAGCTCTCGTATGGCTTCAACTACTACGGGACGATCGGCACCAACCGGGACGAGTTCGTCGTCGTGCGCAAGATGAAGAACGTCGACTGGCTGGACACGCCGGCGCATGCGGGAGCGACGGAATGAAGGTCGACGCCCGGAACACCCACCCGACGCCGCGGTTCGACATCGCGGCCCCGTGTCGCGACATGCGCGCGCTGCGCGCCGGCGGCAAAGTCATCGAGGAGTCACGGCTATGAAAGTCCGCGCCCAAATCGGCATGGTGCTCAATCTCGACAAGTGCATCGGTTGCCACACCTGTTCGGTCACCTGCAAGAACGTCTGGACCAACCGCGAAGGCGTCGAGTACGCGTGGTTCAACAACGTGGAGACCAAGCCCGGCATCGGCTATCCCAAGGAATGGGAGAACCAGGGAAAATGGAATGGCGGCTGGGCCCGCAAGGGCAGCGGCAGGATCGAGCCCAGGCAGGGCGGCAAATGGTCGATCCTGATGAAGATCTTCGCCAATCCGAACCTGCCGCAGATCGACGACTACTACGAGCCGTTCACGTTCGACTACGAGCACCTGCAGTCGGCGCCCGAGATGGCGGCGATGCCGGTGGCGCGTCCGCGCAGCCTCATTACCGGCGAGCGGATGCAGAAGATCGAGTGGGGCCCGAACTGGGAGGAGATCCTCGGCGGCGAGTTCGCGAAGCGCAGCAAGGACGCGAACTTCGAGGCGATGCAGAAGGACATCTACGGCCAGTTCGAGAACACGTTCATGATGTACCTGCCGCGCCTGTGCGAACACTGCCTCAATCCCACCTGCGTCGCGTCGTGCCCGTCCGGCTCGATCTACAAGCGCGAGGAGGACGGCATCGTCCTCATCGACCAGGACAAGTGCCGCGGCTGGCGGATGTGCGTGTCCGGCTGTCCGTACAAGAAGATCTACTACAACTGGTCGTCCGGCAAGGCCGAGAAGTGCATCTTCTGCTATCCGCGCATCGAGTCCGGGCAGCCGACCGTCTGTTCGGAGACCTGTGTCGGCCGCATCCGCTATCTCGGCGTGCTGCTCTACGACGCCGATCGCATCGAAGCCGCGGCGGCGGTCGAGGATCCGCAGGCGCTCTACGACGCGCAACTGTCCATCTTCCTCGACCCGAACGATCCCGCGGTGATCGCGCAGGCGCGCAGCGACGGGGTGCCCGACGCCTGGCTCGCTGCCGCGCGCAATTCACCGGTCTACAAGATGGCGGTCGACTGGAAGGTGGCGCTGCCGCTGCATCCGGAGTACCGGACGCTGCCGATGGTGTGGTACGTGCCGCCGCTGTCGCCGATTCAGGCGGCTGCGAATGCGGGCCAGATTGGCGCGTTCGGCCAGTTGCCGGACGTGCGCTCGCTGCGCATCCCGGTCAAGTATCTTGCCAATCTGCTCACTGCCGGCGATGAAGCGCCTGTCGTTGCCGCGCTCGAACGCATGCTGGCGATGCGCGCCTACATGCGCGATCGCCATGTGGAGAAGCGCGAGAACGCCGAAGTGCTGCAGCAGGTCGGCCTGTCGGCTGCCGACGTCGAGGCGATGTACCGCGTGATGGCGATCGCCAACTACGAGGACCGCTTCGTCATTCCGACCGCGCATCGCGAGTATGCGGAGGACGCATTCGAGCTGCGCGGAGGCTGCGGGTTTTCCTTCGGCAACGGCTGCTCCGACGGGCATTCGGAGGCGTCGCTGTTCGGAGGCAGGAAGCGCAAGACGATCCCGATCAAGGTCGACATGCAGGCGGGCGCGCGATGACCGCCGTACTGAAAGCGCTGGGTGCGCTGCTCACCTATCCGACCCGGGAGCTCGTCGCCGCGCTGCCGGAGATCGCCGCGGCGGTCGACGCGGAAGCGCGTCTTGCCGCCGATGCGAGGCAGTCGCTGCACAGCCTCATCGCGGAGATCGCGGCGACGGATCTCATCGACCTCGAGGAGCGCTATGTCGCGCTGTTCGACCGCGGCCGGGCAACGTCGCTGCACCTGTTCGAGCACGTGCACGGGGACTCCCGCGACCGCGGGCAGGCGATGGTCGACCTGAAGGGCGTCTACGAGCGGGCCGGGTTCGTGCTGGCTCCGGGCGAGTTGCCCGACTTCCTGCCGGCCGTGCTCGAGTTTCTCGCCCAGCGACCGTTCGCCGAGGCGGAGGAGATGCTGGCCGACTGCGCGCACATCATCCGCGCCGTTGGCGAGGCCTTGCGCCGCCACGACAGCAGGCATCACGCGGTGATGCAGGCCTTGCTCGTGCTGATCGGCGCGCCGGGGCTCAAAGAGACGCTCGACGAAGCGCCCGCACCGGAGCCGGCGCAGGACGACGAGTGGCGCGAGGAGCCCGTGTTCTTCGGTCCCCCGGGCGGGCAGGGATGTGGAGCCGGGGCGTCGCCCGCGGCGTCGGTCGTTCGATTCATGCCGCGTCAGTCCTGACGCGGCTCAAGGAGACAAGGCAATGTCCACTCTCAACCAGATCGTCTTCGGGATCTATCCGTACATCGCTTTGACGGTGTTCTTCGCCGGAAGCCTGCTTCGCTTCGATCGCGACCAGTACACGTGGAAGAGCGATTCGTCGCAGATGCTGCGCGCGGGGCAATTGCGCTGGGGATCCAACCTCTTTCACCTGGGGATCCTCGGCATCTTCTTCGGCCACCTGTTCGGGCTGCTGACGCCGCTGGCAGTCTGGCATGCGCTGGGGATCACTGCCGGCGCGAAGCAGGCGCTGGCCGTCATTGCCGGGGGCGTGGCAGGTGCCGCCTGCCTGGTCGGGCTGGTCCTGCTCATCCATCGCCGGCTCACCGAGCCCCGGATCCGCGCCACGTCGCGTCCGGCGGACCTGTTCATCCTGTTCCTGCTGCTCGCGCAACTGCTGCTGGGTCTCTTCAGCATCACGGTGTCGCTGCAGCACATGGATGGCGCCGAAATGGTGAAGCTCATGATGTGGGCGCAGCATCTGGTCACGTTCCGGGGCGATGCCGCCTCCTTCGTGGCCGACGCAGCGCCGGTGTTCAAGGCGCATCTGTTCCTGGGCATGACCATCTTCGTCATCTTCCCCTTCACGCGCCTCGTGCACATCTGGTCGGGCTTTGCGGCGGGGAGCTACGTCGTCCGCGCCTGGCAGCTCGTGCGTTCGCGCTGAAGCCGGGTCATCGTTCGGGAGTCTTCGTCATGCCGCTCAGCATCAACGGGTCCGTTGTCAGCGATGCACTGATCGCGGAGGAAGCCGCGCGGCTCGCGGGCGAAACGCAGCCCGAACTCGCCGCGCGCCGCACGCTGGCGATTCGCGAGTTGCTGCTGCAGCGCGCCGGCGAACTTGGCCTGCTGGAGGGCGGGATGGCCCGCGTCGAGGTCGCCTTTGCCAGCCGGGACGAGGAGGCGAGCGTGATCGAGGCGCTGCTCGAGCGGGAAGTGAAAACCCCGCAGCCCACCGCGGAGGAATGCCGGCGGCACTTCGCTGCGCATCCCGAGCGCTTCCGTTCGGGGGATCTGGCCGAAGTCCGCCACATCCTGTTCGCGGTGACGCCGCGCACGCCGATCGCGCCGCTGCGCGCCCGCGCGGAAGAGGTGCTGGTCGAACTGCGCGGCGCTCCCGACCGGTTTGCCGATCGCGCCCGCGAACTCTCGAATTGCCCGTCCGGACAGCAAGGGGGAAATCTGGGTCAGTTCGGGCGGGGCGAGATGGTGCCGGAGTTCGATCGCGCGGTGTTCGAGGGCACACGGGAAGGGCTGCTGCCCGGACTCGTGGCGACGCGCCATGGTTTTCACATCGTCGACATCGTGCGCCGGATTCCCGGCCGGGCGCTGCCGTTCGAAGTCGTCCGCGACAGTGTCGCCGCGTACCTGACCACGCGTGTCGAAGCCGAAGCGTTGCGCCAGTACGTGGCGGTGCTGGCCGGGCGCGCCCGCATCGAGGGTGTCGACCTCGCGGCGAGCGCGACGCCGCTGATGCAGTAGAGAACGGCCCCGGTCCGCCGCGATCCCGACCGCGCGTCAATTGCGGCGAGCCGGGGCGGACGAATCCCGGAATCCGCCCACACCCTTGCCCGGCCACATCCGGCGGGTCGCCGCCTGGCCGTCAGCCACGGGCGATTGTCGTGCGCGTCTTTGCAACCGCGGTGTTCTGTGGAACAATTGTCCCAACTACATTTTCGGGGTGACCGCGATGCTTGATCGTGACGGTTATCGCCCGAACGTCGCCATTGTCATCGCCAACGTCAGGAATCAGGTTTTTTGGGGCAAGAGGATTCGGGAACACTCGTGGCAATTTCCGCAAGGTGGCCTCAACTCCGGCGAGACGCCTGAGCAGGCGATGTTCCGTGAGTTGCACGAAGAAGTCGGACTCCAACCCCACCACGTCAGGATTCTGGGCCGAACGCGCGACTGGCTGCGTTACGAGGTGCCGCAACACTGGGTAAGGCGCGAGTGGCGGGGCAGTTACCGCGGACAGAAACAGATCTGGTATCTGCTGCGTCTGGTCGGTCGCGATACCGACTTCAAGCTGCGCGGCAACGAACGGCCCGAGTTCGATGCCTGGCGCTGGCACGAGTACTGGGTTCCGCTCGACACCGTGATCGACTTCAAGCGCGACGTGTACCGTCGCGCGCTCACCGAACTCGAACGCTATCTGCACGGACGTCCGCAAACGCGGCGCGAGCGCCTTTTCAGCGTATCGCACCCGATCATGCCGCCGTCTTACGCCGACCCGGCGACGGTGTCGACGCCCGACTGAAGCCCCGGCGGCCCCCGCGCGGCGGGGGCGCCGGGGGCAGCGCATCAGGGCAGCGTGCCGCCCAGCATCGCGCCACCGAAAAAGATCGACATCAGGGCGCCGAACAGCACCATGCCCAGCACCAGGCCGCATACCACGATGGCCACGGTGTAGACAACCGCCTTCTCCGCCGGGCACTTCTTCATCACTGCGACGCCCAGGTAGAAGGTGTACCAGGCGTAGGCAGCACCGAGCAGGCTCAGGAGGCCGCCCACGAACGGGATCAGCTGAAAAATGCCGGCGATCCACGCCGCGGTGTACGAGTACGCCGTCAGCTTGAGTGACTGGATGAAATTCTTTTCGCCGCCAAACGTCGGCGCGAGGGCGTCGACGATCATCGCCAGCAGCCAGGTGACGCCGAGCCCGAGACCGTAGCTGGCCACGGCGATGCCCACACTGCCCGTCAACGCGAGGGCAATCGGACCGATCGCAGCCAGAATCATGACGTAGCCGGTGAATATCGAACCGGCGGTCGCAGTCTCCTCGGCGATCCTGGGCCACTCGACCTTCGGTTTGAGCAGGATGTTCGTGACGCGTTCCACAATTGCCATGCCGGATCTCCCCTGAGTGATCACTGGGGCGGAGGCGTGGTGCGCCGCCCCGAGAACAACGTGTGCTACCGGTGGCAAGTGTAGCCTGACTTCGCGCGCGAGCTTAGCTTCTCGCCGACGCGCGAGTTAGCCTGCGCCGTTACGGGTTGTGACTCCGGCCGCTCGCAGAAGCTCGCTTAACATCGCGCCGACGCGCGAGTTAGCCTGCGCCGTTACGGGTTGTGACTCCGGCCGCTCGCAGAAGCTCGCTTAACATCGCGCTGACGCGCGAGTTAGCCTGCGCCGCAATATGGCCCACTTGGCTACGCCAAGAGGACCATATTGTCCCGATGAATCAGCTCGGGCTCCTCGACGTAGCCGAGGATGGATTCGATCTCCGACGAACTCCTGCGCAGTATGCGCGCCGCTTCCGCGGCACCGTAGTTGACGAGGCCACGCGCGACTTCGCGGCCCGCGGTGTCGTAGCAGCCGACAACCTCGCCGCGCTCGAACGGGCCTTCGACGGCCACGACACCGATCGGCAGCAGGCTCTTGCCTTCGCTGACCAGCGCGCGAACGGCGCCGGCGTCGAGTTGCAGCCTGCCGGCGAGCTGCAGATGATCGGCGAGCCACTGCTTGCGCGCGGCAAGCGAAGCGGCATCTGCGATCAGCGCGCTTCCCAGCGACTCGCCGCGCGCAAGCCGGACCAGCACGTCGGGCTCGCGACCGCTGGCGATGACGGTCGACGCGCCGGAGCGAGCCGCGCGCTTGGCGGCCAGGATCTTGGTGAGCATGCCACCGCGACTCAAGGTGCTGGCGGCGCCGCCGGCCATGGCCTCGAGTTCCGGGTCGCCCGCGCGCGCGGTGAGCACCAGCGTGGCCTCCGGGTGCTTGCGCGGATCGGCGGTGAAGAGCCCCGCCTGGTCGGTGAGCAGCAGCAGGACGTCCGCCTCGATGAGATTCGTCACCAGCGCGCCCAGCGTATCGTTGTCCCCGACCCGTATTTCGTCGGTGGTGACCGTGTCGTTCTCGTTGATGATGGGGATGACGTCGAGTTCGATCAGCGTCCGCAGCGTCGAGCGCGCATTTAGATAGCGCCTGCGATCGGCGAGGTCCTCGTGGGTGAGCAGGATCTGCGCGGTGTGCAGGCCGAATTTCGCGAACGCTGTCTCGTAGGCCTGCACCAGGCCCATCTGTCCGACCGCCGCTGCCGCCTGCAGTTCGTGCATCGCGGACGGGCGCTTGCTCCATCCCAGTCGCTTGATCCCTTCGGCGATCGCGCCGGACGAGACGAGAACGATTTCCTTGCCTGCGCGCTTCAATTCGGCGATCTGCGCCGCCCAGTTTGCGACGGCGGCGTGATCGAGTCCGCGCCCGTCGTTGGTGACCAGGCTGGAACCGACCTTGACGACGATGCGGTGCGCGGATTGGACGGGCGTGGTCATGACGGCGACGGTTCAGGCGCTCGCGTCGCCGCCAGAGCGGCTGATTTCGCTGTCGATCGCGCCGTCGGAAGGCGCGTCGGGCGCGTCGGCGGCGGGAAGTGCCGGCGCATCGGAGGGAAGCGGCGCGGCGGGGTGCGCATCGAGCCAGTCCTGCACGGCGAAAACGACCGCACGGCAGCCTTCGCCGCTGACGGCGGCGACCGGGAAGACCGGGCCTTTCCAGCGCAGCGCTTTCACGAAGGCCTTGACGCGCGCCGCGCGCTCGGCCTCCGGCACGAGGTCGAGTTTGTTCAGCACCAGCCAGCGCGCCTTCTCGTAAAGCGAGTTGTCGTAGCGCTTCAGTTCGTCGACGATGGCTCTGGCGTCGCGCACGGGATCGGCGTCGGGATCGAAGGGCGCGAGATCGACGATATGCAGCAGCAGTCGCGTGCGCTGCAGGTGGCGCAGGAACTGGTGACCGAGGCCTGCGCCGTCGGCCGCGCCCTCGATCAATCCGGGGATGTCGGCCAGCACGAAGCTGCGGCCGTCGTCGACGCGAACCACCCCCAGATTCGGCGCCAGCGTCGTGAACGGATAGTCGGCAACCTTGGGCTTCGCCGCCGAAACGGCACGTATGAAGGTGCTCTTGCCCGCGTTCGGCATCCCGAACAGGCCGACGTCGGCGAGCACCTTGAGTTCGAGGCGCAGGAACCGCTTCTCGCCTTCGCCGCCGCGCGTGAACTGCCGCGGTGCGCGGTTCGTGCTCGATTTGAAATGCAGATTGCCCAACCCGCCAGCCCCGCCCCTCGCGAGCAGCGCGCGCTGCTCGTGACGCACCAGATCGGCAACGAGCGCTCCGGTTTCCGCGTCGGTGATGACCGTGCCGACCGGGACGCGCAACGTGATGTCGTCGGCGCCGCGGCCGTACTGATCCGCGCCGCGGCCGTTCTCGCCCGCCTTCGCACGGTGTATTCGCGCGTAACGGTAGTCGATCAGCGTGTTGATGTTGCGATCGGCGATTGCGTAGATGCTTCCACCGCGTCCGCCGTCCCCGCCGTCCGGACCGCCCTGCGGCACGAACTTCTCGCGTCGGAAGCTGGCCGACCCGTTACCGCCGTCGCCGGCGAGCACTTCGATCCTGGCTTCATCGATGAATTTCAAGGTGCGACCTTTCGATACAGCACGAACAGCTCGGTGTCATCGCCGCGGCGACGACCATCCCACGCCACGTACCACCCATCCGGCGTGTCCGGCAGGCGATCGATGCGCCCGTACTGAACCAGCCGAGTCGCGCAATCATGCACGGGCGACACCTCCTCGCGCACCGTCGACAGCGCCGCAAAATACCGAAACAGCGCGCGCTGTGGTTCGCCCAGGTTGCGGCTCGCGACGCATCCCGTGGCCGGGAGCTGCGTGGCGAGCGATTCTGCCACGGAGCGATAGCTGCGCCGGGAGTCGAGATAAGGCAGCCAGATCGTCGTGTAGAGGCCCCAGATGAGCGTCACGCCGGCAGCCCAGTTCAGCACCGCACGCCGGTTCGAGCGCCGCGCCGGGCGCACCAACGCGAGCCACAGGGCGGAAAGAAACAGCGATACGGCAAGCGCACCCCACTGCAAGACGGGCCGGTAACCGACTTCAGTGTCGCGAAATAGGCGTGCAACCGTCGGAGACATGCCTTGAAACCACGCATCGATCCAGATCCCCCAGACCAGAGCCGCGAGCAGGCCGAAGGTCAGGATGCCGAACCAGTCCAGTGCTGCGGAGTAGCCGCGTTTCAGCGTGTCGATTTCCAGCGCCGCCAACAGCGCGAGCGGCGCCAGCAGCGGAACTGCCAGGATCGCGCGAGGCTCGGGGGTCAGCGTCAGGCAGACGATGATGACCAGCGCCAGCACGCCGGGTATCTCGACGCCCGGCGCGCCGAGGCCGCCGTTGAAGCCGCGGCCGCGAGTCCACAACGTCCACAGCACGAGAGGCAGGGCCGGCCAGGTGAACCACGGAAGGTTCTTGGCCATTGCGAACGGATCGCTTCCGATCCTCGACCAGAACCCGGCGGGCATCTGCTGCACCCACCAGGCGCCAAGGTGATCGGGCGCGACGAAGTGCAGGGACAGCGGCCAAGTCGCGGCGGTCAGTGTGCCGACCGCGATCGCCGCGGTCGCTGCCCGCGCATGGTCGCGCGTACGGTAACGCGCGAACGCGATCGGCAGCGCGATCAGCGTGAGGCCGATCCACAGCAACGCGGTCGGCCCGTGAGACAGAAATCCCACGGCGGCGGCGAGCCCGGTGACGACCCCCCCGGCGACCGGGCGCCGCAGCGACAGGGCGAGGCCGTACAGCGCACCTGCGACGCCCAGCAGCAGGCCGAGTTCCGGTGACAGCTGGTGCGCACGGTCCCACAATCCCAGGCAACCGACGAACAGCAGCGCCGGGAGCCAGCGCGTGCGCCGTCCGTTGAGTTCCAGCCCCGCCCCCGTCAGTGCAACCAGCGTGAGACCCAGCAGGAACGATGCCGCGAGCCGCGCTGCATCGTGGGGCGCGAGCAATCCCGAGAACAACCGACCGGACAGCGCCGCGAGTGCGTGAATCAGCGGCGGGTTCCGGAGATAGGGTTCACCCGCGAGCGTGGGGGCGAGCAGATTGCCCGACTGCATCATGTCCCAGGCCACGCCGAATGCCGTGGCATCCTCGGTCTTCCAGGGATCGTGGCCGACGACCCCGAGGAGCGCCCAGGCGGCGAACAGCAGGACAAGCCCGGCCTGTTTCAGCGCCCGATAGGGTCCGGACGGCGAGTCATCGCTGGCCGAGGGCGGATTGCGGGAAGGCACGGGGCGGGGCATGAGGGGGCGACGGGAGACTCAGGTGCGGCTCGGGATCGATCGGAAGCGTACACCGAAAGAAAAAGGCAGCCGAAGCTGCCTTTCTCGCCGGGCGGTGTTGATGTGTGCCGCCGACTGCCGCGGGCAACCCGCGCGGATTCCGGATCAGGTCGGCGCAGGCCCCGCCTTGGAGCCGTAGCGCTGGCGGAATTTGTCGATGCGGCCCGCGGTGTCCATCACCTTCTGCTTGCCGGTGTAGAACGGGTGGCACGACGAGCATACTTCGACGTGCAGCGGCTTGGCCACTGTCGAGCGCGTGGTGAACTGGGTGCCGCAGCTGCAGGTGACCTGGATTTCGGAATAGTTGGGGTGAATGCCGGTTTTCATGATTTCCTCTCTGGCGGCCCACGCACCGGAACCCCGCGGTTCCCTTGGCGCGCCCGGGCCGGGCACCGCTTCACATGGGGGCGAAATACCCTGATCGCATCCCCTGCAGCGGCCAATCGATAATTATGCCTTCATAAGTGCCGGCACGCAACCGCTACCGGCGTTCCGTGAGTGCCCGAAAGCGGACCGGAAAGTGGCGCGAAATCAGGCGGATACACTACGCACCGGGAGCATTTTCCGACGCCAATGCGACCCGCTGAAGCGGCGGCGCCGAATTCAAGTGCGGCCGCTACCCACGCCGCATCGAGTCAAAGAATTACGACGCTGGAGGGAGGAGCAGGGGCCCCGCCGCGAGGCGGGGATGCGACCCCGGAAGCGGTGAACGGAATTCGGAGGCGACCGTTATCCCCGTCGCATCGAGTCGAAGAATTCCGCGTTGTTCTTGGTCTGCTTGATCTTGTCGAGCAGGAACTCCATCGCCTCGAGTTCGTCCATCGGATACAGAAGCTTGCGCAGCACCCACACCTTTTGCAGGATATCGGCCTTGAGCAGCATTTCTTCCTTGCGCGTACCGGAACGATTGACGTTGATCGCCGGATAGATCCGCTTCTCGGCCATCCGGCGATCGAGGTGGATTTCCATGTTGCCGGTGCCCTTGAACTCCTCGTAGATCACGTCGTCCATCCGCGATCCGGTGTCGATCAGCGCGGTGGCGATGATCGTCAGCGACCCGCCTTCCTCGATGTTGCGAGCAGCGCCGAAGAAGCGCTTGGGACGCTGCAGCGCATTGGCGTCGACGCCGCCGGTCAGCACCTTGCCGGACGCCGGCACGACGGTGTTGTAGGCGCGCGCGAGCCGCGTGATCGAGTCGAGCAGGATCACGACGTCGCGCTTGTGCTCGACCAGGCGCTTGGCCTTCTCGATCACCATCTCGGCTACCTGCACGTGCCGCGTGGCGGGCTCGTCGAACGTGGACGACACGACTTCACCGCGGACCGAGCGCTGCATTTCGGTCACTTCTTCCGGGCGCTCGTCTATCAGCAGCACGATCAGCGTCACGTCGGGATGATTGGCGGCGATCGAGTGGGCGATGTGCTGCAGCATCACCGTCTTGCCGGACTTCGGGCTGGCGACCAGCAGGCCGCGCTGGCCCTTGCCTATGGGCGCGATGATGTCGATGACGCGCCCGGTGATGTTCTCTTCCGCCTTGATGTCGCGCTCGAGGACCATCGCCTGATCCGGGAACAGCGGCGTCAGGTTCTCGAACAGGATCTTGTTCTTGGCAGCCTCGGGCGGCTCGCCGTTGACGCGGTCGACCTTGACCAGCGCAAAGTAGCGTTCGCCGTCCTTGGGCGTCCGGATCTCGCCCTCGATGGTGTCGCCGGTGTGCAGGTTGAACCGGCGAATCTGCGACGGCGAGATGTAGATGTCGTCGGTGCCGGCGAGGTACGACGTGTCGGGCGAGCGCAGGAAACCGAAGCCGTCGGGCAGGACTTCGAGCGTGCCGTCTCCGAAGATGCTCTCCCCCTTCTTCGCATGCGCTTTCAGCATCGCGAAGATGAGGTCGTGCTTGCGCATCCGGTTCGCGCCCTCGATCTCCATCGCGTTGGCGAGGTCGAGCAGTTCGCTGACGTGCTTGGCTTTCAGTTCGGACAGTTGCATGGTGCCAGGGAAGAGGAACGGAGAAGGGGGGAAGAAGCCGGAGGATGGCGGGCGAGAACAGCGCGTTCGGCGTTGCGGCCGCGGCGGAAGCTCTGGGGTGTCGGCGCCTGAAAGACGCCAGGTGCCATCAGGTGCAAGCCCTCGACAGGGGCTGAGGAACGACCCTCCGGCGAGCGGAGGGCTTTCGCGCACTGACGATCAGGGTATCGGGTTCAGAGATTGCTGTCAACAAAAGCAGTGAGCTGGGACTTCGACAGCGCGCCCACCTTTTGGGCGTGGGGCTTGCCGTCCTTGAACAGGATCAGGGTCGGGATGCCGCGAATCCCGAACTTGCTCGTGACATCGGGATTGGCATCGATGTCGAGCTTGGCGACCGTCAGCTTGCCGGCGTACTGCCTCGCCACGTCTTCAAGCACCGGGGCGATCATCTTGCAGGGACCGCACCACTCGGCCCAATAATCGACGAGGACGGGTGTAGTGGACTGCAGCACATCCTTCTCGAACGAGGCGTCCGACACGTGCTTGATGTTTTCGCTCATGAAAATCCTTTGGCGGGGAGGGTAAATGGGGTGGGGCGGGGCGCCACGCAACCGGCCGCACGCGCGGCCTTTGCTTCGAGGAGCCCGAAGCGACAAACTTCACGGTAGCCTAACCCGGGCGCCGGTGCAAGTTCAGCTTGCCTCGCGCCTGTCCAGCGGAAGTTGAGCTCCAATTTGGTAAAATCAAGCTTTTCGCGCTCCGGAAGCCCGCAATGACCTACGTCGTGACCGAAACCTGCATTCGCTGCAAGTACACCGATTGCGTCGATGTCTGCCCTGTGGACTGCTTTCGCGAGGGGCCGAACTTCCTCGTGATCGATCCCGACGAGTGCATCGATTGCACGCTTTGCGTTGCCGAATGCCCCGTCGAGGCCATCTTTGCCGAGGACGACGTGCCCGCCGACCAGCAGCAGTTCACGGCGCTGAACGCGAAGCTGTCCAAGGTCTGGAAGCCGATCATCGAGCGCAAGCCCGCACCTCCCGACGCCGACCAATGGCGGGTCGTCAAGGACAAGCTTCAATATCTGGAAGACTGACGCCCGGTCCGTTCTCCGGACAACGCGACTGACAATTGACCGCGGGGGCGCCTGCCCCTAGAATCGCGAAGTTTTTCGCGCGCCAGTGCCCGTCCCGGGCGGCGGCGGTTCGCCGTCATCCGTTTTCCCTTGCTCGAGAGCATCCATGTACAAGTCCGTTCTTGCCGCGCCGGTATTGGCTGTTTCGCTGCTGCTGGTCGCGCCGTCGGCACAGGCGCAGGCTGTCGCCGGCGATCCTGCCAAGGGGCGCGAGAAAATCCAGATGTGCCAGGGCTGTCATGGCATCGAGGGATGGCGCACGGCGTTCCCCGAGGTGTACAAGGTGCCGCGGCTTGCGGGGCAACACGAGGCTTATCTCGTCAGGTCGCTGCAGGCGTACAAGAACGGCGAACGCAGCCATCCGTCGATGAAGGCGATCGCCGCCACCCTTTCGGATCAGGACATGGCCGACCTGGCGGCGTATTACGCCCGGCCGGCGCAGAAGACGGCGGGGAAATGACGATGAAACTGTTGATCCTCGCGGTCTGCGCTGCAGTGATCGCGCCCGTCGCTCACGCCGCCGATCCCGCCGCGGGCGCCGCGAAAGCCAGGGAGGTGTGCATCGCCTGCCATGGCGCGGACGGCAACAGCGCCTCGCCGGACTTTCCCAAGCTCGCCGGCCAGCATCGCGACTATCTTGAGAAATCACTGCGCGACTACAAGTCCGGCGCCCGGAAGAACGCCATCATGGCGGGAATCGCGGCGGCGCTGACCCGGCAGGATATCGAGAATCTCGCCGCGCACTACAACACGCAACCGGCGGTGCTTGCCACGCGCTACTGAGTGACCGGCGCCGGCAGCGGTCGGCAAACCCGTCGTTTGCCGGGCCGGCGCGAGCAGGCGAGGTGCATTGCCGCCTCTTGGCGTGCACGTTGCGTTCAGGCGGTCTTCTCGCGAAACTCGCACAGATCACGGATGCAACAGTCGCCGCATCGGGGCTTGCGCGCGACGCAGGTGTAGCGGCCGTGCAGAATCAGCCAGTGGTGCGCGTGCTGCCGGAACTCTTCCGGCACGAATTTCATCAGCTGCCGTTCCACCGCCTCCGGATCGTTGCCGGGGGCAAGCCCCGTCCGGTTGGAGACGCGAAACACGTGCGTGTCGACGGCGATCGTCGGCTTTCCGAAGGCGACATTGAGTACGACATTGGCGGTCTTGCGCCCTACGCCGGGAAGCTTTTCCAGTGCTTCCCGCTCGGACGGAACTGCGCCGCCGTGGTCACGCAGCAGCAATCCGGAGAGCGCGACGACATTCTTCGCCTTGTTGCGAAAGAGTCCGATCGCCTGCAGGTAGGGGATCAGCCCATCGACGCCCAACGCGACCAGGGCGGCTGGCGTGTTGGCGACCGGAAACAGCCGGGCGGTTGCCATGTTCACGCTGCGGTCGGTGGCTTGCGCGGACAACACGACGGCGACCAGCAACTCGAACGGCGTCGCGTAAGCGAGTTCGGAACGCGGATGGGGGTCGCGCGCGCGCAGGCGCTCGAAGATCTGACGTCGCTTGGCTGCGTTCATGGGAGCGCAACCGCGAGCGCCCGCAACGCGTGGAAGCGGGTGTGGTGGCGGTTCATGAGTCTGCGGGCACGGGAGGCCGTGCGCCGCGACGTGCCCGGGCACGGGCGAGCGCTGCAGCGGCCGCAGCCTGCCGCGCCTCGCGCGCGCTCGTGCCCGCCGCGGCGCGAGGAACACCGGCCTTGCCGGTGCGCGCATCCCGGCGCGAGCCCGCAGCCTGATGCGATCGGTGCCGATCGCGGGCGGCACGCGCATCCTCGGGGCTCCACTCGCGGCCGCCAGCGACAAGTGCAATGCAATCGGCGGGGCAGGGCGGGATGCAGAGGGCGCAGCCCGTGCACCAGGCATGGATGACTGCATGCGCGCGCTTGGGTCCGCCGGCGATGGCGTCGACGGGGCAGGCATCGATGCAGAGCACACAGCCGATGCATCGCGCCTCGTCGATCCGCGCCACCGCCAGCGGCCCGTGGGTGCCGTAGGTGCTGTCCAGCGGTAACGGCAACCGCCCCGTGATCGCCGCCAGCGCATCGATGAGTGCGGGGCCTCCGGGGGGGCAACGATTGATCGGCTCGCCCTCGGCGACAGCCGCAGCGTAAGGAAGGCAGCCCGCGTGACCGCAACGCGCGCACTGCGTCTGTGGCAGTGCGGCGTCGATGCGGTCGACGAGGTCGCTGTCCTTGTGCCGGTCGCCTGCGATGGTGTTCACGCCGGCAATTGTATCTTCCGCGGACCGGAATCCAGCCTGATAGACTCTTCCGGCGAAAGCCGCCAACGTGACGTCCCTCCATTACCGCCCCTCTCGCGATGCCGGACTGCCGGCACGCGTTTCATGGCGGTTGCTGCGATTGCTGGGCTGGCAAGTCGTGCTGCCGCAACCGGTGCCGGCCCGGTGTGTCGTGGCAATCTATCCCCACACGTCGAACTGGGACTTCGCGATCGGTTTGCTGACCAAGTGGGCCCTCCACATCCGGTTCCGCTGGGTGGCGAAGGACACGCTGTTCAGGGGATTCCTGAGACCGCTGCTGCTGCACTGGGGCGGGATTCCGGTCAACCGGCGCGAGCGCACCGGGTTCGCCGATGCGATGCGGGCCGCGTTCGCGTGCGGCGACGACCTGCGGCTGGTCATCGCGCCGGAAGCAACACGCAGCTACGTCGATCACTGGAAGTCGGGCTTCTACCACATCGCGCTCGCTGCCGGGGTGCCCGTCGCGCTTGCGTTCATCGACTGGTCCCGGCGCGAAATAGGCTTTCTCGGTCACCTCGAATTGACCGGCGATTCCACGGTCGACATGGCGAGGATCGCGCGGTGCTACGACGGCAAGGTCGGCAGAAACCCGGAGCTCCAGGGACGGATCCGGTTGCGCGAATCCTCCCATGGTGTCAACGGGGACGAATCCGCTGTCAGACCCATCCCGCGCGCCGGAAGCGCGAGTAGAGGAAGCCGTCAACGCCAACCATGACGGCCAGGGTGAGCGGATAGCCCAGGCTCCATTTCAGCTCCGGCATCTGTTCGAAGTTCATCCCGTAGATGCCCGCGATCAGCGTCGGCACGGTGATGAGCGCACCCCAGGCGGCGAGCCGCTTCGTTATCTCGGCGTCACCGATGCCGATCATGGCGATGTTTACCGATATCGCCGTGGCCAGCATTTCGCGGATGTTCTCGATCGCGGCATTGATCCGCATCAGGTGATCGTAGACGTCGCGGAAGTATTCCTGCGTGCCGCTGCAGACTGGCGGCACGCGCCCGCCCTGCAGTTTGCCCACGTCGTCCATCAGCGGCATCACGGCGTGCTTCAGTGTCATCAACCGGCGCTTGAGGGCGTAGAGATCCTGAATCTTGCCGCGCGAGGTCGTGCGGGTGAATAGCTGCTCCTCGGCGGCCTCGAGCGCAGACTCGAAGGTCTCCAGGACGGGGAAATACCGATCGACGGTGGCGTCCATCAGCGCATACAGCACGAAGCCCGCACCGTGGCGCAGGAGTTCGGGCTCGCGCTCGCAGCGCTGCCGCACTTCGGCGAACCCCTGGTGCGTGCGATGCCGGACCGACAGCACGTAATTCGGACCGACGAAGATGTCGACCTCGCCGACGTCGAGCTCGCCATCGCCGTCGGCGCTCTCCTCGACGGTGTGCAGGACGACGAACAGCGAGTCGTCGTATTCCTCGATCTTCGGGCGCTGGTGCCCCTTCCGCGCGTCCTCGATGGCCAGCGGATGCAGCCCGAATTCCTCCGCCATCTCGTCGAGTTCGTCGGTGGAGGGGTTGAACAGCGCGACCCAGACGAAGCATTCCGGCTGTCCCACGTACTCGCTGATGTCCTCTTTGGGAATATCGGCGAACCGATGGCCGTTCTTGTAGACGACGCAATTGATCAGCATGGGATGTCCGGTTCCTTGGAACACCGATTCGTACTTGCGAATCGGTGTACTCAGCGCCGGATGATAGCCGCAGCGGGCGTGACGCGCCACGCCTGCGGAGCGGGGACGATGCCGTATCCTGCAGGCGGCGCGCGGCGCTGGCCCGCCCTGAGGCGCGGCTAGGCCGATGCTATGATCGGTCGCCGCGGAGGGAGGTCAGGCCGCGTCCTGTTCTTTGATCCAGTGCCCCAGCCCGTCATCACCGAAGCATCCGGGACGCCGGCCACCGACCGCCGGCCTTCAGCACGCGAAACCGCGCTGCTGCTGACGCTTGCCGCGATCCAGTTCACGCACGCCGTGGATTTCATGTTGATGATGCCGCTGGGGCCGCAGTTCATGCGCCTGTTCGGCATCGGGCCGCAGGCCTTTGGTCTCCTGGTCTCGATCTACACGCTGTCTGCCGCGGCGAGCGGGTTCATGGCTGCGTTCTGGGTGGACCGCATGGATCGCAAGCGCGCGTTGCTGGGCCTCTATGCGGGCTTCGCCGTCGCCACCGCGTTGTGCGCGTTCGCGCCCGATTACCCGCGCCTGCTCGCAGCACGCTTCGTCGCAGGCGCTTTCGGAGGCGTGATCGGAGGACTCGTCTTCGCGGCGGTGGCCGACCTCGTGCCCTGGGCACGTCGCGCCAAGGCGATGGCGGTGGTCTCCGCAGCCTTTTCCCTTGCCGCGGTCGCCGGGATTCCGTTGTCGCTGTGGCTGGCTGCGCGCCTTTCGTGGCGCGCGCCGTTCGTGGGGCTCGCGCTGACAAGCGTCGTGATCGGGCTCGTAGCCTTGCGGATCCTGCCGCCGATGCGCGCGCACATCGCGACCGGCGGCGCGCGCCGTCCGTGGCGCCAGTTCCGCGCGATCTTCGGCGAGCGCAATCACCTGCGCGCGTTCGCCATGATGATCGCGCTGACGTTCGCCGGTTTCAGCGTGATCCCGTTTGTCGCCGCCTACAATGTTGCCAATGTCGGCGTCGCCGAGCAGGACCTCGCCCTCATCTATTTCGCCGGCGGGCTGGCCACGCTGGTGTCGTCGCAGGCAATCGGCGGGCTCGCCGATCGCCATGGCAAGCGGCGCATCTTCTCGCTCGTCGCGCTGCTGTCCATCGGCCCGATCCTGCTGACCACGCACCTGCCGCCGTTGCCGCTGCCGGCGGTCGTGGCGGCGGCGGTGCTGTTCTTCGTGTTCGTGACAGGAAGGTTCGGGCCGGCGATGGCGCTTGTCACGGGCAGCGTCTCGCCGGACCTGCGCGGCAGCTTCATGAGTTTCAATGCGTCGGTTCAGCAGCTGGGCGCCGGCATCGCGTCGCTCGTCGCGGGGTGGATCATCGGTCGTGCGAGCGACGGCGCGCTCACCCACTATGGCGCCGTGGGCTGGATCGCAGTCGCGGCGACGTTGCTCGCGATCGCGCTGGCGCGGCGGATTCGCATCGTCGATCCCGATGACGCGTGACGCCGCCCCCCTACTCGGCGCCCCCTCGAGCGGGTAACATTCCCGGCTTCCCGCCTTCGATGGCAGCACCAGCGAACGACCCGCGCATGATCATCTCGTCCCTGCTCGACACCGATCTCTACAAGTTCACGATGATGCAGGTCGTGTTGCATCACTTCCCGGGCGCGCAGGTCGAGTACCGTTTCAAGTGCCGCAATTCCGGCGTCGATCTCACGCCGTACATCGCGGAGATCGAGGACGAGATCCGCGACCTCTGTCGATTGCGCTTCGCCCCCGCCGAACTGGACTACCTGCGCAGCTGGCGGTTTTTCAAGAGCGATTTCGTCGATTTGCTCGGGCTCTTCCAGCTCGACGAGCGCTTTGTCCAGGTGTCGCGGCGCGAGGATTCGGACAACGAGATCGACATCCGGATCAAGGGGCCGTGGCTGCACACCATCCTGTTCGAAGTGCCCCTCCTGGCCATCGTCAGCGAGGTGCATTACCGGCACACGCGGCCGGATCCCGACTATGCCGAGGGGCGTCGCCGGCTGGCCGAGAAGATCGAGCAGATCAACGGAGTTTCCGATCCCGAGTTCCGCATCGCCGACTACGGGACGCGGCGGCGCTTCAGCGGTGCCTGGCAGGCGGAGATCGTGCGCTCGCTGCACGACGGCATCGGGGAAAAGTTCGTCGGAACGAGCAACGTCCGGCTGGCGCAGGCGCTGGGTCTCACGCCGCTGGGCACGATGGCGCACGAGTACCTGCAGGCCTGCCAGGCCGTCGGACCGCGACTTCGGGATTCGCAGGTGTTCGCGTTCAACACCTGGGCGCGCGAGTATCGCGGCGACCTTGGAATCGCGCTCTCCGACGTGTGCGGGATGGACGCCTTCCTGCGCGACTTCGACCTCTTCTTCTGCAAGCTGTTCGACGGGGTCCGCCATGACTCGGGTGATCCCTTTGTCTGGGGTGAAAAGCTGATCGCCCACTACCAGAAGATGCGCATCGATCCGCGGACCAAGACGATGGTGTTCTCCGACAGCCTCGACGTGCCGCTTGCCATCCGCCTGTTCGAGCACTTCCGCGGCCGCATGCACACGGCATTCGGCATCGGCACCAATCTCACCAACGATCTCGGCTACGAGCGCCTGCAGATCGTCGTGAAGATGACCCGCTGCAACGGCCAGCCGGTGGCCAAGATCAGCGACGAGCCGTCGAAGTCGATGGACTACGACCCCAGCTACATCGCGTATCTGCGCGAGGTTTTCCAGGTCCCGCTGGTGCCGGCAGCGTAACGGCCGATTCCGGGCGCCCGGCTTGCCGTCCGGCATCCAAGTGTCGTCGAACAGCCGCCGCCGCGCCGTGCGAGCAGGGCTTCGGTGTAGAGTGAGCGAATGGAGAAACCCGCTGCCATGCCCTCGATACCGGCGCCCGTGAAACCGGCCGGCCAAGGCGACAAGGACAAGCGCCTGCGCCTCGACGACATCCTGAAGCTCATGGTGTCCGACGCGCTGGTGAGCGCCGCCGACGCGGACAAGCTCGCGCGCGCGCCCAACAGGCGTGTCGCCCATCCGCTGGAGTTGATCGCCGAGCAGAAGTGGCAGTCGCTCGCGCCGCCGTCCCGGGTGCTGACGCTGGAGTTCCTGGTCGAGTGGCTGGCGGGCAAGCTCGGCGTGCCCTACCTGCACATCGATCCGCTGAAGATCGACCTTGTCGCGGTGACGCAGACGATGTCGAACGCCTACGCCGAGCGCTACCGCATCCTGCCGGTCGAAGTGACCCGCGACGCGCTGCGCGTGGCGACCGGCGAGCCGTTCATCCGCGCCTGGGCCAACGAGCTGGAGACGATCCTGCGGCAGAAGGTCGAGCTGGTCTTCGCCAACCCGGCCGACATCCGCCGCTACATGGGCGAGTTCTACAACCTCGCGCGGTCGATGAAGAAGGCGCAGGAGACCTCGCACGGCGAGATCTCGCTCGCGCGCAATTTCGAGCAGCTGGTCGAGCTCGGCAAGCGCGGCAACCTCGATGCCAACGACCAGCACGTCGTGCACATCGTCGATTGGCTGTGGCAGTACGCGTTCGAGCAGCGCGCCTCCGACATCCATGTCGAGCCGAGGCGCGATGTCGGACTGGTGCGCTTTCGCATCGACGGCGTCCTGCATCAGGTATACGCGATCCCGATCCCGGTGCTGCTGGCGGTGACATCGCGCGTGAAGCTCCTGGCGCGGATGGAGATCGTCGAGAAACGCCGGCCGCAGGATGGCCGGATCAAGACGGTGACGCCCGAGGGTAAGGAGGTCGAGCTGCGGATATCGTCGATGCCGACGGCGTTCGGAGAGAAGATCGTCATGCGCATCTTCACGCCGGAAGTGCTGGTCCGCGACTTTTCCGAGCTCGGCTTTTCACCCGAAGATCGGGTCCGCTGGGAAAGGATGATCGGCGAGCCCAACGGCGTCATCCTGGTCACCGGGCCCACCGGGTCGGGCAAGACGACGACGCTCTACTCGTCGCTGAAGCAGCTCGCCACGCCCGAGGTCAACGTCTGCACGATCGAGGACCCGATCGAGATGATCGAGCCGCTGTTCAACCAGATGCAGGTACAGCCAGGGATCGGCGTCGATTTCGCGCACGGCGTGCGAACGCTGATGCGGCAGGATCCCGACATCATCATGGTGGGCGAGATCCGCGACCGCGATACCGCCGACATGGCGGTGCAGGCGGCATTGACCGGGCACCTGGTGCTGTCCACGCTGCACACCAACGATGCACCGACCGCGGTCACGCGGCTCCTCGACCTGGGCGTCCCGCCGTACCTGCTGTCGTCGACACTGCTGGGCGTGATGGCCCAGCGCCTGGTGCGCACGCTGTGCCCGCACTGCAAGAAGCCGGCGCCGCCGCCGAGCGACGAGACCTGGCGTGCGATCACTTCGCCCTGGCGGGCCGAGAAGCCGGCCGAGGTGATGGCGCCGGTGGGTTGCCTGGAGTGCCGCATGACGGGGTATTTCGGCCGCGTGGGATTGTACGAGATCATGCTGATGTCGCCGGGTGTGCGCCGGCTCATTACCCTCGACGCCGACGACAGCAAGATCCGCGAGCAGGCCTACAAGGACGGCATGAAGCCGCTGCGGGTTTCCGGGGCGATGAAGATCGCCGCGGGAGTGACCACGGCCGACGAGGTCGTCAAGGCCGCGCCGCTCGCGTAATCCGGGCGCGCACCGCGGAAGCCCTCCGGCACCCACATCATCCACGGCGCGCTGCGCCTTGATCGAGTCCCCGCCATGCGCATCGAATCCGATCTCAAGCTCGACTTCAAGGACGTCCTCGTGCGTCCCAAGCGTTCGACGTTGACGACGCGCTCCGACGTCGACATCTCGCGCGAATTCCGCTTTCGCCATTCGGGCACCGAGTACCAGGGAATTCCGATCATCGCCGCCAACATGGACGCGACGGGCACGATGGAGCTGGCGCGCGTGCTCGACACGTTCAGGCTCTCGACCGCGCTGCACAAGCACTACTCGGTCGACGACTGCGTCGAGTTCTTCCGCGGCCTCGAGCGTCCGAGCGCAGCGTTCTATTCGATGGGCATCGCCCGCGCCGATGCGGACAAGTTCAACCGGGTGATGGAAGCGACCGCCGGAGGTGCCGAACCCGTGATCCGGTACGTCTGCATCGACGTTGCCAACGGATACACGGAGAGCTTCACCCGCTTCGTGCACAAGATCCGCGAAGCGTGGCCGCATCTGGTGATCATGGCCGGCAACGTCGTGACCGGCGAGATGACCGAGGAGCTGATCCTCTCCGGCGCCGACATCGTCAAGGTTGGGATCGGCCCCGGCTCGGTATGCACGACGCGCACGATGACCGGAGTCGGCTATCCGCAACTGTCGGCGATCATCGAGTGCGCCGACGCGGCACACGGACTCGAGGGGCACATCTGCGCCGACGGCGGCTGCACCACGCCGGGCGATGTGGCCAAGGCCTTCGGCGGGGGCGCCGATTTCGTGATGCTGGGCGGAATGTTCGCCGGTCACGACGAATGCGGCGGCGAGACCGTCCTGCGCGACGGCGTCGCGTACAAGCGCTTCTACGGCATGAGCAGCAAATCGGCGATGGACAAGTACTCGGGCGGCGTGGCCACCTACCGCGCCGCCGAGGGCAAGGAAGTGCTCCTGCCCGCGCGGGGCGCGGTTGCCGCCACCGTGCAGGAAATCCTCGGTGGCGTACGTTCGGCCTGCACCTACGTCGGCGCGCGGCGCCTGCGCGAACTCTCCAAGCGGACCACGTTCATCCGCGTGACCCAGCAGCTGAACGAGGTGTTCGGCAAGGGTTGAGCGAGGCGCCGGACGCGACAAGGCACCCGAAGCACGGCGGGGTGCCGGGCGGCCGCGGATGGGAGCTCGCGCATCGCGGGGCGTATCGGCAGCAAGGCGAGGAACAGCGGTCTCTTCCAGCCAGGTTCGAGCCTCGTGTTTGCCGCTGGATCAACGCGCGATCTGCCCGAAATTCCCGCTCTCGAAATCGCGCATCGCCTGCTTGATTTCGGCCTGGCTGTTCATCACAAAAGGGCCGTAGCCGACGATCGGCTCGTCGAGCGGCTGCCCGCTCAAAAACAGAACGACGGAGTCCTCCGACGTGTCGAATGCGAAATGCGTCCCTTTGCGCTCCATGACCGCAAGCTCGGATGCGCGGACGGTGTGCGCGCCGATCCGGATCGCCCCGTGCAGAACGAAGAGCGCCGCGGTATGGCCCGCCGCAAGCTCGAAGGACAGCGAGCGACCGGCATTGAGCCGCAGGTCCCAGACGTTCATCGGCGTGAACGTGCGGGCAGCCCCCTTCGCGGTGCCGTAGCCACCGGCGATGACCCGGACCGTGCCTGCATCCCCGGGCAACTCGACGCGCGGTATCTGCGCATCGGAAATACTCTGGTATCCGGGCGCCGACATCTTGTGCCTGGCAGGCAGATTGACCCAGAGCTGGATCATCTCGAACACGCCGCCGCTGCGCGCGAAGTCGGCACTGTGGAACTCGTCGTGCACCAGTCCCGCGGCGGCCGTCATCCACTGCACGTCGCCGGGACCGATCGTGCCGCCGCCGCCGGACGAATCCCGATGGGTCACGCCGCCTTCGTAGACGATGGTGACGGTCTCGAACCCCCGGTGCGGATGCTCGCCGACGCCCAGCCTGCGCGTCGTCGGCGGAAAGGTCGCCGGACCCGCATAGTCCATCAGCAGGAACGGCGACAGTTCCTCGGCGGCATCGTTGTACGAGAAGATGCTCTGCACCGGAAAGCCGTTGCCGACCCAGTGGCTGCCGCTGCTGCGCTTGATGAATGCCAGTTGCTTCATATCTGCCTCCGGGTGTCGATACCGGCAATGTAGGCGAAGGACAGGCCCGTTACCAGAGGGTCAAATGCGCCATATCTATCAAATTTATTGAACGATCGACTTGGGTCTCAGCGCTGCTGCGGTCTTCGTGAAGGTGGTGCAGACGGGCAGTCTCAGCCTCGC
This sequence comes from uncultured beta proteobacterium, assembly GCA_963788185.1. GTDB lineage: Bacteria > Pseudomonadota > Gammaproteobacteria > Burkholderiales > Casimicrobiaceae > CAIWHR01. The sequence goes on from CAWBGE010000010.1 coordinate 178,904, forward strand.
GGCGCGCTTCCACTGTCTGGCAGGTCGGGGTTGCCTGCCGGGCATCTTTCGCGAGCCCGGATTGCCAGTGTTGCCGCGGAAGTCCGCGTACTCGCCGCCGGTCGGATCGGCTGGATCACCAGCACTTTGGCGCCTGTTGCGAGGCGCTGAACTCGATCCGATTCGTTGACAACAACGGGGGGCTTTACCTGCCGAGTGAGGGATTTTGTGCGATAACCGCCCGCCCAATTTCCTTCGCACTTGTCCCTACCGGGGGCAGGGTGTCCAATTGACGGCGACCATCCAAACACTGGCCGGCGCTGCTCCTCCTCGCGTCCGCAACCAGTCGCAGTCGTCGATCGAGGAGGCGTTGGTGCATACATAGGGGGTCAGGAATGAATCCGTCCAGAAGGAATTTCTTCACGGCAGTCGGGGCAGGCGTCACTGCGGTAGCGTTGCCCGGATGCGGTGGCGGCGACTCATCCGACGATTCGCCGGTCGGGGTTCTGCCGGGGGCTGGCGAGCTCTCTCGCGCTCAGTTCGTCGCGCAGATATCGGATTACATGGGTTGGTACCACCAATCGGGCTACAACGACTACTGGAAGGTGCCCGTGCGGACCTTCGCAGACGTCAAGGCGACCGACCTGTACGCCAAGGAGATCGAGAACGCGTACGAAGAAAATGTCATCGGCCCGGACGCGAGCGGTAATTTCAATCCCCAATTCATCATGACTCGCGAGGACGCAGCGGTCATCTTCGCAAAGGCGTTCTTCCTCCCGATTCCGACGGATAACAGCGCGCTCAACAAGTTCAGCGATGCCAGCGCCATCTACGATCCCGCGAAGCCCAGCGTCGCCGCGCTCGTCGCCGCAGGGTACATGTCGGGCCGCACCGCCAGCACCTTCGCGCCCACGTCGGCCATCACCGCCGCCGAAGCCAACGCGATCATTGCCGCGATCGAGGCGAAATCGGCGGTGGTCGTCCAGGCGATGCCAAAGCAGGCCGCGACGCACCTCACGGTCCTCCCCGACGGCGCCGGCTCATCGGCGTCCGCGCCCGCTGTCGACGACGCCACGTACAAGAAGCTCCTCGCGGACAGGAACTACGCGCCGCGCCGCTTCATCCGCCTTACCACGCCGACGCCGGGCGCCACCATCTACTACACGACGGACGGCAGCGATCCGCGGACATCCTCGACCCGGGTGGTCTTCGACGTCGCCGCCACCGGCCACATTCAGGAACTGGTTGGCGAGCGCTCCGGCGCCAAGGGCCCGCAACCGTACCGCCTGGTGATGTGGAAGGCGGTGGCGGTGAAGAACGGCGTCGCGGTGAGCCCGGTGCGCACGTTCCGGTGGAATCTGGTCCGGCCCTGGCAGTCCGTCTACGGCGCGGACCTCATCGAGGCCGGCAACTTCGATCCGGCGCAGGGCGCGATCAAGCCGAAGGTCACCCGCCTCTACAGCGACTACGAGTCGGTCCGCGCGATGGCCTGGCTGATCGAGGGCCCGCAATCCGCGGTCATGCTCGACGCGCTGCAGACGACGTGGAACTCGACCGACCAAACCAGCGGCACGCTCTACGACAAGGTGAAGACCCTGACGTCCAAGCCGCTCAAGCTTGTCGTCGGGCACGCGCACGGCGACCACTACGCGCAGGCGCAGAACTTCCTCGGCGCGGGCGTCCCGGTCTACGCGAACTCGCGCGGCTGGAGCGGGCTCGCGAGCGTGCTCGCCACGAAGGACAACATCAAGCTGGTCAACAACGTCGAAGAGGGCGACCAGTTCGACCTCGGCACCACCGCGGCGCCGCTCAAGCTCGACGTCTATGCGGCACCCGGGCACGATAACGGCCTGGTGATACTTCACGACAAGGTGAGCGGGTTCGTCTTCGCGACGGACTACTTCGGGTGCACGCGCATGGGCACCGCCGACAACGTCGGCATCTCCGGCGCGCGGATAGACTGGCAGCTGTCGAACGTGATGCAGGTTCAGTCCGCGATGAAGCGCAACGGCGGCAAGATCGTCCGACTCTTCACCGGCCACGACGAATCCTCGTTGCCGGGCTCGCAGATCGATCTGGTCCAGCAGCTGATGCAGAACATCGTCGATGAGCAGGAGGCGGCCAACAGCCCGACGCTGCGCAGCAGCGACCAGCCGCGCGCACGGACGACGATCATCGGCAACATGTTCACCGATCTCTACAGCTGGGCGGCGATCAACATCGGCGGCACGTTCGGGACCACCCCGTACACCTACCTGAGCGCGCCCAACGCGGTGTACAGCTCGCACGCGACGATCGACTACACGCAGCCGAACGCGCACCTCAAGTACGCGGTCCTCGGAAACATCGAGATCACCGGCGGCACGCTGGTCGGCACTGCACTGACCTGGGCGGGTCCGAATACGCAGGTGACCTTGCCCGATGGTTCGCTGTGGCCAACGACCGGTCCGGTCGCGAACAGCCTGCGCAACAGGTTCAACCCGTGGGTCTACGATTACCGGATCAACGTCCCGTCGGGCACGACCAGCATCAGCGTTACGCCGATTCCGTTGGCGACCAAGGTGAAGCAGGTGACCGTCAACGGGAACGCCGTCCTCCCCAGGACGCCGGTGACGGTCAACGTCGCCAACGGCACCGTCGTCACGATCGTCGTGACCGCTCCCGACGGTGCCACGACCGAGAAGTACACGCTGACGGTCGCGGTCGTGTAGCTGCGTCGGCAGCTCCACCGCAGACGTATCCATCGTCGGCGCCGCGCTTGCAACGCGGCGCCGACGGTGTTTCAGGCGGCTCAATGGGCGCGCTCGAAGATCGTTGCACCGGCGTTTCGGGCCTTGAGCGGTCTCGACGGGTTTCGCTCTATCCGGGCATTCGACCGCGTTCCGTGATGCGACGGCCCCCGTCGCCACTGACATACACGGTCGATCAGCGCATGGCGTGGTAATCTGGGGCGGCGACCGCAGAGCGATCCTGATTCGACAGATTCCCGTGACGCGCCGACACGGCCCGCTGACACGCAGCCGACGCATGAGCCCTGAACGCCGGCGACTGTCGCATGCACTGCTGCTCTCGCTGCTCATCCACGCGCTGCTGTTGAACCTGGTCTTCGACGGTCAGGGAACAGCTCTGCTGGGCTTCCGCTTCCCCTGGCTGGATCGACGGATCGAGGCGCCCGATCTGCGCCTCGTGCTCGTTCCGGCGCAGGTCGCCGGCGCGAAGTCGGCGGTTGCGGAGCCGTTGCCGCAGGCCTGGGTCGACCAGCACGCTTACCGCGGGCCGGTGCTGACGCCATCCGAGGCCCCTGCGCCGACCCCGGGGCGGAAGCCAGCAGCGATCGTGCCGGAGGCCAATTTGAGGGCAGAAGCCCATCGAAGGACCGAAGCGGCGACCGATGTGGCCCCTGCGGAATTGCCATCGAGCGCCGATATGCCGGGTGACACGGCGCTCCCGCCAGTTCCCGGTCCGGATGTGATCGCCCTGGCGCCGTCCGACGAGGCCACCTGGCTCGCGCCTGCGGCTCCAGCGATGCCTGCGCCTGTGGTCGCGGCCGCGTCAGACACCTCGAATCCCGAGAGCGCGATGCCCCCCGATCGAGATGCTGGTGATGCCGCTCCGGCGCCAATCGACCACGAGGCGCCGGAACGCGTCATCGAACCGGTCGAGCTCGACCCGTCCAAGCAGGTGGAACAGCTGGAAGCTGCACGATCGGAGGCTGCCCGTCAGGAAGCGGCGCGGTTGGAGGTCGAACGTCAGGAAGCCGTACAACAAGATGCGGCGCGACAAGAGGCGGCGCGACAGGAGACGGCGCGACAGGAGACGGCGCGACAGGAGGCGGCGCGACAGGAGGCGGCACGACAGGAGACGGCGCGACAGGAGACGGCACGGCAAGAGGCGGCACGGCAAGAGGCGGCACGGCAGGAGGCGGCACGACAGGAGGCGGCACGGCAAGACGCGGCACGACAGGAGGCGGCACGACAAGAGGCGGCGCGACAGGAGGCGGCGCGACAGGAGGCGGCGCGACAGGAGGCGGCGCGACAGGAGGCGGCACGACAGGAGACGGCGCGACAGGAGGCGGCGCGGCAAGAGGCAGCCGCACGACGGGAAGCGACGCTTCGGGCGATCGGACGCCAGCTGGACGAGGAGGCCGCCCGGCGTGAAGCGGCATCGGCTGCAACGCGCCAGCTACCCTTGTCGAGCGGCGCACGTCGAGGCCGGCTCTTCGGTCGCGCCGACCCCAACGCGGAACTGGTCCTGTACGCGGAAGCGTGGAGCCGAAAAATCGAGCTGAACATGACGTTCGACATGGTCCGCGAAGCGGCGAAGCAGCCTCACAACAATCCCCTCGTTACGGTGGCCCTTCGTAGCGACGGCTCGGTGGAGTCGGTGACCTTCGTTCTCTCCAGCGGAGTGGCGGCAATCGACGAAGCGATCCGACGTATCATCGACAGCCAGAAGCCCTACCAAGCGTTCCCGCCGGGTCTGGCCCGCGAGTTCGACGTGATTGAGATCCGCCGAACCTGGTACTTCGACGTGGCGATCCGGCTGTACTGACGGGAAAGATGGCGGAAGGTGTGAGATTCGAACTCACGGTGCCGTTGCCAGCACGCCGGATTTCAAGTCCGGTGCATTAGACCGCTCTGCCAACCTTCCTGATGCCGCCGGGCGGGCGCGAGGGTGACGGGTTCACGACGCGCGTCGAGGGCGCCGGAGGCATTGAAACTCCGCCGGGGCGGCGCCATGTTAGCACGCGACTGCCCCTGCCCCCGTGATGGGTAATGCGTTGAAACTTGTGCGATTTCTGATAGTCTTAGTCACTGTCCCGGTCCCGTTTGGGCCGTTATCGGAGGAATCATGAAATTGAATCTCCAGCCTATCCCCATCAGTAACGACCGTTCGTCGCTGCCGCGTGGGGACACGTCGCTGGTCACGCAGCAGAATCGAGTCCTGCGCAACACCTATTGGCTGCTCGCGCTGTCGCTGCTGCCGGTCGTTGGCGGCGCGTTCGTAGGCTCTGCGTTCAACTTTTCCGCGCTGTTCAAGGCGGCCCCCATCATGACGCCGCTGCTGATGTTCGGCGCGATGATGGCGATGATGTTCGCCGTCACTGCGCTGCGCAACAGCGCCTGGGGTGTGGCCGCGCTGTTCGGCTTCACTTTCGTGTCGGGGGTGTTCCTGACGCCCATCCTGACTGTGGCTGCGGGGTTCAGGAACGGCGGCCAACTCGTGGCGCTGGCAGGCGGGATGACGGCGGCGATCTTCTTCGCCATGGCGGCAATCGCCACGGTGTCGAAGCGGGACTTCTCGTTCCTGGGCAAGTTCCTGTTCGTCGGCATGATCCTGCTCATCGTCGCTTCGCTTGCCAACCTGTTCTTCCAGGTGCCGGCAGTGTCGCTGGCGATCTCGGCAGTCGCCGTGCTGATCTTCTCCGCCTACCTGCTGCACGACATCAGCAGGATCGTCCAGGGTGGCGAGACCAACTACGTGATGGCGACGCTTGGAGTGTTCTTGAGCCTGTACAACATCTTCATCAGCCTGCTGAACCTGCTGCTGGCGTTTTCCGGGCAGCGCGACTGACGGGCAGTTCGTACCGAAACATCCGAGGGGCGACCGCAAGTCGCCCCTTTTTTCACGTTGGCGGCGATCGTCAATGCCGGTCGAAAACGGCGATCGACTCGACGTGCGCGGTGTGCGGGAACATGTTGACGATGCCGGCCGCAGCCAGCGTGTAGCCGTGATCGTTTACGAGCACGCCGGCGTCCCGGGCGAGGGTGGCAGGGTTGCAGGCGACGTAGACGACTCGTCGCGGCCGGCCATCGCCGGGCAGCGCCTTGACCAGCGCAATCGCACCTTCGCGCGGGGGATCGATGAGTACGCGGTCGAGCGGACCCAGGGCCTCGACCGTCTCCGGCGTGGCCTCGAACAGGTTGGCGACATCGAAGCGTGTGCACCCCGCAAGCCCGTTGAGATGCGCGTTCTCGGCGGCGCGACGCACGAGCGATGCGCTGCCTTCGACGCCCACCACGGTCGCGCCGCGGCGCGCGATCGGCAGCGTGAAGTTGCCCAAACCGCAGAAGAAATCGGCAATGCGTTCGCCGGGTTGCGGGTCGAGCAGCGCCAGCGCGCGGCGTACGAGCACCTGGTTGATCGCGGGGTTGACCTGCGTGAATTCGGTCGGCGAGTAGGGAAAGCGCAGCCCGAATTCAGGCAACGTGTAGGCAAGGCGATTTACCGGCGGATGGAACGGCGTTGCGGTCTCCGGCCCGCCCGATTGCAGGTAGAACTGAACCGCATGCCGGTCGGCGAAAGCGCGCAACGAGGCTTCGTCCGCGGGCGACGGAGACGCCAATACGCGCAACACCAGCGCCTGCACCGGCAGGTCTCCGTCGCCGACGGCGAGCTCGATCTGCGGCAGGCGGTCGCGAATCGACAGTCCGCCGATGAGTTCGCGCAGTTGCGGCAGCAGCGCGGAAATGCTCGGCGGCAGGATCGCGCAGGAGAGCATGTCGGCGACGTAGCTCGATTTCTTTTCGTGGAATCCCACCAGCACACCGCCCTTCTTCGCGACGTAGCGGACCGACAGCCGGGCGCGGTGGCGGTAGCCCCAAGCGGGACCATGAATCGCCGGCAGGATCTGCTCAGGGCGAACGCGGGCGATGTGCCAGAAGGCGTCTTCGAGCGCACGCTGCTTGGTCGCCACCTGCGCGACGGAGTCGAAGTGCTGCAGCGAGCAGCCGCCGCAGATCGAGAAATGCGGGCAGCGCGGAAGCGTTCGCGCCGCGCTCGGACGGAATATGGATTCGGCGCGGGCAATGTCGTAGGTGGGCTTGCGCTTAAGCAGCGTCGCGCCGACCAACTCCCCGGGCAGCGCGCCCTCGACGAAAACCGCCTTGCCCTCGACGCGCGCGATGCCGCGCCCTTCCTGGTCGAGCGACTGCACCTCTAGAACGACGGTTGCGGTGGCGTGAGGGGTTCGCATGGTGATGAGTGCGGGCAGTGCGGCGAGGCGGCGTCACGACGGTGGATGGAATTGTACCCGCTGGACACGGCGCACCCCGAAGTGGCCCGCTTGATCGACCCCGCGTCGAGTAAAATCGCGCAATGCGCATTCTCGCCCTCGACACGTCGACCGAATGGTGCAGCGTCGCTGCGGGAGGCGAGGGCGCGTGGTTCGTCGAGAACGAGCACGTCGGGCAAGCACACTCCGAGCGCCTGTTGCCCATGGTGGCCGCGGTGCTGGCCGCGGCGCACTGGGCGCCCGCGGACCTCGACGGCATCGCCTTTGGTGCCGGTCCGGGTTCCTTCACCGGCATCCGTATCGGGTGCGGCGTGGCTCAGGGTCTCGCCCTCGCGCTCGACAAACGCGTGGTGCCGATTCCGACTCTGGAGGCCATGGCCTTTGCAGCGGAACGCGATCACATCCTGTGCTGCCTCGACGCGAGAATGCGCGAGGTCTACGTCGCCGCGTACAGGCGCGACGGCGAGCGGCTCGCGATACTCATGCCGCCCACGGTGCTCCCGCCCGCCGCCGTCGTCCTCCCTCCGCTGCCGCATGGCGACTGGACGGGTGTCGGTCCGGGATTCGCAGCCTATCCGGAACTGGCTGCGCGATTGCAGCTCGCGGCGCTGCGGCCAGAAATCCTGCCTTCGGCGGTCGCCATTGCCGCGCTTGCGCTGCCGCGGTTCCGGACCGGCGATGCGGTGGCTGCCGCCGACGCATTGCCGCTGTACGTGCGTCACCGCGTCGCGCTGACCGACGTCGAGCGCGCGGCGGGCGCGAGACTTTGACCGGCGCCGACTCCGATGCCCTCGCTCGCCCGTGCGCTGCCCGTGTCCGATGTCCTGTGGCGGCCCCTGGCGGCCGGCGATATCGCCTATGTGGCGGCGCTGGAGGCACAGATCCACGCAGCACCGTGGACGATCGGCAATTTCCGCGATGCGATCGCCACCGGCTACTCTGCCTGCGTGGGCGAGTACCAGAGCCGCATCGTTGCCTACGGCGTCCTCATGCTGGCCCCCGGCGAGGCACAGGTTCTCAATCTTTCCGTCGTTCCCGATTGGCGCCGGCACGGTTTCGGGCGGGCGTTGCTGCGCCGGTTCGTCGCGGTCGCGGTCGGGCGCGGCGCCGAGCACATCTTTCTCGAAGTGCGCGCCGGGAACACGGCGGCGATTCGGCTTTACGCGGTCGAAGGATTCCTGCCCGTCGCTCGCCGCACCGCGTACTACCCGAGCGCGGGGCCGTCGGCGCCGCGCGAGGATGCACTGGTGATGCGCCTGCCGCTCGGCACCGGCAGCATCGCGGAGGTTGTCGATGACGCACGATGACGTCTGGCGCGAGTTGGGTCTTTGGCCGCGCTGGGTGCAACGCACCGTCGGCAAGGACGATGTCGCCCCGCCGATTCTGCCGGCTGCGCCCGGGGCCTCGGCGACCGCTCCGGCAACGGTGCCTGCGGAGCAGGCCGGTCGCGCGATGCGAATCGCGGCGCTGGAGTGGTCGATGTTCGACGCCGACGTCGACGCCTGCACGGCCTGCGAGCTGTGCCGCACGCGCAGGCGGTCGGTGCCTGGCGTCGGCGATCGCGACGCGGACTGGCTGTTCGTGGGCGAGGCTCCCGGCGCCGACGAAGATGCGCAGGGCGAACCCTTCGTCGGGCAGGCGGGACGCCTTCTCGACAACATGCTGGCGGCACTCGGGCTCGCGCGAAACCGCAATGTCTACATCGCCAATGTGCTCAAATGCCGGCCGCCGAACAACCGGACACCGGAGCCCGGCGAGGTCGCGGCCTGCCGACCCTACCTCGACCGCCAGATTGCCCTGCTCCGGCCGCGGCTGATCGTCGCGTTGGGCAAGAGCGCCGCGACTGCGCTGCTCGGGCGCGAAGCGACGATCGCGAGCCTGCGCGGCCGCGTGCACGATTACGCGGGTACCCCGCTGGTCGTCACCTACCACCCTGCGTATCTGCTGCGCACGCTGCACGACAAGGCGAAGGCGTGGGAGGATCTCGTGCTTGCGCGGCGAACGCTGTCCGCGATTCCCGTGGCCGCTCCCGCGCAGGACAGCGCGACCTGATTCCCCGCCCATCGGCGTTTGGTCGCACAATGGCTTGACTGAGGGTCCGGTCGCCCCCATGTTCGAAGCCGGGGGGCGTTTGTCGCTGACTTTTCCGATCGTCGGAGGAATTCATGATTCGCAGACTGGCTGGCCTGTTGGCCGTTTTCGCAATGCTTGCCCTGACCGGTTGTGGCTACAACGATCTCCAGCGCCAGGACGAGGGCATCAAGGCGTCGTGGTCCGAGGTGCTGAACCAGTATCAGCGCCGCGCGGATCTGGTGCCGAACCTGGTCAGCACCGTCAAGGGTTACGCAGCGCAGGAAGAGAAGGTCCTGGTCGAGGTGACCAACGCCCGGGCGAGCGTGGCGGGCATCAAGGCGACGCCGGAACTCGTCAACGATCCCGCGGCGTTCCAGAAATTCATCCAGGCGCAGGGCGAACTGCAGGGAGCGCTGTCCCGGCTCCTGGTCGTTGCCGAGAACTACCCGCAGCTCAAATCGGATGCGCTGTTCCGTGACCTCACCTCGCAGCTCGAAGGCACCGAGAACCGCATCACCGTCGCCCGCAATCGCTATATCAAGACCGTGCAGGAGTACAACACGACGGTGCGGAGCTTCCCGACCAACCTGACGGCGATGGTCTTCAAGATGGACGTGAAGCCCAACTTCGCGGTCGAGAACGAAGCCGCGATCAGCACGGTGCCGAAGGTCGACTTCAACAAGGCACCGGCAACCGCGCCCGCAACCAGGTCCGACGCCGGTGCGGCGCCGAAGGCGGCCGCGGTGCCCGACGCCGCGTCGGAACTCCTCAAGAAGGGCTACTGATCGTCGACGGAGCGATCGCAGTCGCGGCGATGCGGCCCTCAGATGCGCGCGTTCCAGTCCGGATGCGACGGCGAGCGGCAGCGGTGATCGCGCTGGGCCGCTGGTGTGCAGCGGTGCTGGTCGCGCTGTGGTTGCCGGTGGCGCCGGCGCTCGCGTGGGAAGCGGGGACCGACGGCCTGATGCCCGTGCCGCCGCTGGCGGCGCGGGTGACCGATCTCACGCAGACGTTCACGGCGGCAGAGACGCAGGCGCTCGACGCCAAGCTCGCGGACTGGGAGTCCCGTACCGCCAACCAGCTCGTGGTGCTGATGGTGCCGACGACGCAGCCCGAACCCATCGAGGCGTATTCGATCCGTGTTGCCGAGACCTGGAAGATCGGCCGCAAAGGCAACGACAACGGTGTCGTGCTGCTGGTCGCCAAGAACGACAGGAAGATGCGCATCGAAGTCGGCTACGGACTCGAAGGAACGCTGACCGACGTCACCGCGCGGCGCATCATCGCCGAGAACATCGCGCCGTCGCTGCGCGACGGACGCTTCGCTGCGGGCATCAACGCCGGCGTCGATCGCATCATCAGCGTCGTCGCCGAGGGCAAGCCGCTGCCGGCGCCGCAGAAGAAGCCGGCGGCGCGCGGCAGCGGGTTCGATTTCAACTTCGAAACGCTGTTGATCGTGGTGTTCTTCGTCGTGCCGCTGATCGGCAGCGTGCTGCGCCGGATCTTCGGCAAGCTGCTCGGATCGACGATCGGGGCCGGCATCGTCGGTACGGTCGCGTGGATCGTGGCCGGGAGCCTCGTGATCGCCGGCATAGCCGCGTTCATCGGGCTGGTGATCATGCTCTTCGCAGGCAGCGGCTCGGCGCTTTCCGGCCGGCGTGGCGGCGGAGTCTGGTTTCCATCCGGAGGGGGAGGCGGATGGAGCGGCGGGGGAGGTGGCGGAGGCGGAGGCGGATTCTCCGGCGGCGGCGGCAGCTTCGGCGGCGGTGGTGCGTCGGGCGGCTGGTAACGAACGGTACCGGAAAGAACACCATGCCCTGGCGAAAGCCGTACCGATTCTGGCGTCATATCGCGACCGATCACGGCAGCGCCAGGCGCGCGTTCAGCCCGATCGCGCTCGAGCGGCTCGAGGCTTTGATCGCCGCGGGCGAGACTGTCCATCGCGGTCAGGTCTGCCTGGCGATCGAACCCGCGCTGCCGCTCGCCCGGGTGCTGAAGGGGCTGGCACCCCGGGAACGCGCGCTGGAGGTGTTCGGTCAGTCGCGCGTCTGGGACACCGAGGAAAACTGCGGCGTCCTCGTCTATCTGCTGCTGGCCGATCGCGACGTCGAGATCGTCGCCGATCGCGGCATTCATGCACGCGTCGGTGGCGCTGCCTGGGAAGCGATCTGCAGGTCGATGGAGGCGGCATTCGGCGAGGGTCGTTTTGCCGAAGGTGCCGAGGCCGGCATCAACGCCATCAATGCGCTGCTCGCCGCGCACTATCCGCACGACGGCCGCGCGCGCGGCAACGAAATTCCGAATCGTCCCGTCGTGCTCTGACCGCCGCCGACGGGCGTCAGCGGCCGTGCCCGCCGGGTTTCTCCACTCCGATGAGATGCAGCGAATCGCCCTGCGCCTGGTTCAGGCGATGGCGAAGCATCACCAGCGCCATCGTGCCCGCGACAAAGAGGCCGAACATGACGATGGCGTGGTTGACGGAGAACCCCTGACGCACCATCAGCGTGTACAGGCCCACCATCATCAGAATCCCGATGTTCTCGTTGAAATTCTGGACCGCGATCGAGTGACCGGCGCCCATCAGCACGTGTCCGCGGTGCTGCAGCAGGGCGTTCATGGGCACGACGAAGAATCCGGCGCAGGCGCCCACCGCCACCATCAGCACCATCGCGACGTGCATCGAGTCCACGAAGATCATCGCCATGACGATGACGCCCATGGCGATCCCGATCGGCAGGACCTTGACCGAACCGCGCAGGGTGATGACCTTCGCCGCGACGACCGCCCCGAGCGCGATTCCGACGGCCACCACGCCCTGAAGCATCGAGGCCTGCGAAAGCGTGAGGCCGAGCGCTTTGCCTGCCCAGTCGATCACCATGAATTGCAGAGTCGCCCCTGCGCCCCAGAACAGCGTGGTCGTGGCGAGCGAGATCTGACCCAGCCGATCGCGCCAGAGCAGCGAATTGCAGTGCAGAAACTCGCGAATGAGCGCCAGCGGATTGCGGTTGACCATGCGGTGATCGACGCCGGTGTCGGGGATGAACCAGTTGAACAGCGCGGCGATGACGTAGAAAACAATGATCGTGGCGATCGCGGCTTCGGGCGGCGTTTCGATGCCGGTGTCGAATTGCGGCAGGTCGTAGCCAAGCAGGACGGTGGAAACCTTGCTGCTGATCAACGCGCCGCCCATGAGGACGCCGAGGATGATCGAGCCGACCGTGGTGCCCTCGATCCAGCCGTTGGCGATCACCAGCTGCTGCGGCGGAAGGAGTTCGGTCAGGATGCCGTACTTGGCGGGCGAGTACGCGGCGGCGCCGAAACCGACGACTGCATAGGCGGCAAGGGGATGCAGCGCCACCAGCATCAGGACGCAGCCGGCCACCTTGACGCCATTGGTGATCAGCATCACGCGGCCCTTGGGCATCGAGTCGGCGAAGGCGCCGACGAGCGGGGCAAGCGCGACATACGAAAGGACGAACGACATCTTCAGCGATGGCGTCATCCACGACGGCTCGTGCAGGTCACGCAGCAGGGCGATGGCGGCGATCAGCAGCGCATTGTCGGCGAGCGACGAAAAGAACTGCGCCGCCATGATGGTGTAGAAGCCGGACTTCATCGTCCTCCGCGATCTGCAGGCACGTTACCCGGGCGCGCGATGGTCATTGGGTATAATTTGAGCGCATCCGTCGTTGCCCCGCGCTTTATACCACGATCGCCCGAGGCGCCCAACCTGCACCAGGCTCCGCAGCGCCTGTTTGAGCCGTGATATTTCCCGCCGGCCATTGGACATTCCCCCGCGCGCACCATGTCCCGACCGATTCTTGCCCAGATCAACCTGACCGCACTGCAGTCCAACGTCGCGGTGGTGCGTGCGCGCGCGCCGGGCGCGCAGGTGCTCGCCGTCGTCAAGGCGAATGCGTACGGTCACGGCTTGCAGAGGGTCTTGCCGGCGCTCGACGGCGCCGACGGGCTGGCGTTGCTCGAACTCGACGCGGCCGTTCAGTTGCGCGCTGCGCACTACACGCGGCGCATCCTCCTGCTCGAGGGATTTTTCGATCCGCGGGAGTTACCGGAGTTGTCCGCCCGCCGATTGGCGACCGTCGTGCACGACGACGACCAGGTGCGCATGCTGGAGTCGGCGCAGCTTGCGCGGCCGCTCGAAGTGTTCGTCAAGGTCAATACCGGGATGAACCGGTTGGGTGTCCGCCCTGCCGGCTTGCGGACGCTGGTCGAGCGCCTGACGCACTGCGATTCGGTCGCCGTAATCCGGCTGATGACGCACTTCGCGCGTTCCGACGAGGACGACGGGATCAAGGATCAGCTCGCCGCATTCGACTCCGCGTGCAAGGGGCTGCCGTATCCGCGCTCGCTCGCCAATTCTGCCGGCGTGGTCCGCTACGCCGAGGTCGGGGGCGATATCGTCCGCCCGGGCATCATGCTCTACGGCGCGACACCCTTTGCGTGGACCAGCGCCGAGGCGATCGGCGTCGTGCCGGTGATGACGCTCCGCTCCGAGATCATCGCCGTGCAGGACCTGAAGGCGGGCGAGGCGGTCGGGTACGGGGGCAGCTATGTCGCGGGTCACGCGCACCGGCTGGGCGTGGTCGCCTGCGGCTACGCCGACGGCTACCCGCGCCACGCGCCCCACGGCACGCCGGTGCTGGCCTGCGGCAAACGGGTCGCGATGGCGGGTCGCGTGTCCATGGACATGCTGACCGTCGACCTCACCGGTGTGCCCGAGGCACGGGTCGGCAGTCCCGTCGTGCTCTGGGGCGAAGGCCTGCCGGTGGACGAGGTTGCGGGCGCCTCCGGCACCGTCGGCTACGAGCTCCTGTGCGCAGTTGCGCCGCGCGTTCCTTTCGTGGTTTCCAGGGTCGGCAGGATCGACCTCGAGCTGTAGTCGCTTTCAACCTGAGGTACGCATCGTGTACATCGTCGTCACCGGCGCCGCCGGATTCATCGGCTCCAATCTCGTCCGTGCCCTGAATGCCCGCGGCGAGACGCGCATCCTCGCGGTCGACCACCTCACCCGGGCCGACAAGTTCCGCAACCTTGTCGACGGCGAAGTCGCCGACTTCCTCGACAAGCAGGAATTCCTCGATCGTCTGGCGGACGGCGATCTCGACGACGACGTCGCGGCAGTGCTGCATCAGGGCGCGTGTTCCGACACCATGGAAGCCGACGGCCGCTACATGATGCGCAACAACTACCGCTACTCGGTCACGCTCCTCAACTGGTGCCAGGACAACGACGTCCCGTTCCTCTACGCCTCGAGCGCGGCGGTCTATGGCGGCGGCAGCGTATTCCGGGAGGAACGCCAGCACGAGTCGCCGCTCAACGTCTACGGCTACTCGAAATTCCTGTTCGATCAGTACGTGCGTAATCTGCTGCCGGAACACACGTCGCAGGTGGCGGGCTTCCGTTACTTCAATGTCTACGGCCCGCGCGAGCAGCACAAGGGGCGGATGGCGTCCGTGGCCTGGCACTTCTTCAACCAGTATCGGGCCGAAGGCCGGGTCAAGCTGTTCGAGGGCACCGGTGGCTACGGCAACGGCGAGCAGCGTCGCGATTTCGTCTCGATCGACGACGTCGTCAAGGTCAATCTCGACTTCCTCGACCATCCGGAGCGCTCCGGGATCTTCAATCTCGGCAGCGGCAGGGCATCGACCTACAACCAGATGGCGGTAGCGACGGTGAACGCCTGTCGCGTGCAGGACGACGGCGCGCCCTTGTCGCTGGACGAACTGGTCGCCGCGGGAACGATCGGGTACGTGCCTTTCCCTTCGGCGCTTGCCGGCAAGTACCAGAGTTTCACCGAGGCCGATCTCTCGCGTTTGCGCGCGGCGGGCTATCGCGAACCCATGCTCACAGTGGACGAGGGTGTCGGTCGCTACGTGCGATGGCTTGCGGCGCGCGTCGACTGAGCCTGTCTCGGATCCCGCACCCGCCGATCCTGCCGGCATTCGGCGATGCACTCGGGCGAACCTTGAAGTGATTTTGCGCGCTGGCCTCGGCCCTGCCTGTCGGACCGCAGGCGCCGACCGTTCGGCCTAGGTGCTCCGGTCGATGGCGCGTCGGTCTGTGCCTCCCTATCCTCGATCCTGCCTTCCGAACGTCGCGCGCCGCGCGCCGGGGTGGAAGGAGCCGGAACCGGCATGGAGGCCGTCATGAAAAAACTTTTGGTCGCATTGCTGTTCGCACTGTCGTCGGGCGCGGCGTGGGGCGTCGTCAATCTCAATACCGCCACCAAGGAGGAACTGATTGCCCTGCAGGGCATCGGGCCTGCCAAGGCGCAGGCGATACTCGACTACCGTGCCGCGCATGGGCCGTTCAAATCGGTCGAGCAACTGAAGGACGTGAAGGGCATTGGTGCCAAGAATTTCGAGAAACTGAAACCCGAGCTTTCGGTGGCAGGGCCCATTGCCAAGGGTGGTGCGGCACCTGCAAACGCCGACGCCGCGACGCGCGGGACCAAGGGCGACATCGCGGCCGCATCGGCGGCGAAGCGCGATCCGGCGCCGGTGCGGACCAAGCCCTGACGGCATCCCGGGGCCGTTTTCGGGCGGGGCGGGCGCCACGTCGATCCTTGATCGGCGGCAAAGTGGGATGTGTGGTCAACGGGTAGCATCGCTCGGGCGTTCTGCGGCCATGCCAGTTGGATTTTCGGCATCGGTGCGGCGCGCCCCGCTCAAAACTAACCGGAGACACCCCATGAAACGGTTCCTGCTGTTGGTCGTCGCGCTGCTCTTCACGGGGCTTGCGTTCGCGGCCGTCAACATCAACACGGCCACGAAGGAAGAACTCGAGGCGCTGAACGGCATTGGCCCGGTCAAGGCGCAGGCGATCATCGATCATCGCAAGGCGAACGGCCCGTTCAAGTCGCTCGACGATGTCAAGAACGTCAAGGGCGTAGGCGATGCGACGTTCGACAAGATCAAGGGCGACTTGTCGCTATCGGGCGCCACCAAGCTGCCGGCAGCAGCGGTTCCGGCAGCGAAGGCGGAGCCCGCGAAGGCTGCGGCGCCGGCCAAGGCTGAGCCGGTCAAGGCCGCGGCACCTGCCCCGGCGCCCGCACCGGCGAAGGCTGAACCGGCCAAGGCTGCTGCCCCCGCCAAGGCCGCAGCAGCACCCGCCGCTGCTCCGGCACCCGCCCCCGCCGCACCCGCCAAAGCCGAACCGGCCAAGGCCGCTGCGCCCGCTGCCAAGGCTGAGCCCGCAAAGGCTGCCGCGGCCACTGCCAAGGCTGAGCCCGCAAAAGCGGCCGCACCCGCTGCGCCCGCTGCTGCGCCAGCCAAAGCTGCAGCGCCGGTGAAGGACGACAAGGCCAAGGCCAAGGAAGACAAGGCAGCCAAGGCCGATGCAGAGAAGGCGGCCAAGGCCAAGGCCAAGGAAGACAAGGCCGCGAAGGACAAGGCAGCCAAGGAAGAGAAGGCAGCCAAGGAAAAAGCGGCCAAAGACCAGGCGGCGAAAGACAAGGCAGCGAAAGCCGACAAGCCGGCCAAGTAATCGTCTCCGCAGGCTGTCCCCGGAACCCCGCCCCCCGTGGCGGGGTTCCGTCTTTGGGCGCTCTGCATGGATCTGCCGGCGGCAGTCAATCGACCGGCACGGTCGCCTTACAATCCAGGTTTTCACCTTGCGACCGCCATGAGTCCATCCAATCCCGGGCCACCGTCGCGCGGGTGACGCCGCCAAAGGTCGACGGCCGGTCGGCCATCGGGCGGATGGTATTGCCGGGTCGACTACAATAGCCTTCCCTGTCCGCACGTCGTTTCCCGATTCCCGCTGCCATGCCGGTCGTTCCCTATCCAACGCTCCAGTTCGCCGTCGGCAACACCCCGATGGCGCGCCTGGAGCGCCTGCCAGGGACGTCGACCAGCGTCGTCCTCGGCAAGCTCGAAGGCAACAATCCCGGCGGTTCGGTCAAGGACCGGCCGGCGCTGTCGATGATCGTCGAGGCGGAAAGGCGCGGGGAGATCAAACCTGGCGCCACGCTGATCGAAGCCACGTCCGGCAACACCGGCATTGCGCTGGCAATGGTCGCGGCGATGAAGGGCTACCGGATGGTGCTGGTGATGCCCGAGAACCAGTCGCTCGAGCGCCGGCAGTCGATGCGGGCATTCGGTGCCGAACTCGTGCTCACGCCCAAGTCGGGCGGCATGGAACTGGCGCGCGACACTGCCGAGAAGATGCGCGGCGAGGGACGCGGCTTTATCCTCGACCAGTTCGGCAATCCCGATAACCCGCTGGCGCATTACCGCGGCACCGGTCCCGAGATCTGGCGCGACACCGGCGGGGCAGTGACCCATTTCGTGTCGGCGATGGGCACCACCGGCACGATCATGGGCGTGTCGCGCTTTCTCAAGGAACGCAACCCCGCGATCACGATCATCGGCGCCCAACCTGCCGAAGGCGCGCAGATCCCGGGAATTCGCAAGTGGCCGGAGGCCTACCTGCCGAAGATCTTCGACCGTACTCGCGTCGACCGCGTCGAGACGGTGACGCAGGTCGAGGCCGAGGAGACCACGCGTCGTCTCGCGAGCGAAGAGGGAATCTTCTGCGGCGTTTCGGCGGGGGGTGCCTGCGCGGTCGCACTGCGCATCGCCCGCGAGGTCGAGCATGCCGTCATCGTATTCGTCGTGTGCGACCGCGGCGACCGCTATCTGTCCACGGGCGTGTTCCCTGGTTGATTCTTTGGTACTTGGCGTATTCTCATGACCACCATCCTCGTCTTCGACATCGAGACCATCCCCGACGTGGCCGGGTTGCGGCGCGCGCACAGCCTGCCGCGCGAGCTCGACGACGCGGCGGTGCTCGATTGGGCACTGCAGCAGCGGCGCGCGCAGACAGGCACCGATTTCCTGCAGTTGCACTTCCAGCGCGTCGTCGCCATCGGCTGCGCGCTGCGCGAAGGCAGCGGATTCAAGATCGCTTCGGTGGGGTCGGCGGGCGACGGCGAGGCCGAGCTCATCCGCCGCTTCTTCGACCTGATCGACAAGCACACGCCGCAGCTGGTGTCGTGGAACGGTGGCGGTTTCGATCTGCCGGTGCTCAACTATCGCGCGCTGATCCACGGCGTGACGGCAGAGAAATTCTGGGATTGGGGCGATGGTGACCGCGACTTCAAGTACAACAGCTACCTGGGGCGCTACCACACGCGGCACCTCGATCTCATGGACGTGCTGGCGATGTATCAGCCGCGCGCCAATGCCGGCCTCGACGTGATGGCGCGGCTGTGCGGCTTTCCCGGCAAGCTCGGCATGGACGGCAGCGCCGTGCACGCCGCGGTGCTCGCCGGTCAGCTCGACGAGGTGCGCCGCTATTGCGAGACCGACGTGATGAACACGTATCTGCTCTACCTCCGGTTTCGCCAGTTGCGCGGCGAGCTTTCGGCAGGCGAGTACGCGAAGGAGGTTTCGCTTGCGCGCGAGAAGATCGCCGCGCTGCAGGCGCCGCACTGGCAGGAATTCCTCGCGGCCTGGGACGCCAACGCCGCCGGCTGATCGCGCGGCCGGTTGGAGCCGGCGCGTCATGACCTGCTGGCGGCGGTCTGCGGTGTTCGTCGCTACAGCGTCACCGTACCGCGCCCGAGTTCGATGACCTGGCCGGAGACGAGGATCTCCTTCGCCGCCGTCACCGTGAGCCCCAGGCGGGAAGGTCGACCGACCAGGTCGCCTTGCATGATCGCGAATCGCTGCGGCAGTGGCTGCGCGGTGGCGACCAGCCAGCCGCCGAGATTCGCGCACGCGGACCCGGTCCCGGGATCCTCGGTGACCACGCCGTGCTTGGGAAAGAAGAAGCGCGCGACGAATGGCTGCGCGCCACCTGCGGTTGCGCGCGCCGGATCGGGCGCGAACACATACGCCATCGCGCGCTGGCCGTTGTGGCCGTGGGCGAGCATCAGGTCGGCGCGCGGTGCCGCGCGGCGCACGGCGTCGGCGGTTGCGAGCGGAATGACGAGCTGCTCCGAGCCGGTGTCGACCCACAGCGGAGGCCGCAGCGGATCGGGCGCGACGTCCGCTTCGGCGAGTCCCAGCATCGCCGCGAGTTCGGCGCGGCTGGCACCCACCGGGCGATGGCGGGGCGCATTCGCCGACAGCGTCCACACGTCGCCTGCAGCGACCACCGGAATGATGCCGGCACCCATCTCCAGCCGGACGACGTCGCCGGCGCCTCCCCGCGCGCGCACGACGTGCGCGGTGCCGAGCGTTGGATGACCGGCGAAGGGCATCTCGAACGTCGGCGTGAAAATGCGCACGCGCGCGGTCGCCTTCGTCGAAGGAAGGATAAACGTCGTCTCCGACAGGTTGAACTGCAGCGCCAGCGCCTGCATCGTTGCGTCGTCGAGACCGTGGCCGTCCTCGAACACGCACAGCGGATTGCCGGCGAGCGGCGTCTCCGCGAAAACGTTGACGATGCGATACGCGTATTCACTCATCGGGCTGCCTCTTCTTCGGCGAGAATTCGGGCGGCGAGCGCACGAAAGTCGGCATCGCCGACGCCCTCGGTCGCCACCCGTCTTGCTTCGGCCGCGCGCGGGAAGTTGCGCTCGATCGCGCGCGCATAGGTAGGATCGTAGTGCTTGGCCAGGAGTTCGGCCACGAGCAGATCCCAGTCCCCCGCAGCCGCGGCATCGGCCCAGTGCGCGATCGTCTTTCGGCCGTGCACCTCGGTGAGGTGCGCAAGGCGCTCGCCGAGCGCCGCGGGATCGGCGAGATAGTGCGCGTATTCGTCCTTCAGCAGCGCGACGCGCAGCGGCTGCGGCGTCTCGACGCTGACGCAGTCGGCGGCGCGCATCGCGGCGAGCAGTGCGTCGGGCACCTGCACGCTGCCGATCTTCTTGCTCTCCGACTCGACGTAGACGCAGCGCACCGGGTCGAAGCGGTCCAGCGCGTCGACGATCATGCTCTCGAACCACTTCTGCGACGGTTGCGGCGCGTCGGGATAGTCGCCCAGCAGCGACCCGCGGTGACACGCCAGTCCCTCGAGGTCGAGCACCTGCGCGCCCGACCCGGACAAGGCGGCCAGCAACCGGCTCTTGCCGGCACCGGTCAGGCCGCAGATCACGCGGTAGCGGAATTGCCGCGGCAGTTCGGTCAGGCGGGACAGGACGTGACGCCGATACGCCCGATAGCCGCCGTCGAGTTGCACGGCTTTCCAACCGATCTCGTAGAGCATGTGCGTGAGCGCCCCGCTGCGCTTGCCGCCGCGCCAGCAGTACACCAGCGGCGCCCACTCGCGGGGGCGGTCTGCGAACGCGGTCTCCAGCATGTCGGCGATGTTGCGCGCGACCAGCGCGGCGCCTGCGCGCTTGGCTGCGAACTCGGACACCTGGGCGTGCAACGTGCCGATGCGCGCGCGCTCGTCGTCGTCGAGCACCGGACGGCTTTCGGCGCCCGGGATGTGGTCGTCGGCGAACTCCGCCGGGCTGCGCACGTCGATGCGGTCGCGATGCGCGGCAATGGCGGTCACCGGCACCTTGCGCTCCGCACGCATTGCGCCCTGCAAAAGCGCCGCGCTCATCGCCTGCCCAGCAGTGGGCGCAGCACCGGCCACACGTTGGCGAGCAGTTTCGGCTGCGCAGCCGCCGTCGGATGGATGCGGTCGGGCTGGAAGTGCGCACTGTCCTCGCCGAAGCCCGCGAAGAAGAACGGCACGAAGGCGGTCTTGCGCGCGGCGGCGACGCCCGCAAACAGCGCATCGAACTCGCGCGTGTACGCAGGCCCGTATTCCGGCGGCACCTTCATGCCGATCAGCAGCACGCGCGCGCCGGATTTCTGTGCCGCGGTCACCATGGCGTCCAGGTTGTCGCGCGTCGATTTCGGGCTGCCGCCACGCAGGCCGTCGTTGCCGCCGAGTTCGATGATGGCGATGGCGGGCTTGTGCTGGGCGAGCAGCGCCGGCAGGCGCGCGCGGCCCCCCGCCGTCGTGTCGCCGCTGATGCTGGCATTGACGACGCGGTGCCGGAACCCCTCGGCGTCGAGCCGCGCCGCCAGCAGCGACACCCAGCCCTGGTCGCGCGCGAGGCCATACGCGGCCGAGATCGAGTCGCCGACGACGAGGATCACGGGCCCGCCGTCGGCCGCGCGGGCGGGGGTGGCAAGCGCGACGGCGAAGGCAAGCGGGGCCAGCAGCAGCAGAAAACGGCGGAATGTCATGTGAGAGGTGGCGTCGAAAGGGTCGGCGCGGGACGTGCCGACTTCGCGATTGTAAGGCGCCGTGGCAAGCGAGCGACAGCGGTCACGTTAGAATGACGGCGGAACCCCCGGACCTTTCGCCGGTCTCTCCCATGGCGAACGAGCGGCTGCCGGCCGGGGTTTTTCAGGGTGGGCAGCGAGGGTCTTGCGCGGTGGTGTCCGCGTCCCCAAGTCGTCCTGGATCACTTCTCACGCGGGCATCGAACCCGCCACCCCCTCCGAACATGTCTTCCCACATCCTGCGCGCCGCCGACCTGACCAAGGTCGTGACCAGTGGCGAGTCCCCGCTGACGATCCTCGACGGGGTGAACTTCGAGATCGAGTCCGGCGCCGCCGTCGCCATTGTCGGTGCTTCCGGTTCGGGCAAGACGACGCTGCTGGGGCTGCTGGCAGGGCTCGACCGGCCCTCGGCCGGCGACGTGTGGCTCGACGGCACGGCCTTGTCGACGATGGACGAGGACGCGCGCGCCGCCATGCGGCAGCGTCTGCTGGGCTTCGTCTTCCAGTCGTTTCAGCTGCTCCCGGCGTTGACCGCGCTGGAAAACGTCATGCTGCCGCTCGAACTCGCTGGTGCCTCCGATGCGCCGGCACGCGCCCGGGAGTGGCTGGATCGCGTCGGTTTGAGCCGCCGGACCACGCACTACCCCAAACAGCTCTCCGGCGGCGAGCAGCAGCGCGTCGCCATCGCCCGCGCGTTTTCCGGTGAGCCGAAGCTGCTGATGGCCGACGAGCCGACCGGCAACCTCGACGCGGCAACGGGCGAGGAAGTCGCCGAACTGATGTTCCGCCTCAACCGCGAGCACGGGACCACGCTGGTGCTCGTCACCCACGACAGCACGCTGGCGTCGCGCTGCGGTCGCCGGATTTCGCTCACGTCGGGCCGGCTCAGCGCCGACGAGCGCGTGCCGGTCGCCGGCGCATGACTACCTGGCGGCTGGCGCTGCGCATGCTCGCGCGCGATTGGCGCGCGGGCGAGCTCACCGTATTGGCGTTTGCGCTGATCCTCGCCGTCGCGAGTGTCGGCACCGTCGGCTTTTTCGCCGCCCGGGTGAAGTCCGGGCTGTCGCAGCAGGCCAATCTGCTGCTGGGCGCCGACGTTCTCATCGCCGGCGATCGCCCGTTGCCCGGAACGTTCGCTGCCGAAGCGCAAAGACGCGGCCTCGCGACGACCCCCGTGCTCAGGTTCAACAGCATGGTCGAGCGCAAGGGCGGTCCGGGCACCGAGGGCGGCAATCCACTGCTTGCCGAGGTCAAGGCCGTCGCACCCGGCTATCCATTGCGCGGCGCGATCACGTTCGCCGACGGCGTGGCCGGGGCGGGGGTGTCGGCCCATGGCATTCCCGGACGGGGCGAAGCCTGGCCCGACACACGGCTCGCGGCGCGCCTGAACGTCGCGATCGGCGACGTGCTGGCCGTCGGCGAAGCGCCGCTCAAGGTGACGGCCATCATCGTGCAGGAGCCCGAGGTGACGAGCAGCTTCTTTGCGATCGGTCCGCGATTGCTGATCCACCTCGACGACGTGCCGGCCACCAACCTGATGCAGCCCGGCAATCGCGCCTCGCACCGGTTGCTCGTCGCCGACATGACGCACCGCAATGTGCTGGACCCTTATCTCGCGTGGGTGCGCACCGAATTGAAACCCGGGCAGCGGATGGAAAACGTCCGCGATCTGCGTCCGGAAGTGCGGCAGACGCTCGAACGTGCGGAGCAGTTCCTGGGCCTCGCGGCGCTCGTCGCGGTGATCCTCGCAGCGGTGGCGATCGCTCTGGCGGCTTCGCGGTACCTGCGCCGGCATCTCGATACGGCGGCGATGCTGCGCTGCTTCGGCAGTTCCGAGCGCCAGACGCTGTCGCTTTTCGTCGTCCAGTTCGCGACGCTGGGGCTCATCGCG
Organism: uncultured beta proteobacterium; assembly: GCA_963788185.1. GTDB lineage: Bacteria > Pseudomonadota > Gammaproteobacteria > Burkholderiales > Casimicrobiaceae > CAIWHR01. The sequence goes on from CAWBGE010000010.1 coordinate 202,056, forward strand.
AGCGCGATCGGCGTGCTGCTGGGTCTGGCCGGGCAGCAACTGCTGGTGCTTCTGTTGCGCGGACTCAATGCCACCGAACTGCCGCCGCCGGCGATGCTGCCCGGGTTCGTCGCCTTCGGTACCGGCGTGCTGTTGCTGTTCGGGTTCGCGCTGCCGCCGTTGATTGCGCTGGCCAGCGTGCCGCCGCTGCGCGTGCTGCGGCGCGACCTGCCGCGTCCGCGTCCCAGCGGACTGGTCGCCTACGGCCTGGGCGTGCTGGTGATCACCGTCCTCATCGGCGGGCAGGCGCAGGACCTCAAGGCGGGCAGCATCATGATCGGCGGAATCGGTGCATTGCTCGCCGCGGCGGCGGTTGCCGCGTGGGTGCTGATCGTGCTGCTGAAGCGACTCCCGCAGCGCGGTGTCACGTGGCGCTTTGGCCTGGCCAACCTGCGCCGGCGGCCGCTGGCATCGAGCCTGCAGATCGGCGCGCTGGCGCTGGGCATGATGGCGCTGCTGCTGCTCACGGTCGTGCGCGGCGATCTCATGCAGAACTGGCGGCAGAGCATCCCGCCCGATGCGCCCAATCACTTCGTCATCAACGTGCTGCCCGATCAGGTGCAGGGCGTGCGTGCGGCCCTGAAAGCGCTCGGCGGCAAGGACACGGTGCTCTATCCGATGGTGCGCGGGCGGTTGGTCGGGGTCAACGGCGCGCCACTCGATGCCGCGCGACTCGACGATCCGCGAGCGCGGCGACTGGCCGAGCGCGAGTTCAACCTGTCATGGGCTGCCGACTTGCCGACCACCAATCACGTCGTCGCCGGCGCGTTCTGGGATGCCGGCGCAGGCCCCGACGCCGGCCTGTCGATGGAAGAAGGCATCGCCAAGTCGCTCGGCCTGAAGATGGGCGACACGCTTTCGTGGGACGTGGCCGGCACCTCGATCGCGGCGACGATCACCAGCCTGCGCAAGGTGGACTGGGACAGCTTCCGTCCCAACTTCTTCACGCTGTTTCCGCCGGGCGCGCTGGAAGCCATGCCGCAGACCTGGATCGGCGCGATTCGCGTGCCGCCCGGATCGGCGAGCGCCACGTGGCTGTCCAGCCTCGTCCGCGAGTATCCGAACGTGCTGGCCATCGACGTCGGCGAGATCCTCGGCCAGGTGCAGTCGATCATGGATCAGGTCGCGCGCGCAGTGGAGTTCGTGTTCCTGTTCACGCTGGCCGGGGGCCTCCTCGTGCTGCAGGCCGCGATCGCGGCGACGCAGGACGAGCGGCGATTCGATGCTGCCGTGCTGCGGACGCTGGGCGCGTCGCGCGCGCAGTTGACGGCGGCACAGGTGGCCGAGTTCGCGGTGCTGGGCGCGCTGGCGGGCCTGCTCGCCGCCGCCGGGGCCACGGCAACCGGGTACGTGCTTGCCGATCGCGTGTTCCAGATTCCCTTCAGCGCGAATCCGCTGGTCTGGCTGTACGGCGTGGGGGGTGGCGCGATCGCCGTCACGCTCGCCGGCTGGCTGGGAACGCGAGGCACGGCGAGACAGCCGCCGCTGGCCGTCATACGGGAGTTCGGCTGACCCGGAGTCGCCGTGACTGTCGGCAGCGGGTCGACGGGCGCGATGGTCAGCGGAACAGCGTCTGCGTCTGCGGCGGGTTGTGCTGATGCAGCGTATGCACCCACTTGTGGAACGGCAATCCCAGGCGCTCGCGAAGGCGGGTCGCGCGTGACCGCAGGTGCGCCAGCGAGACCGTCGACGGAGGCTCGGCGAACGCGCTGATGACGACGTTTTTCGATTCTGCGGACGGCAGGCGCACGCTGCCGAGCGGGAAGGCTTCGCGCAGATGACGCAGCGTCTGCGCGTGGCCGCGCACCTGCCCGAAAACGTTGCTGACCAGGACACCCTGCGGCGCGAGCCGCGCACGGCAGGCGTCGAAGAACATCGGACTCTCGAACTTGCCGGGTCGCGCTCGATGATCGTAGCCGTCGACGAAGATGGCATCGTAGGTTTCGCGGGTGTCGTGCACGAAGGCATAGCCGTCGCCCAGCCTGACATCGAGCCGCGCATCGTTGTCGGGAACCCTGAACAGGTCGCGGGCGATGCGAATCACGCCGGGGTTGATCTCGATGACCGTGACGTGGGCATTCGGCAGTTCGTGGCGAAAGAACTTGGGCAGCGACCCGGCGCCGAGGCCGATCATCAGCGCCTTCAGCGGGGCGGGGCGAAACAGCAGGAACGAAAGCATCTCCTGCGTGTAGGCGAGCACGAGCTTGTGCGGACTCCTCACGCGCATCGCGCCCTGGACCCACTCGGTGCCGAAGTGCAGGTAACGCACACCCTGCTCCTCGCTGACCTCGATGCTGTGCCCCATGGCAACGACGCAGCCGGTGCCGTCAGCCGGCGCTGGCGATGATGATGCGCACCAGCACGATCAGCGCCAGCACGAGCACCGCTGCCAGGCCGAGGCCGACCAGGATCACGTGCAGTGGCTTGATCGAACTGGTGTCCGCCGCCATGTGCGTGCCCTTGCGGACGCCGAAAAAACTCCAGAACACGGCGCTGATCAACTGCGGCAGCGATGCGGGTTTCGCTTCGGGCGTGGGTGGGGTCGGATCGGTGGCCATGGCGTGCGACGGCGAGTTCTTGCGACGAGGCGCGGATGTTACCACCGCGCCGCCGCTTCAACGCTTTGCGGTGTCCGGGACGGCCCGGCAAACCCTTGAATTCGACGGGGTTTCCCCCACCTTCAAGACCAATCCAAGCAAACCAGGGGGCGCCCCATGCGTTTCGACAAGCTCACGACCAAATTCCAGCAGGCCTTGGCGGATGCCCAGAGCATGGCCCTGGGCAACGACAACGGCTTCATCGAGGCGCCGCACCTGCTGTCGGCGTTGCTGAACCAGGAGGATGGCGGCACCTCGTCGCTGCTGTCACGTGCCGGAGTCGCGGTGCCCAAGCTCAAGCCGGCGCTCGGCAAGGCGATCGAACGCCTGCCCAAGGTCGAGGGGCAGGGCGGCGAGATCGGCGTCTCGCGCGAGCTCACGGCGCTGCTCAACCTCACCGACCGCGAGGCGACCAAGCGCGGCGATCAGTTCATCGCCTCCGAACTCTTCCTGCTGACGCTGGCCGACGACAAGGGCGACACCGGCCGGCTGCTGAAGGACCACGGCCTCACCCGCAAGGCGCTCGAAGCCGCGATCGAGACGGTGCGCGGCGGTGGCAGCGTCGACACGCAGGAAGCGGAAGGCCAGCGCGAGGCGCTGAAGAAGTACACGATCGACCTGACCGAGCGCGCGAGGAGCGGCAAGCTCGACCCCGTCATCGGCCGCGACGACGAGATCCGCCGCACGATACAGATCCTGCAGCGCCGCACCAAGAACAACCCGGTGCTGATCGGCGAGCCGGGTGTGGGCAAGACGGCGATCGTCGAAGGTCTCGCGCAGCGCATCGTCAACGGCGAAGTTCCCGAGACGCTGAAGAACAAGCGCGTGCTGACGCTGGACATGGCGGCGCTGCTTGCCGGAGCGAAATACCGCGGTGAGTTCGAGGAGCGCCTGAAGGCGGTTCTGAAGGACATCGCCGCCGACGAGGGGCAGACGATCGTATTCATCGACGAGATGCACACGATGGTCGGCGCCGGCAAGGCCGAGGGCGCGATCGACGCCGGCAACATGCTGAAGCCGGCGCTCGCGCGCGGCGAGCTGCACTGCGTCGGCGCGACCACCCTCGACGAGTACCGCAAGTACGTCGAGAAAGACGCGGCGCTGGAGCGCCGGTTCCAGAAGGTGATGGTCGACGAGCCGTCGGTCGAGTCTACGATCGCCATCCTGCGCGGCCTGCAGGAGCGCTACGAGATCCACCACGGCGTCGACATCACCGACCCCGCGATCGTCGCGGCGGCGGAACTCTCGCACCGCTACATCACCGACCGCTTCCTGCCCGACAAGGCGATCGACCTCATGGACGAAGCGGCCGCGCGCATCCGGATGGAGATCGACTCCAAGCCAGAGGCGATGGACAAGCTCGATCGCCGGCTGATTCAATTGAAGATCGAGCGCGAGGCGGTGAAGAAGGAGAGCGACGAGGCGTCGAAGAAGCGCCTCGCGTTGATCGAGCAGGAGATCGCAAGGCTCGAGCGCGAGGTCGCGGACTTCGACGAGGTGTGGCAGGCGGAGAAGGCGCAGGTCGCCGGTTCGCAGCACATCAAGGAATCGATCGACAAGCTCAAGCTGCAGATGGAAGACGCGCGGCGCAAGGGCGACTGGCAGCAGATGAGCGAGCTTCAGTACGGCAAGCTGCCCCAGCTCGAGGCGCAGCTCAGGAAGGCCGACAAGGGTGCCGGCGGCGCCGTGGCCAAGCCGAAGCTGCTGCGCACCGAGGTCGGCGCCGAGGAGATCGCCGAGGTCGTCTCGCGCGCGACCGGCATCCCGGTGTCGAAGATGATGCAGGGCGAGCGCGACAAGCTCCTGCACATGGAAGACGCGCTGCACAAGCGGGTCGTGGGCCAGGACGAGGCCGTGCGCCTCGTCTCCGACGCCATCCGCCGCTCCCGCTCGGGCCTCGCCGATCCGAACCGGCCCTACGGCTCGTTCCTGTTCCTAGGGCCCACCGGGGTCGGCAAGACCGAGCTCTGCAAGGCGCTGGCCGAGTTCATGTTCGATTCCGAGCAGCATCTCATCCGCGTCGACATGTCCGAGTTCATGGAAAAGCACTCGGTCGCGCGCCTGATCGGCGCGCCTCCCGGCTACGTGGGATACGAGGAAGGCGGTCACCTGACCGAAGCGGTGCGGCGCAAGCCCTACAGCGTGATCCTGCTCGACGAAGTCGAGAAGGCGCACCCCGACGTGTTCAACGTGCTTCTGCAGGTGCTCGATGACGGCCGGATGACCGATGGCCACGGACGCACCGTCGATTTCAAGAACACCGTCATCGTCATGACGTCGAACCTCGGATCGCACCGGATCCAGCAGATGACCGACGCGGGCGAAGAGCAGGCGCTGGTCAAGATCGCGGTGATGGCCGACGTGAAAGCCAGCTTCCGGCCCGAGTTCGTCAACCGCATCGACGAGATCGTCGTGTTCGCGCCACTGGCGCAGACACAGATCACCAGCATCGCCAGGATCCAGCTGAAGGCGCTGGAGGCAAGACTCGCGAAGCTCGAGATCAAGGTTTCGGTCACCGATGCGGCGCTGAAGCTCGTCGCCGAAGCCGGGTTCGACCCGGTCTACGGCGCGCGGCCGCTGAAGCGCGCGATCCAGCAGCGGATCGAGAATCCGCTGGCGAAGGAAATCCTCGGCGGCAAGTATGCGGCCGGGGACACGATCAAGGTCGGGGCCACCGGCGGCGAGGTGACGTTCGCGAAGGGCTGAGGGGCTGAGAGTCCTTCGATCCGAACACTCTCAGCCTCCGACCCGGCCCGGCGGGTCGCGAACGCGCAGCGGCGGTTCAGTCGGCGCGTCGGCGCAGGCGGTTGGCGAGTTCGTCGCCGGTGATCGGTTCGGCGACCAGGAAGCCCTGGATCTGGTCGCAGTCCTGTGCCTCCAGCAGCGCCCGCTGCTCCACCGTCTCGACGCCCTCGGCCACCACGGTGAGCTTGAGTCCGTGCGCCATGGCGATGATCGCCTGCGTGACCACGGATTTCTCGGGTGCCATCGTCGATTCGTTGACGATGCTGCGGTCGATCTTGAGGCGGTCGAAGCGCACGCGGTGCAGCGTGCTGAAGCTCGAGTAGCCGTGCCCGAAGTCGTCCAGCGCGAGCTTGACGCCGAGATTGCGGATGGCGTTCAGGCGCGCGAGCGTCGCCGCATCTTCGGACAGCAACAGCGACTCGGTGAGTTCGAGTTCCAGTCGGTTGGCATCGATGCCGCTGGCGGCGAGCGCGCTGCGGATGTCGACGATCAGTGATTCGGAACGCAGCTGCTGCGCCGACACGTTGACCCCGACGATCAGCTGTTCGCCGGCGCTCCAACCGAGGCGCTTGTGCAGGCGTGCCGACACGCGGCAGGCTTCCTTCAGCGCCCAGGCTCCCAGCATCGAGATGATGCCAAGCTCCTCGGCCACCGGGATGAACTCGCCTGGCGGGACGACACCCAGCACCGGGTGCGCCCAGCGCAGCAAGGCTTCCATGCCGACGACCCGATCGCGGCGCAGGTCCCACTGCGGCTGGAAGTGCAGCAGCAATTCGCGGCGTTCAAGTGCGTGGAGGATGTCCTGCTCCAGGCGCATCCGGCGTTCCATTGCCCGGGCGACGCTTCTGTCCAGGCGGACGACGCGGTTGCGTCCCCGCTCCTTGGCGAGCAGCAGCGCATGGTCGGACTTGCGCAGCAGTTCGTCGACGCCCGTTGCGTCGTCGGGAAAGATGGCGAGCCCCACGCTGCAGGCGACGCGGAAATCGGTGCGGTCGATGCTGATCGGCTGATCGAGCGAGTCCAGCACGCGCTGGGCGACGCGCAGCAGGTGCCGCGGCGAGAGCGCGTCGCGGATCAGCAGCAGGAACTCGTCGCCGCCAAAGCGGAAGACCACGCTGGGCTCGGTGACGAGATTGCGAAACCGCTCGGCGACGATGCGCAGAATCTGGTCGGCGAGGAGGTGACCGTGGGCATCGTTGACCACCTTGAACCGGTCGATGTCGACGAACAGCGCGCCGACGAGCCCGCCCCGCGACCGGGCATCGGCGATGGCCTCTTCAAGCGCGTCGTGCAGTCCGCGCCGGTTGGGCAGGTCGGTGAGCCAATCGTGGCGCGCCAGATACTCGGAGCGCTGTTCCGCCCGGCGGCGCACTTCGACTTCCGCGGCCAGCGCTGCGGTGCGCTCCATCACGCGGGCTTCGAGCCCGGCCTGTGTCGCCAGCAAAGCCGTGTTTTCGTGCTCCTGCTCCCGCAGTTGCAGCGTGGTCTCGAGCGAGTGGATGTTCTTCGCGGTCTCGGTGTTGAGAATCCGGCGTTCGACCTCGCGCAGCGTCTTGTAGTGGGCGAGGGCGCCAGCGGTGTCGCCGATCGCCTCGGCAGTCGCCGCCATCTGCTGCAGGAACCGCAACTCGCAGGCGTGCAGCTTGGCCGCGACCGCGATGGCGAGTCCCTGGTCCAGCGCCGGCAGCGCGAACTGCGGTTGATTCCGCAGCAGCGCGACGCGGGCCACGGCAAGATGGTGGTCGGTGAGCGCGTAGCTGTCCTCGATGCCGGGCAAGTCGGCCTCGTTGGCGGCGAGCATCGCCAGTGCATCGTCGCCGCGGCCGACGCCGGCCAGTGCGATCGCGCAGGTGCAGCGCTCGCCGATGAGCTGAATCGTCTGCGTTTCCGGGTCGGTGGCGGCGATCGCTTCTTCGGCGATGGGAAGCGCTACGTCGTAGCGGCCGCATTCGACGTGCAGATAGGACAGGTTGTTGAGCGCCTTGGCCAGAGCGCCGCGTTCTCCCGACGCCCGCAGCAGCGTCGCCGCGCGCTCGAACGCGGGACGCGCCTCGTCGAAGCGGTGCAGCCCCCCCAGAAGCACGCCCAGCACCGTCAGCGTCCGCGCCTCTTCGTCGGCGTTCTGGCTCTGCGCACAGAGCTCGAGTGCGCGCCGGAACGCGTTGAGCGCGGGATCGACGAGCCCCAGGTAATTTCCCTGCACCGAGCCGAGGTGGCGCAAGGCGACGATCTCGCCGCTTCGCAACCCCAGGCGGGCGTAGCGCTCGACCGCGCGGGTGAGGTGGGCCAGCCCCTCGAGCGGGCGTCCCGCGCTGGCGACGGCGATTCCCAGCGCGCTCTCCGCACGGGCGAGCAGCGCCTCGTCGCCCTGTGCGGTTGCAAGCGCGCGCGCGCGCGTCGCGGCGGACTCGGCACCCGCGAGGTCGCTCGCCGCCAGCCGCTCTGCCTGCGCCAGCAGGGCCGGCAGGTCGTGCGTGTCCCCCGCGGGCGCCGGTCCCGGGGCGTCGCGGGCGGGCGCGGCGTCGGCGGCGCGCGGGGATGGGTCGACGGCCATCCGGCAATTATGCCGCGATCCTTTCCGGTTCGCCTTGGCGGGACGGGGTTGATATGCTCGCGGCTGCGCAATCATTGGGTTCGCACCGAGATTCCCGTGTCACTTCCACCTCCCGGCATCGCTTCGCCATCGTCGCCGTCGCCCTGGATCCGGCGCCATGCGCACCTGATCGCTCCGGCGGCTCCGGTGCTCGATCTGGCGTGCGGAGGCGGCCGGCACGCGCGCTTTCTCGCGCGCCTCGGTCACCCGGTGCTGGCGGTCGATCGCGATCCGCTGGCGTTGGCGGCGCTGGCCGGCGAACCGGGGGTCACGATCATGCAATGCGATCTCGAGACCGGCACCTGGCCGCTTGGGCCAGACCGGTACGGTGCCGTGATCGTCGCGCGCTACCTCCATCGTCCGATCATGGCCGCGCTCGTCGCCGCGGTGGCCGACGACGGCGTCCTGCTGTACGAAACTTTCGCCCAGGGCAACGAAGCCTTCGGCAAGCCGTCGAATCCGGATTTCCTGCTGCGCGAGAACGAACTCCTGGATCGCGTGAGCCCCGGGCTGCGCATCGTGGCGTTCGAACAGGGGCTGGAGGAGGGCGGCGAGCGGGGAAGGGTCGTGCAGAGAATCGCTGCCGTCGGCCGCAGCCGGGCGTGGCCTCCGCTGCTGGCCGGAGGGCCTGCGCCCTGAGTACCCATCCGACCGATCGGGGTCGAATCGGGTAAAATCGCGCTTTATCCTCGCCGTCGGTGGTCACTCTCATGCAGGCGCCCCAGTTGACCGGTAGCATCGTTGCCATTGCCACGCCCATGCAGGCCGGGGGTGCCCTGGACCTGCCCGCGCTCGCGCGGCTCATCGAGTTCCACATCGCGGAAGGCACGTCCGGCATCGTCATCGTCGGCACGACCGGCGAATCGCCGACCGTCGACCCCGATGAGCACTGCCAGCTGATCAAGGTGGCCGTCGATACCGTCCGCGGGCGCATCCCGGTGATCGCAGGCACCGGCGCCAACTCGACGACCGAGGCGATCTATTTCACCGAGTATGCGAAGAAGGTCGGCGCAAACGCCTGCCTGTCGGTGGTGCCCTACTACAACAAGCCGACGCAGGAGGGCCTCTATCGGCACTTTCGCGCGATCGCGGAAGCCGTCGATCTCCCGGTCATCCTGTACAACGTCCCCGGACGCACGGTCGCCGATCTGTCGACCGAGACGGTGCTGCGCCTTGCCGAGGTACCGGGCATCGTCGGCCTCAAGGACGCGACGTCGGACATGACGCGCCACATCGAGCTCATCCGGCGGCTTCCCGCCGAGCACCGGTTCGGTCTCTACTCCGGCAACGACGACACCGCCCTGCCGTTCATTCTGCTCGGCGGCCACGGTGTCATCTCCGTGACGGCCAACGTCGCGCCGAGGTTGATGGCAGACATGTGCCGGGCGGCGCTGGCGGGCGACATCGCGGCGGCGCGCCGATTCAACGACCGGTTGATGCCGCTCAATACCAAGCTCTTCGTCGAAGCCAATCCGATACCGGTCAAGTGGGCGCTGGCGGAGATGGGCCTCATTCAACCCGAGTTGCGCCTGCCGCTGGTTCCGCTGTCGGCGCAGCATCACGCGACCGTCCGTGCTGCGCTGCGCGAGTCCGGTGTCCTCGCCTGATATCTGGAAGGTTCTCCGCATGGAAGTCCTGAAGCTGTTGCTGCCCGCGCGCGTCGCATTGCTGGCGGCGGGCGCTCTGCTGGTGCTGGGCGGCTGCGAGTCGTTGAGCAGTACGATGAGCAAGAAGATCGACTACAAGTCGGTCACGGCGGCGCCGGCGCTCGAGTTGCCTCCCGACCTCACCGCGCCGCAGTACGACGATCGCTACAACGTCGCTACGGCTTCAGCGGCATCCGCCGCCCGCGATGCGACCCGCCCCAGGACCGCCGCGGAGATCGCGCCTGCCGCCACGGCAGACGCGCGCATCGCCCGCGGCGGCAATGACCGCTGGCTCGTCGTCAAAGCGACGCCGGAGCAGGCGTGGAGTACCGTGCGCCAGTTCTGGCTCGATACGGGGTTCGTCCTCGCCGTCGAGCAGCCGGTCATCGGCGTGATGGAAACCGACTGGGCCGAGAACCGCGCCGATCTTCCCACCGACATCATTCGGCAGACGCTGGGAAAGGTCGCCGACCTGCTGTACACGACCTACAAGCGCGACAAGTTTCGCACGCGGATCGAGCGCGGCAGCGAGCCGGGCACCGTCGATATCTTCGTGACCCACCGCGGCGCCGAGCAGATGCCCACCGCCCTCAGTGCCGGGGAGCCCGTTGCTTTTGCCTGGACGGTGCTGCCGCCGAATCCGGGCCTCGAAACCGAGATCCTCACCCGGATGATGGTGCGCTTCGGCGCCGTCGAAAGCGTGGCCCGCGCGTCGGTCGAGCGGGCCTTGGCTCCGGGGGTCGCGGCGACGGACCGCGCGCGGCTGACCAAGGCCGCCGACGGGTCCGGCGTCCTCGAGGTCGACGACAGCTTCGACCGCGCCTGGCGCCGCGTCGGGCTCGCCCTCGACCGTATCGGCTTCACCGTCGTCGATCGCGACCGCTCGACCGGTGTCTACTTCGTCCGCTACGCCGATCCCGACACCGCCAAGGTCGAGGCGGGCTGGCTCACCAGGCTTCAGTTCTGGAAGGACACGACGGAAAAGCCCGAGCAGTATCGGATTGTCGTGACCGGGGGCGAGACGCGCAGCACGGTGGCCGTGAAGGATCCCGCCGGCGCGGTGGTCAATACTCCCAACAGCGAGAAGATCCTCTCGCTCATCCGCGACCAGCTCAAATAGCGACGCGGGCGGGTGATGCGCTTCGCATCGTTGGGCAGCGGCAGCGAGGGCAATGGCCTCGTGGTCGAGGCGGGCAGTACGCGCGTGCTGATCGATTGCGGTTTCGGTGTGCGCGACACCACGGTCCGCCTCGCCCGACTCGGGCTCGAGCCGGGCGCGCTGGCGGCGATCCTGATCACACACGAGCACTCCGACCACGTCGGGGGTGCGCCGGCGTTTGCGGCGCGCCATGGCATCGCGGTTTGGGGCTCGTTCGGCACGCTGGCCGCGGTGTCGCAGCGCTTCGAGGGAGTCGAACGCGTGTACAGCTTCGACAGCCACCAGGCGTTCGCGCTGGGCGACCTGGAGATAACGCCGGTGCCGGTGCCGCACGATGCGCGCGAGCCCACGCAGTTCGTGCTGTCGGACGGTGCGGTGCGTCTGGGGGTGCTCACCGACATCGGCGTCAGCACGCCGCATGTCGAGGCGAGCCTGTCCGGTTGCGACGCGCTGGTGCTGGAGACCAACCACTGCACCGACATGCTGGCGGAGAGCGACTACCCCTACCCGCTGAAGCAGAGAATCGCCGGGCGGCTCGGGCATCTCAACAACAGCGATGCATCCGGGCTGCTGCACCGAATCGACACCACGCGGTTGAAGCACGTCGTCGCCGCGCACCTGTCGCGGCAGAACAACACGCCCGACAAGGCGCGCTGCGCGCTCGCCGGCGCCCTCAATTGCAGCGAAGACTGGATCGGAATCGCGAGCCAGGCCGAAGGTTTCGGCTGGCGCGACCTTTGACGGAGAAATCAATGGAAAAGCGGCAGGAACTCTACAAGGGCAAGGCGAAGACCGTCTATGCCACCGACGACGCGAATCGGCTGATCATGCACTATCGCGACGACGTCTCGGCGTTCGACGGCATCAAGCTCGCCAAGCTCGACCTCAAGGGCGAGACGAACAACAAGATCAACGCCTTCGTGATGGGCAAGCTCGCGGCTGCGGGCGTGCCGACGCACCTGGTCGCGGTGCTGAACGAGCGCGAATCGCTGGTCAAGGCGATGAAGATGCTGCCGGTCGAGTGCGTGGTCCGCAACGTCTGCGCAGGCTCGATGGCCAAGCGCTACGGCATCGCCGAAGGCACGAAGCTCGCCGAGCCGATCTTCGAGTTCTTCCTCAAGAGCGACGCGCTGCACGATCCGCTGGTCAACGAGGACCACATCCGCATCCTCGGCTGGGCCACGGCGGGCGAGATCGACGCCATGAAATCGATCACCCATCGGGTCAACGCGGTGCTGAAGCCTCTGTTCGCGAACGCCGGCATCGACCTCGTCGACTACAAGCTCGAGTTCGGCCACCCGACCGACGACCCGCAGGGTCCGCTGGTGCTGGGCGACGAGTTCACGCCCGACGGCTGCCGGCTGTGGGACGCCAAGACCGGCGAAAAGCTCGACAAGGACCGCTTCCGCCGCGACCTGGGGCAGGTGATCGAGCACTACCGCGAAGTCGCGCGGCGCATCGGCGCGCCGCTGTAGACGGGCGCGTCACAGGCCCAGTGTCGTCGCGGTAACTCCCGGTTCGCCGGTCGACCAGATCTCGTCGAAGCGGTCGACGAGCGGACGGGCGTCGGCCGGCACGTCGATGCCGAGCGCGGCGCGTGGATGGTCGAGATGGATGCGGTGCAGGTGGTGCCGCGCGTCGACGATGACCATCGGATCGGTGGCGGCACGCGCTTCCACGCCCGTCCGGTAGATGGCGATCGCGTGGCTCCAGTGCCGCAGCAGTCCGGTGAGCCGCGGGCACGACGCCGCGATCCAGCGCGTGTCGTGGACGATGATGTCGAGTCGCGCGTGCCGCGAGCGCCGCAGGAACGCGGTCAGCAGTTCGGCACGGGCGACGCCGTTCCAGCCCATCTGCGACAGATCGCCGTCGAACACCCTGATCGACTGCCTCGCCAGTGCGATCAGGCGGTCGATCGCCGCGACCTGTTCGGCGAGCGTCGACAGGGCTTCGCGCTGCGGGACCGGCCCGCGATCCGCGTCAGGGGGTGTCGACGTGGACGTAACCATTGCGGTACCAGTCGTGGAGGAGGGCGACGCAGGCTGCGGGCAGCGGCAGGACATCGCTGGCGCAGAGCCGCCGCTCGTTGGCAAGCCGCTGCAGTGTCGCTGCGCCGGCAGCGGGCCACGCCTGCGCCGCGCCGTTGACGAAGAGCTGTGCATCGTCGTAGAGGAACTGCGTCCGCGCGTCGAGCGCGACGCCGCGGCGCCGCGCGCGAGCCGCAAACGCCGCACGCGTGAGGTGCGTCTCCGGCGGGTCGAAGAACACCGTCGGCTTCGGTTCCGACAGCCACGCGCCGAGGAAGCGCGCGACCGTCGCCCGGTTCCAGCGGATGCGCGAGACATGTTGCGCGCATCGGCGCTGCATCGCCGTGCCAATGCGCGCCGGTTCGCGCGTGGCCTTGAGGTCGGGATCCGCGTAACGGCCGGTGAGGTCGACCTCGTCGCGCAGGAAGTCCAGAAAGGCCACGGCGATTTCATTGGTGCTCGCCGCACGGAACCCGATCGAATAGGTGGTGCAGGCGTCCACCGCGATGCCATCGTGCGCAAACTGCGGCGGCAGATACAGCATGTCGCCCGGCATGAACACCTCGTCGTGCGCCGGCGTGAAATGGCGCAGGATCTTCACGGGCAGCCCCGGCTTCAGCTCCATGCTTTCCTGCCGGCCATAGCGCCAGCGCCGACGGCCGAAACCCTGCAGCAGGAACACGTCGTAGGAGTCGAAGTGCGGACCCACACCGCCACCCGGCGCAGCAAAGCTCACCATCAGATCGTCGAGGCGCGCGTACGGGAGGAACGCGAACCGGCGCAGCAGCGCGTCGGCCGCGGCGGAATGGAGGTTGATGCCCTGTATGAGCAGCGTCCAGTTGCGCGCGGGCAGCGCCTTGAAGTCTGCGCGCCGGAACGGACCCTGCGCGAACGACCAGCGCGCTCCGTCGCGAACGACCAGTCGCGACTCGACGTCGTCGCGCCGCGCCAGCGCCTGCAGTTCGGCCGCCGTATCGAGGCCGGCGAAGCCGGGCAGCGCCCCGCGCACAAGCAACGCCTCCTTGTGCCAGAAACGGCGCAGGAAGGCGTCCACGCTGCGACTCCCGAGGAGCGTTCCGGGCGCCGGCGCCGTGGCACCATGAGGCCTTTTCATCCGTCCATTATAGCGAGCGCGGCATCGAGGGTGGGCGCCGCGCGGTGCGCTACAATTGCGCCGTTCCTGCCGCGCGGCGAGGGTTCCGAAGGGCGCCGCCGGTGCTGCGGTCCCGCCGGCCGCCCGCGCCCCGCGCGGACATTTTCCACACTGCGGAGTCCTGATGAACATTTTCACGAACACCGTCGTCACCCTGACCTTCGAGCTCTTCGACGCCGATGACGCGCTGCTCGAAGCGACCGACCAGCCGATCGCCTACCTGCACGGCGGACACTCGGGGATGCTGCCCAGGGTCGAAGAGGCGCTGACCAACAAGAAGGCCGGCGACGCGGTCTCGGTGACCGTCGAACCCGCCGACGCTTTCGGCGACTACGATCCGGAGCTGGTGAAGATCGAGCCGGTGGACAGCCTCCCGGCAGACGTGGAGGTCGGCATGCAGTTCGAGGCCTACGCCAATCCCGACGATCCCGAGGGTTCGGGCATCGTCTTCACCGTCACCGACATTGCCGAGGGCAAGGCCGTCCTCGACGGCAACCATCCGTGGGCGGGCAAGCAGCTGCGTTTCGACTGCCGGATTCTCGACGTGCGGCCGGCTTCGAGCGAAGAGGTCGAGCACGGCCACGTGCATGGCGCGCACGGGCACCACCATCACTGACGCAAGGGCGTTCGCCTGCTGTGCGGGAGTTCCCTCGAGGCCCGCACCGATGCGCGGCTGAAGCCGCTCCCATAGAACACGGCGCAGGGTCCCTGTAGGAGGGCCTTCAGGCCGGAACGGGTTTGCCGCTGCGGCCGCGATGTCCGGCGTTCAGCGATCCGCGATCCTCTTGAGTTCATAGAGCGCTGCCAGGGCATCGCGCGGTGTCATCGCATCCGGATCGAGCGTGGCGAGGTGCTCGCCGATCGCCTTGCCGGCCGACGCTTCCGGCAACTCCGTCGATATGCCCGCCGTCGCCGCCGCCGATGGCGCGAAGAGATCCGCCTGCGCCTGCCCGGTAGTGTTGAACTTGTCGAGCCGGGCGAGGTAACCCCTGGCCCGCCGGATCGCTTCCCCCGGGACACCCGCGAGCTTCGCTACCTGCAGGCCGTAGCTGCGGTTCGCCGGCCCTTCGGCGACAGCGTGCAGGAAGACGATGCCGTCCGCGTGCTCGACGGCGTCGAAGTGCAGGTTGGCGCAACCTTCGATTTCCGCCGGCAGCGCGGTCAGCTCGAAGTAGTGGGTTGCGAACAGCGCGAGGCAGCGGTTGCGCTCGGCAAGCTGGTGCGCGATCGCCCAGGCGAGCGCCAGGCCGTCGAACGTCGACGTGCCGCGCCCGATCTCGTCGATCAGCACCAGGCTCTGCGGCGTGGCGCGATGAAGGATCGCTGCGGCCTCGGTCATTTCGACCATGAACGTCGAGCGCCCGCCGGCCAGGTCGTCGGCGGCGCCGATGCGGGTGTGGATCGCATCTAGGGGGCCCAGCGCGGCGGTCGCGGCCGGCACGTACGAGCCGCAATAGGCGAGCAGCGCGATCACGGCGGCCTGACGCATGTACGTCGACTTGCCGCCCATGTTCGGTCCGGTGATGACCAGCAGGCGCTGTTCGGGGGCGAGGGTCAGGTCGTTGGGAATGAACGCTTCGACCTGTCGCTCGACGACCGGATGCCGGCCGCGGGTGATCGCGAGGCCCGGCTCGGTGCGGAACGTCGGTCGCGCGAGGTCGAGCGCGATCGCGCGCTCGGCGAAGGTCGACAGCACATCGACGCTGGCGAGTGCCGCCGCGACGGACTGCAGCGCGGGAATCGATGCGGCGAGTTCATCGAGCAGGCGGTCGAACAGTTGCTTTTCCCGGGCCAGCGCGCGGTCCTGCGCGGAGAGTGCCTTGTCCTCGAACGCCTTCAATTCCGGCGTGATGTAGCGTTCGGCATTCTTGAGCGTCTGGCGCCGGCGGTAATCGTCGGGCACCTTCGTCGCCTGCGCATGGCTCACTTCGATGTAGAAGCCGTGGACGCGGTTGTATTCGACCTTGAGGGTCGCGATGCCGGTGCGTGCGCGCTCGCGGGCTTCGAGTTCGATCAGGAAGTCGCTGCATTGGGTGTCGATCGCGCGCAATTCGTCGAGCTCGGCATCGAAGCCGTCGGCGATGACGCCGCCGTCGCGCAACTGCGCGGCGGGTTCGGGCGCAATGGCGCGTGCCAGCAGCGACGCCCAGCGGGGATCGACATCGAGGTCGACCGCGAGCGCGGTCACGCTCGCTGCAGGATGCGGCGCCATGCTGGCGCGGATCGCGGGCAGTCGATCCAGCGTGTCGCGCAGCCCGGACAGGTCGCGCGACCGGGCGCTCTTCAGCGCAATGCGGGCCGCGATGCGCTCGACATCGACGGTGCGCGCCAGCTCGCGTGCGATGCCGTCGCGCGTGCGGGGGTCGTCGACCCAGCCCGCGATGGCGTCCTGACGTGCGGCTGCAGCAGGCTGCGCGCGCAACGGATGGGTGAGCCAATGGCGCAGCAGGCGGCTGCCCGCGGCGGTCGTACAGCTGTCGAACAGCGACAGCAGCGTAGGCGCGGGCTCGCCGCGCAAGGTGGCGGTGATTTCGAGATTCCGGCGTGTGGCCGCATCGAGGTCGAGGTACTCGCCGTCCGATTCGACGCTGATCGAGCGCACGTGGGCGAGCGCGGATTGCTGCGTCGCGCTCGCGTAGCCGTAGAGCGCGCCGGCGGCGCCGAGCGCGAGATCGCGATCCGCGACGCCGAAAGCCGACAGGTCCTGCGTGCCGAAGTGCCGGGCCAGCGCCCGGGCTGCGGCCGCGGCATCGAATTGCCAGCCGGGCAGCATTCGCGTCGGGATCGGAGGCCCGCGCCACGGCGAGGCAACGCCGTCGGGAAGGAGGAGTTCCGCGGCGTCCATTCGTTCGAGCCTCGCGGCGGCCTCGACAGCGGGAACCTCGGCCACCGTGAATTTTCCGGACGCGAGATTGAGCCACGCGAATCCGGCGCGATGCTTTCCCGGCTGGATCGCGACCAGCAGGCTGTCCCGCTTGGCCTCGAGCAGGCCCGCGTCGGTGAGGGTGCCGGGCGTCACCACCCGGGTTACCCTGCGCTCGACCGGGCCCTTGGCCGTCGCCGGGTCGCCGATCTGCTCGCAGATCGCGACCGACTCGCCCTGCCTGATCAGGCGTGCGAGGTACTGCTCGACCGCGTGGTAGGGAACGCCCGCCATCGGGATCGGCGCCCCGGCCGACGCGCCGCGCGCGGTCAGCGTGATGTCGAGCAGCCGCGCCGCCCGCACCGCGTCGTCGTAGAACAGCTCGTAGAAGTCGCCCATCCGGTAGAACAGCAGCTGGTCCGGATGCTGCGCCTTCAGGCCGAGATACTGCTGCATCATCGGCGTGTGTTGGGCGATGCTGGTCATCAATGAGGGCCCGTTTCCCTGTCAAATTCGTACCACATTACCATTCTGCCCACGCAGCTTCCTCCAACGCGATGCCGGGCATGAGCGCGCAGCCCTGTGTCGGCTCCAGGCGCGGCGGAATCATGCCCTGATGCGCGCAGCACAGGTTTGCGCCGCCTGCGGGTGCTTTGCCGGTATCGGGCGGGGAGGGTGAAGCGTAGGGGCGCGTGGCCGCCTGTAAGATTCGCTGGCAATTCGACATCGGTAACGGCATCATCGCCAATGCAAAGACTCGTGGTCTACAAGTCAACTTCGGCGGGCCGCCATGGCACACAACGACGAACTCAGCCGGTCTGACCTCCTCGCGTTGGTCGACAACGCCAAAGCGCTGAGCTCCGAGATCGACTACGGCGACCTGGTTGTGGGGATACTGACCCGGGCGGGAGCGCTGACCGATTCGGAGTCGGGCTCGGTCATCCTCTATGACGCCCCGCGCGACGGCCTGTACTTCGCCGCCGCGACCGGTCCCCAGGCGCAAGGCGTGCTCACGAAGTTCGGCGAATTCGGCCCGGATCGTGTCCCGGTGCATTCCAGTAAGGCGGGCCGGGTGTACACGACCGGCGAATCGTTGATCGACACCTCCGTCGTGGCAGATGCGGATCACTTCAAGGGCGTCGATCAGGAAACCCGTTACCGCACCCAATCGATGATCTGCGTGCCGCTCGCCATCGAGTCGCTCCGGATCGGCGTCGTTCAACTCCTGAACAAGGGTTCGGGCGACTACACTTCGCGCGACCTGCGGCTGCTGGAGCATTTCGCCGATCACGCCGCGGTCGCGATTCGCAATGCGCGCCACATCCGCGACCTGCTCGCGCACAAGGGGATGTTCACCTCCGCTGCCAGCGGGCGCAAGACCGGCGATCTGCTGCGCGAACTGGCGGCCCCTGCGGATTACGAGCGCATGACCGTCATGTTCGCGGATATGCGCGGGTTCACGCGGTTGAGCATGGCGCTGGGCCACCCCAAGGAAATCGCGAGGCATCTGAACGAATTTCTGACCTTGCTCGCCTCACAGGTGAGCAAGCACGGCGGGCTCGTCAACAAGTTCCTGGGCGACGGGGTGCTGGCGCTGTTCCGCGGCACGAAGGGGCACGAAGAAAGGGCGCTGCGCTGCGCATTCGACATCGTCGGTGCGTTCGCGGACCTGCGCGATCAGTGGCAAAGCAAAGGCAACGCGGACCTCGGCTTTCTCGATGTCGGCTTCGGCATTACCACGGACGACGTGATCATCGGCTCCATCGGCGGCGGGCAGGTCAAGGACTTCACGGCGCTCGGCATTGCAGTCAACCTGGCTGCGGCGTTCGAGAAGGACGCGCGCGGCGGCAAGCGCGTCCTGGTCGACCAGAACACGTATTACGCGGTGCGCGCCATTGTCGCCGAGGTCGACGATCCGGAGACGTGCGACCTGAGCAAATCCGGGCAGCCGACAGGGGTCGGTTACAAGCGCTATCACGTGCGCCGCTTACTGCCGGTGGCGGGCGAGGCAGTCGTCACCGTGAAGGGCGGCAAGCCGCGCCGCGACGTTGCCAAGGGCCTGGGCCCGTACTACCAGAATTCCTGGGCGCTGGTGGTTGGCGTCGACGCCTATCAGTCGCCCTCCGTGGCGCGATTGAACTATGCGGCCGCCGACGCCAATGCGGTGGCCGCGGCCCTCCCAAGCGCAGGTTTCCCGGCCGAGAGAATCGAACTGCTGATCAACGAAGGCGCGACCCGGCAGAAGATCCTGGACAAGCTGCTGGGCAAGGCGGGTTCGATGCAACACGACGACCGGTTGCTGGTGTTTTTCGCGCTGCACGGCCAGGTTTTGAAGCACCGCAAAGGAGAGGAAGGCTACCTGCTGCCCTATGACGCGGATCCCGCCAATCTGCCGCTGACCTGCCTGCCGATGGCGGACTTCGTGCGCCATGGAAAGAACCTGCCGCCCAAGCACATCCTGTTCGTGCT
Organism: uncultured beta proteobacterium; assembly: GCA_963788185.1. Taxonomy (GTDB): domain Bacteria; phylum Pseudomonadota; class Gammaproteobacteria; order Burkholderiales; family Casimicrobiaceae; genus CAIWHR01. The sequence goes on from CAWBGE010000010.1 coordinate 221,347, forward strand.
CGACAGCTGTTTTTCCGGTTATGCGGCGAAGCGCGACGTCGCGTCGTCGGGAGCCGAGATGGACCTGACCGCGTTGACCGAGGAGCCGGTGGTGCAATTGCTCACGGCGGGGGCCGGGAACCAAAAAGCTGTCGAGGAAGGTGGCCACGGCATCTTCACCCGCAGTTTCCTCAAGGGACTTGAGGGTTTCGCCGACCCCGGTGGCAGCGGACTCACCGCACTCAAGCTGGCGGACTACATCCAAAGGCGCGTGGTGGCGGAGTCCGAAAACCGGCAGACGCCCCAATATGCCAAGCTCGACGGCGAAGGTGAGTTCCTGTTTCTTCCGCCGCAGGCGAAGCCCTGATCGCCAGCGATCCGGCAAGCGCTGCTGGAGATGTCCCGATGATCCGCAAACCGATGCCCGATGTGCTGGTAGTGATCCCCGGGATTCTCGGCAGCGAATTGAAGCGGCAAGGCCGTGCGGCGTGGGGATTTTCCGTGGACGCGGGGTTTAACGCGCTGGCGACGCTAGGTGGCAGCATCGGCGCGCTCGGTCTTACCGCCGATTCGCCCGACCCGGAGCAAAACGTGGACGAGGTCGAGGCGACGCGCCTCCTGCCCGACCTGCACCTGATCCCGTATCTGTGGAAGGTCGACGGGTACTCGGGCCTGACCGAGGCGCTCCTGCGCACGTTCGACGTCGAGCGCGGCGCCAACTATTTCGAGTTTCCCTACGATTGGCGGCGCGACAACCGGGTTGCCGCAAAGCGACTCCAGCGGCTGAGCGAGGAGTGGCTGCAACACTGGCGTGAATCATCCGGCAACACCGAAGCGAAGCTCATCATCGTTGCGCATTCAATGGGTGGCCTCGTCGCCCGCTACTTCCTGGAAGCGCTCGAGGGTTGGCCGGATGCGAAGGCGCTCATCACCTTCGGCACGCCGTTTCGCGGCTCGGTCAATGCGCTGCGTACGCTGGTCGAGGGGATCCGCAAGGGGCCTTTCGGCATCGTCGATCTTTCGGCATTCGCGCGCTCGCTCACCTCGCTCTATCAATTGCTGCCCACCTACGCCTGCCTGCAGACGGTCGACGGGAAGCTCGCGCATCTCTGCGATGGACCGGCGATAAGCCATGTCGAAGCTTCGAAGCTGCTGGCGGCTCGCGCCTTTCACGCCGAGATTCAGCAGGCTGTCGATCGCCATCTCGACAACGACGCCTATCGACTCAAGCGTTATCGCGTCATTCCGGTGGTGGGAACGCATCAGGAAACGCTGCAATCGGCACTCATGACCGGTGGCGAAACGATCGAGTTTGCGAGCGCGCATGCGGGGCGCGACCTCAAAGGCGATGGCACCGTACCGCGGATCTCCGCCACGCCGGTCGAGCTCTCCAATGCGAGCCTCGAGGCCTACGTCTCGACCTGCCACGCGTCCTTGCAGAACGACGCCGCGATCCAGCACCACGTGTGCGAAGCGATCACGGCACTCGATCTTGACCTGTCGTCGTGGCAATACCGGGCGATTTCACCTGGCTTGGTAAAAGTCGCGTTGCATCTGGAGGATGCCTACTGGGACGACGAGCCGGTGTCGTTGCGCGTGCAAGCCGACCTCGCGCCTTCGCCCGCGTTGAAGGCGACGGTCGCCGAGGCCGATGCGGGCACCGAAGTGGCACGCGTCGACTTCCCGCCACACAGGGAAGGATGGCAGCGCGTCGAACTTCCCCCGCTGCCGGCGGGCGTGTATCGCTGCACCGTCGAAGCTAATACGGGAAACAATCCGGTAGTGGACGTCTTTTCGGTATTCGACCGCGGGCACCGCTGAAAAGCCGTCGGGCCAAACCCGACGGATCGGGGGTAACGCCCGGCGGTGGGTGGCGTAAGTCGCCCCAGCGTGCAGCCCGGCTTACTTGTCCTGCGCGATGACCAGCTCTGGCACCGCGGGCGTGCCGACAACGAAGACCGTGAACACCGTCGACGCCCCGACGGAGAATCCGCTTTGCGGGACGATGATGGGCGCGCCGGTGGCGGTGTTGCGGATGGTGATCGTGTACGTACCCGATGGCGTCGCGACGTAGGCCGGCGCCGCGGTCGCGGTGACCGCCGATGCGATGACCGTGGCATCGAGCAGGACGTCGAACGTCGTGGCGTCGGGCGTCGCGTTCACGAAGCGCAGGCGGGCGAGCGCCGAAAGCGACGGGATGTTGTCGTCGTCGAGCGGGGTGGCGGTCAGCGATCCCGGTGCGCCGGTGATGTAGACCGTGGTGTCGGTGGCCGCCTGAAGCGTTTTCGCGAATTGCGCGACGGTGGCGCCGGGAGCGGCGACTGCCTCGACGGTGAACGTGCTGCTGCTGGTCGCCAGCTCGGTGTAACTTGCCGGCTTCGCGTAGACGAGGTTGGAGATCAGAGCCGACCCGTCGGCGAGCAGGTTGAGGTCGCCGGCGTCGGGGGCAAGATTGACCGCCCGCATCCTTGCGACGCTGCCGTTGACGATCTTCGTGGCGGCGCTGCCGGTGGTCTCCATCAGCGCAAGATTGACGAGCGTCCCGCTGCCGCGCGTGTAGATGATGCCGTTGACGATCTTGTTGCCGTCAAAGGTGATGGCCCCGGAGTCGTAGAGGACCGTCTTGGTACCCTGCTGCGTGATCCGGAGTTGGTAGACTCCCGGCGCGTAGTTGACGTTCACGCCGACGCTGCCATAGATCAGCGTCGCGGGGAAGGGCGACAGGTTCGCGATGTCGGCGCCGGGTACCGTGATGTAGACATCGACTGCGCCCCACGTCGGCGCGAGATGCAGGAAGCGCAGCCGATAGGTGCCGCTACCGGGGTCGGCGACGACATCGGGGAGCATGAGCATGGCCGGATTCGCGGCCGTGCCATACGCAAGCATCGTGTAGCGCTGGTCGCCATTGAGGACATAGGTCGATTGCGTGAGGTCGGTGGCGGCGCCGGAAACGCGCAGCGTGTACGTCCACGAGTCGGGATCGAAATCGCGGTACCCGGTCGTTGCTTCGGGCGGCACGGCGTTCCAGATGGCCGTGTCGCCGGCGCGAACGTCGAGCGCATCGGCGTCGGGCAGGAAATTGGCAAACCGGACCTGCGCCGGCGGGGTGCTGAAACTGTTGATCGTGTCGATCTTGCATCCGGCCAGGACGAGCGGCAGCAGGAGGGCGAGCAGGGCGAACAGGCGAGGGCGCATTACGGGAATTCCGCGAGTAAAGGGAGAATGATGCCACGGCTGGACGCGGCGTTCATCATCAGAGGCCATGCCGGCGGCGCTGTTTGGCGCTTGCGACCCGCTTTGGGGCACAATGCCCGGACTTCGCTTCCTCGACAGACATGGACACGATCGAACTCCTGCCCGGCCAACTCGCTCTCGCCGAATTGCGCAGGATCTGGAGCGGCGGATTGCCGGCTGGCGGTCGACGGGGCCGCGCGCCCCGCGGTCGATGCGGCGGCGCGCGCGGTCGACTGCGTGCTCGCGAGCGGGCAAACGGTGTATGGGGTCAACACCGGCTTCGGCCTGCTCGCCCGCACGCGCATCGACGCCGCGCGGCTCGCCGAGCTGCAGCGAGCGCTGGTGCTGTCGCATTCGGCCGGGACCGGCCCGCTGCTCGACGCCGCGGTCGTTCGTCTCGTCGTCGCGCTCAAGGCGGCGTCGCTGGCGCGCGGCTATTCGGGCGTTCGCTGGCAGGTGATCGAAGCGCTGCTGGAAATGCACAACGCCGGCATCGTGCCGGCGATACCGGCGCAGGGGTCGGTGGGCGCCTCCGGCGATCTCGCGCCGCTGGCGCATCTTTCGGCGGTCCTGATCGGCGAGGGCGCGGCCGTCGTCGACGGTCACTCGATGGCGGGAGGCGCGGCACTCGCGCGCAGCGGGCTCGCACCGGTGGTGCTGGGCCCGAAGGAAGGACTGGCGCTGCTCAACGGCACGCAGGTATCGACGGCATTGGCACTGGCGGGACTGTTCGCCGCCGAGCGTGTCTTCGGCGCGGCCATCGTCGCCGGCGCGCTCTCCCTCGACGCGTGCCTGGGCAGCGATACACCGTTCGATGCGCGCATCCAGGCGGTGCGCGGGCATCGCGGCCAGATCGACGTGGCGGCGCGCTGCCGCGCGCTGCTCGAGGGCAGCGGCATTCGGGCATCGCACAAGGACTGCCACCGGGTTCAGGATCCGTACAGCCTGCGCTGCCAGCCGCAGGTGATGGGTGCGTGTCTCGACCAGCTGAGGCATGCGGCCGCCGTGCTGACGACGGAGGCCAACGCGGTGTCGGACAACCCGCTGGTGTTCGCCGACCGGGGCGAGATCATTTCCGGCGGCAATTTTCACGCCGAGCCGGTGGCCTTCGCCGCCGACAGTTTGGCGTTGGCGATCGCCGAGATCGGCGCGTTGTCCGAGCGCCGGATTGCTCTGCTGATGGATGCCAACCTGTCGGGCCTGCCGTCGTTCCTGGTGCACGATGGGGGCGTCAATTCGGGTTTCATGATCGCGCAGGTCACGGCGGCCGCGCTTGCCTCCGAGAACAAGTCGCTCGCGCATCCGGCCAGCGTCGATTCGCTGCCCACTTCCGCCAACCAGGAAGACCACGTCAGCATGGCGACGTTCGCCGCGCGTCGCCTGACACCGATGGCCGCGAACACCGCCGGCATCGTCGCCATCGAGCTGCTCGCCGCCGCGCAGGGCGTGGAGATGCGGCTGCCGCTGCGCTCGTCGCCGCTGCTCACCGAAGCGATTGCGCTGGTGCGCCGCGACGCGCCGTTCTGGGATCGCGATCGCGCATTCGCCCCCGATCTCGAGGCCGTCCGGACGCGCGTCGAGCGCGGCGAGTTCGCGCGCTTGGTGCCGGATCAATAGAGGAATCACGATGCAGCGAGACGATCAAGCGCCCGGCGCCGCCGGGACGCGGTACGCCGACCGGGTGATCCGGTCGCCGCGCGGCCGCGCGATGAGCTGCCGGTCGTGGCTCACCGAAGCCGCGCTGCGGATGCTGATGAACAACCTCGATCCCGAGGTGGCCGAGAATCCGCGCGCGCTGGTCGTCTACGGCGGCATCGGCCGCGCTGCGCGCAACTGGGAGTGCTTCGACGCGATCGTCGCCGCCTTGCGCGAACTCGGCGACGACGAGTCGCTGCTGATCCAGTCGGGCAAGCCGGTGGGCGTGTTCAGGACGCATGCCGACGCGCCGCGGGTGCTGATCGCCAACTCCAACCTGGTGCCCAGGTGGGCGACCTGGGAGCACTTCAACGAGCTCGATCGGCGCGGTCTCATGATGTACGGCCAGATGACCGCCGGCTCGTGGATTTACATTGGCTCGCAGGGCATCGTCCAGGGCACTTACGAAACCTTCGCCGAAGCCGGTCGCCAGCACTACGGCGGCACGCTCGGCGACCGCTGGATCCTGACCGCGGGCCTGGGCGGCATGGGCGGCGCGCAGCCGCTCGCGGCGACGATGGCCGGCGCGTCGATGCTGGCGATCGAGTGCCAGCCGTCACGCATCGCGATGCGGTTGGCGACGCGTTACCTCGATCGCGAGGCGAAAGATCTCGACGACGCGCTGGCGATCATCGACGATGCCTGTGCATCGCGGCGCCCGGTCTCGGTGGGGCTGGTCGGAAATGCGGCGGAGATCCTGCCGGAACTTCTGCGCCGTGGCGTGCGGCCCGACATGGTGACCGACCAGACCTCCGCGCACGATCTCGTCCACGGTTATCTGCCCGCGGGCTGGAGCCTCGGCGCGTGGCAGGCGGCGCAGGACGATCCCGCGCAGCACCCGGCGCTGGTCGTGGCAGCGAAGCAGTCGATCAAGACCCACGTCGAAGCGATGCTGGCGTTCAGGGCGCAGGGCATACCGACTTTCGACTACGGCAACAACATCCGGCAGGTGGCTTTCGACGAAGGCGTGGCCGACGCCTTCGCGTTTCCCGGTTTCGTGCCTGCGTACATCCGGCCGCTCTTCTGCGAGGGCAAGGGACCGTTCCGCTGGGCCGCGCTGTCGGGCGATCCCGACGACATCGCCAGGACGGACCGCAAGGTCAAGGAACTCTTTCCCGATAACGCCCACCTGCATCGCTGGCTCGACATGGCCGCCGAGCGCATCGCCTTCCAGGGCCTGCCGGCGCGCATCTGCTGGCTGGGGCTGGGCGAGCGTCACCGCGCGGGGCTCGCATTCAACGCGATGGTGCGAAGCGGCGAGCTGAAGGCGCCGATCGTCATCGGCCGCGATCATCTGGACACCGGCAGCGTGGCGTCGCCCAATCGCGAGACCGAAAGCATGGCCGACGGCTCCGACGCCGTGTCGGACTGGCCGCTGCTCAACGCGCTGCTCAACACCGCGGGCGGCGCCACCTGGGTCAGCCTCCACCACGGCGGAGGTGTCGGGATGGGCTATTCGCAGCACGCCGGCGTGGTCATCGTCTGCGACGGCAGCGAGGCCGCCGACCGGCGCCTCGAGCGCGTGCTGTGGAACGACCCGGCGACCGGCGTCATGCGTCACGCCGATGCAGGTTATCCGCAGGCCATCGCCGTGGCGCGGGCGCAGGGGCTCGATCTGCCGATGCTGGTCGACTCGCGGTAGTCGCTCAAAAGTCGACCGGCGGCCCCCGCCACGTGTCGTCGCGGGGCCGCGCCCGGGCGAGCGCCTCGTCGGCGTCGCCCAAGCCGTCGCAGGCATTGCGTCCCGGGCGGCGGCGCCACAGGTTCAGCAACGCCTTGCACTTCGCGTAGATGTGGAAAAAGCGCAGCACGCGCTGCAGCTCGGCTTCGCTTACGGGGCCGTCGCTGCAGATCAGCTTGTCGTCGCTCATGCCGCGGTCCATCAGGCTGACCGATCCCCACGCCCTGACCTTCACCCGCGTACCGGCGGGCAGGCGCGGGCCGAGTACCACGGCGTCGAGCAGGTCGCCCTCGAGACCTACGTAGTCCGGCACCGAGCCGTAGTTGTACGGGCACGGCAAAGGAGAAACGAAATCGATCCGGCCCGTCGAACCGCGCTTGAGAAAGCTGCCGCGCGGAATCTCGATCACGACCTCGACCTCCGGAGCCAGGAGAATTTGCGCGAGGTCGGGAGGCCGGGATTCGTCGGCGTTGCGCATGCTAGCGACCGGCGACCGGACGCACCATGCCCGCGTTGAAGCGTCGCTCGGGTCGATGGGTCACCTTGAGGCCCTGCTTCGCAGCGTAGTCGAATATCGGATAGAAGACCGGGATGATCGCCTGATCCTCCATCGCCACCTCGATCGCCTTCTCCAGCCACGCGCTGCGCTTGGCTTCGTCCATCTGGATCAGCGCCTCGCGCGTCAGCGCGTCGACCTTGCTGTTGCTGTAGCGCGTCCGGTTGGCGGTACCGGCGCCGACCACGGGATCCGGCGTCATCAGCAGCGCGCGGATGCCCGCGCCGGCTTCTTCGGAGCCGTATTGCGCGGCGAAGGCGCTGAACTCCTGTTTGCTCGCCCGGCCGAAGAACACGCTGCCCGGCACCGCCTCGACCTCGACCTTGAGCCCCAGCTTCGACCACATCTGGGCAATGGTCTGGGCGACCGCAGCGTCGTTCGGATAGCGATCGTTGGTCGTGGCGAGGACGATGCGGAAGCCGTCCGCCCAGCCCGCCTCGCGCAGCAGCGCCTGTGCGCGGGGCAGATCGAACGGGTCGGGCTTCAGCTTCGGGCTGGTGCCCGGATACGTTGTCGGCAGCAGTTGCGAGGCCGGCAGCGCGCTGCCGTCCATCAGGCGCTCGGTGATCGCGGCACGATTGATGGCGAGCGACAACGCCTTGCGCACGCGGAAATCCTGCAGCGGATTGCGCGTCAGCGGCCTGCCGTCCTTGGCTGTGACGTTCGGGGACACGTCGCGCGCCGAGTCGAGCGCGATGTACTGGACCAGGCCGGCGGGGCCTTTGGCGAGCACGAATCGCTTGTCGTTGCGCAGCCGCGGCAGGTCCGCGATCGAAGGCAGATCGATCGCATCGAGTTCGCCGGCGATGAGCGCGGCGACGCGCGTCGGATCCTTGGCGATGACCCTCTCGGTGACTTTGGCCCACGGTTCGCGCGCGCCCCAGTACGCATCGTTGCGCGCGAGCACCAGACGGTCGCCATTGACCCACTCTGTCACCTTGTAGGGACCGGTGCCGATCGCCGCCTTGGTGCTGTTGAAGTCGGCGGTCGTTGCGCTCTTCGCGAACCGGGCGGGCACGATGAACACTCGCGACAGGTCGAACGCGAGCTTCGGGTTCGGCGCCTTGGTGCGGATGACGAGCGTGTCCTCGCCCTGCTTCGTCACCGCGGCGATGCCGCGCACGAACTGGGCGAACGAGTTGGGCGAATTGGGAACGTTGGGCACGCGCTCGTAGGTGGCGATCACGTCGTCGGCAGTCAGCTCGCTGCCGTCGTGGAAGCGGACGCCGCGCCGCAGCTTGAACTCCCACGTGGTGTCGTTCACGATGCGCCACTGCGTCGCCAGCGCCGGCTGGAGTTGCTGGTTCTCGTCGTTGTTGACCAGCGCCTCGTAGATCATCGAAAGCGACGACCCTGTCGGAAAGGCGTTGAAGAAGTGGGGGTCGAGCGTGTTGAGCTCGAGCTTGGTGCCGAGGGTCAAGGTCTGCGCCGACACCGTCGGCCCGAAGGCGGCGGCGCAGGCGAGTGCAAACACGAGCAGGCGGGTTAACATGATCGAGGGAATCGCTCTTCAAAATCGCAAAGGTAACCCAGCTGTGACCTCCGACGCCAGCCTTTTCCCCCGCATCGCACTGGGCGCCTTCATGCTCGAATCGAACGCCCACTCGCCCGTCGCGACCCGGGAGGAGTTCGCGCAGAACGTGCTGATCGCTCCCGACGCGCTGCTGGCCGATCTGGGCAGCGAGCACCCGACCGCGCCGGGGTGCCTCGTCGGGTTCGAGAGGGAATTCACGCGCGTGGCTGCGGTGCCCGGCGTCTTCGGCGCGAAGCGCGACGCGACGGCGCCAGGCTGGACACCGGTGCCGCTCATCGCGGCTGCCGTGGGGGCGAGCGGCCCGATCGATCAGCCATGGTACGACGCGATCGTCGCGTCGATGGTCACCTCGCTGCGTCGCGCGCTGCAGGCGGGGCCGCTGGACGGCGTCTACCTGTCGCTCCACGGCGCCGCGATCGCCACGGCCCTAGTGGATCCCGACGGGGAATTGCTCGCGGCCGTACGCGCGGTCGTGGGCGACGAGGTGCCCGTCGTTGCCACGCTCGACCTGCACGGAAACGTCTCGCCGCTGATGGTCGAGAAGGCGGATTATTTCGCGGCGTATCTGACGAACCCGCACGTCGACACGCAAGAGCGGGGCGCCGAATGCGCGCGTGCGTTGGCGAGGATGCTGGCGACCGGGGAGCGGCCGTGCCGCGCATTCGTGAAACTGCCGTTCATCCCGCCGTCGGTGACACAAAACACCAAATCCGGGCCCTACGGCGAACTCATCGCCTTCGGCCAGCAGCGGGTCGGCGGCGACGTGCTCAACGTGAGCGTGCTGTCGGGCTTCACGCTCGGCGACACGCCGAAAGCCGGCATGAGCATCGTCGTCAGCGCGCTGTCGGCCGGGGCTGCCAGTGCGACCGCGCGCGAGGTTGCCGAGCGCGCCTGGAACGAGCGCGGCCGCTACGTCCCGCGCCTCACCACGCTCGAGGACGCGACCCGGATGGCCGTTGCAACCGGGCGCGATTCCGCGCTGCCGCCACTGCTGTTCGCCGACGTGGCCGACAACGCGGGCGGCGGAGGGCGCGCCAATACCGTCTGGATACTGAAGGCGTTTCACGCCGCCGGGGTCAACGGCTGCACGCTCGGCATCTTCTACGATCCGCAGCTTGCCGACGAGGCCCACCGGCGCGGCCTGGGCGCATCGTTCGTGGCGCAGTTCAACCGGGCGGAGACGCACCCGCTGTCCGGCAGCTTTGCTGCGCCGGCGACCGTGCGCGCGCTGCACGACGGCCGGTTCGTGTGCCGCCGCGGCATTTCAGCCGGGCAGGCGGTCAATCTCGGGCCTTGCGCGCGGATCGATCTGGGCGGGATCGACGTGATCGTCGTCAGCGTGCGGCAGCAGGCGAAGGATCCTGTCTTCCTCGAGGCGCTCGGCGTCGACATCGCGCGCCGGCGCAGCCTCATCGTCAAGTCGCGTGGGCATTTCCGCGCGGCCTTCGACGAGTTCTTCCCCGACGAGAACATCGTCGAGGTCGACGTGCCCGGCCTTACAACGCCGGTGCTGAAGAACGTGCCTTACCAACATCTGCCGCGCCCGCTGTACCCGCTCGACGAGGACATGCGGTGGGAGGTGGGCGCGCCGATGCTCTTTCCCGCGCTGCGCGGGAAGCGGACCGCGTAGAAAGCTCGCCCACGAAGCGAGCCGCGCCGGCAGGCTATGCTCCTGCCTGTGTCCTTAGATCCGAGGTGCAAGCCATGTTTCCTTCCCGAGTGAGCATCCTGGACGTCGGTCCGCGCGACGGCCTGCAGAACGAAAAGCAGCCGGTGGCGACCGAGCACAAGATCGAACTGGTGCATCGCCTGCAGGCGGCGGGCTTGACGGCGATCGAGGTCACCAGTTTCGTCAGCCCGAAGTGGGTGCCGCAGATGGCCGACAGCGCCGCCGTGATGGCAGGCGTCAAGCGCCAGGCCGGCGTGCGCTATTCGGTGCTGACCCCCAACATGAAGGGCTTCGAGGCGGCGCTGGCGACGAATCCCGACGAGATCGTCGTCTTCGGCGCCGCCAGCGAGGCGTTCAGCCAGCGCAACATCAATTGCTCGATCGCCGAGTCGATCGAGCGCTTCGGTCCGGTGGTCGAGGCTGCGCACGCGCATCGGATCGAGGTGCGCGGCGCCATCTCCTGCGCGGTCGGATGCCCCTATCAAGGGGAGGTCGGCGTCGACGAGGTCGAGCGGGTGGTGATGCTGATGAAGGCGATCGGAGTCGATCACTGCGGCATTGCGGACACCATCGGCGTCGGAACGCCGAAGCGCGTGCAGGCGGTGATGGAGCGGGCGCTGAAGCACTATCCCCTGCACGAGGTCAGCGGACACTTTCACGACACCTACGGGCAGGCGCTGGCCAACATCTACGCCTGTCTCGAGATGGGCGTCCATGCGTTCGACACCAGCATCGCTGGTCTCGGAGGTTGTCCCTACGCCAAGGGGGCCACTGGCAACGTGGCGACCGAGGACGTCGTGTTCATGCTGCACGGGATGGACATCGAGACGGGCATCGACATCGACAAGCTCGTCGACGCCGGGGCGTTCATCTCCGGCGTGCTCGGGCGTGACGCTGTTTCGCGCGCGGGAAGGGCCCTGCTTGCCAGGCGCGAGACGACGACCGCGTAGCGGGTCGACGCCGATTTGCGGGAAGTAGATCGGCAGCGACCCGCGTCGATCAGGTCAGGCTGTCCCCTGCGCCGCGATTCGCCCGGCGACGAGCGGGCGGCAGTAGGCCATGTCGCTGCTCATCACGTGCCCGACGGTGAACCCGAGAATGAACTGCATGATCGGCCAGCCGGGGGCCAGCATCGAGCCCCCAGGGGATTTGCCGCCTTCGTTGAACTCGTAGAAACGCTCCCGCATCTCCGTCAATTCGTTGAGCATTCTGCGGTGCTCCGCCGCATGCTGGGCCAGGTTTTCGTAGCCAATTTCGGCGAGCAGCCGCTCTTCGTAGGCGAAGTGGGCCGGAAGGAGATGCGCCAGCTTGTCCACCGCCGGGCGCAAGACGTCGACGCTTCCTCCACCGCGCCAGCTTTCGTAAACCGAGGTTCCCAGATCGAAGATCGCCTTGTGCTGAGCATCGATTGCAGCGTCCTCGACCGACAGGTGATCTCCCCACTGGATGAGGTTGTTCACGGCCAGATGCTGCATTTGCATTCGGCCGAACGGCGCATTGTTGATGGACATTTCTCTCCCCTGGAAAAGTGCAGTTGTTCTTGGGACTTCGCGGTCTTGCTCGGCGCATCTGCGCGGCGGATCTAGGGCGCAGCTGCCGTTGTATACCACCCGGGATCGTGGGAACGCAAATGGGAACCATTATCGTCGCCCCTGCCGGCGAGCCGACGACGATGGTTTTCCGCGCCGGTCGCTGGTAAACTTGAAAACGGCTTTCACAAACGCGGCGAATGCCATTGGCAGGCGTCGCGTTGCGTTCATTTCACAGTGTGGAGGGTTCCCCATGAGCACGCCCAGCTTTGGCCCCGGCATCGAGATCAACGGCCGGATCACCCCTGAATTCGCGAAGATTCTCACTCCGGAAGCGGTTGCCCTTGCCGCCAGGCTGCAGCGGGCTTTCGGCCAGCGCCGCAACGAGCTCCTCGCCCGGCGCGCAGTGCGGCAGGCGGAACTGGACGCGGGCAAGCTGCCCGATTTCCTGCCGGAAACGCGCGCGATCCGCGAAGGATCGTGGACTTGCGCGCCGACGCCCGCCGACATCGTCGACCGCCGCGTCGAGATCACGGGTCCCGTCGACCGCAAGATGGTCATCAACGCCCTCAATTCCGGTGCCAGGGTGTTCATGGCCGACTTCGAGGACGCCAACACGCCGCGTTGGGACAACAACATCCAGGGCCACATCAACCTGGGCGACGCGATCCGCCGCCGGATCGACTACACCTCGCCCGAAGGGAAGGCCTACACGCTGAACGAGAAGACCGCCGTGCTCTTCGTGCGCCCGCGCGGCTGGCACCTGCCTGAAAAGCACGTGAAGATCGACGGCGAGAGCATGTCCGGCGGGATCTTCGACTTCGCGCTCTACTTTTTCCACAATGCGAAGGAACTGCTCGCGCGCGGCAGCGGACCGTACTTCTATCTGCCCAAGCTCGAGAGCCATCTCGAGGCACGGTTGTGGAACGACATCTTCGTGATGGCGCAGGACGAGCTCGGCATTCCCCGCGGTTCGATCAAGGCAACGGTTCTGATCGAAACGGTGCTCGCCTCCTTCGAGATGGACGAGATCCTGTACGAGTTGCGCGAGCACTCGGCCGGCCTCAACTGCGGCCGCTGGGACTACATCTTTTCCTGCATCAAGAAATTCCGGAACAACAGGGATTTCTGCCTTGCCGACCGCGCGTTGGTGACCATGACCACCCACTTCCTGAAGAGCTACGCGGAACTGGTCATCAAGACCTGCCACAAGCGCAACATCCATGCGATGGGCGGCATGGCGGCGCAGATTCCGGTCAAGAACGACGAGGCCGCGAATGCCGAGGCCTTCGCCAAGGTCAAAGCCGACAAGGAACGCGAAGCGACGTATGGCCACGACGGCACCTGGGTCGCGCATCCGGGTCTCGTTCCGGTCGCGCTGGAGGCCTTCAACCGCATCATGCCGGCCCCCAACCAGATCGCGACCAGGAAGCGCGACGATGTGCGCGTGACTGCCGCCGACCTGGTCAGGTTCGAGCCCGAGGGGCCGATCACCGAGAAGGGCCTGCGCCTCAACATCAATGTCGCAATCCAGTACATCGGCGCGTGGCTGGCGGGGCAGGGCGCAGTGCCGATCTTCAACCTCATGGAGGATGCGGCGACCGCCGAGATTTCGCGCTCGCAGGTTTGGCAGTGGATCCGCTCGCCCAAGGGCAAGCTCGACGACGGCCGCAAGGTGACGAAGGATATGGTGGGCGCGATGATCCCCGAGGAAATGCAGAAGATCGGCGATCTCCTGGGACCCGCGTTCGGCGACGGCAAGTACGACGACGCCGCGAAGATCTTCGCCGACCTCGTCAACAACGACACCTTCGTCGAATTCCTGACGCTGCCCGCGTACGAGCGGATCGACTGACTGCGGCACTCAATCGCCGCATTCCAGACGATATCCGACACCGATCTCGGTGATGAGGTGGCGAGGACGCAGCGGGTCCAGTTCCAGCTTGTCCCGCAGTTGCTTGACGTAGATGCGAAGGTAGTGCGTATCACGGGCGTGACTCGGCCCCCAGACCTCGCTCAGCAGTTGGCGATGGGTGACCACCATGCCGAGATGACGCGCCAGCGCCGCGAGCAACCGGAACTCGATCGGGGTGAGATGCAGAGACTCGGTATCCCGCATCGCCGTGCGTCGCTCCAGATCGACGACGGCGTGGTCGAAGTGCAGGACGGAGTCGCCTCCCCGGGGGCGGGCCGCGTGCCGCAGCGCGACCTTTATCCGTGCCAGCAACTCGCGGACTCCGAAAGGCTTGGTCACGTAGTCGTCGGCACCGGCCTCGAAGGCATCGATCTTCGCCCGTTCCTGCGTGCGTGCGGAGAGGATCAGGATCGGCACGGTGGACCACTGCCGGACCTGCCGGACGACCTCGACACCGTCGAAATCGGGAAGGCCGAGATCGACGATCAGCACATCCGGCTTGTGCGCGCCGGCGTCGATGACTCCGCGCCTGCCGGTCGAGGACTCCGCCACCCGATAGCCTTGCGCCTCCAGCGACGACCGGAGGAAGCGTCGGATCTCGGGCTCGTCCTCAATTACGAGAATGATCGGGCTGGGGTTCATCGACGGCAGGTTCCGGCGCTTCTGCGGGGATCTCCGGTGGGCGCTCGAGCGGCAGACTGATCCGGAACGTCATCCCGCCACCCAGCGTGCGCTCGGCCCAGCAGTCGCCACCGTGCAGCCGAACGATGGCGCGGCAGATGGCGAGGCCGAGCCCGACGCCGCCCGCCGTCCCTTCCATCGAGCCGTGCTGGAATTTGCGGAATATCCGTTCCATATCGACCTCGGCTGCGTCGCCGCCGTGATCCTCGACGGACAGAACCATCTTCTGCCCGTCCACTCTCGCCCGCAGCCTCACGATGGTCCCCGGCGGCGTGTGCTTCGCCGCGTTTTCGAGCAGGTTCCCGAGCGCCTGCTCGATCAGCGCCGCGTCGACGCGAACAAGAGGCAGGTCACCCGGCATGTCGACAATCAGCCTGTGCGCAGCGATGCGGTCGCTCAATCGGCGAACCACCGAGTCGGCGACGTCGACAATCGACGTCCAGTCACGCTCGACCTTGATCGCCCCCGTGTCGAGGCGCGTCATCTGCAGCAGCTTGCTCACACGCTCGGAGAGTTCGCGCGACTGGTTGAACACGCTGTGTGCCAGCGCCTGCCTCGCCTCGGGCTGCATCCGCTCGCCGGACTCGACCAGTGTCGAGGACGCGCCCGCCATCACGGCAAGCGGCGTGCGCAGGTCGTGCGATATCGAAGCGAGCAGGGCACTCCGGATGCGCTCCGTTTCCGCCTCGATCTCGAGCAACGCCTGCTCGCGTGCCTGACGGCGACCGCGATCGACAAGCTGGGAGACGATCAGCCCAACACCCAGGATGATGGAAAACGTCAGCAGGTACTGGGCATCGTGGACGGTAAAGGTCCCTTCGGGGGGGACGAACAGCACGTCGAATGCGGCGACACAGAGGATCGAGGCGGCGATCGCCGCGCCGCGCGACCTGTAGAGCGCGACCAGCACGACGGCGAGGAGATACACCATCGCGATGTTGACGAGGTCGAACCGCCCGCGCATTGCGTATCCGGCGAGCGTGGCGGCCGACGGCGGCTCCGACCGCCCATGCATACCCGGCCCACGCGTTCTTCATGGCGTCATGATGCCCCGGAACCGCGTAAAGAACCCGTAAAGATTCGGCGTCCGGGGCACCCGGTCGGCTTCGGCAGGGCTAGAGTCGGAGCCATGAACACTGGCGCGACCATCACTTCATTCATCCCGGCGATCAACAAGAATCGGGCGCGACACGCGACGGCAGGCTTGGCGCTGCTCGCGTTGGGCGTAGTCTACGGCGACATCGGCACCAGCCCGCTGTACGCCGCCAAGGAGACGTTCAGTCCCGTGCACGGCATCCAGCTGAACGGCGA
Source organism: uncultured beta proteobacterium (assembly GCA_963788185.1). Classification (GTDB taxonomy): domain Bacteria; phylum Pseudomonadota; class Gammaproteobacteria; order Burkholderiales; family Casimicrobiaceae; genus CAIWHR01. The sequence goes on from CAWBGE010000010.1 coordinate 237,131, forward strand.
GAACGTGCTGGGCGGCGTCTCGGCGATCTTCTGGGCGCTGATGGTCGTGGTGTCGCTCAAATATGTCACGCTGATCCTGCGCGCGAACAACCGGGGCGAGGGCGGCATCATGGCGTTGCTGGCACTCGCGAACTCCGGCGTTCCGCATCGGCCGCGCCTGCGGCGCTGGCTGTTTGGCATCGGGGTGTTCGGTGCATCGCTGTTCTATGGCGACGCCGTGCTCACGCCGGCCATCAGCGTGCTGTCGGCGGTCGAAGGACTGGAGGTCGGAACCTCCGCGTTCAAGCCGTACATCGTGCCGATTGCCGTCGGCATCCTGGTCGCCCTGTTCGCACTCCAGAAGCACGGAACGGGGGTGGTGGGCCTGCTGTTCGGGCCGGTGTGCCTGCTGTGGTTCGCGGCGCTCGCCGCAGTCGGCATCTGGAACATCGCGAAGGCTCCCGGCATCCTTGCCGCGCTCGATCCATCCCATGCGCTCCGCTTCGCGACGGCGCACGGCTACGCGTCGTTCGTCGTGCTCGGTTCGGTCCTCCTGGCCATCACCGGTGCCGAGGCGCTGTACGCCGACATGGGACACTTCGGCAAGCGGGCCATCCGGATCGCCTGGTTCGGGGTCGCAGCCCCGGCTTTGGTGCTCAATTACTTCGGGCAGGGCGCGCTGCTGATGACGCAGCCGGATGCCATCGAGAATCCCTTCTTCATGTCGTTTCCCGGCTGGGCGCTCTATCCGATGGTCGTGCTGGCGACGGCGGCAACCGTCATCGCCTCGCAGGCGACGATTTCCGGCGCCTATTCGATGACGCAACAGGCAATCCAGCTCGGCTGCCTGCCGCGGATGTCGATCCGGCATACCTCCGCGCGCACGATGGGGCAGATCTACATCCCTGCGGTGAACTGGGTTCTCCTGTGCGCGGTCTTGCTCGCCGTGGTGGCCTTCGGTTCGTCGTCGCGGCTCGCCTCGGCCTACGGGGTCGCGGTCATGGGCACGATGATCGTCACGACCGTCCTAACCTTCTTCGTCTTGCGCCACCGCTGGGGCTATCCGCTGCTGGCGTGCGTGCTTCCGACGGTATTCTTCCTGATGATCGACTTCGCCTTCTTCTCGGCAGCCTTGCACAAGCTCCTCGACGGCGGCTGGTTCCCGTTGGTGCTCGGGATCTCCGTCTTCACCGTCATGATGACCTGGCGCGGCGGCCGGGAACGGTTGCTGGAGCAGATCCGCGGGTCGTCGGTACCGATTGCCGGATTCCTCGAATCGCTGCACTTGTCGCCGCCGAACCGGGTTTCCGGTACGGCGGTCTTCCTGACGTCCACGCCGGACGCGACGCCGCACGCGCTTCTTCACAGCCTCAAGCACTACAAGACGCTGCACGAGAACAACGTTTTCCTCACCGTCGAATACGAAGAAGTTCCGACGGTCGACCCGGAGCGTCGGGTGACCTGCGAACCGCTCGGCGATGGTGCGTGGCGAGTGCTTGCGCGCTTCGGCTTCATGGAGAGCCCCGACATCGTTGCTGCGCTGGAGCTTTGTGCACCCCATGGCCTGCAATTGGAGCCGATGGAGGTGTCGTATTTCCTTTCGCGGGAGAAGATCGTCTCGCCGCCGCACCGTGGACGCGTTCGAAAATGGCGGGACGGCGTGTTCTCGGCGATGGCCCGCAATGCGGCGAGCGCTCCGGATTTCTTCAACATCCCCGCGAACCGTGTCGTCGAGCTGGGCACGCGGATCGAACTCTGATCTCGTGTGCGACGCGCATGTTCCGCCCGCGCTCATGCCTAAGCGAAGATAGCCGGCGCACGCAGCAGCGCGGCAACCTCAACCGGCAGCAGGCGTCCGTGACCTGCCGCTAACGCCATCGTGCCAACGCGTGCAGCGCCGGCGAGCGATCGGAGTGAGTACATCGACTTGGGCGCGCAGACCCGTCGGCGAACCATTCGTGCGCCAGACCGCTTGGTGCAGTGCGGCTTGACACTGTTGACGATAGGGGGAGTATCAGTTCCTTCTGCGCGATCGTCCGGTCGCTTTGCTAGCCGCGCAGGGTTTCTGGCTCCAAACCGCCCGCGCGCCTGACGCGAAACCCGCGCCACCCCTCCGCCCTCGGCCCATCGCTTCAGCCGCGATGCCTCTGCCATGCGGCCCCGCCTGCACTGACGCCCGACGCGACCGCAGTATTGTGGCTGCCGTCGGGCTGCATTCAGGCACGCATAGACGCGTTGAAATCCACGTTGCCGTTGTCTTGCTGACTCTATCAATCCACGACACTGGGGGAGTACACCATGAAGAATACAAGGAGCCTCCGAATTCGCCTTCTTTCGGCATGCACGATTTTCGCCGCGATCGGTTGCGCAGCGCCGGCTGTTGCAGCCCCGCCCATCCGGATCGAGCCACCACCGGAGATGATCGACTTTCCAGTTGGGGACGCGTGCGCGTTTCCGCTTCAGTTCGAAATGAGCGGCGCTAACTACCACTTTAAGGAATTCGTTGATGGGAACGGCAACCCCGTACGCGCGATCATTGCCGGAAAGGGTTCGTTCATGACTTTCGCGAACGCGGACACCGGCAGCACGCTCTCCGCGAAAGCCTATGGATTTTCTGCCCACGACACATACAACCTCGACGGGACGATTACCGAGATCGTCGCGGGGCACGTCGTGCTGTTCCTTTTTCCAACCGACGTGCCGGCTGGGCCATCGACGACGCTGTATGTTGGAAGACTTGTCTACACATACGATCCCGTTACGTTCCAAAACCTCAACCTGCAATCCTTTACGGGCAAGTCGACCGACATCTGCGCTGCCCTCGAGTGAAAACCTCGGTACGCTGAAAGGCGTCGACGCCCCCGACATCGCTCCCACAAACCAGCGCAGCATCGCGTCGCGCACTGACACGGCCCGCGTGGCTGGGTTTGCACGTCGGGAGCGCCGCGGTTCTCAAGTGGCATCGGTCGATGCCCTGAGCGGCTGCCTTCCTTAAGCCCGAAGGCTGGCAACGGGTCAACAAGCGCCCGTGGGTCGGGATCAACATGAGGCTCCTTTCACCCGATAAAGGAGCGACTCATGGATACGTCAACGAAGACGACGGGGCGCGCTACGCCGTGGAACAAGAGCAAGCTGCTCGGGCAGAAACCCCCATTGAAGCTGAGGTAGATCTGGGCTATCCGGATTCTTCTACACATGAATCATCGGACCTGGGAGCGCGCGCTGTTCGACCTTGCCATCGACAGCAAGTTGCTGGCCACGACGGCACCTGGGTCGCGCATCCGGGTCCGCGATCTCCTGGGAGCCGCGTTCGGCGACGGCACGTACGAGGATGCCGCGAAGATCTTCGCCGACCTCGTCAACGATGACACCTTCGTCAATTTCCTGACGCTGCCCGCGTGCGAGCGGATCGACTAGCGCGCCGAAGAAGACCGCTTGCCACAATGTCCTCGGAGATGTCCGGGCCATGCACGCGGCGTCGGCGTTCGATGAATGTCGGTGTTCTGCGAAGCGCGAAGATCGATGCTCCGGGGCCGCGCCGTCGTGGGTCCGTCACGATCGCAGCGGCTTCTCCTTCTCCCGCCCCGCGATTTCCGGCTCGCGGCGCGGTTCCACCCATCTCATGAACACCTGGTAGCCCGGCGCCAGCAGGGTTGCACCGACGACGCGGCCGAAGACCATGATGATCCCGGCGATCATGAAGGCCGCGAGAAACTGGAGCAGCCCGCCGCCGATGCCGGCGGCGAAGCCGAGTGCCGCCTTCGCGAGGTCGCCGCGACGGCGCCCGTCCACGACTCCGCAACAACGTCCGGCGCGCTCCGGCCCGAAGCCGATCGCGGCCAGGCGGCAGCGCCCGCGCTGCCGCGCCTGCCTCAGTTGAGGTCGCTGTCCTTGTAGTACTTGGTACCCTTGGCGGTGAGTTCGAGCGCCAGGCCTTTGTCCGTGACCTGGTAGATCCAGACCCCCGGTGACACCGCGACCGCGCCCTGATACGCCGAACCTTTGTCGCCGGCCTTCGCCGCCGCCGTCGCCTGTCCGCCAATCTCCCAACCCGAGTTGACGAAGTTGTTCAAGGCTGCGTCGGTTTCGAATACCCAGACGACCTGGAACTTCTTGGCGCCGAAGCCCAGGCCCGCCTGCACCTCGGCCATCTTCATGTACGTCGTGGCCTTGGTCTTGTTGTTGACCGCGATGCCCTTGCCCGAACCGCCACCGGCCACGAGGATCTTCATGCCGAAGTTGCTGAACGCGGCGTAGCCGGCCGCCGACTCGATCGCATTCCTTGCCGAGGGCTGCGCCTTGTACACCGCGGCGAGCGCATCCTGCCCGGCCTTGCGCACCTCTGCCTGCTCCTTCGCCTTGTCGGCGCCGAGGGCGATGCCGGGCGCGGCGAGCGCGAAAGCCATTGCCACGACCATCATGCGACGATTCATGCTCCCTCCTCATCGGGTTGGTCAATCTGTGAGCCGGACCCTCCGACTCGAGGCACCGCGGCGATCCGAAGCGCTGCCCGCGCGCGCGGGCGGCAGGCCATCGACGATCAGTAGGCGTTGACGACGGTTCCGGTCGAGGCGAGCGGTGTAGAACCTGCTGGCGAACCTACCTTGTAGACGCGAACCACGTAATCGTACGTCAGATTCCGTCTCAAAGTTCGCGAGTCCATGCGGCCTCCAAGTTGAGGCGATGGCACAGCAAGGCATCGCCAAGGAAACGGAGGCGCAATACCGAATTCGCGGCCGGAAATTACCAGGGGGCGTCGGGCTTGCCGATCTCCTGGGTCACGCGTGTATCGTGCCGACGAACTGACCCTTCGCTGAAGATTTGGTATCGTTGCGCGGCCCAACACCGGATCGCTCCCGCCATCATGCAGCCAATCCAGCTCTTCGATCCCGCGTCCTGCACCTATACGTACATCCTGTTCGACGAGGTGACGCGCGACGCGCTGATCATCGATCCCATCGACGAGCAGATCGAGCGCGACCTGGCGCGGTTGCGAAACTTCGGCCTGACGCTCGTCTGGACATTGGAGACGCACGCACACGCCGATCACATCACCAGCGCCGGCATGCTGGCCGAGCACACCGGCGCCCGGACGGCGGCGCCCGAGGGCTGCGGCATCACGACAGCCGCCGTCCAGCTGAAAGACGGCGACACGCTGCAGTTCGGCGGCGAGGAAGTTCGGGCGCTGCACACGCCCGGGCACACGCTCGGCAGCATGTGCTACCTGTGGCGCAATCAGGTGTTCACGGGCGACACGCTGCTGATCAATGGCTGCGGCCGCACCGACTTCCAATCGGGCAGTTCCGAGGCGATGTACCGCAGCATCACCGAAGTGCTGTTCGCGCTGCCCGAGAACACGACTGTCTGGCCCGGGCACGACTATCACGGCCAGACGCACTCGACCATCGGCGCCGAGAAGGCAGGCAACGCGCGGATTGCCGGCAAGACACTGCCTGAATTCGTCGCCATCATGGCCGCGCTGCACTTGCCTCCGCCCAAGCGCATCGACGAGGCGGTCCCCGCGAATCTCACCTCAGGCATCCGGCACGATGCCGGCGGAGGCGCGCTGCTCCACGCCCGGCCCGCGGTCGGATATGCGGGCGACGTGTCGCCGCAGCTCGCCTGCAAGTGGTGGCGCTCCGGCGAGGCTGTGCTGATCGACGTGCGCACGGACGCCGAGCGCGAGTGGGTGGGCTTCATTCCGGGCGCCTTGCCAATTGCGTGGAAACAGTGGCCGGGGATGGCCATGAGCAGTACGTTTGACGATGCGCTGCGTGCCGCGGTGCCGAAAGGCAAGAAGGCAGTGCTGTTGTGCCGCAGCGGAGTGCGCTCGATCTCGGCGGCCAGGCGTGCGACCGAGCTCGGAATCGAGGCGTACAACGTCCTCGAAGGATTCGAAGGCGACCCCGACGAGCACGCGCAGCGCGGCCGCAGGAGCGGCTGGCGCTTCCATGGGCTGCCCTGGCGGCAGGGATAGGCGGCGCGCGCCTTGGGCGTCGTCGGCTTTGCGCGACCGCGCCGTCACTCGATGCGGCAGACTTCCTCGAAGGCGAGCCGCGGGTTGCGGGGGTGGAGCTTCGCGGGATCGCCGTACCCCAGATTGCAGAGAAAGTTGGACCTCAGCTTGCCGTCGGGAAAGAAAGCGGCATCCACCGCGGCGTTGTTGAAGCCGCCCATCGGGCCGCAATCAAGGCCGAGGGCGCGCGCTGCGATGATGAGATAGGCACCTTGCAGGGTTCCGCCGCGGAACGCGCTGGTGCGGATGTGTTCTTCGGGCTTGCCGTGGAACCAGCTTCGCGCATCGGTGTGCGGAAAGAGCTTCGGCAGATGTTCGTAGAACTCCAGATCGTAGGCGATGATTGCGGTCACCGGCGCCGCCATCGTCTTGTCGAGGTTTCCCGGGGCCAACGCCGGCCGCAGCCTAGCCTTGCCTTCCGCGCTTTTCACGAAGACGAAGCGCCCCGGGCAGCTGTTGGCGGCGGTGGGCCCCCATTTGAGAAGGTCGTAGAGCGCACGCAGGGTTTCGTCGCTCACCGGGCGGCCATCGAAGCCGTTGTGGGTGCGGGCGCTGCGGAAGAGGGTGTCGAGCACGTGGGCATCCAGCGTCATTCTGCGTCTCCTGGGTCGTCAACAAGCGCATCGGGGCGGATCGCGGCGCGACGATATGACGCACCACCGAGGGTTGAATCGCGGCCGCACCGCCTGCATGATGAATCGCGTGAGGACCGCGCGCCATAACGGGCACTCCGTGCCTGCACCTCCGAACCGACGGAGGTCATGACCTAAGATTATGAACGGAATTTGCACAATCAATTGGACGTATGATCCGGGACGGGAGCAACATCGCCTCATCGCGGGAGTCGAGAGTTGCTTGCGATGATTCTTCCGCGTAGAAAGCCGCCATTTCCGTTGGTTGGGAAATGGATGAAATCGAGCGCCCTCAACAATGAAGGAGATGCAGGATGAAAAGCCTCAAGGGTACGAAGACCCACGACAACCTCAAGGCCGCGTTTGCCGGCGAATCGCAGGCGAACCGCCGCTATCTCTATTTCGCAAACAAGGCCGATGTCGAAGGCCAGAACGACGTGGCGGCGCTCTTCCGCTCGACGGCGGAAGGTGAAACCGGGCACGCGCACGGGCATCTCGATTACCTGGCGCAGGTGGGCGATCCGGCGACCGAGCTGCCCATCGGGTCGTCGCGGCAGAACCTCACGGCCTCGGTGGCGGGGGAAACGCACGAGTACACCGACATGTACCCCGGCATGGCCAAGTCCGCGCGTGACGAGGGCTTCGAGGAAATCGCCGACTGGTTCGCGACACTGGCCAAGGCGGAACGCTCGCACGCGAACCGATTCCAGAAGGCGCTGGACGCCCTGACCGACTGACCTGCGTGCTTCGACGCGAGCGTCGCCTTAGCGCGGCGTTCGCATTGCGCCGGTCTCGTCGCGTTGGTCCGGGTGCGCGTCCCCCAAAGGGCGTTCCCCCGGATCCCCGGGTGCGGGACACCGTGCCCTGGCCGCCACTCTCCGTCACGAGTCAAACATGACCACACGCGAAGGCAATCTCGAAGCTCCGACCCGGCATTCCGTCGATTGGCGCGGTGCCGATTTCTACAGCGAGGAGTCGCTGTTCAAGGAGATGGAGCGTGTCTTCGACATCTGTCACGGATGTCGTCGATGCGTCAGCCTTTGCCATTCGTTTCCGACGCTCTTCGACCTGGTCGACGAGAGCAAGACGATGGAAGTGGACGGAGTGGCCAAGTCCGACTACTGGAAGGTCGTCGACCACTGCTATCTCTGCGACGTGTGCTACATGACCAAGTGTCCCTACACGCCGCCGCATCCCTGGAACCTCGATTTTCCGCACCTGATGCTTCGCGCGAAGGCGGTGAAGTTTCGCCGGGAGGGCGCGCGCTTCCGGGATCGCCTGCTGACCAGCACCGACCGCCTGGGCAAGCTCGCGACGATTCCCGTCGTCGTGCAGATCGTGAACAAGGTGAACACGATGCCTGTGGCGCGCAAGGCGATGGACAAGGTGCTGGGCATCGCGGCCAAGCCGCAGCTGCCTCCGTACGATCCGAAGCCGTTCCGCAGGACCGCCAAGCCGTCGGTCGCATGGCCCGTCCGCAATGGCGAGCGCACGCCCGGCAAGGTCGCCATCTTCTCGACCTGCTACATCAACTACAACGAGCCGGGCATCGGACGCGACCTGGTCAAGATCCTCGAGCACAACGAGATACCCTGGCGCCTCGCGGAGAAGGAAGCCTGCTGCGGGATGCCCAAGCTCGAACTGGGCGACTTCGAATCCGTCGAGCGCCTGAAGAACATCAACATTCCCGCGCTCGCCCGGCTCGCCCGCGATGGCCACGCGATCCTCACGTCGGTGCCGTCCTGCACGTTGATGTTCAAGCAGGAGCTGCCGCTGATCTTTCCCGAGGACGACGACGTGAAGGTGGTGGCCGAGGCGATGTTCGACCCCTTCGAGTACTTCGTGCTGCGCGACAAGGATGGGCTGCTGCGCAAGGATTTCACGCGTCCGCTGGGACGCATCAGCTATCACATCCCCTGCCACTCGCGGGTGCAGAACGTCGGGCAGAAAACCCGCGAAGCGCTCGAATGGGTGCCCGAGACGACGGTCACCACGGTGGAGCGATGCGCAGGGCACGATGGCACCTATGGCGTGAAGAGCGAGTTCTTCCCGGCATCGATGAAGATCGGCAAGCCGGTGTTCGCGCAGATGGCCGGCGCGGAACCGGACTACGTGAGTTCCGATTGCCCAATCGCCGGCCGTCGCATCCTGCAGGGCATGGATGAGTCGGGCTCCGCCCACCATGCGAAGAAGCGGCATCCGCTGACGTTGTTGCGCATCGCGTACGGCCTCGACTGAACCCGACATCGGGTGCGGCGGCGCGCGCGGGCGCGCTCGCCTGTCTGCCTGGACAGAGCAAGCACCCCCATGAATTCCGCGACCAAGGAGCCTTCGATGCCCCGCATCACCCGTGACAGCCTGCTGACGCTCGAGGCCTACGCCAAGGGTCGCAACGCGTTCCGCGCCCGCGTGCTGGCGCACAAGAAGGCCCGGTCGGTGCCATTGGGCGCCAACGTCACGCTGCTGTTCGAGGACGAACTCACGCTTCGCTACCAGATCCAGGAGATGCTGCGCGTCGAGAAGACGTTCGAGGAAGCCGGCATCCAGGACGAACTCGACGCCTACAATCCGCTGGTTCCGGACGGATCCAACTTCAAGGCGACGATGCTCATCGAGTACGAAGACGCCGACCAGCGCAAGCACGCGCTCGCGCGGCTCAAGGGAATCGAGGACCGCACCTGGATCGAAGTCGAAGGCTGCGGACGCGTCTACGCCATCGCCGACGAGGATCTCGAGCGCGAGAACGAAGAGAAGACCTCGGCAGTCCATTTCCTGCGTTTCGAACTGGCGCCGGAGATGGTGGCGGCGCTGAAGCGCGGCGTCGCGCTGGGCATGGGCATCGACCACCCCGATTATTCGGCGACGGTGCCGGCGGTGAGCGCGGAGACCCGGCAGGCGCTGCTCGCGGATCTCGCCTGAGGCGTTCGCGAAACGCTCTCGCGCCTGAAGGCGATCCTACAAAGTTCCCGCGTCGGCGCACCGGTAGGAGCGCCTTCAGGCGCGAATGTGGTTCGGGCCCGAGGGCCCTCCTGCAGGTGCGCGACGCGCTCAGTCGCGGAAGTTGCTGAACTGCACCGGGAAGTCGGTGACCGATTTCTTCACCAGCGCAATCGCTTCCTGCAGGTCGTCGCGCTTGGCACCCGAAACACGGACCGCGTCCCCCTGAATGCTGGCCTGGACTTTCATCTTGGCGTCCTTGATCAGCTTGACGATCTTCTTCGACAGCTCCTGCTCGATGCCGACGCGGATCGTCACCGCCTGCTTCACCTTGTTCCCGGAGATTTTCTCGACGTCGCCGAATTTCAGCGCGCGGACGTCCACGCCCCGCTTGGCGAGCTTGCCGGTGACGATGTCGGTGACCTGCGACAGCTTGAAGTCGTCGTCGGCGAACAGCGTCAGGATCTTTTCGGCGGTCTCGACCCGGGCATCCGAGCCCTTGAAATCGAAGCGTGTCGAGAGTTCCTTGTTGGCCTGGTCGATCGCGTTGCGGACTTCGACCTGATTCACTTCGGAGATGATGTCGAACGAGGGCATGGCTGTCTTGGTGACGTGTATGGGAGCACCCGAAGCTATCACGTCCGGACACGGGGCGCCAACCGCGCCTTCGGTCGGGGTGCGGAGGCGAGGGTGGGATAGAATTGCGGCTTCCGCAAACCAAGCGCTCCCCGCCTCGTTCCCATGAGCCTCATCCTGCAGGGTCTTCCCGCCGGCCAGAAGGTCGGCATCGCCTTTTCCGGCGGCCTGGACACCAGTGCCGCGCTGCACTGGATGCGCGCCAAAGGCGCGATCCCCTACGCGTACACGGCGAATCTCGGCCAGCCCGACGAACCCGATTACGACGACATCCCGCGCCGGGCGTTGCAGTACGGGGCCGAGGTCGCGCGGCTGGTCGACTGCAGGGATGCGCTGGTTTCCGAAGGCATCGCCGCGCTGCAGGCGGGAGCGTTCCACATCTCGACCGCCGGCAACACCTATTTCAACACGACGCCGCTCGGACGCGCCGTCACCGGCACGATGCTCGTCGTCGCGATGCGCGAAGACGACGTGCACATCTGGGGCGACGGCAGCACGTTCAAGGGCAACGACATCGAGCGCTTCTATCGCTATGGGCTGCTCGCCAATCCCAACCTCCGCATCTACAAGCCCTGGCTCGACCAGCAGTTCATCGACGAGCTCGGCGGCCGCAAGGAGATGTCGGAGTACCTGAACCGGGCCGGATTCGGCTACCGGATGAGCGTCGAGAAGGCCTACTCCACCGATTCCAACATCCTCGGCGCGACGCACGAGGCGAAGGACCTCGAGTTCCTGAACAAGGGCATCCGCATCGTCGAGCCGATCATGGGCGTGGCGTTCTGGCGTGATGACGTGCCGGTGAAACCGGAAACGGTCACCGTGCGCTTCGAGGAGGGCCGGCCGGTGGCGCTCAACGGCGTCGGGTTTGCCGACGAGGTCGCACTGATGGCCGAGGCCAATCTCATCGGCGGCCGCCACGGCCTCGGCATGAGCGACCAGATCGAGAACCGGATCATCGAGGCGAAGAGTCGCGGCATCTACGAGGCGCCCGGCATGGCGCTGCTGTTCATCGCTTACGAACGGCTCGTCACCGGCATCCACAATGAGGACACGATCGAGCATTACCGCGACAACGGCCGCAGCCTTGGACGCCTCCTCTACCAGGGCCGCTGGTTCGATTCGCAGGCGATGATGCGCCGCGAGAGCGCGCAGCGCTGGATCGCGCGCGCGATCACCGGCGAAGTCACGCTGGAGCTGCGGCGTGGCAACGACTATTCGATTCTCGACACGACGAGCCCCAACCTGACCTACAAACCCGAGCGGCTCACGATGGAGCGGGGCGAGGCGTTCTTCTCGCCGCAGGATCGGATCGGCCAGCTGACGATGCGGAACCTCGACATCACCGATACGCGCGACAAGCTGATGACCTACGTCAAGACCGGCCTGTTGCGACCGGCGGAAGGTTCGTCTCTGCCGCGGCTCGTGGGCGGCAGCGACGACAGGAAGCTGCTCGAATAGGCGGCTTCGCCCGGGTCAATCGAGCCCGGGTGGGCATCAGCGCGCGAGCGGGGGCTCAGTCGACCTTGAGCCCCACCTTCTTGATGATCGGCGCCCACTTGGCCGCCTCGCCCGCGATCAGCTTGCCCAGATCCTCGGGGGGACCGCCGATCAGGTCGAAGCCCGCGTCGTTCAGCTTCTTCGCCACATCGGGGAGCTTCATGATCGCGTTCATCTCGGCGTTGAGGCGGGCGATGATCGGCTTGGGCGTGGCCGCGGCCACCAGCACGCCGTTCCACGCCAGCGCTTCGAAACCGGGGAAGCCCGACTCGGCGATCGTCGGCAGGTCGGGCAACAGCGGGAAACGCTTCGCGGTCGTGACCGCCAGGGCGCGCAGGCGGCCTGCGTCGATCTGCGCCTTGAGCGGCGACATCACGGTGAAGATCATGTGCGTGTCGCCCTGTATCGTCGACGTCACCGCCGGCGGGGAACCGTTGAACGGCACGTGCAAGGCTTCGATGCCGGCCACCGACTTGAAATACTCCATCGTCAGGTGCGACGAACTGCCGTTGCCGACCGAAGCGTAATTGAGCTTGCCCGGATTCGCCTTGCCCCAGACGATGAGTTCCTGCACGGTCTTGACCGGCAACTGGGCGTTGACGGCCAGCACGTTGGGCTGGCTGGTCGTGATGATGACGGGAGCCAGGTCCTTCTGCGGGTCGTAGGGAAGCTTCTGCAGCAACGGCCCGAAGGCGAGCGGGCCGTTGTACGACAGCACCATCGTGTTGCCGTCGGGCGCGCTTCGCGCAGCCTCGTTGGCCGCCACCGTGCCGCTGGCGGCGGGCTTGTTCTCGACGACGATCGGCACGCCAAGGCGATCCTTGAGCTTGTCGCCGATCACGCGGGCAATCACGTCGAGCGAACTGCCCGCCGGCGCGGACACCAGGAACCTGATCGGCTTGTCGGGCCAGTTCTGCGCGGTCGCGGGGACTGCGAGCGTCGCGGCTGCGATCGTGGACAGCAGGCAAAGGAGTTTTCTGCGATTCATCGGGGGCTTTCTCGTGAGGGGGCGCCGGGGACACGCCGGACGGCGCGGTACTAGGGATTGACAGGACCACAGACCAGGAATTCGAGCAGTGCCTTCTGCGCGTGCAGGCGGTTTTCCGCCTCGTCCCATACGGCGCTCTGCGGGCCGTCGATCACTTCGGCGCTGACTTCCTCGCCGCGATGCGCGGGCAGGCAGTGCATGAACAGCGCCTCGGGGCTGGCCGCGCGCATCATGTCCGCGTCGACCCTCCAGGCAGCAAAATCGCGCTTGCGCGCTTCGTTCTCGGCCTCGAAGCCCATGCTCGTCCACACATCGGTGGTGACGAGATCGGCGCCGCGCGCCGCTGCCCTGGGATCGGCGAACGATTCGAAATGGCGCGACGCCAGCGATCCTGCCCTGGCGGGGTCCAAACCATAGCCGGGCGGGGTCGAGACGTTGACCTTGAAGTCGAAAATCTGCGCGGCCTCCAGCCAGCTCGTCAGCACGTTGTTGGCGTCGCCGATCCACGCGACGGTGCGACCCGCGATCGTGCCCCGATGCTCGGTGTAGGTGTAGATGTCGGCCAGGATCTGGCACGGATGGTGTTCATTGGTGAGGCCGTTGATCACCGGCACGCGGGAGTGGGCCGCAAAGCGCTCGATGATCGTCTGCTCGAAGGTGCGGATCATGACCACGTCGACCATGCGCGAAATCACGCGCGCGACGTCCTCGATCGGCTCGCCGCGCGACAGCTGGGTGTCGTGGCGATTGAGGTTGATCGCGATGCCGCCGAGCTGGTTCATGCCCGCTTCGAACGACACGCGCGTTCGCGTCGATGCCTTCTCGAACACCATGGCCAGCGTTCGATCGCGCAACGGCTGGTAGAGATCGTAGCGCTTGAAACGCTCCTTGATCCACCGCGTGCGGGCGAACAGGTGGTCGTATTCGTCGCGCGAGAAGCTCGCGAACTGCAGGTAGTGTCGGGGCGTGCCGGACGGCATGGTGTTCGAAAGCTTCGGGTTCCGGATCGGGTTTCTGACCAGGGAAAATTCTAGCACGCGGCTCGTTTTGCCGGCCGGTCACGGCTCGGCAGCCTCCGAGCCGACGAAAAGGGCGCCTCTCGGGCGCCCTCGGTCGAACGACAGCCCGGTTAGCTGCTTCAGGCCATCGCCTTGATCGCCTGCACGAGACGCGACTTCGTGCGCGAAGCCGTGTTCTTGTGCATGATCTTCTTGTCGGCGATGCGGTCGATGACCGCCTGCGACGCCTGCATCTGCTGTGCGGCGGCGGCCTTGTCGCCGCCGGCGATGGCCTTCTTGACTTTCTTGACCGCGGTGCGCAGCGTCGACTTGAGGCTTGCGTTGCGCGCGTTGGTCGCGACCGCTTGCCTGGCGCGCTTGCGCGCTTGGGCGGAGTTCGCCATGGTTCTTGATCCTTGTTCTGGAGGTGCAGAGAAAGACCGATCATAATAGCAGGTGCGCAGCTGTCGTGCAAGAACCGCGGTTCGCGCGCTTGTCAAACCGAGACTCTGTCCACTGCCCTCCGTGCCTTTGCGCAATCGCTGCCTTCCCGCTATGGCCCGCCTCACCGGCACGCTGCGGTTGACGGCCGCCACCCCGGCTCCAAAGGGTTTCCGATGAGCCTGCTGCGTTCGCTGTCCACCGTCAGCGGCATGACGATGCTGTCGCGCGTGACCGGACTGGTGCGCGAAAGCCTCAAGGCGACGGCGTTTGGCGCCGGCCTGCAGATGGACGCGTTCGAGGTGGCATTTCGCGTTCCCAACATCCTGCGCCGGCTGTTTGCCGAAGGTGCGTTCTCGCAGGCGTTCGTGCCCATCTTTGCCGAGTACCGGCGCCAGCGCGGCGAAGCCGAGACGCGCGACCTCGTCGGGCGGGTCGGAACCCTGCTGCTGGTGGTGCTGCTGGGGGTGACCGTTGCCGGCGTGCTGGCCGCACCCTGGCTCGTCTACGCGCTCGCGTCCGGATTTGCGCGGACGCCCGGCAAGGTCGAGTTGACGGCGCAGATGATCCGGATCGTGTTTCCGTACCTGCTGTTCGTTTCGCTGGTCTCGCTGGCCGGCGGCGTGCTCAACGTCTTCCGCCGTTTCGCGATACCCGCCTTCACGCCCGTATTGCTCAACCTGTCGATCATCGGCGCGGCGCTGTTCCTCGCGCCCTACTGCGACCCGCCGGTATTGGCGCTGGCGTGGGGTGTGCTGATCGGCGGCGTGGCGCAGCTCGCGCTGCAGTTCCGTCCGCTGCTCAGGATCGGCATGCTGCCCATGCCGCGCTTCGACTGGCGCGACCCGGGCGTGCGGCGGGTGCTGCTCGCGATGGGGCCCGCGGTGATCGGCGTTTCGGCCGCGCAGATCTCGGCGCTCATCAACACGCAGTTCGCGGCCGCATTGGGCGATGGCCGCGTATCCTGGATCACGTACGCCGATCGCCTGATGGAATTCCCGACGGCGCTCCTCGGGGTGGCGCTGGGCACGGTCCTGCTGCCCACGCTCGCCCGATACCACGCGGACTCGAATCCGGTCGAGTACTCGGCACTGCTCGACTGGGGATTGCGGCTCGCGTTCCTGCTGGCGCTGCCGGCCGCCGTGGCGCTGTGGATGCTGGCCCTGCCGCTGATCGCGACCCTCTACCAATACGGCCGATTCACCGCCGCCGACGCCTTCCAGACCCGCGACGCGCTGCTCGGATACAGCGTGGGCCTGCTCGGCCTGATCCTGGTGAAGATACTCGCCCCTGGCTTTTTCGCCCGGCAGATGATGAAGACGCCGGTCAAGATCGCGTTCGTCACCGTGCTCGTTGCGCTGGCGCTGGCGTGGCTTCTGATGCCGCGGATCGGTCACGCAGGACTCACGCTGGCGACATCGCTGGGTGCCTGCCTCAACGCAGCGCTCCTGTTCGTGGCATTGCGGCGGCACGGCATCTACCATCCGCGCCCGGGGTGGCTCGCGTTCGTGTCCAGGCTCGTCGTGGCGCTGGGCGTGCTGGCCGCGCTGTTGCACTTCATCGGCGGAGCGCCGGCCTTTTGGCTGTCCGCCACCCTTGCGGAGCGCGTGATTCGACTGGGGGTCGTGTGTACAGCGGGAGCCGCCGTCTACTTTGCGGCGCTGTGGCTGCTGGGCTTCCGTTTGCGGGATTTCAGTCGCCAGGATGTCGAGCGCGATCCCGCCGCGGCATGAGCCCGAAGGACCGCCCCGAGGGCGAACACCGGAGTGCGCAGCACGAAGGTACTCCAGCGAGCCCGAAGGGCGGCCCTGAGGGCGAACACCGTCGTTCCCGGCATGACGGCAGTGCAGCAAGTGCGAAGATTCGCGGTCGCGCCCGGGCAGGGTCAGTTGCTGCCGCCCTTGCCGTGCGGGCAATTCGGCTTGATGCACTCGGCGTACAGGTAGAGCGCGTGCTCGCGGATTTCGAAGCCCCGCTCCCGGGCGATCTTCAGCTGGCGTTTTTCGATGTCCCGGTCGTAGAACTCCTCGACGCGGCCGCACTGCATGCAAACGAGATGATCGTGGTGATTTCCCTCGTTCAGTTCGAAAACGGCTTTCCCCGATTCGAAGTGGTGCCGCACCAGCAATCCGGCCTGCTCGAACTGGGTCAGCACGCGATAGACGGTCGCGAGCCCGATATCGAGCCCTTCGGTCAGCAGCTGCTTGTAGACATCCTCGGCCGTCATGTGCCGCAGCGTCGAAGTCTCGAACAGGTTGATGATCTTGAGCCGCGGCAGCGTGGCCTTCAGGCCGGCGTTCTTGAGGTCGTTGGGAGAGGTCATCGTCGGAAACGCCTTCGGGCGCCCACGGGCGGAGTCACCGACCGTTCGGGGTTTTCGGAAGGCTATAATAGCGAACTTTTGGCCTCCGTACGGTCAACGATACGGACGACGCTGCCTTGGCTTCCGCTACACAGCTCATTTCGCGCTTTCGCCGCGCCTTGACCCGGGGTGCGCTGCTGGCCGCCTGCGCGCTTGCCGTCGGCTGCGCCACCGTCGAGACCTACGTGCCGTTCCGCTCGCTCGGCGTCGTATACAGGCTGGACATCAACCAGGGCAATTACCTTACCCTGGACATGGTCGACAAGTTGAAGGAAGGTCAGACGCGGGTGCAGGTGAGGTCGATACTCGGCACGCCGCTGGTGGCGAGCGCATTCCGCGACAGCCGCTGGGACTACGTGTACCGCTTCGAGCGCCAGGGCAGATTGCTCGAGAATCGCGCCTTCACCGTTTTTTTCGACGGCGACAAGCTGGCGCGCTGGGAAGGCGATGAAATGCCGCAATCGATGGCGGCGTTGAATCGTGCCGCGGTCGACAAGTCCATGGGGCACGTCCCGTCGGCGGACGACCCGGGGATCTTCGACTGGCTGTTCGGCATCTTCAAACGCTGAGATGAAACGACCTCCACGCTCGCTTTGCTCGCTGCCCCCCGAGGGGGCGCAGTCAGTACCCTTCGGGCGGCCGGGCGGGTACTGACATGGGCGTGCGGATCGCGATAGCGGGTGCCGGCGGCCGGATGGGTCAGGCGCTGATCGAGGCGACGCTGGCCGATCCCGATTTGACACTGACGGCGGCCATCGACGTGCCGGGCAGCGCCGTCATCGGGCGCGACGCCGGCGAGCGCATCGGGCGTGTCACCGGTGTTGTCGTGCATGCCGACGCGGACGCGGCGGCCGCGGCGGCCGACGTATTGATCGACTTCACCCGTCCCGACGGCACGCTCGCGCATCTTGCCGCCTGCGAGCGCGCCGGGTGTGGCGCCGTCGTCGGCACCACCGGCCTCGCGCCGGAGCAGAAGGCGGTGATCGTCGGCGTGGCGCGCAAGGTTCCGGTCGTTTTCGCACCCAGCATGAGCGTCGGCGTCAACGTGCTGATGAACCTCGTCGAGGCGGCGGCGCGGACGCTGGGTCCGGCATACGACATCGAGATCGTCGAGATGCACCACAAGCACAAGGTGGATGCGCCGTCGGGGACGGCACTCGGATTGGGCGAAGCCGCGGCGCGCGGGATGGGACGGACGCTGGCCGAATGCGCGGTCCCCGCGCGGGAGGGTGTCACCGGCGAGCGCAAGCCAGGCACCATCGGCTTTGCGGCGCTGCGCGGCGGGGACGTCGTCGGCGAGCACACGGTGGTGTTCGCGGCCACGGGCGAGCGCGTCGAACTCTCGCATCGTGCGACGTCGCGGCAGAACTTCGCCGGCGGTGCGCTGCGCGCGGCCAAGTTCGTCGCGGCACGACGCTCTGCCGGTCGCGCGGGTCTGTCCGACATGCAGGACGTCCTGGGCCTGCGCTGAGGGTATAATCAACGGCCTTGATAGCGGGAACGAGTCCCCCTGTGGGCAGGCGTTCCCGCTTCGTACGTCCGGACCCGCGAAACGTCGCGCCGGCCGCGCCTTTTCAGCAGGTGTAAACGCACCGTTCGAAACGTCATGCCTCTCGCTACCGCCACTGTTTCCCGGGCCGCGCTGCTGCCCGCCACCCCGCCGGCCTTGCTGGTTCTGGCCGACGGCACGGTTTTCCGCGGCCGGGCGATCGGCGCGCCGGGCCATGCCGTCGGCGAAGTCGTGTTCAACACGGCGATGACCGGATACCAGGAGATCCTCACCGACCCCTCCTACGCGGGGCAGATCGTCACGCTCACCTATCCGCACATCGGCAACGTGGGGGTGAATGCCGAGGACGCCGAGGCCGACCGGCCGTACGCGGAGGGGCTCATCATCCGCGATCTCCCGCGGCTCGCCTCGAACTTTCGCGCCACCGGGGACCTGGGCGCCTACCTGCGGGCCAACAACATCGTGGGCATCGCCGACATCGACACCCGCAAGCTCACGCGCTTGTTGCGCGACAAGGGCGCGCAGAACGGCTGCCTCTGGGCGGGGCCTGATGTCGACGATGCCATCGTCGGCGACGCGCTGGCGCGAGCGCGTCAGGCGCCCTCGATGGCGGGACAGGATCTCGCCCGCGTCGTGAGCTGCACGCGGCCCTACGAATGGACGGCCTCGACGTGGGCGCTGGGCGAGGGCTATCGGGCGTCGGGCGCGCCGCGTTTCCACGTCGTGGCGTACGACTTCGGCGTCAAGCACAACATTCTGCGCATGCTCGCGGAGCGGGGGTGCAGGCTCTCCGTCGTGCCGGCCGAGACCTCCGCCGATGCCGTGCTGGCGATGCGGCCCGACGGTGTCTTCCTGTCCAACGGTCCGGGTGACCCCGAGCCCTGCGCTTACGCGATTCGCGCCATCCGGACGCTGGTCGATGCCGGCCTGCCGACCTTCGGCATCTGCCTCGGTCACCAGTTGCTGGGACTCGCGTCGGGGGCACGCACGGTCAAGATGAAGTTCGGCCACCACGGTGCCAATCATCCGGTGCTGGACCAGGACACCGGGCAGGTGCTGATCACCAGTCAGAACCACGGGTTTGCCGTCGACGCAGCGACGCTGCCGTCGAACCTGCGCGTCACCCATGCGTCGCTGTTCGACCGCAGCCTGCAGGGAATCGCGCGCACCGACCGTCCGGCCTTCGGCTTTCAGGGTCACCCCGAAGCGAGCCCGGGCCCGCACGACGTCGCGTACCTGTTCGACCGCTTCGTGAAGTCGATGGAAGTGCACAGGCGATCGTAGTTCGCGATCGCCGTGGTTCCGTGTTCCTGAAGCCAGGATTGATGCCGTGCCAAAACGTACCGACATTGAGAGCATTCTGATCATCGGGGCAGGCCCGATCATCATCGGCCAGGCCTGCGAGTTCGACTACTCGGGCGCGCAGGCGTGCAAGGCGCTGCGCGAAGAAGGTTTCCGGGTGATCCTCGTGAACTCGAATCCGGCGACGATCATGACCGACCCGGAGATGGCCGATGTCACCTACATCGAGCCCATCACCTGGCCGATGGTCGCCAAGATCATCGAGCGCGAGCGCCCGGACGCGCTGCTGCCGACGATGGGCGGGCAGACGGCGCTGAACTGCGCGCTTGACCTCGCGCGCGAGGGCGTGCTCAACAGGTTCGACGTCGAACTGATCGGGGCGTCCAAGAAGGCGATCGACAAGGCCGAGGACCGGGCCAAGTTCAAGGCCGCGATGACGCGCATCGGCCTGGGTTCCGCGCGTTCCGGCATCGCGCACTCGGTGGAGGACGCGCTCAAGGTCCAGCAGGAGATAGGCTTCCCGGCGGTGATCCGCCCCTCGTTCACGCTGGGGGGCACCGGCGGCGGCATCGCGTACAACAAGGACGAGTTCGTCGACATGTGCAAGCGCGGGCTTGACCTGTCGCCCACGCGCGAGCTGCTGATCGAGGAGTCGCTGCTCGGCTGGAAAGAGTTCGAGATGGAGGTGGTGCGAGACCGCAAGGACAACTGCATCATCGTCTGCTCGATCGAGAACGTCGATCCGATGGGCGTGCACACCGGCGACTCGATCACCGTCGCGCCGGCGCAGACGCTCACCGACAAGGAATACCAGATCATGCGCAACGCCTCGATCGCGGTGCTGCGCGAGATCGGGGTCGACACCGGCGGTTCGAACGTGCAGTTCGCGATCAACCCCGACGACGGGCGGATGATCGTCATCGAGATGAACCCGCGCGTGTCGCGCTCGTCGGCGCTGGCGTCCAAGGCCACGGGGTTTCCGATCGCGAAGATCGCCGCCAAGCTCGCCGTCGGCTACACCCTCGACGAGCTGAAGAACGACATCACCGGCGGCGCCACGCCGGCGTCGTTCGAGCCGACCATCGACTACGTCGTCACCAAGGTGCCGCGTTTCGCGTTCGAGAAATTCAAGCAGGCCGACGACCGGCTCACCACGCAGATGAAATCCGTCGGCGAGGTGATGGCCATCGGCCGCACGTTCCAGGAATCGCTGCAGAAGGCGCTGCGCGGTCTCGAGGTGGGCGTCGACGGGTTCAACCTGAAGACCGTCGATCCGGAGAAGATCGGCGACGAACTCGCCTATCCGCGCGCCGAGCGTCTGTGGTACGTCGCCGACGCCTTCGGCGTGGGCATGTCGGTCGAGGAGATCTTCGGCTACACGAAGATCGACCGCTGGTTCCTCTCGCAGATCAAGGAGATCGTCGACACCGAGCTCGCCGTCGAGAAGTTTGCGCTGGCGGAGGTTTCGGCCGACGAGCTGCGCCGGCTGAAGCGCATGGGATTCTCGGACCGGCGCCTTGCGTACCTCCTGAAGGTCAGCGAAGCCGACCTCCGCGCGCGGCGGCACGCGCTGGGCGTGCGGCCCGTCTACAAGCGGGTCGACACCTGCGCGGCGGAGTTCGCGACGCGCACCGCGTACATGTACTCGACCTACGAGGACGAGTGCGAGGCCGCGCCGACCGACCGCAGGAAGGTGATGGTCCTGGGCGGCGGACCCAACCGCATCGGGCAGGGCATCGAGTTCGACTATTGCTGCGTGCATGCGGCGATGGCGCTGCGCGAGGACGGCTACGAGACCATCATGGTCAACTGCAATCCGGAAACCGTGTCCACCGACTACGACACTTCGGACCGGCTGTATTTCGAGCCGGTGACGCTCGAGGATGTGCTGGAGATCGTGGCCATCGAGAAGCCGACCGGGGTGATCGTGCAGTACGGCGGCCAGACCCCGCTGAAGCTCGCGCGCGATCTCGCCGCCAACGGCGTGCCCATCATCGGCACGACGCCGGACATGATCGACATGGCCGAGGACCGCGAGCGCTTCCAGCAATTGCTGCATCGCCTGGAGCTGCGCCAGCCGCCCAATCGCACCGCGCGGACCGAGCAGGAAGCCATTCGCGCCGCCGGGGAAATCGGCTATCCGCTGGTCGTGCGGCCCTCGTACGTGCTCGGCGGCCGGGCAATGGAAATCGTCCACGATCAGCAGGATCTCGAGCGCTACATGCGCGAGGCAGTGAAGGTCTCAAACGACTCGCCTGTGCTGCTCGACCGCTTCCTGAACGATGCGATAGAGATCGACGTCGACGCCTTGTGCGACGGGCACGACGTCGTCATCGGCGGCATCATGGAGCACATCGAGCAGGCGGGGGTGCACTCCGGCGATTCCGCGTGCTCGTTGCCGCCCTACTCGCTGTCGCCGGAACTGCAGGACGAGTTGCGGCGGCAAACGGTCGCGATGGCGCACGGGCTCGACGTCGTCGGCCTGATGAACGTCCAGTTCGCCATCCAGCAGGGGGTCGTCTACGTGCTCGAGGTGAATCCTAGGGCGTCGCGCACCGTCCCCTACGTCTCGAAGGCAACCGGGCGGCCGCTGGCCAAGATCGCGGCCCGGTGCATGGTCGGTCAGTCGCTCGCCGCGCAGGGCGTCGCCGGTGAGATCGTGCCGCCGTACTTTTCGGTCAAGGAAGCGGTGTTCCCGTTCATCAAGTTCCCCGGTGTCGATACCATTCTGGGGCCGGAAATGAAATCGACCGGCGAGGTGATGGGCGTCGGCGAGTCGTTTGCCGAGGCGTTCGTCAAGTCCCAGCTCGCGGCCGGCGTCAAGCTGCCGAAGGCGGGGCGAGTGTTCATCAGCGTCAAGGATGGCGACAAGCCGCGCGCCGTGGAAATCGCGCGCCTCCTCGCCGAACTCGGCTTCACGCTGGTCGCATCGAGAGGCACTGCCAATGCCTTGCAGGCCGGCGGCGTCCCCGTGACGGCGGTCAACAAGGTGCACGAAGGGCGGCCGAACATCGTCGACATGATCCTCAACGACGAGATCGCGCTGGTGATCAACACGGTGCAGGAGAGGCGCAAGGCGATCCGGGACAGTTACGACATCCGCCGCGCCGCGCTTACCGGTCAACTCCCGACGTTCACGACGATCGCCGGTGCGCGCGCCGCAGCGATCGGCATGCAGGGCATGCGGGAACTCGTCCCCTATGCCATGCAGGCATTGCATCGATCCCTCGGCTGACGGGCCGGCGATCACGCAGTGGTGCCCGTCGCCGCGGCGGCGGGAAATCAGCATTTTGGCGGCGTCCGGCACTTCACCCTGACCGGCGCAGGCATTCTCTCCAGGACAGCATCATGACCAAATTTCCGATGACCGTGCACGGTGCCACGCGCCTCAGGGCCGAACTGCACCGCCTCAAGACCGTCGAGCGCCCGGCGGTGATCCGCGCGATTGCCGAGGCGCGATCGCACGGCGACCTGTCCGAGAACGCCGACTACGACGCCGCCAAGGAGCGCCAGGGTTTCATCGAGGGGCGTATCGCCGACGTCGAGTCGCGGCTCGCCCATGCGCAGATCATCAACCCGGCCGACATCTACGATCACGAGGGTCGCGTCGTGTTCGGCGCCACCGTCGACCTCGAGGACGTCGCGTCGGGCGATGCGGTCACCTATCAGATCGTCGGCGACGACGAAGCGGATTTGAAGCTCGGGAAGATCTCGGTGAGTTCGCCGATTGCGCGCGCGCTGATCGGCAAGTCGGAGGGCGACCTGGCCGAAGTGAAGGCGCCCGGCGGCGTACGCGAATACGAAGTTCTCGCCGTGCGCTACCTGTAGTCCCTGCGTCGACCTTCCTGGAAGTGAACCTAGGCCGCGGTCCGGCGCCTGCGCCGGGCACCCGCCAGAGGCGCCGTTTTCGCGGCCGTGGCGGCGCGAGGCACGCGGCGTGCCGCGGGCTTCTTGCCGGCAGCGGGCGCGCGCGACCGGGGTTGCGCGCCCGCGCCGCCGCGCGCGTCCTTCGCGACCCTCACTGCGGGCACGCGCCGTACGGCGCGTTTTGTGGTGGACGATTTGTTCTTGTCGCCAGTCGGGGCGGAGATCGCCGCCGCCGGCGCCGGGCGCCAGACGACGAGCAACTTGCCCAGATGCTGGACCGGGGCGGCGTCGAGTTCGTCGCAGATCTGTTCCAGCATCTGATCGCGCGCGGCGCGATCGTCGTTGAAAACGCGGATCTTCATCAATTCATGCGCACGCAGATTGATTTCGATCTCGCGCATCACGGCAGGCGTGAGGCCCTGCTGTCCGACGATGACGACAGGATGAAGGTGGTGCGCTTTTGCGCGCATCGCACGGCGCTCCGGGGCGGTGAGGGTTCTCATGCTGTCATTCTAACGCGCGAAGTTTGAACCGCGATCGCGACAGAACCGCTTGTTATGTAATCGCCGAATTGTCATGCACAAGCCCGTTTGACGGTTCGGCTTTCGCAAATCGCGATTTCCGGAGAAACTGGCACAGTCTGGCGGGAAGAGGGTCGTTTCCGCGCGCGGGGCTGCGCGCGGTTCTCGCACAGATTGCCATGTCAGACTAACGCGGGACAGAAGAGCCAGCGCATGCCGCTCGTAGGTTTCAAGCCGACCAAGGCGCGACTCGTCATCGAGCAGGGCAACGCGACGGTTCTCGTGATGCGAATCGTCGCCGCGCGCGACGAACGGGTGATGCTGACGTCGGGAGGCAATCTCCAATCGCTCACCGGCGTGCTGCGCATTCGCGAGCACGGCGAAAAGCGCGGCTACAAGGCAAGCCGCGCCACGGGCGCCCTGGTCTACATACCCGACGGCGGCAAGGGTGGCGACACCGGTCCCGCGAAGTTCCAGATCAACATCTCGATGTCGGCGGAAAAGTTCGACATGCTGGTTCGACTCGCGACCGCCGGCCGCTTGCCCGCCAAGTTCTTTGTCGACGTGTCGGGACGGGTAGGTCCGCTGGGCGGACGCGCATTCGGATACATTTCGCGCGGCGGCCGGCAAGTGAAGCTCTGGGACACGGCAAGGCATCGGCTGCTGCCGGTGACGAGCTTTACGATGATCCTGCCGGTGGACGTGCCCGAAACCCCCGCCGACCCCTGGGACGAAGGCGGCGAGCGCGCACCTTCGGCGTCCGCGCCGGCGACGAATTCGCAGGTGGCCGAACTCGCCGACGATCTTCTCGTGTTCCAGAGCGAGACCAAGCACATGCTGAACGCGCTGGTCATCGCGATCGTCGTCATCTGCCTGCTGATCGGCGCCGTCAACCTGGTTTTTCTGTTCCGCTGACGCCTGCCCGCTGCGGGCGCAATTGACGGATCCGAAGATCCCACGCATTGTGCCGGGCACTCGCCGCGGCACGCACTCGCGCGCGCGGCTCCCTTTCGTCATCTTTGGCACGAACATGGCACTGCAGGGCACCAGGAAGAACAGGTTCGTCAAGGCGTGGATGCAGGAGCACGTCAACGACCATTGGGTGAAGGAAGCAACGCGCCTGGGCTACCGCTCGCGCGCAGCATTCAAGCTGCTTGAACTCGCCGAGAAGGACCAGCTGTTCCGTCCGGGTATCGCGGTCGTCGACCTGGGCTCGGCCCCCGGCAGCTGGGCGCAGGTCCTGCACGAGCGCCTTGGCGGCGCGGCGCGGATCGTGGCGGTCGACCTCCTGCCGATGGATCCGGTGACCGGGGTCACATTCATTCAGGGCGATTTCCGGGAAGATCCGTGTCTCGCTGCGGTGGAACAGGCGCTGGCGGGGCGCCGACTGGATCTTGTTCTGTCCGATATGGCCCCCAATCTATCGGGCATCGCGACGGCCGACCAGGCGCGAAGCGTCCTGCTTGCCGAACTTGCGCTGGAATTTGCCGTCGAATGGCTGCAACCTGGCGGTGACCTGGCGGTAAAGACGTTTCAAGGCGAGGGTTTTCAGGAATTCCAGCGAACGATGCTTTCGCACTTTCACAGGGTCCATGTACGCAAGCCCAAGTCGTCGCGCGACCGCAGTCGCGAGGTTTACCTGGTGGGCAAGGGGCGGCTGCCGCAATGAGGTACGCTTTGAGGTGCCAAAGAGACGGAGCACCACGAAAGGCTCCGGACCGGCTAAAATGACCGGTTCCGCGGCATTCCTGAACGGCACGCGCGCAAGACCAGCGATTAACTGGGGCAGCCGGCGGCCCATCGACCCGCGGCAAGGAGCGACCTTTTGAACAACCTGCTGAAGAACATCGGCATCTGGCTCGTGATCGGCCTCGTCGTCCTGACGGTCGTGAAGCAGTTCGATTCGCGCCAGACCACCAAGGAGTCGGTGCCCTATTCCGAATTCATGGACAAGGCGCGCACCGGCGCCGTCGAGTCGGCCAGCGTGGAGGGACGCTCGATCAAGTGGACCGGCACCGACAAGAAGCGCTACCTCACCTACAGCCCCGGCGACCTCTGGATGGTCGGCGACCTCGTCAAGTACGGCGTCAAGGTCGAGGCGAAGCCCGAGGAGGAGCAGAGCTTCCTGGCGCAGATCTTCATCTCGTGGTTCCCGATGCTGCTGCTGATCGGCGTCTGGATCTTCTTCATGCGCCAGATGCAGGGAGGCGGGCGCGGTGGCGCGTTCAGCTTCGGCAAGAGCAAGGCCAAGATGCTCGACGAGTCGAACAACACCGTCACCTTCGCCGACGTCGCCGGCTGCGACGAGGCCAAGGAAGAGGTGAGCGAACTCGTCGAGTTCCTGCGCGACCCGTCGAAATTCCAGAAGCTGGGCGGGCGGATTCCGCGCGGCGTGCTGATGGTCGGCAGCCCCGGCACCGGCAAGACGCTGCTCGCGAAAGCGATCGCCGGCGAAGCCAAGGTGCCGTTCTTCTCGATCTCGGGCTCCGACTTCGTCGAGATGTTCGTCGGCGTGGGCGCTGCGCGCGTGCGCGACATGTTCGAGCAGGCGAAGAAGAACGCGCCCTGCATCGTGTTCATCGATGAAATCGACGCCGTCGGCCGCCAGCGCGGCGCGGGCCTGGGCGGCGGCAACGACGAGCGCGAGCAGACGCTGAACCAGTTGCTGGTCGAGATGGACGGCTTCGAAGGCAACTCGGGCGTCATCGTCATCGCGGCCACCAACCGGCCCGATGTGCTCGACCCGGCGCTGATGCGTCCGGGCCGCTTCGACCGCCAGGTCGTCGTGCCGCTGCCGGACATCCGCGGCCGCGAGCAGATCCTGCTCGTCCACATGCGCAAGGTGCCGATGGCGGCCGACGTCAAGGCCGAGATCATCGCCCGCGGCACGCCCGGCATGTCGGGCGCGGACCTCGCCAACCTCGTCAACGAGGCGGCGCTGTTCGCGGCACGGCGCAGCAAGCGCCTCGTCGACATGGACGACTTCGAGATGGCGAAGGACAAGATCATCATGGGCGCCGAGCGGCGCTCCATCGTGATGCCCGAGGAGGAGCGGCGGAACACCGCCTATCACGAGTCCGGCCACGCGATCGTGGCGCGCCTGTTGCCCAAGACCGACCCGGTGCACAAAGTGACGATCATCCCGCGCGGCCGCGCGCTGGGGGTGACGATGCAGCTGCCGGTGGCCGATCGCTACAGCATGGACCGCAATCACATGCTGAACGTCATCGCCGTGCTGTTCGGCGGCCGCATCGCCGAAGAGCTGTTCATGAACCAGATGACCACCGGTGCGTCGAACGACTTCGAGCGCGCCACCGAGATAGCACGCAACATGGTCACGCGTTACGGCATGTCGGATGTGCTCGGGCCGATGGTCTACGCCGAGAACGACGGCGAGGTCTTCCTCGGCCGCTCGATCACGACGCACAAGAACGTCTCCGAGGAGACGATGCGCAAGGTCGACAGCGAGATCCGCAAGATCATCGACCAGCAGTACGCCGTCGCGCGCAAGCTGCTGGAGGACAACCGCGACAAGGTCGAGGCGATGGCCAAGGCGCTGCTCGAACTCGAGACCATCGACGCCGAGCAGATCGACGACATCATGGCCGGCAAGCCTCCGCGCCCGCCCAAGCCCGCGGCTTCGGGGTCGGGAGCGTCGGCAGCCGGAGGCACGCCGGGGCCCGACGCGGCACCGTCGGCCAATCCGGCCTGAGATCCGGGAACATCCCCCGAGGCGGGGCGCGCGGCGGTGCGCGTTCCCGCGGCGTTCCTCTCCTCAGTGCCGATCCGATGCACGCTGCACATCGAGGCGCCGACGCATGAACGCGATGCTCCATTGCGGCGGGTACGCGTTCGACCTTGCGCGGCCGCGGATCATGGGTATCCTCAACGTGACGCCCAACTCGTTTTCGGACGGCGGACTTTTTTTCGATCCGCAGCGAGCGCTCGACCGGGCGCGCCAGATGATGGCCGACGGGGCCGACCTCGTCGACATCGGTGGCGAGTCGACGCGGCCGGGCGCCGATCCGGTCGCAGAGCGCGATGAGCTCGCGCGGGTGATTCCGCTGGTCGACATCCTTGCCGCGGAGGGGATACCGGTGTCGGTCGATACGCGCAAGCCCGCCGTGATGGAAGCGGCGCTCGCCGCGGGTGCGGCGATGATCAACGATGTCTGCGCGCTGACGGCGCCGGGGGCCGTCGAGGCGGTCGCGCGCAGCGACGCTGCCGTGTGCCTGATGCACATGCGGGGGGAGCCGCAGACGATGCAGCAGGCGCCGGCGTATGGCGACGTGGTCGGCGAGGTGCACGGCTTCCTGCTGGCAAGGGCGGCGGCCTGCGAGGCGGCCGGCATCGCAAGGGATCGCATCGTTCTCGACCCCGGCTTTGGCTTCGGCAAGACGCTGACGCACAATCTCCTGCTGCTGCGTGCCATGCCCCGGCTGGCGGCCACCGGCTATGCGGTGCTGGCCGGCCTGTCGCGCAAGGCATCGCTGGGGAAGATCACCGGACGCGACGTCGGCGAGCGCGTGCCGGCAAGCATTGCCGCCGCGCTGGCGGCGGTGGCGCGGGGTGCGACGCTGCTGCGCGTCCACGACGTGCCCGAGACGGCGGACGCGCTGAAGGTCTGGCTCGCCGTGGGGGCGCCCGAATGACGGCCCGCCGATCGATCCTTCCAATCTCAACCTGAATTCCGAACCCCTATCATGAGTTCATCTCGACAATATTTCGGTACCGATGGCGTTCGGGGGCGGGTCGGCGTGCCGCCGATCACGCCGGAACTGGTTCTCAAGCTGGGCTGGGCGGCGGGGCGCGTGCTTGCCGCCGATGCGGTTCGCGCCGGGGACCGGCCCGGCGTGCTGATCGGGAAGGACACGCGCATCTCGGGTTACCTGCTCGAGGCTGCGCTGGAAGCCGGACTTTCCGCTGCGGGCGTCGACGTCTATCTCTCGGGACCTTTGCCCACGCCCGCGGTCGCGTATCTCACGCGGGCGCTCAGGCTCTCGGCGGGGGTCGTCATCAGCGCGTCGCACAATCCGTACGACGACAATGGCATCAAGTTCTTCTCGGGCGGCGGCGCGAAATTGCCCGATGCCGTCGAACACGCGATCGAACAGCGGATGGAGGAGCCGCTCGCCTGCGTCGCCTCGGCCGAACTCGGCAAGGCGCGGCGGCTCTCCGACGCGCCGGGCCGCTACATCGAATTCTGCAAGAGCACCTTCCCCAACGACCTCGACCTCAAAGGCTGGAAGATCGTCGTCGATTGCGCGCACGGCGCGGGCTATCACGTGGCGCCGCCGGTGTTCCACGAACTCGGCGCGGAAGTGGTGGCCGTCGGCAACGCGCCCGACGGGGTCAACATCAATGCCGGTGTCGGAGCAACGAACCCCGAGCACCTCGTGCGGGCCGTGGTCGAGCACCGGGCCGACGTCGGAATCGCGCTCGACGGCGACGGCGATCGCCTGCTGATGGTCGATCGCGAGGGCACGGTCTACGACGGCGATCAGCTCCTCTACATCATCGCGATGGACTATCGTCGTCGCGGGACGCTGGTTGGAGGTGTCGTCGGGACGCTGATGACGAATCTCGGTTTCGAGAAGGCGCTGGCCGCGCAGGGCATCGTGCTCGAGCGCGCCCGCGTAGGCGATCGCTACGTCCTCGAGCGGCTCGCCGAGAAGGGCTGGCTGCTGGGCGGCGAGAACTCCGGACACCTGCTTTGCCTCGACAAGCACAGCACCGGCGACGCGATCGTCGCCGCGCTGGCCGTGCTGCGGGCCCTGATCGAGCAGGGCAGGACGCTTGCAGAGGCCGCCGGTCCGGTCGAGCTCTATCCGCAGCGCCTCATCAATGTTCCCGTCAAGCGCGGCTGGGACTGGTCGAAGAGCGATGCGGCCAAAGTGGCGGAGCGCGCGGCCAACGCGTCGCTCGGCGACGCGGGACGGGTGCTGCTGCGGCCCTCGGGCACCGAGCCGGTATTGCGGGTGATGGTGGAAGCCCGCGACCGCGCGGTGGCCGACGCTCACGCGCAGGAACTCGCACGGGCGATCGCCGCGGCTGCAGCGACCGTCTGACCGATCGCGGTGCGGGCGGACTGCCCGATGGCGCACATCGTCCCCGACCGGCCGCGTCTGTTGCGGCCGGGGGCGTGCGCTCGCCTATAATCGATTCATGGTCGCCGTCGTTCACGCTGCCCCGCAGACTTCCGCCCCGGAGGCGGTCGCCGCATGGGTGGGCAGCCTCGCTGCGATCTATCCGGCGGAAGACATCGCGGGCATCGCCGCGGCGCTCGACTATGCACGGGTCCGCGGCGGCGAAGCCCGGGGCGCGGACGGCGAGATGCTGCTCGATCGCGCGGTGGGCACGGCGACGATATTGGCGGGCCTGAAGCTCGATGCGGGAGCGGTTCGGGCGGCGCTCCTGATCGGCCTGCCGGCGGCCGGGGCCTTCGACGCCGCCGAAGTGGCGGCGAAATTCGGGGCCGACGCCGCGGCACTGGTGGCGGGCGTCGCGCGCATGGACGAGATCCGCGTGTTGCCGGCGACAGGCAGCGCCGAAGACCGCTCGGCGCAGGCCGAGCGCCTGCGCAAGATGCTGCTGGCGATGGTCGAGGACATCCGCGTGGTCCTGATCAAGCTCGCCGAGCGCACGCAGGCGCTGCGTTACCTGATGACCTGCGGCCCCGATGCCGCCGCGCTGCGCCAGCGCAGTGCGCGCGAAGTGCTCGACCTGTTCGCGCCGCTCGCCAACCGCCTGGGCGTGTGGCAGCTGAAGTGGGAGCTCGAGGATCTGTCGCTGCGGGCGCTGGAGCCCGACACCTACAAGTCGATCGCGAAGATGCTCGACGAGCGGCGTCTCGATCGCACGCGCTACATCGATGACGTCGTCGAGACGTTGAAGCGCGAGCTCGCTGCCGCCGAGATACGCGCCGACGTGACGGGCCGGCCGAAGCACATCTACAGCATCTGGAGCAAGATGCAGCGCAAGCAGGCGGGCATCGATGCCCTCTACGACATTCGCGCCGTCCGGATACTGGTCGACGACGTCAAGGACTGCTACGCGGCGCTCGGCGTCGTCCATCACCTGTGGACGCCGCTCCCGGGCGAGTTCGACGACTACATCGCCAAGCCGAAGGCAAACGACTACCGCTCGCTGCACACCGCCGTGATCGGTCCCGAAGACAAGCCGCTCGAGGTGCAGATCCGCACCTACGAGATGCACCAGCATTCCGAATACGGGGTGGCCGCGCATTGGCGCTACAAGGAGAGCGGCCACAAGGCCTTGCGCCGCGATCCCGCGTTCGAGGACCGGATCGCCTGGTTGCGCCAGGTGCTCGACTGGAAGGACGCGGTCGCCGATGCCACCGATTGGCTGTCGGCGTTCAAGAGCAGCCTGTTCACCGACACCATCTACGTGTTGACGCCCCAGGGACGTGTGGTCGACCTGCCCCAGGGCGCGACGCCCGTCGACTTCGCGTATTCGGTGCATACCAATCTCGGCCATCGCTGCCGGGGCGCCCGCGTCAACGGCGCGCTGGTGCCGCTCAATCACGTGCTGAAGAACGGGCAGCAGGTCGAGATCGTCGCCGCCAAGCAGGGGGGGCCTTCGCGCGACTGGCTCAATCCCGACCTGGGCTACGTGCACAGCCACCGCGCGCGCGCCAAGGTTCGGCAGTGGTTCAAGGCGCAGCAACTCGAAACGACACTGGCGCAGGGCCGCGCGATCGTCGAGCGCGAGTTGCAGCGCGCCGGTGCCACGGCCGTCAACCTCGACGCGGTCGCCGGCAAGGCAGGCTTGACCAAGGCGGACGAATTGTTCGCCGGCGTGGCGCGTGACGAGATCAATCTGCGCCAGGTCCAGCTCGCGATCCGCGCGGTGATCGCCCCCGGAGCACCGGGCGCGACCGAGGCCGAGCCCGAAGTGCTGGCGCGGCAGAGCCGAGCGACCGACTCGGCCGGCGGCATCATGATCCTCGGCGTCGATCGACTGCTCACGCATCTCGCGCGCTGCTGCAAGCCGGCGCCTCCCGACGCCATCGTCGGATTCGTCACCCGGGGACGGGGCGTGACCATCCATCGCCAGAATTGCGCAGCCGCCGCGCGCATGCGCGAACGCGAGCCGGAGCGGGTGATCGCCGCCGATTGGGGCGCCACGCGAGACGAGGTGTTTCCGGTCGACGTCGCGCTCGACGCGCTGGACCGCCAGGGGCTGCTGCGCGATGTCACCGAGGTTTTTTCGCGCGAGCGCGTCAATGTGACCGCTGCGAACACGCTCACGCGGGACGAGCGCGTGCGAATGGCGTTCACGCTCGAAGTCAGGAGCCTCGATGCATTGCAACGGGCGCTCGCCCTGGTGCGCGAAGTGCAGGGCGTACTGTCGGCGGGACGTCGCTGACGGCCGCCCTACCGGTCAAACGCCGAGGAATCGATGCTTGATCGCGCGGTCGGCGAGCAGCGCATCGATCGAGCCCTCCCAGGCGATGCAGCCCTTCTCCAGGATCGCCGCGCGATCGGCGTGGGGGGCCAGCTCGGCCAGGTTCTTGTCGATGATCAGCAGCGCCTGACCTGCCGCCTTCAGCGCGCCGACGCAATGCCATATCTCGGCCCGGATCAGCGGTGCGAGGCCCTCGGTCGCCTCGTCGAGCAGCATGAGACGCGGATGCGTCAGCAGCGCGCGTCCGATGGCCAGCATCTGCTGTTCGCCGCCTGAAAGCGTGCTCGCGAGCTGACGTTGTCGGGATGCCAGCGCGGGGAAGAGTTCCAGCACGCGCTCGAGCGTCCACGGCGTGCCGGCGTGCCGCGCGGGGCGGGCCGTGGCGACGAGGTTCTCGCGTACCGAAAGCGCCGGGAACACCTGCCGCCCCTCCGGGACCAGGCCGATGCCGGCGCGTGCAATGCGAAACGGCGGCCAGTGCCCGATCTCGGCGCCGTCGAAGACGATGCGACCGCGCGCGGGGCGTTGCAGGCCCATGATCGAGCGCACCGTCGTCGTCTTGCCCATGCCGTTGCGGCCGAGCAGCGCCACGACCTCGCCTTCGCCGATGGCGAACGACATGCCGAACAGTGCCTGGCTCGCGCCGTAGAAGGTCTCGATCGCGTCCACCGCAAGCAGCGCTGCCACGGTCAGTCCCCCTGCGCGCCGAGGTAGGCTTCGCGCACGGGCTCGCTGGCGCGGATCGACGCCGGGGAGCCCGTCGCCAGCACGCGTCCGTAGACGAGCACCGAGACGCGGTCGGCCAGAGCGAACACGGCGTCCATGTCGTGCTCGACCAGCAGCATTCCGAGCTTGCCTTTGAGCGAGCGCAAGAGGTCGATGATGCGGCCGGAGTCTTCGTGGCCCATGCCGGCCAGCGGCTCGTCGAGCAGCAGCAGCTTCGGTTCGAGGGCGAGCGCCACCGCGAGCTCGAGCTGGCGGTGTTCGCCGTGTGACAGGTCGGCACAGATGGAATCGGCGGCGTAGGCGAGGCCAACGCGGTCAAGCTGGGCGAGGGCCGGCACACGCAAGGCGGCATCGGACCGCGCATTGCCGAAAAACCGGAACGACGAACCCTGTCTCGCCTGGACCGCCAGCGCGACATTGTCCTGCGCGGTCATCTGCGGCAGAAGCGTGGTGATCTGGAACGTGCGCCCGATGCCGAGCCGGGCGCGCTGCCACGCGGGACGGCGCGTGACATCCTGGCCTTCGAACAGCACCTGGCCGACGTCGGGCACCACCTCGCCGGTGAGCTGGGCGAGCAGCGTGGTCTTGCCCGCGCCGTTCGGGCCGATGAGCGCGTGCAATTCGGTGGCCCGCACGGTCAGCGAGACGTCGTCGGTTGCGATCAACGCGCCGAATGCCTTCGACAGATGCCGGGTCTCGAGCAATGGGCTCACTGGACTACCTTCGTGCTCCGCACTCCGGTATTCGTGCTCGGGGCGGCCCGTCGCGCTCATGACGTCAGCGCGGGCCCGCGACCATGCCCCACAGGCCGCGGCGCGCGAACACGACGAACAACACCAGCAACGGCCCCAGGATCAGCATCCAGTGCTCGGTCCACGCGGCGAGCACCTGTTCGAGGCCCAGCAGCACGAAGGCGCCGGCGACGGCGCCGTAGAGCGTACCGGTGCCACCCAGAATGACCATCACCATCAACTCGCCCGACTTGACCCACGCCAACATGTCAGGCGACACGAACCGCGCGGCGTTGGCCCACAGCGCGCCGGCGAGGCCTGCGCCGCCGGCGGCGATCACGAACGCGGCCAGCTTGAAGCGGTAGACGGGATACCCCAGGGCGACGAGGCGGCGTTCGTTCTGCCGGCAACCGGCGAGCACCATGCCGAAGCGCGAACGCACGATGGCGGCGCACACCGCGAACCACGCCACCAGGCAGGCGAGACACACGTAGTAGAAGGTGGTCGCGTCGCGCAGCTCGAAGCCGGCGAGCGTGTTGCGACGCTGCATCGGCAGGCCGTCGTCGCCGCCGTAGAACTTCACCGAGACGAAGAGATAGAACAGCATCTGGGCGAATGCCAGCGTGATCATGATGAAGTGGATGCCGGACGTGCGCAGCGACAGTGCGGCGATCGGGAGCGCCGCCAGCGCGGTGATCGCTATCGCAAGCGGCCAGACGACGAGGGCTTCGTTGCTGCCCGCAAAGCCCAGCAACGCCGAGCCGTCCTGCAGGTGAAACGCGGCGACGGCGACGACGTATCCGCCCAGGCCGAACCATGCGGCGTGGCCGAAGCTCACGAGCCCGCCCACGCCGAGGATCAAGTCGAGGCTCACCGCCGCAATGGCGTAGATGACAAAGCGCGTGAACGTCGCGATGAGAAATGGCTGCCCGATCCCGTGCGCGAATGCGGGCAGCGCGGCGAGCGCCAGCAGCAGCGCCATGACGAGTGCCCGCCTGCGCGTACGACTGCGGCCGGCACCTGCGTTCGCGGTGTTCATCGCGCTGCTCACTGGACTACCTTCGCGCTGCGCGCTCCGGTATTCGCGCTCGGGGCGGTCCGTCGCGCGCACTGGACTACCTTCGCGCTGCGCGCTCCGGTGTTCGCGCTCGGGGCGGCCCGTCGCGCTCATGCCGGCAGCAGACCGCGCGGGCGCAGCACCAGCACCAGCGCCATCAGCAGATAGATCGCGGCCGACGCGAGGCCCGCGCCGAGCGCGTCGGCCGTGGTGGCGGCGAACACCTGCTTCAGGAGTCCCGGGATGTACGCGCGCGCCAGCGTGTCGACGAGCCCCACGAGCAGCGCGCCGACCAGCGCGCCGCGCACGCTGCCCATGCCGCCGATGACGATGACGACGAAGGTGGCGATCAGAATCTGCTCGCCCATGCCGACCTGAACGGCGAGAATCGGCGCGGCCATCAGTCCTGCGAGTCCCGCCAGCAGCGCGCCCAGCCCGAAGACCAGTGTGAACAGCAGCCGGATGTCCACGCCGAGCGCGCTGACGATGTCGCGATGCGTCGCGCCGGCGCGGATCAGCATGCCGAGCCGGGTGCGCGTGATCAGGAACGCGAGCCCCGCGCCGACGGCGAGGCCCGTGACGAGGATCGCCACGCGGAACACTGGGTAGGGCACGCCGGGAATGATCTCCACCGCGCCGCTCAACCAGGGCGGCGGCTGCATGAAGAGCGGCGTGCGCCCGGCGAGCGTGGCCATCAGCTCGTTGAAGAACAGCAGCAGGCCGAAGGTGGCCAGCACCTGGTCCAGATGGTCGCGATCGTAGAGCCGGCGGATGACCAGTGACTCGACGACGATGCCGGTGCAGCCGGCGGCGACAAGCGCGCCCACCGCCGCCAGCACGAAGGATCCGGTCTTGCCCGCCACCACGGCCGCCGCGTACGCGCCCACCATGAACAGCGATCCGTGGGCGAGATTGATCACGCCCATGATCCCGAAGATCAGTGTCAATCCCGCCGCCATCAGGAACAGCATGACGCCGTATTGCAGACCGTTCAGCAGTTGCTCGAGAAACAGCAGCATGGACAGGCGTCGTGGTGTGGTCGGCAGACGGTCAACAAAATGCCCCGCCGGCGGGCCGGCGAGGCATCGATGATCGCACGGATGCGGGGTGCGCCGGACCTTACATCCGGCAATCCTTGGCGTAGGCATCGCCGTGGTTGGCCAGCACCTTGCCCTTGGTGACGATCGCCGCCTTGCCGTCCGCGCCCTTCTCGACCATGAACGCGTACCAGTCCTGGACCGGATGCTGGTTGGACCCGAACTTGAAGCTGCCGCGCGTGGAGACGAAATCGGCTTTGCGCAGCGCGGCGCGGAACGCATCCTCCTTCGACAGATCGCCGTTGACCGCCTTGAGCGCAGAGCCGATCAGCTTCGCCGTGTCGTAGCCCTGCTGGGCGTAGACGGTCGGCAGCCGGTTGTACTTGGCGGTGAACGCCTTGACGAATGCCTGGCTCGCAGGGTTCGCGAAGTCGTTGTTCCAGTGGCCGGTGACGTTGACGCCGACCGCGGCGTCACCGACCGCGGCCAGGATCCGCGGCTCCATCGACACTTCGGACACGACCATTGGCGTCGACGCCATCAGGCCGGCCTGCACGTACTGCTTGACGAAGGTGATTCCCTGGCCGCCGGGATGGAACTGGTAGATCGCGTCGGGCTTCTGCGCGCGGATGCGGGCGAGCTCGGGTGCGAAATCGGACTGGTCGAGCTTGGTGTAGATCTCCTCCAGCACCTCGCCCTTGTAATAGCGCTTGAATCCGGTGAGCGCGTCCTTGCCCGCCTGGTAGTTGGGCGCCAGGATGACCATGCGCTTGTAGCCGAGATTGGTCGCCGCCTGGCCGGCCGACTCGTGCAGGCTGTCGTTCTGCCACGAGGCGACGAAGTAGTTCTTGTGGCAATCCTTGCCGGCGAAATTCGACGGCCCGGCATTCGGGGACACGTAGAACGCGCCGGCTTCCAGCACCGTCGGCGCCACGGCGCCGGCGACGTTGGAAAAGATCAGCCCGGTGATCAGCTTCACCTTGTCCTGCTGCAGCAGCTTGTCGGCGATCTGCTTGCCGTTGGCCGGCTTCAGATTGTCGTCCTCGACCAGCAACTGCACCGCCACGCCCCCGAGCTTGCCGCCTTCCTCGTCGATGGCGAGCCGGAAAGCGTCGCGTACGTCTTCGCCGAGATAACCGCCCGGCGTCGTCAACGTCGTGATCATGCCGATCTTGACCGGCGCCTGGGCGAGAGCCGGGCCGATGCAGGCGATCGCGAGGGCGGCGATCAGGGTGGATGCTTTCATGGAGACTCCGGATTCGGGCAGGTTGGGCAACGGGCGGACGCGGCGGCGTACGCGAAGCCGCGAGAGTATACCGAAGTGAAGCCCGATCGCGTGCAATCGGACCCGGTCGGCGCGCGACCGCGACCGCCGGGGCGGACCCGGGAATGCCTACATCAGGCCGTCGAGCAGCTGGACGTCGACCAGTTCCCCTGCGGCGACGCTTCCGGTGTCGGTGGGCAGCACGATGAAGCAGTTGGCGCGCGACATCGATGACAGGATGCCGGAACCCTGTTCACCGGTCACGCGGACCGCGTAGCCCGTTGCCGCATCGCCGGTGAGGATGCCGCGCTGGAACTCGGTGCGGCCGGGCGCTTTGCGGATCGGCGTCGCGAGCGGCACCTTGAACGTCGGCAGGGGCGTGATTCCCCGCTGGCCCTGCAACACGAGAAGCGCGTCGCGGACGAACTGGTAGAACGTGACCATCACCGACACCGGGTTGCCGGGCAACCCGAAAAAATGCGCGCTGCCGAGCTTGCCGTAGGCGAGCGGACGCCCCGGTTTCATCGCGATCTTCCAGAAGACGACTTCGCCCAGCCGGTCCAGCAGCTGCTTGACGAAATCGGCCTCGCCGACGGAGACCCCGCCGGAAGTGATCACGACATCGGCGTTGGCTGCGGCCTCGCGGAAGGCAGCCTCGAGCAGGTCCGGCACGTCCGGGACCACACCCATGTCGAGCACGTCGCAGTCGAGGCGTCGAAGCATCCCGTACAGCGTGTAGCGGTTGCTGTCGTAGATCTCGCCGGCCGCGAGCGGCGTGCCGATCGACTTCAACTCGTCGCCGGTGGAAAAGAACGCCACCCGCAGCCTGCGCCAGACGGCAACCTCGCCGATGCCCAGCGACGCGATCATGCCGAGCTCCGCGGGGCGGACGCGTTGCCCCGCCGCGAAGACGACCTGCCCCGTCTTGAGGTCTTCGCCGGCGAAGCGGCGGTTCTGCCCTGCACGGGTGACCGCGTCGGCGGCGATGCGCACGCCGCCGGCATCCTCGCGTGCGCGCTCCTGCATGACGACGGTGTCGGTGCCCGCGGGCATCACGCCGCCGGTGAAGATGCGCAGGCACTCGCCCGGGCCGACCACCGCATCCGAGGGCTTGCCGGCGAAGGCTTCTCCGACCCGGCGCAGCGTCGTCTCCATCCCGGGCAGGAGATCGGCGAACCGCAGCGCGTAACCATCCATCGCCGAGTTGTCGTGACCCGGCACGTCGACCGGCGAGATCACGTCGGCCGCCAGCACGCGATCGAGGGCGTCGCGAATCGCAACGTGCTCGATGGTTCCAATCGGGACCAGGAACCGGCGGATCAGCGCCCGCGCGCGATCGACGGGCATCGAGTTCGGATCGTATTCGTCGGCACAGGAGGCTTCGCGCAGTGTCGTGGGCTCGGTCATGCGGGCTCCATCATCGGGTTCGGGGGGCAGGGAAAGTAACGCTGCGGATCAGCGTTTGTCGTGGGCGGCCGCGGCAGCGAGTTCGTCGGCGGTGTTGATGTTGCGAAATGCCTGGGCCTCGTCGTCGAACGCGACCTCGACGGTCTCGAGCGTCGCGTACCACGCGTCGATCTTGCGGCCGCCCGCAGCCAGAAACGCGGTCAGGTGGGGCAGCACGTCGCGACGCACCAGCGCGAAGACCGGCTGCGGCTGGTCGAAGGTGCGCGCCACCGCCAGTTGTGCGCTGTGCGCGTGGAGCGCGACGCGGAGCCGCGCGACGAGATCGTCCGGAAGGAACGGGGAATCGCAGGGCACGGTGACGACCGTATAGCGCGTCGCGGCCGTCATGCCGGCGTGCAGTCCTGCCAGCGGCCCGGCGAATCCGCCGATGGCGTCCGGCACGACCGGGACGCCGAACGTGCCGTAACGGTCGACGTTCTGGTTGGCATTGATCAGGACGTCGTCGACCTGCGGCGAGAGCCGGGCCAGCACATGCGCGACGAGCGGCCGGCCATGGAGTTCGACCAATCCCTTGTCGATGCCGCCCATGCGCCGGCCCATGCCACCCGCGAGGATGATGCCGGTGATCCCGCTGGCGTTCATGTGGTGCGGAAGCGCTGGGCGCCGGTATAGAGAAGGTAGTGCCTGTTGGCGGCCCGGCCGATCATCGTGAGCCGGACCTGTTGTGCGATGGCGTGACCCATTTGCGTCAGCCCCGAGCGCGACACCAGGAAGGGAATTCCCATCTGCGCCGCCTTGATCACCATTTCGGAAGTGAGCCGGCCCGTCGTATAGAAGATCTTGTCTCCGCCGTCGATGCGATCGAGCCACATCTGCCCGGCGATGGCATCAACGGCATTGTGGCGGCCAACGTCCTCGACGAACATCAGGATCTCGGAGGTGTCGTCGCGATTGGTCGCCAGCGCGCAGCCGTGAATCGCGCCGGCCTGTTTGTAGATCGTGTCGTGCCGGCGCACGCCGTCTAGCAGCGAGTAGAGCGCGGCGCGCGACAGCGTCGCCGCTTCCGGCAGGCGGATGCTGTCGACCTCCGCCATCAGGTCGCCAAACACCGTCCCCTGTCCGCACCCGGTGGTCGTGGTTCGCCGCGCAGTCTTCGCATCGAGATCCTTCAATCCGGTTCGGGTCCTGACGGCGACTGCGCTGGTGTCCCAGTCGACCTGCACGGAGACGATCTCGTCGATGGAGGCGACCAGTCGCTGATTGCGCAGATACCCGATCGTCAGGGCTTCCGGCGCGCTTCCGAGCGTCATCAGCGTGAGCAGTTCCCGCTTGTCGACGAAGACCGTCAGCGGATGCTCGCCGGCGATCGGCGTCACACGTATTGCGCCGGTCTCGTCGATCGCGTCGACGTCGACGGTGGCCTGACGCGCGGCTGCAGTGAGGAGCGGTCGGTAGGAGGGCGCAGCGGGGTGCTTAGCCACCGATGTAGCTCATCTCGATCCTGGACGAGCGCACCGTGTTGTCGGTGCGTATCTCCGAATACCGGTCACCACGCTGGCGCCAGACCATTGCAATGGCACCGGACAGCGCTGCGTCGTCGTCGCCGTCGCGCACCAGGCCGCGCAGGTCATGGCCGTGCTGGGCGAAGAGGCAGGTGTAGAGCTTGCCGTCGGTCGACAATCGCGCACGCGTGCAATCGCGGCAAAACGCCTGCGTCACCGAGGCGATGACGCCGATCTCGCCGCTGCCGTCGCGGTAACGCCAGCGCTCGGCAACTTCGCCGCGGTAGCCGGAGTCGGTGCTGACGAGCGGCAATTCGGCATCGATGCGCCGGACAATGTCGGCGGCCGGCACGACCGCGTCCATCCGCCAGCCGTTGGTGGCGCCGACATCCATGAACTCGATGAAGCGGACGATGTGCCCCGTGCCGCGGAAATGCCGTGCCATCGGGAGGATCGACTCTTCGTTGATGCCGCGCTTCACGACCATGTTGACCTTGATCGGCGCGAGGCCCGCAGCCGCGGCCGCCTCGATGCCCTCGAGCACGCGCGCGACCGGAAAATCGACGTCGTTCAACGCGCGAAAGACCTGGTCATCGAGCGAGTCGAGACTGACGGTCACCCGCTGCAGGCCGGCGTCGCGGAGCCCGCGGGCCTTCTTTGCCAGCCCCGAGCCGTTGGTCGTCAGCGTGAGGTCGATGCCGTCGATGCGCGCCAGCATCTCGACCAGGCGTTCGATGTTCCGGCGCAGCAGGGGCTCCCCGCCGGTCAACCGGATCTTGCGCACGCCAAGGCCGACGAACAGCCGCGCAATGCGCGCGATCTCTTCGAAACTCAGGAGGTCGCCATGCTGCAGGAACTGGAAGTCGTTGTCGAAGACGCTCTTCGGCATGCAGTACGTGCAGCGAAAATTGCAGCGATCGGTCACCGAAATCCGCAGGTCATGGAGTTCGCGGCCGCGGGTGTCGAGCAGCCCGCTCTCGCCCGTTGCGGGGGCCGTGGCTGCCGCGCGCCGCAATGCGTCGAGAGCATCGCGATTGCGGACGACGGAGAGGTCGGTCAGTGGAATGATCGAAGCCATGTGAGGCAGGCGAAAAGCGCACCGAAGGGCGATCAGCGATGGTATCAGACGGGATGGCCGCTGGTGTATGATCAGCGCCCCGCTCACGCTTTTCACGCGTATCGTCTCGCCGCGAAACTCCATGCTGCCGCCACGGGTTATGGTTTCCGTTCTGATCGGGCGCACGCCGCTCACCAGCCGGTGGGCAAGTGAGCGCTGGGAACCGAGATCAGTGGAACTCGCCGCGAGCGGCGAGCCGGACGACGCGTCCGGAACCGGTGCGGTTGCGGAGGCCGGATCGCATTGGCGATTTGCCGGCTTTGCGATCGAACTCCACCGTTCGGAGGCCGAAGGCTATTTCCTCAACGTAACGGCTCCCGACCCGAAGATATTCGTCATGTGCCGACCGGCCGAGGACGGCACCGAGCCACCCTTGCGGCCCGTGCTGGTGACGGTCAGCTACAACGAGGCCGCGCGCATCCTCGACGGCGGCGGAGAGGTCGAAGCGGTGCCGATGTTGCCCGGGATTCTGGAATGGGTGAACGCCTTCGTCGCCGAGCATTACAAGCCCGAGCCGCGCAGGAAGGTCAGGCGCAACGATCCCTTCGCCGATCGCGATCCTGCACGCGGTACGGGGCCGCGGCGAAATGCGTGACGGCTGCGCGAGAAGGACGATCCTGTTGCCGCAATGGGTTCGCGTGATGCCGAGGGTTGGCTGATGCCGCAAGCCGACGACCCGGGGCACGGCTTCTCGCTCTCCCGCTGGTCCCGCCGCAAGCTCGAAGCCGCACGGGCGACGCAGCGTGCGGCGGCGCCCGCCGTGTCCGCTACGCCCGCGGTCGTGACGCCGGCCCCGGAGCTTTCCCGCAGGCAGGATGCGGACACGCAGTCCCCGCCGCTCGAGTTGCCGGCAATCGACAGCCTCACGTTCGAATCGGATTTCGCCGCGTTCCTGCAGCCCAGGGTCGACGAATCGCTGCGGCGCCAGGCCTTGAAGAAGCTGTTCTCCGATCCGCGCTTCAATGTCATGGACGGTCTCGACGTCTACATCGACGATTACGGCAAGGCCGACCCCATCGACCCGGAGACCGTTCGCCAGCTGGTCCAGGCCCGCTATCTGTTCGATCCGCCGCGTACGCGCGTCAACGAGCAGGGCGTGGTCGAGGAGATTCCGGCCGATGCGGACGTTGCGGGCGCTGTCGAGGAGGCGGACTCCGTCGCCGGTCCCGCGCAATCAGTTGCCGGTGCTTGCTTGGCGCCGCCTGCTGTTCCCGCGCCGGACCCCGCTGCAGCCGCCCGCGATTCGCTGCCCGGATCGCCGGCCGCATCCGCCATGCTCCTCAACACGACTCCCGAACCATGAGCCTCGCCGGCAAGACGCTCCACCTGTGTTCATGCAACGGGACGATGCCGCTGGACGCCACGGCGCTGGCGCGCGCCCTCGACCTCGGCGCCGCGCCGCCGATCCGCACGATGCTCTGCCAGAAGGAACTGGGGATCTTCGCCGACGGGGCCGCAGGGGACCTCGTTGTCGCATGCACGCAGGAAGCAAGGTTGTTCGGCGACCTGGCCGAAGCGTCGGGCAAGGTGCAGACCATCCGCTTCGTCAACATCCGCGAAACGGCGGGATGGGCGGCCGAGGCGAGATGCCGCGACGCCGAAGATCGCGGCATTGCTGGCGCTGGCGGCGTTGCCCGAGCCCGTGCCCGTTCCCAACGTCGCCTACCGCTCGCAAGGCCAGCTGCTGATCGTGGGGCCGGCCGACGCGGCGCTGCACTGGGCAGGTGTCTCGCCGGCACGATGGCGGTCACGGTGCTGGTCACCGGGCGTGCGACGGGCGCGGAGTTGCCGTCCGAGCGCGCGTTTCCGGTGTTCTCGGGTCGCCTCGCGACGATCAAGGGCTGGCTGGGCGCATTCGAGGTCGCGTGGACGCAGGAGAATCCGATCGACCTCGATCTGTGCACGCGTTGCAATGCCTGCATCAAGGCCTGCCCCGAGCAGGCGATCGACTGGAGCTATCAGATCGACGCCGAGCGCTGCCGCGGGCATCGCGCGTGCGTCGCCGCCTGCGGCACGACCGCGGCGATCGACTTCGCCCGCCGCGACGTCGCGCGCACGGAGCGCTTCGATCTCGTGCTCGATCTCTCGCGCACACCGCATCTGCGCATGCATCAGCCGCCCCAGGGGTACGTCGCGCCGGGTATCGACCCGGTCGCGCAGGCGCAGGCGGTCACCGGCATCGCGGCAATGATCGGCGAGTTCGAGAAGCCGAAGTTCTTTGCCTACAAGGCGTCGATCTGCGCCCATGGCCGATCGCAAATAGTCGGCTGCAGGCAGTGCATCGACGTCTGCTCGACCGAGGCGATCAGCGCGGATGGAGACCACGTTCGCGTCGAGCCGCATCTGTGCATGGGCTGCGGCGCGTGCACGACCGTCTGTCCGTCGGGCGCGCTTTCCTTCGCGTTTCCGCCGGTACCCGAAACCGGACGCCGGTTGCGCACCCTGCTCGGCACCTATGCGAAGGCCGGCGGCAAGGACGCCTGCCTGCTGTTTCATGCCGAGGGCGCCCGCGAGCCGCTCGCGCGCGTGGCGCGCCGAGGGCGCGGGCTGCCGGCGCGCGTGATTCCGCTCGAGGTCCACCACGTTGCCTCGGTCGGACTCGACGTCTGGCTTGCCGCGCTGGCCCACGGCGCGAGCCAGGTCGCCGTACTCGCGACCGGCGAGGAGGCGCCGCAGTATCGCGAGGCGCTGGAGCGGCAGATGCGCGTTGCCGACGCGATCGCGCAGGCGCTGGGCTATCAGGGCGAGCACTTCCGCGTGTTCGACGCCGGGGCGGACGCAACGCCCGATCTGGCGCTTGCGGCGTGGCCGGCGGCATTGGGGGTCCGCGTGCCCGCGACCTTCGCGCTGACCGGCGACAAGCGAACCACGGCGGCGCTGGCGATCGAGCACCTCGCTGCGCACGCGCCGCAGCCGCAGACGGAGATTCCGCTGCCCGTGGGCGCGCCGTTCGGAACCGTCGCCATCGACAAGAACGCGTGCACGATGTGTCTGGCCTGCGTGGGATCGTGCCCCGAAGGCGCGTTGCTCGACAACGCGGAGGCGCCGCAGCTGCGCTTCATCGAGTCGAAGTGCGTGCAGTGCGGGATCTGCGCGGCGACCTGTCCCGAGCATGCGGTCACGCTGCTGCCGCGGCTCAACCTGGGACCTGAAGCCCGGCAGCCGCGGGTGCTGAACGAGGCCGCGATCTTCAAGTGCATTT
The DNA here is from genome assembly GCA_963788185.1 of uncultured beta proteobacterium. Classification (GTDB taxonomy): domain Bacteria; phylum Pseudomonadota; class Gammaproteobacteria; order Burkholderiales; family Casimicrobiaceae; genus CAIWHR01. Next base: position 281,287 of record CAWBGE010000010.1, read on the forward strand.
CTTGCGGCAAGGCGCTGGGAACCGAGAAGATGATCGATGCGATGCTGGGCAAGCTCGCCGGACATCCGATGTTCGCTGCCGCCGGCGCGCTCGACCGTCTGAGGATGTGCGCCGATTGCAGGGTGGTCGACCTGATCCGGCACGAAGGCAGCCTGGACATCCGCGACACGGGGCCTGCCCGATGAGCCCGACCGAGAACGCACGGCACGATCCGATCGCGCCCGAGGACGCGGCGCGCGCCGATTTCTACGCGCTGCTCTCGCGCCTGTACGCCGCCGGCCCCGACGCCGCGCTGCTCGCTGCGATCGCCGCGGCGCCGCCGCTCGATGCGGCATCGGACGCCGGCGACGACGGTGATTCCGGCACCCGGTTCGCAGCCGCGTGGGATCGGCTGCGTGCGGCGAGCGCCGTGACGGACCACGACATCGCGACGCAGGAGTACGTCGATGTTTTCGTCGGCGTCGGGAAAAGCGAGGTCAATCTGCACGGCTCGCACTGGATGGTCGGCGCCATGATGGACAAGCCGCTCGCAGAACTGCGCACCGACCTCGCTGCGATGGGGCTCGGCCGCATACCCGAAGTGACGATGCTGGAGGATCACCTCTCCGCACTGTGCGAGACGATGCGAACGCTGATCGCCGGTCAGGGGCGTCTGCGACCCGCGGCAATTGCCGTTCAGAAAATATTTTTCGACCGTCATCTCGCAGCGTGGATCTTCGATTGTTGCGATGCAACAATCGGTTGTCCGCTTGCGCATTACTACCGGGACGTTGCACAATTTGCCAAAGATTTCCTGGCGCTCGAACGTGACTCGTTCGCCATTGACTGATTACACATAAGTCACGACGCCATTTGGAGGTCTGCATGCGCACTCCGTCGCCCAGCGATCGCACCGTCGCGAACCCGGCAAACGCTTCCCCGAAAACCAGTCTCCGACGTCGCGGCTTCCTGCTGTCCCTTGGCGCAGGCGGCGTGGGCGCGGCGGCCGCAGTGCTGAACGCGCTGCCGACAGCGGCAGTGGTCGAGCCGCAGACGGCGTCTTCGAATCATCAGAGCAGTGGCTATCGCGAATCCGAACACGTTCGCGACTACTACCGCTCGGCCAGGCTCTAGGAGGAGGGATCATGCTGCTCACCAGAAAAAGTGAAGCTGTTGTTGCAGCGGGTCCACGTCTTCGTCGACTCGGCGGGGTCACGCTCCCGACGATGGATCGACGGACGTTTTTGCGCCGTTCCGGGCTCGTCGCAGGCGCTGGGGCGTTCGCGAGCCAGTTGCCTTATGGCGCGATCGGCCCCGCGCAGGCAGCCAAGGACGATGCGGGCGGGGCGACGACGGTCGCGCGCACCGTCTGCACGCACTGCTCGGTGGGCTGCGCCGTCGATGCGCAGGTCCAGAACGGGGTGTGGGTTCGCCAGGAGCCGGTGTTCGACTCGCCGCTCAACCTCGGCGCGCATTGCGCCAAGGGCGCGTCGGTGCGCGAGCACGGCCAGGGCGAGTTCCGGCTGAAGGCGCCGATGAAACTCGTCAACGGCAAGTACCAGAAGATCAGCTGGGACCAGGCCATCGGCGAGATCGGCGACAAGCTGCTCGCGATCCGCAAGGAGAGCGGCCCCGACGCCGTATTCTGGGTAGGCAGCTCGAAGCACAACAACGAGCAGGCGTACCTGATGCGCAAGTTCGTGTCGTTCTGGGGCACGAACAACTGCGACCATCAGGCGCGGATCTGCCACTCGACGACCGTTGCGGGCGTAGCCAACACCTGGGGCTACGGCGCGATGACCAACTCTTACAACGACATGCTGAACACCAAGTGCGCGCTGTACATCGGCAGCAACGCGGCCGAAGCGCACCCGGTCTCGATGCTGCACATGCTGCACGCGAAGGAGCACGGCGCGAAGATGATCGTCGTCGACCCGCGGTTCACGCGCACCGCGGCGAAGGCCGACGAGTACGTACGGCTGCGCTCCGGCGGAGACATCCCGTTCCTGTTCGGCGTGCTGCACCACATCTTCAAGAACGGCTGGGAAGACAAGCAGTACCTCTCCGATCGCGTGTACGGCATGGAGAAGGTCAAGGAAGAAGTCCTGGCCAAGTGGACGCCGGACAAGGTCACCGAGGCCTGCGGCGTGTCCGAGGCGCAGGTCTACAAGGTCGCCGAGATGATGGCGAAGAACCGGCCCTCGACGGTGGTCTGGTGCATGGGCCAGACGCAGCACTCGATCGGCAACGCGATGGTCCGCGCTTCGTGCATCCTGCAGCTCGCGCTGGGAAACGTCGGCAAGTCCGGCGGCGGCACCAACATCTTCCGCGGTCACGACAATGTACAGGGTGCGACCGACGTCGGGCCCAATCCCGACTCGCTGCCCGGCTACTACGGAATCGCGCCGGGCTCCTGGAGGCATTGGGGGGCGGTTTGGGGCGTCGACTACGAGTGGATCAAGGGTCGCTTCGCATCGCAGGCGATGATGGAAAAGCCCGGCATGACGGTTTCGCGCTGGATCGACGGCGTGCTCGAGAAGAACGAGCTGATCGACCAGGACAGCAACCTGCGCGGCATGGTCTTCTGGGGCCATGCGCCGAACAGCCAGACGCGCGGCAAGGAAATGATCGACGCGATGAAGAAGCTCGATCTCCTCGTCGTGATCGACCCCTATCCGTCGGCCACGGCCCCGATGGCGAACATGGCAAAGACCGAGCTCGCCAAGGCAGGCGGCGCAACGGGTGACGTCTATCTGCTTCCTGCGGCCACGCAGTTCGAGACGTCGGGGTCCTGCACGGCGTCCAACCGCTCGATCCAGTGGCGCGAGCGCGTGATCAGCCCGCTGTTCGAGTCTCAGACCGACCACGCGATCATGCTCGCGTTCGCGAAGAAATTCGGCTTCGACAAGGAGTTCACGAAGAACTACAAGATCGTGAAGCCCGACGCCAACAAGTGGGAGGAGCCGGAGCCCGAGTCGATCCTGCGCGAGATCAACAGGGGCACCTGGACCATCGGATACACCGGACAGTCGCCCGAGCGCTTGAAGCTGCACATGAAGCACATGAACACGTTCGACGTGCGGACGCTGCGCGCGAAGGGCGGCCCTTGCGACGGCGACTTCTTCGGACTGCCGTGGCCCTGTTACGGCACGCCCGAGCTGAAACACCCGGGTTCGCCGAACCTGTACGACACTTCGGTCCCGATGATGGACGGCGGCGGCTGCTTCCGCGCCAACTTCGGCATCGAGCGCGATGGCACCAGCCTGCTCGCCGAAGACGGTTCCTACCCGAAGAATGGTTCGCTGACCACCGGCTATCCCGAACTCGACCACGTGCTGCTGAAGAAGCTGGGCTGGTGGGACGAACTCACCGACGCTGAGAAAAAGGCGGCGGAGGGCAAGAACTGGAAGACCGACCTGTCCGGCGGGATGATCCGCGTGTTCATGAAAGAGCACGGCAACCATCCTTTCGGCAATGCCAAGGCACGTGCGGTCGTCTGGAATTTTCCGGATCCCGTTCCGCAGCACCGCGAGCCGATCTTTTCGACGCGCCCGGACCTCGTCGCGAAATATCCGACGCACGACGACAAAAAAGCCTTCTGGCGCCTGCCGACGCTTTACAAGTCGGTGCAGGAAAAGAACAAGGACGTCGTCAAGGAATTCCCGCTGGTGCTGACCAGCGGCCGCCTCGTCGAGTACGAGGGCGGCGGCGAGGAGACGCGTTCGAACCGCTATCTGGCCGAGCTGCAGCAGGAAGCCTTCGTCGAGATCAATCCGCGGGATGCGAACGACCGCGGTTTGCGCGACGGCGAGTTCGTCTGGCTCAAGACGCCGACGGGTGCACAGCTCAGGGTCAAGGCACAGGTGACCGAGCGCGTGGCTTCCGGCACGGCGTTCATGCCCTACCACTTCTCGGGAATGTGGATGGGCAAGGACATGCTCCAGTACTACCCGGAGGGTGCACACCCGATCGTCCGCGGCGAAGCGGTCAACACCGCGACCACCTACGGCTACGACTCGGTGACGATGATGCAGGAAACGAAGACCACCGTCTGTCAGATCGCACGGGCCTGACAAGCACCCGAAGGGCGAGGAGAACACCATGGCTCGAATGAAGTTCCTTTGCGATGCGGAGCGCTGCATCGAGTGCAACGGCTGCGTCACCGCGTGCAAGCAGGAGCACGACGTCCCCTGGGGCGTCAATCGCCGCCGGGTCGTGACCATCAACGACGGCGTCCCCGGCGAGCGCTCGATTTCGGTGGCGTGCATGCACTGTTCGGACGCGCCCTGCATGGCGGTGTGCCCGGTCGACTGTTTCTACCGTACTGAAGAGGGCGTGGTCCTGCACGACAAGGATCTGTGCATCGGCTGCGGCTACTGCTTCTACGCCTGCCCGTTCGGCGCGCCGCAGTACCCGCAGGCCGGCGCGTTCGGCGTGCGCGGCAAGATGGACAAGTGCACGTTCTGCGCCGGCGGACCCGAAAAGAACGGCTCGGAGGCCGAGTTCGAGAAGTACGGCCGCAACCGACTCTCCGAGGGCAAGCTGCCCGTCTGCGCCGAGATGTGTTCGACCAAGGCGCTGCTCGGCGGCGATGGCGATGTGCTGGCGGACATCTATCGTCAGCGGGTATTCGTGCGCGGCAAGGGCGGTGACGTCTGGGGATGGTCGACCGCTTACGGGCTTCCGACACCCGCAGCCAAGCAGCCGCCAGCGGCCCCGGCGCAAGGAGCGAAATCATGATGCGCAGAACGATGTTCGCACTGCTCGCCGTTGCGGTTGCGGCGGGGCTCGCGGCCTGCGGCGAACGTGCGCAGGTCGTCGCCTACAAGCAGGGGGTCTATCAGGGCAAGCGGGACATGGGCCCATACACCGGCGCTCCGTGGAACGGCAATCGCGACGAATGGGTCAATGCGATCCGCACCCGCAACCAGGCGCAGAACGAATACAAGCGCATCGGCAACTGAGGGGGACGACATGCGCAACGGACTCATCCGCGCAGTCGCGGGCCTGCTCGCAATCGGCTGGCTGGCCGCGGCTTTCGCGCAGGACCCCGCGGTGAACCCAAAGGATGCGGATCCCGCCAAGCAGCAGCAGGCCCAGCAGGAGAAGCAGCCGCTCAACAACCAGCCGATCTGGAAGGAAGTGCGGTCCGGCCAGCCGCAGACCACCAACGTGCGGGGTCGGGAAACCAACGTGCTGATCCAGCCCTACGGGCAGACGTGGCGCGCGGCGAGGGTTCCGGTTGCGACGGTGATGGGCGGCCTCATTGCGTTCCAGGTCCTGGCCCTGTTCGGCTACTATCTCTGGCGCGGCACGATCGAACTCCACGGCAAGCCGACCGGGCGCCTGATCGAGCGGTTTTCCGCCGCCAAGCGGTTCGCGCATTGGGCGATGGGGTTGACGTTCGTGACGCTGGGTGCGACCGGGCTCATCCTCGCCTTCGGCAAGTCGATCCTGCTGCCGATCATCGGCTACACGCTCTTCTCCTGGCTCGCCACGATCGCCAAGAACCTCCACAATTTCACCGGGCCGATCTTCTCCGTCGCACTGCCGATCTTCATCGCGATGTACTTCAAGGACAACCTGCCGAAGGCGCACGATTGGCAGTGGTTCGCGAAGTTCGGCGGCATGCTCGACCGCAGCGGAAACACGCACGTGCCTTCCGGCAAGTTCAATGCCGGCGAGAAAGGACAGTTCTGGTCGCTGGTCGTCGGCATCAGCTTCGTGCTGGTGGTCACCGGCTACATCCTCAATTTCCCGAATTTCGACCAGACGCGGCAGACGATGCAGATCGCGAACATCATCCACATGACCGCCGGACTCATCGGCGTCAGCATGTTCATCCTGCACCTCTACATGGGCACGGTCGGGATGCATGGCGCGTACGACGCGATGCGCTACGGCTATGTTGACGAGACCTGGGCGAAGGAGCACCACGAGCTTTGGTACGACGACGTGATGTCGGGCAAGGTCGCGCGCGGACAGGAGCCCGCGCCGCCGGTGGCGCAACCGCAGGGGCGGCCGGCCTGATCTCATCCACGATAGGGGAAGCAACAATGACGACGTTGCGGGCGATTGTTTCGGCGCTGCTGGTGGTTGGAACGTTCGGCGTGGCGATTGCGAAGCTGCCGCCTCCGCCGCCGCTGACCGACGCGCAAAAGGCGGCGGCCGAGGAAAAAAAGGCAAAGGATGCCGTGGCGGCGGATGCCGCCAAGGCGGCGCAGGCGCGCGCCGAGGATCGCGTGGCGGCGCGCTATTTCGCCGAGGCCAAGGCGCAGGGCAAGACTGTTGCCGCGCCGCAGATGCCGCCCGCCGCGCCGGTAGTGGCCGTGCCGGCGAAGTCAGCCGCTCCGGCTGCCAAGGCCGCCGCGCCGGTGCCGGTGCCGGCAAAGAGATGACCGATTGAGGTTCTCAGATCGCCGGATTCCTGCGCGCGTGTCGGTGGCTGGACATCTGCTTCATGGCGAACGCGGCAATCGACGCGCCTAGGGCGGCAATCGTCAGCGGGTCGCCGGCGAGCGTATCCAGCAGTTGCGCAATGAGTGTTGGATCGCTCTGCTGCACGTAACGCGCCAGTTCGTACACCTGACCCGAGGTGGCGAGCGCCGCATCTTCGACCGACACGGAAAGCTGCGGCCACCGCGCTTGCGCGACATACTTCGCGAATGCGCCGCCACTGACCACGACGAGCGCCAGCGGACCCACCGCTCTGAGCAGGCGATCCAGCATGCGCGCCCGCATGCCGGGATTGATGCGATCGAAAACGTGCGCCAGGATGACGGGCGGCGGCACGGGATTGGTTGGACCGCGCGGCGATGCCGCGTCGCGAGGTGGCGCTGCGGGGGAGGACTCGAAGGGAGTTTTCACGCAGGGTTCCTTTCCGTAGACGTTGGGCCGGCGATCGCCGAGAGGTGCGCGAATCGCGGGCTGCGTAGTCCCCCTGACTGAGATGGAACGCCGGGGGCAGGAGCCTGTTGTGGCTATGACGACGTCATTTGTGACCGACGCACGCGTTGGAAGTTCCCGCACCGTGCCAGCTTCGGCGCGATGTGCCGGATGTTGGCTGCCGATCTCGGCATCGGCATCCTGTCGTTGGCCGCCTGCCAGGCCCTGCTCGAGCAGGCGGTGCGTCTGACTCCAGCTGCCCATGATCGGCAGCGAACCTGAGGACACCGTCAGCGCCGCAGAAAGCGGATGCTCCAATACCCTTCAATCGGGTGCAGAGACCTCAACGGGGATGCCAAAGGATGAAGTTGGCCTCGGCTGGGACGCGGGCGGCCGGGTGGTTCGCGACGACGCGGGGCGTATACCGCTGGGGGGCTCTGCGGGTCTGCAGATGCATCGTGTACAGAAATCCGCCGGCCGCGCCGGCCAGGGCATGGTCGCGGATCATGTCGTGGCACTCGGCGGGTCCGTCGTCGCCGGCCTCGGCGTAGAGCTGCACCTGCACGGCGTCAGGCGGAATTTGGCCCAGGTAAACCTGAGCGCGAAACACCTGGGTGCCGGCATCGGCCCAGGTGTCGACGTTGCCCCAATGAATCTCGCCCCAGTAACGATGCAGGCAGCGATACCACTCGGCCAGTTCCCGGGCCTTCGGCAGGTTTTCGCGCGTACGCTGCCAGTGTGTTTGGGCCGCCGGTATGTAAAGGCGATCGAGGTACTCCGCCAGCATGCGGTTGCTGCTGAAACGCGGCGTGAGCTGTGCCAGGCTCGCCCGGATGCGCGCCACCCATGCACGCGGGATTCCCTCGGCGTCGCGGTCGTAGAACTGCGGGATGACCGCCTGCTCGAGGACCGAGAATAGCTGCCCGGTTTCGACGGCGTCCCAGCCCGGCTCGGCGTGTTCCTTCCCGTCGCCGATGGCCCAACCGACATCGGGAGCGTAGGCCTCCGCCCACCAGCCGTCGAGTTCGGAAAGGTTGAGCCCGCCATTGACCAGCACTTTCATGCCGCTGGTGCCACTGGCCTCCCACGGCCGGCGCGGCGTGTTGATCCACACGTCCACGCCTTGCACCAGCTGCTCCGCGAGTGCCATATCGTAGTCCTCGAGGAACACCACGCGCGTGCGCAGGTCCGGCCGCTGCGCGAATTGCACCCATTGCTGCACGAAGCCGTGGCCAAGCTCATCGCGAGGGTGTGCCTTGCCGGCGATGATGAGCTGCACAGGATGCTCCGGGTGCGTGAGCAGCCGGCACAGTCGATCGGGGTCGCTCAGCAACATGGTCGGCCGCTTGTATTCGGTGAAGCGCCGCGCGAAGCCGAGCGTGAGCACGTTGGGATCGAGGACCTGCCGCGCGATGGCCAACGCCTTCGCCCGGTCGGTGCGCTGCCGAAGTTGTTGCTGCAGCCTGCCGCGCGCGTACTCGATCAGGTCGCGGCGCTCAAAGGCGCGGAATTCCCAGATCTGGGCATCGCTCAATCGCGACACCGCCTCGCTCAGTTTATGCGGATCGCCGAGCCAGCGTTCCTTGCCGCAGGCTTCGGTCCAGGCACGGTCGGCCCAGGGGGAGTCCCAGGACGGGACGTGCACGGCGTTCGTGACGTGCACGACCGGCACTTCCGACTCCGGCCAGCGTGGGTAGAGCGGCGCGAAGATCCTGCGGCTGACGCGGCCGTGCAGCTCGCTGACGCCGTTGATGCGGGCGCAGGTTCGCGCCGCGAGGTAAGCCATGTTGAACGGTTCGGACGGATCGTGGGGATTCGCCCTGCCGAGCCCCAGCAGTTGCGCAGGCGTAATGCCGCAACTTTGCGCGTACTCCTGGCCATAGTGGCTCAGCAGGGCAACCGAGAAGGTGTCGAATGCCGCCGCCACGGGCGTGTGCGTAGTGAACACGTTGCCGGCCCGCGTGGCCCACAATGCAGTGAAGAAGTCCGTGCCGTTGGCTTCGAGGAAGGACCGCGCGCGCTCGATGGTTGCGAGCGCGGCATGGCCCTCGTTCAGATGGCAGACGTCGATGGTGAGGCCCAGGGCCTGCAGCGCGCGCCAGCCGCCGATGCCGAGAACGATCTCCTGCAACAGGCGTCGCTCGCCGTCGCCGCCATAGAGCTGCGCGGTGATGCCGCGGTCGAACGGCGAATTGAGCGGGTCGTCGCTGTCGAGCAGGTAGAGATCGACACGCCCCACGGCGACGCGCCAAAGCCGCAGCCGCAGGTCGCGGCCGGACAGCTCGATCACGATCCGCAGCGGCATGCCCTCCGCATCCAGAACAGGACGCACGGGGAGTGAACCGTAATCGTTCACCGCCTGGATTTCGAGCTGCGCACCCGATGCGTCGAGCATCTGCCGGAAATAGCCCGCGCGATAGAAGAGGCCGACCGCGGTCAGCGGGATGCCGAGGTCGCTCGCGGTCTTCAGATGATCGCCCGCAAGTACCCCCAAGCCGCCCGAGTACAGCGGCAGCGCTTCGGTGAGCCCGTACTCCATGCTGAAGTACGCGATGTGCAGCTGCCGCTCGAGTGCGTGCGTCTGCTGGAACCAGCTCGGCCGCGACAGGTACTCGGACTGTTCCTGGTCCAGCCGTTGCACGCTGGCGACGAACGCGGCGTTACCCGCCAATTCCTCGAGTCGGCTGCGCGGCGTGTTCTGGATGACGAGGATCGGATTGCCCGTCCGTTGCCAGACCTCCGCGGCCAGCGCCTCCCATACCCGGTCGATGGCATGGTTCCACACCCACCGAAGGTTGAGCGCCAGCCGTGCAATTGGTGCAACCGCCGGGGGCAGCTTGCGGGTCAGGTCGTCAAGGCCGTCGGGTGCCATCGCAATGACCTCCTGCGTGAACCGGCATTGGGTTGATTGCGGGGGGGGGTTGGCATGCTGGCGACTACCCCAACTTAGCGCGCTCCAGCGTCAGCAGTGCCGACCGCTGCAGGCCTAGCTGGAGCCTCGCGCCGGTCGCTGCAGGAACGGGGTCAGCACATCCATCGGCAGTGGGAATACGATGGTCGTATTCTTGTCTGCCCCGATCACCGTCAGGGTTTCAAGGTAACGGAGCTGTATGGCTTGCGGCTCCTGCGCGAGCACCTTCGCCGCTTGGTACAGCTTTTCCGAAGCCTGCAACTCACCTTCGGCGTGGATCACCTTGGCGCGCCGCTCGCGTTCGGCCTCCGCCTGCCGCGCAATGGCGCGGATCATGGATTCGGTCAGGTCGACCTGCTTCATCTCGACGTTGGAAACCTTGATTCCCCACGAGTTGGTTTGCGCATCCAGCGCTTGCTGGATGTCGAGATTCAGCTTTTCCCGTCCCGCCAGCATGTCGTCGAGTTCGTGTTTGCCCAGGACCGATCGCAACGTCGTCTGCGCCAACTGGCTCGTCGCATTGACATAATTTTCGACCTGGATGATCGCCTTCTCCGCATCGATGACGCGGAGATAGACGACGGCACTGACTTTCACTGACACGTTGTCGCGCGAGATCACGTCCTGGGTCGGCACCTCTAACACCACCGTGCGCAAGTCCACCTTCACCAGCTGTTGGATTCCGGGAACGAGAATCACGAGCCCAGGTCCCTTGACCTTCCAGAAGCGCCCAAGGGTAAAGACCACGCCGCGCTCGTACTCGCGCAGAATCCGGACCGCAGAGGCGACCAGGATGACCAGCAACACCACCATGCCCACCAGAAAAAACGCCCAAATCATGATTTGTTCCCTTTCGGTACGGTCGCTTGCGGTTCCACGACCAGTGTGAAGCCATCGATGCCGGTGACGCGCACCCGATCACCCTGCGCCAACGGCAGCGTGCTGCGCACCGGCCAGATTTCACCCTGGATGCTCGCCCAGCCTTCGCCCGTGCATCCAGTGAGCATTTCGCCAAGACCGCCAACGAGTGTTTCCTGACCGCTTGCCGCCGGGCGTTTGCGGGCCTGCAGCCCCATTCGAACGATGAGGAAGACGAACAGGGCACTGATGACCGCGAGCAGGGTGATCAATGGCGTCGGAATCCCGTAGCCGGGCACGTCGGTGTCGACAAGAATGACGGCGCCGATCACGAACGCGAGAACGCCGCCAACGGCGAGGGCGCCTGACATCGGCACGAATGCCTCGGCCACGAGAAAGGCAATGCCAAGGACGATAAGCCCCAAGCCGGTATAACTGATGGGGAGCATCTGGAACGCAAACAGCGCCAGCAGCAAGCAGATGCCTCCGATCACGCCCGGCAACACGTACCCGGGATTGGAAAACTCGAACAGCAGGCCATAGATCCCGAGCATCATCAGCACGAGCGCAAGGCTCGGGGACGCGATCACGGATAGCAGCTTTGAGCGCCAGTCGGGGTCGACGGCGATGATTTCGGCGCCCGCAGTTTCCAGCGTCACCGTCGTCCCGTTCGCGACAACGCGTAATCCGTGCACGCGGTCCAGCAGGCTGCGCACATCCGGGGCGACGTAGTCGACGACATGAAGTTCGAGAGCTTCGTTGGCGGTAAGGCTGACCGCCTCGCGAACCGCCTTCTCGCCCCATTCGGCGTTGCGCCCGCGGAGCTGGGCGAGGCTGCGTATGTACGCAGCCGAGTCGTGGATCTGCTTCTCGGTGAGCGTGCCGGCCTGGGTGGTGGGTGCGGGTTTCCCGTCGCCGGGGCCTGCTTCCTTGTGTCCCGTCGCCGGCGGCGCGATGGGCTCGCCTCCGGTTCCGCCGATGCCAATCTGCACCGGCGTCGCAGCGCCCAGGTTGGTGCCCGGAGCCATGGCGGAGATGTGGCTCGCGTACAGGATGTAGGTGCCGGCGCTGGCCGCGCGCGCCCCGCTCGGGAATACAAACGCAGCCACCGGGATCGGGGAGGCGAGGATTTCCTTGATGATGTCGCGCATCGCGGTGTCCAACCCACCGGGCGTGTCCAACTTCAGCACCACGAGGCTCGAACCGCCTTCGACCGAGTGCTTCAAGCCTTGCGCGAAGTAGGCCGCCGAGGCAGGCGTGATCGGCCCATCGATGGTCAGCACCGTGACCGGCGGGAGGCTTGCCGCCGCGAACAGCGGCATCAGCAACAAGACAAACAGCAGAGGCATCGGCGAAGCCCTGAGAGACCGGGAATTGCGCCCGGCATTTAGGGAGACACGCACACCCGCTCGCAAATCTTCGCGACGGGCGTTGCATGGAGTCGGCGGACGTCGACCGCCGGCCTCCGATCATTGTGCGCCGAAACGCTCGAGCCATGGCAACCGCCATTCGGCATCAAACACCGATGCTTGCCGATCTCCAGGCAATGTCCCGCGCAACTGCGGTCGAGCATTTCGGCATCGAGTTCACCGAGGTCGGGGACGATTACCTTGCCGCCCGGATGCCCTTCGACAGGCGAACAATCCAGCCCTACGGGCTGTTGCACGGTGGGGGGACGCCGCCGCTAGGCTGGTGTGCACTTCTCGTCTCACGGTCGGAGTCATGCTTCGGAAAGCCATCCGCTGACCCGCCTGCGCAAAGCGATGCTGGAAACGGGCAATTCAAGTCTCCGTCAGCGGCGTGTCAAGTCGAAAGGAAGGGCTCCGTGCCATTCGCCGAACGACTCAAGCGGGCACTTCGGGAGTGCTCCGCGTTGATATACTTATCAATTTGGGTAGCCGCTACGTCTCAGTTGCAGGATTGACCGGACTCAGCGATGCAAATCTCCTCGGATCTCGGACGACTCGTCCTTCGGCTAACCGTCGGCATCCTCATGCTGCTGCACGGGGTGGCCAAAATTTTCGCCGGCCCCGCTTCCATTCTCGGCCTGGTCGGCAAGTCGGGCCTGCCTGCGGAACTCGGCTATCTGGTCTATGTCGGCGAGATCCTGGCGCCGCTGTTGCTGATCGTTGGCCTGTGGACTCGACCGGCCGCGGTAGTCGTGGCCATCAACATGGTCGTGGCCGTGCTGCTGGTTCACGCCGGCCAGCTCGGCGAACTCGGCAGGGGTGGCGGCTGGGCATTGGAACTGCAGGGCTTCTACTTCTTCGCCGCCGTAGCCATCGCCTTGCTGGGCGCGGGCAGATTCAGCGTTGGAGGGGGACAGGGAAAGCTGAACTGAAGGCGCCAGTAACCGCAGGCCATCCTTGGTCAGTCGGGGCAAATACGCGACCAACCGCGTCACGGCTTCGGGAGGATTTCCTTGGCGACAGTGGCCGCGGTCGCGGCGCTGGGCCGGATCTCCGCGATCGGCGCGCCCCGGCGCTGAACCTGGCCGACGTCCGCCGTGACGATCGGCGTCTGTCCCAGCGGGGGAAGTGCGATGCGGAACGCGCAAGGAGAGCGACATTGCCGTCGAGGTTCCGCTGTTTGCCGTCTTTCGGATCAATGCCGAAGCCGAACTTGGTGGCGATCACCACCTGATCGCGAAGCCGGGTCAGCGCCTCGGTACTGACCTTCGAATACAAAACGAACCTGCTTGCGCCGGCCGACGGAGAAAAGCTTATCGCCCGCGGCCACATCGTTCGCCCGGGCCGTACACTGATCGTCACCAAGGCTGAAGTAATCGCCGTCGAGGATGGCAAGGAAACACTTTGCGCGCTGATGCAGCAAACGATCATGGTGATGCGCTGTAAGGTAGAGAGGTAGGGTCAAGCTGCCAGTAGCCAGCGCAACGGGCCGTCCACCGGAACAGCGATTCAGGAGTTTCCACACCGTGCGCGACGACCTCGGTGCGGCCCGCTGCCCGCTGGACACTTTGTGCTCCCGTTTGCCGGGTCCGCTGCATCAGGTGGTGCATAATCAGCGCCGGCGTCCGAAATGGCCTCGCCAGCGGCACGAGAATGCAAGTGCAGTATCGGGTGATCTCCCTATGAGTCGGATATCGCAAACTCCCTGCGAATGGAGGAAAGACATGTTCAAGATGGTATTGCGCGCGGCGGCGGCGTCGGCCGTAGTTCTGTTGAGCGGCGCCGTTTTTGCCGCCACCACTCTCAGCATCAACACGGCGCTGACGACCACTGATCCCCTTTACAAGGGGCTGGAGAGCTTCCGCGACTCGGTGATCAAACGCACGAACGGCGCGATCGAGGTCAAGCTGTTCCCCAACTCGCAACTCGGCTCCGACGAGGACGTGCTGGAACAAGCCCGTGCCGGCGCGCCCGTTGCCGTGGTGGTCGACGGTGGCCGCCTCGCCAACTTCGTCAAGGAATTCGGCGTGCTCGGCGCGCCCTATCTGGCCTCGGGCTACGACGGCATCCGCAAGGTGGTGACGTCCAGCTTGTTCGACGAATGGGTCGACAAGCTGCGCAAGGCTTCCGGCCATGAGGTCCTGTCCTTCAACTGGTGGCAGGGCGAGCGGCACCTGTGGACCGCCAAGCCCGTACGGACGCCCGCGGACCTCAAGGGCAACCGCATGCGCACCATCGGCTCCCCGGTTTGGCTCTCAACCATCAATGCGATGGGTGCCACGGCGACGCCGATGCCCTATGCCGAGGTCTATTCGGCGCTCGAGCAGAAGGTGATCGATTCGGTCGAGGTGCAGTTGCCGGCCGGACAGGGCTCAAAGCTCTTCGAGGTCACGAAGTACGTGACCAAGACCGGCCACATCAGCCTCATCACCGGCCTGGTGACGAGTGCCAAGTGGTTCAGCTCGCTTCCGGCCGACCAGCAGAAGATCCTGCGCGAGGAAGCGCTCAAGGCCGGGGACGTGGCATCCTACGGCACGCGCGACAAGCTGGCAGAGATCGAGAAGAGCCTCAAGGCGGCCGGCATGACAATCGATGAAATCGACGTGACCCCGTTCAGGAACGCGACCGCAGGCGTCTACGACAAACTCGGTTACGGCGACCTGCGGGTCAAGCTGCAGGCGATCGCCAAGTAGCTTTCCTCAACGGTCAACGCGGCGCGAGGAGCCTGCTCCAGCGGGTTCCGCGCGCAGAGGGTTGTCGACATGCTCAAGCGTCTCGGGCAGATCGAGCTTGCGATCTGCGTCGTATTGCTCGCCATCATCACCGGCCTCGTCTTCGTCGCGTCGGTCATGCGCTTCTTCGGCCATCCACTGGTCTGGTCGGTGGACCTGGCGCAGCTTCTCTTCATCTGGGTGTGCTTCCTCGGCGCGGACAAGGCGATGCGCGAGAAGACGCATCTCGGCATGGAGGTGCCGGTCAAGTACCTTCCCTACAAGTACCACCTCTGGGTGGAGCTGGCATGTTCGGTGATCGTGTTGGCCTTCCTCGCCGTTCTGGCCGTCAAGGGATACGAACTCACGCTGCTCAACATCGAGCGCACGTTCGGTGACAGCACGCTTTCCTATGGGTGGGTGACCGCTGCCGTGCCGGTGGGTTGCGCACTCATCGGAGCTTCTCTGGTCAACAACATGGTCAATGCCTACCGGCGGCGCAGGCAGGGTGCGCTGGTCTACAGCAGGACTGCGATCGACAAGGGCGTCCCGGCGCCGCTGGAACTCTAGGATGCTGCTGATCTCCGCCGTGTTCGTGGTGCTCATGGTGGTGGGCATGCCGGTGGCCTTCGCTACCGGCATTGCCGGCTTCGTCTTCTTCGTCGTCGATGGAGCCATGCCGCTGTCCGTCGGCGTGCAGAAGATCGCCTCGATGAGCCAGAGTTTCCCGCTGCTCGCTGTGCCGTTTTTCGTGCTCGCCGGCCATCTGATGAACGAGAGCGGCATCACCGACCGCCTTCTGAAGGTTTCAATGGTCGCGGTCGGCTGGATATCGGGCGGCTTGGCGCAGGTCGCGATCCTGCTCTCTACCCTGATGGGCGGCGTGTCAGGCTCTGCTGTCGCGGACGCGGCAATGGAGGCGCGCATCCTGGGACCCGCAATGATCGCCAAGGGCTACGGCAAGGGCTATTCGGCCGCCGCCATCGCCGTCGGCTCGCTGATCACGGCGACCATTCCGCCCTCGATCGGCCTGATCCTCTACGGCTATGTCGGCAACGTCTCGATCGGCAGGCTGTTCATGGCAGGCGTCGTCCCCGGCCTGCTGATGATGGCGGTTTTGATGGTCACGGCCTACGCAATCGCAAAGCGGCGCCGCTACGTCGTCGCCAACAGCACCAAGCCCACAGTCCGCGCACTGGCCCGTGCAACCTGGGAAGCGAAGTGGGCGATCATGTTCCCGGTCGCACTGGTGTTCGCCATCCGTGGCGGTGTGTTCACGCCCTCGGAGGTCGGCTCCTTCGCCGTGGTGTATGCGCTTGCCGTCGGCTTCGCCGCCCATCGCGAACTGACGCTGGCCAAGGTCTGGCGGGCCTTCGCGCACGCGTCCTCGGACATCGGTCTCATCATGCTCATCATCCTGATGAGCGGCATGGTGGGTTTCGCCACCATCTACCTGCAGGTGCCGCAGAACCTCGCCAAGTGGATGCTTGCGGGCATCACCGATCCCGCCGTGATCGTGCTGGTGATACTGGTGTTCCTGCTGATCGCGGGGCTCGCGCTCGACTCCACTGTCATGGTCCTGCTGCTCACCCCGATCTTCGTGCCGATCGTCGTCAAGATCGGGATGGACCCGGTGCATTTCGGCATCCTGATGATGAGCATCGTGACGCTGGGAGGCATGACGTGGCCGAGCGGCTCGGCGATGTTCGCCGTCTGCGCCCTGATGGACGTATCGATCGAAGAGTACTCGATCGAATCGTTCCCGTTCATCGCCGCCGTCTGCGCCCTGATCGCGTTGCTTGTCTTCCTCCCCGGGATTGTGCTGTGGCTGCCCAATATCGCCTTCGGATGACCGCCTCGACGTCTTGTCCACTCATCTGCCTGGAGGCGCACGAGATGGACTTGGCGCCGGTTCGGCCCCGTTTTTGACGAAGCAGCAGGTGCCGTCGCGGGAGCCGTAGGCCATGCGCTTGATCACCTTGACCTGATTGTCGACGCCTTCGATCAGGTTGGTGCCGAGCGGCCAGCGGCAGGTAGTGGACGACCTGTGACTCTTGCTCGGCGGTGACGGAATGAGTGGATCGGGCCATTGGCGCGTCCCGGGGGAGGCGGCACTTTCGCACGCGTGGCGGGTCTGCTTTGCCGCGCCCGCCAGAGCGCGTCACTACATACGAGGCCGAACGATGGGTGGGACGATGGGTGAGGACCCCGAACTGCCCGGAAGTTCTTGTCCTACAAGGGGAAGTGGCGGAGAGATAGGGATTCGAACCCTAGATAGGCTTCCGCCTATACTTGATTTCGAGTCAAGCGCCTTCGACCACTCGGCCATCTCTCCGTAGCCGAACATTATAACCCGCCCTTGCGCGGCGGGGCAAAAGCCAAGACTTGAATGCCAGAACTTCAATCCCGGCGGTGGCGGCGCTGTCGCCGTTCACGCGCGGACGCGCTCGTGCATCTCAGATCCGCGAGCAGAACACCGCTGCGCCGGGACCGTCGCCCTCGGGCACCCACGTCCTGTTGATCATCGCGCGCCGTACGGAACGATCGATCGTGTACCGATGGTTGGCATCGCGGCGATTGTTGAAGAAGCGATATACCGGCGTCGTGTTGTCGGGGCAGGCGCCGGCCGCGTCGGGGACCTCGATGTAGAACGCATCCGGCTGCTCGAGCGCCCACACCCCTGCCCAGCGGTTCTGCACGAATTCGCACTCGGCTGCGTCGGCGGTGAAATAGTGCGAGTCGATCAGCACCTCTGGGCCGGCGTAGAACCGGCACACCGGACGCGCCGACGCAGGCATCAGCGCGGGGTCGACGAACGCGTAGAAGAAGTACCCGGTGCGCCGGAATGCGCCGCCTGACGTGGTGTCGAGCAGTGCCGCCTCGTCGGCCGACGCGGTGATGAAGTAGTGATCGAGCGCCGGGCTGTAAAACTCGAATACCGGGACGGTGCCGGGCGGCGGATTGAGCGAACCGGGCGGCGTCGACGTCAGCGCGAGACCGGCGTCCAGCATGCCCGCGCCGCACAGTCCGCCGACGCGGCAGGTCGTGCCAGGCGGGAACTCGCGCGCCGTTCCCTGGAGGATGTCCAGCACGCGTCCGGCGGTCAGTGACGGGTCGCGTGCGAGCATCAGCGACGCGGTGCCTGCGACGTAAGGCGCGGCAAAGCTGGTGCCGATGCCGTGGCCGAACTTGGGACCGGCTGGAATCGTCGTGCCGTCGTCGGAGGTCGAGACGATGGCATCGCTGTTGGCGCTGCCGTCGCCGGCCGGCGCCGACAGGTCGATGCGGCGACCGTAGTTCGAATAGAACGCGCGCTCGCCGCTGCGGTTGTGCGCGCCTACGGTGATGACGCCGCTGCAGTTTGCGGGCGCATACCCGGTGGCGTCGTCCGCTTCATTGCCTGCCGCTGCGACGACGACGGCGCCCTGCGCGAGCGCATCGTCGATCGCTTCCTGCAGCGCCTGCGCGCACGCCCCGACGCCGCCCAGGCTCATGTTGATGACCCGCGCCGGATTCGGGTTTGCGGGAACGCCGATCGTGGGCGCGCCCGACGCCCATAGCATGCCCTCGAACACGTCCTCGTCGGTGCCGCCGCATTTGCCCAGCGCGCGCACGGGAAGGATCGAAGCTTTCCAGTCGATGCCCGCGATGCCCTGGCCGTTGTCGGTATTGGCCGCGAGCTGGCCGGCGATGAAAGTGCCGTGCCAGGAACTGTCCCGCGCCGCGCGGCCGCCGCAGTCGCCGCTTTCCGTCCAGTCGCCCTCGTCCCGCGGGTTGGCATCGCGACCGTCACCGTCGCGGGCGCTCGTGGCGTCACCGATGAAGTCGTACCCGGCGAGGATGCGGCCGGCGAGGTCCGGGTGCGGAAGTATGCCGGTATCGACGACGGCGATCGCAATGTCCGCGCTCCCCCGCTGAATGTTCCACGCCGTTGGCGCACCGATGCCCGAAAAGGCGTCGGTCAGCGCCCATTGCTCCGCAAACATCGGGTCGTTCGGAACGGTGCGTGCGAATTTGCGCAGCACCGGATCGGCGTATTGCACCGCAGTGTCTTCCTGCAGCAGCGCCGCGAGCTGCGTCAGCGTCGCGGGAGGTTTCGCCTGCGCGAGTTGCAGCACCCAGACGTCGCCGATCTGCCGGTCTGCAGCGAGCAGCACGCCGATGCGTTCGGCAAAGCGGGGCGCAAGGATGGCCCAGTCTGCGGCGACGCCGTCCCTGAGCCGCACCAGGAGCCTGCTGCCGGGCATGCCTGCGCTGGCTCGCGTGGCCTGCTTCGGCGCGGCGTTCGGCTTGACCACCTCTGCCCATAGCACGGCGCGATCGTTGCGCAGGCGCTGCGCGACGCGGGCAAGCCCGGCTTCATCGCCTGCGCCGCCGACCAGAAACTCGAGCCCGCCCGTGCGCGTGGTTCCGGCCGGCGTCAGCGGCGCGCCGGCGATCGCTTCGAGCTTGGCGAGATGTGCGGGGGAGAGGTCGCCTCGCGTCGCGACTTGCGGATGCAGCATCAGGCGCAGCCGTGCAACGTCCTGCGCCGGCGCGGCCGCGGCGGCAAGCAGCAGCAGACCTCCCAGCAGCCACGAACTCACTCGCGAAGGCAACGGGACATCGAGGGCGGGGGACAGCGGGCAGCGCATGGCGAACTCCTTCGATGGCTGGGAGGGACGGGCCCCTCGGGGGGTCAGTCGGCTGCCGGATGGACGGCCTTGGGCGGCCGCTGACGCGTCAACTCTTCACGGAACGGCGCGAGCGCGGTGACCATCTGCGCAAAGATCCGTGGATTGCCGGCGATCACCTGCCCGCCGTGAAGGAAGTTGCTGTCGCCGGCAAGGTCACCGATCAGCCCGCCCGCTTCCTGAACCAGCAGGCTTCCAGCTGCAACGTCCCACGGATTGAGCCCGACCTCCCAGAATCCATCGTAGAACCCCGCCGCGACGCAGGCGAGGTCGAGCGCCGCGGCACCCGGGCGCCGCAAACCCGCCGTCTGCTCGATCATCGCCTTCATCATGCGCAGATAGGTATCGAGATAGGCGCCGTCCCGGAACGGAAAGCCGGTGCCGATCAGGCAGTCGCGCAGGTGATGGCGGCGCGACACGCGGATGCGCCGCTCGTTGAGGAACGCGCCGCGGCCGCGCGTCGCGGTGAAGAGATCGTTGCGCACCGGGTCGAAGATGACGCCCTGCGTGACCTGCCCGCGCTGCGCCAGCGCGATCGAAACGCAATATTGCGGAAAGCCGTGGAGAAAGTTGGTCGTGCCATCGAGAGGATCGATGATCCAGACGTTTTCCGCGTCGGCATTCGCGCCTTTGGCCGTTCCTTCCTCTGCTAGAATCGCATGGCTGGGATAGGCTTCGAGCAGGGTTTCGACGATCGCGCCTTCCGCGGCATGGTCCACCTCGCTCACGAAATCCTTCGGTCCCTTGGTGGTGACCGTCAAGAGGTCGAGTTCGCGAGCGCCACGATTGATGATGTTGCCGGCGCGGCGTGCGGCTTTTACCGCGATCGTGAGCATCGGATGCATGGTCGGATGGTTCCGCCCCGGGCGGCGGGTGCCGCGCGTGGTGGAGCGCTCGAAATTAAAACACTATTCTACGCTGCCAACGCAGACTCCTGCCGCCGCGCCATGGGTTCTCCACTCGATCGCATCCGCATCGTTCTCGTCGCGACCAGCCATGCCGGCAACATCGGCGCGTCAGCGCGCGCGATGATGACGATGGGCGTGCGATCGCTCGTGCTGGTCGATCCGCGCAGCTTCCCGGATGCGGATGCGGTCGCGAGGGCATCGGGAGCGACCGCGATTCTCGATGCGGCGCGCGTCGTGAACACGCTGGGCGACGCGATCGCCGGCTGCGCGCTTGCGATCGGGTTTTCGGCGCGGCCGCGCGAGTTCGCGGGACAGGTGCTCGCGCTGCGCGCTGCCGCGCGGGCGGCCGTCGCTCACACCGCGCACGGCGATGTCGCGCTCGTGTTCGGGACCGAAATGTCGGGCCTCACCAACGACGAGCTCGCGCGCTGCGGAATCGTCGCGACGATTCCCACCAATGCGGAATACGCGTCGCTCAATCTCGCTTCCGCCGTGCAGGTGGCATGCTACGAATTGCGCATCGCGGCGCTGGGCGGCGAGGTCTGGCAGCCGCCGCGGTTTCCGCCCGCCACCACCGACGAGATCGCAGCGCTCGAAGCGCACGCCCGGCGCACGCTCACCGACATGCGTTTCCTCAATCCGCGGATGCCCAAGCGCCTGATGCCGCGGCTGCGCCGGCTGTTCGGCCGCGCGGGTCTGGAGAAGGAGGAGGTCAACATCCTCCGTGGCATCCTGGCCCGCATCGACGACGTGCTGAGCCGGTGATGGCCGTCGAGCGCTGGTTCGCGCGCGTTGGCACCGAGCTCGCTCCGGCGCAGCAGGAGGCGATCGCGGCGATGCTCCGCGCTTATGCGCTTGCGGGTGGCGCCGAGATCGTCGTCGTGGCGCATTGGCACGAGACCGCCGCAGCGCTGCATGCCGACGATCGCGACAGCGGCTGGTGGGATTTCGAGGAAGAGGAGCGCGAGCGGCTGTGGGAGGTCGCCGCCATGACGCATACGGAGGACCAGCTTCTGGTTGCGGTCGGGCAGGCAGTCGCGGCACGCGAACACGCGATCGACCTGGCGGTGAAGGCTGTCGTGTCGCGGCACGCGATCACCGATCCTGCATGGGGTCGCGCGGCACGGGCCGCGGCGCTGATGGCCGTTCACCAGCAGGCGCTGGCCGGCCTGGCGAGCGCCCCGCCGACCCAGCTCTTCGCGCTCAAGTACCGGCTGTTCGCCGATGGGCGCTGGCCGCTCGGGCTGCAGTCGGGCCGGTTCCTCGTCTTTTGAGCGCGCTGCCCTACCAGCGATGACGCCGACAGCGGCTGCTCCAATCCTGCCCAGGGCATCGCGCTGCCGCAACTGCAATGCGGTTGCGACCGGCAACTATTGCCCCGATTGCGGACAGGAGACGCGCGTTGCGCTGCCCACCGCGCGGGAGTTCCTGCGCGAGGCTGCGGGGAGGCTGGTGGCAATCGACGGGCGGCTGTGGCGAACCATGTTCGCGCTGGTCTTTCGCCCGGGTTTCCTGACGCGCGAATACCTGTCCGGACGTCGCCGTCGCTACGTGCGACCGGCGCGGCTGTTTGTCCTGCTGTCGCTGCTCGCGTTCGCCGTCATCGGGTTCGTCCGCTCTCCCATCATCGTCGCCGACGATGTCGTCCTCGCCGGCGACGTATCCGCGACAGCGCCGGGGACGCGTGCGGCCGCGAGTCCAGGCGCTGCGGATCCGTCCACCGCGATTTCCGCGGCCGACGCCGATGCCCCATCGTCCGCGCCAGCGAAAGCGAAGGCGAGAGTGAAGTCCGGCGATCGCGACAACTTCATCGCGCTCGACGAGGATCTCAACCTCCAGATCCGGGTCGACGGCGTCGACCGGCAGCTGCCGGCGGAGCTGCGCAAGCGTTATCAGCGCTTCAAGCGGATGAGCAAGGAGGATCAGGTCGAGCACCTGTATGCCGGCATCCTCCGCTACGGGCCGACGATGGTGGTGCTGATGCTGCCGATCTTCGCATTCCTGCTGCAACTCGCCTATATCGGGCGGGGCAAGCGGTATCCGGGGCGGCCGCAGCGGTATGCCGAGCATCTCGTCTACAGCGCGCACCTGCATGCGTTCGCGGCACTCATGGTGATCCTGGCGGCGCTGCTCCCCTTCGGCTGGGCGCCTGCGGCGATCGTCGTCTGGAGCGTCTATTACGGTTTGCGCGGGATGAATCTCGTCTATGGCGGGCGGCGCTGGGCGGGAGTCTTGCGGGCGCTGGTCGTCGGGTGGGCCTACACGGTAGCGGGCGCGTTTGGCGTTGCGGGCCTGGTCATCGCCGCGGCGATGATGCGGTAGCCGGCCACCGAAATGCTGCCCAGGGGCGCCGAAGAAGCGCGGCAGAGACAACTTGTGATTGACCTGCCTCAACCCAACTTCAAGAGTAGTTGAGCGACGAACTCGGAAAATGGGAAAATAACGTCATGTTCGCGCGTCTCCGGGAAGACATCGCGGTCGTGTTCGAACGCGACCCTGCGGCCCATTCCAGATGGGAGGTGTTGACCTGCTATCCGGGCCTGCACGCGCTGGTATGGCATCGGACCGTGTCGCATCGCCTCTGGCGGTGGGGCTGGCGATGGATGGCGCGGTGGTTCGCGCACTGGGGGCGTTTCCTGACGGGCATCGAGA
The DNA here is from genome assembly GCA_963788185.1 of uncultured beta proteobacterium. Lineage (GTDB taxonomy): Bacteria > Pseudomonadota > Gammaproteobacteria > Burkholderiales > Casimicrobiaceae > CAIWHR01. The sequence goes on from CAWBGE010000010.1 coordinate 304,273, forward strand.
TCCATCCGGGGGCGAGGATCGGCCGCCGGGTGTTCATCGACCACGGCATGGGCGTGGTCATCGGCGAGACCGCGGAGATCGGCGACGACTGCACGCTCTATCACGGTGTCACGCTGGGCGGCACGTCCTGGAACAAGGGCAAGCGCCACCCGACGCTCGAGCGTGGCGTCGTCATCGGTGCCGGTGCGAAAATTCTGGGCCCCATCCGGGTGGGCGAGGGCGCGAAGATCGGATCCAACGCCGTCGTCGTGCGCGAGATTCCCGCCGGGGCGACGGCGGTGGGCATTCCGGCGCGCATCGTGACCGGTGAACAGGCGGCGCGGCGCGAAGACCATTCATTAGCCATGGGTTTTTCTGCGTACGCCATCGGAGCCGACATGAACGATCCGATGGTGCAGGCCATTCACCGCCTCATCGACCATGCCGCAGCCACCGACGCCCGAATGAGCGCGCTCATCGCGCAGCTGCAGCTGGGCGGGCTCGATTGCGGCGATGCCAAGGCGACGGCCGAGGGTTTCGACCCGCAACGGCTCAACCGGATGATCGATTGAAGGACGGCGGGAACTTCCGACAGCTTATCTTGACTAAATTACTCGGAATAGATACGATTGGGCTCGCCTCGAACCTTGCTGCCCATGCTCGATTCCCCAGGCTGGCGCGTTTCTGTGCAATCGACGCGCTCCGAGAACCCATCCGTTTAAGGTGAACACTCATGCGCCTCACCACCAAAGGCCGCTTCGCCGTTACCGCCATGATCGATGTCGCGCTCAATGGCACCAAGAGCCCAGTCACATTGGCGGCGGTTTCCGAGCGCCAGAAAATCTCGCTGTCCTATCTTGAACAGTTGTTCGGAAAACTGCGCCGGCACGGACTGGTCGATAGCGTCCGTGGTCCGGGCGGAGGCTACAATCTGGCGCAGGGGGCCGCGGGCGTGTCGGTCGCCGACATCATCCTGGCCGTCGACGAGCCGATCGATGCGACGCGATGCGGCGGACACGAAAACTGCCGCGACGAGGGACCGTGCATGACGCACGAGTTGTGGACCAGCCTCAATGCGCACATCTTCGACTTCCTGCGCTCCGTGACCTTGTCCCAGTTGGTGGCGGAGCAGCGCGCCAAAGGCGAACAGGTGTCCGTCATGCAGGATCAGCGTCCGGCGAGCCTCGGCGTCGTCCGCGAGTCCGCGCCGACCGTCGCGGCCTGACCGGGTGCCGACATCGCACGCCCTTCCAACGTTGCGCCGAGCTTTCGATGAAGACTCCAATCTATCTTGACTACTCGGCGACGACGCCGGTGGATCCCCGCGTCGCGCAGAAGATGATCCCGTACCTGACCGAGCATTTCGGCAACCCGGCGTCGCGTTCGCATGCGTACGGCTGGGAGGCCGAGCAGGCGGTCGAGGAAGCACGGGCGCAGGTCGCAGCGCTCGTCAACTGCGACCCCAAGGAAATCGTGTGGACCTCCGGCGCCACCGAGTCGATCAACCTGGCACTCAAGGGCGCCGCGCACTTCTATGCCGACAAGGGCAAGCATCTGGTGACGGTGAAGACCGAGCACAAGGCCACACTCGACACGATGCGCGAGCTCGAGCGCGAGGGGTTCGCGGTCACCTATCTCGACGTCGGACAGGACGGTCTCGTAGCCCTCGAGGCGTTCCGCGCGGCGCTGCGGCCCGACACGATCCTGGCGTCGGTCATGGCGGTGAACAACGAGATCGGCGTCATCCAGGACTTTCCTGCGATGGGTGCGATCTGCCGCGAGCGCGGCATCGTCTTCCACGTCGACGCAGCGCAGGCGACCGGCAAGATCCCGCTCGACCTTGCAGCGCTGAAAGTGGACCTGATGTCGTTCTCGGCCCACAAGACCTACGGCCCCAAGGGGGTCGGCGCGCTGTTCGTGCGCCGCAAGCCCCGGGTCCGGATCGAGGCGCAGATGCACGGCGGCGGTCACGAGCGCGGCATGCGGTCGGGGACGCTGGCGACGCACCAGCTGGTCGGGATGGGAGAAGCGTTCCGCCTCGCCCGCCTCGAGATGGCCACCGAGAGCGAGCGCGTCCGCATGCTCCGCGACCGGCTGTGGAAGGGTCTGTCGACGATCGAGGAGGTCTATCTCAACGGCGACATGGAGCGGCGCGTGCCGCACAACCTGAACGTCAGCTTCAATTTCGTCGAGGGCGAGAGCCTGATCATGGCAGTGAAGGACATCGCGGTGTCGTCCGGATCGGCGTGCACGTCGGCGTCGCTGGAGCCGTCCTACGTGCTGCGTGCGCTGGGACGCAGCGACGAGCTTGCGCACAGTTCGATTCGCTTCACCGTGGGGAGATTCACCACCGCGGAGGAAATCGACTTCGCCGTGAACCTGCTCCGGCAGAAGGTCGCCAAGCTGCGCGAGCTCTCGCCGCTGTGGGAAATGCACCAGGACGGTGTCGATCTTTCCACCGTGCAGTGGGCGGCCCACTGAGTACCCCGATTCGCAAAACTGAGAGAAACGCAGGAACATCGTTGGGTGGAGGCAGCAATGGCATACAGCACGAAGGTTCTGGATCACTACGAAAACCCGCGCAACGTCGGGGCATTCGCCAAGGATGCGGCCGATGTGGGCACCGGCATGGTCGGCGCGCCCGCGTGCGGTGACGTGATGAAGCTGCAGATCAGGGTCGGCGCCGACGGCGTGATCGAGGACGCGAAGTTCAAGACCTACGGCTGCGGCTCGGCGATCGCTTCATCGTCGCTCGTCACCGAGTGGGTGAAGGGCAAGACGCTCGACGAGGCGATGGCGATCAAGAACACGCACATCGCCGAGGAACTGGCGCTGCCGCCGGTGAAGATCCACTGCTCGATCCTCGCCGAGGACGCGATCAAGGCCGCGGTGGCCGACTATCGCACCCGGCACGCCGCCGGTGAAGCGGGGGCTGCCGAGGCCGATGCCTGCGCGCCGAGGCCACAGCTTGCCGCCGCGGACTGACTCCTTCGATACACATCCCTACTTCGAATCATGTCGATCACATTGACCGAAACGGCGGCAAGGCACGTCGCCAACCATCTCTCCAAGCGCGGCAAGGGCGTCGGCTTGCGGCTGGGGGTGCGCACGTCCGGATGTTCGGGCATGGCGTACAAGCTCGAGTACGCGGACGAGGCGCGCGCGGAGGATCTTTCGTTCGAGAGCCACGGAGTCACCGTGTTCGTCGATCCCAAGTGCCTGCCCTACCTCGACGGCACCGAGCTCGACTTTGCGCGTGAAGGCCTGAACGAGGGATTCAAGTTCAACAATCCCAACGTCAAGGACGCCTGCGGCTGCGGCGAGAGTTTCAACGTCTGATTCCGAACGGCGGCGAGCGCTGCCGCGTCGCGCCCCGTTGATGCCGGCACGCCCGGTGCAGCGGCGCCCTCTCCGATGATCGATTTTTCGCGCAACCATTACCTGCTGTTCGGACTCCCCGAGCGCTATCGCTTCGACCCGACCGTGCTCGACGCGGCGTACCGCAGGCTGCAGGTCGCGGTCCACCCGGACCGCCACGTTGCCGGAGAGGCCGCGGAACAGCGCATCGCGCTGCAGGCCTCCGCCCGCGTCAACGAGGCCTACAGGACGCTCAAGGATCCGGTCGCCCGCGCCGAGTACCTGCTGCATCTCAACGGCGTGGACGCGGTGATGTCGACCGATTCCGCGTTGCCGTTCGACTTTCTCGAACGGCAGCTCGAGCGGCGCGAGGTTGCCGAGGAAGCCGTGACCGGCAGGGATGTGCGCACGCTCGACGCCCTCTTGCGCGACGTGCGGGCAGATGCGCGAACGATCGAGCAGCAGCTCGCGGCGCTGATCGACGATGACGCAGCCTGGAACGAAGCCCGTACGCCCACCCGCGAGCTGCGTTTCCTGTCGAAGCTCGCGGCCGACATCGATGCGATGATCGCGTCTCTCGACGACTGACGCAGGCCGTCCTCGAACGGTTGTCCTCCGATCCGACTCGTCCAACCAAGGCGCTCCCGATGGCATTGCTGCAGATTTCCGAGCCCGACGCTTCGCCGCTGCCGCACCAGCGGCGCCTCGCCGTGGGTATCGATCTCGGCACCACCAATTCGCTGGTGGCGACGGTGCGCAACGGCATACCCGTCGTCCTTCCGGACGAGGCCGGGCATCCGCTGCTTCCGTCGATCGTTCGCTACGGCGACGATGGCGTTTCCGTCGGCTATCCGGCGCAACGCGAGCAGACGCGCGACCCGCAGAACACCATCGTCTCCGTCAAGCGCCTGATGGGTCGCGGCCTCGCGGATCTCTCCGATGCGCGCCGCTTTCCGTATCGCTTCGTGGACGAGCCTGGAATGGTCAGGCTCGGCACCCGTTCGGGCGACAAGTCGCCGGTCGAGGTGTCGGCGGAAATCCTGCGCGTGCTGCGGTTGCGCGCCGAAGCAAGCCTCGGCGGGCCGCTGGTGGGCGCGGTCGTCACGGTGCCTGCCTATTTCGACGACGCGCAGCGGCAGGCGACGAAGGATGCCGCGCGGCTGGCCGGGCTCGACGTCCTGCGGCTTCTCAATGAGCCCACCGCGGCGGCGATCGCCTATGGCCTCGACAATGCAGCGGAAGGCATCTACGCGGTCTTCGATCTGGGCGGCGGCACGTTCGACATCTCGATCCTGAAGCTCTCGCGCGGCGTCTTCGAGGTCCTCGCCACCAACGGCGACTCCGCGCTCGGGGGCGACGATTTCGATCACCGCGTCTACTGCTGGGTGATCGAGGCGGCGGGATTGCCGCCGCTCTCGCCGGAGGACACGCGGCTGCTGATGCTGCGCTCTCGCGAGGCGAAGGAGAACCTCACGATCCACGGTTCGGCGCCGATCGTGGCCACGCTCGCCGGTGGACAAAAGGTTGACCTCACGCTCACCGCCGAGATCTTCACGACGATCACGCAGAATCTGGTCGCCAAGACGCTGGCGCCGGTCAGGAAGGCGCTGCGTGATGCCGGGCTCGGACCGGCGGATGTGCAGGGCGTGGTCATGGTCGGCGGAGCGACGCGGATGCCGCAGATCCAGAAGGCCGTCGCGGATTTCTTCGGCCAGCCGCCGCTCACCAATCTCAATCCCGATCAGGTCGTGGCCGTCGGTGCGGCGATTCAGGCCAACGTGCTGGTCGGCAATCGCGCGGCGGGCGACGATTGGCTGCTGCTCGACGTCATCCCGCTGTCGCTGGGCCTGGAGACGATGGGCTCGCTGGTCGAGAAGATCGTTCCCCGCAACGCGACGATTCCGGTGACCCGCGCGCAGGATTTCACCACTTTCAAGGACGGCCAGACCGCGATGGTCATCCACGTCCTGCAGGGCGAGCGGGAGCGCGTGACCGACTGCAGGTCGCTCGCCCGCTTCGAACTGCGCGGCATTCCGGCGATGGCGGCCGGTGCGGCGCGCGTCCGCGTCACCTTCCAGGTCGATGCCGATGGCCTGCTTGCGGTGTCGGCGCGCGAGCAGACTTCCGGCATCGAGGCGGCGATCACCGTCAAGCCCTCCTACGGGCTGTCCGATGCCGAGATCACGCGCATGCTGCAGGATTCGCACGCGCATGCCGCCGACGACATCGCCGCGCGTGCGCTGGCCGAGGCACGGGTCGACGCCGACCAGGTCGCCGGTGCGACGGAAGCGGCGCTGGCGGCAGACGGTGATCTGTTGAGCGCTGAAGAGCGGGCGGAGATCGATGCCAGCCGCGCATCGTTGGCGCACTGCCGCGAGGGCACGGACCGGCGGGCGCTCGTCGCGGCCACCGAAGCGCTCAATCGGGTGACGACCGAGTTCGCCGCCCGCCGGATGAATCGCAGCGTGGTCCGCGCGCTCAAGGGACGCAAGGTCAGCGCCCTCACCTGAACCGAAAGCCCGCCATGCCTCGCATCAAGGTGCTGCCCCACACCGAAATCTGCCCGGAAGGGGCGACGTTCGACGCGCCCATCGGGGCGTCGATATGCGACAGCCTGCTCGCGCACGGGATCGAGATCGAGCACGCGTGCGAGAAGTCATGCGCCTGCACGACCTGTCACGTGATCGTGCGCGAAGGCTTCGCGTCGCTCGCCGCGTCGACCGAACAGGAGGACGATCTGCTCGATCGCGCCTGGGGGCTCACCTCGGTCTCCCGACTGTCCTGCCAGGCGAAGCTGGGTGCGGCGGACCTGGTCCTGGAGATCCCTCGTTACACGATCAACCAGACGAAGGAGGGCGGGCGATGAAATGGACCGACACGCGCGAGATCGCCATCGCGTTGAGCGAGGCCTACCCGGACGTCGACCCCCTGACCGTGCGTTTCACCGACCTTCACGCCTGGGTCTGCGCGCTCCCGGGGTTCGCCGATGCTCAGGATCGCAGCGGCGAGAAGATTCTGGAGGCGATCCAGATGGCGTGGATCGACGAGGCTGCCTGATGCTCCGGCGTCCGGAGACCCGGTCCCCGACGGACGGGCCCTGGCGTCGACCGGCGACTTCGCGCCGAAGACGGTCGCTTCATCCACCGAAAAGCGGGTTTCGTCGCATCGACGTTGAAGCCTGCGCGACGCAGGACTAACGTTGCCCCGTGCGTGATGCAGGTTTGGCTTCGGGATGACCGAACACGCAGCAACCCACGGAGGCGACATGAATTTCAACCCCCACAGCCGTATCGAGCGCACGCTCAGCGCGGGCCTTGCCGTCGCGATCACCTTGGCCGGACTCACCGTTCTCGTCCACGGGTTCCTGCCGGAAAGCGACGATGCGCTGATTGCAAAGCGGCAGCAGCTCGAGGCGACCTTCGAGCGCCTCAGCATCGCGCGGGCCTACGCCCAAGGCGACGTCAGGCAAGCCGCAGCTGACGCGCCCACGCTGACACATTGAGTCCTTCGCCCGTACCGGCGCGCGCCTTCGGGCGCGTGCCCGATCATTTCCTCCACCCCGCCGCAAGCGGGGTTTTTTTCGTCGGTGCCGCCGGCGCCGATGTGCTGACCGGCATCCCGTCCCGCGCATCGATCCGCGTTTCGTCACGCCCGGCCCCGGTTTCGCGCCGGGATTGGCACGTTTGACGACGGGTTTTTCCGACTTCGTCGCGCCCGGGGTTGCGCAGCGGACCCGAAAGGAACAAGAATCCCTGTCGTTCGGCGCCGGAGGGAGGGATGGCACTCGGAACGCGGGACGGGCGGGTTATTGGCCGATGGCGCTCGGACAGCGTCGCCGTCCGGTTCGCGCGGCTTTCGCGCCGACGACTGGTCCTGACCGTCGCGGTCTCGCTGCTGATCTCGACCGAGGTTTTCTTCCGGCCTCTGCCTGCCGACGTGGCTGGATTCGTGTCCGGCGCGCGGGCGTGGCTGGGCTTTGTCGCCGAGTGCCTGCTGATGGGCATGGCGATCATGGTGGCGCTGACCCTCGCCGAAGTCTTCACCCGTGGCTGGGCGCGAGGGTCGGCGTTCGCGGTCTACGGCGCAGCATTGGCAGCCGGCGCGCTCGGAGGCAGCGCGCTGGTGATCGTGCTCCACGGGCTCGATTGGAATGCCATCCAGACGCGCCGCTTCTGGTCGGATGCAATCTTCTGGATGGCCATCGGACATGGCAATGCCACGATCCACTTCCTGCGCCAGCGCGCCGCACAGGGCGCCGGTGAACTGCATCGGGCACAGATCCACCGGATCGCATTGGGGCAACAGACGCTGGAGGCGCGGTTGCACGTGATGCGCGCGCAGATCGAGCCGCACTTCATGTTCAACGCACTCGCGAACGTGAAGCGGCTGTGCCGCGACGACGTCGAAAGCGGCGTCACGATGCTGCGCAACCTCGGAAACTACCTGCGTGCCGCGCTGCCGCGATTGCGCGATGCGCAGACGACGCTGGGGCAGGAAGCCGATCTCGTCAGCGCCTACCTGGGGATACTGGAAGTCCGCATGGGTCCGCGCCTGCGCTACGTCGTCGAGATCCCGCGCGAACTCTCGGGCCACCCGTACCCGCCCATGATGTTGCTGACGCTCGTTGAGAACGCGATCAAGCACGGGCTCGGCCCGTCGCCGCAGGGTGGCTCCATCGTGATCCGCGCGCGCGCGGCGCAGGACACGCTCGAGGTCTCGGTCGCGGACAGCGGCGTCGGCTTCGCCGCTGCGCCCACCGGCGGCAGCGGCATCGGCCTCGCGAACACCCGTGCGCGCCTCGCCGAGCTGTATGGCGAGGCCGGCCTCCTCGTTCTCCAGCCCAATCACCCATCGGGCGTGGTGGCGACGATCCGGATGCCGCTTGCCGGCAATTCCCGTCCGCGCCCGCGGCAGGAGCGATTGGCATGACGCAGCCCACTGCGCTGATCGCCGAAGACGAGCCGCTGCTGCAGGCGGAACTCGTCGACATGCTGCACACGCTGTGGCCGCAGCTTTCGATCGTCGGCCGCGCGAACAATGGCGTCGAGGCGTTGCAGCTGTTCGTCGCGCACCAGCCGTCGGTGCTGTTTCTCGACATCGAGATGCCGGGGGTCTCCGGACTCGAGGTCGCGAAGCAGGCCGCCGGGCACGCGCACATCGTCTTCGTCACCGCCTACGACCAGCATGCGCCGGCGGCATTCGACCATGGCGCGATCGACTATCTGGTGAAGCCCGTGAGCGTCCAGCGCATGGCGACGACGGTGCAGCGGTTGATGGCGCGGGTCTCGCAGGAGCCCGCGGACCGTTCGGCAGTGTTCGCGCAACTCGATCGCAGAATCGTCGATCCCAAGTGCTACCTGCGCTGGATCAACGCGTCGGTCGGCGGGACCATCAACCTGATCACCGTCCAGGAGATCTGCTATTTCCAGGCCGACACCAAATACACGCTGGTAGCGACGCCGGTGTCCGAATCCCTGATCCGGAAGACGATACGGGAACTGACCGACGAGCTCGATCCCAACCTGTTCTGGAGGATACATCGCTCGACGCTGGTCAACGTCAACGCCATTGCCGGCGTGAGCCGCGACGCGCGCGGGCACCTGCAACTGCGGCTTAAGCATCGTCCGGAACTGCTCGCAGTCAGCGAGAGCTGCGCCCACCTCTTCCGGCAGATGTAGGAAACCTGTGGCACGACAAGCCTGTCGCGCCGGAGCAACCAGTTCGTATGCAAGCCGGGATCGAATCGATGGCGGCACAGGCTCCCCCGGAGGGGGCGCGACGCCGTTCGGCGGCGGCGCCAACACGTCGCTCGGACGGCTTGCGCGGACGAGCGACGTCAGTTGCCGCGTTCATACTGTTGCTCGTCACCGTCGAGTCGATCCGCGTGTGGTCGACTGCCGACGAGCGCGGGGTCCTCGGGTTCATGCAGGCACACGGTCGCTGGCTTGTCTTCGAACTCGCGACGATGGGCGTGGGGGCTGTCCTGGGGCCGGTGCTCGCCGAATCGGCCGGCTGGAAGGGATGGCACCATCTGGTGCTGACGGCCGCGACGACATTCGCGGCGGTCGGTGCAGGCGTCGCTGTCCTTCATTTCGGATTCGCCGCGGATGTGGCGCTCGCCGCCGGCAACGGCGGATTCGTGTCCGGCAGCGCGCTCCTGCTCCGCGCGTGGTGGTTCTTTTCGACGGCGGGATTCCTGTTCGGCATTTTCGCGAGTTCGCGGGAGCGTGCACTCGGCGCCGTTCGCGCGGCACAGGCAGCGGAAGTGGAGTGCGCCGAGATGCAGACCGACGCGATCGAGTTTCGCCTTCGCGCGCTGCAGGCGCGCCTCGAGCCGCGCCTTGTCTTCGCGTTGCTCGACGAGATCGGCACGCTGTACGGGCGCAATCCCGCGACGGCGGACGCGCTGCTCGACGACCTGATCGCGTATCTTCGCGCCGCGCTGCCGCAATTGCCGGACGGCGTGCCGACGCTTGCCGACGAAGCCGCGCTGGTCGAGTCGCTCCTGCGGATACTGCCCGATGCGCGCGCGCACGCGCTCGCAGTGGCGGTGCGCATTCCGGAAGCCCTTGGGTCGCGCCGCTTCCCCTCCGCGGTGCTGGCGCCGCTGGCCTGCGATGCGGCCGCCGCCGGCGCGACTTGCCTCGAACTGTCGGCTGTGCCGGGGGCGGGCGAAGCGGGCGCGCGGGGCGTCGAGGTGTCTATCGCGGCAGGTGGAATCGCCGAGGTTCCGGGTTGGTCGGCGCAGCGCCTCGAGGCGCTGCAGCCGACGCTGGCGAGGCTTTTCGGGGCGTCCGCCGCGCTGGAACTTCGGGTCCGGCCCGAGGGCCCTGTCCTGGTCATGCGCTGTCCCGCACACGATGCGCGGCCCGCCGTCGAGTGACGCGGCAAGCGGCGGCTTCGGCGCGTCGGATTGCGGCGCCGGTAGCGTCGCGCACCTCAACTAACCGGGCTCACATCGACTATCGGGTATCCGGCATCCAGGCCGCAGTTCTCCTCGCGGAAATTGAAATCGTCGAACAGCGCGGCGATTGCCTGCAGCAGCCGGGGAGGCGGTGCGGAGTGTTTCGCGACGAGTCCCGATGCGACGCCGTCCGCGATGTACGCCTGCAGCACGAAACGCCGGGCGCCCAGTCGCTGCGCGAAATGCGCGACCCGCAGCGCCGAGCGTTCGCTCACCGCGTCGTGGTGCCAGGTCAGGCGAAATTCGTGGTCGATGCCGCTGTCGACGATCAGCCGCGCGCTCTGCGTGACACGGTCCGCGCTGCCGCGAGCGCCGGTGAGCGCATCGTAGTGCTCGTGGTCGGTCTTGAGGTCGAAGCCGATCCAGTCGACCAGCGGCAGGAGGGCGGGCAGGCGGGCAGGATAGGCGCCGTTGGTGTGCAGGCCGACCCGAAGTCCGCGTTCGCGTACCCAATGCATCTGGTCCGGGAGCGTGCGGTCGCTGGTGGGTTCTCCGCCGGAAAACACGACGCCGTCGATCAGGCTGCGGCAACGTTCGAGTCGCGCGGCGACGTCGGCCCAGGCAAATGCGGCGGCACGGCTTCGCGGCTGCAGATGCGGGTTGTGGCAATAGGCACAGCGCCACGGGCACCCGCGCAGGAACACCGTCGCTGAGCGCGTGCCCGGCCAATCGCTGGTCGGCGAGGGCGCGACGATGCTGCCGATCCGGGCGCGCTCGGTCCAGGGCGCCGCGTGAGCTATCGGGTGCGGAATCGCGCGGTGAGTCTGCATGCGCTGTCGGAGCGCCACGTACTGTGGGTCGGGATTTCCGCGGCCGGCCAGGTCTTGCGCCTGGATCTCAATCGAGAACGTGCGACACCAATCCGTCGGCGAGCTTGGGCTCGAACCAGGTCGACTTGGGCGGCATCACCTGATTGCTGTCGGCGACCGCCATCAGGTCGTCCATGCTCGTGGCGTGCATCGCAACGGCGACCGCCATCTCGCCGGAGTCCACGCGCCGCTCGAGTTCGGCGACGCCGCGGATGCCGCCGACGAAGTCGATGCGCTTGTCGCGACGCAGATCGGTGATGCCGAGCACGGGGCCCAGCAGATGGTCGGAGAGCAGGCTCACGTCGAGGCGGGCGACAGGGTCGTGCGCGGGGACGAACTCGGGCCTGATGATGGCAGAGAACCAGCGGCCCGGCAGATAGAGTCCGCAAGCACCGGCGCTCAGGGGATGCACGGCGTGACGCGATGGGGTCACCGTGTAGCGCTCGGCCGCGCGGGCGAGGAAGCCGGCCTCGTCCAGCCCGTTCAAGTCCTTCACCACGCGGTTGTAGGCCATGATCTTCATCTGGTGGTGCGGAAAGATCACGGCCAGGAAATAGTCGGCCATCGTTTCCGTCGCGCCGCGCCGTGCCATCGCGACGCGCGATGCGGCTGCCGAACGATGGTGCCCGTCGGCGATGTAGAGCGCCGGCATGGAAGCGAAGGCCGCGGTGATGCGCTCGATCGCCGCGGTCTCGCGCACGGTCCAGAGGGTATGGCGGATTCCGTCGGCCGCGGTGACGTCGGCGTCGGGCGCGCCGGTCGTCGCCTCCTCGATCAAGGCGTCGGCCTGCGCTGCGGGCGGATAGGCGAGCAGGACCGGGCCGGTTTGCGCGTTCAGCGCCTCGATCTGCCGGACGCGGTCGTCTTCCTTGTCCGGGCGGGTGAACTCGTGCTTGCGGATGCGGTTGGCATCGTAGGCTGCCACGGACGCGGCGGCGACGACGCCGGTCTGCACGTGGTCGCCCATCGTCAGCCGGTAGGCGTAGTAGCACGGCTGTCCGTCGCGCGCGAGCATGCCGGCGTCCTGCATGCGCGCGAGGTTCTCCGCCGCCTTCGCGTAGACCGCCGGTGAATGGATGTCGATTTCTGCCGGAAGGTCGATCTCCGGCCTGGAAATGTGCAGGAACGACCACGGCCTGCCGGCGACCATCGCGCGTGCCTCGTCGCTCGAAACCACGTCGTAGGGAGGAGCCACCACGGCGGCGGCGTTGCCTGGCGTAGGGCGCAAACCGCGAAAGGGAAGGATCAGGGGCATGGCCGTCAGCCGCGGTTCGCGCGGCGGTTCTCGGGATTCGGAGTGCCGATCCGGCAGGATTGCGCGGAAGCCGTGGCGGTCAGCTGCGCGGCTTTACGCGGCTCGCGCACTCCCTGGCACGCGCGCGCGCCGTGTCGATGTCGGGTCCGGTGGCAAGGGCCACACCCATGCGGCGCTTCTTGTAGGCTTCCGGCTTGCCGAACAGGCGCAGGTCGGACTCCGGGACCTCGAGCGCACGGTCGACGTCGTCAAAGCGAACGGCGCGGGCTTCGATGCCGCCGTAGATCACCGCGGACGCGCCGGCACTGCGCTGGCGCACATCGACCGGCAAACCGAGGATGGCGCGTGCGTGCAGGTCGAACTCGTTCTGCGCCTGCGTGCACATCGTCACCATGCCGGTGTCGTGCGGACGCGGGCTCACTTCGGAGAACCAGACGTGATCGCCCTTGATGAACAGTTCGACGCCGAAGATGCCGCAGCCGCCCAGTGCGCCGGTGACCTTGGCCGCGATGTCTCGCGCATTCTTCAGCGCCTTGGCCGACATCGGCTGCGGCTGCCAGGACTCGACGTAGTCGCCGCTGACCTGCAGGTGGCCGATGGGCTCGCAGAATGACGTCCCGATGCCGCCCTTGCCGTCGCTGGCACGCACCGCGAGCAGCGTGATCTCGTAGTCGAAGTCGATGAAGCCCTCGACGATGACGCGGCTGCCGCGCACGCGGCCCGCGCTCTCCGCGTACTGCCAGGCGGCGGCGAGGTCCGCTTCGGTCTGCAGCAGCGACTGTCCCTTTCCCGACGACGACATCACCGGCTTGACGAGGCAGGGATAGCCGATTCCCTTCGGTCCACCGATGGCGGCCTGCAATTCCTCGAGACTGTCGGCGAAGCGGTACGGCGATGTCGGCAGGCCGAGTTCCTCGGCCGCGAGCCGACGGATGCCTTCGCGGTTCATCGTGAGTTGCACCGCACGAGCGCTGGGCACGATCCGGGCGAGTCCTTCGCGCTCGACCGCGGCGAGCACATCGGTGGCGATGGCCTCGATCTCGGGAACGATGATCTGCGGTTTTTCCTGCTCGATCAGGCGCTTCAACGCTGCCGCATCGGTCATGGCGATCACGTGGGCGCGATGGGCCACCTGGTGCCCGGGCGCGTTGGCATAGCGATCCACGGCAATGACCTCGACCCCCAGTCGCTGCAGCGCGATGACGATTTCCTTGCCGAGTTCGCCGCTGCCGAGCAGCATCACCCGGGTCGCGGAAGGAGAGTGGGGAGTGCCGATGTACATGTGCGGAAGGTCGTTCGCGGTGGGCGCGACGGCCCGTCAGTCGAGTGAGAAAGCGCACATTCTAGCAGTCATCGGCGACGAATGTTGCGGTGCACAGTATTGCCGAGACAGCCGAATGACAGCCTGGTTTGCCGAGCGATTCGGGTCCCGATTCCCGGGTCAGCGTTTCGATCGGCCCGCCTTCGGCCGCCCGCCGCCGGCCAGAGGCTCCGTGAACCGCGGGCGATCGGCTTGACCGGCCGGCGTTTCCTCGGCCAGGCTGAAGTCGATCTTCGCCGTCTCGAGATCGACGCGGGCGACCTTGACCCGAACCCGCCCCGCGAGCTGATAGACGCGTCCTCCGCGTTCCCCGATCAGCGCGCGACGCGCGGCATCGAAGTGGAAGTAGTCGCGACCCAATTCCGTCACGTGGACGAGACCGTCGATATTGAGCTCGTCGATCGTCACGAACATGCCGAAGCCGGTCACCCCGCTGATGGTGCCGTCGAAGGTCTCGCCCACCTTGTCCTGCATGAAATAGCACTTGAGCCAGTTGGTGACATCGCGCGTCGCGTCATCGGCGCGGCGCTCGGTCAGCGAGCAGTGCACGCCGAGGTCGGCCCAGCCCATGCCGCCGGGTTGGTAGACGGCGCCCGACAGCACGGCCTTGATCGCGCGGTGGACGAGGAGATCCGGATAACGGCGGATCGGCGACGTGAAATGCGCGTAAGCCTCGTACGAAAGTCCGAAGTGGCCGACATTGTCGGGGCGGTACTGTGCCTGCTGCAGCGAACGCAGCAGCACCGTCTGCAACAGCGCGAAATCGGGGCGCTCCTTGATCGACAGCAGCAGCTTTGCGTAGTCGGTGGCGGTCGGATCGTCACCGCCCGGAAGGGAAAGCGCGCAGCTCGCGAGGAAGTCCTTCAGGCTGGCGAGCTTCTCCGGCGTCGGGCCCTCGTGCACGCGGTAGAGCGCGGGATGCCTGTGCGCGGCGAGGAACTCCGCCGTGCAGACGTTGGCCGCCAGCATGCACTCCTCGATCAGCCGGTGGGCATCGTTGCGAACGACGGGCACGACGCGGACGATCTTGCCCTGCACGTCGAACTCGAGTTGCATTTCCACCGTGTCGAAATCGATCGCGCCGCGCGCTTCGCGTGCCGTCTTCAGCACCTTGTACAGCGCGTACAGCGCGGTGAGCTGCGGCAGCAGCGTCTTGGCTTCCGCAGGCACGGATTTCGGTTCCGACAGCCAGTTCCACACCTGCGTGTAGGTGAGCCGGGCCCGCGAGTGCATGACGGCCGGATAGAACTTGTACTGCGCGATCGCGCCGGCGGCGGTCACCGTCATCTCGCAGACCATGCACAGCCGGTCGACGTCGGGCTTGAGCGAGCACAGCTCGTTCGACAGCGCTTCCGGGAGCATCGGGATCACCCGTCGCGGAAAGTAGACCGACGTTCCGCGTTCGCGCGCGTCACGGTCGATCGGATCGCCATCGCGCACGTAGTGCGAGACGTCGGCAATGGCGACGAGCAGGCGGTAGCCGCGGCCCTTCTTCTCGCAGTAGACGGCGTCGTCGAAGTCCTTTGCCGTCTCGCCGTCGATGGTGACGAGCGGCAGGCCGGTGAGATCGATGCGCGCGGCGCGATCGCTGTCGCCGACGGTCTTGGGCAGCTTGCCGGCCTGCTTGCGCGCCGGCGCGGAAAATTCATGCGGCAGCTCGTGCTTCCGCAGCGCGATCTCGATTTCCATGCCGGGATCGGTGTAGGTACCCAGCACCTCGATCACGCGCGCGATGGCCTCGCGCTGCGACGACGGCTGCTCGACGATCTCGACCACGACGACGTCACCGGATCTCGCCTTGCCGCGCTCTTTGGGCGGCACCAGCAGATCCTGGTTGATGCGCCGGTTTTCGGCCACGACGAACGCGATGCCGTGCTCTTCGTAGAGCCGTCCGACGATGGTGCGATTGGCTCGCTCGAGGACGTCGATGACCTCGCCCTCCGGTCGCCCGCGCCGGTCGACGCCGGTCTTGCGCACGGTGGCGCGATCGCCGTGCAGCGCCTTGTGCATCTCGCGCGCATTGAGGAAGACGTCGGCACCGCCGTCCTCGGGCACGAGGAAGCCGTAGCCATCGGGATGGCCCTGCACGACTCCGGTGATGAAATCGAGCTTGGCGACAACGCAGAGCTCGCCCTTGCGGTTCATCAGCAGCTGGCCGTCGCGCTGCATCGCCGCCACGCGGCCCAAGAATGCCTCTCGCGCCCGGCGGTCGACGGCCATGACGGCGCCGAGATCGTCGGGCGGCAGCGGGACGCCGGCCTCGGTCAGCGCCTCGAGTATCGCCGTGCGCGACGGCAGCAGCGCAGGATCGATGTCGTCGCGGCGGCGGCGCGGGGCCGATAAAGCGGTTTCAACGCTCGCGGGCGCCTCGGCGCTGGTCATGGTTGCGGACTTGCGGCGCGAGGATTTCTTGACGGGGATGAGTTTTGACAAGTTTGTACGGTAAAAGTAAAATTATCGATTGCAGTTGCCCAGATGGCGGAATTGGTAGACGCACTAGGTTCAGGTCCTAGCGGTGGCAACACTGTGGAGGTTCGAGTCCTCTTCTGGGCACCAGTGGTTTGGAAACGTTCAACAGGCGCTTCGGGCGCCTGTTGCGCTTAGGGGATCCGGAATCGCCGTCCCCGGCAGCGCCGCTGCCCGCATTCACTATACGCCGCTTGCCTGCGCCGTCGCGAGCTTGCGCAGCCGTCGGGCTGCGTCCTGCAGCGTCTCGTCGCGTTTGGCGAAGCAGAAGCGGATCACGCGGTGGTCGGTGCCCTTCTGATAGAACGCGGACAGCGGGATGGTTGCCACCCCGACCTCGGTGACGAGCCGCTGCGCGAACGCCGCGGCCGGCTCGTGGCTCACGCGGTCGTACCGGGCGAGCAGAAAGTAGCTGCCCGCGCAGGGCAGGGCTTCAAGCGGCGTGTCGGCAAGCGCGGCACGCAGGAGATCCCGCTTGCGCGCAAAGAAGGCGGGCAATCCTTCGTAGTGCGAGGGTTCGCGCAGGAACGCGGCCAGCGCGTGCTGCATCGGTGCGTTGACGGTGAAGACGGTGAACTGGTGGACGCGCCGGATTTCTGCGCTGATCTCCGCTGGCGCCAGCGCGTATCCGACTTTCCAGCCGGTGGCGTGGAAGGTCTTGCCGAACGAGCCGATGACAATGCTGCGCGCGGCGAGTTCGTCGTGGCGCGCGACACTCTGGTGCTGCACGCCGTCGTAGACCATGTGCTCGTAGGCCTCGTCGCTGATGACGACGATGTCGGTGCCGCGCGTGAGCGCCGCCAGCGCATCGAGGTCCGCTGATCGCATGACGCTGGTGCCGGGATTGTTGGGGGTGTTGACGACGATGAGGCGTGTGCGCGGCGTGATGGCCTGGCGCAATGCGGCCCAATCGATGCTGAAATCGGGAAAGCTGAGCGGCAGCGTCACCGGCGTGGCACCGGCCAGGCGCACCGCCGGCACGTAGCTGTCGTAGGCGGGCTCGAACACGATGACTTCGTCGCCGGCGTGGGCCAGGGCCCCGATCGAGGTGAAGATCGCCTGCGTCGCGCCGGTGGTGACCGTGACCTCGTGCTGCGGGTCGTAGCCGCGGCCGTAGAGACGCAGCACCTTGGCGGCAATCGCCTCGCGCAGCGCGAGCACGCCCGGCATCAGCGGATACTGGTTGTGACCCGCCTTCATCGCCGCGGTGACGAGATCGACCAGTGCGGGGTCGATCGGGTAGTCGGGAAACCCCTGGCCCAGGTTGACGGCGCCGTGCTGCTGCGCCAGCGCCGACATCACGGTGAAGATGGTGGTGCCCGTGGCGGGAAGCTTCGAGCGGATCGCGGGTTTCGTGACGGGGTCGGCCATGGCGAAAGAGGGTGATGTCGGCGCGCGGTCGCGGCCCGACGGGCAGCTGCGACGACCGCGGGGAGCCCCCAAAGCGGAGATTGTCGCAGAGTGCTGCTGCAAAAGCGCGGGGCCTGCGTTTTTCGACGTTGTCGTTGCGCAACGCGACCCCGCGCAGGCCCGCGAGCGATGCGCCTCGGGAAGCGCGACGCGTCGACGTTGGGGGTATGCTTGACAATGGACGCAACAGTCCAGATCCGGTCGGCGGAACCGCAGGTACAACGCTCCGCCACCGGCCGTTACAACCCAGGACAGGAACCCGGAGTCGCGCATGAGCAACGATCTGTTGTCGAAAGTTGGTTCGATGGTCGAGTCGGTGAAGGACAAGGCCGAAGAAGTCGGCAAGTCCATTGCCTCCGAAGCGAAGGATGTTGCGGCCGGCGCAAAGCGCGAAGTTGCGAAGGCCAGGCGCGTGGTCGTGCGCAAGGCCAAGAGCGTCGAGGCGTCGGCCGTCAAGACCATGAAGAGCGCCGAGTCCAAAGCCAAGAAGGCGGTCGGCTCTGCAAAGAAAGCAGTCGGGTCGGCCAGGAAGGCCGTCGTCACCAAAGCCAAGGCGGTGAAGGCGGATGCGAAGAGAGTCGCCGCCAAGGCGCAGAAGGCCGTCGGCATGGCGAAACCCAAGGCGACGAAAGCCAAGGGCTCTGCCGCGAAGAAGACCGGCGCCGTGAAAGGCGCGGCAACGAAGGTCGCCGCCAAGGCGAAGGCCGCGAAAAAGGCAGTTGTCGGTAAGGTGGCGGCGGCGAAGAGGACCGCGGTGAAGAAATCCGTGGCGGCGAAGAAAACGGTAGTGAAGAAGGCTGTCGCGGCGAAGAAGACGGTCCGCAAGGCGGCGAAGAAGGTTGCCAAGAAAGCGAAGAAGTAGGCCGCTCGGGCGTCGCGCCTGCTTGGATGCAAACGGCCCGGAAACACCCGGGCCGTTTGCATTCTGCTCGTCGAAGCTCAGCTGCCGAGCCGCGCCGCGAGCCCCTCGGGCCGCAGGTTGTCGTAGATCTCGAACGGCTGGTGGATCCACGGATTGTCGGGAAGCATGTCGACGTAGTAATCGGGCTTGAACACCGAACACGCCTTCCACCACAGTACGGCAGTCCTGCAGACGGTGATGTGCGGCCAGCGCTCCGGCAGCGTGCGATGCACGACCGCCAGCGTGTGCCCCGAGTCCACCATGTCGTCGACGAGCAGGATCCGGTCGCCCAAACGGGGGGCGGTCATCGTCATGTGCTCGGCGATGACGAGTTCGCCGCGGATGGTGCCGCCCTCGGCCGCATACGAGTGCGTCGAAAGGATCGCCAGCGGCTTCTCGTAGATGCGTGAAAGCACGTCGCCGACCCGCAGGCCACCGCGGGCAACGCAGATGATCTGGTTGAAATCGAACCCGGACTGGTAGACGTTCAACGCCAGCCGCTCGACCAGCGTGTTGTACTGATCCCAGCTTACGTACAGGCCTGGCATTTTCTCTCCCCGGGGCGGGCGGTTGGGCTGGCGTCAGTGGAACGGGTGGTGCAGCAGGATGGTTTCCGTGCGGTCGGGACCGGTGGAGACCATCGCAATGGGCACGCCGGTGAGCGTCTCGATCCGGCGCAGGTATGCCCGCGCGTTGGCGGGCAATGCGTCGAACGACTGCACGCCGACCGTGCTTTCCTTCCAGCCCGGAATCGACTCGTACACGGGCCTGCACTCGGCGACAGCGTCGGCGCCGGAGGGCAGCAGATCGACCGGCTGGCCGTTCACCGTGTAGCTGGTGCAGATGCGGATCTCGTCCATGCCGTCCAGCACGTCGAGCTTCATGATGCAAAGCCCGCTGACGCCGTTGAGGCTGAAGGAGCGCTTCAATCCCGGCACGTCGAGCCAGCCGCAGCGGCGCGGCCGGCCGGTGACCGAACCGAACTCGTTGCCGCGCTTGGCGAGGTGCGCTCCGACGTCGTCGGTGAGTTCGGTGGGGAAGGGGCCGGTGCCCACGCGGGTGGTGTAGGCCTTGACGATGCCGAGCACGTAGTCGAGGAACTGCGGCCCCACGCCCGCGCCCGGCGCGGCGGCGCCCGCGAGGCAGTTCGAAGACGTCACGTACGGGTAGGTGCCGTGATCCACGTCGAGCAGCGCGCCCTGCGCGCCCTCGAACAGCAGCGACTCGCCGCGCGCGCGCGCGGCCTGCAGCAGGGCGGCGACATCGGCGACCATCGGCGAGAGCTGCGGGACAAGCGCCAGGATTTCGTCGCGCGTCTTCTCGAACGGCACGGGGTCGCGCTTGAAATACTGGGTCAGCACGAAGTTGTGGTATTCGAGCAGGCTCTTCAGCTTGGCGGTGAAACGGTCCGGATACAGGAGATCCTGCAGGCGGATCGCGCGGCGGGCGATCTTGTCCTCGTAGGCCGGGCCGATGCCGCGGCCGGTGGTGCCGATCTTCGCCTCGCCCATCGCACCCTCTCGGGCATTGTCGATGGCGACGTGGTAGGGCAGCACCAGAGGGCACGCGGGAGAAATCCTGAGTCGCGGGCGGACGCTGACGCCTGCGGTCTCGAGCTCGCCGATCTCCTGCAGCAGCGCGGTCGGGGAGAGGACCACGCCGTTGCCGATGAAGATGGCCACATTCGGGCGCAGGACGCCCGAGGGGATCAGCCGCAGGACCGTCCGCTTGCCTTTGATGACCAGCGTGTGCCCGGCGTTGTGCCCGCCCTGGAAGCGCACGACGCCGTGTGCCTCCTCGGTCAGCCAGTCGACGACCTTGCCCTTGCCTTCATCGCCCCACTGCGTACCGATGACAACGACATTTTTTCCCATGTGCGCTTGAAACCTTTCCTTGTTCGAGATGAGTCGCAGCGGTCAGCTTCCGCGCATGACCACGCCGGCCAGTTGGCGCAGATCCAGCGTGAAGCCCGTGGCAGGGCGGGCGCGGCCGAAGGACTTGCCGATGCCGTCATAGCGGCCACCGTTGCCGATGGCATTTGCTTCGCCCGACGTGAACACCGAAAAGGTCACGCCGTTCTGGTAATGATAGCCGGTGAGGTCGGCAAGATCGATATGCAGCGCGTCGACGTGCGGGCTGCTGGTTGCGACGAGCGCGCCGAGCGCGGTCAGCGCATTGCGGATCGGCGGGGTGTCGGGCAGGCGCTCGCGCGCTGCGGCGAGCACTTCGCCGGCGGGGCCGTAGAGCGCCGGCAGCGCGGTCAGCGCATTGCGCCATGCCGCGGGCAGCCGGGCGGTGATTTGCGCGACGGTGGGCACATCCTTGGCGGAGAGCGCGGCGAAGAGTTCGCTGTCCTCGCCGTTGGACGCGATGCCGGATCCCGCGGCCAGCGCGCGATAGATTCCGACATGCCCGAGGTCGAGGTGCACGCCGCGCACGCCGGCGCCGGCGAGGGCCGACAACAGCACGCTCAGTACCTCGGCGTCACCGGCGATACCCGGCTCGCCGTAGAGTTCGGCGCCGATCTGCAACACTTCGCGCGTCTTGCCGAGTCCGGTGGGTACGGTGCGCAGCACGCTGCCGGCGTAGCAGAGCCGCGTGACACCCGGCTCGTTGAGGAGATGGGCGTCGATGCGCGCGACCTGCGGCGTGATGTCGGCACGCAGGCCGAGAAGACGTCCCGACAACGGATCGACCACCTTGAAGGTCTGCAGTTCGAGGTCGCTGCCGGTTCCGGTGAGCAGCGACTCGAGGTGTTCGACCAGCGGCGGCTGGACCAGGCGATAGCCCTGCTCGCGAAAATGATCGAGCAACAGCCGGCGCAGCGCTTCGACCCGCTCGGCTTCGGCAGGAAGGATGTCCTCGATGTGCTCCGGCAGGATCCACTTACGCATTTGTCACCAGTCCATAACCCAGCAAGCCGAACAGGATCGCTGCCAGTCCCACGAAACGCAACTGGCCGTCGCTGAGGTCAAGGAGCTTGCGGAAGCTCTCGCGCCAGACCCGAGGCGCCAGGAGCGGCATCAGACCTTCGAGCACCAGCACCAGCGCGAGCGCCGCAAGCAGTGATTCCTGCACTGCATCCCCCTGATGCCGGCGGCTCTTCGATGAGCCTGGTCTATTTGCCGGTCTTCGCCGCCTGGCCGCCCTGGTTGCGGAAGAAACGGAAGAACTCCGACGACGGATCCAGCACCATCACGTCGTTCTTGTTCCTGAAGGTCGATTTGTACGCTTCGAGGCTGCGATAGAAGGCGTAGAAATCGGGGTTGGCGCCGTAGGCCTGCGCGTAGATCGCCGACGCCTTGGCGTCGCCGTCGCCCTTGACCTTCTGCGCCTGCTTGTACGCGTCGGCGAGAATCACGACCCGCTGGCGGTCGGCGTCGGCGCGGATCTTTTCGCTTTCGGCCTGCCCCAGCGAACGCAGCTCGTTGGCCACGCGGCGACGCTCCGACTCCATCCGCGCGTACACGGGCCCGGTGACGTCGGGCGGAAGTTCGACACGGCGCAGTCGCACGTCGACGATTTCGACGCCGATTGTCTTCGCGTCCTGGTCGGCCTTCTGCCGCGTCGTGGTCATGATCTTGTCGCGCTCGGCGGAGATGGCATCGTGCATCGTGCGCTTGTTGAACTCCTCGGCGAGGTTCGAGCGCACCGTCTGCGACAGCCGGCGCCGCGCCGCTTCCTCGTCACCCTGGACGCTGATGTAGTACTGCTTCACGTCGGTGATCCGCCACTGGACGACGAAGTCGACCAGCAGCGGCTTCTTCTCGGATGTCGTGATGCGGTCGGGCTCGGCGTTGTCGAGCGTCAGGATCCGCTTGTCGTAGAACTTGACGTTCTGCAGCAGCGGCACCTTGAAGTAGAGGCCGGCAGTGGGCTTGGTGTCGATGATCTCGCCCAGCTGGAAGAGGATCGCGTACTGCTTCTGGTCGACCGTGTACAGCGCCTGCGAAAGCACCAGCAGCACCGCGACGATCGCGGCCAGGATGGGCATCGTGAATTTCATCGCGATTCTCCGCCGCGTTCGCGGGCGCGCAGCGCTTCGCGCGAGCGCGCGCCGTCGATTGTCACTGTGGGTTCGGCCGCCGGGGGCGTCGACTGGCGTGCGGCCGGCAGATCCGCGGCCGCAGCCGGCGCAACCGCCGCCGCGCTTTGCTGGATCAGCTTGTCGAGCGGCAGGTAGAGCAGGCTGTTGCTACCGGCCTTCTGGTCGACCAGCACCTTGCTCGTGTTGCCGATGACCGACTGCATCATGTCGATGTACAGCCGCTCGCGGGTGACGCCGGGAGCCTTCGCGTACTCGACAAGGACCTGGCGGAAGCGCGACGCGTCGCCCTCGGCCTTCTGCACGACCTCGGCCTGGTAGCCGTTGGCTTCTTCGAGCAGGCGCGAGGCGTTGCCGCGCGCGCGGGGCACCACATCGTTGGCGTACGCCTGGCCCTCGTTGCGGAAGCGCTCGCGGTCCTGACCGGCTTTCACGGCGTCGTCGAAGGCCGTCTGCACCTTGTCGGGCGGCTGCACGTTCTGCAGCGTCACCTTCTGCACGTAGATGCCGGTGCCATAGCGATCGAGCATTTCCTGCATCAGCTTCTCGGACGACTTGGCGATCTGCTCGCGTCCTTCGTACAGCGCGAAGTCCATCTTGGCCTTGCCGATCACCTCGCGCATCGCGGTCTCGGCGACGAAGGCGACGGTCTGGTCGGGCCGCCTGACGTTGAAGAGATACGCCTCGGCGCTCTTCAGGTTGTACTGGACCGCGAACTGGATATCGATGATGTTCTCGTCGTCCGTCAGCGACAGCGCTTCGCGCTCGACCTTGTTCTTCGGCGTATTGCGGTAGCCGATTTCGATCGTCTTGACCTGCGAGAAGTCGACCAACTCGACGCCCTCGACCGGGAACGGCAGGTGCCAGCGCGGACCCGGCTGCGTGGTCTCGGTGTACTTGCCGAAGCGCGTGACGACGCCGCGCCGGCCTTCGTCGACGATGTAGAAGCCGCTGGCGAGCCACACGCCGATGACCAGTGCGACCAGGATGCCGGCGCCACCCATCGGCAGCCGGAACTGCCGGCCTGGCGGTCCGGACGGCGGCTGGTTGTCGTCGGGACCCGACTTGCGGCCGAAGAGGTCGGAGAGCCGGCGGTTGACGTTGCGCCAGATCTCGTCGAGATCCGGCGGTCCGCCGTTACCGCGCTTCCCCCATTGAGGATCGTTGAGCGACATGTAGAGACGTTACCGAGAAAGCGGAATCGGGACTGCCGGCAACTTCGGCACGCGTTCAGGCATTGACGGCGGGAGTGTCGAAGGCGCTCGGCAGCGGGATGTCGGCCGGAAAACGCTCCGCCAGCGCCGCGCGCAGTTCTGCGCAGCCCTCGCCGGTCAAAGCGCTCAATCGGACGGCGCGAATTATACCAGACTCGTCACGCTCGACGCCCGGAGCGAGGGCCGCGGCGTCGATCTTGTTCAGGACGCGCAATTGCGCCACCTGGTCGGCGCCGATCTCGGCCAGCACCGTCTCGACGGCGGCGATCTGCTCGTCGCGGTTGGGGTGCGCAGCGTCGATGACGTGGAGCAGGAGGTCGGCGTCGGCGGCCTCGGAAAGGGTGGCGCGGAAAGCGGCGACCAGATCGTGCGGCAGGTCGCGGATGAAGCCGACGGTGTCGGAGAGAACGATCGGATCGGCGCCGGCGACGTGGAAACGGCGCAGCGTCGTGTCGAGGGTGGCGAAGAGCTGGTCGGCCGCGTACGCCCGGGCCCGGGTCAGCCGGTTGAACAGCGTCGACTTGCCGGCGTTGGTATAGCCGACCAGGGCAACGGTGCGCACCGAGGCGCGCCGGCGGGTGCGGCTTTGCGTGGCGCGCTGTCGCGCGACGTGCGCCAGGCGCTCGTTCAGCACGCGCACACGGTTACCCAGCAATCGACGGTCGGTCTCGAGCTGCGTCTCCCCGGGGCCGCGCATGCCGATGCCGCCCTTTTGCCGCTCGAGGTGCGTCCAGCCGCCCACCAGGCGCGTGAGCTGGTGCTTGACCTGCGCGAGCTCGACCTGCAGCTTGCCTTCGGCGCTGCGCGCCCGCAGCGCAAAGATGTCGAGGATGAGGCTGACCCGATCGACGACGCGGCACTGCAGCGCCTGTTCGAGGTTGCGCTGCTGCGCGCCGGTGAGTTCGTGGTCGAAGATGACGAGATCGCCGTCGGCGGCTGCACGGCAGGCGCCAATCTCGTCCACCTTGCCTTTGCCGGCAAAGAGCGCCGCATCCGGCCGCTTGCGCTTGCCGGTGACGTGCCCGACGACGGTTGCGCCGGCGGAAAGGGCCAGCGCCTCGAGTTCGGCCATCCGCTGCGCGGGGTCGCCCTGCCCGAGGTCGAGGCCGACGAGAACGGCCCGGTCGCCGCCGGAGGGACGCTCAAACACGATCATGCAGCGCAGCCGCGACCGGCCGCGCGCCGCGCGTGCGGCGGAGCCGCCGGACAACGGCGTAAGGAGAACCGCTGGCGGAAGTACCGGTCAAGCGTCGCTATCGTCGGCGGGAACGTGATGCGGCATCACCACGGCACGCGCAGGCACGACGGTGGAAATCGCGTGCTTGTAGACCATCTGGGTGACGGTGTTCTTGAGCAGAACGACGTATTGGTCGAACGACTCGATCTGGCCTTGCAGCTTGATGCCGTTGACCAGGTAGATCGAGACCTGCACGTGTTCCTTGCGCAGGGTGTTCAGGAACGGGTCTTGTAGCATTTGCCCTTTGTTGCTCATCGCTTGCTCCGCGGTTGTTGTTGGCCGGGCCGTTGTCGAACGGACCGCCGCGCGGGCATCCTGGATCTCCCGCCAAGCCCCAAATGGGGGCGGAAACGGGGAGATCAACGGCCTTTGCGGCGAGCGGGAGAGTCCGCGTACGGGTTGGCGCCGGTCTTGAATTGTACCCGAAGGGGGGTCCCGCGCAGTTTGAACGTGTCGGTGAAGAAATGTTCCAGATAACGGCGGTAGGAGTCCGGCACCGCCGCCAGCGCGGTGCCGTGAACGATGATCAGCGGCGGATTGTGCCCGCCCTGGTGCGCATAGCGCAGCTTGGGCCGGCCGCCGGCCGCGCGCGGAGGCTGTTGCTTCTCGACGGCAGCGATCAGCGCGCGGGTGAGCTTCGGGGTCGGCAGCCGCGCCATGGCCGCGGCATAGGCGGCATCGACCGAGCGCATCAGGCCGGCGACACCCGAGCCTTTGCGGGCCGAGAGGTAGTGGTGATGCGCGAACGAGAGAAAGGCGAGCTTGCGGTCCACCTCGCGCTTGATTTCCTCGCGCCGGTCTGCCGGCAGGCCGTCCCATTTGTTGATGCCGATGACCAGCGCCCGGCCCGACTCGAGGATGAAGCCCGCAAGATGCGCGTCCTGATCGGAGATCTGCTGCTGTGCATCGAGCAGCAGCACGACGACGTTGGCGTACTCGATCGCCTGCATGGTCTTGATGACCGAAAACTTCTCGATCGCCTCGAACACCTTGCCGCGGCGGCGCACCCCGGCGGTGTCGATCAACGTGTACTGCCGCCCGCCGCGCTCGAAGTCCAGGTAGATCGAGTCGCGCGTCGTGCCCGGTTCATCGAACGCGATCACCCGCTCCTCGCCCAGCAGCGTGTTGACCAGCGTCGACTTGCCGACATTGGGTCGACCGATGATGGCCACCTTGATCGGCCCCGCGGTCCGTTCCTCGCCCGGTTCTTCCGCGGCCTCGTCCGGCACCGGTTCGGGCAGCAGCTCGGGGGGCAGCCGCGCCAGCGCTTCTTCCATCAGCACCGCGACGTTGTCGCCGTGGGCCGAGGAGATGGGGTGGGGTTCGCCGAGCCCGAGTTCGTAGAACTCCGCGGCGGCACGTTCGGCCTGCAGGCCTTCGGCCTTGTTGGCCGCAAGTACCACCGGCCGACCGGATCGGCGCAGCAGGTCGGCGATCGTCCGGTCCTGCTCGGTCAATCCGCCGCGCGCGTCGACGAGGAACACGACGACGTCGGATTCGGCGATCGCCTGCCGCGTCTGTTTGGCCATCTCGTGCAGGATGCCGTCCTTGGCGACCGGCTCGAAGCCGCCGGTGTCGACGACCAGGAAGGCGCGCTCGCCGACGCGCGCCCGGCCGTAATGCCGGTCACGGGTGAGGCCGGGAAAATCGGCCACCAGAGCTGCGCGCGTCTTGGTGATGCGGTTGAACAGCGTCGACTTGCCCACGTTGGGGCGGCCGACCAGGACAATCGTGGGCATGCAAGGAACCAAATCAACTCCCGTGAGCGCGTGCGAGATTCGCACAGCCGCGCGTTCGATGCTCGACGCCCGTCACCCGGCGAACTCCCCGTCAACCGGTCGAGCGAGCCGAAGTGTACGTGTTATCGAGGTGGCATGAACATCGTTTCACCGTTCGCCCTGAGCCACGCCGTCAACCCGATGCCGAGCAACAGGGCGACGGTGTAGAGGATGAACAATTTCGAGATCCCGGCCATCTGCGCCGACTTGGTCGCGTGCGCGAACCCGCGGCGATGCATCGCCGACCGTTCGCGCCATCCGGCGACCGCCACGGCGGCAAGGGGCACCAGCGCCTCGACGCTCAGCACACGGAGCGGGATCAGCGCCACCGCGAGCAGCAGTGTCAGCAGCAGTTGCCCACTTATCAGCTGCCGGGCGCGATCGACGCCGACGACGACGGCCAGCGTGCGCCGGCCGGCGCGGCCATCGCCCTCGATGTCGCAGGCGTTGTTGACCGACAGGATGGTGGCGATGAGCACGGTCGACGGCAGGCCCAGCCATCCGATGGCCGGTTCGAGCACCGGATGCTGGATGTACGCGGCGGTGGCGACCAGCACCGAGCCCAGCATCCCGCCGGCGAAGATTTCGCCGATCGGCAGCTTCGCGATCGGCAGCGGCCCACCGCTGTAGAGCAGGGCGATCGCCATGCACGCTGCGCCTACGGCGACGATGCTCCAGTCGACCAGCATGCCGATCGCGACGCCCGCCAGGGCGGCGCCCCCGAACAGCATCCAGGCGAGCCTGCGGGCGAAGACGGGATCGATCCTGCGCTGCACCAGCACCTTCCAGCGCTCGACGTCGGAATCCACCGTATCCACACCATTGATGAAATCGTAGTAGCTGTTGAAGCTGGTCGTGCCCATGTCGATCAGCAGCGTGGCGACCAGCGTCAGCAGGAAGAGGCCGGGGGAGAACTCCCGCGTAAGCTGCATCGCGTAGGCAGTGCCGACCAGCACCGACGAAACGCTGATGATCTTGGTTCGGATGTCGACGAGTTGGAGCACGTCCAGAGACGTCACTCGGGTCGAAACTCGAGCTGTCGGAGTTTCGCTCATATGGTTCGCCGCTCTGGATCAGACTCTGCGGGCGTTCACGGTACCACCTGCTGCCGTGCCGCCGGCTGACGCACGTCAAGCTGCTGCGGGATTCGTCCGCTCGACCCCAGCGATGACGGCGCTTCGCGCCATCGCGCATGGTCTCGGCAGATCCGCGAACTCGAGGACGATCTCGGGATCGAGGTCTTCGCTCGCGCGGGCGCGCTGCAGACGGTGTTATAGCCGGCGGCGCTATCCATGGCGAAAATGATTCCTTCTGGAGAGTACTCCCGGTTGGTATCCTTGCGGGGTGGCGGCTTCGTGGCCTGCCCTGGGTGCAGGACTGATTTCCACACACGCCGAAAGAAGACGATGTCAAACTGGTTTGCAGACAACTCGCAGTCGATCGGCCGCACGCCGCTGGTCAAGCTCAATCGCGTCATCGACGGCGCCGGTGCCACCGTGCTGGCGAAGATCGAGGGCCGCAATCCCGCCTATTCGGTCAAGTGCCGGATCGGCGCGGCGATGATCTGGGACGCGCAGCAGAAAGGGCTGCTCGGCCCCGGCAAGGAACTGGTCGAGCCGACCAGCGGCAACACCGGGATCGCGCTCGCGTTCGTGGCGGCGTCGCTGGGCATTCCGCTGACGCTGACGATGCCCGAGACGATGAGCATCGAGCGGCGCAAGCTGCTGGTGGCGTACGGCGCCAAGCTGATCCTGACCGAGGGACCGAAGGGCATGGGCGGCGCCATCGCCAAGGCCGAGGAGATCGCGGCTTCCGATCCGGCGCGCTACGTGCTGTTGCAGCAGTTCAAGAACCCCGCCAACCCGGCGATCCACGAAACGACGACCGGCCCGGAGATCTGGAACGACACCGACGGCAAGGTCGACATCTTCGTATCCGGCGTCGGCACCGGCGGAACGATCACCGGCGTGGCGCGCTACTTCAAACGGACGCGCGGCCAGCTGCTCACGTCGGTGGCAGTCGAGCCGGTCGCGAGTCCGGTCCTGACGCAGTCGCGCGCTGGGGATCCGATCAAGCCTGCACCGCACAAGATCCAGGGCATCGGCGCCGGCTTCGTGCCGCAAGTGCTCGACCTGTCGCTGGTCGACGCCATCGAGACCGTGTCCAACGAAGACGCGGTGCTCTACGCGCGGCGGCTGGCGCGGGAGGAGGGCATCCTGTCGGGAATCTCCTGCGGCGCGGCGACCGCGGTTGCGGTGCGGCTCGCGCAGCGACCCGAGAACAAGGGCAAGACGATCGTCGTCATCCTGCCCGATTCCGGCGAGCGCTATTTGAGCTCGATCCTGTTCGAAGGCGTGTTCGACGCCGCCGGCCTGGCGGCATGAACCTTCGCGCCGGTCCCGATGCGGGTCGGCCCGCCGGACCTGCGCCAGGACAGCGAGGATTCCTGCGTCAGCGCCCGCCCACCGCGTAGAGCGTGCCGCCCTCGGTCTGGAAGATCGCCTGCGCACCCATCGGCAAAGGTTGTGCGGTTGCCGGCGTGCCGTCGGTCGCGAGCCGACCGACGAGGCTGCCGTCGTTGCGGTCCATGAGATGCACGTAGCCTTCGGCATCGACCACGCCGACGTGGTCGCCCACGATCACCGGACCGCCGATGCGCCTTGCGGCAAGCTTGTCCTGCTTCCACACCGAGGCGCCGGTCGCCTTGTCCAGCGCGTGGACATTGCTCTTGTCGTCGGTCGTGTAGAGGTAACGGGCGTCGATGGCGATGCCATCGAGGCTCGACACGTCGCGCGACCAAAGCAGCGTGCCGCGCAGGACATCGAAGCACGCGATCCGCCCCTGGAACGCCGCCGCGCAGACCTGCCGCTCCTCGACCACGGGCAGGCTGGTCACGTCGGCGATGCGCTCGAGTTCGGTCGCGCCCTTGGGTGTCGCCACGTTGGCTTCCCAGCCGACATTTCCGGTCGCGAGGTCGAGCGCGACGAGCTTTCCGCCCGCCGTGCCGACGAAGAGGCCGCCGCGACTGGTCGCGCCGCCGGC
The DNA here is from genome assembly GCA_963788185.1 of uncultured beta proteobacterium. Classification (GTDB taxonomy): domain Bacteria; phylum Pseudomonadota; class Gammaproteobacteria; order Burkholderiales; family Casimicrobiaceae; genus CAIWHR01. Next base: position 334,051 of record CAWBGE010000010.1, read on the forward strand.
ATAATTGCGCACCGTGAGCGGGGGGTTGATGCGCTGGTACACCCACCGGGTCTTGCCGTCGACGGCGGACAACCCGTAGATTCGACCGTCGCCCGACCACACGGCAACGATGCCCTCCGCGACGTCAGGCGGGCTGACGACCTCGCTGCTGACCTTCGATTGCCAGAGCGGGTTGCCGGCGGTATCGAAAGCGAACACCTCGCCCTTGTCGGTGCCGACCGCGACGATCGTCGCGTCGGCGCCCACGCCGGCGGACAGGCGCTTGCCGGTGGACACGCGCCACACGGTGCGGCCGGCAGAATCGATACGGGCCAGCGCACCATCGCTTGCGGTGACATAGACCGCGTCGCCAGTGGCCGCGGGGGAGAAACCGGGGCGGGCTTTGCCGATCGACACCTGCCATGCGACGGCCGGGGTGACCGTCGACTTGAACTCGGGCAGCGGTCCCGGCTTCTTCGATCCGCCGGTAATCCACGAGAACGACGGTGCCGGAATCGTGGGTATCCACGACGAGAGCGACGCGCATCCGGAGGCGAGGACGGCGAAGGCCATGGCCAACACCAGCCCCGGCCCGCGCGATGCGGGCTGCATGGCGGCGCGCACGGCGCGGTGCGTCCCGATCGTCATTTGGCCGGCGCTGCGGGGGCCGCCGGCGCGGGCGACGGAGCCGCAGCTGCTGCATTGCCGCCCGATGCTGCGGGTCCCAGCGGACCGCCCAGCGAGTCGAGCTTCACCTGGATGTACGCGCGATAGGGCGATTTGGCATCGATCTTGGCGAGCGCGGTCTGGTAAGCCGTGCGCGCTTCGTCGCCGCGGCCGGCGGCGGCGAGTATGTCGCCGCGCAGATCGGCATAGACACCGGCAAACGGCTCGTCGTGCCTTGCGTCCAGCGTGCGCAACGCCTCGTCGTTCTGCTTGTCGTCGAACAGGGCCTCGGCGAGGCGAAAGCGGGCGATCTGCTTCAGCTCATCCTCGCTGGCACGATCCAGCACGAACTGGAGCTGCGTCCTGGCGCCGGTCTTGTCGCCGCTCTTGAACAGCATTCCGGCAACGACCATCGCCGCACGCGGCGCGTAGCCGGTGCCGGCGTAGCGATCGGCGAGCTGCGTCATCGCGTCCCTGGCCTTCGCGAGGTCGTCGCTGCGCGCTGCCGAGGCGACTGCGCCGTACAGCACCGACGCCTGCTCGGCCTGGTTGTGCTGCCACCATCGCCAAGCCTGAACGCCCACGACCGACAGGCAGACGGCGATGACGACGCCGCTCACCGTGTTGCCCCAGAGCTTCCACCAGAGCTTGAGATCGTCGAGTTGTTCCTGCTCTTCGAGGTCGTAGACTGCCATCGTCGTTCCCTTTTCCGTTGCTTTTCGTGTCTTGTTGCGCCCGCAGGCGGTTTCAGGCGCCGCGCTCGATAAGCGCGGCGGCAAGTTTGTCCAGCGGCACGGCAGTCTGCTCGCCGCTCTCGCGCAGGGGTTTCACACCGACGACCCCGGTCGCGGCCTCGTCGTCGCCGATGACGAGCGCGAACCGGGCGCCCGAAGCATCGGCCTTCTTCATCTGCGACTTGAAGCTGCCGCCGCCGGCATTGACGATGATCGCGTGGCCTGCGTCGCGCAGCTGCTCGGCCGCGCGCGCGGCAAGGCGGCTCGCCGCGGCGCCGGCATGCACGACATACGCGCGTGGCGCGTCGTCACGCGAGTGGCCGGCTTCCTGCAGCAGCAGCACCATGCGTTCGACGCCGATCGCGAAACCGCAGGCGGGCGTCGGCTTGCCGCCCAGTTGCTCGAAGAGTCCGTCGTAGCGCCCGCCGCCGGCGACGGTGCCCTGGGCGCCGAGCCGGTCGGTGACCCACTCGAACACCGTGCGATTGTAATAGTCGAGTCCGCGCACCAGACGGGGGTTGATCTCGAAGGCGACGCCGTGATCGGCGAGCAGCTGCTGCAGGCCGTCGAAATGCGCCCGTGAACCGGCGCCCAGCCGATCGATGAGGCGCGGCGCGCCGGCGATCATCTCCTGCATCGCGGGATTCTTGCTGTCGAGGATGCGCAGCGGATTGGCGTGCAGCCGCCGCCTGGCGTCGTCGTCGAGCAGCGTCGCGTGACGCTCGAAATGATCGATCAGGCCCTGCCGATGCGCGCGCCGCTCGTCGGCATCGCCGATCGAGTTGATGTGCAGCCCAATGCCGTCGGCCAGGCCCAGCGCTTGCCACAGGCGGGCCAGCAGCACGATCTGCTCCACATCGACGTCGGGGCCGGCAAAGCCCAGCGCCTCGACATCGAGCTGATGGAACTGCCGGTAGCGCCCCTTCTGCGGACGCTCGTGGCGGAACATGGGCCCGCTGGTCCACACCCGTTGCGGCCGCTCGTAGCAAAGGCTGTGTTCGATCGCCGCGCGGACGATGCCCGCGGTGGCCTCGGGACGCAGCGTCAGCCTTTCGCCGTTGAGCTTGTCCTCGAACGAGTACATCTCCTTCTCGACGACATCGGTGTGCTCGCCGATGCCGCGGACGAACAGCGCGGTGGGCTCGACAATGGGGACGCGGATGTTCCGGTAGCCATATTGCGCGAACACGCGCCGCGCAACGTCCTCGAAATGCTCCCACAGCGGCGAATCGCCGGGGAGCACGTCGTTCATCCCCTTGACGGCCTGCAATGCGTCGGCCATGTCGATCAGGCAATCGCCTTGACGGCGATCGTTTTCCGTTCCGGGCCGAGGTGCGCCGCCCGCGGCTCGCCGCCGTAGGTCGCGCGGACGTAGTCGTCGACGATGCGCTGGAATTCCTCGGCGATGCGCGGGCCCCTGAGCGTCACGGTCTTCTGGCCGTCGACGTAGACGGGCGCGACCGGCGTCTCGCCGGTGCCGGGCAGCGAGATGCCGACGTTGGCGAGCTTCGACTCCCCCGGTCCATTGACCACGCAGCCCATCACCGCGACGTGCATGTCGGCCACGCCCGGGTAGCGGGCGCGCCAGAGCGGCATTTGCGCGCGCAGAAAATCCTGGATTGTCGCCGCGAGCTCCTGAAACGTGGTGCTGGTGGTGCGACCGCAGCCGGGACAGGCCGTCACCATCGGCGTGAACGACCGCAGCCCCATCGTCTGCAGGATTTCCTGCGCCACGATCACCTCGCGCGTGCGGTCGCCGTTCGGCTCCGGCGTGAGCGACACGCGAATGGTGTCGCCGATGCCCTGCTGAAGAAGGATCGCGAGCGCGGCCGTGGACGCCACGATGCCCTTGCTGCCCATGCCGGCTTCGGTGAGGCCCAGGTGCAGCGGGTAGTCGCAGCGCCGCGCAAGCTCGGCGTAGACAGCGACGAGATCCTGCACGTCGGACACCTTGCAGGAGAGGATGATCCGGTCGCCGGGCAGTCCGATCGCCTCGGCGTGCTGCGCGCTCTCGATGGCGGAGGCGATCAACGCTTCGCGCATCACCGCGTCGGCGGGCATCGGTGTGGTGCGGATCGCATTGGCATCCATCAGGCGCGCCAGCAGCGCGGCATCGAGGCTGCCCCAGTTGACGCCGATGCGCACCGGCTTGTCGTATTCGATCGCCTTCTCGATCATCACGGCGAACTGCGAATCTCGCTTGCTGCCCTTGCCGACGTTGCCGGGGTTGATGCGGAATTTCGCAAGGGCGCGGGCGCAGTCCGGATGGTCGGTCAGCAGCTTGTGGCCGTTGAAGTGGAAATCGCCGATCAGCGGCACTGTGCAGCCGGCACGATCGAGCGCTTCGCGTATCGCCGGCACTGCGGCCGCCGCTGCGGCGGTGTCGACGGTGACGCGGACGACTTCCGAGCCGGCGGCGGCCAGCGCGCGCACCTGCTCTGCCGTGGCGACGATGTCGGCCGTGTCGGTGTTGGTCATCGACTGGACGAGCACGGGGGCTCCGCCGCCCACTTTGCGGCCGGCGATGTCCACCTGCCGGGTTCGCAGGCGCTGGTGTCGGGCGGGAGCGATCATGGGCCTATTGCAGCGTCACGCGGGCGACGCCCTGGCGCGTGTACGGAGCGAGATCGACCTGCCGCCCGTCGAAGGTCACGGCCGCGTCGGCAGCGTTGCCGATCACAAGCTCGAACGGTGGCGAACCGGTCAGTGCCTGTGTCGAGCCGGGGACCATCATCTTCGACAGCAGCACGCGGCCGTTGCGGTCACGCACCTCGGTCCACGAATGGTCGCGGTAGGAGAGCACGATTTCCCGCTCGCCCTGCGTCTCGGCACCGCCAGGTGCGGCCGGCTTCGCCGGAGCGTCGGCCGCGGGGGCGGATGCGGGCGGCGTCGATTCCTGGCCGGCGACGGGATTGGGCAGCGGCATTCCGCCCGCGGGATTCGGCAGCGGCGTCGATGACACGGATGCGGGGGCCGCCTCGGCGTTCGGGGCAGTGCCGACCGGCTTCGGATCGACGGCCGGCTCGCGCGATGCCGGGGTCGTGTGTACCGACAGCGCGGGCAGCAGAAACTCGTAGACGGCCAGTGCGGCGACGAGGACGAGAACCAGCGGAACGGCCCAACGAATCCAGCCCGGCCGCGCGTTCCGGGAAACGGGCAGTTCGCCGATCGACTGCGCCGTCGCGTGCAGCGTTGGCGACTCGAGTCCCGAGTCGACCGACGCACCGGGCAGCGCCGCCAGTACCTCGGCGGCGTCGATTTTCAGGAGCCGCGCGTAATTGCGCGCGAATCCGCGAACGAAGGTGCGGCCCGGCAGCAGCGCGAAATTGCCATCCTCCAGTGCCTGGACTTGCCGCGGGGCGAGTTTCAGCTGTTGGGAGACGTCCTCGATCGAGAGTCCGCCTCGTTCCCGGGCATTGCGCAACAGCGCGCCGGCGGGAACGGCGGGGTCGGCGACCGGCGGAAGGTCGGGCGCGGCGTGCCGGGCGGTGTCGTGCTCGCTCACTCGCAAGTCCCCGTGGCGACGGCTTTGGTTTCCGCGGCGTTAGGATAGCGATTCTGCAACTGCGACACGTAGGACCGTTCGGCCTGGGCGTCACCCAGCTTGCGTTCGATGCACATGCCCAGGTACAGCGATTCGGGCGGCGGGTTGCTCGCCTGTGTCACGATCTTCATCCAGGCGCGCGCCTGGTCCAGCCGCGATGCCTTGAACTCGATCAGCGCGAGGTTGTACGCTGCCGTCGCATTGTTGGGCGCAACCTGCAGTGCCCGGCGGAAATAGGCTTCGGCTTCGGCGATGCTGCCCAGCGATGCGCTGCACTTCCCGGCGTTCACCAGCGCCGTATCAGGCGTCTTGTAGAGGGGATTGCGCAGAGCAGCCTCGAATTCGGCGATCGATTCGCGCGCGCGGCCGTGCGTGCACAGGTACCAGCCCCAGTTGTGACGGGCATCGGAATCCTGCGGGGCGAGCTGCAGCGCGCGCTGGAAGCTCTGTTCGGCCTTGGCGTTCTCTCCCAGCACCGCGTACACGAGCCCGTAGATGTTCCAGGCGCGTGCATTGTTGGGGTCGAGCCGCACCGCTTCGCCGAGTTCCTCGAGCGCGACGTCCATCTGTCCGCGCTCGAAGTAGCCGGCGCCGAGTTCCGCGCGCAATTGCGATCGGTACTCCGGCGTCACCACCGGCTGCTTGATCGGCGGCAGCGATTCCTGCGGCGGCGGCGTATTCGGCGGCGGCGACTTGCTCGCGCATCCGGTGAAGAGCGCTGCTGCGAGCAGGGCAGTGCCGAGCAGGGCGAGGCGGGATCGTGACGTCGTCATGGTGTGGATCAGACGCGTGCGGAAGTTGCGGGCTCGCCGGCTGCAGCGACGCGCTCGATGCGTACGAGCCGTCGCTTGGTGCGATCGAGGACCTGTCCGGCAAGCTGCCCGCACGCCGCATCGATGTCGTCGCCGCGCGTCCTGCGCACGGTGGTCACCAGGCCCGCGTCCATCAGTATCTTCTGGAATGACAGGATGCGCTCGCGCGGGCTCACGCGGAATTCCGATCCTGCAAATGGATTGAAGGGAATCAGGTTGATCTTGCACGGCACGTCGCGCACGCAAGCGACGAGGGCGCGCGCATGCGCGGCCGAATCGTTCACGCCGTCGAGCATCACGTACTCGAAGGTGATGAAATCGCGCGGCGCGCGCTCGAGGTAGCGCGTGCAGGCGGGCAGGAGCTGCGCGAGGGGGTATTTGCGATTGATCGGAACCAATCGGTCGCGCAACACGTCGTCGGGCGCGTGCAGCGACACCGCCAAGGCCACCGGGCAGGCGTCGCGCAGGCGGTCGAGCGCGGGCACCAAACCCGACGTGGACAGCGTGACACGGCGGCGCGACAGACCGTAGGCATTGTCGTCGAGAAACACCTTGAGCGCGGTGACGACGCTGTCGAAGTTCGCCAGCGGCTCGCCCATGCCCATCAGCACGACATTGGTGATCGGCGCGCGGCCGTGCTCGACCCAGGGCGCCGCAATCGGTGCCCCCTTGGCGCTGCGAGCCGTCCCCCCAAGGGGGACCGGTTCGCACTCGGGGCGGCCCGTCGTGCTCACGCCGTCGGCGAGCAGCGCGCGGTTCGCGTGCCACAGTTGGCCGATGATTTCCGCCGCGGTGAGGTTGCGGCTGAAGCCTTGCTTGCCCGTGGAGCAGAACGCGCAGTCGAGCGCGCAGCCGGCCTGCGAACTCACGCAAAGCGTGCCACGGTACCGCGTCGAAGCGCGGGGCGAGGGACCCGCGGAGCGGGATCGACCCGCGGAGGCGCGGAGGGCGATCGCGGCCGCGGCATTCGACGGCCCGCCAGGCGTCGCTGCCGCGTCGTCGTCGTCGAACGCATCGTCGCGATCGCCTTCCGGGATGTACACCGCCTCGACCGCATTGCCGCCGCCGACATCGAACAGCCACTTGCGCGTGCCGTCGGCGGCAGTCGAGTCGCGGATTACCTTCGGTCCGCGGATCTCGGCGCTCGACGCCAGCATTTCACGCAGCACTCGCGCGATATCGGTCATCGCCCCGATGTCGTCGCAGAAACGCTGGTGCAGCCAGCGCGACACCTGGCGGGCGCGAAACGGCTTTTCGCCGAGGTTCGCGAAGAGCGCGGCAAGTCCGTCGGCGTCGAGGTCGAGGAGGTTGATCACGGAAGTGCCGGCGCGCTCAGCGGGCGTACACCGCCAGCGCGGGAAAGAAATACGCAATTTCGACGGCGGCGGTGTCCGGACCGTCGGAACCGTGCACGGCGTTGGCGTCGATCGACTCGGCGAAATCGGCGCGAATCGTGCCCGCTGCGGCCTTTTTCGGGTCTGTCGCGCCCATGAGATCGCGGTTCTTCGCGATCGCAGCTTCGCCCTCGAGCACCTGGATCATCACCGGTCCCGAAATCATGAAATCGACCAGAGCCCTGAAGAACGGGCGCTCGCGATGAACGGCATAGAAGCCCTCGGCCTCTGTCCGCGACAACCGGCGCATCTGCGCCGCAGCGATCCTGAGGCCGTTGGTCTCGAAGCGCGAATAGATCTTGCCGACGACGTTCTTGGCCACCGCGTCGGGTTTGATGATGGAAAGCGTGCGTTCAACGGCCATGATTGGGCTCCGAACAAATAAATGCGAGTAAATTCAAAATTATAACACATCTTCGTCGCCCTCGGCCGTCGCTCTGGGGCAGGGATTCGGGCACCTCCGAGCGCGGTTTCCCACGGCGGAAATGCCTGGTTTGCCGGGGTCGAGCAGGGCGGCGGCCGAGGTCGACAGGGGCGGCCGAAACGGACGGGGCCCGGCTTTCGGCCGGGCCCCGAGTCGGCCGACGCTGTCGACGACGAGTCCCTAACCCATCAGCAGGTTGGGTAGCCAGAGCGTAATCGCGGGCACGTAGGTGATGAGCAGCAGGAACAGCAGCATCACCAGGATCCATGGCGCGCAGGCCTTGGTCACCTCGGTCAGCCCCATGTTCGCGATCCCCGACGCGACGTAGAGATTCAGGCCCACCGGCGGCGTGATCATGCCGATCTCCATGTTCACGGTCATCAGCACGCCCAGGTGGATGGGGTCGATGCCGAGCTTCATCGCCACCGGAAAGAGGATAGGCGCGGTGATAAGCAGGATCGACGACGGCTCCATGAAGTTGCCGGCGATGAGCAGCATCACGTTGACGACCATAAGGAACATCCAGGGCGACAGCCCCATCTCGTTGATCCACGCGGCGAGGCTCTGCGGGATCTGCTCGGACGTGAGCAGAAACGAGAACAGCACCGCGTTGGTGATGATGTAGAGGATCATCGCCGACAGGTTGGCGGAATCCAGCAGCACCTTGGGCACCTGCTTCAGCGTCAGGTCCTTGTAGACGTAGACCGAGACGAAGAACGCGTAGGCGGCGCTCATCGCCGCCGCCTCGGTCGGCGTGAAGATCCCCGAGTAGATCCCGCCAATGACGACGACGACCAGCGCGAGCCCCCAGACGCTTTCGCGGAACGCCGCGAACATCTCGGCGAAGCTCGCCTTGGTCATCCGCGGGTAGTTGCGCTTCTTCGCCACCGCCCAGGTGACGAACAGCAGCAGACCGGCCAGCATCAGGCCGGGGATGATGCCGGCGATGAACAGCCTGCCGATCGACGAGTTGGTCGACACCGCGTAGATCACCATCACGATCGACGGCGGGATCAGGATGCCGAGCGCGCCCGCGGTGCCGATGACGCCGACACCGAACTTCATCGGATAGCCCTGCTTGACCATCGCGGGCAGCAGGATCGAGCCGATGGCGACCACCGTCGCCGGGCTCGAGCCCGACACCGCGGCGAACAGCGCGCATGCGAGCACGCCGCCCAGCGCCAGTCCGCCATGCAGGTGGCCGACCATCGCGGTGGCGAACCGGATCATTCGCTTGGCCACGCCGCCGTGGGTGAGGAAATTCCCGGCGAGGATGAAGAACGGGATCGCCATGATCTCGAACTTCTCGATGCCGGTGAAGAGCTTCAGCGCCACCGATTCCAGCGGCACCTGCGTCATCGTGAACAGGAAGGTGAGGACGGTGAGGCCGAGCGAAATCGAGATCGGCATCCCCGTGATCATCAGGGCGCACAGCAGTCCGAAGATGATGAGGCCGGTCATGGCCGCCTCCCACCGGAGAGGTCATCGGGATGGAGGTCGGATGGCAGCTTCACCCACGCGGTGGCGTCTTCCTTGTCGAGACCTTCGACGTGCGAGTGGTCGGCGTGCGGGAGGTTGCCGGTCCTGATGAAGCTCCACGTCACCTGCAGAAAGCGGTAGCACATCAGGTAAGAGCCCAGCGGGACGCACAGGTAGACGATCCACTTGGGCATCTCGAGGTCGGCCGACACCTGGTCGGTGTGCGCGAGCTCCCAGACAAAGTGGGCGCCGAACGTACCGATGATGCCGGTGAACAAAGCGCCGGCGAGAAGCCCGAAGATCACGAACTTGGCGCGCAGCTTCTCGGACAGCGCGTTGATCAGCACGTCGACTCCGACGTGGATGCCGGTGCGCACGCCGTAGGCGGCGCCGAACTTGGCCATCCAGACGAACATGAAAATGCAGAGTTCCTGCGCCCAGCCCATGTTGATGCCGAGCAGGAAATCCTGGAGGCCGGGGATCGGCATGCCCGACACGTAGCGGTGCAGCACGGCGACGAAGATGATCACCGAGGCCGCGCCGATGAGGAAGGTGATGATCCATTCCTCGAGATGATCGAGGGCGCGATTGAGCATTTGCCCGTCTCCTCCGGATCACGAAATCAAAAAAACCGATGCCCGCCGTCGCGGCGGGCACTCGGTGCAGCCGCTCTCGGACGGCTTCAGTCGGCCTTGAAGCCGGTTTCCTTGTAGATCGCCTGGATGGTGTCCTTGCCGATCCGGCTTTCCATTTCCTTGTGCACGGGTACCATCGCCTTCTTCCACGCGGCGCGCTCGGCGGCCGTCGGCACGTAGACGGCCGTCTTGCCCGAAGCCTTGATCTTCTCCAGCGCCTGGTCGTTTTCCTGCTTGGCAATCGAGTTTGCGTACTTCGTCGCCTCCGCCATGGCGGCTTCGAGTTCCTTGCGGACGTCGGCAGGCAGCGCGTCCCAGAACTTCTTGTTGGCGATCACCGCATAGCCGAGATAGCCGTGCTCGGTGACGATCGCATGCTTCTGCACTTCATGCATCTTCTGCGTGTACATGTTCGACGGCGGATTCTCGGTGCCGTCGACCACGCCGGTCTGCAGCGCCTGGTAGACCTCGGAGAAGGCCATTGTCTGCGGGATCGCGCCGACCGCCCGCATCTGTGCCTCGAGCACCTTGGAAGACTGGATGCGCAGCTTCTGGCCCTTGATGTCGGCGGGCTGCTTGAGCGCCTTGTTGGCCGAGAGCACCTTGAAGCCGTTGTCCCAGTACGCGAGTCCGACGATACCCTTGGAATCGAGCTTCTTGAACAGCGCCGCTCCGGCCGGGCCCTCGGTCACCTTGTGCAGCTCGGCCGTGTTGTCGAAGATGAACGGCAGGTCGAAGACCTCGAAGTCGCGCACGCCCAGCGGGCCGAACTTGGCCAGCGACGGCGCGAGCATGTGGACCGATCCCAGCGACAGCGCTTCCATTTCTTCGCCGTCCTTGTACAGCTGCGAGTTCGGATAGACCTCGATCTTGACCTTGCCCTTGAGCCGGGCCTCGGCCAGTTCCTTGAACTTCTCCGCGCCTTTGCCCTTGGGTGTATCCGGTGCGACGACGTGGCTGAACTTGATGACGATCGGCGCCTGCGCGAAAGCGGCGCCAGTGGCGAACACGGCCGACGCGGCCAACGCCAGTGCCAGACGAATCTGCGGGAATTGCATGACATCCTCCTGTGAAGTTGCGAATCCGGGTTGTTGCCGCTATTCGTGGGCAGCATTCGCTGCGTTGCGGCATGGCTGACGGCAATCGAAACTGCCGAGATTAGGCAGGCATTACGCGCTGCTGTCAACCGCGCGCCCGAGCCGACAGCGCCGCAGCGCACAGGAGAGTACCCGTCCCGGCCTGTTCCTGGTCAACGATTCGGGGCCCGCTGACGCTATGGGAGGATCGGCGCCGGGGGCCGGCGAGTATGCGGCGTCCAGTCGAAGCTGCGACCGGGCATGCCGGGCGCCGCGGCAAAGGCCGCGTCGACGCCGATCGTGGGCACTTCCGCCAGGGCGTCGCCGAGAAAGACGAGCGGCCAGGTGTCGCGGCGCCAGTGCGGGATGCCGCGCTGCTGCATCAGGTGGGCAAGCGATTGCCGTGGCCGCTGCGGCCCGAGGCGCAGGTGCTCGCCGCCTCGACGGCCGCGGATGGTGACGGGCCTGTCGCCGAAGTGCTGCGGGGCGATGCCATGACCGCTCGCTTCACGCAGCGCAAGCGTGCCGTGCGGGAGGTCGATCGAAGGCTCGCCCTGCCATTCGCGCGCCGGCCAGGCGCGAACCGCGTCGTGCACGAAGACGAATCCACGATGGATGCCGATCTCGCAGTCTTCGTGTGCGATCCTGACGCGCGCGTCCGCGGCTGCGCCCGTGAGCTGCACGAGCATGTCGCCGATGCGCGCGGTCGACGGGGCGCGGAGCCCGTGCCGCCGCAGGAACCAGCGCAGGAGATTGCGCGCGCGATGCGGCTGCAGCGAGGCCAGGCTGCCGAGGCGCGACCGGTCGAGCGTCGGCCCGTCGACCGCATCCTGCGCGAGCGCGCCGCCTGCGTCCTGCGCTGCAAGTTCGTCCATCAGGCGGGCGGCTTCAGCCTGGTGCGACGCCGTGCGGAGCAGCGTCCCCGGGTAGCCGGGGAACGCCTGCGCAAGCAGCGGCGAAATCTCCCGGCGAATGAAATTGCGCTTGATGCGCAGGTCCGCGTTCGATTCGTCTTCGATCCAGTCGAGGCCCCGCGCTCGGGCGAGGGCGGCGATGGTGGCGTGGGAGAGGGACAGCAGCGGACGCAGGATGCGCGGGCCGTCGCCGGGCGCGCGGTCGGCGCTCATTGCGGCGAGTCCGTGCGGTCCCGCGCCGCGCAACAATTGCAGCCAAAGCGTCTCCGCCTGGTCGTCGGCGTGATGCGCCAGGGCCACCGCGTCGACGTCGAGATCGGCGAAGATCGCGCGCCGCGCCGCGCGGGCGCAGGCTTCGAGGCTCGCGCCCGGGCGGCGGTCGACGACGACTCGCCGCACGGCGAGGGGGACCGCTCGCGCCGCGCACGCGCCTGCGCAGAAATCCGTCCAGGCGTCGGCGTTCGGCGAGAGCCCGTGATTGACGTGGATCGCGGAAACCTCGACGGCGAACGTGGGTGCCGCTGCGGCCAGCGTGTCGAGCAGCACCATCGAATCGCAGCCGCCGGAAAGTGCTACCGCAATTCGCGGCCGGTGGGCGACGCCGACGCCATCGGTGGCAAGGAACCGCCGCAGCGCGTGCGCGACGGCGTCGCCTGCGGGATCGATCGACTTCGTCGGGGACGCCAAGGGCGTGGGATCAGAGCGGTAGGCGTGGAACGATCGAGGGCGTGCCGCGGAGGCAGGCACGGTCAGCCGGCGCTGATTTCCTTGAACTTGCCGTAGCCGAGGATCTTCTCCTCCCGCGTTTCAACGAGCGCGTCCAGCGTCCGCTCCTGCAATTGCCGCAGAACCTCGGTGAGCGCCTTCCTGAGCGTTGCCATCATCGCGCCGTGATCGCGGTGCGCTCCGCCAACCGGCTCGTTGACGATCTTGTCGATGAGCCCCAACTGCTTCAATCGCGGCGCCGTGATGCCGAGGATTTCGGCCGCGTCCGGCGCATTGTCGGCGGATTTCCAGAGGATGGACGCGCAACCTTCGGGCGAGATCACCGAATAGGTCGAATACTGCAACATCAGCGTGACGTCGCCGATGGCGATCGCCAGTGCGCCGCCGGAGCCGCCTTCGCCGATCACCGTGACGATGACGGGTGTGCGCAACCCCGCCATCTCGTACAGGTTGCGACCGATGGCCTCGGATTGTCCGCGCTCCTCGGCGCCGATGCCCGGATAGGCGCCCGGCGTGTCGACGAACGTGAACAGCGGCAGGCCGAATTTCTCGGCAAGCTTCATGAGACGCAGCGCCTTGCGGTAACCCTCGGGGCGCGGCATGCCGAAATTGCGGTAGATCTTCTCCTTGGTGTCACGGCCTTTCTGGTGGCCGATCACCATGCAGGGCTGGCCATTGAAACGGGCGAGGCCGCCGACGATCGCCGGGTCGTCGGCATACGAGCGGTCGCCATGCAATTCGCGGAAATCGGCGAACATTCCGTTGATGTAATCGAGCGTGTAAGGCCGCTGCGAATGACGCGCGACCTGCGCGATCTGCCACGACGAGAGCTTGGCGTAGATGTCCCGGGAGAGCTGCTGGCTCTTCTTCTGCAGGCGGTTGATCTCGTCCGAAATGTCGACTGCCGAATCCTCGTGGACGTAGCGCAGCTCGTCGATCTTGGCTTGCAGCTCGGCAATGGGCTGCTCGAAATCGAGGAACGTCTGTTTCATTGGCGCGCGCGGCGATTCCATGATTGGCGGGAATGATATCGCATCGGCGACGTTGCCGCTTCGGCGCCGGTCCGACACGGCGCATCTCGACATGCATCCGGACGTTGACGGTGCGGGCGTCAGGCGGCGCGGGTGCGCAAATCGTCAGGGTGGACGACCTCGACGTGAACATGCCGAATGGGCATGCACTCGCGCAGCACGCGCGGCGGGGCGATGCTTCGCCGCAGCAACTCGGCACCCACTGCCCCGCCCGCCATCATGGCGATGGCGGCGTCTCGCACCGGTTGCTCTGCCGCTGCCCAGAGGTCGCCACCGGCGCCGGCCATGAGTGCGAGAGCGTGCGGTGCGACGTAGGTCAGGATGAACAGCAGGGCCCCGGCGATGGCACCGCGAACCGCCCACCGAGGCAATCCGAGAAAACGCAGCCCGCCACGCTGGTGATGGCGCAGCAAGGCCAGACCCGGTGCCCCAAGCACGACGGTTGCGCCGAGCGCGGCGATGACCGCAGCTCCCATGCGCAGCGAGGCGGTGGTCGCATCCCCGGCGTGCAGAATTGCCGCGTGAACCCGGATGAACTCCGCCACCTGCGGTGTGACCTCGGACATCAGTGCCAGTTGCAGCACCACCAGCGACGCGAGATATGCGGTCCTGAACATGTGAGAGCCTCCGTTGACGATTCCTGCGATCGACCCTGGCACAGGGCAAGCGGGACGATTTGGCGACCGGTTGACTCTATGGCCGCGGAGGTGCCGGCCGCCATCCGCCATACGGATGAATGCGGGTCAAATCACGCCCGGGATGAGGCGCCGCGTCCGTCGCGCGTACGCGGCGTATTCGGGATAGCGTGCCGCGAGTGCGCGCTCCTCGAACCGGGCCTTGAAATGAAGGACGAGCAACAAGGCAGCGAACGGAATCCAGCGCCACCATTGACCATAGGCCGCCGCGAGCCCGGCGCAAAACGCAAGCACGGCGAAGTACATCGGATGCCGGATGAAGCGATAGGGGCCGCTCGTGACCAGGTGTCCGTCCGTACGGGGATCGGGCCGGATGTGGAAATTGCCGGGTCGATTGGCCGACAGCGCCCAGATGCCGACCCCCGTCCCGACGATGCAAAGCGGCACGCCGATCCAATGGACCGGCCAGGAACCGAACGGGAACGCCAGCACGGCGACGCACGCGAACTGCGCGATCACGTAGCAATGGGAAATCATGTCGATATCGATCGTCCGCGCGAGGTTGTGCGCGTCCCATGGAGCATACCTCCGCTGGCACGCAATTTCGCCGCGGCCTAAAATAACCGCTTTCGAGGGAGGTTCTCATGGCGCACCATCGGATCGCGGTCATCGCCGGCGACGGCATCGGCAAGGAAACCGTGCCGGAGGGCTTGCGCGTGCTCGAAGCGGTCGGCCGCCGGTTCGGCATCGGTTTCGAATGGCAGGAATTCGACTGGAGTTGCGACTACTATCTCAAGCACGGCCGGATGATGCCGGAGGACTGGTTCGAGACGCTCTCGCCCTTCGAGGCGATCTTCTACGGTGCGGTGGGATGGCCCGAGAAAGTGCCGGACCACGTCTCGCTATGGGGCTCGCTGCTGCAGTTCCGGCGCCGCTTCGAGCAGTACGTGAACCTGCGCCCCTGCAAGCTGATGCCGGGCATCGCGACGCCGCTCGCCAACCGCAGGCCCGGAGACATCGACTTCGTCGTCGTGCGCGAGAATACCGAAGGCGAGTATTCGTCGGTGGGCGGAAGGATGTTCGAGGGCACGGAGCGCGAGATCGTTTTTCAGGAGTCGGTGTTCAGCCGCAAGGGAGTGGATCGGATCCTGAAATTCGCCTTCGAGCTCGCGATGCAGCGGCCGCAGCGGCACGTCACCTCGGCGACAAAGTCGAACGGCATTGCTATCACGATGCCGTTCTGGGACGAGCGCTTCCGGGCGATGGCGGCGAACTATCCCGACGTTCGCACCGACCAGTACCACATCGACATTCTCACCGCGCATTTCGTGCGCCGGCCGGAAATCTTCGACGTCGTCGTCGGCTCCAACCTGTTCGGCGACATCCTGTCCGATCTCGGTCCGGCTGTCTGCGGCACCATCGGCATCGCGCCATCGGCCAATCTCAATCCCGAGCGCGACTTTCCGTCGCTGTTCGAGCCGGTTCACGGGTCCGCCCCCGACATCGCGGGCAGGGGGATCGCCAATCCGATCGGCCAGATCTGGTCGGCGGCGCTGATGCTCGATTTTCTTGGTCATGCGGAGGCGTCTGCCGCCGTGATCGGGGCCTTCGAGCGCGTGCTGATCGATCCTGCGGCACCGAAGACCCCGGATCTCGGCGGCACCGCGACGACCGTGGATCTGGGCAGGGCTATCGCAGCCGAAATCTGAAACAATGCGGTCACCTTGCTCCAAATATGACCTCGAAGCCGTTTCCCGCGGTCGGCAGCGCCCTGCCGGCACCGGTTTGTGGCAGCATTCCCCGCACCATCGGAGGCACTCGTTCAGCAACAGGCGGAGCGCGCGTCGTCATCGTAGAAGTCGAATCGATTTGTTCCAACGGAGACCTGAATGTCACTATTGATCGGAGTCCCAAAAGAGGTTTTTCCGGGTGAAATGCGGGTTGCGTCCGTACCCGAGGTCGTCGAGAAGCTGATCAAGCAGGGTTTCCGGGTCGCCGTCGAATCCGGGGCCGGGGACACGGCGAGCATCAGTGACGATGCCTACCGCGCCGCGGGTGCGGAAGTCGTCTCCGACCGGGCCGGGCTGTGGGCGATGTCGGACATCGTGTTCAAGGTGCGCGCCCCGAACGGCGACGAAGTCGGCATGCTGCGCGAAGGCGGCACGCTGGTCAGCTTCATCTGGCCGGCGCAGAACCCCGAGTTGCTGCAGCAGCTCGCCGCCCGGAAGGCGACCGTGCTGGCGATGGACAGCGTGCCGCGCATCTCGCGCGCACAGAAGCTCGATGCGCTGTCGTCGATGGCCAACATTGCCGGCTACCGCGCCGTCATCGAAGCCGCGCACGAATTCAGCCGTTTCTTCGCCGGCTCGATCACCGCAGCCGGCAAGGTGCAGCCCGCCAAGGTCTTCGTCATCGGCGCGGGCGTGGCGGGCCTGGCGGCAATCGGTGCGGCGGCCAACCTGGGCGCGATCGTCCGCGCCAACGACACGCGCTCCGAAGTGGCCGACCAGGTCAAGTCGATGGGCGGTGAGTTCGTCCCCGTCGACTACGTGGAGGAGGGCGCCGGTGTCGGCGGTTACGCCAAGGTGATGAGCGAAGGTTTCCTGAAAGCCCAGGCCGAGGTGTTCGCCAAGCAGGCTCGGGAGGTCGACATCATCATCACCACCGCGCTGATCCCGGGCCGGCCGGCGCCCAAGCTGATCACCGAAGCGATGGTCAAGTCGATGAAGCAGGGCAGCGTCATCGTCGACATGGCCGCGGAGCAAGGGGGCAACTGCGAGTTGACCGAACCGGGCAAAGTGGTCGTCAGGCACGGCGTGACCATCGTGGGCCACAAGGATCTGCCCAGCCGGCTGTCGAAGCAGGCGTCCACGGCGTACGCGACGAACCTGTTCCGCCTGATGGAAGACATGATCAAGACCAGGAGCATCACGCCCGAAGGCGCGATCAATGTCGACATGGACGACGAGGTGCTGCGCGGCACGACCGTGATCAAGGAGGGCAAGGTCACCTGGCCGCCGCCTGCGCCCAAGCTGTCGGCGGCGCCACCGCAGGCGGCGAAGCCCGCGGCTGCGCCGGTTGCGAAGAAGGCATCCGGGCACGGGGGTTCGAGCGAGCCGATGCCCGCCAGGTCGCTGGCAATTCTGTTCGGCGTGGGTGCACTGATGTTCTGGCTCGTCGGAAGCTTTGCGCCGGCGAGCTTCCTGTCGCACTTCACCGTCTTCGTGCTGGCCTGCTTCGTCGGCTACATGGTGATCTGGAACGTCACGCCCGCGCTGCACACGCCGCTGATGAGCGTGACCAATGCGATCTCAAGCATCATCGCCATCGGCGCGCTGGTGCAGATCGCTCCGCCGGTGCTGGGAAGCGGCGCCGGCCGGCCTGACGGCTGGATCCTGGGCCTGGCCGCGGTCGGACTCGTGCTCACGGCGATCAACATGTTCGGCGGCTTTGCGGTGACGCGTCGCATGCTGGCGATGTTCCGCAAATAGGGAGAACCGACATGTCCGCAAGCCTCGCCTCTGTCTCCTACATCGCCGCCACCATCCTGTTCATCCTCAGTCTCGGCGGGCTGTCCAACCCCGAAACCGCGCGCCGCGGCAATCTTTACGGCGTCATCGGCATGGCGATCGCCGTGCTGGCGACCGTCTTCGGGCCGCGCGTCACCATGGCAGGCATCCCCTGGATCATCGGGACGATGCTCGTCGGCGGCAGCATCGGACTCTATGCCGCGCGTACCGTGCAGATGACGCAGATGCCCGAACTGGTCGCGCTGATGCACAGCCTGGTCGGTCTGGCCGCCTGCCTCGTCGGCTACGCCAGCTACATCGACACGTCGATCCAGTTCGCAGGCGCCGAGAAGACCATCCACGAAATCGAGATCTACATCGGCGTCCTGATCGGCGCGGTGACCTTCTCGGGCTCGGTGATCGCCTTCGGCAAGCTCTCGGGCAAGATCAGCGGCAAGCCGTTGCTGCTGCCCGGACGCCACTGGCTCAACCTCGTCCTGCTGCTGATCGTGATCTGGTACGGCCGCGAGTTCATCAACGCTCACTCGATCGCCGACGGCTACCTGCCACTCGCCGTGATGACCGTGGTCGCCCTGCTGTTCGGCATTCACATGGTGATGGCGATCGGAGGTGCCGACATGCCGGTGGTGGTGTCGATGCTCAACAGCTACTCGGGTTGGGCGGCCGCGGCGACCGGCTTCATGCTCTCCAACGACCTTCTGATCGTCACCGGTGCACTGGTGGGGTCGTCGGGGGCGATCCTCTCCTACATCATGTGCCGCGCGATGAACCGCAACTTCATCAGCGTGATCGCGGGGGGTTTCGGTACGGGCGGCGGCACCGCGCCGGTGGCGGGCGCCGAGCCGGCGGGCGAAGTGTCGCCGGTCAGCCCGATCGAGACGGCGGAATTGCTGCGCGAAGCCAAGAGCGTCATCATCGTTCCGGGCTACGGCATGGCGGTGGCACAGGCGCAGCACACCGTGTACGAGATCACCGAGCTGCTGCGCGAGAAAGGCGTCAATGTGCGTTTCGGCATCCACCCGGTGGCCGGCCGCATGCCGGGCCACATGAATGTGCTGCTGGCCGAGGCCCGGGTGCCTTACGACATCGTGCTGGAGATGGACGAGCTGAACGCCGACTTTCCCGCGACCGATGTCGCGATGGTCATCGGGGCCAACGACATCGTCAATCCCGGTGCACAGGACGACCCGAACAGCCCGATCGCCGGCATGCCGGTGCTCGAAGTCTGGAAGGCCAGGACATCGATCGTCATGAAGCGCAGCATGGCTTCCGGTTACGCCGGCGTCGACAACCCGCTCTTCTACAAGGAGAACAACCGCATGCTCTTCGGCGATGCGAAGAAGATGCTGGAAGAAGTCTTTGTTGCGCTGAAATCCTGATCCCGCGCGGGCGACCGGTGCAACCCGGTCGCCTGACTGATCGAGTGCCGCCTCGATTACGCCAGCCTGTCGGCGATCAACCGACCCGGCCGGCGGCGCCCGCTCACTGGATCGTCACCCGGTACGGCATGACAAAGTTGTCGGCGCGGTGAACGGCACTGACCCCCGCGCGCATCGCCCAGGGCGTCACCTGCCGGTGCAGCGGCAAGTGGTTGATGTCGCGGCTGTGTGCGAGAAGCGCTTCGCGAATGAGCTGCAGCCGCGCCTGCGGGTCCATCTCCAGCTTGATCCTGGCCGTCAACGCGTCGAGTCCGGGATTCGAGAACCGGCCGTAGTTGGCATCGCCGTCTCCCTTCCCGTTCCACGTCGACAACACCGGCTGCAGCGTGAAGATCGCGTCGGTCGACGCGCCTCCCCAGCCCAGCAGGTAGACGCTGGTGTCGAGCTTCTCGAGCTTGGGAAGGAAGAGGTCGCCGGGCATCGCGTTCAGGCGCGTGTTGACGCCGATCCGGCCCCACATGGCGGCGAGCGCCTGGCAGATCCTCTCGTCGTTGACGTAGCGGTCGTTGGGGCAGTCGAGCGTGAGCTCGAACCCGCCGGCATAGCCGGCCGCTGCCAGCAACCTCCTTGCCGCGTGCGGGTCGTACGGCAGTCGGGTCTCGAGTTCCGGGGTCGACTGCACCGGTGAAGGCAGCAGCGCGCCCGCAGGCTTCGACATTCCGCGCATGGTGATGCGCCGGATCGCATCGATGTCGATCGCCTGGTACAGCGCCTGCCGGACCCGCCTGTCCTTGAACGGGTTTCGGCCCTTGATGCTGGAGTGCAGGAGTTCGTCCCGCGCCTGGTCCATGCCGACGAACACGATCCGGTTCTCGATTCCCTCGACGAGCCTGACCCCCGGCGTCCGGGCGAGGCGGGGCACATCCTGAGGCGGCAGGTCGTTGATGAGATCGACATCGCCGGACACGAGCGCCGCGACGCGAGCCGCATCGGATCCCATCGGCGTGTAGACGACCTGGTCGACGTTGCCTTCGAATCTCCTGTCCTTCGCGCCCCACCAATCGCGATTGCGGACGAGCACGGTCTTCACGTCCGGCTCTCGCGCCTTCAGCACGTAGGGTCCGGTGCCCATTGCCTGGCGGGCGGCGATCGGCTCCTCCCCGGTGGCGCGGTTCGAGGGCTTGACGGCACGGTTCCGCTCGCACCACGCGCGACTCATGATGTGGATCGTCGCGACATGCTCGAGCATGATGGGGTTGGGTTCCGGCGTCGTGAACTCGACCGTCAGCGGGTCGATCCTGCGCGCTGTGCCGGCGGCGCTGGCGTAGGCGCGCAGCGGCGACGATTCGGAGCGCGCCCGCTCGTAGCTGAATACCACGTCGTCGGCGGTAAACGGGGAGCCGTCGTGCCATCTGACGCCGGGTCGAAGCCTGAATCGCCAGGTGGTCGGGTTGACCTGCTCCCACGATGTGGCGAGCCAGGGAACGAGGCCCAGATTCTTGTCGCGGTTCACCAGGAACTCGTAGACGAGCGAGTTCAGATTGTTGGTGAGCGGCTCGTTCTGCGCGTGCGGATCGGTGCTCTGCAGGTCGCCGCGACCGGCCCAGCGCAGCGTCTTCCCGTCCGCGACCGGCATGGCCGCGGCCAGGACGATGGTCAGGACGAGAAGTGCCGGCATCGAGCGTCGTTTCATCACCTTCCCCTGGAGGAGTCCGCCGCGGCGCGACGAAGCCGCGGTCATTCGCTGCGCCGGCCGCGATGATAGCGCGTAGCGCCCGGAGCCGACCCGCGCGCGGCACGCGGTAGAATGCGCGCCGCCTGCCGAATTCGCTCGGCGCGCGCTTCGCACGCTGCCAAATCCTTCAGTTGACATCCGCCACGAAGTCTGCACCCGCTCTGCTGGCACTCCTTGCCGAAGGCATGGCGGCCGACCTCGCACCGCTTGCCCGGCGCATCGAGCGCGCACGCACCGCGCGCGGCCCGGCTGCCGAATGGGCGCGCATCGAGGCTGCGGTGGCGCGATCGGTCGCGCGCCGCCGCGAGCGCGCGGCGCGAAGACCGTCGATCACGTTCCCGCCGGAGCTGCCGGTGGGCGCGCGGGCCGACGACATCGCGGCGGCCGTTCGCGAGCACCAGGTCGTGATCGTCTGCGGCGAGACCGGTTCGGGCAAGACCACGCAGCTGCCGAAAATCTGCCTGTCGATCGGCCGCGGCGAGCGCGGCCTGATCGGCCACACGCAGCCGCGCCGGATCGCGGCGCGCGCGGTCGCCACACGCATCGCGGAGGAGCTTGGCAGCGCGGTCGGCGCCGACGTGGGATTCAAGGTCCGTTTCACCGACCACACCCGACCGGATGCATTCGTCAAGCTGATGACCGACGGCATCCTGCTCGCCGAAACGCAGCGCGACCACGCCCTCACAGCGTACGACACGATCATCGTCGACGAGGCGCACGAGCGCAGCCTCAACATCGACTTCCTGCTGGGGTACCTGCGGCAGCTGCTGCCCCGACGCCCCGACCTCAAGGTGATCATCACGTCGGCCACCATCGACGCGCAGCGCTTCGCCCGCCATTTCGGCAGCGAGGAACGGCCCGCGCCGGTCATCGAGGTGTCAGGGCGCACGTTTCCGGTCGACGTGCGCTATCGGCCGCTCAAGTCCGGCGACGAGGAGACCGACGACGAGGAGGAGCTGGAGGATGCAATCGTCGCCGCGACCGAGGACCTGTGGCGCGAAGGTCCGGGCGACATCCTGGTCTTTCTCCCGGGCGAGCGGGAGATCCGCGAAACCGCCGACCTGCTGCGCCGTGGCCTGCAGCGGCGCCCCTACGCGGCGGCAGTCGAGATCCTTCCGCTCTATGCGCGGCTGACGGTGCCCGAGCAGCAGCGCGTCTTCGCGCCGTCCCGCGGCAGGAGGCTGGTGCTCGCGACCAATGTCGCGGAAACCTCGCTCACCGTGCCGGGCATCCGCTACGTGATCGACGCAGGGCTCGCGCGCGTCAAGCGGTATTCGCTGCGCAACAAGACGACGCTGCTGCAGATCGAGAAGATTTCGCAGGCGGCAGCCAACCAGCGCGCCGGACGCTGTGGTCGCGTGGCCGATGGCATCTGCATTCGCCTGTATGCCGAGGACGATCTGGCCGCGCGATCGCAGTACACCGATCCGGAGATACTCCGCTCGTCGCTGGCGGCAGTGATCCTGCGCATGGCGGCGCTGGGGTTGGGCGACGTCGCGGCGTTTCCGTTTCTCGATCCTCCGTCACCCAGGGCGGTGAGCGACGGCTTCCAGCTGCTGCAGGAGTTGTCCGCCGTCGACGACCGGCGCCAGCTGACGCCCCTGGGACGTGAGCTCGCCCGCCTGCCGGTCGATCCGCGCGTCGGTCGCATGATCCTCGCGGCGCGCGAACGGGGCTGCGTTGCCGAGGTGCTGGTCATCGCCAGTGCGCTGTCGGTGCCCGATCCCCGCGATCGGCCGCTCGACAAGCAGCAGGCGGCGGACCAGGCCCATCTCCGGTTTCGCGACGAACGCTCCGATTTTCTCTCGCTGCTGGCGCTGTGGGAATTCTTCGACGGCAAGCTCGCGGAGAAGCTCGGACATCGGCGTCTGGTGGAGGCGTGCCGCGCGCAGTTTGTCTCCTGGCTGCGATTGCGCGAGTGGCGCGACGTGCATACGCAGCTCGCCACGGAGATCGCCGAACAGCGGTGGCAGTGGCCCGCCGCGCTGCCCAGGGACATCGACGCTGCCCGCTATGCCGCCATTCACCAGGCGCTGCTGGCCGGGCTGCTCGGCAACATCGGCATGAGGAGCGACGAAGGCGAAGGCTACCAGGGCGCGCGCGGCATCCGCTTTCACCTCCACCCCGGGTCCGGGCTCGCGAAAAAAGCGGCCAAATGGGTGCTCGCGGCGGAGTTGGTCGAGACCTCGCGGTTGTACGCGCGCTGCGCGGCGAAGATCGAGCCCGAGTGGGTCGAGACGGTCGCGGGCGCCCGGGTGACGCGCGAGTACTTCGAGCCACACTGGGACGCCGGTCGCGGCGAGGTGGTCGCGAGCGAGCGCGTTCAACTCTACGGCCTCACGCTGGTGCCGCGCCGGCGCGTGTCCTACGGGCGGATCGATCCGGTCCGCGCCCATGAAGTGTTCGTGCGCGAGGCGCTGGCGGCCGGCGTCATCGCGACCAAGGGGCGCTTCCTCGAGCACAATCGCCGGCTGATTGCCGAAGTGGCGGAACTCGAGCACAAGGCGCGGCGCCAGGACGTGCTGGTCGACGAAGAAGTGATCGCCGCGTTCTACGAGCAGTGCGTGCCCGGGGCGATTCACTCCTTGGCCGCGTTCGAGCGCTGGCGCGAAGAAGCCGAGAAGAAGGACGCCGACGTCCTCTGCCTGACGCGCGAGTTGCTGATGCGGCACGCCGCTACCCACGTGACGGTCGCGCTGTTCCCCGAACGGATGGCGATGGCCGGCGTGGAGTTGCCGCTCAAGTACCGGTTCTCGCCCGGCAACCCCCAGGACGGGCTGACGCTGACGGTGCCGCTCTCGTTGTTGAACCAGGTCGATGCCGCCCGCCTTTCGTGGCTCGTCCCGGGCATGATCCGCGACAAGGTCGCCGTCTACCTGCGCGCCCTGCCCAAGGCGCTGCGCAATCGCCTCGTCCCGCTGCCGGAGGCGGTCACCGCGTTCCTCGGCGCGACGATGGAGACGGATGCAGAGACGGAAGCGGTCGCGAGCGCACTGCGGTCCTACCTGCGCGTGCGCCTCTCCGAGCCGCTGCCGGCGGACGTGTGGGAAGGCATCGACGTGCCGGCGCATCTGCTGGTCAACGTTCGCGTCGTCGATGCCTCGGGGCGCGAGCTTGCCAGCGGGCGCGATCTGGCCGCGCTGCAGGCGGAACTCGGCGAGGCCGCGCAGTTGTCATTCAAGGAAACCGGTCCTGCGCTCGAAAAGCGGGGTCTCCGAAGCTGGGACTTCGGCAATTTGCCGGAGTCGCTGACGACGGAAAGGAAAGGGCGCCGCATCACCGGCTACCCGGCGCTGCAGGATGATGGCGACAGCGTGTCGATCGTGTTGCTGGACACCTCCGCGACGGCCGCGGTATCGACCCGCGCTGGCGTGGTGCGCTTGGTCAGGCTGGCATTGAAGGCGGCGCTTTCGAACTACGACAAGGGCGGCGCAGGCTTTGCCCAGGCGGCATTGCAGCTGAAAACAGTGATCCCGACCGACCGCCTGTTGTCCGATCTGCTGTCCGCAGCCTGCGATCGGGCGTTCGTCGGCGACGACCCGTTGCCGCGCACCGAAGCGGCATTCGCCGAGCAGGTGAAGCGGTCGCGCGCCCGCTTGCCCGCCGTCGCGGAAGGGGCGTTCCGGTTGCTGGCGACGATTGCTGCCGAACATCAGGCGCTCACCCAGCGCATCGCTGCGCTGCCGCCGTCGCTTTCCCGTCTTGGCGCCGAGGTGCGGCAGCGTCGCGATGCGCTGGTTCATCCCGGGTTCTTTGTCGAGACGCCTTGGGTGCAGCTCGGTCACCTGCCGCGCTACCTCAAGGCGCTGGAGCGGCGGCTGGCAAAGTTCAATGAGAATCCGGCGCGCGACCAGCGCCACGCCGCCACCCTCGGCGACTGGTGGCAGCGCTATCGCGAGCGGGTCGAGCGCAACCGCGAAAGCGGACGGGTCGAGCCCGGCCTGGAGGATTTTCGCTGGTTGCTCGAGGAGCTTTCCGTGTCGCTGTTCGCCCAGGAGCTCAAGACGCCATTCCCCGTATCGCTGAAGCGCGTGGACCGGGCCTGGCATGAGTGCGACGGGCCGCCCCGAGCGCGGATTCCGTGATCGCGCGACCTCATGACGGGCGAATGCCGAATCCGGCGGCAACCCCCACGCTGGCGGCCACAATTCGGCCGTGTTACAGTAGGTTAGCGCTGTTTCGTCCAGAACTTTCTAGCTGCGGTGGGGGCGCGGGGGTTGCCGTTTCCGCAGCGGTGCAACCCCCTGGGCTTTTGACTGCATGAACGTGACTGCCTTGCACTCGTGAACGCCGTGTCCACCGAAACGCCCGCCCGACGTCCGGCGAGGGAAACCTCGCGGATCCTGGGCGACTGCCGTGACCTCGCGATCCACCGGTTGCTGCTCGCGTTCGGCGAAATGCTGGACAAGGTCGGCGACATGCTGATGGACCGTGCCAGTCGGTCCGACGTGCGCGAGGAGCAGACGCTCTATCTCGACACCCGGGGCACCCTCGTCGGCGGCAGGGTCGCGCTGATCGCCGAGTTCGAGCAGCGGCTGCGCGTCCGCATCGAAGACCGCATCGCCGGCAGGTCCGAACCCAAAGCGGATTTCTCGAAGGTCGACGCCACCAATCTGACGCTGGTGGACACGACGGCGATGGACGAGTCGGTCGTCACAGGCAACATCACGCGCGTCGTCGAGAACCTCTGCCACGACGAGCTCTTTGCGCTCAATCGCGGCATCGGGCATCTGATGGGCTCGCCCGAACTCGAGACCGATCGCAATCCGCTGGCGCCCGAGATCATCATCCTGGCGTTCGCCGAAGCGCTCAAGAACCGGAAGCTCGACCAGAAGATTCGCGTCACGATCCTCAAGGAACTCAACCAGGCGCCGCTGGGCGAGATCGGCGCCATTTACGCGGATCTCAATCGGCACCTGGTCGAGCAGCGCGTGGTTCCGGCAGCGTTCCGGGGCCCGATGATCAGCCGCGGTGCCGGGACGCGAGCGAAGCCCGCGCCCGCGCACGCCGACACGGCGGCGGCGCCGCGGCCCGCTCAGGCGCCTGAAATCGACATCATGGCGCTCTACCGACGCATGTTCGGTGGCGCGCCGCCTGCGGGGCCGATGGCACCGGCGGGACCGATGGGATCGGCGGGACCGATGGTGTATGGCGGATCGCAGGGCCTGCCGCAAGGCGCCGGTGCGGTCGATGCCGGGGGAAGCTTTGCGTCGGCGGGCACCGATGCGCTGCCGCAGATCGACGTTCCCGGGGGAATGCGCAGCGTCTGGCTGCCCGCGGGCCCCCTGGCCCCGACGCCTTCCGGGTACGTGCCGGGAGACCCGATCATCGCCACGCCGGAGCTGGGCGAGGGCATCGCCCGCCTGCAGCGGGGCGAGAGGGGCTTCGACGTCGGCGGCTCGTTGATCCAGTTCTCGGGAATTCCCGAGGGCAAGCACAACGTGCTGCGCGATCTCCAGGATTCGCCGCTGGGCAGGAAGTCGACGCAGCTCGAGTCGATGACCATCGAGCTGGTCGCGATGCTGTTCGACTTCATATTCGACACCCGGGACCTGACCGACGGAGTCAAGGCGCTGCTTGCCCGCCTGCAGATTCCGGTGTTGAAGGCGGCGATGCTGGACGGCGCGTTCTTCGCCAAGAAGTCGCATCCGTCGCGGGTGCTCGTCAACGCCCTGGCAGCGGCGGGCCTTGGCTGGTCGCCGGCGATGGGCAGCGACGATCCGCTTTACCGCAAGCTCGAGGAAATCGTCCACCGTGTGCTCAACGAGTTCGCCGACGATCTCGCGCTGTTCGACACGCTGCGCGAGGACCTCGCCGAGTTTCTCGCGCAGGAGGAGGCCGCTGCCGAGGCCAACATTTCGAGCTCGGCGGACGAGGTCAATGCGCGCGACCGCCGGCAGATCGCCGAGGTGGTTGCCAAAGCCGAAGTCGAGCGCCGGATTGCGGGGCATCCCATTCCCCAGTTCCTTGCCGATTGCCTGCGCCGGCAGTGGGTGCCCGCGCTCGAGGTTGTGCACGCGAGGGACGGCGAGGACAGCGAGATCTGGGGACAGATGGTTGCAACGCTCGAAGACCTGGTCTGGAGCGTGCAGCCGAAGAAGACGGCGGAGGATCGAAGGCACCTGGTGGCGATGCTGCCGTCGCTGCTGAAGCGTATGGCCGCCGGAACGCGCGGCGTCTCCTGGCCGGCCGACGAGCGCGATCGTTTCATGTCGAATCTCGTCGAAGCCCATGCGGCGTCCGTCAAGCCCTCGCTCGCCGCCGTCGAATTGCCGACGGTCGCGGTCGCGGAGCAGGCGAAGATCACCGCGATCCAGGCCAAGGCCGCAGGGGACGAGGTTGCCGCCGCCAAAGCCGAGCAACTCGCGCAGGCCATGGCGCCGGCGGAGCCCGAGCCGGCGGAACCCGAAGCCGAGGTGGTCGAGGACTATTTCCTCGAGATTGCGCAAAGCCTCGAGCGCGGGATGTGGATCGAGTTCGAATCGGAGGATGGCCAGCTTGCATTCGCCAAGCTCGCGTGGGTAAGCCCGCTGCGCGGGACCTACCTCTTCACCAACCGACAGGGACAGAAGGCGCTGTCGATGACCGCCGAGGAACTCGCGGTGCGATTCCGCGACGATCTGGCCCGACTCGTCGAAGCCGAGCCCCTGATCGATCGCGCGCTGTCGAGCGTGATGGCATCGCTGGGCGACAAATTCCCGGAACCTGCCGCCGCATGACGCATTGCAGGCGCCCTTGCCCGGTCGCGACCGGGCCCGCATGAACGCCCGAGCCTCCGCGACCCGGCGCGTCATGGAACCCCCCCGCATCGGCGCGCTGATCATCGGCGACGAGATCCTGTCCGGCAAGCGGCAGGACAAGCACCTCGCGCACATCGTCGAGGCGCTCGACGTGCGGGGTCTTCGCCTTGCATGGGCACGCTACGAAGGCGACGACCGGGCACGGCTGTGCGCGGTGCTGCGCGAGTCCTTCGCTGCCGCCGACATCGTTTTCGTCTTTGGTGGCGTGGGTGCGACGCCCGACGATCACACGCGGCAGGCAGCGGCGATGGCGCTGGGGCTGCCACTCGTCCGTCACCCGGAAGCGATGGTGGAACTCGAGGCACAGTTCGGTGCCGGTGCGTGGCCGCATCGCGTGCGGATGGCCGAGTTTCCCGAGGGCAGCACGATCATTCCCAATCCGGTGAACCGGGTGGCGTCGTTCTCGATCCGCGACCACCATTTCTTTCCCGGATTTCCGCAGATGGCGTGGCCGATGCTCGACTGGGTGCTCGCGACCCGGTATGCGGCCCTGGCGGGGTCGCCGGAAGCGGAGCGCGCGATCACGGTATTCGGTGCCGGCGAGAGCCAGTTGCTGCCGTTGATGGAAGAAAACGTCGCACGGTTTCCGCATCTGCGCCTGTTCAGCCTGCCGACCATGGGGGCGGAGGCCGCGCGCAGCATCGAGCTCGGCGTCAAGGGGGACCCGGTGTCGATCGATGCCGCCATCGCGCATCTCGTTTCCGGCGTCGAGCAGGGGGGGTTCCGCTGGGAACCCTGCGTGCGCGCCGGCACGCCGTCATCGTCGTGACAGCGCGCGGGGCAGGCAACGGCATGGACGGCAGCGGTCGCGCATTCGACGAAGTGCGAATCGGCGAGAGCTTCCGTCGCTCGATTACCATCACCGACACGCACCTCGTGCTCGGCGCGGGCCTCATCGGTGATTTCAACCCCCACCACGTCGACGACGAGTACGCGAAGGGCTCGCGCTTCGGGACGCGCATCCTCCACGGCATGATCACCAGCGCGCTGATGGGTGCGCCGGTCGGCATGTATTTCCACGGTACCGCCATTGCCTACCTCGAGCACGCCGCGCGCTTCCTGGCGCCGGTGCGCGCCGGCGACACATTGACGACGATCTGGACGATCGTGGAGCTCCAGGTCAAGCCGAAGCATGCCGGCGGCGTCGTCGTGCTGCACGCGATCTGCCGCAACCAGGCCGGTGCCGTCGTCGCCGAGGCGGACGGGAAGATCCTCGTGCAGGCGCGCCGCTGACGGCGCTCCGATCGCCTCAGGGGTCAGGCGTCCGCTGTCGCCGCGGCGCACTCGGCGACGAGGTCGGGCCCGCGATAGATCAGCCCGGTATAGAGCTGCACCAGCGTCGCGCCGGCATCGATCTTCTCCCGCGCATCGGCACCCGACAGGACGCCGCCCACACCGATGACGGGCAGCGCGCCGTCGAGGGCGCTCGCCAGCAGCCGCACGACGGCAGTGGCCTGCTCGCGCAGCGGCCGGCCGGAAAGGCCGCCCGCTTCATCGGCACGCGGGTTGCCGCGAATCGCCGTGCGCGACACCGTCGTGTTGGTGGCGATCACGCCATCGACATGGTGTTCGACCAGCAGTCGTGCGATCCCCTCGATGGACGAAGGCTCGAGATCGGGCGCGATCTTGATGGCGATGGGCGTGTACTTGCCATGACGGTCGGCGAGCAGCGCCTGCTCGCGTTTCAGCGCCTTGAGGAGCGCGGTCAGCGCTTCCTCGCCTTGCAGGTCGCGCAGGCCCTTGGTGTTGGGCGACGATATGTTGACGGTGACATAGGACGCCCGGACGTACACGGCGCGCAGGCAGGAGAGGTAATCGTCGACGGCGCGGTCGTTCGGGGTGTCGAAATTCTTGCCGATGTTGAGGCCCAGCACGCCGGTCCAGCGCGCGCGTGCGGCATTGGCGAGAAACCGGTCGACCCCGCCGTTGTTGAAGCCCATGCGGTTGATCAGCGCCTCGGCGCCGACCAGGCGAAAGACGCGCGGCCGGGGGTTGCCGGGCTGGGCGCGCGGCGTGACGGTGCCGCATTCGATGTGCCCGACGCCAAGGGCGGCGATGCCGTCGATGTGCTCGGCGTTCTTGTCGAGTCCGGCAGCGATTCCGATCCGGTTGGGGAAGTCGATTCCCATCGCGCGCACCGGCGACGATGCGACGCGCGGCAGAACCAGTCTCGCGATGCCGCAGCGCGCAGCGAAATCCAATCCACCGAACGCGAGCTCGTGCGCACTTTCGGGGTCGAGGGCAAAGAGCGCCGGACGGAATACCTGGTAGAGCATCGATGGCGGAACTGGGAGTCGTCGCGTGGAGGGCACGCCGAGCGGTGTCCCGATGATACCATTCGCGCCAATCGCCCCGTCTGTGCGGACCGTTTCCGTTTGCCGTTGCCGTTGAATATCCCCACCTCTCGCCTTTCGCTCCTCGTTCTGGTTGTCGCCGCTGCGGCGATCGCGGTTCCGGCCGTCGCCGCGCAGCCGTCGGGGGCGCCGCGATCCGCGCCGGCCTCGTATGCGCAGCGCGCCGACGTGCGTGCATTCGTCGACGAGATGGCGGACGCGCACGGCTTCGAGCGCAAGGCATTGCGGCAGGTGTTCGCCCAGGTGAAGTTTCAGCCGCAGATCGTCGCCGCCATGCAGCGGCCGGTGCTGGAGCCGCCGAAGTGGTTCGAGTACGCGCCACAGTTTCTCTCGCAGCCCCGGATCGATGCCGGGGTGGTGTTCTGGAATACGCACGCCGCGGTGCTGGACCGGGCGCAGACGAGCTTCGGTGTACCGCCGGAAGTGATCGTGGCGATCATCGGCGTGGAGACCTTCTATGGCCGGAACACCGGCCGCTACCGTGTCATCGATGCGCTGGCGACGCTTGCCTTCGATTACCCGCGCCGGGCCGCTTTTTTCCGCGACGAGCTGAAGCAGTTCCTGCTGCTGACGCGCGAGTTGTCGCTGTCGCCGCTGACTCCACGCGGTTCCTACGCCGGTGCGATGGGCGTGCCGCAGTTCATGCCCGGGAGCTATCGCCACTATGCGGTGGATTTCGATGCCGACGGACGCGCGGACCTGTGGGATTCCAGTGCCGATGTCATCGGCAGCGTGGCGAGTTATCTGGCTCGCCACGACTGGCAACCCGGCCAGCCGCTGCTGCTGCCGGCTTCGATCGAGCCGGATCGCAGGGATCTCGTTCAGGGCCGCCTCGACGGCGGTTTGAGCGAGCGCCGTCCGCTGGATGCCTGGGCCCGGGACGGCGTCACGACGCTGCAGGTGCCGGCCGGGATCGGGCCGGATCCGGTGGGCCTGTTGCTGCTCGAGGAGCGCACATCCGCGGGCGATGGCGCACGTTACGCTATCGCGTGTCCGAATTTCTACGTGATCACGCGCTACAACCGGAGTCGCCTCTACGCGGCGGCGGTGACCGAACTCGCGGCGAGCCTCAAGGCGGCCCGCGGCCTTCGCTGAGGCTGTGCGCTCGGTTACCGCTGCCGGGCGCGCACGTGCGCGACCAGGCCGCGTGTCGAGTCGTCGGTCCCGACGGGCAGCGGCGCATTGTCGGTGAGCGCGGCAATGATCGGCGGCGCCAGCGTCTTGCCGAGTTCGACGCCGAACTGGTCGAAGCAGTTGATCCCCGACAGCACCGCCTCGACGAACGTCCGATGCTCGTAGAGGGCGACGAGCTGGCCCAGGCGGCGCGCATCGAGTTCCGGCAGCAGCATCGTCGTCGACGCGCGGTTGCCGGGACACACCCGGGCGGCAATCGCCGCATCGAGCGCCGGGCCCGCCGGGATCGTTGCGGCGAGTTCGGCGCGAACGGCGCCCGCATCTCGACCGGCCATCAGCGCCTGCGCCTGCGCGAGCGCGTTGGCGACCAGCAGCGTCTGCTGGTTGCCTCGCGGATGCCGCGCGCGCAGCGGGACGATGAACTCGACCGGCGATTCCGTGACGCCCTGGTGGAGCCACTGGAAGAACGCGTGCTGCCCGTCGGTGCCGGTCATGCCCCACAGCGCCGCGCACGACGGTTGCTGCAGCGGCTCGCCGCCACGGCGGACGCACTTGCCGTTGCTCTCCAGCACCAGCTGCTGCAGGAACGAAGGCAGGAGCCCGAGTGCGTGCGAATACGGCACGACCACCCGATCCGTGTGCCGGAGGAGACGCGCGTTCCACCAGCCGACGAGGCCCAGCAGCACCGGCAGGTTGCGCTCGAATGACGTCGTGCGGAAGTGGTCGTCGATGCTGGCGGCGCCGGCAAGGAGTTCGGCGAAGCGCTGCGCGCCGAGGCGAATGGCGATCGGCAGGCCGACGGCCGACCATAGGGAATAGCGGCCGCCGACCCAGTCCCACATCGGCAGCACATCCGCCTCGGCAATGCCGAACGCCATGGCTGCCGGGACGTTGCTCGACACACCGATGAAATGGTCGCCTGTACGGGAGCCGGGGGGCAGCGCGCTCTCGAGCCACGCTCGGGCGCCCATGGCATTGGCCAGCGTCTCCTGGGTGGTGAAAGTCTTCGACACCACGACGAACAGCGTGGTCTCGGGCGCGAGATCCTGCAGCGCGCGCGCCATATGCTCCGGATCGACGTTGGAGACGAAGCGGACGCCAACGGGACTGTCGGCGTCGATGACCGATCCCGAGAGCGCGTCGCAAACGAGGCGGGGCCCCAGGTCGGAGCCGCCGATGCCGATGTGGACCACGTGGCGGATTGCCTGACCGGTCGCGCCTTTGCGGCGGCCGGTGCGCAGCGCGTCGGCGACCGTCGCGATGCGCGCCTGTGCCGCGCGGACGCCGGGCACGATGTCGACGCCGTCGACCAGAAGGGGATCGTCGCCTTGCTGGCGCAGCGCCATGTGCAGCGCCGGACGGTTCTCCGACTGGTTGATCTTCTCGCCTGAGAACAGCGCGCGGATCCAGCCTTCGAGACCAGCGCGCCTCGACTCCTCGATGAGCGCGGCAATCACCTCGGTCGTCACGCGCTCCTTAGACAGGTCGATGAGCCAGCCATCCCAGTCCAGGGACAGCCGCGCAAAGCGGTCGGCGTCGCCTTCGAAAAGTTGCGCGAGCGTCGTGGTCGAGAGTTTCGCGCGCAGTTGCTCGAGGGTCGGATGCTGGCGGGTCGTGGCAGGCATGAGGTCGCTCGCTGGAGGGGGTGATCTGTGGGTGCAGCGGGGTGGATGCAGCGCAGCATAATCCATTGGGACAGTGCCGCAAAGTCGCTACAATGACCCTCTGTTGCTGCGGTGCGGAAGAGTGACGAATCCGGGTCTGCGGCGCATTCATTCTGAGGATTCGCGCACCATGGCCCAGCACCCGTCGACCGAAGCTCCGGACAAGGACCTGCCGCTGCGCGACGACACGCGCCTGCTTGGCCGACTCCTTGGCGACGTGCTGCGCGAACAGGCGGGGGACGCGGGCTATGCGCGGATCGAGGCGGTCCGGCAGACGGCGATTCGCTTCCGGCGCGGCAGCGCCGATCACGCACCGGCGGTGAGGGACGAACTCGCCGCGCTGCTCAACGGCTTGCCGATCGCCGAGACCCTCGACGTGGTTCGGGGGTTCAGCTATTTTTCGCATCTCGCGAACATCGCCGAGGACGTGCATCAGAACCGCAGGCGGCGCGCGCACGCGCTCGCCGGCTCGCCTCCGCAGCGCGGGAGCCTCGCGGATGCCGTCGAGCGCGTCGCGGCGCATGGCACGCGCGGCGACGCCCTGGTCCGGTGGTTCCGCGAGGCGCTGATCGCGCCGGTGCTTACCGCGCACCCGACCGAAGTCCAGCGCAAGAGCATCCTCGACTGCGAGCGTGAAATCGCACGGCTGCTGCAATGGCGCGACCGCACGCAGTTCACGCGCGACGAGGAGGCTGAATTCGAAGCCGGGCTCTATCGGCAGGTGCTGTCGCTCTGGCAGACGGCGATGATACGGCTGGAAAAGCTCGCGGTGAAGGACGAGATCGACAACGGACTCGCCTATTACCGCTACACGTTTCTCGACGAGCTGCCCCGGATCTACGGCACGCTGGAAGCGCAGGTACGTACGCGATTCAAGATCGCCGACTTCGTTCCGCCGCCTTTCCTGCGCATGGGATCGTGGATCGGCGGCGACCGCGACGGCAATCCCTTCGTGGTGGCGGAGACGCTCGCTTACGCAATCCGTGCGCAGGCGTCGGTGGCCTTCGCGCACTATCTCGACCAGGTCCATGCGCTGGGGGGCGAGCTGTCGCTTTCGACGCGACTGGTCCAGCCTGCCGAGGCGCTGCAGGCACTCGCGCGGGCGGCGCACGATGCCAACCCGCACCGTTCCGACGAGCCGTACCGGCAGGCGCTGGTGGGCATCTACGCGCGCCTTGTTGCCACCGCACGCGAGCTTTCGCCTTACGTACCGGCGCGCGCCCCGCATGTCGATCTGGCGCCGTATTCGACGCCGCGCGAGTTCGGTGCCGACCTCGCCGTGATTCGCGCCTCGCTGGGCGCCCACGGTGCCGCGGCGCTCGCCGAACGGCGCCTGTTGCCGCTGATGCGCGCGGTCGAGGTGTTCGGCTTCCATCTGGCCGAGATCGACCTGCGGCAGAACGCCGACGTGCATGAGGCCGTCGTCGCAGAGCTTCTGGCCTCGGCCGGCGTGGAGTCGAATTATGCCGAGCTCGCCGAGAGCGACCGCGTCGAACTGCTGGTGCGGGAGCTCGGCAACCCGCGGCTCCTGCATTCGCCGCACCTGGAATACTCCGACCGGGTGCGCTCCGAGCTGGGGATTCTCGCGACTGCCGCCGACATCCATCGGCGATACGGCCCCGACGCACTGCCGAACTACGTGATCTCCAAGTGCCAGTCG
Source organism: uncultured beta proteobacterium (assembly GCA_963788185.1). Taxonomy (GTDB): domain Bacteria; phylum Pseudomonadota; class Gammaproteobacteria; order Burkholderiales; family Casimicrobiaceae; genus CAIWHR01. The sequence goes on from CAWBGE010000010.1 coordinate 368,356, forward strand.
GCGAGCGACCTGCTCGAAGTCGGTATCCTGCTCAAGGAAGCGGGGCTTGCGCGCGGCGATGCGCTGTCGATCAACATCGTGCCGCTGTTCGAGACCATCGACGATCTGGCGCAGTGCGGAAACATCATGCGCGCGGCGTTCGCATTGCCGCGCTACCGGAGCTGGCTCGAGAGCCGCGATTCGTCGCAGGAGGTGATGCTCGGCTATTCGGACAGCAACAAGGATGGCGGTTACACGACGGCGAATTGGGCGCTCTACCGCGCCGAACTCGCACTGGTCGAGTCGTTTCGCGACCATGGCGTCAAGCTGCGGCTGTTCCATGGCCGCGGCGGCACCGTGGGTCGCGGGGGAGGGCCAAGCTATGAAGCCATCCTCGCGCAGCCGGCGGGCAGCGTCCGTGCGGGGCTGCGCGTGACCGAACAGGGCGAGATCATCGCCAGCAAGTATTCCGACCCGGCATTGGGTCGGCGCAACCTGGAGACGCTGGTTGCGGCTGCACTCGAGGCCAGCCTGCTCGACAACGAGCGCCTGGGGAATCGCGCGCAGCACTATTTCGGCGCCATGGAGGAACTGTCCGCGCACGCCTACACGGCATACCGGGCGCTCGTCTATGACACGCCGGAGTTCGTCGACTACTTTCACGCCGCGACGCCGATCGCCGAAATCGCCGGCCTCAACATCGGCAGCCGTCCGGCGTCGCGGACGACATCGAATCGCATCGAGGATCTGCGCGCGATTCCGTGGGTGTTCAGCTGGGGGCAGTGCCGGTTGATGCTCCCGGGCTGGTACGGGTTCGGCTCCGCCGTCGATGCATGGCTCGCGGCGCATCCCGACGGTCGCGGCCTGCGGCTGCTGTCGGAGATGCACGATCGCTGGCCGTTCTTCCGCAGCGTGCTGTCGAACATGGCGATGGTGCTGGCGAAGACCGATCTCGCCATCGGTTCACGCTACGCCGAGCTCTGCCCCGACGCCGCGGCGCGCGAGGCGATTTTCGGCCGGATCGCCGACGAACACGAGCGCACCGTCCGGCACCTGCTGGCCATTGCCGGGTACACGGGGCTGCTGGACGACAACCCGATCCTCGCCCGCAGCATCCGCAACCGGTTTCCCTATCTCGACCCGTTGAACCACCTGCAGGTCGAGCTGCTGCGGCGATTTCGGGGCGGTCAGACCGACGCGCGTACGCAGCGGGCGATTCATCTCACCATCAACGGGCTGGCGGCTGGGTTGCGAAACAGCGGGTGAGGCGTGCTCCGGGATCGATGAAGCAGCGATCGGCAATACGAATGCGAATAGTTCGCATTCGTTTTGACAGCTGACCATCCGCTTGGCACAATGGGCTCCCGTCCCTCCACCCGAGAGCCCTCGCCCATGCCCGGCCCCGTTATTGACCCCCGTGTTTTCGCGCGCTCCCTGGCTGCACTGCTGGCGCTGACCACCGTCATGGCAGCGCCGTTGTCCGCTGCCGCCGAGCCGCCGGTGCTCAACCTGTACTCCGCCCGCCATTACCAGACCGACGAGGCGCTCTACGACAACTTCACCAGATCGACCGGTATCAAGATCAACCGGATCGACGCCGGCGATGACCAGTTGCTCGAACGCCTGCGCAGCGAAGGCGCAATGAGTCCTGCCGACGTGCTGTTGATCGTCGATGCCGCGCGGCTCGCGTCGGCGCAGCAACTGGGCCTGTTCGCGTCAGTGAAGTCCCCGATACTCAACGATCGGATCCCCGCCTCGATGCGCGATCCGGAAGGACACTGGTTCGGTTTTTCGAGCCGCGGTCGCGTCATCGTCTACAGCAAGGCGATCGCCAATCCTGCCGAAGTGTCAACCTATGCGTCGCTGGCCGATCCGAAGAACCGCGGGAAGGTCTGCACTCGTTCGGGCAGCCATCCCTACAACCTGTCGCTGGTGGCCGCGATGATCGAGCACCAGGGCGAGGCGCAGACCGAAGCCTGGGCGAAGGGCGTGGTCGCGAACATGGCGCGCACGCCACGGGGCGGCGACACGGACCAGATCAAAGCCGTCGCCGCCGGCGAGTGCGGGGTCGCGCTGACCAACACCTACTATTACGTCCGCCTGATGCGGTCGGCGAAGCCCGAGGAGCGGGAGTGGGCGGCGAAAGCGGGCCTGGTCTGGCCCGATCAGGCGGGATCGGGCACGCATCTCAACATCTCCGGCGCCGGCGTCCTCAAGCACGCACCGCATCCGGAGAACGCGCGCCGCTTTCTCGAATATCTCGCCAGTGACGAAGCTCAGGCGTATTTCGCCAACGGCAACAATGAATGGCCGGCGGTGAAGAGCGCCGTGGCGAGGAATGCCGAACTGGAGTCGCTCGGCAAGTTCAAGGCCGATCCGCTGCCGATCGCCGTGCTGGGACGCAACACGCCCGCCGCCCAGAAGCTGCTCGATCGCGCCGGCTGGAAGTAGTCGGCAAGTCCGCATCCGCGCGCAGCCGCTTGCCGTGGGCTCCGTGCCGCACTGCGCGCGCGAGAATGAGCAGCGGCAGTACGCCCACGACGACGATGGCAAGCGACGGCAGCGCCGCCTCCGCGAGGCGCTCGTCCTTGGCAAGCGTGTAGGTCTGGGTCGCCAGGGTGTCGAAGTTGAACGGCCGCATCACAAGCGTTGCCGGAAGCTCCTTCATCACGTCGACGAACACCAGCAGCGCCCCTGCCGCGGCGCTGCGGGTGAGCAGGGGTGCGTGCACGCGCCGCAGTGTCGCGGTGACGCTCGAACCCAGCCCGCGAGCGGCCGCGTCCATGTTCAACGTGATACGGGCAAATCCGGGCTCGATGCCGTTCCAGGCGACGGCGAAATAGCGGACCAGGTAGGCGTAGATCAGCGCGATCACCGTGCCGGTAAGGAAGAGTTCCGGCCTTACGCCGAAATGACGTTGGCGCAAGCCGGCGAGCCACACGTCCACGGCACCAATCGGCATCAGGACGCCAACCGCGAGGATGGTGCCCGGGATCGCGTAACCGAGATTCAGGATGCGATTGGCCAGCCGCGTCGGCGGGCTCCCGGCGAGCCGCAGCGCATACGCGACCAGGATGGCAAACAGGACCGCCAGCACCGCGGTCGTTCCCGACACGCTGAAGCTGTTCCAGGCAAGTTCGGCAAAACGCGCCGGCGCCACGGCTTCCCATTCGCGCGAAGCAAGGCGGGCGAGCAGCAGAATCGGCAACAGGAACCCGAGTACCACCGGCAATGTGCACAGCGTGCAGGCGACCAGCGCCCGCGCCCCGTGCAGCTGCGGCCTCGCGGCCGGCACGAGGCTGCGCTGGCGGGTGCCGCTCGAGACCAGGGCGGCGCCGCGCGACCAACGCTCGAGGGCGACGGCTCCGACAACGAACACCAGCAGCAGTGTCGAGAGTTGCGCTGCGGTGACGCGATCGCCCAGCGTGAACCAGGCGCGGTAGATGCCCGTCGTGAAGGTATCCACGCCGAAATACGCGACAGTGCCGTAGTCGGCCAGCGTTTCCATCAATGCGAGGGCGACGCCACCCGCGATGGCGGGGCGTGCCAGCGGCAGATCGACGCGCCAGAACGCGCCGCGCGCACTTTCGCCCAGGGTGCGCGCAGCCTCGACGAGCACCGCCGGGCGCTCGATGAAGGCGGTCCGAGCAAGCAGATAGACGTAGGGATAGAGCACGACGACGAACATCGCGGCGGCCCCGCCGTTCGAGCGCACGTCCGGGAACCAGTAATCACCGCGGGCGAGGCCGAAGACCTCGCGCAGCGCCGTTTGCACGGGCCCGGCGAATTCCAGCCAATCGGTGTAAACGTAGGCGATGACATAGGCGGGCATCGACAGCGGCAGCATCAGCGCCCACTCGAAAAACCCGACTCCGGGAAAGCGGCGGTTAGTGACCAGCCAGGCGGTCACCGTACCGCCGAACGCCACGCCGGCGCCGACGAGCGCGACGAGTTGCGCGGTGTTGGACACGAAGCCGGGGAGCACCGTGGCGGCGAGATGCCGCCAGTTCCCGGCGCTGCCGGGGGCAAGGCCGACCAGCACGACCGCCGCCACAGGCAACGCCGCCGCCAGCGCCAGCAACAGCGCGACCGCCACCAGCGGGCGGTTGCCGCTAGGCATCGCAATTCGCCGCGATCGCGTCGCAAAGTGCCCGGTCGGGGCAGCGGGCGAGAGAATCTGGGTCGGGCATCGGGCGATTATAGGCGGGAGCCGAACGGGTCCCCACGGTTATAATCAGGCACAAAGTCGTTTCTCGCGTCAGAAGCGGTCGGGTCTTCACCATGCGCATTCTCGTTTCCAACGATGACGGCTACTTCGCGCCGGGCATCGAACATCTTGTTGCGGCGCTGCGGTCGCGTGCCGACGTGACCGTTGTCGCGCCCGAGCGCGACCGCAGCGGCGCATCGAACTCCCTGACGCTCGATCGCCCGTTGACGGTTCGTCGTGCGCCCAACGGGTTCCTGTTCGTCAACGGGACACCCACCGATTGCGTCCATCTTGCGGTGACAGGGCTGCTGCAGACCTTGCCGGACCTGGTCATATCGGGCATCAACCTGGGCGCGAACATGGGCGACGACACCATTTACTCGGGCACTGTCGCGGCGGCAACCGAGGGTTTCCTGCTCGGCATTCCGTCGATCGCCATATCGCTGGCTTCGAAGACCGCGTCCCACTTCGAGACGGCGACCGCCGTGGCGCTGGAGCTGCTCGAACGGCATGCGGCCACGGCACTCGGGCCGCGGTTGCTCAATGTCAACGTGCCGGATGTTCCGTGCGCCTTGCTGCGCGGCTACCGCGTCACCCGCCTCGGGCGGCGGCACAAGGCCGAAGACGTGACCAAGACGCAGAGTCCCCGCGGAGAAACCGTCTATTGGGTCGGTGCCGCGGGCGCTGCCGCCGATGCCGGCGAGGGCACCGACTTTCACGCGGTGGAGCAGGGATTCGCGTCCGTGACGCCGTTGCAGATCGACCTCACCAACCACGACGAAATGGCCGCGGTCGGCGCCTGGATGGGCGGCTGACCGGATGCGATGGCGACGCCTGGCGAAAAGATGTCCGGGATCGGAATGACTTCGGCGCGCACGCGGGCGCGGATGGTCGAGCGCTTGCGCGAGCAGGGCATCCGTGACGAGGTGGTGCTGTCGGCGATCAATGCCGTCCCGCGCCACATCTTTGTCGACGAGGCGCTGGCCATACGCGCCTATGAAGACACGCCGTTGCCGATCGGGAGCGGGCAGACGATCTCCCAGCCCTGGGTGGTGGCCCGGATGACCGAGCTCGCGCGCAACGGACGCGCGCTCGAAAGCGTGCTGGAAATCGGAACCGGTTGCGGCTATCAGACGGCGATCCTCGCGCAGATCGCGGCGGAGGTCTATACGGTCGAGCGCATCGGCGCGCTGGTCAACAAGGCGAGGCGCAATCTCCAGTCGCTCAAGGTCAGGAACGTCCGCCTCAAGCACGGTGACGGTTCCACGGACCTCGGCGAGGAGCTTCAGGTCGACGCGATCATCGTCACCGCCGGCACCACGCATGTCCCCACCGCGCTGCTCCAGTACCTGAAGCCCGGCGGAAGGATGGTGCTCCCGTTGTCGTGCCACGGAGAGCACGGTGACGGCGTGCAGCGACTCACCGTCATCGAGGCCACGCCGTCGGGGTTCCGTGAGCAGGTGCTCGACGCAGTGCGATTTGTTCCCCTGTTGCCGGGTCTGGCCTGACCGGAGCGCGGCGCACCCATGCGAATTGTTCCGAGCGCACCCTGCCGATTCGATCGCTTCGCGCGCCGGGTGCGCGCCGCATTCGCGTCGCCGGTCGCATTGTCGCTGGTGGTGTTGCTTGCATCCTGCGCGACGCGCGCGCCGGCACCGGTGGTCGAACGCAGTCCGGTGCGGCCTCCTTCCGTCGCCGCGCCCGCGGCACCCGCGGCATCCGCGCCGCCGGCAGTCGCAGCGCAACCCGAGTCCGATTGGCGGCCGAAGACTTACGTGGTGAAACGCGGCGACACGCTGCATACGATCGCGCTCGACCACGGCCTCGATTACCGCGAGATGGCGGCGTGGAACAACATCGAGAACCCCAACCTGATTCGCGTCGGACAGGTGCTGCGGCTTACGGCGCCGGGGGACGGCGGTGCGGGCCCGGTTGCATCGTCGCCGGGGACGACCACTGCGCCTCTGCGCGCGCCGCCGCCTGTGATCCCGGGCGATGCCAGGCCGACGCCTTCGGCTTCCGCGCAGCCACTTGCGATGCCGGGTCCGCGCAACGCCGACATCTACAAGTCGTCGCCGAAGGCAGTCAAGGAGCCGTATTCGGAGCAGGCGCTGCGCGAAATGCAGCGCGCGCCCCTGGCGGCGGTGTCCCCGATGCCGCCGACGGCGACGGTCGTGCCGCCCGAGCCGCAATTGCCCGGCTCAGCCAGCGGCGACGGCAAGCCCGCCCCCACTCCCGCGGCGACGCCCGAAGCCAAGCCCAAGCCTGCCCCGGCAACGCCTGCCGACGACGATGGCGGAATCGAGTGGACGTGGCCGGCTTCCGGCAAGGTCATCACCGGATTCTCCGACACCGCCAATCTCAAGGGTATCGACATCGGCGGCAAGGCCGGAACGCCGGTGCATGCGAGTGCGGCCGGCAAGGTCGTCTATGCGGGAACCGGACTGCGCGGCTACGGCAAGCTCATCATCGTCAAGCACAATGCGACATTCCTGTCCGCGTACGCGCACAACAAGGAAATTCTGGTGCGCGAGGGACAGCAGGTGGCGCGAGGCCAGAAAATTGCCGAGATGGGCAACACCGATTCGGATCAGGTGAAGCTGCACTTCGAGATCCGGCGCCTGGGCAAGCCGGTGGACCCGCTCAGGTACCTGCCACCCGCCTGACAGGTTATCGCACGTTCGCGCCCGTCCGGGCGAGAGCGCGCGCGCCCGGAACCACCTGCAGTGCCCGTCGCAGCCGCGCCAGCACCGCCGCGCGTGCGTGGGCATCGGTGCCGCCGCTCGTGCGGCCGTAGCGCAACTCCGCATAGGCGTCGCCGATGATGCCGAAAGCGGCGGCGAATTCGGGCCAGCGCTTCGCCGCACGTGCGGCGTAGTCGAGCGGACCTTCGAACGGATCCCGGGAAAGGCCCGCACGACCGAGGCGGCGGCACATCGATTGCCACAGCGCGTGAACCGGATCGCGGCGGCGCCTGCGCCACGCGAGCCACCCCAGCAGCGACGCGAGCCATACCGACGCCAGCGCGGTGACGATGGTGGTCATTTGCCAGGCGGGCAGCTTCTCCAGGGCGAGCGCCCGCCACAGTGCGCGCTGGCGTTCCTGATTGAATCCGACGAAGGACCGCCGCCAGCCGTGGTTGAGCGCGTCCCAGGTCAGTTGCGCCGTCTTGATCCAGTTGCTGTCGAGGCGCGCGAGCAAAGGCACCGGCTCGTCCGCAGCCAGCGCGCCGCCCAATCCGATCTCGATCCTGGACGGCGAAACGGCGGCGGTCGGATCGAGCCGTTGCCAGCGACCGTCGATCAGCGCCTCGGCCCAGGCGTGGGCATCGGACTGACGCACGATCATGTACCCGCCATTGGGGTTGACCTCGCCGCCCTGGTAGCCGGTGACGATGCGGGCCGGGATGCCGGCCGCGCGCAGCAGCACGACGAATGCGCTCGCGTAATGCTCGCAGAACCCGCGTCGCGTCTCGAACAGAAAGCTGTCGAGGGGGCTGGCGCCCAGCAGCGGCGGCGAGAGCGTGTAGACGAAGGGCTCGTCGCGGAAGTGTTCGAGGATGGCGCTTGCGACGGCGTTGTCGCTGCCGTGACTGTCGCGGAGCGCCCGCGCGAAAGCCACCGTGCGCGGATTGGTCCGCGCGAGATCCCTCGGCAACGTGGTGTTGATTTCGGTGTCCCGCCGCTGCTGCTGCTCGTCGCCGGCGCCGTGGAATGCGCGCGGCAGCGACGTCTGCCGATAGCGCAGCGGCGATGACACCGGCGAGCGGGCGAGCAGTTGCTGATCGCGCGTCAAGGTGGCGATGGGGTCTCCCGGAACCTCGGTGCCGGTGTCGATTTCCAGCGTCGGGAGGGTGGCGGGAAGATCGAGCGCGAAGAGCCACAGCTTGTCGTGCGGCTCGAGCGTGACCGCATAGCTGACCGGTTGCCCGCGCGCGCGTTCGAATGCGGTTGCGGGTTGCTGCGCCGCCGGGCTCCATTCCCTGCCGTCGAACCGCGAAAACACGGGTCCGCGCCAATAGCGCTGCGCCGGCGGTGGTGGCGTCGCGTCGAAGTCGACACGAAACGCGACGGCATCGGACAGCGACAACGCGCTGATGAATCCGGGAGCCATCCGGTCGGAAAGCCCGCTCCTGGCGGCGTGATCGCTCGGGAGCCCCCACAGTGGGGCGCCGAGGCGCGGAAAGAACACGAACAGCAGCACCGCCAGCGGGATTCCCTGGGCCAGCATCCTCGCGGCCAGCACGACCACGCTGCGCCAGGCTGCGAGCGGTTGCGCCTGCTCCGCCTGGACCGTGAGCTGCAGCAGCGCGGCGGTGATGAGCAGCAGAGCCGGGATCATCGCCATGCCGGCCAGCAGCGACTGGCTGTAGAAGAACAGGGCGACCAGCAGAAATCCGGCCAGGCAGACGAGGAGCGCGCCGTCGCGCGAACTTCGAGCCTCGAGAAACTTGATGCCAAGCAACACGTAGAGGAACGCGACGCAGGGATCGCGGCCGGCGAAGTAGCCGAAGGTCATCCAGACGGCGAACGCGGCCACGAGCGCGGCCAGCAGGAGCAGCCACCCGGAGGCGGGACGCGAGGGCCTCAGGGCGAGCGACCGGTCGCGGCGCAGGAGCAGGAAGCGCAGGCTGACCAGCAACATGCCGAACATCGCGCCCCATGCCGGGACGTAGGGCACCAGTGGCACCTGGACGCCCAACAGCATCAACCCGACCCAGCGGATCTGGTTGGGCGAGAGCAAGCTCTTCGCGGCGTGGCGCTCGCGCTTGCGCGATCGGTGTGCGACCAGGTCGCTCAAGCTTGCGGCTCCCCGACCATGGCCAGCGCAGTGAGCGCGCGCCGGCGATGGTCGCGCCCCTGGCTTGCCGCCATCGCAACGCCGGGTGCAGATAGCGCGAACGGCCGCGCTGCCTGCTCGGCGGCCAGCACCCACGCAGTCAGCCGGGCGATTCTGGCTTCGGTGTCGAGCTGGGCCGGGAGATCTCCCCAGGACAGCAGGACGGGGCCGCCACGGCCTGCGCCTTCGAACTCCTTCGTGTACCAGCCGGCGCCGCGCGCGACGGCCTTCCATGCCACCCGCTGCAGCGGATCGCCTGGCTGGTAGCCCTTGAGGCCGGAGAGATCCGCGTCGTCGCGCGCCAGAGGTCCGCGGTCAGCCTGTCCGGCCGCCGCTGCCGGTAGCGGCGGAGCGGCCGCTTCCGGCGCCGGAAAGACGATGCCGGTCAGCGGGAAGTGCACGTACGCCCAGGCCCGCCACAGGCCGAGTGGATAATCGGACGAAACGGTCACCCGGCCGAGTGCACGAACGCCGCGACGGCGCGTCGGCAGGTCGAGCGTGACCGGCAGCGCGACTTCCGGCGTGATGTCGGTCGTGACATCGGTGCCTTCGCCTGCTCGCAGATGGATCGTGTGTCGCGGCAGCGCCCCTCCGGCGAGCGCCAGACTGAACGGCAGCGGGTTCCCGGCGAAGGCCTCGCCCGCCGACAACGGGCGTAGTTCGATGCCTGCGAGGTTGCGAAAAGTGTGCAGCAACGCTACCGACGTGAGGCCTGTCAGAAGGAAAGTAACGACAAATCCAAGGGAAAGAGCGTAATTGAGTGATGTTACGAGGAGTAACGCAAGGGTCGCGATGAATGCCCATCCGCGTTTGGTGGGCAGGATGTAGATCCGATGATGGCGCAGGACTACGCGCTCGCGATCTGCCGGGCGGTGGCGAAAAAAGCGCTGGCGTATCGGGTCGACGACGTTGCCGGAGTAAGTGGCGTACGACACGGGAGCCGGGTCTGGGATCAGGGAACGGCCCGTCGCGGCGGCGGGCAGCGCAGCATCACCTGCAACGTCGTGTTGGACATCGTAAGCCGGGCGGTGAAGCTGGTGCTCAGGGCAGCGCCACGGTGCGCAGCAGCGCGCGCGCCTGCAGCGCCCCGGTGCGCGCGCCGCCCGCGAGCCGATGCCCGGCCACCGATGGAAAGACCGCCTGGATGTCCTCCGGCAGGACCATCGGACGGGAGTGGATGAGCGCCCACGCGCGTGCCGCCGCGAGCAGCATCAGCCCGGCGCGCGGCGAAAGACCGCGCCGTGCGCCCGCGTCGGCATCGCCGCCGGTATTGCCGCGGGTCGCCGCAAGCAGCGCCTGCACGTAGTCCAGCAATGCCGATGCCACGTGGACTCCGGCGGCTTCGCGCTGCCACTGGAGCAGCATCGGCGGATCGGCCAGCGCCGGCAATGTCGCCACCTGACTGCGCCGATCGCCGCCGGCAAGCAGCTCGCGCTCGGCGGCGGGCTCCGGATAGCCGAGTTCAATCGCCATCAGGAAGCGGTCGAGTTGCGACTCGGGCAGAGGGTAGACGCCGATCTGTTCGACCGGGTTCTGGGTGGCGATGACGAAGAAGGGATCGGGCAGCTTGCGCGTGACGCCGTCGATCGATACCTGCCGTTCCTCCATCGCTTCCAGCAGCGAACTCTGCGTCTTGGGGGGCGCCCGATTGATCTCGTCGGCCAGCACGACGGAATTGAACACGGGGCCGGAGTGGAAACGAAACGCCTGTGCAGCCGCGTCGAAGATCGACACGCCCAGCACGTCTGCGGGAAGCAGATCGCTCGTGAACTGCACACGGACGCAGCGCAGACCCAAGGTCCCCGCCAACGCCTGCGCGAGTGTCGATTTCCCGACGCCGGGGATGTCCTCGATCAGCAAGTGGCCCCGCGCCAGAAGACAGGTCAGCGCCAGCCGCGTCGTCTGGTCCTTGCCGACGACGATGCGGTTGAGTTGTCCGAGGATGGCGGAGAGCCGCTGCGCAGCCGGCACATCGGCTTCGCTCAGGGTACGGACGGTCATTCTGGCCTTTCGCGGACGAGGATTCGCAATTGTCGGGAGTGCGTCACTTTAAACCGCGCCTGCGGGCTAGTCATTACCTGCGGGCAGACGCTACACTCCTTCCAGCGGGTATCGGGCACGCGGATCGACCGGACGAGATCTCCCAGGTGCCGCGCCGACATTGCAGCATGGCTGCGCCGAGCCGAAACCCCGCCGTCGCTGCGAGAAGCGAACACGCCTTGCCTACCGCCTACATAACGCACCCGTCGTCGTTGCTCCACGACATGGGGCCGTACCATCCCGAGTGCCCCGATCGGCTGCACGCCATCGGCGATCGGCTCATCGCCGCAGGGCTCGACGCCTACCTGCGGCACTACACGGCGCTGCCGGCAACGCGCGCGCAGATCGCCCGCGTTCATGGCGACGCATACATCGACTCGCTCGAAGAGGCGAGCCCCGCGACCGGATTGCATTTCATCGACCCGGACACTGCGCTCAACCCGCATTCGCTCTCTGCTGCCAGGCATGCCGCCGGTGCGCTGGTGCTCGCCACCGACCTCGTCATGCGGCGGGAGTGCAAGAGCGCGTTCTGCGCCGTCCGCCCGCCGGGACACCACGCCGAGCGCAACAGGGCGATGGGATTCTGCCTGTTCAACAACGTGGCCGTGGGCGCGGCGCACGCTCTCGAAGGTCACGGCATCAAGCGGGTCGCGGTCATCGACTTCGACGTCCATCACGGCAATGGAACCGAGGACATTTTTTCGGGCGATTCGCGCGTGCTGATGGCTTCGATCTTCCAGCATCCGCTCTACCCGTATTCCGGAACGGAGAACGTGGCGGACAACATGGTCAACGTACCGCTGGCCGCGGGCAGCGGCAGCGACGCGTTCCGCGAGGCGGTGCGCGATCGCTGGTTGCCGGCGCTGGAGCGTCATCGTCCCGAGATCATCTACGTATCGGCGGGTTTCGATGCCCACCGCGAGGATCCGCTGGCGGGGATGAAACTCACCGAGGCCGACTATGCGTGGGTGACGCGCGAACTGATGGGCGTGGCGCACAAGCACGCCAGCAGCCGGCTGATCTCCACGCTTGAGGGCGGTTACGCCCTGTCGGCACTGGGACGCAGCGTCACCGAGCACATACGCGAGATCCTCGCTGCGTGATTGGCGCCTGTTGACGCTACGCGAGGGTTGGCGCCGCGCGCGGGCCGGCCGCAGGGGTGCGGGGCAATGGGCCGGAATCCGTCATGGCGTGTCGTCGATGGAAGCCCGTTCGCCGGATTGCTGATGCGGCGCGCCGACGATCAGCGCTGCCGCGACCCTGCGCCCCTCGGCGGCGAGGATGTTGAATGTGCGGCAGGCCGCCGGCGTATCCATGGTCTCGACGCCGATGCAGGCGTCCGCGAGCAGCCGGGTCAGGCGCGGATGCGGAAAGCGCAACGTGGCGCCGGTGCCCAACAAGACCACCTCCGGACAGAGCGCGGCAACGGACGCGAAATCGCTCTCGGCAAGGCCCTCCCAGCCGCGCGGCGCCCAGCCGGGCATGACGGTCGCCGAAGTGAGCAGCAGGCTCTGCCGGTAAACCACGGCACCCACGCGAAGCCAGTCGGGCCCGACGCCGGTCACGACGTTGCCGTCGCGGGACGTGCGCTGCAGTTTCATCGGGACTCCGGTGTCGACATTGAGTTGCGGCAGACGCGCTCAGGCGATAAAATTATAGATTACCCTCCCTTCTACGTCGCTCGGACGGCTCCGGGCGCTTACGATAGAAAGTCCCGCATGGCCCCCTCCCCAGTCAAAGAGTTCCCGCGCCTCACGCGCCTGCCTCCGTACGTCTTCAACATCACCACCGAGCTCAAGATGGCCGCCCGCCGCCGCGGCGAGGACATCATCGACTTCGGCATGGGCAATCCCGACGGTCCGACGCCGAAGCACATCGTCGACAAGCTGGTCGAGACGGTGCTGCGCCCCGACACCCACGGCTACTCGGTGTCGAGGGGCATTCCGCGACTTCGCCGCGCGATCTGCCATTGGTACCAGCGCCGCTGGGGCGTCGAATTCGACCCCGAGACCGAAGCCATCGTGACCATCGGCTCCAAGGAGGGCATCGCCCACCTGACGCTGGCCACGCTGGGGCGCGGCGATACCGTGCTGGTGCCCAACCCCAGCTATCCGATCCACATCTACGGCCCGGTGATGGCCGGCGCGGACATCCGCCACGTGCCGATGACCCCCGATGTCGATTTCTTCGCGGAGCTCGAGCGCACGATCCACACCAGCTTTCCCAAGCCGAAGATGCTGATCGTCAGCTTTCCGTCGAACCCGACGGCGCAGTGCGTCGAGCTGCCGTTTTTCGAGAAGATCATCGCGCTGGCCAAGGATTACGGGATCTGGGTCGTCCACGACCTTGCGTATGCCGACATCTGCTTCGACGGCTGGAAGGCGCCGTCGATCATGCAGGTGCCGGGCGCGCGCGACGTCGCGGTGGAGTTCTTCACCATGTCGAAGAGCTACAACATGGCCGGCTGGCGGATCGGATTCATGGTCGGCAACAAGGAGCTCGTCCACGCGCTGGCGCGGATCAAGGGCTACCACGACTACGGCACGTTCACACCGCTGCAGGTGGCGGCGATCGCCGCGCTCGAAGGGCCGCAGGAATGCGTCGCCGAAATCGCCCTCAACTACCAGAGGCGGCGCGACGTCCTGGTCAAGGGGCTGCACGAAGCCGGCTGGATGGTCGACAATCCCAAGGCGTCGATGTACGTATGGGCGAAGATTCCCGAGATGTATCGCGCCGCCGGGTCGCTCGAGTTCGCCAAGGCGCTGCTGGCAAGGGCCAAGGTTTCGGTTTCGCCGGGCATCGGCTTCGGCGAGTTCGGCGATGAGTATGTCCGCTTCGCCCTCATCGAGAACGAGAGCCGCACCCGGCAGGCGATCCGCGGCATCAAGCAGATGTTGCGCGATGATGGCATCGCGCCGGAAGCCCCGAAGCCCGCGACCGCCACGCCGCTGATGGCGATCGGCATCGCACCGCTCGCGCCCTGACCGGGCGTGCGATACGGGGCGCAGCCTCCCCGGATGCACCCGAACCTCTTTCACGCGCTTTTCAGACAATGACAATGAAACCTCTGCAAGTCGGCCTGCTCGGCATGGGCACTGTGGGCATGGGCACCTGGAAGGTTCTCCGGCGCAATGCCGAGGAGATCGCCAGGCGCGCCGGACGGCCCATACGCATCACCTGGATCGCCGAGCGCGCCATCGACATCGCGCGCGAAGCGACGCGCGGGGTCGACGGCGTCAATGTCACCGATGATGCCGCGGTCGTCCTCGCGCATCCGGACGTCGATATCGTCGTCGAGCTCGTAGGCGGCATCGAGCCGGCGAAGAGCTTCGTGCTGAAGGCGATCGCCAACGGCAAGCACGTGGTCACCGCCAACAAGGCGCTGCTGGCTCGGCACGGCAACGAGATCTTTGCCGCCGCGCACGCCAAAGGGGTGATGGTGGCCTTCGAGGCAGCGGTGGCCGGTGGCATTCCGATCATCAAGGCGCTGCGCGAAGGATTGACCGCCAACCGCCTGGAGTGGATCGCGGGCATCATCAACGGGACGTCGAATTTCATCCTGTCCGAAATGCGTTCCCGCGGCGCCTCGTTCGCCGATGTGCTGGCGGAGGCCCAGGCGAAGGGCTACGCGGAGGCCGACCCCACCTACGACATCGAGGGCATCGATGCCGCGCACAAGCTGACGATCATGGCGTCGATAGCGTTCGGCGTGCCGATGCAGTTCGACCGGGCCTATACGGAGGGCATCTCGCGCCTGACGCAGGAAGACATCCGCTATGCCGAGGAATTGGGCTACCGCATCAAGCTGCTCGGCATCACGCGGCGCACGCAGGCCGGCATCGAGCTTCGCGTGCATCCGACGCTCATTCCCGCCAGGCGGCTGATCGCCAACGTCGAAGGCGTGATGAACGCGGTGCTGGTCAAGGGCGACGCGGTCGGGCAGACGCTCTATTACGGCGCGGGCGCGGGCGCCGAGCCGACGGCGAGCTCGGTGATCGCCGACCTGGTCGACGTGACGCGCATGCACACCGCCGATCCGGAGCATCGGGTGCCGCATCTCGCCTTCCAGCCCGACCAGCTCTCGGACACGCCGTTCCTGCCCATGGGCGACGTCCTCACCAGCTATTACCTGCGGATGCGCGTGCAGGACCGGCCCGGCGTGCTGGCCGACATCACGCGTATTCTGGCCGACCGCGAGATCTCGATCGACGCGATGATCCAGAAGGAGCCCTCGGAAGGCGAGGACCAGACCGACATCATCCTGCTCACCCACCGGACCATCGAGAAGAACATCGACGCGGCCATCGCCGCGGTCGAGTCGCTGCCTACGGTCGCCGGCAAGGTCGTGCGCATCCGGCTCGAAGACCTCAACTGAAGCGAACTTCCATGCAATACATCAGCACTCGCGGTGCCTGGCGCGATGCGCCGCAGGCCTTCTCGTCCATACTGCTCGAAGGCCTCGCTCCCGACGGCGGCCTGGCGATTCCCGCGCATTACCCGCGATTCACCGCGGCGCAACTCGAGGGGCTCGCGACGCTCGCGTACCCTGCGCTGGCCGACGCGATACTTTCGCGTTTCATCGGCGACATTCCCGCCGGCGACCTGTCGGCGCTGATCGGCCGGACCTATACGGCCGAGGTCTTCGGCAGTGCCGACATCACGCCGGTGACACCGCTGGAGCCGGACGTCTACCTGCTGCACGCTGCCAACGGTCCCACGCTCGCGTTCAAGGACGTGGCGATGCAGTTGCTCGGCAACCTGTTCGAGTACGTGCTGGCGCGGGATGCGCAGTCGCTCAACATTCTCGGCGCGACGTCCGGCGACACGGGCAGTTCGGCCGAGTACGCGATGCGCGGCAAGCGCGGAATCCGCGTCTTCATGCTCAGTCCGTTCGGCCGGATGAGCCCGTTCCAGCAGGCGCAGATGTATTCGCTGGCCGACGCCAACATCCACAACATCGCGATCGAGGGCGTGTTCGACGATTGCCAGGACATCGTCAAGGCGGTCAGCGCCGACGCGGCCTTCAAGCGGCAATGGCACATCGGCACCGTGAATTCGATCAACTGGGCGCGTATTGCGGCGCAGGTCGTCTACTACTTCAAGGGCTATTTCGCGGTTGCGCGTTCATGCCGCGACCACGTCGATTTCGCCGTGCCGTCCGGCAATTTCGGCAACATACTCGCCGGCCACGTTGCCAAGGCGATGGGTTTGCCGATTCGTCGCCTGATCCTCGCGACCAACGAAAACGACGTCCTCGACGAGTTCTTCCGCACCGGGCGCTACCGTCCGCGCAAGACTGCCGACACCCACGCGACATCGAGCCCGTCGATGGACATCTCCAAGGCGTCCAACTTCGAGCGCTACATCTTCGACATCGTCGGCCGCGATCCGCAGGCCGTGCGCGACCTGTGGCTCAGGATCGAGTATGACGGCGGATTCGATCTCGCGGCGACGCCGTACTGGGCGCTGGTCCAGGCATCCGGATTCGTTTCCGGCAGCAGCACGCACGCCGATCGCATCCGCACCATTCGGGACACGCACGCGCGGCAGGGCATCGTCGTCGATCCGCACACGGCGGACGGACTCAAGGTCGGGCGCGAGTTGCGCGAACCCGGCGCCCCGCTGATCTGCATCGAGACCGCGCTGCCGGCGAAATTTGCCGCCACGATCCGCGAGGCGCTGGGCTGCGATCCCGAGCGCCCGGCCGTTTATGCCGATCTCGAAACGCGACCGCAGCGTTCGACCGTGCTGCCGCCCCAGGCGGATCGCGTAAGGACGTATATTGCCGCCCACGCCAGTCCCAGCTGAGAGCCGGGCGGTCGATGCGGACCGATAGCCAGGGAAAGCCGGTGATTCGCCACGCGCTTGCCGATCTCGCGCGGAACATCCGCGCCGGTTTGCGGATCGCGCTGTTCCTTCCGGTATCCCGCCTGGATTTCCGGATCGGCGTCGCCGAACTCGTCGTCCTGCTGCTTTTCTCGGCGGTGTTCGACATCGGCATCGACTTCGCTCGCTACGGTTTCGATGCGAGCTTTTCGTGGCACGGCGTCTCCGGCGAGACGTATGCGGCGGGTACCGTCCTGCTGGTGTCGGCTTTGCTTTCGCTGCTCTACCGGCAGCAGGCATTGACGCTGGCGATACCGCTGATCGTCTTCGCCTCGTATCCGGCCATCCAGGCGCTGCACCTCGTTTCCGGTCTGCTGCAGCGGTGGATCCCGGGCGAGGGTTGGTTCCCCGGCTGGATGGACGACGTGCTGCTGCTGTGGGCGGTCGCGATCTTTGCTCGCGCGGTGGCGGCGGCGCTGGTTCCGGTTCGGCCGATGCATCGGCTGCGTGCGTTGGCGGGGGCGCTCGCGCTGCTGGCGCCGCTCTGGTTCGGTGCCACCTTCGCGCCCGACGTGCCTTGGTGGCGCTCCGAAGGCAGCCAGAGCGGAGCGGATTCCGGCTATCCGAACCCCGCGTCGGAACCGGTAATGGAGTTGCAGAAGGTGTTGCTGGACGATGCACTGGATGGCCTGCAGGATGCGCGCCCCGGCGTCGCCGATTTGTATGCGATCGGGTTCGCGGCCGGCGGCGGCGATGCGCTGCGGCAGGACGTGACGCGGGCGTTGGCCGTGCTCGACGAACGCTGGGCGACCGACGGCCGCTCGGTCGCGCTGATCAATCATCCCGCGGCGCTGCTCGAGGCGCCGCTGGCGTCGGTCTCCAATCTGCGCGCGGTGCTCGACGAGATTCGGGCAACCATCGATCCCGACGAGGACGTCGTGCTGGTCTATGTTGCGGGCAAGGGTGCGCCCGGCGGTGCGGTCGAGGTCGAACTGCCGCCGCTCGACCTCGTCCCGCTCACGCCGCTGCGGGTGCGCCGCTTGCTGGACGAGGCGGGCATTCGCTGGCGGATCGTCATCGTGTCGTCCTGCTACTCGGGTTCGTGGCGCGAAGTGCTGGCAGGCGAAACGTCGCTGGTGATGACAGCCACCGACGAAGGCCACGCGGGCGAAGGCTGCGCGCTCGGTGACGACGGAACGGCTTTCGGTGCCGCGCTTTTCAATCACGGCATGGTCGACGCGGACACGCTGACCGGCGCGTTCGAAGTTGCTCGCGCGAAACTGGCGGCGCGTGCCGGTGGCGTTGCGGGACAATCGGGTGCGCAGCACGCACCGCAGATTCTTGTCGGCCCCGCGATGGTCGAAAAGCTGCGCGAGATCGAGCGGGGACGCGCGGCGCGGCGCGCGAGCCGCAGCGTGTGACCGCGAGCCGGCAGCGCAGGTTAAACTCGCGGCCGTGGCAGCCTCCGTCGAAGTCCGCGCTCTCGAACACGCCTACGGGCGCAACCGCGTCGTTCGCGGCCTGAGTTTTACGCTGGCCGAAGGCGCCATCGGCTGCCTGCTCGGTCCTTCCGGGTGCGGCAAGACGACGGTGCTGCGCTGCCTTGCGGGATTCGAGCCGATCACCGGCGGCAGCATCGTGCTGTCCGGTCGCGTGGTGTCGGAGCCGGGGCACAACGTCGCGCCCGAAAAGCGCCAGATCGGCATGGTGTTCCAGGACTATGCGCTGTTTCCTCATCTCAGCGTCGCGGCGAACATCGGCTTTGCGTTCGGGCGTCGTCCCGATGCCAGCCAGCAGCAGCGCGTAGCGGAAATGCTGGCGTTGATCGGAATGGACGATGCCGGGGCCACGTACCCGCACGAACTCTCCGGCGGACAGCAGCAGCGCGTGGCGCTTGCGCGTGCGCTGGCCTCCGGGCCCGGCCTGTTGTTGATGGATGAACCGTTCTCGAATCTCGATGTCGATCTGCGCGAACGCCTGTCGCTCGAAGTGCGCGCGATCATCAAGGCGACGGGCACCACCGCGATACTGGTCACGCACGACCAGCACGAGGCATTCGCGCTCGCCGACGAGATCGGCATCATGAACGAGGGGCGCATCGAGCAGTGGGACAGCGCCTACGATCTCTACCACCAGCCGGCCACCAGGTTTGTCGCCGACTTTGTCGGGCAGGGCGTCTTTCTGCGCGGTGTCGTTGCCGGGCCGGCGCGGGTGATCACCGAACTCGGCGAACTCGACAGCCGGGCGCCGTTGCTTGCGGATGATGGACTTGCGGTCGACGTGCTTGTCCGGCCCGACGACATCGTTCATGACGACGACGCGCCGTGGCAGGCGGAGGTCGTCGCCAAGGCATTCCGGGGCGCCGATTTCCTGTACACGTTGCGGCTGCCGTCCGGCTCGCGCGTGCTTTCGCTTGTGCCATCGCATCACAATCATGCGATGGGGGAACGGGTCGGAATTCGCCTGGCGATCGATCACGTCGTGGCGTTCCCGGCCACAAACGGGCAGGGAGCGTGAAGGGCGGGCGTCGGGGGCCTCAAGCCGCGTGACCTGAATCACCGGCACCGGGACAACCGGCATCGGGAAATTTGACTGAGGTTCGCGTACTCGGATATACTTCATAGTTCAGACGCGGGGTGGAGCAGTCTGGCAGCTCGTCGGGCTCATAACCCGAAGGTCGAAGGTTCAAATCCTTCCCCCGCAACCAATTGAAACAGGCACTTAGCCCGGTCCAAAAGGTCGGGCTTTTTGCTGTACGGCGTTCGTGTAGCCCCCATGTAGCCGGATTCGGACAATGCGAGCGCCTGACCATGGCGAACGGGGCCGGAGCGGATGTTGACTGCGCAGGAATTCGCGCTGGACGGCCCTGCATTGGGGCCCTGCCGTTTCGTGCGACTGCCATATTGACCTTGATCCGCTGATACGTCACCCGCCGCAGCCCCTTGGGACGCCGGGGAAAGTAGCCCAGCCCTTCGTTCTCGGCGCCCGGCCGTATGCTCGCTCACAGCTTGCGGAAGCGGTACAGCGCCGCGCCGGCAGCGTCCGTCGCCTGGACGGCAAAGATAGCTCGAATGCAGCGCCTACAGCGCAGCCCAGCATGCGCACCACATCCAGCGCCTGACGGTGACCGGCCTGTTCGCGCTGATGTTCGGCGTACGGCCGCGCGATGTGCACGCCTGGCACCTCGCGGTCTATGTCGACGCCGTCGAATGGGTGGAACTGCCCAATACGCTGGGGATGAGCCAGTACGCCGACGGTGGTGTCATGGCGAGCAAACCGTACATCGCCACGGGCAAGTGCATCCGGCGCATGAGCCCGCATTGCACGGGCTGCCGCTACGACCCCGCGCTTTGCAGTGGCGAGCGGGCCTGTCCGTTCACGACACTGTATTGGGACTTTCTGCTGAGCCACGCGCCGACCCTGGCGAAAAACCCGCGCATGGCTTTGCAGGTGAAGAATCTCTCTCGCCTGGACGAGGTGCAGAAGCTGGCCGTTGCCGAGCGCGCCGCGGCGATCCGGCGTGGCGACGTGGGGACCGGTCAGCATGACTGACAGATCCTCCTCCGCGCTCACCGCCCTGCAGGCGCGCACCGCCGCCGTACGTGCGGGTCACCAAGGGCAACGTAGAGCCGTCTGCCGTCACCTTCGAAATGTCTGCTGGCCACAGGTCATTCGACCTGTAGCCAGATCTCGTTGCGGCGCATGAACCAGGGAACGAACGGAGCGTCGTACCGCGAGTAGATCGGTTCTCCCCGGGTTCGAATGCCCGCAGCCTCGACGCCTTGCCTCAGCTTGGCGAGGTGTTCCGAGTAATTCCCTTCGGACCAAGCGCCCGAGTATCGGATGACGGCAAATCGACCGCCCGGGACTTCTTTGAGTCTTACCTGAGGATCCAGCGGTTCCGGCAGGGTGTCCAGCGTAAATTCAGCGGGCATCTTGAACTGGATCACGTAGCCTGTTTCAGCGGCCACCTGTGTCACCGGAGCGGTCATCGCGATCGTCCTGGGTTCCGGGGTCTGCGTGACCGGTGCCGTCATCTGAATCCTGCGTTCCCCCTTGTTCTTGCCAAAGATGTACGCGGCCAGAATCCGGAAACCCTGATTCCCCGCCGCATCGGCCGGACCCGGGACGACCACCTCGGCGACGAGGTAGGGAGCATAGCTGCGGACCTCGACACCTTCATGCTGCTGAATGACGGTGTATTGGGGTTCCTCGGTTGCATTCGCGACTGAACCGATCGACCCAAGTCCCAATGCAGCGGCAACCATCACGAGAAGTCTCTTCATGGAGAAGCGGGCTGATTTCCACCCGGAGATGAAATGAGTCGGTGGCTGATGTACTGGCCATCCAGGTCAACACGAACCAGAACCATGTCACCGGATCCGATGTTCTCGCCGACGAACTCACGGATGTTCACATGATGGGTGACCAGGATCAAGGCATGCGGTCCCTTGACGGCCAATGTCCTGGAGATGAAAGCGGACAGGGCCTGCGTCTGCAACTTGGCTCGGCGGGGTGAGTCGAAAAACGATCCCAGGGCCGGTTCGACCACGTAGTCCCCGAGGTTCAGGCTCTGCGCGGTGTCTTTGCAGCGACACCAGGGACTCGAATACAACAGTGTTCGGTCTATCCCCTGCCGGCGCAGCCATTCACCGGTCGAGACCGCCTGACGCCTGCCGCCCTCCCCGAGGTTGCGTTGGGTGCCGCAGTCCTCCAGCGAGTAACCCGCGGGGTCGCCGACGCCGGGCGCGTCTGCGTGTCGCATCATCAGCAGATAATGGCCGGAGGCCAAGGCATCGGCCAGATGGACGGGCGTGGCGGCAAGCGCAATGCTCGAGAACAGAGCGAGCCAGACTGATAGGAACGCGCGCAACCGCGCCGGCAGCTTCGAGGTCGTCACCGCGCGTTCGACGACCGCATTTGCCCTACCCAGGCCTGCACCGGTTGCCAGGCGCAACTCCAGCTGCGATGAGATGACAGCGGTGTGAATCACCGGCTCTGCTTTCCGACCCACGCGAGACGCCGACAGCATTCCGATCACTGCTCGAGCAGGCTGCGCAGCATCCAGGCAGTCTTCTCGTGAACTTCCAGGCGCTGCGTCAGAAGATCAGCCGTGGGCTGGTCATTTGCGGCGTCAACGACCGGGAGCAACTCACGTGCCGTGCGCGCAGTTGCCTCCTGGGCGGCGACGAGATGGCGGATCATGTCCGTTGCATTGGGCACGCCTTCGACCTCTTTGATCGAGGCCAACCTCACGAACTCCTTGTAGGTTCCTGGAGCCGGATGGCCAAGCGCACGGATGCGCTCCGCGATCACGTCGAGCGCATTCCATTGTTCGGTGTATTGGCCCATGAACATCTGGTGCAGGCTGTTGAAATGCGGCCCGGTGACGTTCCAGTGGAAGTTGTGCGTCATCAAGTAGAGCGTGTAGCTGTCGGCGAGTACGGCGGCAAGGCCCTTTGCGATCTTCGTGCGCTCACCACTGCTGAGGCCGATGTCGATCGCAGGGACTTGGGTCCTCTTGCTCTTCATGGTTGAGTCTCCTTGGAAAAAAAAGGCGCGAACCCGGGTTGAGCTTGCTTGCCACCATCGCCATCCTGTTCGCCGGCGTATTCAATCCACTTTAGATTAGTCCTTCAGATATCTCCAATTGATTATTTATGCTTTAGGGATAGCCTTTGCCTATCGGTCCGTCTCGCTGCGATTGCCACTCAAGACCTCGCGCTGTCGCTCCATGGCGGACGTCGACTGGCGCCTGTCGAGTGCAGTGCGCAGCGCATGCCCCCGCCACGAGCGCGGCTATACCAAAAAAACCGCGAACGAAGGTCAGCCTTACGGCACCGGTCGACGCACCTTTGAAGGCCTACGGGATGAGTCCCTCGAAAACGACGAACCCCATCGCACCGCCCGCGAGGGCAAGCCGATCGCGCGGGTCTGTACGCCGAGGCCAACTCCAGACGGGAAGCGTTGCCCGCCAAGTTTCCGGTAAGCAGTCGTTCCGAATCGACCCCGTCCGTTGCCGCTAACTGCTGATCGCCGGCTGCTCCGCGGCGACGACCTGATCTTCCACGCGCCGTACTTCGTCCCTGAACGCTGCTGCCGTGGGCGAGGCCGCAGTGGCGCGGCGCGAGACGAAACCGTACGCGGTCTGCATCCAGGCGAAGCGCGTCGGAAGGACAACGAGCGTGCGCTGCGCGACCTCTTCTGCAATGAAGGGAATCGGCGCCACCGCCACCGCATCACTGGCGAGCACCACATCCTTGACCATCCTGATCGAGTCGACCTTGATCGGCGGCAGGTAATCACCGGTATTTCGATCGATGGTGCCGGCTTTCGCGAGATCGAGAAAGTCCTTTGCGACGCGGGGCGGCATGCGTGTTCCCACCAGCGGAAAGGTCAAGATCCGCTCGAGCCTTGGGTCATCCTCGATCAGCAATGGGTGGCCAGCACGGCAAAAGAAGTGGGCTGGATGAACCGGAAGCGGCTCCGCGGCGAGTCTGGGTTCGCCGGCGGCGAGACTGAGTTCGATCACTGCGAGGTCGAGCGTCCCCGCCAGCACGGCACCAATGATCGCTCGCAGATCGTCGGTCATCACGTCGATTTGCAGATGCGGATGTCTGCTGAGCAACGCCCCAATAGCTTTGCCGACTGACATCTGGGCCGGGTAGGCGCCGACGCCGACCCGGAGGTGACCGATCTCCAGCCCGCGCATCAAGTTGAACTCGCGTTCGAGTTCGCTGGCGCCGTCGAGCAAAGTGCGTCCGCGTGAAATCAGCAGTTCGCCGAAAGCTGTCGGATCGACGCCGTGTGGCGTTCGGTCGAAGAGCTTTTCACCAAGGTGTGCCTCCAGGCCGGCAATGCTCCGCGACAACGACGGCTGGGTCATCTGCAGCGCCTGCGCCGCCCGAGCGTAATTCCGATAGGTCGCAAGGGTAATTGCCTGATGCAGAAGTCGAAGGTCGAGCATGATGTGCGCATTGTATCAACCGATGCACTGCGAACATTGGACAGCGCTACTCGATGCCGGGTATGGTGCGCGAGCGCTCATTGCTGCCCTGATCGCTATTCGTCGGCGGCAGTCCTGCGGCATTCCGATGCAGCCAGCGCAGAGTCGGAATCCCATTCGATCCACTGATCGATTTACCATCACCGGATCGCCCAAGTGGCGACGCGTATCCAACGCGACAGGAGTCACCATGAGAACGACGCAGCAAACACCGGCGCGGACTATCGCCGGCAGATTTGCAAAGCCAAGGCGCTTGCTGGCAACGTTGGGCATTGCGAGCGGAATCGTACTCGCTGCCAGCGCCTTGCCATTCGATGTGCTGGCCCAGGCGCCGACCAAGAAGCCCAACATCGTCATCATCTGGGGCGACGACATCGGCCAGTCCAACGTCAGCGCCTATTCGCACGGCGTGATGGGTTACAAGACCCCCAACATCGACCGCGTGGCCCGCGAGGGCATGATGTTCACCGACTACTATGCCGAGCAGAGCTGCACGGCCGGTCGTGCGTCGTTCATCACCGGCCAATCGGGCCTGCGCACCGGCCTGACCAAGGTTGGCCTTCCGGGCGCCACGCTCGGGCTGCGCAAGGAAGATCCGACGATTGCCGAGCTGCTGAAGGCGCAGGGTTATGCCACCGGCCAGTTCGGCAAGAACCACCTGGGCGACCGCAACGAGTTCCTGCCCACCGTGCACGGCTTCGACGAGTTCTACGGCAATCTGTACCACCTCAACGCCGAGGAAGAGCCGGAGCTGCCGGATTACCCGAAGGACCCGGCGTTCCGCGCCAAGTTCGGCCCGCGCGGGGTGATGGACTGCAAGGCCTCGGCTACTGACGACTCGACCGTTGATCCCCGCTTCGGTCGGGTTGGCAAGCAGGTCTGCACTGACACCGGCCCGCTGACCAAGAAGCGCATGGAGACGATCGACGATGTCACCGCCGATCGGGCGGTGGATTTCATCAAGCGCCAGAACGCGGCCGGCAAGCCCGCCTTCGTTTGGGTGAACTTCACTCACATGCACTTCCGGACCCACGTCAAGCCGGAGAGCATGGGCCAGTCGGGGCGCTTCCAGAGCCCGTACCACGACGCGATGATGGACCACGACAAGAACGTCGGCACCGTGCTGAAGGCGCTCGACGACTTGGGCATCGCCGACAACACCTTCGTGATGTACAGCACCGACAACGGCCCGCACATGAACTCATGGCCCGACGCCGGCATGACGCCGTTCCGCAGCGAGAAGAATACGAACTGGGAAGGTGCCTACCGGGTGCCGGCAATGGTGAAGTGGCCGGGCAAGATCAAGCCGGGGCAGGTTTCCAACGAGATGGTCTCTCACCTCGACTGGCTGCCCACGTTGCTGGCGGTTGCCGGCAACACCGAAGTCAAGGCGAATCTGCTGAAGGGATTCAAGACTGGCGACATGAGCTACAAGGTCTTCCTGGACGGTGACAACCTGGTGCCGTACCTGACCGGGCAGGCGGCCAAGAGCCCGCGCGAGTCGTTCCTCTACATCAACGACGACCAGCAGTTGACGGGCCTGCGCTACGACAACTGGAAAATCGTCTTCATGGAGCAGCGGGTCGCGGGGACCATGCGGATCTGGGCGGAGCCCTTTGTCACGTTGCGGGTGCCGAAGATCTTCAACCTGCGCACTGACCCATACGAGCGAGCCGACATCACGTCGAACACCTACTACGACTGGATACTTGATCACGTATTCCTGCTCGTGCCTGCACAGGAATACGTGGGTCAGTTCCTGACCTCGTTCAAGGACTACCCGCAGCGGCAGAAGGCGGCCAGCTTCAACATGGACGAGGTGATGCAGAAACTGAGCGAGCCGCAAAGCAAATAGAGCGGACCCGCGCCTGCGCCAGATCTCAACGGCCGGCCGCCTCGTGCGGTCGGCCGCTTGGCGTTTCCAGAAGTTGCCACAATCCTTCGAAGAAGCGAAAGGGCAAGTCGATGCAGAACCGTCTCGGAACACCGGTCGGGCCAGTGGGTGGAAGTGAATCCGTGACCATCCTGACCCACGAAGCGCTCACCCGGCGCGAATTTCTGACGGGTGCGACGGCCATCGGTGCGACGCTCATGCTGCCTGGAGAACTGGCCGCGGCAGCGGAGGGGAAGAAGACCTTCACCATCCTCCACACCAACGACATGCACGCGAGCTTCATCGGCATGGGTCCGGCGTCGGACTACACACCGTTCACGCTCAACAACGACACCACCCGCGGCGGCTACGCGCGGCTGGCCAGTTTGATCGCGAAGCGGAAGGAGGCGCGCAAGAGCCAGGGTCCGGTGCTGGTGCTCGACGCCGGCGATTACAGCATGGGGACGGCGTTCAGCGCCGCAACGAGGGAGACGGGCGGCGAGCTGCACCTCATGGGGTTGATGGGGTATGACGCCACCACCTTCGGCAATCACGAATTCGACCTCGGGCCTGCCGGCCTCGGCAAGTCCATCGGGGCAGCGGTCAAGGCCGGGCGGATTCCGGCAGTGCTCGCTGCGAACACCAGCGTCCCCGGGACCGACGCCGGCTTGGCCGACCTCCAGCGCCTGACCAAGGAAGGCGTGATTCGCCGCTACGCGGTGATCGAGCGCGGCGGCATCCGGTTCGGGGTGTTCGGAGTCCTCGGCAAGGAGGCCATGATCTACACCAGCGGCGGCGCCACGACCTTCGCCGACCCCGTCGAGACTGCCAAGGAGGTGGCGAAGCTCCTGCGCGAGACGGAGAAGGTGGATCTGGTGATCGCGCTCAGCCACGGCGGCGTGGTGAAGGGGGCGGACGGGCGCTACACCGACGGCGAGGACGTGCGTCTGGCCAAGGACGTGCCGGGCATCGACGTGGTGATCAGCGGCCACAGCCACACCGAGCTGCAAGAGGCGCTCATCGTCAACGGCCGCACGCCCGTGGTCCAGACCGGGAAGGAGAGCCGTAATCTCGGCGAGCTGGTCATCACGGTGGATGGAGACAAGCTGACAGTCGAGTCGTATCGGCTCCATCCGATCGACGACAGTATCGTCGGTGACCGCGCTGTCGCTGCCGAGATCGAGAAGCTCAAGAAGTCCGTCAGCGCAGCCGCGTTCGCATCGCGTGGGTATCGCGTCGATCAGCCACTGGCCATCGCGCCGCGCGATTTGCTCAACACGTACACGGACATCGCTGCCGGAACGATCTTGGCCAATCTTGTCACTGACTCGTTCCGGGAAGCGACCCAGGCGGACATCGGGTTCACTGCGAACGGAATGATGCGCGCCGGCCTGTTGCGCGGGAAGACGGGTGTGCAGACCGTCTACGATGTGTTCGCCGTCGCGCCCCTCGGCGCCGGAGTCGTTGATCCGACGCCCGGCAGCTCGCTGGTGACCGGCTATTTCACCGGGCAGGACCTGAAGAACCTGCTCGAATTCTTTCTCGTCGACAGCCCGGCTCACCCCGGCGAGTATTTCCCGCGCGCCTCGGGCATGCGCTTCCGTTATGACCCTGCGCGCCCAAAACTGGACGCGGTGACGGCCATCGAGCTGGGTGATCTGGATCGTGGGTACAAGGCTATCGATATCAGCGGCAAGGATGGGCGCTTGTACAGCCTGACCTGCCCGCTGATGCTCGCCCCGATCATTGTGGCCATCCCCAAGTACACCAAGGGCAAGCTGGCGCTGGTGCCGAAGAAGAAGAACGGAGAGCCGCTCACGTCGAAAGTCGACGCACTCGAACCCCCTCCCGAAAACTCTGGTTACCTGCTGCCGCCACCGGGCACGACCGACGCGACCAGCGTCGCGAACGGAACGGGGAAGAGCGCCGGCCGCGAGATCAAGGAGTGGCAGGCGATCATGGATCACCTGCGCAAGTTGCCGGTTAAGAGGAAGGGCGAATTGCCGGTGATCCCGGTCGATGCCCGCGCTGCCGAGACGCGGGCGATCAAGGCGGGCTGAACAGGGTTGGGAGGAACGGCCACTTCGTTGACGTTCAACAACTGCTTCAGATCAATCTGACCGGCGGGTCCGGGTCGATCTCGCCCATTGACCTGACCGAGGCACGGCGAGGTATGCCGGTTGCTTGCTGGCCGCGAAAGCCGCGACAGTCATCGGCGCTCCGGCCGGGACGTGGTCTCACAACCGACCGCTCAGGGTCCACCCGAGCAGCAGCAGCCCGATCGCTGCGATCCAGCTGCCGGCCACCCGAACCGCGATGCGGGTCCAGGGCACGCGCAGCGAGACGACGCCTCCAAGGACCAGTGCTGCCACGACGAACACCGCACCGGTGATGCCGATGAGTCCCTGCGCCTCGCGGCCGGCCAACGCGATCGCCGCGCCATTGAGCCAGCCATGCACGAGTCCGACCACTGCGGCAACGGTCATCGCGATCCACGGCGTGAGCCTGACGTTCATCGCGGTAAGGATCCCGAGTGCCAGCAGCGACAGCGACGTGATCCCTGCCGGCAGCACCGTGACGCGACCGAAGTGGCCTGCGACCCCGGCGACGAGCCAGGCGATCGGCAATGCGAACAGCGTGCGCCGCCCCGCGCTCGGTCCACCGAGGCCGGCGAGCAGCGCCATCGCGACGACGGCCAGGAGGTCGTCGAACGAAACGAACAGATGCGAGATGCCGTCGTAGACCGGGCCGAGGCCGGTGGTCACCAGGTGCGCGTGCACAGTCGCGGGCAGGCACAGAAGCAGCGCCGTGCCGGCAGCGGCCGTTCGCGCCCGACGTGTCACGCCAGCGATCGCCACAGAAAGAAGAAGCCGGCTGCCGAAACGGCGGCACCCGCGCCGCGGAGCGCCATGCGTCCGGTGCCCCAGCGGTGGATCAGTCCGATCGAAATCCCGGTCGCGTGCAGGCAGCCGGTCACGAGCACGAATCCGATGCTGTACAGGAGCCCGCTCTCGCCGGGAGGCAGCTCGGTGCCGTGTGCGTGGCCGTGGAACACGGCGAAGAAGGCCACCAGTGCAGCGGCGAGCCACAACGGCGGGCGCGATTCCGTCGCCACCATCGCGCCCAGCAGGATCGCCGACATCGCGATGCCCATCTCGATGCCGGGCAACGGAATGCCGACGAGCCCGAGGAACCCTCCGAAGGCCATGACCAGCGGGAAGGTGACCGGCAGCAGCCAGATTGCCGGCGCGCCGAGTTGCGCACCCCACAGACCCACGGCCACCATCGCTAGTACGTGATCGAGGCCGGACACCGGATGCAGCAGGCCGGTGACGAATCCGGCCGCCTGGCCCTGCTGATCGTGCGCCCACGCCGGCACCGCGATCAACATCGTCACCAGCAATGCCGTGGCGCGGGACGCGACCATCCGCAACCCTGCAGCCATCATCGAAATCCTCCCAGCAGTACCGCCAGGCGCTGGATAGTCCAGTACGCGCCGAGCGAGCCGACCGCGTAGCCGGGCAGCGCCTCGACCCAGCGCGGCCAGCGGATCGCGAGCGTCCGAAACGCGCGCTCGAGCAGAACGACAAGCAGGACGAACGCAATCTGTCCCAGCTCGACGCCGATGTTGAACAGCAGCAATGCGAGCGGGATTTCCGCCTTTGGCAAGCCCATCGATGTCAAGCCACTGGCAAAGCCAAAACCATGCAGCAGTCCGAAAGCGAAGGCGACGACCCAGGGATGGCGGATGGTGAAGCTCGTCTCGCCGCGCCACACGCGGACGATTTCCGGGCCCAGGAACAGGATCGACAGCGCGATCGCGGCGTTGAGCGGCGGCAGCGGCGCAGTCGCATAGCCCAGCGTCGCGATGGCGAGCGTGATGCTGTGGGCGACGGTGAACGCCGTGATCGTCTTCACCAGCATCCAGCGATCGGAGACGATCAGCAGTAGACCGAGAACGAACAAGAGGTGGTCGACGCCGAGCAGGATGTGCTGGATGCCCAGTTGCAGGTAGGAGAGCGCACGCTCGAAGCCGCTGGTCACCGCGCCGAGCGTCACCGACGGTGTGGCCGGGCGCAACAGGTGGCTCTCGACGCGACCGTCGGCGTGCTGGATGCGGACCAGCACGTCGGTGATCGTGGTTTCGAGACCCGCGATGCGCAGCGTCTTGCCAGCTAAACCGCCGGTGCAGTTGAGCGTGCCACGCACGACCACCGCGCCCGGAGTGAGTTGCTGGCGGTCCGGCGTGACCAGGCGGCAGTCGTCCGGGATCACCGGCGCGATCTGGATCTCGACCTCGCCACCGGTTGGCCGCTTCCACAGGAGTTCGTAGGTCACCTCATCGCGCTCGCGCAGCTCGAGATAGCCTGGACGGGTCTCGTGGGCGAGCGCCGCGGTCGCCACGCATAGCGTGAGAGCCATCGCAAACAACCGAGCCAGCTGTCCGCGTCCCATCACGAACCGGCCTTGCTGGCTGCGGCGCCGGCCTTTGCACCTTCGGGCCGTTCGATGACCACCGTGTACTTCTCGAGCAGGCGCTCGTAGGTCGCGGCGAGTTGCCGTTTGCGCCGGTCGGCCATGAACTCGCGTTCCACCGCCGGCCTGACTTTGGCCAGTTCCGGCAATGCCCCTTCGATGCGCTCGCGCACGAGCACCAGATGCAATCCGAAGCCCGACTCCACCGGGCCCGTCCACTTGCCGGGCGTGACCGTCTCGATGGTCTCGGCAAAGCCCGGGCCGAACGCCCGGGCGATTTCGCGGCGCGGCGCGAGCTCGACCTCCTGCGGCAGCATGAGGGTGTCGCCGACGCCGTCGATCGGTGTGTCGGCGCCTGCGGCATCGAGCCGGGCGAGGATCGCGCGGGCGTCGGCCTCGGCCGCTGCCCCACGCTTCTGTCGACTGACATAGACTTGCCGGAAAGTCACCTGCGGTTCGATCCGGAAATCGTCGGCGTGCGCGGTGAGCCAAGCCTGCAGGTCCTGCTCGGACGGTGGCGTCTCGGTGGCGGCATCCTCGACGACGAACTCGAGCTTCTGCCGCAGCCGGCGGCGGATGATCGTGTCGTCGCGGTCGAGCCCTGTCGCCATGGCTTCGCGCGTCGCGATTTCCTCGCGCACCCATTCGTCTATCAGGCCCTTCAACTCTACGTCGGTCGGCGGGCGCTGCCAGGTCTTGGCGAACCCGGCCGTCAGGTGATCGATCTGCCCGGAGGTGATGACGATCCGGCTGGACGTGGGGCCGGAGCCGCCCCCGCCCCAGTGGAAGACGACGAACAGCGCCGCGCCGATCGCCAGGAAGTGGAGCAGGGGTTCGCGCAGCAGGAAGTTCAATCGCATGAGGAAAGCATTGTCGTGGTGCAGGTCAACGGGCGGCGAGCCGGGAGTCGGCGGCGATCAGGCGGGGCGGGCTCGGCCTCGAAGAGAAAACGGCAAAATCGCTGCGCATATTACGTGTTGCCGGCGTTTGCTCCCACCGCGGCGGCCACCGAAGGCGCGCATTGTAGCCTGTGATCGGTGCCGAGAATGACTTCGCATGCGTGTCGCCGGATCGCCGTACGTGGCGTGGGACTTGCGTGCCAGTGGCAAGGTGATCCCTCGCGCGAGCAGCGCTGCGATCAACCCTCTGTTGCCGTGAGGCGCGACTCACGCTGTGCCGGTATGCGCACCCGCGCGAGCACGATGCCGCCGGCAATGAAGAACGCGGCGAGTGACGCCATTGCGATGCGCTGACTCCCGGTGACTGCGCTCACGGCACCGAAGAACAGCGGACCCAACGCCGACGATGCGCGCCCCATGAAGGCATGGAAGCCGTAGTACTCCGATGCCCGATCGGCAGGGACCATCGTCGCCAGGAGGCTGCGAAACAGTGTTTGCGTCGACCCGAGGACGAGTCCCAGCGACACGGCGATCATCTGTGCTCCCGGTCGTCCCTGTGCCGTCGCAAGGAGTGCCAGGGTGACCATCCACAGCGCGAGCGTGACGTAGATGGCCCCGCGCTGCGACCAGCGACCGCCCAGCCAGCCGAAGAACATCGTCGCCGGAACGGCGATGGCCTGGAACAGGAGCGACAACACGAGCACTTCCTGCACTTCGAGACCGAATGAGCCCTTCATCATCACCGCAGTGAAGAAGATGACGGTGACGATGGCGTCGTTGACGAGGTAGTAGGCCAGCAGCAGTTTTGGCACCTCGCGGTCACGACGCCACCGCTTGAGCGTGCTCCATATCCTCCGGTACGCGCCGGCGACTTCGTCGTCCGACGAACCGCGCGTGGCTGCGGGAAGCGCGGCGATTGCGGGCAAGCCGATCAGCAGCAGGAAAGCAGCCGTCACGACGAAGGCGTAGGCGAAACGTCCGGCGTTGGCGCCGGTGATCCCGTCGCGGATGAACGGCAGGCAAAGCAGGAAGCAGCCGATGCCGCCCAGGTAGGAGAGCCCCCATGCCAGCCCGGAAAGGCGGGCCGCACGCTCGGGAGTCGCGAGCATCGGCAGGTAGGAGTTGTAGAGGCTGCTGCCGATGATCGAGCCTACCTGCGCGAGAACGAACAGCGCTATGCCGGCGAAGACATCGCCGCGGCCGACAAGAACGAGCAGCGCGCTGGCGCCGCCGCAGAGCACCGTCGCCGCGCCGAGCAGCGATCGACGTCGTCCCGATTCATCGGTGGCGGCGCCGACCCAAGGGGCCAGCAGGCCGGCGATCACCAGCGACAGAGACACCGCCACCGACCACAGCACATCGGCGTGGCCGGAATCGCCGGCGACATGGGATGTGAAATAGATCGCGTAGGCCACGCCCGGAATCATCAGGCCATAACCGTGCATCGCCACGTCGTAGAGGATCCAGGCGGCGACGGCGCGTCGTCTCGGCGGCGACGGTCCGTTCATCTCAGCGCATGCGAGGACGGCTTGGCGCCCGCCCGCCGCCCTTGGCGGCCAGGTCGCGTATCAAGGCGCACACACGGAAACGCTGCCTTCGGCGAGGATTCCCAAGGTCGCGCGATAGGACGCATTGCTACTTCAAGCTCGGTTGCGCACTTGGCGCTTGCGGGGCGCGCCTTTGCTGCTGTGAGTGAGGGGCATGGCATTGGCGATTTGCGCTTCCGCCTCCACCGCGTGCAACGCGGCGATGAATGCCCGCGCGGCTGGTGCCAGCGTGCGCCCGCGAAGATAGATAACGCCGTAGTTGGTCTGCATCGCGGGCACCCGAAAGTCGAGTAGGACCAGATGTCCCGCCGCAATGTCCTCGGCGAGCATTCCGGCGGTTCCCGGAAAGAGCGCGTTGCTCTGCCGCGCGATCAACCGGGCAAGCGACAGCGAGTTCACGCTCAGTTGCGGCACGAAATCTCCTGTCGTTGATCCGGGCGATGGCGTCGCCGCGCTCGGGAACAGCGCGGCCGCCGCCGCGGGACCGCGCAGCAGCGTCGTGACCAAAGGGAAGCTCAGCACCTGGGCACGTGTGGGCCGAGGTACCTTGGTCAGCGGATGGCCGGACCGGCAGGCCAACACAATCGGATGCGCGGGAACGCTTTCGACGGTCAGTCTATCGTCGGCGTCCGGCCCGGTGCGATCAGCGACGCCGACGTCGATCCGTTGCGCAAGCACATCGCGGATGACCTCGACGGGGTCGCTGGTGGTGACCCGGACCTGCAGGTTCGGATGCGCGTTGGCGACACGGGCGACGGCGGCTGCGACGGAGACTTCGCTGGCGTAGGGGCCTGCGCCGATCGCGAGCGACCCAACTTCCATGCCGGCGAGGAGCGCGATCTCGCGGCGCAGATTGGATTCACCCTTGACCACCTCCTCGCCGCGTTCCAGGAGCACGCGGCCAAACGAGGTGGGTGTCACCCCCTTGTGGGAACGGTCGAACAGCGGAACGCCGAGCGCTTCCTCGAGCGTCGCGATGCTTCGGGACAGCGTGGGTTGCGTCAGATTCAGCGCTTCCGCGGCCCGCGCGAAATTGCGGTGCTGGCCCAGCGCGATGGCGTGCCGAAGAAGGCGCAGCTCGATGCTCATACGTCAAGCGTATCAGTTTAGTGCAAAAATTGCATTGGACACATCAATTTTGATCGAGCAAACTCCGACGCCCTCATTGATCAGCGTCAATGTTGGGCTCGATTATCGCCCGAAAGGTGGCGCTGCATTGACGGCACGCGGAGTGCGGCCAGCGCCGAACACGGTTCGCGCCGCTCCATGTTCACGCAATCATCGAAGGATCGTCCATGGTCAGGAAATGCCCATGCAACAGCAGTCGCGATTGGCAGCGGCGCGTCGGCAGATTCGCGCTCGTTGCAGCGGGGCTGTTGTTACCGGGGCTCCCGATCGTATCGTGGGCGCAGGACCGATCGAACGACGATGCGCTCGCCGCGCAGGCGACCGATCCGACGGCGTCGCTGATGTCGTTCCAGCTGAACGACTGGTACACGGCGAGCTTCCACGGCATCGACGACTCGGCCAACCAGGTGGTGTTCCGCGCGGCGATTCCGTTCGCGCTGGGCGACACCAGCCACATCTTCCGGATCACGCAGCCGTATTTCACTTCGTCGCCATCGGGTGCGACCGGCTTCGCCGACACCACGATTTTCGACCTGATGGTGTTCAACCAGCCGTGGGGGCGCTGGGGCGTCGGCCTCTCGGGCACGCTGCCGACCGGGCAGGACGGACTCACCACCGACAAGTGGACGCTCGGTCCGGCGTTGGGCTTCGTCAACTCCTCCGACAAGCAGGTCAACTGGGGCCTGTTTGCGCAGACGTTCTTTTCGTTCACCGGCGACGACGATGCGCCGGACATCGGCCTCGTCAACCTGCAGCCGATCTTCAGCTATCAATTGGGCGGCGGTCGGTCGGTCTCATTGGGCAACAGCGCGCTCGTCTACGACACGCAGAAGTCGCGCTGGGCGTCGCTCAACCTGGGCCTCAACTACGGCCAGGTGGTGACCTTCGCCGGCCACAAGTGGCGACCGAACATCGAAGCCGACTACGACTTCCGGGACGTCGTCGGCAATCCGAAATGGACGATCCGCGCCGGCATCGTGCTGCTGTTGCCGACGCATTGAGTAGCGGGCCGTTGTGCCACGCTCGCAAGACCTGATTACGACAGGAGAATCCGCAAAATGTTGAAGCAAGCGAAGTTGATGTCAGGGGCGCAACGTCGCGCGTCGTGGCTGTCGGTCGCGATTCTCGCCGCCCTCGTCGCCGCGCCGCAGATGGCCGTTGCCGGCGAAGGCGGTACGTCGCACATCATGCCGGGCGCCAATGCGACGCTGATGGACTTGCCGCCGACGTCCCCCGGCGGATTCTTCAAGCCGATGTACATCAACTACCGGGGCGACGCCTCGGCAACGGTCCCCACGGCGGCCGGAATCGTCGCTAATCTTGATGCGAATGCGAACACGCTGGTGATCGGCGGGGGCTATGGACTGGAGCAGACGATCTGGGGGGGCGCCCACTACAGCGTCGCCGCGTTCCTGCCGTACACCTGGCTCTCCATCTCGGGAGACTCGGCGGCGCTGGGTGGCAAGTACATTCAGAACAGCGTGTCCGGTATCGGCGACCTGACCTTGGTGCCCGTGATGCTGGCCTGGAAATCCGACAGCTTGCAGTATGACTTCCTGATGCCGGTCTATGCGCCGACGGGTAGCTACGAGGTGGGCCGTCTCGGCAACACGGGCCTCAACTACTGGACCTTCGACCCGATCGTCGGCGTCGCCTACAGCAACGCCAAGTCGGGCCTCAGCGCGGCCATCCATCTTGGCTACGCGATCAATACCGAGAACAACGACACCAGCTACAAGAGCGGCGACATCGTGCACGTCGACGCGTCATTACAGCAGATCTTCCCGCTCGGCTCGGGGTTCGCGAACATCGGCGCCGAGGCGTGGTACTTCCAGCAGGCGAACTGCGACAGCGGATCCGGCGCGACGCTCGGCTGCTTCAAGGGCCGCACCGCCGGCATCGGCCCGGTGCTGGGCTACATCCAGCCGATCGGCAAGGAAAAGCTGCTATTCGAGTTCAAGTGGCTGCCGGAACTGGAAACCAAGAATCGCCTGAACGGTGACTACCTCTGGCTGAAGATGGTCTACACGTTTTGATGATCGCCCCGATGTCTTGCACGGCGATGATTTCGCTTCTGGGTATTAGTGAACATTTCGATTGAGGGCAACTGATCATGGCGAACGAGAAGCGGAACTGGACTGGAGCATCGACGGCCGTCGGGGCGGCAGCCGCGGCGCTTGCGTTGGTAATCGCGCTCGTCGGCAACGTTACGGCGCAGAACAAGGAGGCGCCCAAGGCTGCGGCGCCCGCCGCTGCTGCCGACGATGAGGTCACGGTCAAGGGCGCGTTTGACCACGCAGATGGTGACCACTCGACGCGCGATGCCGAGACACCCGCTCAAATCGAGACCAAGAAACGCTATTCGCCGTACGCCGGCCGCAAGTACCCGACGCGGCCGTACTTCGGCGACACGCACAACCACACCGCAAACTCTGGCGACGCGTTCATGGCGGGCAACAGGCTGACCCCTGAGCAGGCCTACCGGTTCGCGCGCGGGGAGGAGGTCGTCTCGTCGAGTGGTGTGCCGGCGAAGCTTTCGCGCCCGCTTGATTTTCTCGTCGTCGCTGACCACGCCGAGGGCATGGGCGTGATGTTCCAGCTTTACGAGGAGAATCCAGCGTTCATGTCAGACCCGACGCTCGCCCGTTGGAGCAAGGCGATGCGGGACACGCAAGAGGTGCAGGCGAACACGCAAAGAGAGGTCACTGCCGCTCAGGCGCAGGGCACGTTGCCGGCGCCGGTCAAGGACCCGAAGATCGTCGGGCCGATCATGAAGTCGGTCTGGCAGGCGTACACCGCCACCGCTGAGAAGTTCAACGAGCCCGGACGCTTCACCGCGATGATCGGTTACGAGTGGACGTCGCTGCCGGGCGGCAACAACCTGCACCGCAACGTGCTGTTCCGCGACAACAAGGACAAGGCCGATCAGATCCTGCCGTTCTCATCCTGGCAGAGCGAAGACCCGGAAAAGCTTTGGGCATGGATGGCGAAATACGAAGAGAGGACCGGCGGCAAGATGCTCGCCATTCCGCACAACGGAAACCTGTCGAATGGCAGGATGTTCGAACTGGTGGACTTCGCGGGCAAACCGCTGAGCAGGGACTACGCCGAGCGCCGCGCCCGCTTCGAAGTGCTGCAGGAGGTGATGCAGACCAAGGGCAGCAGCGAGACGCACCCTGCACTTTCGCCCAACGACGAGTTTGCCAATTTCGGCATCGAGGGATGGGATAACGGCAACCTGACGCTGCAGGGAAAGCCCACGACACCGGAGATGCGCCCCCACATGTACTTGCGCAGCGGGCTGCTGCAAGGGCTTGCACTGCAACAGAAACTGGGCGCCAACCCGTTCAAGTTCGGCTTCATTGGCGGTACCGACGTACATAACTCGCTGACGGCGATCGAGGAAGACAACTTCTACGGCAAGCATGTGAGTCAGGAGCCAAGCCCGCGTCGTTTGACCGAGGCCTCGACGAAAGGGTTGGGTTTCACTCGCTACGACTGGCAATACACCGCGGCAGGCTATGCGGCAGTGTGGGCGACCGAGAACACGCGTGAAGCGCTGTGGGATGCGATGAAGCGCAAGGAGACCTACGCCACGTCGGGCACGCGGATGACGGTGCGCCTCTTCGCCGGGTGGAACTTCACCGCCGACGATGCCCGGTCGCGCTATCTCGCCGAGGTCGGTTACGCCAAGGGTGTGCCGATGGGCGCGGACCTCCCGAAGGCCACCGCCGGTGCGAAGGCGCCGACGTTCCTGGTCGCGGCGATGAAGGATGCGATCGGCGGCAACCTCGACCGGATCCAGATCATCAAGGGTTGGATCGACAAGGCCGGCAAGCCGCAGGAAAAGATCTACGACGTCGCCTGGGGCAATGCCAAGTCCCGCAAGCCCGGCAAGGACGGCAAGCTGCCGCCGGTGGGCGACACGGTCGACGTGGCGCGCGCGACGTGGACCAACACCATCGGCGATCCGGAACTGGTCGGCGCGTGGAAGGACCCCGCGTTCGATCCGTCGCTGCGCGCTTACTACTACGCGCGCGTGATCGAGATTCCGACGCCGCGGTGGACCGCCTATGACGCGGTGCGCTTCAACATCAAGATGCCGCCCGAGGTGCCCATGAAGCATCAGGAACGCGCGTGGACGTCGCCGGTCTGGTACACGCCGGGTTGACCCCCGGCCGCATCGACCCCGTGAACTCAATCCGTCAGGAGCCCGACATGAAAACGCCTTCCCCCCATCTCGCCCGCCGGAAGGCAATGCAGCGGCCGGCCCTCGCCGCTGCTGTCGGCCTCGGCGTACTGATGGCGAGCGCATGCTCGGATCGTGCGGCGGATGACAAGGCCAAGGCGGCGGCAGCGGCAGTGGCGCCCGTTGCCGTCGCCCAGACCGTCGAGCAGCTCGAGGCGGCCGTGCCGGACAACCCGTTGAAGGAGGCCTACTTCGGCGAGACGCACGTGCACACGTCGTATTCGCTGGATGGCTACATCGGCGGGGCGCGCCTGACTCCGGACGATGCCTACCAGTTCGCTCAGGGCAAGGAAGTCGTCGTCAACGGCCAGAAGCACAGCATCGGCCGGCCGCTCGACTGGGTGGCCGTCTCCGATCACGCGGAGTTCATCGGCGAGATGTACTCGACGCAGGTGCCGGGCGCCAAGGGCGGCGACAACCCGATGCTCGAGGAGCTGCGCAACCTGAAGAACATCGACGAGCA
Source organism: uncultured beta proteobacterium (assembly GCA_963788185.1). Taxonomy (GTDB): domain Bacteria; phylum Pseudomonadota; class Gammaproteobacteria; order Burkholderiales; family Casimicrobiaceae; genus CAIWHR01. The sequence continues at coordinate 406,888 of CAWBGE010000010.1, forward strand.
ACGCGCCTGGTTCCTGAAGTATGTTGTCGAAAACAACCGCGGCGCGAACCCGGGTCACCCGCCGTTCTACGCCGGTCCCGAGACGACGCGCAGCGCCTGGAAGGACGTCCACATCAAGGCCGTGATCGACAACTATCGGCCCGGAAAATTCACGACGCTGGCGGGTTACGAGTGGACCGCCGCGCCCAAGGCCGGCAACATGCACCGCAACGTCATCTTCCGTGACCTGAACGTTCCCGACCTGCCGTTCTCGGCGCTCGACAGCGCCGACGAAGAGAAACTCTGGACATGGATGGCCGAGCAGGAGAAGAAGGGCTCGCGGCTGCTGGCGATTCCGCACAATTCCAACGGCAGCAAGGGCTTCATGTTCGAGCCTGTGGACAACGCCGGCAAACCCCTGACGGCGGAATACGCGAAGCAGCGCAGCCACTTCGAACGGCTGATCGAGATGATGCAGATCAAGGGCAACTCCGAAGTCCACCGCAAGTTCTGGCCCGCCGACGAATTCGCGGACTTCGAGAATGCCGACAGCGTGGCCTCCTTCAGCGGGCGCACGTACAAGAAGGAATACTTCGTGCGCTGGGCGGTGACCAAGGGGCTGGACTACCAGGCCAAGCTCGGCGCCAACCCCTATCAGCTCGGCTTCATCGGCGGCACCGACAACCACAACGGCCTGCCCTCGGACGTTGCCGAGGACAACTACATCGGCAGCCACGGGCCGGCAGACGGCACGCTGAAAGATCGCCGTGAAGGCGAAATCGATGGCTGGATCAAGGCCAAGGAATCGAACCCGGGATCGATTTCGGGGGTCTGGGCCACGAAGAACACCCGTGCGGCCATCTGGGATGCCATGGCCGCGCGCGAGAGCTTCGTCACCTCGGGCACGCGCATCAAGGTGCGCTTCTTCGCCGGCGCCGATCTGCCCGGCCAGCCCGCGGACCCGCGCGCACTGGTGGAGCAGGGCTACAAGAGTGGCGTGCCGATGGGTGGCACGATCAACGGAGCCGCGAAGTCCCCGACCTTCACTGTCTGGGCATCGAAGGACCCTGCCGGCGCCAACCTCGACCGCATCCAGATCATCAAGGGTTGGGTGGACGCGAAGGGCGAGCCGCAGGATAAGGTGATCGACGTGGTCTGGAGCGGTGACCGCAAGCCCGCGAAGAACGGCAAGCTGCCCGCGGTGGGCAATACCGTGGACCTGCAGAAGGCCACCTACACGAACGCGATCGGGAGCCCCGAGCTGGTGGGGAGTTGGGTCGATCCCGCGTTCAACCCGAAGCAGCACGCGATCTACTACGTGCGCGTGCTCGAGATTCCTACGCCGCGGTTCACCACCTACGACGCGGTACGGAACAACCTGCCGCTGCTGAAGGACGTGCCCGCGACGCTGCAGGAACGCGCGTGGACTTCGCCGATCTGGTACACGCCCGGCTGATGCTGCAGCGGCCCGACGACGGCTACGCGGTGTCAACGAATTGACCCACAACGAACGATCACAACGAAAGGAAGTATCGATGGAGATGACAACAATTGTGGCGAAGGCACTGGCCGGCACCAGGACCGTTGCGGCGGCCTTGACGGTGACGCTGGCACTGGCCTTTGCGGGCTTCGCCGGTTCGGCCGACGCGCAGAAGGTGGTGCAGCCCAAAGGCGGCAGTCCGGGGGAATGGCGGCTGATCGGACAGACGCACGCCGATCACGCGGCCGACCACGACACGATCATCGTCAAGGGACCGTACGACAACTTCCGCAAGATCAAATTCAAGGTGACCGACGCGCCGCTGAACATGCAGCACATGGTCGTCACTTACGACAACGGCGCGCCGGACAAGATCGACGTGCGCCAGAACATCCCGCAAGGCGGAGAAAGCCGCGTGATCGACCTGCGCGGCGTCGGCAAGCGCAGCATCCGCAAGATCGATTTCTGGTACGACACCAAGGGCTTTCTCAAGGGCAAGGCCGACGTGACCGTATTTGGCATGAAGTGACGCTGGCAGAGGCATCGCGCAGCGACGGGACAGCAGGTCAGCTACGCTGCCCGGCGTGGGTATTGGCGGCGGAACAACGAGAGTTCAATTACATGGCAGGGAGGCAAGGCGATGAGTTGGGGTTCTTTAGTGTCGAGATTGGTACGGGGATTGATGGTGATCCCGTTGTTCTTCGCGCTGTCGGCGCAGGCGCAGGAGGCGAAGCCGTTCAGCAACGAGCAACTGGAGCAGATGACGGCGCAGGTCGCGCTGTATCCGGACTCGCTGCTGGCCCAGCTGTTCATGGCGACCACTTATCCCGACGACTTCGCGGCGGCCGCCGCGTGGTCGAAGGCACACCCTGACGCGAAGGGCGACGACGCGGTCAAGATGGTCGCCAGCGAGCCCTGGGATCCGTCGGTCGCGTCGCTGGTCGCCTTTCCCGAAGTGCTCATCACGCTGGGCGAGAAGCCGGACTGGGTGAGGAATGTGGGTGACGCGTTCCTGGCGCAGCCCGACGATGTCATGAACGCGGTGCAGCGGCTGCGGCAGAAGGCGCAGCAGGCGGGCAACCTCAAGACCAACGAGCAGATCAAGGTGTCGAGCGCGGCACCGGAAGCGGCGCCGGCCACGACCACCGTGGTCGTGAAGCAATCGACGCCGCCGCCGCAGGTGATCGTGATCGAGCCGGCACAGCCGGCGGTGGTCTACGTGCCGGCGTACAACCCGACGGTCGTCTACGGGCCGTGGCCGTATGCAGCCTATCCGCCGTACTACTATCCGCCGCCGCCTGGCTACTGGTTCTCGCGAACGATCATGACGGGCATCGCCTGGGGGGTCGGCATCGGTGTTTCCAACGCGCTGTGGGGCGGCTGCAACTGGGGCCGCGGCGACATCGACATCAACGTCAATCGCTACAACAGCATCAACGTGAACAAAAAGATCGACGTCAACAGCAACCGCACGAGCTGGAACCACAACCCGGACCGGCGCGGCAGCACGCCATACCGCGGTGGCGATGCGACGCGCAAGAATCTCGAAAAGCAGCGCGATGCCGGCAATCGCGAGCAGTATCGCGGCCGCGATGGCGCCGACGCCGGACGCGATGCCAGCCGCGAGAAGGCGGCGAAGTCGATGCAGGACCGTGGCGTTCCCGTCGACAAGGGGTCGGCGAGCGAGCGCGCGAAGAACATGGATCGCGACAACGCGCGGCAGAAAGCCGAGACGGCGGATCGCAGCGCGGCGCGCGACAAGGCCAAATCGGCCGAGCGCGACAATGCACTGAAGGGCGCCGGCGACGGCAAGGCCAAGCAACAGGTTGATCGCGGCAACGCCAGCAAGCAGGCGGCGCAACAGAAGCCTTCGGCACCCAAGGCACGCGAAGACGGTGGTAGCCGGCCGCAGAAGCCGGCCGGAGGCGGCGCTGCGGCCAAGCCGCAGGCACAGAAGGCCGCGGCGGGTGGCGCAGCGGCCAAGCCGCAAGCGCAGAAGGCCGCGGCCAGCGGTGGCGGGGCCCGCGCCGCGGGTGCCGGTGGGCGCGGAAAATGATTGCCAGGAGCCAACAGATGAACACAAACAACCTTTGCAACACCCGCTCCGCGCGGCCCCTGGGCATCGCGCTGGTCGTGGGCACGCTGTTGCTGTCACCGTTGGTGTCGGCGCAGAAGGCCTTCCCCTCGCCAGACGCTGCTGCCGACGCGCTGGTGGACGGCATCGCCCGGCACGACGGCGAAGCCATCAGGACGGTGATCGGCGCCGACTACGCCAAGTACGTTCCGGTCAGCGACTTGAGCGAAAGCGACATCACCGCCTTCCTCGAAGCCTGGAGCCAGGCGCACGGGATCGTGCGCGCCGGTGACGACAAGGCATTCCTCGGCGCCGGCAAAGCGGGCTGGACCCTGCCGGTACCGATCGTGAAATCCGCGGCGGGCTGGAGTTTCGACACCAGGCTCGCGAGCGAGGAAATGCGCACCCGGCGCATCGGTCGCAACGAACTGGCGGCGATCCAGGTGGCGCTTGCGTACTCCGACGCGCAGGACGAGTACGCGGCGCAGGACCGCGACGGCGACGGCGCCAGGCAGTACGCGATGCGTCCGCTGTCGTCACCGGGCAAGCGCGACGGCCTGTATTGGGCGTCGCTGCCCGGTGAGCCCTTGAGCCCGCTAGGCCCGTCGTTCGCCGATGCCAAACCCGGACAGCCCTACCACGGCTACGTCTACAAGATCCTCACCGCGCAGGGCAAGAATGCACCGGGGGGCGCGAAGCGCTACGTAAAAAACGGGAAGATGACCGAAGGCTATGCGCTGATCGCCTGGCCGGCGAAATATGGCGATACCGGAATCATGACGTTCATCGTCAACAACGATGGTGTCGTGTACGAGAAGGATCTGGGACCCGGGACGGCGACGCTGGCCCGCGCGACGACCGCGTACGACCCGGACGCGACCTGGAGCAAGGCCGGCGCCGCCAAGTGATTTGAAGTCGACGAAACCGCGCCGTACGACTTCGTGATTGTGTGGGGCGATGACACGCAACGGCGGGCACCCGACCTGCGGCGTGACCGGACGGCTCGACCGTTCGTTTGATCGGTGCGCCATTGTGGCGTCCATGGGCCGTCGGTCGCGTCCTCCCGGCCGACGGCCCGATCCTGTTCCAAAGGGAAAATGAAAACCAACACGAAAACGCCGCAGACTTCGGCGCCAGACGTCGAGTCCGGGGGCGCGTTCTCGCCGGTCGAGAACGAGCTTCCGTTGCGCTGGTACCGGCGGTTGCACCTCGTTCCCGCAAACGGTTTGGGGGCCGTCCGTCGCGCTGTGTTTCTTGCATTGCTGACGTGGCTGCCGATCGTCATCTGGGCAGTCACCGCCGGGCGGTTGGTGACGACCGAGGCCGGCGAACCGCTGCTGCAGCACTTCGGCATCCACGTCCGCTGCCTGCTCGCCATCCCGCTGCTCGTCCTGGCCGAGGCGGCGATGGACAAGACGGCGCGTCGCCTGCTGCCGCAATTCCTTTCGAGTGGGCTCGTCGCGCCTGACCAGCGCAGTCAGTTCGAGCAAGTGAGCATCGACCTGCGCCGGTTGCGCGATTCGTCGTTGCCGTGGGTGTTCGTGCTGGGCGTGGCGCTGGCGTGGTCGCTGGTCGAACAGCCCGACCTGCGCAGCGATGCGATGGCATGGGCGCTCGGCGCGGATCAGAAGCTGGGCTTCGGCGGCTGGTGGTTCGCCTACGTGGTGCGGCCGATCTTTCTCGCGCTGGTGTTGAGCTGGTTGTGGCGCGTGCTGCTCGTCGTCACCTGGTTCTGGCGGGTGGGCCGGCTGGATCTGTCACTGGTGCCTACGCATCCCGATCGGACCGGCGGGATGGCATTCGTCGAAAAGCTGCCCGGAGCGTTCTCGATGGTGACATTCGCGCTGTCCGCGGCGATCGCGTCGCGCTGGGCGCACGAGGTCGCCTACCATGACCAAGCGCTGGCGTCGTACAAGCTTCCGGCAGCGGCATTCGTGATCCTGTGGACGCTGTTCCTGTTGTTGCCGCTGCTCGCACTCTTCCCGGCATTGGCCAAAGCGCGAGCCCGGGCGATTCCCGCGTATGCGGCGCTGGTCGGCGAACAGGGGCGGCTCGTGCACCGGCGCTGGATCCTGCGCCAGTCGGTCTCCGATGCGCCTTTACTCGATGCGCCGGAGATCGGTCCGGTGGCGGACGCGGCGGCGATGTACGAGGCGGTGACCAGGATGCGCATCGCACCCATCGGCAAGGCGTCGCTGGTCAAGATCCTGGTGCCGATGGCGCTGCCGATGCTCGTGGTAGCTGCGCTGCAGATCCCGTTCAAGGAACTGCTGCTCAAGCTTCTGAAGGCGCTGGTGTAGGCGTCGAATACTGCTGGGCCGTCCGGCTGAGGTGCGAATGGGCGGATGCAGCGCATCCCGCCGCTCCAGACACACGCGGGACGGTCAACAAGACGTGCATGGATGTCAAATGACGACTCGACTTCGTATTTCTCTACTGGCCACACTCATGCTGATGGTTCTGCTCGGCGGATGTGCCAGCCGTCCCGTCAATCCATCGCTCGCCGTCACCGACTCGAGTACCGGATACCGATTCCAGACCCGGCAAGCGCACTTCAAGGACAAGGACGACATCGTCATCCTCGCCTTCTCGGGAGGCGGCACGCGCGCGGCCGCTTTTTCATACGGCGTCCTGGAGTTCCTCCGACGTACCGAGGTCGTGGGACCGAAGGGCGACAAAGGCAGTCTGCTCGATCACGTCGACATCATCACCGGCGTGTCCGGTGGCAGCTTCACCGCACTGGCCTACGGGCTTTACGGTGACAGGCTGTTTTCCGAGTACGAGCAGCGATTCCTCAAGCGGAATGTGCAAGGCGAGATCATCGCCCGCACGTTCAATCCGGCGAACTGGGCCAGCCTGTCGTCGACGCACTGGGGCCGTTCAGAATTGGCGGCCCAGTTGTACGACGAGATTCTCTTCGACGGTGCCACCTTCGGCGATCTTGACCGCGGTCGCGGCCCGATGATTCTGGCATCGGCCACGGACATCTCGACCGGTGCCCGCTTCGTCTTCAACCAGAACATCTTCGACATCCTCTGTTCCGATCTCGGCGCCATGCCGCTGTCGCGCGCCGCCGCGGCGTCATCGGCGGTGCCGGTAGTGCTCTCGCCCGTCACCATCAACAACTACGGGGGTAGCTGCAACACGGTCATCCCGGCCTGGGTGAAGAGGTTTACGGAGTCCGCCGAGCCGCCACGACCGGCGGCGCGCGCGATCCGGGGGCTCAAGGAGACGGAAACCTACGCCGCCGGCGCCCGCCGGCCCTATCTTCATCTGGTGGACGGAGGCGTGTCCGACAATGTGGGCATGCGTGGCGTACTCGATTCACTGGAACTGATGGAAGCGTTGCACGACGCGGGCGTGCCGACGCCGCTTGATCGCGTGCGCAGGGTCATTGTCTTCATCGTCAATTCGCTGTCGGCGCCCCCGACCGACTGGGACCAGTCCGAGACGCCGCCAGGAACGTTGGAGATTCTGGTGAAGGCGACCGGCGTTCCGATCGATCACTACTCGTACGAAGCCGTGGAACTGCTCAAGGACATGGCGGCGCGGTGGCGAACAATGCGTCTGGTCAGGAATTCGACCGCAATGGCAACCAACAAGGACCCGGCAGTGGCGGAGGCATTGCTGGCCCCCACCGCCGAGATCTATGCGATCGACGTTTCGTTCCCCGCATTGAAAGACAAGGCGGAACTCGATTACCTGAATCAGCAGCCGACATCCTTTGTGCTGCCGGCAGAGGCGGTCGATCGACTGCGTAATGCCGCAGGAACGATCATCATGGCGTCACCCGAATTCCAGCGCCTGCTGAAGGACACGGGGGCCCGAGTCGTTTCCATGCCGCCACGCGCGGCAGATGCAAAGTTGGTTCACGGTACCAAGTGATGCGCAGGGATGGCACGGCCTTGGGCCCCGCGGCGCATCTACTGCAACGACACTCACGACTTCGAGTGTGAACGATGGGCGTTGCGGTTGCCCATGCAGACGACCACCAACTCGCGACCTGGCAGCACGTACCGGGTACGATCGCTGCGTCGTTCGTCAGGATCACCGCGCGAATGCGACCTTCGCGGTTCGCTGTGGCAACCAGCACGCCGTCTGCGTAATGACCGCGGCGGCCTCACCAGTCCGGCGTACTGGCAATGCCCTCTATCGCCGGGTGCAATTCAAAGTACAACGATCTGAGGGCAAGAATGTCGCGCGCGACATCCTTTGGAAACCCTTGTCGGTTGCCGCGCTGATCGACGAGCAGTTGATGCAGGAACGCACGGCACATCTCCGGGCTTTCCCAGTCCGCAGCGGCGCGATTGGCAAGCCGCGGAAACTGGGTCACGAGTGCTTGCGGCCGTACGTCCGGTGCCAGCATGGCCAGCCACCGTCGGGTGGCCGGCAGAAGCACATTGACGGGCCTGGCCTTGCGGACGGGAATCCATTTGGCATCGTCGCGCGTGATTGCTGGTAATGACGCGGGATTTTCCGCTTCCGTATCGACGCGCGCTCCAGAGGACACGCGATAGGCGTGGCGGGGACGCGATTCAAGATCGCGGTAGATTGACGTCATGAGCGAGTGCGAGTGAGGTCCATCGGGTTGCAGACCAATTGCGATGTTGTCGTGACGCGCGCAAACGTGACGGTGGTTTGACGCAATACTCATGCCGCGCTCGTATCTGGTTGATTGCATTTGCGGTGGGCTTGCGCGCCGCAGTGCGCTGTAAATATTTCCGACATTGCAGCATGGGTTACGCACCGCGTTGCCAGCAGCATCGATCGCCTGGTCGTCCCTATTTGGTTCTGTACAAGTTGTGGAGTGCATGTTGCGCAGCGCAGCATTGACGTTGGGCCGGTGCGGCCGTAGTGTCTGCCAGACGCTCGTACCGGGTAAACGAGAATGATCCACCGAGAAGGGGCCTACACATGATTCGCACTCTCCACATGCGCACTGCCGCGTGCATCAGCTTGCTACTGGTGCTTGCGTTCGGAACTGGCACCGCTTTCGCCGGCCCGCCGACGCGTACTGACGCGCCGCTCGTTATCGGACATCGCGGAGCTGCCGGCTACCTGCCCGAACACACGCTCGCCGGTTATGCGCTCGCCGTATTTCAAGGTGCCGATTTCATCGAGCCCGACCTCGTCATGACCAAGGACGGGGAACTGATCGCTCGACACGAGCCCATTCTCGACGAGACGACCGACGTTTCCGAACACCCGGAATTCGCATCACGGCGTGTGACGAAGGTCCTGGATGGGTTCGCGGTCACTGCCTGGTGGGCGGAGGATTTCACGCTCGCCGAGATCAAGCAGTTGAAGGCGCGCGAGCGAATCCCGACCGTCCGTCCCGCCAACACACGCGTCAACGACCAGATCGAGGTCCCCACGTTGCAGCAAGTTATCGATCTCGCAAAGGGGTTGGAGAAGGTCGTGGGCCGGACGATCGGCATCTATCCGGAGACCAAGCACCCGACGTACTTCCGCAATCTCGGATTCAGAATGGAAGAGACGCTCGTCAGCGTGCTCCGGAAGAATGGCTATGAGGGGAAGCGCGACCAAGTCTTCATTCAGTCGTTCGAGGTCTCGAACCTGAAGCAACTCGCACACATGACCAACATTCCGCTGATTCAACTCATGAGTGGAGCGAGCAGCCGGCCGTACGATGCCGTCGCCGCAGGCAGTACGCTCACTTATGGCCAGATGGCAACCGCACAAGGTTTGGCGGACATCGCCAAATACGCGGATGGCGTCGGGCCGACGAAGGGGCTCGTCGTCCCGGTTGTCGGCGGCGTTCTCGCGCTGACCAACGCGACTACGTTCGTCCGCGATGCCCACGCCGTCGGTCTCCTCGTGCATCCGTATACGTACCGCGCCGAGAACCAGTTTCTTCCACTCAACCTGCGCATCGGGGCGGACCCGAACGGTCGTGGCAACCTGCAGGCGGAAATAGCGATCTTCCTCGACGCCGGTGTCGACGGTTTCTTCACTGACAATACCGACGTTGGCGTGAAGGCGCGCGACGCCTTCGTTGGCGGAAACTGACCCGTACCGACGGACTTGCTGGTGCCAGGGCAGAAGTACTCACGCATTTCGTGCCCACGCGCCAAGCACCAACCGAATCCTCTCCGTACAACAGCCCCGCTACGGCGGGGTCTGTTGTTGGTGGCGTCGGTCCGAATCACTGACGACCATGTACGTCACGGTTCGGCGAGAAGCGCCCTCGGTTGCGGGTGATGGTCACACCGAGGAGGACGCAGGCGGCGCCAGCCGCCTGAACGAGGCCAAAGGTTTCGCCGAGAAGGAAGTAGGCGGTTGCTACGGCGAACACGGGCGAGATGTTGTTGAAGATAGCCACCCGCGCGGTGCCGATGACGCCCGTTCCCCAGATCCAGAGAAAGTTGCAGACGCACAAGGCGAGGAAGCCGGAGAAGAACACGCTGGCCCAGGCGGCGGCAGGAACCTCGGTCCAGCGGACGCTGAGCGCGTCCGGCAGCGTCGCTGCCAGCAGGAACGCGGTGGTGAAGACCATCAGGTAGGCGGTCACCTGATAGGTCGAGTACCGCTCCAGCAATTCCTTGGCGAACACCGTGTAGTAGGCGTAGCCGGCCTGCGAAGCGAGAAGCAACAGCGTGCCTGTCAGGTGGGTATCGGAGATTGTGAATCCGCGTCCGCTGCCGAAAACGATCAGCGCGACACCGGCGATCGAGCAGGCGATGCCGACGACTACGGCTCGGGTGATGGTCTCGACTCCGAAGAACTTGTTCAGCAGCAGCACGCTGACCGGCATCAGACACAGAATGAAGGAAGCGTTACCGGAGGTGGTGCGCAGTATGCCCTCGGTAAAGAGGAGCTGGAAGACAAAGAAACCGAGGGCGCTCACGCGAACCAGTTTCCACAGGTCGGCCCGCGTGGGGCGCCGATGCGACCGCGACAGCCAAAGCGCGACGATCGCGACGGCGCTGGCGACGACCAGGCGCGCCAGGTTATAGGGTTGCGGCGGAATGAATTGAAGGCCGAGCTTGATGACCGGCGGGTTGACACCCCAGACGATCGCGACGAACAGGAGCGCCAGTTCGGCGACGAGACTCTGCCGTCTGTTATCGGTTGTGTTCAATTGCGGGAGCGATGCGACGAGCCCGGGGAGGGCGGGGAGGGCGGGTTGAATCGCGCCAGGATTGGCGCGATTGACCACCATCGAAGGTCGGCGGCGCGGGACTTGGTGCAGTCGGCCTTCAGCAGGTGAACGAGGTCTGGAATGACCACTACTCCGGCGCTTGGCCCGTTGTTCCGGGTCGTTCTGGGAGCGTTGATTATAGGACTTTGCAAGGCCAGCCGTTTGGAGAAGAGAGTCGCCGCGGCGCGCGAAAACTGGCATCATTCGCCGGCGGCGCCGGAGTCGACCGGGAACAGGTTGACCGTGCGCACGTGGAGGGCAACAGGGTCTTGCGGGAGGCGCAATGTGGTACCTGTATTTCGGGCTGATCGTCGCCTTCACGGCACTCGTCGTCCTTTTCAAGTTCCAGAACCTCGAGACTGCAACGGTTTCGCCGTTTTCCGTCAGCATCACGCTCCGGCCGTCCATCCTGGCCTTCGCGACCTGTCTGCTGGCGATGCTGACAGGCGGTTGCCGCCTTGCGCCGGTCAATTCACGGGTCCACGGCGCCGGGCGCCCTGGCTGAAAGCACCCCGGCGCGGGCCTGCGCCGTCGGTCGTCACCCGCATTTCGCAGTTTCGAGTCCCTACCATCGAAGAGTTCGCATGAGTTACTTCTGGGACGCCGTCGTCCTGATGGCAGCGACGTTTTTCCTCCTCGCATCACCAACGACGAGTTCGCTCGTCTGAAGACGAAGGCACTCACATGAGTACTGCACGCAAGCAACGGACGCCGGCCAGTGCGCGGCGCAAGGTGGTCGCGAGTGACGGCCGGGTGCTGGTCGACCTGGCCCTGCAGGGCGGCGGTTCGCACGGCGCCTTCACCTGGGGCGTGCTCGACCGGCTGCTGGAAGAGCCCTGGCTGCAATTCGACGGCATCTCCGGAACCTCTGCCGGCGCGATGAACGCCGCGGTCATGGCGTCCGGGCTGACCCAGGGTGGTCCTGACGGCGCGCGGGCGGCGCTCGAAGCCTTCTGGAAGCGCGTTTCCGACGCGGCGCGGATGAGTCCGCTGCGCCGTGGTCCGATCGAGATCCTCACCGGCAACTGGACGCTCGACTACTCGCCGGTGTTCGCTGCCGTCGAATTCGCCGCGCAGGTGTTCTCGCCCTACGACAGCAGCCTGGGCGGGTCGAATCCGCTCACCAGGATCCTGCTCGAAAGCGTGGATTTTGCGCACCTGGTCGATGCGCCGATCAAGCTGTTCGTCACCGCCACCAATGTGCACACCGGCCGCGGCCGCATATTCCGCAATGCTGAACTCACGCCCGACGTGCTGCTGGCCTCGGCCTGCCTGCCGACGATGTTCCAGGCGGTGGAGATCGACGGCGTGCCCTATTGGGATGGCGGGTACGCGGGCAATCCGTCGATGTCCCCGTTGATCCGGGAGTGCACGGCCTCCGACACGATCCTGGTGCAGATCAACCCGATCGAGCGGCCCGGCACGCCGCGCACCGCACGCGAGATCCAGAACCGGCTGAATGAGATCTCGTTCAACGCGACACTGCTGAAGGAAATGAAGGCGGGCGCGATGCTGCGAAAGGTCGCCGACCCGGGCACCGGCGAGGGCGCGGCGTGGGCTCATATGCGGGTGCACCGCATTTCGAGCGAGGTCATGCTCGAGCTGGGCTACTCCTCCAAGCTGCTCACCGAGTGGCCCTTTTTCACGATGCTTCGTGACGAGGGCCGCAAGTCCGCTTCGGCGTTCCTCGACGCGCATCGGGCCGACCTGGGCGTGCGTTCGACGCTCAACCTCGATGAAATGCTGGAAGGAATCTAGGCGTCATGGGCCTGATCGGAATTCTGCTGGGACTCGGCGCCCTCGTCTGGCTGTCGTTTCGCGGCTGGAGTGTGCTGGTGCTCGCGCCAGCGGCAGCGCTGATCGTGGCGCTGGCGGCCAGCGAGCCGCTGCTCGCGAACTGGACGATGACGTTCATGGGCTCCGCCGCCGGCTTCATCCTCCAGTTCTTCCCGCTGTTCCTGCTGGGCGCCGTGTTTGGCAAGCTGATGGACGACAGCGGCTCGGTGACGGCCATCGCGCGGTTCATGACGGAAAGACTCGGCCCGCAACGCGCGATTCTCGCGGTCGTGCTCGCGGGCACGCTGGTGACCTATGGCGGCGTGAGCCTGTTCGTCGCGTTCTTCGTGCTGGTGCCGATGGCGCAGGCGCTGTTCCGCACGGCAGACATCCCGAACCGGCTGATGCCGGCCGCAATCGCGCTCGGAACCATGACGTTCACGATGTCGGCGCTGCCCGGAACCCCGGCGATCCAGAACGCCATTCCGATGCCGTTCTTCGGGACCACGCCGTTCGCTGCGCCCGGGCTGGGGATCATTGCCTCGGCGATCATGCTGACGTTCGGACTGTGGTGGCTGGGACGGGCAGAGAATGCCGCGCGGCGCACGGGCGAGGGCTTCGGGGCGGCCGTCGTCGCTGCCGACGCCACTGCGGACGAGCCTCCGTTTCGCGAGCGCGCGACAGCCGCGAGCAGTTTCGATCCGGCGGAAATCTCGCACGGCCACCACACCGACGCCGCGCCGGGTGCGTTGGTCGCCGCGCTGCCGCTCATCGTCGTCATCGCGGTCAATCTGGTGGTGTCGCTCATCGTGCTGCCGCGGCTCGACCTGGGCTTCCTCGACGACCCGCGCTGGGGCGGCGCTTCGGTTGCGTCGGTCAGCGGCGTGTGGTCGGTGCTCGTTGCGCTCACCATGGCGATCGCGACGCTGGTGCTGCTCAACCGCAAGCGGCTGACCGCGTTGCGCAAGACTGTGGACGCCGGAGCAAATGCGTCGGTGCTGCCGGTCATGAGCGTGGCCAGCCTGGTCGGTTTCGGCGCAGTCGTCGCCGCGATGCCGGCATTTGCCGTGGTCCGGGACTGGGTCCTCTCGATCGGCGGCGGGCCGCTCGTTTCGCTGGCGCTGGCCACCAACATACTTTCGGCGCTGACCGGATCGGCCTCCGGCGGGCTGACCATCGCGCTCGACGCGCTCGGCGGCACCTATATGCAACTGGCCGCGGAGTTGGGCATCGATCCCTCGGTGATGCACCGCGTGGCCGTGATCGGCGCCGGCACGCTGGACAGTCTCCCCCACAACGGCGCCGTGGTGACGCTGCTCGCCGTGTGCGGGTCCACGCACAAGGAGAGCTACTTCGACATGGTGATGGTTGGCATCGTCGGCGCGATTCTCGCGCTGGTGGTGGTTGTCGCGCTGGGAACGATGTTCGGCTCGTTCTAGCGCCCCTGCCACGCGTGCGTTCCCGACGCTCCCCGTCGCAACATGTCATCGAGGTTCTCGAACCGCGGGAGGTTGCGGCTAAAATACGTCTGGCCTGGCGCAGGATGCGGTGACTCCGTCGCCCGCAGCGCGCATAGCCGGATTTTTAAACAACGCAAGACACTTGAGGGAGCTACGATGATGGTATCCAGAATGATAGAAAGTCCTTCGCGCCGCAATGCGCTGGGTATTCTGGCGGCGGCAGCGATGGGCGGGTGCGCTACGCAGTCGGTTTCTCCGGCCGAGCCGGAGCGGCTTGTCGCCGATGCGCAGACGACGCTCAGCAATTTCATCCGTGACCCGGCCCAGACATGGATCCAGGACAATCTCGGTCGGGCCAGGGCACTCCTGATCGCGCCGCAGGTCGTCAGGGCGGGCTTCATTTTCGGTGGCTCAGGGGGGCGTGGCGTTCTCGTCGCGCGAGATGGGCGCGCCTGGGCGGGACCCGCGTTTTACAATCTGGCGACTGCCAGCGTGGGCTTCCAGGCCGGCATCGACGTGTCGGAGGTCGTCATCGTCGTGATGACCGACAGGGGATTCAATTCGCTGCTGTCGACCTCCTTCAAGGTCGGCGCCGACGCCAGCGTTGCCGCGGGTCCGGTGGGCGCCGGAGCGCGGTCCACGGTCACGGCCGACCTGATTTCGTTCACGCGCGCGAGGGGCGTGTTCGGAGGTCTCAATCTCGATGGCACCGTTGTGAGTACCAATGTCCCCTGGAACGACGCGTTTTTCGGTGGCAGCAATCTGCTTCCGCCGGACATCCTGATCCGCAGGACGGTCACTAGTCCCAAGGCCAGCCGGCTTGCTGGCCGATGTCGCGAAGGCGACGAAATAGTCCGGATCGAAGAAGTCGAAGGACTTTGGTTCGACACCGGGGCCGCGGTGAGCAGGATCATCGCGCACAACCCGGTGCGAGCCGAAGCAACGACCAAGCGCTTGGAGTGCAGGCCCATGAACATGGCCCGCACCGGCGGGGTGTCGGCGATTCCCGCTCATCCCCCGGTGCGGTCGGGCAATTGCATCGGGTGGCAATCGGGGCTCACGATGAACTCGGCTTCGGTCTTGGCGCTGATTTCTTCGATCGCGACACCGGGGGCGGTCTCGGTAAGCACGAGGTGGCCGCCGATGAAGCGGAAGAACGCGAGCTCAGTGACAATCGAGCGCACCTTCCGCGGTGCCGTCAAAGGCAGGTTGCAGCGCTTCAGGATCTTGGCGCCGCCGTCCTTGGTGGCGTGCTCCATGGCCACGATGACGTTCTTTGCGCCCGTCACCAGGTCCATCGCGCCGCCCATGCCGGGGACCATCTTGCCGGGCACCATCCAGTTGGCGAGATTGCCTTCCTGATCGACCTGCAGCCCGCCGAGCACGGTGACGTCGACGTGACCGCCACGAATGATCGCAAACGACAGTGCGCTGTCGAAGAACGCGGTGCCGGGAATCATCCCGCAGGGCTTGCCTCCGGCATTGACCAAGCCGGGTAGCGGCTCGCCCAGGAGCGGGCCCATGCCGAGAAAACCATTCTCGGATTGCAGCGTGATGCTCACGCCCGTGGGGAGGTAGTCGGGAATCAGCGTCGGAAGACCGATGCCGAGGTTGACCACGTCTCCATCCTTCAATTCCTGCGCGACGCGGCACGCGATGAGATTCTTGGCGTCCATTTCACGGCTCCTGGGCGAGGATGAGCGCGTCGACGAGAATGCCCGGCGTGACGACGAGTTCAGGGTCGATTTGCCCGGCCGCGACGAGTTCGTCGACTTCGGCGACGACAAAGTCGCCGGCTAACGCCATCAGCGGATTGAAATTGCGCGCGGCACGCTGGTAGACGAGATTGCCCTTCTCGTCGCCACGATGGGCCTTGAGAATCGCCATGTCGGCGCGGATCGGGCGCTCGACCAGATACTCGACACCGTCGAATGCCAGCTTCGTCTTGCCTTCCTCGACGACTGTGCCGACACCTGTCGGCGTCAGGACTCCTCCCAAGCCGGAGCCGCCGCATCGGATGCGTTCGGCCAGCGATCCCTGTGGCACCAGCTCGACTTCCAGTTCGCCGGCGATCATCTGGCGCCCGGTCTCGGGGTTCGTGCCGATGTGCGAGGCGATGACCTTCCGGACACGACGATTTGTCACCAGAATGCCGATGCCTGTGTCCTTGCCGGCGGTATCGTTGCCGATGATGGTCAGGTCTTTGACGCCCGAGTCGAGAATCTCGCGGACGATTCCGTCCGGCGTTCCGACGCCCATGAAGCCGCCAAAAAAAAGACTCATGCCGTCACGGAAACGCGACCGCAATTCAGCGTGGCTGATCCGCTTGCTTGGGGATGTCATGGACTGTGGTCCTGTGGATGGGTGGTTCGGCGTCCAGTCTGACCGCGGGCGCGTATCAGATCTACGGGTGCATCCGGAGCAGCAAGAGGAACAGCCGATGATTATCGTTCGACGCGTGGCGCACGCGTTTGATGCATGTCAACGCACGCCAAGCGGTGCAGAAGCGATTCAGAGCAGTGCGTCGGCAACGACGAAGGCCTTGCGTCATTTCGACGCATCCGGCTCGCGGCAGGCGTGTTCCGTGGCCCGGCATCGCTGGCGATTGCCGCCGCCGTGCCCCGGGAGACGGTTCCCGTGTTGACAATCCGGCGTCGTTGCGCAACCGTGTGGTTGTCGTCCATCGTCGGGGAGATTGACGAGTGAGTGCTGCAGTGTCCGTCCTGACATTGGTCAGCGTGGGCTGCGGTTTGCTGATTGCGAAATTGGGGTATGCATGATGTCGATGATCGACTGGATTCCGGCCGGGCAAGAGTTCGGCTTCGATGACCTGGTGTTCTGGCAGGGCAAGGGCCATGCGCAGTTCAGCGCCGTTGCGGCAGGCATCGATACCATCGTGCTCGGCCCCCACGCCAGCGCGCGCTTCCCGGCCGAACTGCAGCCGTTTGTCGACGCCGCGCTGACACGGCGCAAGCAGTACGATTACTCCGATGTGATCACCGGCAGCCTGGGCCGCGCCTGGGCCGCGGCCGACCCTGGCGTCGTCTTCGTCGAGAGCCCGCATTCGCGCCTCGCGCTCGACCCCAACCGCGCGCCGCCCGCGGATGTGATGCCGGGGCTGCGCGAGTTCTTTGCGCGGCTCGAACGTCAGCGCGCCGGCGAGAAAGTCGCCTTTGGCGGCATCGATGCGGTGCGCCCGATCACGTTCTCGGGCGAAGCCGTGCTGCGGCCGCTTGCCAGCGATGAAGAATGGTCGGCACTGGCGCGCGCGCTGGCTGCGGCGCGCCGGCTCGGGCATGAAGCGTATCGCGGCGCTTGCGACACCGTGATCGAAGCAGTACTGAAGGCGCGCAATGCCGGCGCTGCGCTGCGCGTGATCGGCCTGCACGATACGATGAACACCAAGATGCGCGCCGACGGTGCCATCGTGATCGAGCGTCCCGCTGCCGATCGTCTTCCCGAGTTGGTCAATTTCGGAAACAAGGGCAATGAGCGCGGCGAAGCCGAGTCCGAGCCGCTGGCGATCGGCGCGGTGGAAATGCGGCGCATCGCTGATGCCTGGGCGCAGGGCTTCGGCGTCGATGCCGCGTCCCGCGCCGACGCCATCACCCTCAATCGTCCGTACAAGGGCGGCTTCGAGGTCGGCCACTACGGTGCAAAGCTCGCAGCGCTGAACGAGCCACGGGTCGGCGCGGTGCAGGTCGAATTCCTGCGCGAAGCGCTGCTCGGGGCTCGCGCCACCGCGCAACTGCACCAGCCGGGCGCCGCCTGGCCCGAGGTGGATCGGGCGCATCTCGACGGGATCGTGACCGCGCTGGTGACCGCGGACCGCTTGCTGCGTATGTAATGTTTCCCGGGCGGCGGCCACCCGCGTCGGCCATTCCTGAAAGGAAGACATCATGCGGTTACTGCTGTTGAGCAATGCGAAGCGCGAGGGCATGGCGTACCTGGAGCACGCGCGCGGCTACTTCCAGGCCTTTTTCGGTGATGCGGTCCGCGAGGTCCTGTTCGTGCCCTACGCTGGCGTGACCAAGAGCCACGACCAGTACGTCGAACAGGTGCGCCCGGTCTTCGCGTCGTTGGGAATCGGCGTGAGTGGGATCCACGCTGTGCGCGATGCGCAGGCAGCGGTTCGCGATGCGCAGGCGATCGTCGTCGGCGGGGGCAGCACGTGGCGGCTGATGCGCGAGCTTCGCCTTGCGGAACTGCTGCCGGCGATCCGCAGCCGCGTGATTGCCGGGATGCCCTACGCCGGCTGGAGCGCGGGAAGCAATATCGCATGTCCGACGATCATGACGACGAACGACATGCCGATCTGCGACCCAGGGGGCTTCGACGCGCTCGGCCTGATCCCGTTCCAGATCAATCCGCACTACCTGCACGGCAATCCGCCCGGATTCAAGGGCGAAACCCGCGAAGAGCGCATCAACGAGTTCGGTGTCCTGCATCCCCGCACCTGGGTCGCGGGCCTGCGCGAGGGCACCGGATTCCGGGTCGAGGGCGGTGCCATCACGCTGCTCGGCGAGGCTCAGTGCCGGGTCTTTCGACACGGAGACACCCCGCGCGAGCTAAGCACAGGCGACGACTTCGGCTTTCTGTTGCAACCGGGCTGAGCGGTGTCGGCGCCGCCGGTTGTGCAACTCAAACAGTGAACGGGAGAAGCAGACCATGAACCTACGTCCCATGGAGTCCTCCAAATCGTTGCGCGACAGGCGCCTGCTCGGCCTCGCGGGCGCGCTGTGCGTGCTGCTGAGCGTGTCATTGGCATCGGCCCAGGGCATCTACCCAGGGGACCTATCGAAGGACGGCTACAAGCTGCCCGGCGGCTTCGAGCCGGTGGTCCAGCTGCGCACCTACTATTTCGACCAGGAAAGCCTCACCGGGTCGCAGAGCGAGGCGTGGGCGCTGGGCGGATGGGCGGGCCTGCGCAGCCCGTGGTGGGGCGACCTGTTTCAGGTGGGCGTCATCGGCTACACGTCGCAGAAGCTCTACGGTCCCGATGACAAGGACGGGACGAAGTTGCTGGCGCCGGGGCAGGAGCCGATCACGGTGCTGGGCGAGGCGTTCGGTGCCGTGCGTGTCCTCGGCCAGACGGTGACCGCCTACCGGCAACTGATCAACCGACCGTTCATCAATCCGCAGGACAGCCGGATGGTGCCCAACACCTTCGAGGCCTACACGTTGACGGGCAAGGCCGACCAGGTTTCCTACACCGGCGGCTACATCACGAAGAAGAAGAACCGCGAAACGGAGAGCTTCGTCTGGATGTCGAACATCGCGGGCGGAGAGGGCAAGCAGGCGGGCGTGATCTACGCCGGCGGAACGTGGAACTTCGCCAAGAACGGCTCCGTCCGGATGGACGAGCAGTACGCGGTGGACGTCTTCAACACCTTCTACGTGGACGGCAAGTACCCGATCGCGATCGACGACAAGACGTCGCTGGTATTGGGTGCCCAGTACTACCCGCAGACCTCGGTCGGCGACGAGCAGATCGGATCGTTCTCGACCTACGGCGCAGGCCTGCAGGCCGACTTGTCGCACGGCCCGGTGGCGTTCCAGCTGTACTACACGCAGACCGGAAAGGGATATGACACGCAAGCCCCGTTCGGCTCCCATGCCAGCTATCTGTCGATGCAGATATCGGACTTCAACACCGCCGGCGAGAAGGCCTGGGGGGTCGGTGCGGACGTCGACTTTGCCAGTCTCGGCGCGCCCGGCCTGACGGCGTCCGCGACCTACGTCGCGGGTTCCCACCGGATCAAGTCCGTCGACGGCAGCGCCATGCCCGACCGCAACGAGACCGACGTACGCGTCGACTACGCGATCGGCAAGGGTACGTTCCTTGAAGGGCTGGTGGCGACGTTCCGCTACGCGTGGCTGCATCAGGACGGCTCGCCGCAGACGCAGACGCAGTTGCGCGCGATCCTCAACTATGGCGTTCGCTTCTGACGCAGGGCGCACCCCACTGAAAATTCGAGCGCAGCCCAGCTGCGGGGCCGCGTAGCATTGAGTGTCGCCCGCAACGGGCGATGGTGGCTGGCATGGAACGAACGCGCGGGAGATGCCAACGTCTAAGCGTCTAAGGAAGCGATGAGAATGTTCCTTGGAGACATCGCATGAAAGCGATATTGCTGGCACTAATGTTCGCGCTGTGCGGCGTTGCTTTGGGCGGTTGCGCAGGCGCGAATGCAAGATATGAAGAAGCGGTTGCCAAAGGTCTTGTCCCCTATTGCGATCAACACCCGATGGAATTCAGTTGCGTGAACGCACGGCAGGGGAATTGATCAACGCCCGAAAAAGGGCCGTCGATACACACGATGGTAGTTTGGATCGGATGGACGACCAGGCTGGGTGGCGGGTATTTGCACCGCCTGATTGGAGCGGGGTGGCCAGCGCACCCGATCAAGGAGAAGCCGAATGGAGCGAAAGCACGAGAAGTACCAGCGCCTGATCGACGTATGCAGGACGCTGCCGCCGACGCCGACGGCGGTCGCGCACCCTTGTGACGAAAGCTCGCTGCGCGGTGCGGTCGATGCGGCAAAGCTCGGTCTGATCGCGCCGATCCTGGTTGGCCCGCGGGCGCGCATCGAGGCGGTGGCGAAGGAGTTCGGCATCGACATCGCGGGACTGCCGATCATCGACGCGCCGCACAGCGAGGCGGCGGCCGAAAAGGCGGTGGCACTGGTGCGCGAGGGTCGTGCCGAGGCGCTGATGAAGGGCAGCCTGCACACCGATGAGCTAATGGCCGCGGTGGTCCGGCGCGACACCGGATTGCGTACGTCGCGCCGCGTCAGCCATTGCTTCGTGATGGACGTGCCGAGCTACGCGGAAACGCTGATCGTCACCGACGCCGCCGTCAACATCGCGCCGACGATGGAGGACAAGGTTCACATCATCCAGAATGCGATCGACCTGGCACATGCGCTGCGTTTCCCCGAAGTGCGGGTCGCGATCCTGTCGGCGATGGAGACGGTCAACCCTAAGGTGCCGTCGACGGTCGAGGCGGGCGCACTGTGCAAGATGGCTGATCGCGGCCAGATCACCGGGGCGCTGCTCGACGGGCCGCTGGCGCTCGACAATGCGATCAGCCTGGAGTCGGTGGCGATCAAGAAGATCGACTCGCCGGTCGCCGGGCGCGCCAACGTGCTGGTGGTTCCCGACCTTGAGGCCGGCAACATGCTCGCCAAGAGCCTGTCGTTCATGGCTGGGGCGGACGCTGCCGGCATCGTGCTGGGGGCGAAGGTGCCGATCATCCTGACCAGCCGCGCCGACTCGGTGATGTCGCGGCTCGCCTCGTGCGCGGTGGCATCGTTGGTCGCGAACACGCGGCGCGAGGCCGTCGGCAAGGCGGTAGCCTGAGATGCTCGATGCGATCGTCGTACTGAACGCGGGCTCGTCGAGCCTCAAATTCTCGGTGTTCACCCAGCGTGACGGCAATTTCGAGCTGATCGCGCGCGGGCAGGCCGAGGGTCTGTACACCGCGCCCCGCTTTGTCGCCAAGGGCAGTGCGGGAAGGCTGCTCAACGAGAAGTCGTGGGGCGAAGGCGCAGAGCTCGGCCACCAGGGGGCGCTCGACCACCTGGTCGCTTTCCTGCGCTCTGAATTCGCCGATTGCCGCCTGGCCGGCGTGGGTCACCGCGTGGTGCACGGCGGGCGCGAATACGCGCATCCGGTTCGCCTCGACGCGTCGGTGCTCGCGGCGCTGGAGAAGTACGTTCCACTCGCACCTCTGCACCAACCGCACAACCTGGCGCCGATCCGGTGGATGCTCGAACGGTCGCCAGACCTGCCGCAGGTGGCGTGCTTCGACACGGCGTTTCACAGCAGCTCGCCGGCCATGGCACAGGCGTTCGCGCTGCCGAAGGCGATCACCGATCTCGGGGTTCGCCGGTATGGGTTTCACGGGTTGTCGTACGAGTACATCGCCGACGTGCTTCCGCAGCATGACGAGCGCGGCGCACGCGGCAGGACGGTGGTCCTGCACCTTGGCAATGGTTCCAGCATGTGCGCGATGGCCGGCGGGCGCAGCGTTGCCAGCACGATGGGCTTCACCGCCGCGGACGGCCTGCCGATGGGCACGCGCTGCGGAAATCTCGATCCCGGCGTGGTGCTTTTTTTGATGGACGAACTGAAGATGGACGCGCGTGCCATCGAGAAGTTGATCTACCAGCAGTCCGGGTTGCTCGGCCTGTCCGGCATCTCCAGCGACATGCGGACGCTGGAGGCGAACGAGGCGCCGGAGGCGAAGGCCGCGATCGACGTCTTCATCTACCGGATCGGGCGCGAACTGGGCTCGCTTGCGGCGGCGCTGGGCGGCCTCGATGCGATCGTGTTCACGGCCGGCATCGGCGAGAACAGCCGCTCGCTACGCGAGCGCGTATGCCGGGACGCGGCGTGGCTCGGGGTCGAGCTCGATGCGGCAGCCAACGAGGGCAATGGCCTGCGCATTACCACCGCGGCAAGTCGCGTCTCCGCCTGGGTGATCCCGACCAACGAAGAGCTGATGATCGCCCGCCACACGCGACGCCTGCTCGAGAAGCACTGATGCGCCGCTTCGCGTGCGGACTTCCTGTCGCGAATGCGTCGAATTGGCGCCGCCCAACCAAACGTAACCGAGGTGAACCAATATGACCAAGACATTGACCAGGAGCACAAGCCGCCCACCGACCCACCCCGCTCCGAATGCGGTGGCATCGATGACGCCCGGCGGGCTCACGGCCAACCCGCTGCAAGCCTGGGGGCCGCTCGGGGAGTACATGACCGATGCCATGCAGCGCACGATCCTGTTCTGGGACGTGCTGCGGCAGCGCAGTGACCAGTACTACGCGCAGAAGGCGAAGGCGGTACCCCACGTCCTGAGCTTCGACGCCGAACTGGTGCTCGACGCCCGCACCTTCAAACGGCCGGCCAACTATCTGCTGGTGCGCGTCAAGTCGGGGGAAGCCGCGGCCACCGATCCGCAGAAGCGGCCATTCGTGGTGGTGGATCCGCGCGCCGGCCACGGACCTGGTATCGGCGGCTTCAAGGCCGACAGCGAACTGGGCGTGGCCATGCGTGCCGGGCATCCATGCTACTTCGTGGGCTTCACCCCGGAACCGATGCCGGGCCAGACGATTGAGGACATCATGTACGCCGAGGTGACTTTCCTGGAGAAAGTCATATCGCTGCACCCCAAGGCCGAAGGCAAGCCCTGCGTCATCGGCAACTGCCAGGCCGGTTGGGCCGTGATGATGGTGGCCGCGATCCGGCCTGACCTGTTCGGGCCGATCATCATTCCCGGCTCACCGCTGTCGTATTGGGCCGGAGTGGAAGGCGAGAACGCCATGCGTTACACCGGTGGCCTGGCAGGCGGCAGCTGGGTCACCGCGCTGACCGGCGACCTCGGCAATGGCAAGTTCGACGGTGGCCATCTGGTCGAGAATTTCGAGAACCTGAATCCCTCTAACACCTTATGGAGCAAGAACTACAATCTCTGGTCGAATGTCGACACCGAGGGACCGCGCTTCATCGAATTCGAGAAGTGGTGGGGCGGCCACGTCAACCTCAACGCCGAGGAAATCCAGTGGATTGTCGACGAGTTGTTCGTCGGCAATCGGCTCGCCACGGCCGAGATCGTCACCAGCGCCGGTGACCGGATCGACCTGCGCAACATCCACTCGCCGATCATCTGCTTCTGCTCCAAGGGCGACAACATCACGCCGCCGCAACAGGCACTGGGGTGGATCGTCGACCTCTACGCCACCGATGACGACCTGGTCGCCTGCGGGCAAACCATCGTCTATGCGGTGCACGAGACCGTCGGCCATCTGGGCATCTTTGTCTCGGGGGGCGTGGCCAAGAAGGAGCACCAGGAGTTCGCCTCCAATATCGACCTGATCGATGTCTTGCCGCCCGGCCTGTACGAGGCCGTCTTGACCCCGGCGGCGGCCGACAAGGCCCGCCCGGAGCTTGTGTCCGGCGACTGGATCGCGCGCTTCGAACGGCGCACGCTGAACGACATTCGCGCAATCGTCCAGCCCGATCCCGAGAACGAACGCCGCTTCGCCGCCGTGCGGCGGGTGTCGGAGATAAACCTGGGTCTGTACCGCACCTTGTTCCAACCCTTCGTGCAGGCGTCCATCAACGAGCAGGGCGCCGAATGGCTGCGCAAGCTCAACTTCGCGGAGTTGCCCTTCGAGATCTTTTCCGAGCGCAACCCGCTGATGCGCCAAGTCGCGCAGCTTGCGACACACGTGCGCGCGCAGCGCCAGCCCGTGTCGCCCGACAACCCCTTCCTGCGGTGGCAGGCGGTGATGTCCGAGCAGATCGTCGCCGCGCTGGACGGCTACCGCGATCTGCGTGACAGCAGCCTGGAGAAGATATTCCTGACCCTGTATGGTTCGCCGGTTCTGCAGGCGATGCTCGGATTGACGGGGACGGACGAGCCCCCGCGCAAAGGGCCGGGACTCGAACCCGAGCGCGCCGCTTACGTCCAGCAGCGCATCGGCGAACTCAGGGCGCGTCTCGCCGAGGGTGGCGCCCGCGAGGCGGCGATCCGCGCCGTGCTCTACATCGGCATGGTCGGGGCGGGCGCCGATGAGCGCGCGTTCAACGAATTGCGCCAGATCCGCGCCGAGAACCATGGCGTGACACTGCAGGAATTCAAACGCATCCTGCGCGAGCAGTATTTCAGCCTGGTGCTGGACCGCGAAGGGTCTCTTGCCGCGATCCCCGAGATGCTGCCGCCCGACGCCGCCATCCGCAAGCACGCACTGGATGCCATCCGCAGAACCGTGCTCGCCACCGGGCAGGTGACGGGTGAAAAGGCGGAGCGTCTGGCGCAAGTCGAAAAACTCTTCGCTGGCGGCAACCCGGTCAAACAGATCAAAAAGGCTCCGCGCAAAACTGCCGGCCCCGCATTGACTCAGAGGAAGGGGCGAAGCACCGCAGGAACGAAAAAGACAAACACTTGATTACCCGCAGCAAGGACCGGACGCTGGGCCGCGGTCTCGACTCCATCAAGCCAGGAGAGGCACAGCATGACCATTGAACCCCCGCGGCCCCTGCTCCGGGGCAAGAAGGCGCTCGTCGTCGGCATCGCGAACGAGCATTCGATCGCCTACGGTTGCGCGAGTGCGTTCCGCGAGCTGGATGCGGAATTGGCGATCACCTACCTCAACGAGAAATCGATGCCGTATGTCGAGCCGCTGGCGAAGGCAATGGGAGCGCCAATCCTGATGCCGCTCGATGTGAGCCAGCCCGGCCAGCTCGAAGCGCTGTTCGAGGAGATCACGGAGAAATGGGGACGGCTCGACATCCTGGATGTCGGCTTCACCTGCGCCTTCCTCTCCACGCCCTACGCGCGTCGCCTCACCGGCGGCACGGTGTACGTCGATGGCGGCGTGCACATCATGGCTTGAACGGGCTCGGTGGTTTCATGCCGGGAGCGGTTGTATGAAGCCGTGACGACGCGCAAACTCGGAGGTGGTATGGATTCGCGGACGTTGAGAAGGAATTTCGCCGCCGGACTGCTCGTCGGGCTGAGGGTGGTGTGGCCCATCCTTTCATTCCTCCTCGTGCTGATCATCGCGCTCGGCCTGGCTGTCGGCCTGCTCGAAGGCTGGTCGATCCACGAGTCGGTCTATTTCGCCTTCGTGTCCGGCCTGACCATCGGCTACGGGGATCTTGCGCCCAAGTCACTGCTCACCCGCGCGCTGGCGATTGCCATCGGGGTGTGCGGCGTGCTGGTGACCGCCCTGGTGGCTGCGATTGCCGTCAAGGCGTTGACGGCGACGACTGATGAGAGCGGGAAATAGGAACTGAACCCGTGAATCCCTTGCTCGACGAAGTCCGTCACAATCCGCTGCTCTGGATGCTGGTCTTCGTACCGGTGGTGTTCGCGGCCGCAGAGCTCGAGCCCGAAGCACACACGCTGCTTTTCGTGTTGTCGGTGCTCGCGATCGTGCCACTGGCCGCATTGCTGAGTCATGCGACCGAATCGGTCGCGGCCAAGACCGGCGACGCGGCGGGTGGGCTCCTCAACGCCACGCTGGGGAACTTGACCGAGTTGGTCATCGCGCTTACCGCCTTGCGTGCCGGCGAATACATGCTGGTGAAGGCGTCGATCGCCGGGGCGATCGTCACCAACACGCTGTTCATGCTGGGTGCGTCATTTCTGCTCGGCGGGCTCAAGCACCACATCCAGGAGTTCAACCGGGTCAGCGCCCGGATGCAGGCAGGCCTACTCTTCCTGGCCACGGTCGCGCTGTTGATTCCGTCGGCGGTTGGCCAGGCGGACTCGACAGCCGCGGCGGCGTTCACGCAGAAGCTGAGCGTCGGATTGGCGGTGTTGCTGATCGTTGCTTACGGATTGGGCATGCTTTACTCGCTCAAGACGCATCGCGAACTGTTTGCCAGCGCGGAACACGCCGAGGACGGCGAAGCGCCGTGGCCGATAGGTCTGGCCCTGGCCACGCTGGGCGGGGTCACGGTGCTGGTGGCGCTGGTCAGCGAGATATTCGTCGAGTCGGTGCAGCAGGCGGCGGAGGCGTTCGGGATGACGCCCGCGTTCGTGGGCTTCATCGTCGTGGCGCTGGTCGGCGGCGCGGCGGAGATGGCGTCGGCGTTTTCCGGGGCACGCAAAAACCGGCTGGACCTGAGCGTGGGCATCGCGCTGGGGAGCGCGTCGCAGATCGCACTTTTCGTGGCGCCGGTGCTGGTGCTGCTGAGCTACGTGATCGGTCCAACGCCGATGGGCCTGCAACTCTGGCCGGGTGCAGTGGTGATGGTGCTGATTGCCACGCTGACGGCGGCACTGGTCACGAACGGCGGACGGTCGACCTGGTTCGTCGGCGTGCTGGCGCTGATGGTCTACCTGATCTTCGCGATGACGCTCTACCTCTTGCCGCCGCAAGCGCTGTGAAATAGCGTGCAGTCCTCGGGCCTCTACCGCGGGACTGCGTTCAGACCAGCGCCCGGCGCGTCGGCATGTCCCGCGAGTGCACGACTTACTTGGCTTTCGACTACAGCATCGAGCCACGGGTTTGTGCACATCCATCCCAACGTACTTGTTAAACTCTTCGTGCCAACCTCCCCAGGACGATGCCATGAGCCTTCCCACGCGGATTCTCCCCGATCATCACCGGCACTGCGACAGTCTTTTTGTCGCAGCCGAGGATTTCGCCGAGCGCGGCGACTGGGCGGCCGCCGCGCCTGCCTTCGCGCGCTTCCACGACCAGATGAACGCCCACTTCGAGGCCGAAGAGCAGTTGCTGTTCCCGGCGTTCGAGGCAGCCACCGGCATGAGGGCAGGCCCGACCGAGATGATGCGTTACGAGCATGAGCAGATGCGCGGCCTGCTGTCGCAGCTTGCAGCAGCCTGTGCAGCGCATGCCGGCGAAGACTACGCCGGCGTGGCCGAGACGCTGTTGATGCTGATGCAGCAGCACAACATGAAGGAAGAGAACATCCTCTATCCGATGTGCGACCAGGCACTCGGCGCCGAGGCGGAAGATCTCGGCGCGAGGGTGAGCGCGACGCTGGAACAAGGGGATGCCTGAACCACGCCTGATCGACGGCCGCGACATGCTGCCGCCGGAGCCGCTGGAGCGCGTGCTGGCCGAACTGGCCGACCTCGCGCCGGGCGATGAATTGGTGGTGCTGCTGCGCTGCGAGCCCTTGCCGCTGTACTCGATTCTCGATCGGAGCGGGTTTCGCTATCGCTCGACGCTGCGACCGGACGGCACGAATGAAGTCCGGATCGAGCAGGCTTGACCGCGCAACTTCGATGCAGCCTACGCTGTCGTTCGAGCAGGCGCCGCCGATTTCCGTCCCGTATCGGTTCTTTCTCACGGCACCGCTGTTCGGGGCCGTCGCCGGCGTGATCCTGGCGCTGCTCGGGCCGGACGCGCTCCAGTCGCGCTGGTCGCGGGGCGCACTGGCGGTGACCCATTTGATCGTCGTGGACTTCATGTTGCAGGCGATGTGCGGATCGCTGCTGCAATTCGTCGCGGTGGTGGCCGGCGCCAACATCTGGCGGCCGCGCCTGGTGGCGGCCGTCGTGCATCCGCTGATCACCGCGGGGGCGATATTCCTCGCCACGGCATTCCTGTTCGATCAACACGTGCTGTTCCTGCTTGCGGCGATCACGTTCGTGGCGGCGCTGGGGCCGTTCCTCACGGTGATCGCCATTGCGCTGCTGCGCACGCCGGCACGCGGCATGAGCATTCATGTCCTGCGCCTCGCCGTGTTTGGTTTGCTGGTGACCGTGGTGCTCGGCGCGACGCTCGCGGTCACTCTGGGCCGGGCGGAGAATCTGCACCCGGACTTGTCGCTGCTGGCGCTGGTCCATGTTCATGTCGCCTGGGGGTTGGGCGGCTGGGCGCTGATGCTGGTCATCGGCGTCTCCTATCTGGTCGTCCCGATGTTTCAGCTTACGCCGGGCTATCCGGCGTGGCTGGCGCGCCTGCTTCCCGCCGGACTGTTCGTGGTGCTGTGTCTGTGGACGCTTCAGCTCGTTCCCGGCCTGGGTGCAGAGCCGGCTTGGCACTCCGGCGCGGCACTGGCGGGTGTGATGCTCGCCGGGTCGTACGCCGTCGCCACGCTGTGGTTGCAGTCGCGCCGTCGGCGGCGCCACACCGATGCCACGTTCGTGTTCTGGCGCGGTGCTATGCTGTCGCTGCTGGTTTTCTGCGTGTCGTGGATTGCATTCGACGCCTTGCCGCAGTTCGGCGGCGACCCGCGCGCGCCGCTCTGGCTCGGCGTTCTGGCGCTGCCCGGGGTTTTCCTCTCCGTGATCACCGGCATGCTCTACAAGATCATGCCCTTTCTCAACTGGCTGCACTTGCAGCAACAGGGCGGCACAACCATCTCGGTGCCCAACATGAAGCAGATGATTCCGGAAGCTTCGATGCGCGGCCAGATGCTGCTCCACTTCACCGCCCTCGGGCTGCTGCTTGCCGCCGTGCTGTGGCCTGCGCTGGTGCTGCCGGCCGGCCTGGTGTTCACGGCGTCCTGCCTCTGGCTGGAATCGAACCTGGCAGGCGCAGCGCGGCTGTATGTCCGCTTCCGCGACCAGGCTCGCGCATCCGCCGGCCCGAAGGGCCGATCCGATGATCGCAGTTGATAGGGCATGAATGCGATCGAACCGTTCGACCCGAGCCGGTTGCTCGGCGCCCAGGTGGCGAAGACATTGTGGATTCCGGTGACGAGCGGGCGAGGCGCCGCACTGCACGTCGGCCGCCGCGGGTGTGTGCGATGCCGCACGGACCGCAGCTGCGCACGCTGCTAGGGTGCAGGTGTGGAGTTCGCCACTCGCGGTGTTCGGATGGTTCTGGAAATGTCGCCGGCGAAGTCTCTATTGCTGCCGATGCTGCCATGCGAGGCCCTATGAAGTCGATTCTCGACGCCGCGTTTCATTACACACCGAGCTTCAGTACGGACCTGCGAAAGACGTTCGCGCGAGTGCGCAGCGATCGTCAGAAGAATGCCGAAAGAACGGCGCCCGACGCCGGCGTCACGCCGGTCGAAGTCATGACGATCATCGGAACGACATCGACGGTGCGGTACTGAAGCGCATGTTGCGCCGCGGCGTCCCGGCGATGCGTGACATCTGCCCTGGCCAATGAACCGAAAGACCGAAGATGCGTAAATTGATTCTTGTGCTGTCGATCCTGCTTTGCACAATCACGTCGGGCGTTGCCCAGGTGAGCATCGGCATCGGGGTTCCCGGCGTCAGCATCGGGATCAACATGCCTGTGTATCCGCGGCTCGTCCCGGTGCCCGGTTACCCGGTCTACTATGCGCCGCAGCTGAATTCGAATTATTTCTTCTACGACGGCATGTATTGGGTCTACCAGCAGGATAACTGGTACGCGAGCTCCTGGTACAACGGGCCGTGGGGGTTGGTTGGCCCGGAGGCGGTGCCATTGTTCGTCCTGCGGATCCCCGTGCGTTACTACCGGCAACCGCCGCTGTATTTTCGCGGCTGGCGTGTGGATGCGCCACCGCGCTGGGGTGAGCACTGGGGCCACACGTGGGAGCAGCGTCGTTACGGATGGGACCACTGGAATCGCAGCTCGGTATACCGGCCGGCGCCGCTGCCGGCATACCAGCGGCAATATTCAGGGAGTCGATATCCGCACGGGGAACAGCAGCAAGTGCTGCAATCCCGGAACTATCGTTACCAGCCGCAGGACGCCGTCGTGCGGCAGCACTACCAGGCGCAGCGAATGCAAGGGGCGCTCGCTCCTGCCCCGCTGGGCAGGCAGGCGGCACCTCAGCAAGGGCGCTCGCCCCAGCAGGACCAATGGGGCGCCACGCGGCCATCGTCCGCCCAGCGAGGCGTACAACCGGTTCCACGCTCACAGCTGGACGCGGGAGGTGGAGAGGCTCGGAAGCCGCCGACTGCCCATGCGCCGCCCCGGAGTGCAGGTACAACCACGCCGCATCAAACGCAGCGGCCGGAGTACGGTACGTCGCAACGCGAGCAACAGGCGCTACGGCCGCAAGGGCAGGACAAGAAGCCGCAAGGCAAAGCGCCAAAGCAGGGCCAGGAGAAGAACCAGGACCAGGGCCAGGAGAAAGGCAACAGACAAGGCGGGGAGCGCACCAAGCCGTAGCTTGCTGCGGTGCACTCCGGACCGATGCGACCGATGATTCCGGAGGATCACTGCCGGCGAGGATCGTCATCCTCCTCCTCAAAGATGCGTATGACGCGCGTGCGTTTGCCACCGGCGTAGTGTTCCATCTGAACGAGTACGGGAAAGCGCTGTGCCAAGGCAATGCGCGCGGCGTCCTTCGACTCGAAGTACAGAATGGCGTGATCGTCGCCACGGACGTCGCTCCAGAGCCCGTCTCCGTCTTCCACTTCGATCTTGAACATGTTCCGCTGCTCCTCGCTTCGTGAGCCGGGGCAACAGGCGCGGCGCAGAGTGGCTCAATTCGCCCACGTGCTTGCTCATTTGGAGAAACTCGCACGGGGTTGCCGGACGTCAAATCTGCCTGGGCGAGTGCGTCACTTGCCGACCTGATTGCCGATGACGCCACCCACGACCGCACCGCCGACCGTTCCGACCGCGTTGCCACCGGTCAGGACCGCGCCCGCCACGCCTCCGACGCCGGCGCCGATCGCCGTATTCTTGTCGCGATCCGACATCCCTGCGCATGCGCTCAGATTGAGTAGCGCCGTCACAGCAATCACACTGACCGCAAATCGTTGCGTCGAATTCATGGGAACTCCTCAATGGGTGTGGGTTCAATCCGAAATCCGCCCCCGATCGATACCGGGATCACGTTCTGCAAAGGGCGTCATCGGACGCGATCATTGTTCGCCTCGGCCGAGATCAGGTCTGTACGCTGGCGAACGGAGTTGCAGCGGTTTCATCGTCGTTTGGATCTGGCGAGTCGATCACAAGTCATCTCGGCCGACCGCTGCGCCGACGGCAGGCCACGCAGCTATCGCGAAGCGTCTCCGGACAGCATCAAGGTGTTGCGCGGTCCGGGGATCACGACTCGAACCCGCAGCGCCCTTTCGCCGCTCACGCGACGTGCGCCAGCGCACAGACAATGCGGGCAAGGGCGTTCAGATTGTCACTGTAGTTCGCAGGATCAGTGCGGCGTGCCGGCCGTTTCCCGGCACACGTTGTCAGGAGCATGTCATGGGCATCAACAAAGACCAGGTCAAAGGCCGCATCAAGGAAGCGCAGGGAAAGATCAAGGAAGTCGCCGGGAGTATCGTGGGCAACGAATCCCTTGAAGCGAAGGGCACGATTCAAAAGCTTGCTGGCGAGGCCCAGGCGAAGTTTGGTGACGTCAAGCAGGACATGAAGGACGCCCAGAAGGGCGGTTGACTTTCGGCGCCGGTGTTCTGCGCTCGGCATGCCATCCAACCGGCACACGTTGCTCGCCACTCGGTGTCCATGCGCCCAGAATCGGGCGCATGGCTATGCCTATCCGCGGACCCGATCGTAGCCCCGTTATCGCGCTGCGCGATCTCGCGTCGTCGTGTGGATGGATCGTGTCCCCGGGCGTGGTGTATGAGTGGTGATTCTCGGACGGCTGGTCAGTTCGCCTTGAATCGGGCGCGCATGACCTTCGTGTCGTAGTCCGCCTCGGTCTGCAGCGTGATTTCGACTCCGCCCGCGGCGTAGACGCGCCCGCCGCTGCGCCGGCACATGTCGCGCTCGTATTGGCACGGTCCCATTTCCGGGTGCTTCCCGCACAGCGTGTCGACTTTCGGCGAGAACACGATGGTCGTCTGCTGGCGCACGCCGCCGGCTTCGGAGACGCAGACGTAGATTGACCCGGCGGGCACGACGACGGACGGTGATGGGGACGGCGCAGGCGCGGCGGGGGCGACGCTCGCGACGGCGGACGGAACGGTCGCGGGAAGCGGGCGCCGCAGGACGGCCGCACCTTCGGATTCGCCCGCGGGCGTGATCGGAACGGGTTCTCGGGGCACGGTGCAGGCCGACAGCGCCAACACCAGCACCAGAAGCGTGGACCTTCGATTCGGGCACAAGGCGACCTCCTCAATCGTCCGCTACTCTAGCAGCCTGCCGGCCGACAGGTGCGCGCGACGTTTCCGGGGCACAGGGTCGGCATCGCGTTAAGATCCTCACACTGCACATTCAAGGAGGCGAACAAAATGTCAGCCAGGAGTCTGGTTGCGCACGGTCTGTCCAAAGTGCGAGCGCTGGTCAGCAGCAGCACCGGCGACCAGAAGCCTCCGTCCAAGCACGACCTCGAACACCTTCGCCGGCAATTGCGGGAGTGCGCCGAGAGTCGAGGCGGCGAGGTTTCTACCCGGCAGCGCGCGGCGCGCCTGGCGCAGACCTATCTGCGCCTCGGCGATGTCGGACGGCTCGCGTTTCTGCGCATGATCGCGCTCGAATTCGGCCCGGACCCGGTCCGCGTGGCACGGGCCCACGACGCCTATCAAGCTGCGGTCGGCACCGACCAGCAGTGGGACTGCGAGGCCCGGTTGCGAGCGGCAATGCGCTCGCAGCGGCTGCGCATCCTCACCCAGTTCAATGCCATCCCGCAGGGTGTGAAGTTCCTGGTCGATCTGCGGGCCGATCTCCTGCGCTATCTCGTCGACGACCCGTCGCTGAGGCCACTGGACCGCGAGCTCGAATCCCGGCTTTCGGCCTGGTTCGATGTCGGGTTCCTGGAGCTGCACCGAATCACCTGGCAGTCGCCGGCCGCGCTGCTGGAAAAGCTGGTCGAATACGAGGCGGTGCACGAGATTCGCTCGTGGGAAGACATGAAGAACCGACTCGACTCGGACCGCCGTTGCTACGCTTTCTTTCATCCGCGCATGCCGCGCGAACCATTGATATTCGTCGAGGTCGCGCTGGTTGAAAGCCTTGAAGGCGACGTGCAGAAGTTGCTCGACATCCATGCGCCGCTGGCTGACGCCAGCCGCGCCAAGGCGGCGATCTTCTACTCGATCAGCGCCACCCAGGAGGGTCTGCGGGGCGTCTCGTTCGGCAATTTTCTGCTCAAGCGCGTCGTTGACGACCTGCAACGCGACTTCCCGAGGTTGAAGACCTTCTCCACGCTTTCGCCCGTTCCGGGTCTGGTGAGTTGGGCGCATCGCAATCGGGCGGAGTCGTCCGCAATGCTGGCCGGAGGTGACCGGAAGCGGCTGGTCGCCGCCGGCATCGACGGGCCGGAGTCGCCCCGCGTGGGTGAGTTGCTGGAGGGCAAGGCCGAATGGGCACAGGACAAGTCGCTCGTGCGCGCGCTGCGCGAGCCGCTGCTGGGGCTTGCGGCGCACTACCTTCTCGATGCCAAACGTGACGGCAGGCCGGTCGATCCGGTCGCCCGCTTTCATATCGGCAACGGTGCGCGCGTCGAGCGTCTGAACTGGCTGGCCGACACGTCGGAGAAGGGCATGTCGCAGTCCTGGGGCATCATGGTCAACTATCTCTACGATCCCCAACGCATCGAGTCCAATGTCGAGGCATTTGCAGAGGAGGGTCGCATCGACGCAGCGCCCTCGGTGCGGCGACAGGCGAAGCGCTGAGCACGACCCCCTATCTGAAGGCGAGCCGTCGCCGGAGAAGCCGTCCTCCGCGTGCGATAAGCGCTTGCCAAGATTTGTGGTTCAATACGCGAGGCTGCCGGCCGGTTGGCGACAGGTTCCGGCAGCCGACCCGAAACCGCCCGTACGCGAATGCTGCGCTATCTCCTTACCCGCGTCAGTCTCGTCATCCCCACGTTCATCGGGATGACGCTGCTGGCGTTCTTCCTGATCCGGCTCGTGCCCGGCGATCCCATCGAGACGATGGCCGGCGAGCGCGGCATCGACGCCGCGCGCCACGCGGCGCTGCTCAAGGAATACGGCCTCGATCGGCCGGTGCTGGTGCAATACGGCATCTACATCGGCCGCGTGCTGCACGGCGATCTCGGCAAGTCGATGATCACGCAGGAACCGGTGCTGCGCGAGTTCGCCGCGCTGTTTCCCGCCACCATCGAACTCGCGCTGTGCGCGATCGTGTTCGCGCTGGTGCTTGGGATCCCCGCCGGGATCATCGCGGCGGTGCGTCGCAATTCCATCTTCGACCACGGCGTGATGGGCGTGTCGCTCACCGGCT
This sequence comes from uncultured beta proteobacterium, assembly GCA_963788185.1. Lineage (GTDB taxonomy): Bacteria > Pseudomonadota > Gammaproteobacteria > Burkholderiales > Casimicrobiaceae > CAIWHR01. Next base: position 441,398 of record CAWBGE010000010.1, read on the forward strand.
ACTCGATGCCGATCTTCTGGTGGGGCCTGCTGCTGATCCTGCTGTTTTCGGTGCAACTCGGCTGGACTCCGGTCTCCGGGCGCATGGCGGTCAGGTATTTCATAGAGCCGGTGACGGGTTTCCTGACCATCGACACGCTGCTGTCCGGCGAGAAGGGCGCTTTCAAGTCGGCGGTCTCGCACCTGATCCTGCCGATGATCGTGCTTGGCACGCAGCCGCTGGCGATCATTGCCCGGATGACGCGGTCGGCGATGCTCGAGGTGCTGGGCGAGGACTACATCCGCACGGCGCGGGCCAAGGGCCTGTCGAAATTCCGCATCGTCGCGCTGCATGCGCTGCGCAACGCGCTGATCCCGGTGATCACGGTGATCGGCTTGCAGGTGGGCGTGCTGTTCACCGGCGCAATCCTCACCGAGACCATCTTCTCCTGGCCGGGCGTGGGCAAGTGGCTGATCGAGGCGATCAACCGGCGCGACTACCCGGTGTTGCAGGGCGGCGTGCTGCTGCTCGGGCTGGTGGTGATGACGGTCAATCTGCTCGTCGACCTCACCTACGGCGTCATCAACCCCCGCATCCGGCGCGCGACATGACACCGCTGACAATCGCTTCGCCTTCGCTCGCCGCCGCGCCGCGCGGACCGCTGCGCGAGTTCTGGGGATATTTCAGCGCCAACCGGGGCGCCGTTGCCGGGCTGATCTTCGTCATCGTCGTGTTGCTGATGGCCGCGTTCGCCAATGTGCTCGCACCGTACCCGCCGGATCTCACCAACAGCGCGGTGTTCCTGAAGCCGCCGGCCTGGCAGTCCGGTGGCTCGTGGGCGTATCCGCTGGGCACCGACGCCATCGGCCGCGACATTCTCTCGCGGCTGATCCATGGCGCCCGGCTGTCGCTGACGATCGGCATCGCCGTGGTGGCGCTCGCGATCGTGGTCGGCATCGCGCTCGGGCTGGTGGCCGGATTCGTTCGCGGCGTCGCCGAGATCGCGATCATGCGGCTGATGGACATCATCCTGACGCTGCCCAGTCTGCTGCTGGCGATCGTCATCGTCGCCATCCTGGGCCCGGGCCTGATGAATGCGATGCTGGCGGTGGTGGTGGTGGTGCTGCCGCACTACGTCCGCATCACGCGCGCAGCGGTGATCAGCGAGACGTCGAAGGACTACGTCACTGCCGCGCGCGCGAGCGGTGCCACGCAGTCGCGGCTGATGTTCAGCGAGGTGCTGCCGAACTGCGCCGCCCCGCTGATCGTGCAGGCGTCGCTGGGGGTTTCCACCGCCATCCTCGACGCGGCCGCGCTGGGCTTCCTGGGTCTCGGCGCGCAGCCGCCGGCCTCCGAGTGGGGCACCATGCTAGCCGATGCCCGCGAGTTCGTGCTGCGGGCGTGGTGGGTGGTGACGCTTCCCGGGCTGATGATCCTGCTCACGGTGCTGGCGTTCAACCTGCTGGGCGACGGCTTGCGCGACGCGCTCGACCCCAAGCTCAAGCGTTGACAGACCCGGTCCCGCGACCCATGGCATTGCTCGAGATCGAAGACCTGCACGTCGAGTTCCCGTCGCAAGGCGGGGCCCTGCATGCGGTCGAGGGCGTGAGCCTGTCGCTCGACGAAGGCGAGGTGCTGGGCGTTGTCGGCGAATCGGGCTCGGGAAAGAGCGTCGCCATGCTGGCGCTGATGGGACTGGTCGCCTTTCCGGGCCGGGTGCGGGCGCGCCGGCTCTGCTTCGCCGGCCACGACCTGCTGCAACTGTCAGAGCGCGAGCGCCGCAAGGTCGTCGGCAAGGACATCGCGATGATCTTCCAGGAGCCGACGACCAGCCTCAATCCCTGCTTCACGATCGGCTTCCAGCTGACCGAGACGCTGCGGCTGCACCTCGGCATGGACCGCAACGCTGCGCGCCGTCGCGCAGTCGAACTGCTGGAGCAGGTCGGCATTCCGGCCGCGGCGAGCCGGCTGACCGATTTTCCGCACCAGATGTCCGGTGGCATGAACCAGCGGGTGATGATCGCGATGGCGATCTCCTGCAATCCGCGGCTCCTCATCGCCGACGAGCCCACGACCGCGCTGGACGTGACGATCCAGGCGCAGATCCTCGACCTCCTGCGCGACCTGCAGAAGGAGCGCGGCATGGCGCTGGTCCTCGTCACCCACAACATGGGCGTCGTCGCCGAAATGGCGCGGCGCGTGGTGGTGATGTACGCCGGACAGGTGATGGAGGAGCGCCGCGCGGATTCGCTGTTCGCCGCGCCGCGGCATCCGTACACCTCTGCGCTCATCGCGGCGATGCCCGAGCGTCACGCAGGCGGGACGCGGCTGACCACGATTCCAGGCGTCGTGCCGGGGCTCTACGACCGGCCGGCCGGCTGCCTGTTCGCGCCTCGCTGCGCCTACGCCGCCGCGGCCTGCGCCACGCGACCCGAGCTCCGATCGTGGGGCGACGGGCTGGTTCGCTGTCACACGCCGACGGGCGACGCGGCACCTGACCTGGGCATTGCGCGCGATGGCGCCGGAGCGATGGTGTGAGCGCCCCTCGGTCTGCCCATGGGGGAAACGGCGCTTCCATCGAGGGAGGTTTCGCTGCGCCCACCGCGACCGACAGCGGCAGGCCGAGCACGCCGGCCGTCGCCGCGCGCGACCTCACCCGCGTCTACGAGGTCCGCCGCGGCCTGATGCGCGCACCCGCCCGGCTGCAGGCGGTGGGTGGCATTTCGTTCGCAATCGACGCCGGACGCACGCTCGCGGTCGTCGGTGAGTCGGGTTGCGGCAAGTCGACGCTGGCGCGCGTCGTGGCGATGATCGAGCCGCCGTCCGCCGGCGTGCTGGAACTGGGCGGCATTGACGCCGTCCATGCTACGCCCACCGAGCGGCGCAAGCTGCGCAAGACAGCGCAGATGGTGTTCCAGAACCCCTACGGCTCGCTCAACCCGCGCAAGAGGATCGGCGCCATCCTGGAAGCGCCGCTCGAGATCAATACGGTGCTGGGGACGGCGGCACGGTCGGAACGCGCGCGCGCGATGCTGGCCAAGGTCGGCCTGCGGCCCGAGCACTACGAGCGCTATCCGCACATGTTCTCCGGCGGACAGCGGCAGCGCATCGCGATCGCCCGCGCGCTGATGCTGGAACCCGCGCTGGTCGTCGCCGACGAGCCGGTCTCGGCGCTCGACGTGTCGGTGCAGGCGCAGGTGCTGAACCTGATGGCGGACCTTCAGCGCGACCTCGGGCTCGCCTATCTGTTCATCTCGCACGACCTCGCTGTCGTGCGCTACCTCGCGCACGAAGTGCTGGTGATGTACCTCGGGCTGGCACTCGAGCAGGGCGCCAAGGAGCGCATCTTCGCCCGGCCTTTGCATCCGTACACGCAGGCGCTGCTCGCATCGACGCCTGGTCTTGCCGGTATCCCGCGTCAACAGCGCATCGTGCTGAAGGGCGAGCTGCCGTCGCCGCTCGATCCTCCGAAAGGCTGCGTGTTCTCCACCCGCTGCCCGCACGCGATTACCCGCTGCCGGGACGAGCGCCCGCTCCCGCGCCAGCTCGACGAACGCCGGGTCGCATGCCACCTCGCTGAAGACTTTCTCGAATCCGGTCATACTGCTGACCGCAATCCCGAGCTGCGGTCGTCGCAGCCTTCTCTCCAGGAGCCCCCAAGATGAAAACCAAGTCGACCCCCCATTGGCCCCTTCGCGCCCGAAGCGCGCTGATCGCGGCGCTGGCCGTTCCGCTGCTGCTGGCCGCCGCCGGCGCGTCCGGCAAGACGCTGGTCTTCTGCTCCGAAGGCAGTCCCGAGAACTTCTACCCCGGTGTGAACACCACGGGCACGTCGTTCGACGCGAACAGCCAGATCTACAGCCGCATCGTCGACTTCGAGCGCGGCGGCACGCGGGTCGTGCCGGGCCTCGCCGAGCGCTGGGACATCTCGCCGGACGGCAAGGTCTACACGTTCTACCTGCGCAAGGGCGTGAAGTGGCACAACCACCGCGGCTACAAGCCGACGCGCGACTTCAACGCTGACGACATGATCTTCGCGCTCGAGCGGCAGTGGAAGGAGAGCAATCCGTACTTCAAGGTGACGAGCTCCAACCATTCGTACTTCAACGACATGGGCATGGCCAAGCTGATCAAGTCGGTCGACCGGGTCGACGACTACACGGTCAGGATCACGCTCGAGAAGGCCGAGGCGCCGTTCCTGTCGAACCTCGCGATGGAGTACGCCGGCGTGCAGTCGAAGGAGTACGCCGACGCGATGCTGAAGGCCGGCACGCCGGAGAAGATCGACCAGGAACCCGTCGGCACCGGGCCGTTCTATCTCGTGCAATATCAGAAGGACGCGCTGATTCGCTACAAGGCGTTTCCGCAGTTCTGGGGAGGCAAGGCGAAGATCGACGACCTCGTGTTCTCGATCACTCCCGACGCTTCGGTGCGCTGGGCCAAGCTGCAGAAGGGAGAATGCCACGTCATGCCCTATCCGAACCCGGCCGATCTCGACGCCATCCGCAAGGACCCGAACGTGCAGGTGCTGGAGCAGCCGGGCCTCAATGTCGGCTACCTCGCCTACAACACGACCAAGAAGCCATTCGACGACGTGCGCGTGCGCAAGGCCGTCAACATGGCGATCAACAAGAAGGCCATCATCGACGCCGTGTACCTGTCCACCGGCGTGGCGGCGAAGAACCCGATTCCGCCGACGCAGTGGTCGTACAACGACGCGATCAAGGATGATCCGTACGACCCGGCGGCTGCGAAGAAGCTGCTGGCCGACGCCGGCTACCCCAACGGTTTCGCGACCGACCTGTGGGCAATGCCCGTGCAGCGGCCGTACAATCCCAACGCCCGGCGCATTGCCGAGCTGATGCAGGCCGATCTCGCCAAGGTGGGCGTGACCGCCGAGATCAAGAGCTTCGAATGGGGCGAATACCGCAAGCGCATGCAGGCGGGCGAGCATCAGATGGGCATGCTCGGCTGGACCGGTGACAACGGGGATCCCGACAACTTCCTGAACACGCTGCTCGGCTGCGATTCGGCGAAGTCCAACGGCAGCAATGTCGCGAAGTTCTGCTACCAGCCCTTCGAGGAACTGGTGTCGAAGGCGAAGACCACCGCCGTCCAGGCGCAGCGCGCCGAGCTCTACCAGAAGGCGCAGGTGGTCTTCAAGGAGCAGGCGCCGTGGTTCACGATCGCGCATGCGGTGCAGCTGAAGCCCGTGCGCAAGGAAGTGGTCGATTTCAAGCTGTCGCCGTTCGGTCGCCACACGTTCTACGGCGTCGACATCAAGGAGTAGTTCTTCGCGACGATGCATGGCGTCATGGCCCCGCGCGCGTCTGCGATTGCGCGGGGTCATGAGTCCATCGCGGGCGACTTCGGCTGCATTGGCACATCGCGCCGCGCGCGCGTGTCGGATTGCGCATTCCTCAACTGATTGGAGCAACGCATGGCTTCGGATCTCAAAGGCAAGACTGTCCTGATTACAGGGGCATCCACCGGCATCGGTGCCGCGACCGCGCGCGCCTTCGCACGCGCGGGCAGCAAACTGGTCGTTCACTACAACGCGAGCCGCGCTGCCGCCGAAGCGGTGGCCGCCGATGTCAAGGCGCTGGGGGCGCAAGTGGCACTCGTGGGCGGCGACGTGACGCAAACCGTCAATGTCAAGCGCATCGTCGCCGAAGCGCTCGCCGCGTTCGGACGCATCGACGTGTTGATCAACAATGCCGGCGGCATGATCGGCCGCACGCGAATCGAGGACTATTCCGACGCGTATGTCGACCAGGTGCTGAAACTCAACGTCACGCAGGTGGCGATGTTCATGCACGAGGTCATTCCGGTGATGAAGAAGCAGGGCGGCGGCAATGTCATCAACGTGAGTTCGGTGGCCGCGCGCCATGGCGGTGGCGGTGGCGCTATCATCTATGCCGGCGCGAAGGGATTCATCTCGACCGCGACGCACGGCTGGGCCAAGGAAGTGGCAGGCGATCACATCCGCGTCAACGCGGTCTCGCCCGGCGTGATCACCACGCCGTTCCACGAGCGCTATTCGACCGCCGAGCAGATGAAGGCGATGCAGACCCTGGTGCCGATGAACCGCCTGGGAACAGCCGACGATTGCGCCGGGACGTTCATCTACCTCGCGTCCGACGACCTGAGCGGTTATGTCACCGGTCAGGTGATCGAAGTCAACGGCGGCCAGTACATGCCGTAGCAGCCATCGGCCGCGCAGTCGTCGGCGATGGCGGCGCGGCGTAAGAGGGAGGTACAGCATGACGGCAGGATTGCGGGAGCGATTCGGGAGGCCCTTGCGCCTGGGACTGATAGGCGCCGGCCCTGATGGCTGGATCGGACGCATGCACCAGGGCGCTGCTGAGTTGGATGGCTGGTGGCGTGCAACGGCGGGCGTATTTTCCAGCGACCCTGCGCGCTCGCGCTCCGCTGGCGCGGCATTGGGCTTTGCGCCTTCGCGCAGCTACGGCGACGTTGCCACGATGCTCGCCACCGAGGCGGCGCGTCCGGACGGCATCGACGCCGTGGCGATCATGTCGCCGAACGATACCCACTACGGCTTTGCAGCAGCGGCGCTCGACGCCGGACTCGACGTGGTCGGCGACAAGCCCGTCACCCGCGACTTTGCCGAGGCCTGCGACCTCGTCGCACGCTGCCGCCGGCAGGGCCGGTTGTATGCGATTGCCCATGGCTACTCGGCATATCCGATGACGCGCTATGCCCGCCGCCTCGTCCGCGACGGTGCGCTCGGCGCGGTGCGGCTGGTGCAGGTCGAATACATCCAGAGCGGAATGGCGACGCGGATCGAGGACGGTCCGCGCAGCAACCGGCTCGACTGGCTGCTCGATCCGGCACGCAGTGGGCTCGCCCTGGTGATGAGCGCGATCGGCTGTCATGCGCAGCATCTCGCCTGCCACGTCTCCGGACTGGGAATCGCGCGGGTAGTCGCCGACGTGGGCGCGTTGCTGCCCGGCCGCACGCTGGTCGACTACACGTCGGCGCTGGTCGAATTCGACGGTGGTGCGCGCGGAACGTTCACGGTCACCCAGGCGGCCGCCGGCGGCGAAAACGATATCCGTTTGCGTGTCTACGGCGAGCGCGGAATGCTCGACTGGTCGCATCGGACGCTGAGCTATCTGACGCTCGCGCTGCACGGCGAGCCCGTGCGCACGATCGGGCGCGGCGATGCGTTTCTCCCGGCGGAAATCCTCGCGACCGGACGCACGCCGCGCGGCCATCCCGAGGGTCTGCGCGAGGCGTTCGCCAACGTCTACGCCGAGTTGGCTCAGGAGCGGATGGCGCTTGCGTTGGGCGAGCCCGTGCCCGCCGTCGCCTACCCGCGGATCGCGGAAGGTGCGCACACGATGGCGTTCATCGAGGCGTGCGTCGCGTCCCAGGCGGCGAAGTCGTGGGTCGCCGTGGCGAAGCTGCCGACGTAGGCGCTGACGAAGCGCGCGGGCCTGGCCGGATGTAGCGCACAGCAGCGTCGCCATTGACAGCAGCCATCCAACCCTGTTCAACTTACCGGATTTATCGACGAGAGCGCTGCCTGAACGGGCACCCGAGGCGCCGGCAAATTTCCATCAACGGAGAAAACAATGCGTACATTCACTCGCGGCCTGCTCCATGGCCTCTTCATCGCCGGGCTTGCCGTATCCGCCAACGCCCTGGGGCAGACGGCGATCACGCTGCATGGGGCGTCGCAGTTCAACGACGATCACGCGTTCACCAAGGCCCTTGTAAAATTCGAGCAGCTGGTCAAGCAGTATTACGGCAAGCCGATCAATTTCGTCCTGCACAAGAACAGCGAACTGGGGCTCGAGAAGGACTACTTCGCGTACATGAACCAGGGCGTGTCGGTGGATTACGCGATCGTCTCTCCGGCGCACATGTCGACGTTTTCCAAGGCGGCGCCCTTCATCGACGCGCCCTTCCTCTTCCGCGACCTCGCGCACTGGAACAAGGTGCTCGACGGCGACGTCCTCAAGCCGGTCGCGGACGAAGTGTCGCAGAAGGCGGACGTGATGCTGATCGGCTATGCCGGCGGCGGCACGCGCAACATCTTCGTGAACAAGCCGGTCCGCAACCTCGCCGAGATGAAGGGCCTCAAGGTGCGCGTACAGGGGGCGCCGATCTGGAGCAAGACCTTTGCCGCTGTCGGCATGTCGCCGACGGTGATCGCCTACAACGAGGTCTACAACGCGATCCAGAACGGCGTCATCGCCGCTGGGGAGAACGAGGCCGCGGGCGTCGAGCAGATGAAGTTCTTCGAAGTGGCGCCGAACCTGACCATCACCCAGCACGCCATTACCATCCGGCCGATCGCATTCTCGGGCAAGACGTACAAGAAGCTGCCGCCGGACCTGCAGGCCGCGATCGTCAAGGCCGGCAAGGAAGCCGGCATCTACGGCCGGCAGATCGAGTCGGGCGAGGACAGCGCCAAGCTCGACGCGCTGGAAAAAGCCGGCAAGCTGAAGCGCATCCCGTTCACCGACGGCGCCGCGATGAAGAAGCTCGCGGATCCGGTGATGGCTGCCTACGCCAAGGAAATCGGCGCCGAGGCGATCTACGCGCGAATCAACGCGATGTGATCAGCGGTGCCGCACCGGCGGAGGGCAGGGCACCTCCGCCGGACGGCGCTGCTTCCTGCAACGCAGCCGGAGTTTTCCGCGCCGCCGGCCGGTGCGGCATTGGTATGCCAGACCGCCGCGCCCGTGCGCGGATGACTGCAACAATTGATGCGGTTGGAGTGTTCATGCACAAGCTGGTCGATGGGTATTACCGTTTCCTCAACGCAATGCTGGTCTTCGCTGTGGCGATCCTGATCATTCCGGTCAGCCTCCAGATCTTCTCCCGCTACACCTCGCTGATCCCGTCCTACATCTGGACGGAAGAAATGGCGCGCTTCTTTTTCATCTGGATGATCATGATCGGCGCGATGGTAGCGATCCGGGACGGAGGACACTTCGACGTCGACCTCTGGCCGGAACTCGCGCCGCGGCCGAACGCCATGCTGCGCATGGTCTCCAATGTGTTCGTTCTGGTGTTGGCGCTGGTGTTCGTCTGGTACGGAGCGCTTTTCGTCAAGTTCGGCTGGGACCAGACGTCGGAGCTTGCCGATCTGCCGATGGGCTACATCTTCGCCGCCTGGCCGCTGGCGGGGCTCACCTGGCTGGTGTTCCTGGGCGAGCGGTTCATCCAGGATCTGCGCATCATTTCCGACGGAGCCAAGTCGTGAGCGGCGGGGCGGCACTCTCTCCCGCCGTTGCGGCAATGGTCCTCTTCGGCGTGTTCTTCACGCTGATGGCGCTGCGCGTGCCCATCGCATTTGCGCTGGGCCTCGCCTGCCTGCCGGTGATGTTTTTCGAGCCGCGCCTGTCGCCGATGATCATCTTCAACGAGACCTTCAAGTCCTACAACTCGTTCATCCTGATGGCGGTGCCGTTCTTCCTGCTGACGGCCAACCTGATGAACGTGGGCGGAATCACCGACCGACTCGTGCGGCTGTCGCGCGACCTCGTCGGCCACATGCCGGGCGGACTGGCGCAGGTCAACGTCGTGCTGTCGATCTTCTTCGCAGGCATCTCGGGCTCCGCGACCGCCGACGCCGCCAGCCAGGGCAAGATCTTCATCGAGGCGCAGGTCAAGGAAGGCTACGACCTGTCGTTCTCGGTCGCCATCACCGCAGTCTCGGCGGTGATGGCGGTGATCATCCCGCCGTCGATCCTGATGATCGTCTGGGGCGGAACGCTTTCGGTGTCCATCGGCGCGTTGTTCCTGGCGGGCGTGGTCCCGGGCCTGTTGCTGGGTCTGGTCCAGATGGCCACCGTGCACATTTACGCGTCGCGCCGCAACTACCCGAAGTACCCGCGCGCGTCGTTGCGCGAGGTCATCTCCGGCATCGGCGTCGCCGTGCCTGCACTGATGACGCCGGTGATCATCATCGGCGGCAAGATCTTCGGCTGGTTCACGGCGACCGAATCGGCGGCCATTGCGGTGCTGTACGCCGCGGTGCTGTCGATCTTCGTCTATCGCGAGCTGAACGGAAAGCAGTTGCACGGGGCGCTGATCGACACCGGCAGGCTCGCCGCTGCGGCGCTCTTCTGCGTCGGCACCGCAAGCGCCTTCGGCTGGCTGCTCGCCTACTACCAGATTCCCAAGGCCTTGCTTGCCGGCGTCGGATCGTGGGGGCTGGGAGTCACCGGCACCGGTTTCTTCATCGCTTTCTGCTTTCTGGTCGTCGGATGTTTTCTCGACGCGATTCCGGCGATCATCATCGTCGGCACGATCCTGGAGCCGTTGGCAACCTCGGTGCACATGGATCCGGTCCACTTTGCGATGGTCGGCATCATCTCCCTTGCATTCGGACTGGTGACGCCGCCGTACGGTCTGTGCCTGATGATCTCCTGCGCCATCGCCAAGGTGCGCCTCATGTACGTGATCAAGGACCTGCTGATCATGCTGATGCCCATGCTCGGCGTGCTGGCGCTGTCGATTCTGTGGCCGGATCTCATCCTGTTCCTGCCGCGGATGATCTCGCCGGAGTTCCTCAAATAGGCGCCGGCCACGCGGCGATCGGCAGAAGGTTTCCACCCGCCTGGTTGTCGTGCAGTGGCCGCTGCGGCCGTTCGTTCGGCGCACCCGCCCCACGCTGAACGGTACCCATGAAAGTACCGAAGCGACTGCGACCACTGCTCGACGACGGCCTGATCGACGGCGTCGTCCGGCAGTTGATGAGCGGCAAGGAGGCGACGGTCTATGTCGTCCGCTGCGGCGACGAGGCGCGCTGCGCGAAGGTCTACAAGGAAGCCGACAGGCGCGGCTTCCGGCAGGCGGTCGATTACACCGAGAATCGCAAGACCAAGAATACCCGCCAGGCGCGCGCGATGGCCAAGGGCACCCGTTTCGGGCGCAAGGCCCGGGAAGATGCGTGGCAGAACGCCGAGGTCGATGCGCTGTACCGTCTTGCGGCGGCCGGGGTGCGCGTGCCGAGGCCCTACCACTTCCACGAAGGCGTGCTGCTGATGGAGCTGGTCGCCGATGAACACGGCGAGGCCGCCCCGCGGCTCAACGACCTCGAGTTCACGAGCGACGTCGCACGCAGCCATCACCAGCGCCTGATCCGCGAGGTTGTGCGGATGCTGTGCGCCGGCGTCGTGCACGGCGACCTCAGCGAATACAACATCCTGATCGGCAGCGACGGACCGGTGATCATCGACCTGCCGCAGGCAGTGGATGCCGCAGGCAACAACCACGCGCCGAAGATACTCGAGCGCGACGTCGCCAACCTGCGCAGCTACTTCGGCCGTTACGCCCCGGAACTGCTGGCCACCGACTATGGCAGGGAAATCTGGGCGCTGTTCGAGGCCGGGGCCCTGCAGCCCGATACGCCGCTCACGGGACGCTTCCACCGCGTCGAGAAGGCGGTCGATCTCGACGGCGTGATGCGGGAAATCGACGATGCACGCTTCGAGGACGCCGCCCGCAGGTTGCGCCTGCAGGACGCGAAATAGCAGGTACCGCGCGTCCGGTCAGATCCCGATGTCGCGATCGCGGATTTGAGCGCGCGCCACGAAGGAGCAATGCGCTCCCGGAAGCGGCGATGGGCGAACGCCGCGCGTCGCCGCTGTCGGCTCAGTTGCCGGCGCGCTTGGCGACCGTGGAATACATGTCCTGCAGTTGCAGCCGGGTGCCCTGCAGTCGCTCCGAAACCACGCCAAGCAGGCGCAGGGTGAACGTGAGGCCGAACGCCGGATCGGTCTTGAATGCCGCCAGCAGCTCGCTGCCGTCGAAGGCGAGCGCATCGGTGTGCTCGAGCGCACGCGCCTGGAAGTGCTTGCCGCGGCCCATCAGCACCGCCGACCATCCGAACTCGTCGCCCTCGAAAAGCGTCTGTACCCGCAATACGCTTTCGGCGGCATCGATCTCGATCGCTACCATGCCGCGCGAGATGAGAAAGAAGTCGGCGTTCTCGTCGCCCTCGTGGAAGATGACATGATCGCGATCGAAATGGACAACCTTGGCCAGCGCGGCGAGCCGCTCGAGGTGGGGATGGTCGAAATCCCGAACGAACGGATGCTTTTGCAGCATTGCCAACAGCGGATTTGCCATCATGCCCCCTTCAGAAACACAGCCTGCCTGCGATTAGGATACCGCGCCGGCAACCGGCACGGGGTGCGCCCGTGTAACCGACCCGCCTCAGAAGCGCCCCAGCATCGATGCCGGATAGACCCCGATCACGACAGCGGCCGCGAGGCAGATCAACGCAGCGCCGATCGCCATGGTTCCAGGTTGCCCGTGTCGAACGTCGTTCTGATCCGGGCTCATGAACATCAGCTGGATCACGCGCAGGTAGAAGTAGATCCCGAGATAGCTCCCGACGAGGCCCAGCACCGCATAGGTCGTGTAGCCGGCGGCGATCACGTTCTTGAAGATGAGGAACTTGGCGACGAAGCCGGGGAACGGCGGAATGCCTGCCAGCGACAGCATCGCGATGCCGATCAGCACCGCCGAGAACGGCGCGCGGTGGAACAACCCGCGCAGGTTGTCGAGGCGGTCACGGGCAAAATCGTCGGCATGCGGCGGCAGCGCGGCGAAGGCCAGCAGGTTCATCACGCCATAGGCGAGCACGTAGAAAACCACGGCTTCGAAGCGCGTGGATCCGGCACCCAGGAACGCGTAGAAGAGGTAGCCCGCGTGCGCGATCGAAGAGTAGGCGATGAGGCGCCGGAAGCTCTGCTGGCGCATTGCCGCAAGGTTGCCCCACACGATCGACACCAGGGGCAGCAGCGCGATGACATCGACGACCGACGGGTGCATCGGCGCGGCGGCGAAGAGTCGCGCCACGGCGAACAGCGCGCCCGCCTTGATGATCGTGGCCATGTACGCGGTCACCGGCACGCTCGACGCCTCGTAGGCGTCCGGCGCCCAGGTGTGGAAGGGCACGATCGCGGCCTTGAGGAAGAACGCGACAATCACCAGCACGACGCCGGCACGCGCCATCGTGTCCGTGGAGGCCAGTCCCTGCGTGAAAGCCGACAGCGCCAGCGTGCCGCTGCCGCCGTAGAGCAGCGACGCCCCCATCAGCAGCGCCGCGCTGGCGGCACCGCCCAGCACCAGATACTTGAGCGCCGCCTCCGCAGACTCGGGTCGCCGGAAGGCGAGCAGCACCAGCACGTAGACCGGAATGGACATCAGTTCGAGGCCGAGGAACAGCGTGAGGAAGCTGTCGCTCGAAAGCAAGAGGCACACGCCGTACAGCGACGACAGGAGAAGGATGTGGAACTGGCCATCGTCGAAGTCGTCGCGCGAGATCATCAGCACGGGTACAGCCATTCCGAGCACGACGGCCTTGGCCAGTAACGTCGCCGGCGTGACCGAGAGATGGCCGGGGAACGGTGCTGCGCTGATCCCCTGCGTATAGAGCCACAACGCAGCAGCTGCCGCGGCGGCGACGGCGACCAGGGACAGCGCAAGCTCACCGCGAGGCTGCCGAAACACGATCTCGATGCCGATGAGCAGAACGATGCCGGCGAGCAGGAAATGCTCGGGCAGCATCAGCATCGCAACGGCCTGCGCGTTCATCGCGATCCCTCCGGCCGCCCACGCAGCGCTTGCATGGAGGCGGTGATGTCGGCGTCGGTTCCGACCGCCCGGGTCGCTGCCTTGACGTTCATGCGCGACGTGCCGACCAACCGCTGGAACTCCTTGGCCGCGAGCTCGGTTTTTCGCATCGGCTCATCGGGGAACAGCCCGAGTGCGAAGACCGCGACGACGATGATGCCGAGGATCGCGCGTTCGCGACCGTCGAGGTCGGTGAATGGCTGGTGAGGTGCCTTGACCGCGCCGAACAGGAAGCGCTGCGCAAACCACAGCATGTACAGCGCGCCGAGGACGACACCGGATACCGCAACCACGGCGAGCACCAGCGGCAGCGTCGCTCCGTGCTCGTACTGCTGCCACGCTGCGCCGAACGCGCCGAGGAGGACGAGGAACTCGCCGGTGAAGCCGCTGGTGGTGGGCAGTCCGATCGACGCCAGCGTCAGGATCGCGAAGAAGACCGAATAGAGGGGAAGGATCTTCGCGAGGCCGCCATAGGCCGCGAGTTCGCGCGTGTGGCAGCGCTCGTAGATCATGCCGACCATGAGGAAGAGCCCGGCCGCCGTGAGTCCGTGGCTCACCATCTGGATCACCGCGCCCTGGATGCCGTAGAGGTTGAGGCTGATGAGGCCGAGCATCACGTAGCCCAGGTGGCTGATCGACGAGTAGGCGATGATCTTCTTGATGTCGGTCTGAACGAGGGCCACGCAGGCGCCATAGACGATGCTGACCACCGACAGGAACATGATCGCCGGCGTGAAGGCGAGCGTCGCGTCCGGGAACAGCGGGAAGCCCAGCTTCATGAAGCCGTAAGTTCCCATCTTCAGCATCACCCCGGCGAGGATCACCGAACCGGCCGTCGGTGCCTCGACGTGCGCATCCGGCAGCCAGGTGTGGAGCGGCACCATCGGCACCTTGATCGCGAACGACAGTCCAAAGGCGGCGAGCAGGATGCACTGGACATCGAGCGGCAGTTGCGACCGGTAGAGATCGGCGAAGGCGAACGACGTGATGCCCGACGTCGCCTGCAGCGAGATGACGAGGTAGATCAGCGCTGCCAGCATCAGGATGCTTCCGAATGCCGTATAGAGGAAGAACTTGATCGTCGCGTAGATTCGCCGCTCGCCGCCCCAGATTCCGATCATCAGGAACATCGGGACCAGCATCGTTTCCCAGAACACGTAGAACAGGAAGAGGTCCTGCGCAACGAAGGTGCCCAGCATCGCGAACTGGATGAGGAACACCATCGAGTAGAACAGCTTGACGTCCTTCTGGATCGCCGAGAACGCGCCGGCAACGACCAGCGGCCCGAGGAACGCCGTCATCAGTACTAGCAGCACGTTGTAGCCGTCCAGGCCGATCTGGTAGTAGACGCCCCACGATGCAATCCAGGGCAGGCGGGTCTCGAACTGCAGGCCCGGGGTGCCGGCGTCGAAGCGAACGTAAAGGTACGCGGTGACGGCCAACTGCAGCACCATGATCGCGAGCGTGAGCCGGCGCACGAACGCGTCCTGGCCCTGCGGCGACGCGAGCAGGAGCGCCATGCCGGCGACAGGCAGGTAGAGAACGATGTTGAGCAGTGCAGCGTCAGACATGGGCCCAGGTCCATACCAGCGCGACGACGACGCCGGCCAGCGCAAGGAAGGTGTAGAGCTGCAGATTGCCGGTCTGCACGCGCGACAGCGTACCGGCGGTCCTCTGCGCCCAAGCGGCGAGACCGTTCAGCGTGCCGTCCAGCAACACGCGATCGGAGAAACGCAGCAGCACGCGGTCCGACACCCAGAGCAGCGGCCGATTGATCAGGAAATCATAGATCTCGTCGACGAAATACTTGCCGGTCAGCAACGCGTGCGCGAACGGGAACCGTTGCCGCAGCGCATCCGCGCGGCGCGCGCCGTTGCCGTAGAGGAAGGCGGCAGCGGCAAGCCCCGCAAATCCCAGGATCACGGCGATCACGATCAGCGTGGTCTCGTAATGATGGAGCGCGGGCACGACTTCCGGCAGCGGCAGCATCGGCTCGAGGAAGTGGGGCAGCGCGAAGAATCCGCCCACGGCCGACAGCACCGCCAGCACCGCGAGCACGCCGGTCATCGACAGCGGAGATTCGTGAACGTGGTGCTCGACCTCGTGGCTCATTCTCGACGCGCCGAAGAAGGTGAGCCAGAGCAGCCGGAACATGTAGAACGAGGTCATCAGCGACGTGATCGAGGCGACGAGCCAGAGCAGCGTCGAACCGCCATGGCTGCTGGCGAAGGCAAACCACAGGATCTCGTCCTTGGAGAAGAAACCGGCCAGAGGAGGGATTCCGGCGATGGCCGCGGTCGCGAGCGCAAACGTGGCGAAGGTGATCGGGATCTTCTTCGCGAGACCGCCCATCTTCAGTATGTCCTGCTCGCCGGAGAGCGCGTGAATGACGCTGCCGGCGCCGAGGAAGAGGCAGGCCTTGAAGAACGCGTGCGTGTAGACGTGGAAGACCGCGACGCCATAAGCCCCGACGCCCAGGGCGACGAACATCAGCCCGAGTTGCGACACCGTCGAATAGGCCAGCACCTTCTTGATGTCGGTCTGCACCAGGGCGATCGTCGCGGCGAAGAATGCCGTGGCCACGCCGACCACCGCGATGACGGCGGAAGCCTCCGGCGCGTGCGTGTAGATACCCGACATCCGGGCAACGAGATAGACGCCGGCGGTGACCATCGTCGCCGCGTGGATCAATGCGGACACCGGTGTCGGACCGGCCATCGCGTCCGGCAACCAGACATACAGCGGGATCTGCGCCGACTTGCCGGTGGCGCCGATGAACAGCAGGATCCCCACCAGGCTTGCGGAAACCGCAGGGAGCGTTGCGGCATTGAAGGCGGCGTTGATGCGGTCCATGTCCAGCGTGCCGAGCGTCTGGTACAGAAGGAACATGCCCAGAAGGAACCCGGCGTCGCCGATGCGATTGACGATGAACGCCTTCTTGCCGGCCGCGGCCTTCACGGGATCCTCGAACCAGAAGCCGATCAGCAGGTAGGACGCGAGCCCGACGCCTTCCCAGCCGACAAAGAGCACCAGCAGCGACCGCCCCAGCACCAGCAGCAGCATGAAGAAGAGGAACAGGTTGAGGTAGGCGAAATAGCGGGCGTAACTCTCGTCGCCCTTCATGTAGCCGGTCGAATAGACGTGGATCAGCGAGCCTACGCCGGTGACGATCAGCGTCATCACGGCCGTCAGGCGATCGAAATAGAAAGAGATCTCGAAGCTCTTGCCGCCGATCAGCGCCCAGGTGTAGGCGACTTCGGTCAGCGGGACGTAGCCGCCGGCCTGTAGCCGGAGCAGGCACGCAATCGTCACCAGGAATGCCGCGATCGGCGTGCCGCAGGCAACCGCCGTGACGAAGCCGTTGCCGGCGCGGTTGCCACCGAAGCGCGTAGCGAACAGGCCGTTCAGCAGGAAGCCGATGAGCGGCAGGACGACAATAAGGGTCAGCAGAGGAGCCACCCGCTATCCTTTCAGGCTCGTGAATGCGTCGAGGTCGAGCGTGTGTTTCTGCCGCACCAGCAACAGCACGATGGGAATGGCAACGGCGATCTCGGCAGTGGCCACGACGAAGATCAGGAACACCAGCACCGCTCCCTCGATCGAGCCCATCTGGTCCGCGAAGGTGACCAGCGACAGGTTGACGCCGTTCAGCATCAATTCCATGCACATCAGCATAACCAGCATGTTGCGGCGGATGACGACGCCCAGGAGGCCGATGGAGAACAACGCCACCGACAGCGCCAGCAGGACCTGGAGCTTATCCATGCAGCCTCCGATTGACCTTGATTACCGCCATTGCCGCGACGACGGCGGCAACCAGCAAGACCGACGTCAACTCGAAGTGCAGCCAGTACTCGTCGAGAAACGCGACGGAGAATTGCTGCATGCCGAAGTGCGTACCCGTCGCGGCCCTGATCAGCGCCGGATAGCCATGCCAGACGCCGTAACCGAGGAAGCCGGTGAATATCAGGGCGGCGACGATGCCCGGCAGCAGCAGCGCCGAGTAGCGAATCGGTCCCGTGGACTCCCGCACTTCGAGCAGCATGATCACGTACACCATGAACACCATCACCGCGCCGACGTAGATCAGCACCTGGAAGGCGGCGATGAAGTGGACGCCGAGGAGTCCGTAGACCCCGCCCAGGAAAACCATGGTCGTAATCAGCGACATCGCCACCCGCATCGGCCGGCGCAGCACCAGCATCGACAGCGCACCGAGCAGCGCGCACGCACAGAAGAAATAGAGCAGCAGCGTGTCGAGGTGCTGCAGCAGGCTTGCGATCATGCCGGGCCTCGCGGGGTTTCGTCACGCTTCGCGGTCGGATAGGGTTTGGCGACGTCAGCGAGCGGATGCCATGTGAGGAGCTCTTCCTTGCCGAGCCACATGCGGTGTCGATCGAACGCCGGCAGGTCGGGCACATCCTGGACCATGCGGATCGCGTCCTCGGGGCAGGCTTCGACGCACAGCCCGCAGAACACGCAGCGCGAATAGTCGATCTCGAACCGCGACGGGTATTTGGGATGCGCCGGATCGTCGGGGTCGAAAGCGGCGTCGATCTCGATGACTTTTGCCGGACAGACCGTCGCGCACATGTTGCAGGCAACGCACTGGGGACGGCCGTCGGGCCGCTGCGTCAGGACGTGCTTGCCGCGGTTGCCGGCAGCGTAGTCGGCGCGCCGCTCCTCGGGGTAATAGGTGGTCAGCGCGCCCTTCCGGCCGGTCATCCACTTGCCCATGTTGCGCAGGAACACGCCGCCGGTGATGCCAAGTCCGCGCAGGATCTCGAACAGGTACGCGCGCTCCCACCACGACATCTCATGCTCGTTCCAGTACTGCTTGCGCTGGTAGACGGGGGGCTTCATGTGACCGATCCCTGATGCGACCAGACGAGCACGGCCGTGACCGCGAGGTTGAGGAGCGACAGCGGCAGCATGAATTTCCAGGCGAACGACAGCACCTGGTCGTAGCGGAAACGCGGCAGCGACCAGCGGATGAGGATCTGGAAGCTGCACACCAGCATGACCTTGACGAGGAACACGACGAGTTGCGTGACCACGACCAGGCCGTGGCTCATCGCGACGACGTGGCCGCCGGGAAACACGAATCCGCTGTCATTCATGTACGGCAGGTTGTAGCCGCCGAGGAACAACGTGGTGAACAGTGCGCCGATGATTGCGATCTCGATGAATTCGGCGAACATGAAAAGGCCCATCTTCATCGCGCTGTACTCGGTGTAGTAACCGGCGATGAGCTCGGATTCAGCTTCCGGAAGGTCGAAGGGAATGCGTTTGTTCTCGGCGATCGCGGCGGTGAGGAACAGCACCGCCGCGAACGGCTGGTAAAAGACGCCCCACGAGGGCAGGAAGCCCAGCATGACGTCCGACTGCTTCTGCACGATGACGCCGAGATCGACGGAACCGAAGATGAGAATGAGGCCCAGCACCGTGAGGCCCATCACCAGTTCGTAGGAGATCATCTGCGAGCCGGCGCGCAGCCCGCCCAGCATCGAGAACTTGTTGGCCGACGACCAGCCCGCCAGCATCGCGCCGATGATGGTCAGGCCGGAAAACGCGAACACGATGATCAGCCCCGCGTCCAGTCGCGCAATCTGCATCGGCCAAGTGCGGTCGCCAAACCAGCCGGCCAGCGCGGGAAAGAGCCTGGCAGGTTCGAGGATGCCGCCGAAGGGAATGACCGCAAAGACCAGCAGCACCGGCGTGAAGACGACCCAGGGCGCGACTGCGTAGGCGTACCAGTCGTAGGTCCTGGGCTTGAAATCCTCCTTGACCAGCATCTTGAGACCGTCGGCGAGGCCATGGAAGAGCCCCAACCACACGAACTTGACCTGCGTGAAGGGAATGCGGACATACGCGCGATTGGCGCCGATGCGGTCTGCCATCACCGCCGCCTGCTTGCGCTCGACCCAGGTAAGAATGGTGCCGAAGGTCATCAGCACGCCGACCGCGTAGGCGATGTAGACGACGTAGATGACGAGGTCCTGGATCACGATCCGCTCCTCGCTTGCGTGGCCAGTGCGGCGAACAGCGCTTCGGCGTCGGCGACCGTGTCAGGCTTGGTGAAACAGGCTGCAAATTCGCTCACTACGCCTTCGCAGTTCGTATAGTGTCCGTTGCGCTCGGTCTGCACGCTGATCGGAAGGAACACGTCGGCGTGGCCATTTTCGGGCTGCAGCCAGGCGTTGAGGTAGATGATTTTGGCGCGCGGGGGGAGTTGGCCGAAGTCGCAGCCCTCGCCCCAGACCAGCACGAGGTCGGTGTCCGGGTCGAAACGGGTCGCGGCGGCGCCGAACAGCGCTCGCGCTCCCGCCGTGTTCGGATTCTTGTCGGCGCGGATGAGGACATCGTCGGCGATCACCTCATCGGGTGCAGCCGTCGCGTCGGTCTTGACGAACGTCTTGAAACGATCGCCCAGCGCGGTCTTGAAGGAAGCGAGTTCCTCGTTCGACGCCCAGTTCGACACCAGGGCGACGGGATTGCGCGCGTCGCTGATCAGCGCTCGAGCGTTGTTGACGGCGACGCCTATGTCGACGGGGCGCCCTTTCTGCATCGCCTGGTCGGCGCGCGCCCGTCCGAACACCGCGGACAAGTCCCGCCCCTTGTTGCACATCCAGGGTCCGTTCACCGCCGGATTGTCGCGCGGTGTCACGCGGTCGATGCGGGCGTTCTGCCCCGGGTCGAGCGCCGACAGCTTCCACTCGGGCTTGCGATGCCAGATGTCGATGTTGCACCCGCGCTCGCATCCAGGACAGATCGACGGCGTTGGCTTGAGATACCAGACCCGCGCCTGGTAGTGGAACGACCGCGACAGGAGCGCGCCGACCGGGCAGATGTCGATGACGTTGTCGGAATAGGCGTCGCTGTCGAACGAAGCGTTCTCGACCGGGCGCACCAGCGAATGGTCGCCCCGATTCTGGATTCCGAGGGCGTGCGATTTCGACACCTCGCGCGTGAAGCGGACGCAGCGCGAGCAGAGAATGCAGCGTTCGTTGTCGAGCAGTATGCGCTTGGACAGGGGGAAGAACTTGGTCGCCTGGACCTTGGGGTCGCGCGACACGGACGGCGATCCGTTGTACGCGACATGATGATCCTGCAGCATGCACTCGCCGGCCTTGTCGCAGATGCCGCAGTCGACCGGATGGTTGAGCGTGATGAACTGCAAAGTCTCCTTGCGCCGCGCCTTGACCCGTTCCGAGTCGGTAAGGATGCGCATACCCTTGCTGACCGGCATGTTGCAGGCGATTTCGAGCCAGCCGCCGCTGCCGCCGTCGCCTTCGACTTCGACCACGCAGATCCGGCAGTTGCCGTGCACCGACAAGTTCGGATGCCAGCAGAAGTAGGGGATGAAGAAACCGTTGGCCAGCGCCGCCTGCATGACGGTCTGTTTGTCCGCGGCCTGGACCGCCTGCCCGTTGATGAAGATCTCAGGCATGGAGCACCACCTCGAGATTGCCGTCGAGCCGGGAGCGCTTGTGCTCGATCCAGTAGTCGAACTCGTCACGGAATTTGGCTAGGATGCCGACGGTCGCATAACCGGCGGCGTCCCCCATGCCGCAGATCGTCGTGCCGTCGTTGGCGTGCGAGATCGCGATCATCCGGTCGAGATCTTCCGGGCGTCCCTCGCCCGCGACGATGCGATCGATGATCCGGTGCAGCCACCCCATGCCCTCGCGACAGGGCGTGCACTGGCCGCAGGATTCGTGGTGATAGAAGCGTAGGAGAACCTGCAGCAGCCGCACCATGCAGGTGCCCTCGGCAATGACGATCATGCCGCCCGATCCCATCGATGAACCGGCCGCGGCGAGTGATCCGTGGTCGAGCTTCAGCGGCTCGATTTCCGCCGCGGTCAGAACTTTGGTGGAAATTCCGCCCGGAATGATGGTCTTGAGCTTCGCGCCCCCGATCATGCCGCCGCAATCCTCGTAGATGAACTTCGCGAACGGATAGCCGTATTCGACCTCGTAGACACCGGGTTTCGCGATGTGGCCTGAAATCGAGATCAACTGAGTGCCCGGGCTCTTCGCCGTACCCACCTTGCGGAACGCCTCGGCGCCATCGCGGACGATGCCGGTGATGTTGGCCAGCGTTTCGACGTTGTTGATGACCGTCGGCCGCTGGTAGAGACCGCGGACGGTGAGCCGTGGCGGACGGTTGCGCGGGTAGCCTTTCTTGCCCTCGATCGAGGTGATGAGGCCCGACGCCTCTCCGCACACGTAGGAGCCCGCACCTCGGTAGATGATGATGTCGCAGGAGAACTCGGTGCCGAGGATGCGCTCGCCGAGGAGGCCCGCGGCGGACGCCTCGTCCACGGCCGCCTGCAGGCGCCGATACGGAAGGTCGAACTCGCCGCGGATGTACACGAACGCGTGCCGCACCTGCAGCGCGTAGGCGGAAATCAGCATCGACTCGACGAGAAGATGCGGCGCGTTCTCGAGAATCCAGCGGTCCTTGAAGGTGCCGGGCTCGCCCTCGTCGGCATTTGCGCACAGGTAATGCGGTTGGCCGTCGTTGAGCTTGATCACCGACCACTTGCGTCCGGTCGAAAACGCAGCACCACCGTGCCCCAGCAGGCCGGAGGCGGTGACCTCTGCGGAGATCTGCTGCGGCGCCATGCCGGAGAGGGCCTTTGCGAGCGTCTCGTAGCCGCCGCGTGCACGGTAATCGGCGAGGAGATGCGAGGTTGCCGTGACCGGAAACGTCATCAGCAGTTGTTTGCCGGGCATGTCAGTACCCGCCCGGCCGCCCGAAGGGTACTGACTGCAACCCCTCGAGGGGCAGCGAACGTAGTGAGCGTGGGGGCAGTTTCATCTCAGTCGAGCCCTTTCAGCAGCGCATCGATCTTCGCTACGTCCATGTTCTCGTGGTAGGTGTGGTTGACGACCAGTACCGGAGCCGTGCCGCAGGAGCCAAGGCACTCCACCGTCGACAGCGTGAAGCGGCCGTCCGCCGTCGTCTCGCCCACGGCGACGCCAAGCGTGCCTTCGAGGTGGGCCAGCAGGCGTTCGGATCCGCGCATCGAGCACGACAGGTTGCGGCACATCTGCAGGTGCCAGCGGCCGATCGGCTTGCGCCGGAACATCGTGTAGTACGACAGTACTTCCTCGATCTGTATCCGCGGTACGCCAAGATAGGCGGACAACTCGTCGATGTCCGAGTCGGCGACGTGGCCACGCTCCTCCTGGATCCGGCGCACGCAGGGCAGGACAAGCGAGGATTCGAATCCCTTGGGAAAGCGCGCCCGCAACGCGTCGAACTCGGGGATCAGTTGTTTCATCGATCGCACTCCCCGCCGACCATGTTGATCGAACCGAAGGTGGGAATGATGTCGGCGAGCTGGTAACCGTTCAGCATCAGGTGCGCGCCACCCATGTGGACGAACGACGGGGCCCGCACGTGAACCTTGTACGGCGTCCCGCTGCCGTCGCTCACAAGGTAGAAACCGAGTTCGCCGTTGGCAGACTCGTGCGCGACGTACGTTTCGCCGGCCGGCACGCGCGGTCCGTCGATGATGAGCTTGAAGTGGTTGATCAGAGACTCGATCTCGTTGTAGACGAGCGATTTCTCGGGCAGCGTGACGCGGTGATCGTCGACGTTGATCGGGCCTTCCGGCAGCATGTCGATCAGCTGCCGAATCATGTGCACGGACTCGTCCATTTCGCGCATCCGCACGTAATAGCGATCGTAGTTGTCGCCCTTGATGCCGACCGGCACCTCGAAATCGAGCTCGGCGTAGGCGAGGTACGGCGTGTCCTTGCGCAGGTCGCGCGGCACTCCGGTCGAGCGCAGGATCGGGCCCGTGTAACCCCAGTTGATGGCGTCCGCCGTCGAGATGACGCCGACGTTGCGCATCCGGTCGATGAAGATCCGGTTGCGGTCGACGAGGCCATGGACGCGACCGATGAACGTCTCGTACTGATCGAGGATCTCGATCAGACGCTTCGTCCAGCCGGCCGGCAGATCCCGGGCAAGGCCGCCTATGCGGCCGTAGGAGTAAGTGACCCGCGCGCCGGTAAGGTCGGCGAGGTGCTCGTACATGTAGTCGCGGACCATCACCAGATAGAGGAAGGCGGTCATCGCGCCGAGTTCCATCAGTGCCGCCGCGACGCAGGTGAGGTGATCGGCCAGGCGCGAGTACTCCGCCAGCAGGGTGCGCAGATACTTGCAGCGTGGCGTGATCTCGACGCCGAGCATGTCTTCGACGGCCGCGCAGTAGGCGAAATTGTTGAGCAGCGCCGAGCAGTAGTTGAGGCGGTCGACGTAGGGGATCAGATTGTGCCAGGTGTGGTCCTCGCACTCCTTCTCGAAGCCGCGATGGAGGTACCCGCAGTGCACGTCGGTGCGCACAACCCTTTCGCCGTCGAGGGCGGCGACTATCTGCACGGTGCCGTGCGTCGCCGGATGCGAAGGCCCGATGTTGACGATGACCGCGTCGTCGCGGTCGGTGCGATCGAACGCCGGCCGGATGGGATTGGGCAGCTTGAGATCCACGGGCATCCTCGCTATTTCCGATAGGGAACGAGGGGCTGTTCCAGCTGCTTCGGATAGTCCTTGCGCAGCGGGTGCCCGTTGAAGCCTTCGTACAGCAGGATCGGACGCAGGTCCGGATTGCCGTTGAACGCGATGCCGTACATTTCGTGGCACTCGCGCTCCATGTAGCCGGCGGCGCCGTAGAGCGGGGTCAGCGATTCGACGGATGGATCCGCCGCCGAGACGCGTGTCTTGACCCGGACGCGCACATGATCCGCCGTCGAGTAGAAATGGTAGACGACCTCGAAGCGCAGTTCGTCGTGCGGCCAATCGACCGCGGTGACGTCGAGGAAAAGGTCGAAACCGAATTCCGACTTCAGGCGCTCGACAAGAGCCCGCAGGTTCGGGGCGGTTACGCCGATGGACAACGTGGCGCCCGAAACGGACAACGTTGCGCCTGTCGGGGTGAGCGCGCTGGAAATGGTGTCGAAGAGCTTTGGAGCCACGATCAGAACTCGCGATTGACAATCGGGTGCTTGGACCGGGCGATCTTGTCCTGAAGCTTCATGATGGCGTCGATCACCATCTCCGGGCGCGGCGGGCAGCCAGGAATGTAGATGTCAACGGGAATGATCTTGTCGATGCCGGGCACGGCAGCATAGTTCTGGTAGAAGCCGCCGGATGTCGCGCAAACGCCGAACGCCATCACCCATTTCGGTTCGCACATCTGCTCGTAGATCTTGAGCAGGATCGGTGCCTGCTTATGGGTGACGGTGCCGACGACCATCAGGAGGTCGGCTTGTCGCGGCGAGAAGCGGGGCAGCGCTGCACCGAAACGATCGGTGTCGTAGGGCGTGGAACTCACCGCCATGAACTCCATCGCGCAGCACGCCGTCACGAAGGGGTAGGGGAACAGCGAGAACTTGCGCGCCCAGCCGATCAGTTCGTCCTTCTTGGTCGTGAGGTACTCGAATGCCGCGCTCGGCGCGCGATCGGGGCGGATGGGGATGATGTCCTTGCTCATGCCTGTTGCCCTATTCGGTGACCGCTTCGAGGAGGCGCGCCTTGTACACATACAGCAGAATCAGCACCAGCAGGAACGCGAACAGGAAGAATGTGAAGAGCATGAATCCGGTCAGCGGCTGGGCGCCGAGCGCCCAGATGAACAGGAATACGGTCTCGAGATCGAACAGGATGAAGACGATCGCGATTGCGTAGTACTTGATCGGCATCGCTTTGACGTTGCGCGTGTCGACTGGCACAGCGCCGCACTCGAACGGCTCCATCTTCATGGCCGTTTGCGCGGGCTTGGGCCCAAGGACATGATTGAGCAGCAACGTGAAGGCGACGAAGCCGAGGATCGCCAGCAGGTACAGCGTGAAAATGACGTAGGGATTCATCGATCTGCGCGCAACGCGATGGCGAGCACGGCGGGAACCCGCATCCGGCGTATGCAGGGAGAATCCGGGACCGCGACCGGCCGGCCGACAGAGGGCGTCAGGGCGCCGATCTCAGGATTTGTCCGCTTGTAATGCAGGGGCACTGGATGGGTTTTCTTGTAGGAAAAAGGATGCGTCGATTGGCCGCACATTCCTTCGACGCACAGCCTAATGCAGTTTGCGCGGGCCCGTTTGATTTGGATCAACGGTCCGTCACGGATGCCGCGCGAATGCGGGTGCGCGCTTGCAGATCCACAAGTTCATCGTATCCCCGGGGCATCCGGCGCGGTGCCGAAGCGCGAAGTGCCCTTGATGCCTACAGGGATGCATCCGGCGATCATCGCGATGAGCAGGCAACAGAGAACGAGACGCGCGCGCACTGGACTTTCCCGATGGTGTTTTCCTGTAATGATACGCGCCTCGCGTCGAGCATCGCGATCGCGAGTCGAAGTTAGCCCTTTGGAGCGATCGGATTCGAGACGGCCCGTGCTGCTGGCGGCAATCGGATGCCGTTTGTCGGTTCGCGACATGGTTGTCCCAGCCGGACGATGTATAAGCGCTGCGAGACGGCGGTGTCCTCGGGGTTTGCCCCAGCCATTACAGGGTCGCCTGCACACCAAAAAATGGAAGCGAACAAGATGAACAGACTGTTGATGGGATGCCTGCTTGCGGGCGTGGTTGCAGCCGGGGCGCTGATCGCCGCACCGCCCGTGACTGCGCAGGGAATGACCGCCGATCAGGCCGCCGAGATGCTCAACGAGCTGAAACAGATTCGGCAGCTCCTTGAAAAGCAGGTTCCGCCGCCGCCACCACCGCCACCCGACGAGAAGGTGAACATCGAATTCCCGCTTTCGGGCTACACGATGGGAAAGGCCGATGCCCCGCTGGTATTCGTCGAGTACACGGACTTCGAGTGCCCGTTCTGTCAACGCTATCACCTCGATTCATTCGAGCAGGTAAAGAAGGAGTGGGTCGATACGGGGAAGCTGCGTTACTACAGCCGGGACTTCCCGCTTGACTTCCACCCCAACGCCAGGCGGGCGGCGCTGGCTGCGCGATGTGCCGGCGATCAGGGAAAATACTGGGAAATGCGCAACACCATGATCAAGAATGCCGATCAGCTGGGAGCTGACCGTATATCGACCTATGCCGCCACCGTTGGTCTTGACGTCAAGAAATTCGAAGTATGCCTGGGGTCGGATTTCTACAAGGCTGCCATTGACAAGGACATTGCCGAAGGAAACAACGCGGGAGTGACCGGCACGCCTTCGTTCGTCGTCGGACGAGTCGACAAGGGGCGGCTCGTCGGACTGCGGCTGGTGGGAGCGATGCCTTACCCGCAGATCGAGGCCAAGATTCGCGAGGTGCTCGAACAGCCCCCGCAGTGACCGTGGATCTGCGCGGCGGGACGGGTGTCAGGATGCGGAAAGCCCGTTCCAACGCGCCGCCGTGGCGATGAAGCCGTCCGACAGCGGGACGTCGATGAGCCGCCATGCGGTGGGCGAGTAGGGAGGCGGTCCGGCGACGAGCTTCGGCATGCCGGCAAGATCGACATCGAGCTGGCCCATCGGCGCCCTGAGTCCGTCTCCGGTCGCCTTGCTCATCGCTTCCTTGGCGGTCCAGAGTCGGATGAAGCGTTTGCGACGCGCTTCGGCGTCAAGGCCGGCGATCCCCTCGCGCTCGCGCACCGTCAGGTAACGTCGCGCCAGCCGATCGGTGCTGATGTCTCGGGTCTCGTGCTCGATGTCGACGCCTATGCGAGCGGCAGCAGGTGAATCGCGCAGGAGGGCGATCAAGGCAACATCGCGCGTATGAGTGACGTTGAAGTCGAGCCTCGAGCCTGCCATCGTCAGCGCCGGACGCCCACGCGGACCGCGACCTATGGCGACGCTGTCCGGCGCGATTCCCAACGCTTGCCCGAGGATCACGCGCAGCGTTCCGCGGCCGGCGACATAGCGCTGGCGCAGCGCGGAAGTCCCGAATCGCGCTGCGCGCTCCCGCTCGGACTTCGACAGCATGGCATCGTAGGCGGCGAGCTTGGCTGCCGGAAGGCACAGTGGGCAAAGCCAAAGCTCCAGATCGTCGCCCGGGACCCGGACGCGACAGGGTGCCGGCGCAACGCCTTCATTGCCCCCAGGATCTTTGTCGACTACGCTCACGCTTTTTGCTCCCGGCGCATCACGCGCGCCTGCGTCGCCGCGCTCATGCTACTCGTTCTGAAAGCTCTCGCCCTGCTGCCGCTGCCGGTGCTCTATCGAATGGGCGATGTGGCTCTCTTCATCGCCCACCGATTGATGCATTGGCGCCACGATGTCGCGCGGGCGAACCTCGCACGGTCGTTTCCCGAGATGGGCGAAGCGCAACGAGAGGCTGTTCTCGAGCAATCCTACCGCAACCTCGCCGACCTGCTTGCCGAGATCGTCTGGGCCCATGGCGCATCGCGTGCCCAGATTGCAGAGCGCGTATCGGTCGAGAACCCGGAACTCATCACCGCGGAGACGCGAGCCGGGCGCTCCGTGCTGCTGATGACCGCGCACTTTTGCAACTGGGAGTGGCAGGTTCTCGCCGGCAACGTCGTTCTCGATTCGCCGATGGTCCCGGTCTACAAGCCTCAGCGCCTCCGGGGAGTGGATCGCTTCCTGCGCGAAACGAGGGCCCGGTTCGGTGGTGTGCCGATGCCGAGCAAGGATTTGACGCGCTGGCTCCTTGGGCATCGACGCGAGCCGAACGTCTATGCGATGGTCGCCGACCAGACACCGGCTTCGGACGAACCCAAGTATTGGACGCGATTCCTCAACCAGGACTCGGTCTTCTTCATCGGTGCCGATGCCGTAGCGCGCATCGTGAGGGCGCCGGTGTTCTTCGTGCATATGCGCCGCGTCGGCCGTGGCCGGTACACGATGCGGTTGTCTCGGCTCGCCGAGCCGCCGTACGAGCGCGGCGCCGATACGGCCGTCATCGAGCGATACGCACGCGCGCTTGAGGACGAAATTTGCGGCAGCCCGGCCGACTGGCTCTGGGTGCACAAGAAATGGAAGTACACGCAACCGGTCAAAGATAAGGTTTCTGTCGTAAGTCCTTGATGGATTTGAGGCGGCGATCCGAGCGCACCGGGCCGATGCGTTTTTCGCGTGCGTGCGGGTTGCAATGTTGCGCCGCAAACCCTATAATCTCCCTTCTCTGCTGCTTGATGACGCGTGAAGCCCGTTCGGGGTCAGCCAGGCGGCCTGTTCTTTAAGAATTAGCAACCGATAGGTGTGGGTGCTGTGGTGTTTTGGGCGCCTGGTGTCTTGGGGGTGAAGTCCTGCGAGGGATGGAGGCTTTGGGGCATTGGGTGGAAGAGACATAGTGGTGCTCACACGACGCAATAAGCTCTTGCCCCGAAGGGGGTGGGAGTGAGTCTTGTTTTGTTCTTGTGGGGAAACTCACGGGGATGGAATGGGGCCAACGTCGATTGAGTTACTTGTAATGGATTGAACTGAAGAGTTTGATCCTGGCTCAGATTGAACGCTGGCGGCATGCTTTACACATGCAAGTCGAGCGGCAGCGCGGGGGCAACCCTGGCGGCGAGCGGCGGACGGGTGAGTAATACATCGGAACGTACCCTGGAGTGGGGGATAACGCCGCGAAAGCGGCGCTAATACCGCATATGCTCTGAGGAGGAAAGTGGGGGACCTGCAAGGGCCTCATGCTCTGGGAGCGGCCGATGTCCGATTAGCTAGTTGGTGGGGTAAAGGCTTACCAAGGCGACGATCGGTAGCTGGTCTGAGAGGATGATCAGCCACACTGGGACTGAGACACGGCCCAGACTCCTACGGGAGGCAGCAGTGGGGAATTTTGGACAATGGGGGCAACCCTGATCCAGCCATGCCGCGTGAGTGAAGAAGGCCTTCGGGTTGTAAAGCTCTTTTGGTCGGGAAGAAAGGGTCCTGCTTAACAAGTGGGGTCTTTGACGGTACCGGCAGAATAAGCACCGGCTAACTACGTGCCAGCAGCCGCGGTAATACGTAGGGTGCGAGCGTTAATCGGAATTACTGGGCGTAAAGCGTGCGCAGGCGGTTCGTTAAGTCTGATGTGAAAGCCCCGGGCTCAACCTGGGAATGGCATTGGAAACTGGCGAGCTGGAGTATGGCAGAGGGGGGTGGAATTCCACGTGTAGCAGTGAAATGCGTAGAGATGTGGAGGAACACCGATGGCGAAGGCAGCCCCCTGGGCCAATACTGACGCTCAGGCACGAAAGCGTGGGGAGCAAACAGGATTAGATACCCTGGTAGTCCACGCCCTAAACGATGATCACTAGGTGTTGGGGGAGCGATTCCTTGGTACCGTAGCTAACGCGTGAAGTGATCCGCCTGGGGAGTACGGTCGCAAGATTAAAACTCAAAGGAATTGACGGGGACCCGCACAAGCGGTGGATGATGTGGATTAATTCGATGCAACGCGAACAACCTTACCTACCCTTGACATGTCCGGAACCCTGCTGAGAGGTGGGGGTGCCCGAAAGGGAATCGGAACACAGGTGCTGCATGGCTGTCGTCAGCTCGTGTCGTGAGATGTTGGGTTAAGTCCCGCAACGAGCGCAACCCTTGTCCTTAGTTGCTACGCAAGGGCACTCTAAGGAGACTGCCGGTGACAAACCGGAGGAAGGTGGGGATGACGTCAAGTCCTCATGGCCCTTATGGGTAGGGCTTCACACGTCATACAATGGACGGTACAGAGGGTTGCCAACCCGCGAGGGGGAGCCAATCCCAGAAAGCCGTTCGTAGTCCGGATCGCAGTCTGCAACTCGACTGCGTGAAGTCGGAATCGCTAGTAATCGCGGATCAGCATGCCGCGGTGAATACGTTCCCGGGTCTTGTACACACCGCCCGTCACACCATGGGAGCGGGATGTACCAGAAGTAGGTAGGCTAACCGCAAGGGGGCCGCTTACCACGGTGCGTTTCGTGACTGGGGTGAAGTCGTAACAAGGTAGCCGTATCGGAAGGTGCGGCTGGATCACCTCCTTTCTCGGAAACAGGGGACAGGTAACAGGTAACGGAGGTCAGAGATGGCTGAAGTCCTGCACCTGGACTCCTCCTGGATGCTGCAGTACCCACTCCTATCGGTTGCGTGAGTTGAGTCACCGTGGCGTACCGGGCCTGTAGCTCAGTTGGTTAGAGCATCGTCTTGATAAGGCGGGGGTCGATGGTTCGAATCCATCCAGACCCACCAGATCAGAGGGGCTGTAGCTCAGTTGGGAGAGCGCCTGCTTTGCAAGCAGGAGGCCGTCGGTTCGATCCCGTCCAGCTCCACCAGTCGGAGGGCGGGGGGGACAGAAGACAGAGAAGGCAGAGCTAAGCGTCGTGGTTTAGCTCTGGTTTTTTGACCAGGTGATATCGGTTGTTCTTTAACAATTAGGGAGAAGTAAAGGTCTTGCTCGGAGAGCGGGGCACTGCTTTGGCGGTGTTCTGAAGAAGAGCGAGATTGGGTTGGATTGTATCGACTGGTTCGTTCTGTGAGTTCGGGGCGGGCTGGTCACGCGAACACCCGTGGCGTTGGGCATGTCAGTGCTTAGCGTTATGGGGTCAAGCGACTAAGTGCATGTGGTGGATGCCTTGGCGATTACAGGCGATGAAGGACGTGGCAGCCTGCGAAAAGCTGCGGGGAGCTGGCAAACGAGCATTGATCCGCAGATATCCGAATGGGGAAACCCGGCCCGCAAGGGTCACCGCCACCTGAATATATAGGGTGGAGGGAGCGAACCCGGTGAACTGAAACATCTAAGTAGCCGGAGGAACAGAAATCAACCGAGATTCCCAGAGTAGTGGCGAGCGAAATGGGAACAGCCGTCGCGATTTAGCATGTGTTGCAGGGGAACGGTCTGGAAAGGCCGGCCGCAGTGGGTGATAGCCCCGTACCTGAAGCGACGCATGTGGAACTAGGCGCGAGAGAAGTAGGGCGGGACACGTGAAATCCTGTCTGAAGATGGGGGGACCATCCTCCAAGGCTAAATACTCGTAATCGACCGATAGTGAACCAGTACCGTGAGGGAAAGGCGAAAAGAACCCCGGGAGGGGAGTGAAATAGATCCTGAAACCGCATGCATACAAACAGTCGGAGTCCCTGCTTAAAGGGCCTTGGGGTTCTTTGGCGGCGGGCCGCGTAGCGGCGCGTCGCAAAAGAACAGCAAGATGAAATAGATCTTTAAGCAGGCAAAGGACCCGGAGGGTTCTTTGAGCAGGGATGACGGCGTACCTTTTGTATAATGGGTCAGCGACTTACGTTTACCAGCGAGCTTAACCGTATAGGGGAGGCGCAGCGAAAGCGAGTCCGAACAGGGCGCTTGAGTTGGTAGGCGTAGACCCGAAACCGGATGATCTACCCATGGCCAGGCTGAAGGTGGGGTAACACTCACTGGAGGGCCGAACCCACTAGTGTTGAAAAACTAGGGGATGAGCTGTGGGTAGGGGTGAAAGGCTAAACAAATCCGGAAATAGCTGGTTCTCTCCGAAAACTATTTAGGTAGTGCCTCAAGTATCACCCTCGGGGGTAGAGCACTGTAATGGTTGCGGGGGTCATTGTGACTTGCCGCGCCATAGCAAACTCCGAATACCGAGGAGTGCGAGCTTGGGAGACAGACAACGGGTGCTAACGTCCGATGTCAAGAGGGAAACAACCCAGACCGCCAGCTAAGGTCCCTAAGACACAGTTAAGTGGGAAACGAGGTGGGAAGGCATAGACAGCCAGGATGTTGGCTTAGAAGCAGCCATCATTTAAAGAAAGCGTAATAGCTCACTGGTCGAGTCGTCCTGCGCGGAAGATGTAACGGGGCTCAAACTGTGCACCGAAGCTGCGGATTTGCATGCTCCATTAAGGGCGCTCCCCATTCGGGGAGCTTGCCGGCCCTTCGTTTGCGAAGGACCCGGCAAAGCGTCCATGAAAGTCGAGTCGGTGGGTGCCTGGCACCGGACCGAGCGTCCTTAGTGGAGCATGCAGATGGTAGGAGAGCGTTCCGTAGGCCTGTGAA
Source organism: uncultured beta proteobacterium (assembly GCA_963788185.1). Taxonomy (GTDB): domain Bacteria; phylum Pseudomonadota; class Gammaproteobacteria; order Burkholderiales; family Casimicrobiaceae; genus CAIWHR01. The sequence goes on from CAWBGE010000010.1 coordinate 473,935, forward strand.
GGTGAGGGGTAACCCTTGCTGGAGGTATCGGAAGTGCGAATGCTGACATGAGTAGCGATAAAGCGGGTGAAAGGCCCGCTCGCCGAAAGCCCAAGGTTTCCTACGCCACGTTCATCGGCGTAGGGTGAGTCGGCCCCTAAGGTGAGGACGAGAGTCGTAGCCGATGGGAAGCGGGTTAATATTCCCGCACCGATTTGGAATGCGATGGGGGGACGGAGAAGGTTACCTCGGCCGGGTGTTGGACGTCCCGGTTTAAGCGTGTAGGCGTGGTTTCCAGGCAAATCCGGAGATCTTAGCTGAGGCGTGATGACGAGGACTGGCTTGCCAGTCTGAAGTGAGCGATACCCTGCTTCCAGGAAAAGCCTCTAAGCTTCAGTTCCAAGTTGACCGTACCGCAAACCGACACAGGTGGGCAGGATGAATATTCTAAGGCGCTTGAGAGAACTCAGGAGAAGGAACTCGGCAAATTTGCACCGTAACTTCGGGATAAGGTGCGCCCCTGGTAGGTGAAGAGCTTGCGCTTGGAGCCGAGAGGGGCCGCAGTGAAATGGTGGCTGCGACTGTTTAACAAAAACACAGCACTCTGCTAACACGAAAGTGGACGTATAGGGTGTGACGCCTGCCCGGTGCCGGAAGGTTAAATGATGGGGTGCAAGCTCTTGATTGAAGCCCCGGTAAACGGCGGCCGTAACTATAACGGTCCTAAGGTAGCGAAATTCCTTGTCGGGTAAGTTCCGACCTGCACGAATGGCGTAACGATGGCCACACTGTCTCCTCCTGAGACTCAGCGAAGTTGAAGTGTTTGTGAAGATGCAATCTCCCCGCGGCAAGACGGAAAGACCCCGTGCACCTTTACTGTAGCTTTGCATTGGACTGTGACAAGACTTGTGTAGGATAGCTGGGAGCCGATGAAGCGCTGTCGCTAGATGGCGTGGAGGCAACGTTGAAATACCAGCCTGGTGTTGTTGCGGTTCTAACCTGGATCCCTTATCGGGATTGGGGACCGTGCATGGTAGGCAGTTTGACTGGGGCGGTCTCCTCCCAAAGAGTAACGGAGGAGCTCGAAGGTTTCCTAGGTACGGTCGGACATCGTACTGATAGTGCAATGGCACAAGGAAGCTTGACTGCGAGACTGACAAGTCGAGCAGGTGCGAAAGCAGGACATAGTGATCCGGTGGTTCTGTATGGAAGGGCCATCGCTCAACGGATAAAAGGTACGCCGGGGATAACAGGCTGATACCGCCCAAGAGTTCATATCGACGGCGGTGTTTGGCACCTCGATGTCGGCTCATCACATCCTGGGGCTGTAGCCGGTCCCAAGGGTATGGCTGTTCGCCATTTAAAGTGGTACGTGAGCTGGGTTCAAAACGTCGTGAGACAGTTTGGTCCCTATCTGCCGTGGGCGCTGGAGATTTGACGGGAGCTGCTCCTAGTACGAGAGGACCGGAGTGGACGTACCGCTGGTGTACCGGTTGTGACGCCAGTCGCATTGCCGGGTAGCTATGTACGGAAGCGATAACCGCTGAAAGCATCTAAGCGGGAAACGTGCCTGAAGATGAGATCTCCCGGGGCCTTGAGCCCCCTGAAGGGTCGTGGCAGACCACCACGTTGATAGGCCGGGTGTGGAAGGGCAGTAATGCCTTAAGCTAACCGGTACTAATAACCCGTGCGGCTTGACCCCATAACCGTAAGCACTGCGTGCTACCGGTGTTCGCACGACACCAACCCCACCTTTACTTCTTCCGTTACGCAGGGCGCCGTCTGGGGTCTCTCTGATCCCTGACCTCTGTGCCCTGTTCCCCGTCAATGCCTGACGACCATAGCCCGTTGGCCCCACGCCTTCCCATCCCGAACAGGACCGTGAAACAACAGCACGCCGATGATAGTGTGGATTCCCATGCGAAAGTAGGTCATCGTCAGGCACCCCCCCAAGAAAAAGCCCGGTCAACACGACCGGGCTTTTTCTTGGGCAGATGGAGCTCTGCCGCCAGTGACGCTGTCAGCGGCGACCTTTACCCAGCAACGATCCCAACACGCCGCGCACGATTTCCCGGCCCACGGTCGACCCGATCGACCGTGCGGCGCTCTTCGTGGCGGCCTCGAGCATGCTGTCCTTTCGACCGCTGCCGGTCATGAGTCCATCGAGCGAACCTTTCAGCGAGTCCATCCATCCACCGCCGCCCGCACCGGGCGGCGAGTCTGACCCCGCTGGAGCGGCCGCGGCACGGCCGCGGAGGCGCTCGTACGCCGATTCGCGATCGATGGGCTTCTCGTAGAAATCCGCCACCAGCGACGTCGCGCGCAGCGCCGCCAGTTCTTCGGCGGTGGCGGGGCCGATGCGGCTCGCGGGCGGGAGGATGTAGGCGCGTTCGACCATGGACGGACGTCCTTTTTCGTCAAGCAACGACACCAGCGCTTCACCGACGCCGAGCTCGGTGATGACCTTCTCCACGTCGAGCGCGGGATTGGCGCGCATGGTCTCCGCCGTTGCGCGCACCGCCTTCTGATCGCGGGGCGTGAAGGCGCGCAGCGCGTGCTGGACTCGATTGCCGAGTTGGCCCAGCACGGTGTCCGGGACGTCCAGGGGATTCTGGGTGACGAAGTAGACGCCGACTCCCTTGGAGCGGATGAGGCGCACTACCTGCTCTATCTTGTCCAGCAGCGATTTTGGCGCGTCGGTGAAGAGCAGGTGCGCCTCGTCGAAGAAGAATACGAGCTTCGGCTTGTCCCGATCACCTACCTCGGGCAGGTTTTCGTAGAGTTCCGAAAGCAGCCAGAGCAGCAGCGTCGAGTAGAGCTTCGGTGACGTCATCAGCTTGTCGGCTGCAAGAATATTGACGATCCCGCGCCCGCCTTCGCCGGTCTGGATCAGGTCGTCGATGTTGAGCATCGGCTCGCCGATGAATCGGTCGGCGCCCTGCTGCTCGAGCGCGAGCAGGCCACGCTGGATCGCGCCGACCGAAGCCGCAGAGACGTTGCCGTAGTCGGTCTGGTAGCTGCGCGCGTTGTCCGCCACGTGCTGCAGCATCGCGCGCAAGTCCTTGAGGTCGAGCAGCAGCATGCCCTGGTCATCGGCGATCTTGAACACGAGGCTAAGCACGCCGGACTGGATTTCGTTGAGGTCGAGGATCCGGGCGAGCAGCAGTGGTCCCAGGTCGGAAATCGTGGCTCTTACCGGGTGCCCTCTTTCGCCGAAAACGTCCCAAAGGGCGGCTGGGGCGCCGGCGAATGACGGTTCGTCGACGCCGAGCATCCGCAGCCTCTCTGCGAATTTAGGTGTCGACGCTCCGGGCTGCGTGATTCCGGACAGGTCGCCCTTCACGTCGGCCATGAACACCGGAACTCCGATGGAAGAAAAGCGCTCCGCCATCACCTGCAGCGTCACGGTCTTGCCGGTCCCGGTGGCCCCGGTGATGAGGCCGTGGCGGTTGGCGAGACCTGGCAACAGGCATAGCTCGGTGTTCCCGCTTCTTGCGATAGGTTGAGGTGCTGCCATCGACATGCTCCCTGCGGACCAGAACGGAAGACAATGGTAACCCGCGCGGCCCGCCGCACGACGCAGCCAGCGCGGCGCGGCATCGGATTCCGCGGCAGGCGACGCCCGCTCCGTCGCTCTCGCCCGGGCATTTGCCCCGTTGCGGTGAGATCCACGATCAATCTCCAATTCCGGCTACTTTTCTGCTAGAATCGAATGGATTAGCGTAAGAAATGGGCTGGGCACAGCCCATTTTTTTTTGCAGCCGCAAACTTGAGCGCCGTGGCCCGACACGATTCACACACTCTCGCCGACCTCCTCGAGCGGTCACTGGTCCCGATGGGTTACGAACTCGTCGACCTGGAACTCTCGCCCAGGGGCGGGACAATACGCCTGTTCATCGACAAGCCGCAGGGCGTGAACGTGGAGGATTGCGCGCGCGTGAGCAATCACCTGACGCACCTGTTCGCCGTCGAGAACGTGGATTTCGAGCGGTTGGAGGTGTCGTCGCCGGGGCTCGACCGGGCCTTGACGAAGGCGGCGGACTTCGCACGGTTTGCAGGCGAGGAGGTTGAGTTGCGCCTGCATAACCCGGTGGAGAGTGCGCGCAAGTTGAAGGGCGTGCTGCACGGCTGCGCCGACGGCGTGGTCACCTTGGACACGGCCCGTGGTTTGTTGACGATACCGCTCGCGGACATCGACCGCGCGCGTCTCGTACCCAGGATTGAGTGGAGATGAGCAACATGAATCGCGAACTGCTGCTGCTGGTCGACGCGCTTGCGCGCGAGAAGAACGTGCCGAAGGAGATCGTCTTCACGGCGCTCGAATCGGCGTTGGCTTCCGCCACCAAGAAGCGATTCCCGAACGAAATCGATGCCCGTGTGGCGATCGACCGGGAAACGGGAGACTACGATTCTTTCCGGCGCTGGACCGTCGTGCCGGACGAGGAGCACGAGGAGCCTGCGTATCAGCTCGCGATCACCGACGCCGTCGAGCGCGATCCCAACCTGAAACTCGGCGATGTCATCGAGGAGCCGCTGGAGCCGATCGAGTTCGGTCGCATCGGCGCGCAGGCGGCAAAGCAGGTGATTCTGCAGAAGATCCGGGATGCCGAGCGCGAGCAGATACTCAATGATTTCCTCGAGCGGCAGGACAACCTGCTGACGGGCACCGTGAAGCGCATCGAGCGCGGCGCAGCCATCATCGAGTCGGGGCGGATCGAGGGCGTCATACCGCGCGACCAACTGATCCCGAAGGAGATGCTGCGCGTCGGCGACCGGGTCCGCGCTTATGTGACCAAGATCGATCGCACCGCGAAGGGGCCGCAGCTCATCCTGTCGCGGATCGCACCGGAATTCATCATGCGGCTCTTCGAGCTGGAAGTGCCGGAGATCGAGGAGGGTCTGATCGAGATCAGGGCGGCCGCACGGGATCCCGGGATCCGGGCCAAGATTGCCGTCAAGTCGAACGACCCGCGCCTCGATCCGCAGGGCACCTGCATTGGCATGCGGGGCTCGCGCGTCACCGCGGTGACCAATGAGCTTGCCGGCGAGCGCGTCGACATCATCCTTTGGTCGGAGGATCCGGCGAAGTTCGTCATCAACGCGCTCGCCCCGGCGGAAATCTCCTCTATCGTCGTCGACGAGGAAAAACACGCGATGGACGTCGTGGTGGACGAGGAGAACCTCGCGATCGCAATCGGCAGGCTGGGGCAGAACGTGCGCCTTGCATCCGAGCTCACCGGTTGGGCACTCAACCTGATGAGTGTCGAGGAGTCGACGCAAAAGCACGAGGCCGAGACCGACCGTTTGCGTGCGCTGTTCATCGACAAGCTCGATGTCGACGAGGAGGTGGCTGACATCCTGATCAGCGAAGGATTCACGTCGCTCGAGGAGGTCGCGTACGTGCCGATCAACGAGATGCTGGAGATAGACGCTTTCGACGAGGATACCGTCAACGAATTGCGCAGCCGCGCGCGCAATGCGCTGCTGACCGAGGCGATTCAGCGCGAGGAGAGCGTCGAGAACGTCGAGGAAGCGCTGCTCGCCCTTCCCGGAATGGACACCGGGGTCGCGAGCACGTTGGCCGCCAAGGGCATCACCACGCGGGACGCGCTCGCCGATCTCGCGGTCGATGAGCTGATCGAACTCACCGATCTGCCGCAGGATCGCGCGCAGGACCTCATCATGAAGGCACGTGCCCACTGGTTCGACGAGGCACCGGCCGAAGCGGCAACGGCCGCCGTCGCCCAGGACCAGCGGTCCTGACGGGCGCGTATCACCACGCAAGCGGGAGAAGTACATGGCGCAAACAACGATCGAACAATTCGCGACCGAGCTCAGGATGCCTACAGGCAACCTGCTGGAGCAACTCGCGAAGGCGGGCGTTGCCGACAAGCAGGAGGGCGACGAGCTCTCCGAACTCGACAAGACCAAGCTGCTCGAGTACCTCCAGAAGCAGCATGGCGCGGCAGGCGAGCCCAAGAAGAAGATCACGCTGACGCGCAAGCAGACGACGGAAATCAAGGCTGCGGGCGCAACCGGCAGGGCGCGCACGATCCAGGTCGAAGTGCGAAAGAAGCGCGTCTTCGTCAAGCGCGACGAGACGGAGGCCGCGCCTGTTGCCGCCGACGAGGTGCCTGAGGACACGGTACCCGCCGCGGCCGAAGCCCCGATCGAGGAGGTGGTCCTGGTGCCGGAACCGCCGGTGCCCGTGGCCCCCGAGGAGCCGGTCGCGCCCGAGGCGCCGGTCACCGAGGCACCCGTCGCGGAAGAGGTTCCCGAGCCTGCGCCTGCGCCCGCTGCAGCGGCGATGCCTTCAGAGCCGCCCGCCAGGGCAGTTTCACTGCTATCGGCGGCGGAGATCGCAAGCCGCGCAGCGGAGGACCGACGCTCGCACGAACTGCTTGCCCGTCAGCAGGAGGATCTGCAGCGCAGGCAAGCCGAGGAAGCGCGACGCAAGTCGCGGAAGGAAAAGGAAGTCGAAGATGCGGCCGCCAAGGCGGCAGCCGCGGCGGCGGAAGCGGCCAAGGCGACGCAGGCAGCCACGGTGGCGGCCACTGCACCGAAGGCGCCCACGGGAACGCTGCATCGACCGGCAGCCAAGCCCGGCGAGAAAGCGAAGCCGGTCAAGAAATCGGGTGCGGGGTTCCAGGAAGAAGCGGCACGGCGGCGCGCGCTCAAGCTGCGCGGCGACGTCACCGGCGGCGCCGGCGCCGGTGGCGGCTGGCGACAGCCGAAGCTGGGTCATCGCCGCCACGACGAGGAAGGCGGCGAGGGCTCGACCGCCGCCGGAGGGTCGATCGTCCGCGACGTCGCGGTTCCGGAGACGATCACCGTTGCGGATCTCGCGCACAAGATGTCGATCAAGGCAGTGGAGGTGATCAAGGCGATGATGAAGATGGGCACGATGGTGACCATCAATCAGGTCCTCGATCAGGAGACGGCGATGATCGTCGTCGGGGAGTTGGGTCACAAGGCCACCGCGGCCAAGCTCGACGATCCGGATGCGCTGCTCGCCGAATCCGACGAGGCCAAGGGGCCGGCGGCGGTGCTCGAGCCGCGCCCTCCGGTGGTCACCGTCATGGGTCACGTCGACCATGGCAAGACATCGCTGCTGGACAGCATCCGCCGGGCCCGCGTGGCGAGCGGAGAGGCCGGAGGCATCACGCAGCACATCGGCGCCTACCACGTCGAAACGTCGAAGGGCGTGATCACGTTCCTTGACACGCCGGGTCACGAGGCATTCACCGCCATGCGTGCCCGCGGCGCCAAGGTCACCGACATCGTCGTGCTGGTCGTCGCCGTCGATGACGGCGTGATGCCGCAGACGAAGGAAGCCATCGCGCATGCAAAGGCCGGGAACGTCCCGCTGGTCGTCGCGATGAACAAGATCGACAGACCCGAGGCGAATCCCGAGCGCGTGAAGCAGGAGCTGGTCGCCGAGGGCGTGATCCCCGAGGAGTACGGCGGCGAAACGCAGTTCATCCCCGTGTCTGCCAAGACCGGAAAGGGCATCGACGATCTGCTCGACGCAATCCTTCTGCAGGCCGAAGTGCTGGAACTGCGGGCGCCCAGGGACGCGCCCGCGCGAGGCATCGTGATCGAATCCAGGCTCGACAAGGGCAAGGGTCCGGTGGCGACCGTGCTGATCAATTCCGGCACGCTCAAGCGCGGTGACATCGTTCTGGCCGGCGCGGTGTTCGGCCGCGTGCGGGCGATGACCGATGAAACCGGAAAGAGCGTTCCGGCGGCCGGACCGGCGATCCCCGTCGAGATCCAGGGGCTCTCCGACGTTCCGCTCGCGGGCGAGGACGTGATGGTGCTGGGTGACGAGCGCAAGGCGCGCGAGATCGCCCTGTTCCGCCAGGGCAAGTTCCGCGACGTCAAACTCGCGAAGCAGCAGGCGGCGAAGCTCGAAAACATGTTCGACCAGATGGCAGAAGACGCCGTCAAGTCGCTGGCGCTGATCGTCAAGGCCGACGTGCAGGGCTCCTACGAGGCGCTGACGCAGGCGTTGACCAAGCTTTCGACCGCCGAGGTCAAGGTCAATATCGTGCACGCCGCGGTCGGGGGCATCACCGAGTCGGACATCAACCTTGCCCTGGCATCGAAGGCCGTGGTCATCGGCTTCAACACCCGGGCGGATCTCGCCGCACGCAAGCTCGCCGAGCACAGCGGCGTCGACATCCGCTACTACAACATCATTTACGACGCGGTCGACGAGGTGAAGGCGGCGCTGAGTGGCATGCTGGCGCCCGAGCGCAAGGAAAGCCAGACGGGCCTGGTCGAGGTGCGCGAGGTCTACAAGATCTCGAAGGTCGGGACAGTCGCCGGTTGCTACGTCCTCGAGGGCACGATCAAGCGCGGCTCGCGCATCCGCGTGCTGCGCGACAGCGTCGTGGTCCACGATGGCGAGCTCGATTCGCTGAAGCGCTTCAAGGACGACGTACGGGAAGTCAAGGGCGGATTCGAGTGCGGGCTGTCGCTCAAGAACTTCAACGACATCGAGAAGGGCGATCACCTCGAAGCCTACGAGATCGTCGAGGTCTCGCGCACGCTGTAGAGGTCGACGTGAAGAGACATTCGCAGCGCGCGCAGCGGGTCGGCGACGAGATACAGCGGGAACTCTCGCAGATCCTTCGCGACGAGGTGAAAGATCCTCGCGTGGGACGGGTCACGATCACCGCGGTCGAAGTTTCCGCAGATCTCTCGCACGCGAAGATCTTCTTCACCCACCTTGCGGGTCGTGCCGGCGCCGACGAGACCGTGCGTGCGCTGCAGCACACCGCGGGATATCTTCGCTCCGCGCTGTCGCACCGGCTGTCGCTGTACTCGGTCCCCCAATTGCATTTCTCCTACGACGACTCGATCGAATCGGGAATGGAGATGTCGCAGCTGATCGACGACGCCGTCGCGGCGGATCGCAAGTTGCCATCCTGACGGTGACCAGTCCGGAGCGCTCCGCGCGGATTGTCCGCCGACGGGTCGACGGAGTGCTGTTGCTCGACAAGCCGGTCGGTCTGTCGTCCAACGCCGCGCTGCAGCGGGCGAAACGGGCGCTGCGCGCCGAGAAGGCCGGCCACACGGGAACACTCGATCCGCTGGCCTCCGGGCTGCTCCCGCTGTGCTTTGGCGACGCGACGAAGTTCGCGCAATCCCTCCTCGATGCGCGCAAGGCCTACGTCGCCACGATTTCGTTCGGCACCGCGACCACGACCGGCGATGCCGAAGGGGAAATCCGCGACATCCGGCCGGTGGCGTTCTCCGCTGCGGATCTCGAGGCCGTGCTGCCTTCATTCACCGGTGTGATCCTGCAGCAGCCGCCGCGGTATGCGGCGCTCAAGTTCGAGGGGCGGAACTACTACGAGTACGCCCGGGCCGGGATCGACATTCCTCGCCCGTCGCGCGAGGTGCGGATCGACACCATGGAGATCGTCGATTGCACGTTGCCGCAGGCGCGGTTGCGCATCACCTGCAGCAAGGGCACCTATGTTCGGGTTCTCGCCGAGGACATCGGTCACGCGCTGCGATGCTGTGCCCACCTCGCGGCGCTGCGCCGCACCGCCAGCGGGCCGTTCCGGATTGAAGACGCAATCGGGCTCGCCGCGCTGGAAGCCGCCGATCCGGAACTGCTCGAGACGCTGCTGTTGCCGGTCGACGCGCCGTTGCGGGAAATGAGTCGCCTCGACCTCGACGGGGCGTCGATGGTCGCGTTGGCGCAGGGCCGGCAGGTGCGGGTGGCGCCGGAACTGACCGGTTCCTTTCGCTGCTACGGCCCGGCAGGCGGCTTTGCCGGCGTCGCCGACGCTGTCGGCGGAGTGCTGCGTGCCGTTCGCCTCGTGCGCAGCTGACGCGACCGGCGGTGGTGCCTGCGTACGCCATGGAACGTGCCCGCGCATCCGAAACGCAGCTTGGAGGGTCATCGGGCTTCGCGGTATAATCACCGGCTTGCTGACGGTTCGGCAGGTTCGGAAGCGGCATCCGAACCGCGAGTCGCCAGACGACGCAGGGCCCCGCCGGGGCGAGTCAACAACGCCGGAACCACTGCCGGTTCCGCGCGCATTTCCGGAAAGGATACGTCATGGCAGTCACCGTGCAGGACAAGGCGAAGGTCATCGCCGACAATCAACGCGCCACGGGAGATACAGGGTCCCCCGAGGTGCAGGTCGCGCTGCTGACGGCGCGCATCAACGGGCTTACCGATCATTTCAAGGCCAATACCAAGGATCACCACTCGCGGCGCGGCTTGCTGCGGATGGTGTCGCGGCGGCGCAAGCTCCTCGATTATCTGAAATCGCGCAACGCGGACAGCTACCGCGCACTCATCGAGAAGCTCGGCCTGCGCAAGTAACTTCGAAGCCGACCCCCGTGCCTGGTACACGCCCGTCATGGCATTGCCGCGCGTCGCGGCTGGCGGTGACGTGGATCGCGGCGACGCATTTGTCGGTGCCGCCGTTGCACGAGGCCTACTGAAAGACGCGATGGCCGCGCCGATCCCGGAGCGGCCATCGCCATTTTGCGAATACGAGGAATACAACGTGAACCCCATCAAGAAATCGATTCCCTACGGCCGCCATACACTGACGCTCGAAACCGGCGAGATCGCGCGCCAGGCCGGCGGTGCCGTCCTGGTGAGCCTCGACGACACCGTCGTGCTCGTCGCGGCCGTCGCACGCAAGGTGGCCAAGGCAGGGCAGGACTTCTTTCCGCTGACTGTCGACTACCAGGAAAAGACCTACGCCGCCGGCAAGATTCCCGGTGGATTCTTCAAGCGGGAGGGTCGCCCGTCGGAGAAGGAGACACTGACGTCGCGACTGATCGACCGCCCGATTCGTCCGCTGTTTCCGGACGGCTTCTTCAACGAAATCCAGGTGATAGCGACCGTGATGTCGGTCGATCCCGAGGTGGATCCCGACATTCCGTCATTGATCGGCGCTTCCGCGGCACTGATGCTCAGCGGCGTTCCCTTCAACGGACCGATCGGCGCCGCGCGCGTCGGTTACATCGACGGACAGTACGTCCTCAACCCGACCAAGACCGAGCTTGAAACAGCGTCGGCGCTGAACCTCGTCGTGGCCGGCACCGAAGCCGCCGTGTTGATGGTCGAGTCCGAGGCCGCGGAACTGTCCGAGGAAGTGATGCTGGGCGCGGTGGTCTACGGCCACCAGCAGCAGCAGATCGTCATCAACCTCATTCACGAAATTGTCGAGGTTGCAGGCAAGCCGCTGTGGGACTGGCAGCCGCCGGCGGCAGACGCCGCCATGATCTCCAAGGTCACCGAAGTTGCCGAGGCACCGCTGCGCAGCGCCTACCAGATCCGCCAGAAGCAGTCACGGCAGCAGGCGCTGAAGGAGGTCGCGGCCAAGGTCGCCGCCGAGTGCATCCCGGCCGACGCGCCGGCCAACTACGCAAATCAGGTGAACGACTTCGTTTTCGCGCTCGAAGGCAGGATCGTCCGCAACCAGATCCTGTCGGGCGAGCCTCGCATCGACGGCCGCGACACTCGCACCGTGCGTCCGATCACCATCCGTACCGGCGTGCTTCCGCGCACGCACGGCTCGGCGCTGTTCACGCGCGGCGAGACGCAGGCGCTGGTCGTGGCCACGCTCGGCACGGCGCGCGACGAGCAGCGGATCGACGCGCTGATGGGCGAGTACACCGACCGCTTCATGCTCCACTACAACATGCCTCCGTATGCGACTGGCGAGACCGGCCGGGTCGGCACGCCGAAGCGCCGCGAGATCGGCCACGGCCGTCTCGCCAAGCGGGCGCTGCTGGCGGTGCTGCCGACGGCGGAAGAGTTCGCCTATTCGATGCGCGTCGTCTCGGAAATCACCGAGTCCAACGGCTCGTCGTCGATGGCCTCGGTCTGCGGCGCCAGCCTCGCGCTGATGGATGCGGGCGTGCCCACCAAGGCGCATGTCGCGGGCATCGCCATGGGTCTCATCAAGGACGGAAACCGGTTCGCGGTGCTGACCGACATCCTCGGCGACGAGGATCACCTGGGTGACATGGACTTCAAGGTTGCGGGCACCGATCGCGGCGTCACCGCGCTGCAGATGGACATCAAGATCCAGGGCATCACCAAGGAGATCATGGCCGTGGCGCTGTCCCAGGCGCGCGAGGGGCGCCTGCACATCCTGGGCATGATGCAGAACGCGCTGCCGCACGCGCGCACCGAAGTGTCGCAGCATGCGCCGCGGATGATGACGTTCAAGATCAATCCGGAGAAGATCCGCGACGTGATCGGCAAGGGCGGCGCGGTCATCCGTGCGCTGACCGAAGAGACCGGTACCACGATCGACATCCAGGACGACGGCACGGTGACCATCGCCTCCGTCAATGCCGATGCCTGCAACGTCGCGAAGAAGCGCATCGAGGACATCACGGCCGAAGTCGAGGTCGGTAAGGTCTACGAGGGCGCGGTGCTGCGCCTGCTCGACTTCGGCGCGATCGTGCAGGTGCTGCCGGGCAAGGATGGCCTGCTGCACATTTCGCAGATCGCGAAGGAGCGCGTCAACCAGGTGTCCGATTACCTCAAGGAGGGCCAGATCGTGCGCGTCAAGGTGCTCGAAGCGGACGACAAGGGCCGCCTGCGGCTGTCGATGAAGGCGGCGGCAGAGGAAGTCGTTGCGCCAGCAACACCGGTGGCGCCGGCCGAGTAGTCGTACCCCGCCCGGCCGTGGCCGTGCATGAAAAGGGGCGCCGTGGTGAGGCGCCCCTTTTCCTTGCGCGGAGTCATCGCTTCAACGCCGTGCGCGGTCCCGCGCTCAGCGGGCCGGGGGTTTACGGGTTTCCAGCACCGCTTCGCCGGAAACGGTGACCGTGATGTCGGAGTTTCCCGCTTCGAATGCCACCGGGGCGCCCGCGTCCGCCATCGGCGCCGCTGCGGCCCGCATCATCGGATAGGGAGCGCGCACCTCGCTGCCTGTTTGCACGGTGACGTGCCCGGGGCGCCAGGCGGGGAACCCCAGGCCCTGCGCTGCCCGCGTGGCGCGATCCTGCCAGTTGCGAATCGCCTGTTGGGTAAGGCGGTCTTCCGCCTGGCGCTGGGCGTCGTCGCTGATCGAGAACTGCACGCCGGACAGCAGCAGTCCGGTTTCCGCTTGCAGCACCGACACGAGATCGGTCATCGCCGCGAAGTCGCGGCCTTCGAGCGTCAGCGACTGCGACACGCGCCAGCGCGCGGGGCGATCGCGCTGGGTGATCTGGTAGGACGAGTAGCCGGATGTCGACGGTGTCACGCCGGCGACGCCTTTGGCGCGGGCCAGCGCCTTGGCGATTTTGGCATTGACTTCGGACGCGGCGGCTGCCGCGCTGCTGTGCTCGGCTTCGGCGCGCAGATTGGCGCGCAGGCGATCATTGGCCACGCTGGCGGTGGCGCTGCCGGAGACGGTGACGACCGGTTCGCGCGGGACCGGGTCGCCGGCGGGCGTCGGTTGCGCAAGCGCCGCAGCAGCGCCCGCGAACAGCAGGGTTCCCACGACCAGCCTCGGCCAGAGGGGGCGCTGCGTCCGCTGCGCGGAACGGAAGTGGAGATCTGGAACTGGCTTCATCGGTGACTCCCACTCAAGTTCACGCCGGCACGCAGCGGCAATTGCTCGATTGCCGCGCGGTTCGACCAGGAAAAGCACTTTTCCGCCGCCTCACGCCACGGCACCCACAGCGCGGCCCGATGCTCGCGCGGGGCGAGCGCCACCGCGACTGGCGACGGCAGTTCGAGCGCAAAGACGTGCTCGGTATTATGCGTCGTGCCGGGTGGATAGCGGTGGCGCCATTGCGGGTAGATCTCGTAGACCTGCGACAAGTTCCAGTCGGACAGTCCTCCCCAAGCGCCAGCATCGATACCCGTCTCTTCGCCGAGTTCGCGCGCGGCGGTGTCTGCAAGGGGTTCGCCGGGCTCCTGGCTGCCGGTGACCGATTGCCAGTATCCCGGAAAATCCGCGCGTTCGATCAGCAGCACCGACAGCTCGCGGGTGTAGACCAGCGCGAGAATCGAGACGGGAATCTTGAACGACATGGCGCCAGCTTGATGGTGTCGACCGGAGTTTTCAACGTGCTCGGATCGGACGTCGGCGTCGCGCCGGTCGTCCGGCGTCAGCCAACCATCGACCAGAACGGCAGGTGCCGCTCGCGCCAGAATTCCGCCGCCTCCGACAGGATCTCCTCGGCGATCTCCCAGTCGTGCGGATGGGCCCTGCGGTAAGCCGCGGAGTGCGCGATGCGAAGGACCAGCCCGGACTTTCCGAGCCAGTCGCCGTCTTCGAGGCAATCGGCAAGCGCGTCCCAATTGTCGCCGAAGTGGGGGGGCAGTCCGAGCCCGTCGGCGAACGCCGCCAGCAGCGCCTTCTTCGACTCGACACGGGCGAGGTCGACGCAGAGATAGCGCAACCCGGCCGTTGCGGCCGCATGCTCGACGATGTCCGCATGGCCGTGGTATTCGATCACCCCGGCATTCTCGATGTCGTTGAGAACGGGCAGTTTCATTCGCGGATCCTGTGGAACGACTGGTAATGATCGCCGGTGTAGAAACAGGCATCCGGTGTCGTCGCCGGACCCCCGCAGACGATGCGGCGCGCACCGCGGTCCTTCGCTCCCGGAGTGCGTACGGTGTATTCGCGGTAGTACCCGCGATGCTTGGGCGGAAGGATGCGTTCCCGATTTCCGAAGACCACGCCATCCCGATCGTAGCGGAACGGTCCGCCGGTGCGTATCGCCGCCAGAACTTCGCGGCCTTCCTTCGGCAGTTCGGCCTGGGTGATCGTGGGCAAAGCCTCCGCTGCGCCGCGCGCCGCGACAGGCGGGACCATCAGCAGCAGCGCGACCAGTGCCAGCATCACGCGCCGGGGCGCGCAACGGGATCGACTGAACAACGGCGCGTGCATCGCTCCCCCAGTGAACCGGCGGTCAGTCGAGCTTTGCGGTATCGGAGTCTCGCACCCGGATGTGCAGGTCACGCAGCTGTTGCTCGGTGACCGGCGTGGGAGCCTCGATCAGGAGATCCTGCCCGCGCTGCGTCTTGGGGAAGGCGATGACGTCGCGAATCGACTCGGCGCCCGCCATCATGGTGACGATCCGGTCGAGGCCGAACGCGATGCCGCCGTGCGGCGGCGCGCCGTACTGCAGCGCGTCGAGCAGAAAACCGAACTTCTTCCGCTGGTCCTCAGGGCTGATCTGCAGCGCGTCGAACACCTTGGCCTGCACCTCCTGCCGGTGGATGCGGACCGAGCCGCCACCGATCTCCCAGCCGTTGAGAACGACGTCGTAGGCCTTGGCAAGCGCGCGGCCGGGATCCTTGGCGAACAGTTCCTCGTGACCTTCCTTGGGTGCCGTGAAAGGGTGGTGCCGAGCAGCCCAGGTATTCTGCTCGTCGTTGTACTCGAACATCGGGAAGTCGACGACCCACAGCGGCTTCCAACCCGCTTCGGCGAAGCCCCGGTCGTGGCCGACCTTCGTGCGCAGCGCGCCCAGCGCATCGTTGACGATCTTCTCCTTGTCGGCACAGAAGAAGATGAGATCGCCGCTCTTGGCACTGCAGCGCTCGAGTATCGCCCGCAACACTTCCGGCGAGAGGAACTTCACGATCGGCGACTGCAGCCCTTCCTCGTTTGGCTTGGTCGCGTCGTTGACCTTGATGTAGGCAAGTCCGCCGGCGCCGTAGATCTTGGCGAAGGTCGTGTAGTCGTCGATTTCCTTCCGCGTGAGCGTGCCTCCGCCCGGAACGCACAGCGCTGCAACGCGGCCGCCGGCACGCTCCGCTGCAGCACGGAACAGCTTGAAATCCACCGTCCGCATGAGCTCGGTGAGCTCGGTGAGCTTGAGCGGCACGCGCAAGTCGGGCTTGTCGGAGCCGTAGTCGCGCATCGCATCGGCGAACTTCATGATCGGGAACGGATGCGGCAATTCGACGCCGAGCGCTTCCCGGAACATCGTCCGCACGAGACCCTCCATGATCTCGCGGATCTCCGGTTCGTCGAGAAACGACGTCTCGATGTCGATCTGCGTGAACTCCGGTTGCCGGTCGGCGCGCAGGTCTTCGTCGCGGAAGCACTTGACGATCTGGTAGTAGCGATCGAAGCCAGCCATCATCAGCATCTGCTTGAAGAGCTGCGGCGATTGGGGGAGCGCGTAGAACTGGCCGTGATGGACGCGGGAGGGAACGAGAAACTCGCGCGCGCCTTCGGGCGTCGACTTGTACAGCATTGGTGTTTCGATGTCGATGAAACCCTGCGCGTCGAGGTATTTGCGTGCCGACATCGCCGCGCGGTAGCGCAGCTTGATGTTCTTCTGCATCGGCAGCCGGCGCAGATCCAGAACGCGGTTTTCGAGTCGCACCGTCTCGGACAGGTTGTCGTCGTCCAGCTGG
Source organism: uncultured beta proteobacterium (assembly GCA_963788185.1). Lineage (GTDB taxonomy): Bacteria > Pseudomonadota > Gammaproteobacteria > Burkholderiales > Casimicrobiaceae > CAIWHR01. The sequence goes on from CAWBGE010000010.1 coordinate 490,277, forward strand.
AACGGCGGCGTCAGTGCCGGGTTGAGGATCGTGATGTCATGCGCCAGCACTTCGATTTCGCCGGAGACGAGGCTCGGGTTGACGCTGCCCTCGGGGCGCGGGCGCACGAGGCCGGTGATGCTGATGACGAACTCGTTGCGCAGCGTTTCGGCGGTGGCGAAGGTCGCCGCGCGATCGGGGTCGCACACCACCTGCACCAGACCTTCGCGATCGCGCAGGTCGATGAAGATGACGCCGCCATGGTCGCGGCGGCGGTGCACCCAACCCATCAGGGTGACGGTCTGTGTGAGGTAGCGGCGGTCGATGAGGCCGCAGTAGTCGGTGCGTTTCAAGTGTTTCTCCAGGAGTTCGTGGCGTCGCGGAAGAGTGACGTCGCGCGGTTGCGGGCAGGTACTTCCGGCGCCGAATCCGTGTGGCACCGGGCTCACCTGCCCCGTCAATTTCGCGGCGGGATGGCGTGTGCGATCGAAGCGGTCGGCGTGACCGGTGTGCCGGAGGCGGCGGAGCGAATTCGTGCCCGCGCTGCGGCAGACGTCTCGTTGCCGCGCGGTGCCACGACACCCATGGAGATGATGTACTTGAGCGCGTCATCGACCGACATCTCGAGTTCGCGCGTGGCAGTGCGTGGCAGCATGACGAAATAGCCGCCGGTCGGATTGGGCGTGGTGGGAACGTAGACGCTGACGTGCTCACCGTCGAGATGGCGCGCGACGGGTTCGGCCGGCACTCCGGTCATGAAGGCGATGGTCCAGCACCCGGGGCGCGGGAACTCGACGAGCAGGGCTTTGCGAAACGCCTGGCCCTGATCCGAAAGCACGGTGTCGCTGACCTGCTTGACCGACGAATAGATCGACTTGACGAAGGGAATGCGGCCGAGCAGTCCCTCCCAGAAGCGGATCAGCCGCTGCCCGAGAAAATTGGCGGCGACGATGCCGGTCAGGAGGAGGATCGCAAACGAAAGCACGACGCCCAGGCCGGGAATGTGGAAGCCAACCAGCGCCTCGGGTCGGGCGCCCTCCGGTACCAGCATCAGCGTCTGGTCGAGCGTCGACACGAGAAAGTGCAGGACATAGATCGTGATGCCGAGCGGCACCCAGACCAACAGTCCGGCGACGAGATAGCGTTTCATCGTGACGTGCGAACGGGGACGGCGCTCAGGAGCAGGTGTTGCATGCGCCGCTGCCGCACGCAGGCGCGGGTGCCGCCGAGTCGCTCTTTGCTTCGCTGCTTGCCGCGGCGGAGTTGTCGCCGCCGCCGGATTTGTCGGTCGCGGGTTTTCCGGTTGCGGGCTTGCCGCTTCCCTTGAAATCGGTGGCGTACCAGCCGCTGCCCTTCAGGTGGAATCCGGCTGCAGAGACGAGCTTGGTGAGCGACGGTGTCTCGCAGGCCGGGCAGACGGACAGCGGCGCATCGGAGAATTTCTGCAGGGATTCGAGTTCGTGTCCGCAGGCGGTGCAGCGATATTCGTAGATGGGCATGGAAACCTCGTGCAAGGCTGTCGGAGCGCGCGACAAAGCGTTTGATTAAAAACGAATATTATAGCGTATCCCGGCGGGTACGCGGGCATCGCGTCGACGCAGGGTCGCAAACAGCAGGCGGTGAAAGACCGACGCAGCCGCAGGATTGGCGATCCCGGTCCCGGTGTCGCCCGAATGCGCTCCTCCGCGCTGCCTCAAGCTGGCTTAGACTGACGGCTCGGCATGTTGTCGTCGATCGGTGCGTAGAGGAGAGCCAGGCATGGCGGTCACCCTGTGGTTTGTCGCGGCAGGTGCAGTGCTTCTGGTGGAGTTGCACAGTGGAACGGTGTACCTGCTTGCCATCGCGTTTGCCGCCGGTTCGGCCGGCGTGATGGCGTTGCTCGGCGCCGAACCGACCGCTCAGCTCGCGGTTGCAGCGATCGCCGGCACCGCCGGATGCTACGTGGCGCACGGCGTGCGCAAGCGCCAGGCGAAGCTCAACCGGCCCGCGATCACGGGCGAAGTCGGCCAAACGGTCGTTGTGGTCAAGCCGGGAGCGACCCCGCGCGTCAGTTGGCGGGGAAGCGAGTGGGATGCTGTCCTGGCGGATGGCTCGAGCGCTGCGATCGAGGACCGTCTCAGAATCCAAAGGCAGGAAGGCAATCGCCTCGTGCTCACGCGCAGTTGATGTCCGCAGGGTGAACCCTGTCCACACGGAGATGCGCCATCATGGAAAGCCTTGTCGTAACGCTGGTTGTCGTCGTTGTCGTGTTCGCGGTGGCCGCCAATACGATTCGCGTCGTGCCGCAGCAGTCTGCGTATGTCATCGAGCGGTTCGGTCGCTATCAGGCCACGCTGATGGCGGGCCTGTGGACGATCCTGCCCTTTGTCGACCGCGTGGCGTACAAGCATTCGTTGAAGGAAGTTCCGCTCGATATCGAGCCACAGGTCTGCATCACCCACGACAATACGCAGGTGCAGATCGACGGCATCCTCTACTTCCAGGTCACCGACGCGAAGCTTGCTTCGTACGGGACGTCGAACTACGAATTCGCCATCGTGCAACTGGCCAAGACGACGCTTCGGTCCGAGGTCGGGAAGCGCGACCTCGACAAGCTGCTCGAGGAGCGGGCGACCATCAACGTGTCGGTAGTCGCAGCATTGGACGAGGCGTCGATGGGATGGGGCGTCAAAGTGCTGCGCTACGAGGTCAAGGACATCACGCCGCCCGCCGAGATTCTCCGGGCGATGCAACTCCAGATCACCGCGGAGCGCGAAAAGCGGGCGCTCATCGCCCGGTCGGAAGGGCAACGACAGGAGCAGATCAACCTGGCCGAGGGACACAAACAGGCGGCGATCGCCCAATCGGAAGGTGCGAAGACGGCAGTCATCAACAAGGCACAGGGGGACGCGCAGAGCATCGAGCTTGTCGCGAACGCGACGTCGGCGGCAATACGCACGGTCGCCGAAGCAATTGCCGGGCAGGGTGGAATCGAGGCGACCCAGTTGAGGGTGGCAGAACAGTATGTGGCAGCGTTCGCCAATGTCGCCAGGACGAGCACCACCGTTGTGGTGCCCGCAGATCTTGGCAATATGGCCGGTCTCGTCACGTCGGCCATGTCGATCGTGACGCGTGCCCGGCCGGGTGGAACTCCGCAGGCGTAGCGGCGCGCAGCTGAAGAGCGCGTGCTCGGCGCTTGACGCTATCTCACCGTTCGTCCTGAGCCCGAACGGAAGCAGCGACCGGTTCAGTCGCGACGGGCCAGCGTCAGGGCTGCGACGACCATCGCCACGAAGAACACGAAGGTCCAGGAGGGAATCGCCAGGCCGAGGAACAGCCAGCCCTGTTCTGCGCACTCGCCGCTGCCTTTGAGCACCTTGCCGATCACTTCGGTCAGCGGCAGCGTTTCCAGCATGTAATTGAGGCTCATGCCGCATGCAGCGACTGCCCCTTTGGGCTGCGCCTGTATCCAGACGTGCCAGGCCGCCAACGCCGCGCCGGCCGAGCCCACGACGAGCGTCAGCCCACCGTACACGGCTGCGCCGACCCACCCCGGATTGTGGATCGCGGCCACGAGAAAGATCACGCCGATCGCGATGACGGCGATGCGCTGGAACACGCAAAGCGGGCACGGCTCGAGGCCCAGGCCGTGCTGCAGCCACAGCGCCCAGCCGATCAAGCCCATGCAGACCAGTGCGCCCAGCACGTAGGCCGGGCGGCGCCGGGGCAGCAGGATCAGCGCCAGCGCGACGGATCCGAGAGTGGCGACCGACATGCGGTACGCGGTCTCGGCGAGCGACGGTCCGGCGCCGATGAAACGCAGCAGCCATTCCTGGCCGAGCAGCGCCGCGACGACGATCAGTACGGCCCAGGGCCAGGGCAGCGCCGCGTAACGCATCATCGAACGTCGCGCACGGGCGCGGTCGTGCAGACTGGAAGGGCGGGAGCGAGTGTGTCTTCCATGCGATTGCCGCGATCAATTCCAGCCGGGGTTGGCATTGTACGGGAAGTCGTTCGAGATGCGGCGCCCCGACGAAATGCGGTTGTTGAGACCGTGCGGCAGCGTCGGATAGTCGCCCGGGCCGAAGGTGCGGCACTCGCCGCGGAAATTGGCATCGCTGCAGAAGATCCAGTAGCCCCTCTCGACGCGCAGCGACGAGGCGCGATCGTTGAAGCCGGTGCTGTCGAGGTTGGGCATGTACTCGTTGACGACGAACGAGCGCCCCGAGAGGTTGCCGCTTTCGTACAGCATCGTCCGGTTGCCGCTGCCCCAGTTGCCGGGGCCGCCCCACCCACTGCCGGCGTCGCCACTGCCTGCGGGTCGCAGCGAACTCAAGCGCGACGACAATGCGCCAAGACTGGCGTAGCGGCCGGGACCGTAGCTCTGACAGCCGCCGCCGAAGTTCGCATCGGCGCACAGTTCCCAGGTGCCGCCATGCACGACCATCGACTGTGCGCGATCGTTGAAGCGGCCGTCAAGGTTGGCTATCGGCGCGTTGACCGGCATCTGGGCACCGCCGAAATCGATGTAGTCGTAGAGCGTGACACGGGAACCGCCGCCGTTGCCGCCGGACCAGCCCACTTCGCGGGCCGATGAGACACGATCGTTGAGCCCCATCGCGCCAAGCGACGGGTAATCGCCGGGGTTGAGCGTCACGCAGCGGCCGCGAAAGAATGCGTCCGGGCACAATTGCCACGCGCTGCCGCGAATGACGACCGACGACGCGCGATCATTGAACGAAGTGTCGCCGAGATTGGAGATCGAGCCCGTGTAATTGAACCGGCGCCCGCCAAAATTGTCGTTCTCGAAGAACGTTATCTCGCTGGCCAGGGCCGTTGCGGCGCCGGACGTTGCGAAAATCATGGCGATGAACAGCAGCGATCGCATTGTGGCTTTCTCCGGTGCATTGCGTGCAAATGGAGCGGAGATTTTACCCCGATCGCCGCTTGCGCGCGGGGGATGGCCCGGCTGGCGATCGCGTCGGCTGCCCGGCACGCCGACCTCACACGGTGCAACGACGAAGCGAGCAAGCCTTGCCGACCCGGGCGTTAGCCTGCAACATGCGCTCCTTGCCCGGAAGGAAGCGCGGGTCCGTCCGATCGTCATCCTTTCCGAGCGCGTCTCCGATCCCCATTGAAGGTGGCTGCCGTGTCTGCGGAGCGATCCCGAAACTCTCCTCGCCGCCCTGCCAAGCCGTTGGCGGGGCACGCGCTGCTCGAGAGCGGAGAAGCCGACAATCTGTCGTCGCTGTCGCAGCGCAAGCTCGACTCGCTGGGGTTGCCGCTGGCCTACGTGGACCGCAAGCAGCGCTATCGCTTCGCCAATGCGGCTTTCTGCGAGGCACTGGGCCGCCGCCACAGCGACGTGATCGGCTGTCAGGTCGCCGACGTCGTCGGCCGCGACATCTATCCGCTCTACCAGGCCTACCTCGAGGCCGCGCTCGACGGCGAGCCCAGCGGACACGAGCGGCAGCTGGCAACGCCGGGTCGCGCCCCGATCTGGATCCGCGTCGACTACTCTCCCGACCGCGGAACCGACGGCGAAGTTCGCGGCGTCATTGTCTCCTACGCCGATGTCGACAGTCTCAAGCGCCTGGAACTCGAGGCGGGCCAGCGCGAACATCAATTGCGCCTAATTGCCGACAACATTCCCGATCCCATCGTCTACGTCGACGCGCAACGGCGCTATGCATTTGCCAACGAGGCGTTTCTGAACCTCACCGGACTTCCGCGCGATCAGGTGCTTGGTCATCTGCCGGTGGAGGTGATCGGCAGAAATCTCGATCTCGATCTGCGTCCCAAGGTCGAGCAGGCGTTCGCGGGCGAAACGGTGCGCTACGAGCGAACGCTGCGGGATGCGCAAGGTCGTGAGCGCCACCTTCATGGTCGGATGGTTCCGGATCGTGATCGCGACGGCACGATCCGGGGCCTGTACATCGTTGCGCACGACGTCACCGAGCTAAAGGAGGCGCAGGCTGCGCTGGCCACGCGCGAGTCGCAGCTGCGCGCCATCATGGATGGCGTCCCGGCACCGGTGGCCTACATCGACCGCGACGAGCGCTGCCATTACGTGAACCGGGCGTTCCTGCAGTATTTCGGCCTTTCGCCTGACGAGGTCGTGGCGATGCGTCTGCGCGACGTCGTCGGGGAGGCGATCTACCAGAGTGCGCAGTCGATGATCTCCCGGGCCCTGGGGGGTGAGCCGACGTCCTTCGACCGGCTGGTCCCTGGCGCCGGAGGCGTCCGTCGATGGATGACGCTTCGCGTGGTTCCGGACGTCGGCGTCAAGGCCGAAGTCCACGGTGCCTTCGTGCTCATGAACGACATTCATGGCCTCAAGCAGGCACAGGAAGCGTTGCGCGCGTCGGAAGGCGAACTGCGCCTCATCATGGACAACGTGCCTGCGCGCGTGTCCTACATCGATTCCGATCGAAGGCTCCGGTTCGTCAACCGGCACAACGAGGAGTGGCTGGGTGCGAGTCGCCGCGATCTCGCCGGGCGGCCCGTGCATGAAGTGCTCGGCGCGGCGCGGACGCTTCAGCTGCAGCCGTTCTTCGAGCGGGTACTCGATGGCGAGATTGTCTCGGCCGAGATTCCGCTGGTGCAGCCGGACGGGGAGTTGCGCTGGGAGTCGGTGCACTACGCGCCCAACCGGGATGCCGACGGCAAGGTCCACGGCATCTACGCAGTGCATACCGACATCCACGATCAGAAGCGCAACGAGGAGGCGCTGCGGCGGGCGAACTGGATGCTGTCGTCGCATATCAGCAACACGCCGCTCGCGGTGCTGGAATGGGACCGGAGCAGGTGCCTGGTACGCTGGTCGCCGCAGGCCGAGCACATCTTCGGCTGGCGTTCCGAGGAAGTGCTGGGCATGGCCATCGACAGTCACCGCCTGGTCCATGAATCGGACCGCGAGGATGTGGCGCGGGTTCTCGGCCGGCTCATGAGCGGGGAAGAGCCGCGGGCCACCGGGCTCACGCGCAATCATCGCAAGGACGGCAGCACGATCTGGTGCGAGTGGTACCACTCCTGCCTGCGCGACGACCACGAGCAGATCGTTTCCATTCTTTCGTTCGTTCAGGATGTGTCGTCGCGCATTCGCGCCGAGGAGCGCCTGCAGCACCTCGCCACCCGCGACGCGCTGACGGGTCTGCCGAATCGGCTGCTGCTCCACGAGCGGCTGACGCAGGCGATCGCGAAAGCAAGGCGGACGGGTCTGCGCGTCGGCGTGTTGTTCATCGATCTCGACCGGTTCAAGAACGTCAACGACACGCTTGGCCACCGCGTCGGTGACGAGCTGCTGAAGCTGGTGACGCAGGCTCTGTCGGAGGCGCTGCGCGAAACCGACCTCCTCGCGCGCCTGGGCGGCGACGAGTTCATGGTCGTCGTCGAGGAAGTCGAGGATCCCGAAGTTCTCGGACAGATCGCAAAGAAGCTCCTCGATGCCGTTGCGCAGCCCTTTGCGGTGGCAAGCCACGACATCTACGTGACGTCGTCGATCGGCATCAGCGTCTACCCCGACGATTCGGACGACTCCGAAGAGCTGCTGAAACATGCCGACGTCGCCATGTACCGGTCGAAGGAACTCGGACGCAACACCTTCCAGTTTCTCGACGCCGATCTCGCCGCGCGCCGCCTGCGCCAGCACACGCTCGAAACGGCGCTGCGGCTCGCGCTGAAGGCCGATCGCCTGGCATTGCATTTCCAGCCGATCGTACGCATTGACGACGGCAGCGTTGTCGGTGCCGAAGCGCTTCTTCGCTGGACCGACCCGGAACACGGCAACGTCGCGCCGCGCGTGTTCATTCCGCTGGCAGAGGAATCGGGACTCATCCACGCACTCGGGGAGTGGGTGGTCCGGCAGGCGGCGCGCCAGTGCGCCTGCTGGCGCCGCGCGGGCATTCCACTAGTCGTGTCGATCAACCTGTCGGCGGGGCAGTTCTATCGCGAGGATCTCGCGCAGCGGATCTCGGACATCGTGCGCGACGAGGGTTGCACGCCGTCGTGGCTGGAACTCGAGGTGACGGAGACAAGCCTTCTGCACGACCTCGATTCGATCCGAAAGGTGCTGCAGGCGCTGCGCAACGACGGCTTCGCCGTCGCGATCGACGACTTCGGCACCGGATATTCTTCGCTGACGCACCTGAAGCACTTCCCCATCGACACGCTCAAGATCGACATTTCGTTCATCGCCGACATCGAGACCGATCCGGGTGATGCCGCCATTACCGAGGCGATCATCGGCCTCGCGCGGGGCCTTGGGCTCACCGTCGTCGCCGAGGGTGTCGAGACGATCAACCAGCGCGACTTTCTCGCGGCGCGCGGGTGCCACCTGTTCCAGGGCTACTGGGCGAGCCCGCCGTTGCCGGTCGTCGAGTTCGAGGACTTCATGCGCCGGATGCCGACGCGGACACGCTGAGCGCGGGCCGCGCGCCGAGGCGGCCTCAAAGCGTGGTGAGCCAGCGCAGAACCTCTCGCGCCGGTTGCTTCCAGGAGAGATCGAGCATCAGCATGTGCGCGAGTCCCGGCAGGATCAGTGCCTCGACGCCATGATGGCGGGCCGTGGCGCTGACCTCGTCGGGCGTGCATATGCGATCGCCGGCGGCACCGAGCACGAGCACCGGAATGCCGCCCCGCTCCGGCAGCTGCCAATGCAGGCGCAGCGACAGATCGAGCAGGGCGCGCGGCGATTCGAGACACAGGTGGCGACCTGCCTCGACGAGAACATCGGGGTCCACGCGGTCGCTGAAGTAGAGCGGCCGCAGGGCCTCCAGCATGCTGTTGTCCATCCGCTCGGGATCGAACTGGCTCATCTGCAGGAGGTAATCCGGCCGCTGGGTCGCCAGGCGCGTCGCCATCGGAAGCAGGCCCGCCGGGGGTACGGGAGCGAGCAGCGCGGCCGCGCGCACCGGGTGGACACCCATCAGCCGCTCGATCACCGCTGCGCCCATCGAGTGCCCGATGAGGATGGGCGGTGCGGAGAGCGTGCTGGCGACGCGCTCGACGTCGGCTGCGTAGTCGTCGAGGCCGGTGACGAACAGGGTCTCGTGGCCGCCGGAGGCGCCGTGGCCGCGCAGGCTCAGCGCGTAGGCTGCGTAGCCGTGTTCGGCGAAGTAGGGCAGGAAATACGGCTCCCAGCACCAGCTGTCACAATAGCCCCCGTGGACGAAGAGCAGCGGGGGCTTGCGGCCATTGTTGCCGCTGGCGCGTGCCGGCAGGCGCGAGCGAAGCTCGAGGCGCGTTTCGGAGGGAAGCATCGGAAGGGATCCGGCGTGGGAGTGAACGGTGCGACAGCGGCGATGGTCGCGGACGGACGAACGAAAAGTGATAGGATGCGCGCGCCGAAAACCATGTCAGACGCCTTTCACCAGCCCGCCATTCTGCCAGAAGTCACGCCCGCCGCCGCATACGATGGAACGTGTGTCCGCTGCCCGCGGCTGGTCGCGTTTCTTGACGACGTCCGCGCGCGGCATCCTCACTATCATTGCCGACCGGTGCCGCCGTTCGGCGACTCTGCCGCGCGCCTGCTCGTCGTGGGCATGGCGCCGGGAATGCACGGCGCGAATGCCAGCGGGCGTCCCTTCACCGGAGATCACGCCGGCATCCTCCTCTACGCGACACTGCACGAATTCGGATTTGCCCTGCAGCGCGACGGCGCGTCGATCACCGATGGCCAGCAGCTCGTCGACTGCCGGATCACCAATGCGGTGAAATGCCTGCCGCCTGACAACAAGCCGTCGCCGCAGGAAGTGCGAAGCTGCAATGCGTACTTGGCGGCGGACCTCGCCCGGGTCCCCACGGGTGGGGCGATTCTGGCCCTGGGCCGCATCGCCCACGAGGCGACCATGCGCGCGCTGGGTCGGCGTCCGGCGGCGTTTCCTTTCGGACATGGCAGGCGGCATCCGGTCGACGCCGGGCGGCTCGTTGTCGACAGCTACCATTGCAGCCGCTACAACACGAATACCGGGCGCCTGACGGCCGCGATGTTCGGTGCTGCCGTCGCTGTGGCAGCGGAGCACGTTCGCGCCCATGCATGACGCGACTCCGGCACCTGTACCGGTGGGGCGCGATGAAGTGTCGCCGCCGTTCGATGCGCACGAACTGATTGCGTCGCTGCCGCATCGTCCCGGCGTTTACAGGATGTACGACGCCGCCGGCGTCACGCTTTACGTGGGCAAGGCGCAGGATCTCAGGAAGCGCGTCGCAAGCTATTTCCAGCGCGGCGCGCACGAGACGCGCATCGCGCTGATGGTGGCGCAGATAGCGAAGGTCGAAACCACGGTGACGCGCTCCGAGGCCGAGGCCCTGTTGCTGGAGAACAACCTCATCAAGGCGCACGAGCCGCGCTACAACATTCTCTTCCGCGACGACAAGAGCTACCCATACGTGTGTCTCACCGGCGATGCATTTCCGCAACTGCGGTTTCATCGCGGCAAGCTCGACCGCCAGCACCGTTACTTCGGGCCTTTCCCCGGCGCCGGGGTCGTGCGCGAAGGCATGGCCCTTCTGCAGAAGATCTTTCAGTTGCGCACCTGCGAGAACACGGTGTTCGCGCATCGCTCCCGTCCGTGCATGCTCCATCAGATCGGCCGCTGCAGCGCCCCTTGCGTCGGACTCGTCAGCGAGTCGGACTATGCCGCCGACGTCAAGGCGGCTGTCATGCTTTTGCAGGGCAGGACCAGTGAAGTAATGGCTGAAATCAAGGGACAGATGGATGCGGCCAGCGCGGCATTGGCGTTCGAGCGCGCTGCGATCCTGCGCGACAAGATCAGCCGGCTTTCGCAGCTTCAGGCGCGGCAGTTTGTCGAGAGCGCGACAGCCGGCGATGTCGACGTGGTCGCGGCGGCAGCGGAACAGGGGCTCGTCGCAGTCAACGTGGTGATGATCCGCGGCGGGCGGCACGTCGGCGACCGCACGTTCTTTCCCCGGCATGCCGATTCCGAACAGCTTGCGGTCGTGATTGCCGCCTTTCTCGAGCAACACTACGTCGAGCAGGCGGTTCCTCCCACGATAGTCGTCTCCGACGCGTCGGACCACCAGGCACTGATGGAAGTGTTGACGGCGCAGGCGGGCGCGCGAGTGACGATTGCAGGCAACCCCGGCGGCGAGCGCCGCGTCTGGCTGGCGATGGCGGCCCAGAATGCGGCGATTGCGATCACACAGAGGCTCGCCCAGCGCGCGACGCAGGACCAGCGACTGGCGGCGCTGCAGGAGGCGCTCGGTCTGCCCGCCGACGCGCAGCGCGTCGAGTGCTTCGACATCTCGCATACGATGGGCGAACGCGCCGTCGCATCCTGTGTCGTATTCGACCGTTGCGCGATGCAAACGGGCGAGTACCGGCGGTTCAACGTCGTGCCGGAAAAGGGCGGGGATGACTACGCCGCGATGCGCGAGGCCTTGTCTCGGCGCTTTGCACGCATAGTCGCCGGCGAGATTCCGCGGCCCGATCTGCTCGTCATCGATGGTGGCAAGGGGCAGGTGGGGGTCGCCGCCGGAGTGCTGGCCGAGCAGGGCGTGCATGATCTGAAGGTGGTCGGAATTGCCAAGGGCCCGGAGCGCAAGGCGGGCATGGAGGAGATCGTCTTCCCCGACCGCGACGAAATCTTGAAGCTGCCGGCCGATCATCCGGGCCTGCACCTGCTCCAGCAGATCCGCGACGAGGCACACCGCTTCGCCATCCAGGGACACCGTGCGCGGCGTGCCAAGGCGCGCACGACATCTTCGCTCGAGGAAATCAGCGGCGTCGGCGCACGCAGGCGCCAGGCACTGCTGGCGCACTTTGGGGGCTTGAAGGGCGTCCGGGCGGCCAGTGTTGACGACCTTGCCCGCGTGCCCGGGATCAGCCGGACGCTGGCCGCGAAGATCTTCGCCGATCTGCATTGAGCCTCGGGCTCCTGCGAATTCCCGACGGTCTTCGAGGTCCGCCCGTCCGCGCCTGTTCAGGCACGGTAGAATGCCCGTGCGCGCTCAAGGGTGGCGCGCAGCGATCTACGCCGACAATTGTGCCCAATATCCCCAACGCGCTCACCTGGCTGAGGATCTTTCTGATCCCGGTGTTTGTCGTCGTCTATTACGTTCCAGACGCATGGCTCCTTCCGGCGGCGAAGAATTGGACCGCGATGAGCGTCTTCGCTTTCGCCGCGGCGACCGACTGGTTCGACGGCTACCTTGCCCGCCGCTGGGGTCAGACCAGCGCGTTCGGGGCCTTTCTGGATCCGGTTGCCGACAAGTTGATGGTCGCGGCGGCTCTGATTGTGCTGGTGTGGCTCGATCGCGCCGAGACCTGGCTCGCCATCATCATCATCGGTCGCGAGATCGCCATATCGGCGCTGCGCGAGTGGATGGCTCAATTGGGTGAAACCAAGAGCGTGGCCGTCGCCTTCGTCGGCAAGGTGAAAACCGCTGCGCAGATGACCGCGATCATCGCGCTGCTGCTGTGGCAACCGGTGATTCCCGGCGTGTCGACGCGCTGGCTGGGCACGGTTGCACTGTGGATTGCAGCCATCCTGACGCTGTGGTCGATGTTTCACTATCTCCGACTTGCCGCGCCGCACTTTCGTCGCCACGGAGGCGTTTGACCCGCTCGGCAGGAGGTCGGTATAATTGCAGGCTGTTCCCTGATAGCTCAGTTGGTAGAGCGACGGACTGTTAATCCGCAGGTCCCAGGTTCGAGCCCTGGTCGGGGAGCCAATAATTACAGGGGGTTAGCGCTTTCTGCTGATCCCTTTCGCGTTTCTGGCGTAGCCAAATCGTAACCGCCGAACAACGAGTCGAGCCGGTTCGCGGCTTTCGCGAGATGGTCCGGCGCCAAGTGAGCGTAGCGTTCGACCATCACCGATGAGCGCCAGCCGCCAAGCCGCTGCAGCTCGTGCGTCGGTGTTCCCGATTGCCGATGCCACGTGGCCCAGGTGTGCCTTGTGTCGTGCCAGCGGAAATTCTCGATCCCGGCACGCTTCAAGGCTTTCCTCCACGCTCGTGTATTGGCGGTCGCCAGCGGTTTCCCGCCGTAGGTAAACACCCGCTCGCGGTGCTTTCCGAGCTGCCGTCGCAAGACTTCCAGCGCGGTCGCGTTGAGCGGCACGGCAATCGGCTTGCCATTCTTCGATTGCTCCGCGTCAACCCAGGCATGTCCCGCCGCCAGGTCCACGCGTGACCACTCCAGCCCGAGTACATTCGACTGCCGCAAACCCGTTGCCAACGCGAAGATGACGACCTCCCGCTGATGCTCTGGCAACTCGCCGAGAAGCGCTTCTGCTTGTTCCACGGTGATCGACCGTTCCCGTCCCGAGCCTTCCTTGAACAGCTTTATCTTCGGCGTCTTGTCGATCCATTCCCAATCGTCTCGTGAACGAAGGAGGATGGCTCTGACCAGTGCCAGGTAGCGGTTCACCGTCGCTTTGCCGGCCGTCTTCAGCTTCTCGGCCTTGATCGCATCGATAACATCGAGGGTAATGCCATCAAGCATCAGGGTGCCCATGAACGAATCTAGCCAGCGAAGCTTCTTGATGTCTTCCTGGTGTGTGGCCTTCTCCGTGGTTTCTGCCAGCCAGCGAACTACCGCTTCCTTCCATGCGCGACGCGGCTTGACGCCGAGCCGCTGTTGCTCCCACAGCGATACTTTCAGCTTGTCGTGGTATTCCTGGGCTTGAGCTTTGTTTTCAGTCCCAGTGCTGCGCTGTATTGTTCGTCCGCTGTGGCTGATCTTGACCCACCAATGCGGTGAGTCATTGCGTTTGTAGAGTGACATGGTTCCAACTCCTTACGTTCACTCTGCAACACACGCCGCGGATATTGTGACCGGATGTGTTCGATGAGGTCAACGTCTACGAAGACCCAGCACTTGCCGATCTTCGCGCCGGGTATTTCCCCGGCGCGAGCCTTTTCCTGCAGGGTCACCGGATGGATGTGCAGGAACGCGGCGGCGGCTTGCAGATCGAGCGTGTTCACGCACAAATCCTATTGGCGCGTGTTGCGATCAAACCCTACCGACCCAAGTAGACCGCTGTAATCTGCTCGCGGCCGTGGCCCATCTCGTGACTGATCGCCTCGCGGGCCTCGCGATCGGTCTCCTTCTGCTTCGCCGTGAGCTGCTTCGCCGTCGGACCACCGCGCGCTGAGCATTGCCAGCCGGTCAGCCCTTGGTAGCGCGCCTGGGCATACAAATGCCGATGCCCGTGGAAGGCGTGAATGCCGACCCGCCCGCACTCGTAGCGGAAGTGCTGCAGGTAGTCGCGATAGGTCGTGTAGCCGGGCGCGACCAGGCTCTTGCCCTTGGCGAGCGCCTTGGCCTCGTCGAGGAGCTGCCGCTGCTCCGGGGTGCGGATAGGAATCCGGATCTCCCGCCCGCCCTTGTTCCAGGAATCCTTGAGCACCAGCATGTCGCCCCGGTCCGCCCACGCCGGGACGATCTTGATCGAGGCTTCACGGCGCAGGCCGAAGGCAGCCTGCAAGCGCAGCGACATTTGGGCGCAGGGGGTGCGGATACTCTCGATTTGTTCCATGCCAAGCTCCTTTGCTTTGGAAATGTTGGTGACGTACACGCGATCCGGAATGCCGTAGGCGGCGTTGGTGCGGGCGACGATGTTGTCCTTGCCGAGCTTCTGTACCGCCCAGCGCAGCACTGCCATGCGGTTCTTGATGGTCCCGGGGGAGAGTTCCTCGGCGAGCCAGCGGGCGACCACCTTCTCCACGTGCTTGGGCTTCAAGCCATGGGCCCGCAATCCTCGGTAGCCCATCTCGTGAAGCTGATCGGCGATCAAATCCAGGATGTGCTCCCGGTCGGCCTGGGTAGCGTAGCTGCCATCGCGGTTATGCCGGCAGAGCTCTTTGAAGTCGTGGTTCAGGTCGCGCACGGGTCTCTCCTTCGAAGGCAGTCAAGAAGGGTAAGCGAGTGTGCGTCCTCCCCCCTTGTCGGAGGAGGTCCGCGTGCCGCGCCAGCGCTGGCGCGCGGACCGTCTTTTCTTTCCGTCGGGTGCTTCGTTTCCTGCGCATGCGCCATTTCCTTTCATCAGAGCGTTGTCCTTGGCGCCAGGGCGCCATTCTTTGTTGCTGTGGTGAATCCAGTCAGGTAAGTGTTACTGCTCGCCTGGAGCGCCGTAGCGACTCCAGCGGATAGCTGCGAGCACGGGACACCACATCCCGTTCGTGCGGTTGCTTTGCTGCTCGCCAGCGCCGCACGGCGCTTCTGTTGGCGTCGCGCTGCGTTCCGGTGGGAACTGCCAGCGCGAAAGTCCTTGACCCAGGACTCACGGGGCGCCGAAGCAGGCGCGTGGGACGATCCGTGGGACGGATCCGATGGCGACCGGCATTGCACCGGTCGGACAGAGGCGTAATGGCGGCAGCGGAGGCCATCACGTGGATTGGAGCGCTACGTCACTAGGCGAAACGCCGCTAACATGGAGCGCCGCCAGGGGAAAGCGCGTACGTCACTAGCGGTGGCCCGCTAGTAACGACGCGCGCTGGGCCAGGGAGGTTGGCGCAGCGAGCCGGCCAAAGGGTGTGCGCAGCACAGCGCTGCGGCACACGATCGGCCGCCGGTCGCGCCTACCCTGATGGACACCGCGGGCGCGCTCGAAAACGAACGCCACCCGGAGTCCCACACCCCGACTTGCGACCGCACCGCATGAAGCCTGTTGCGATTGCGCCGGGGTCTGACGAAGCTGCGGCAACGAACCACCGACCGCAGCGGATCTTTCGACGTAACCTCAGGCCCGCAAGGGCCCGCCGGCTTTCAGAGGCAGGACGGCATTGGGCGCCGATGACTCGGCAAAGGGCGACGCGTAAGGGGCGTCATGCCGGCCTGGCGTGGCCAACGTACTGCAACAAACCAAAAGGGGCGCCGCCCGTCATGGACGGCATGGGGCGCACTGTCGCTCACGGTGACCGAGGCCGTCCACCGGAAAACGAAAACTTGCATCGGCGGTTTTTCGAATGGCTGGCCACGACCGCGCCGGCGCCCCTGCTTGAAGGTCGCTGACCGGCTAGAGTGGTCATTCCAATGTCGGAACAACCGAGCCGCCCCGTATGGGCCGACGCGTACGCCCAGCTCCCGAGCTACCTGGGCCTTGGGCTGCTCGCTCAACGCCGTCTGACGAACCGCTTCCAGCTTGAAGTCCCGATTCAATTTCCTGCGCGGCGTGTATTCCATCGAACACCTCCTCAAGTCAGTATTGCTCCAATCGAGGTGTCCATCAAACGTGGGTACCTTCAGACCGGCCAGAACCAGGCACTCACGACGGACTGCTTTCAGCAGGTGGTGTTCTTGCCTTCCCCACCCTATTGGTCCAGCCTGCTCCGGTGCGGTCCCGTACCTCAATACGGCGGAGCCTCGCCGCGAGCCGGGTGTTCGGTCGATCTCAGGTGGCGCTGCCGGGTGCGTTCGACTTCCGGGTGCTTCGCCTTGCCCACTTGATGCCTTCAAACCACAGGACGCTGATCAGGCCAAGGCCACAAGCTGCGGCCAGCTCGTTTGGCGGCAGGGGTGCAAATCGCAACACGCTCACGGCCCAGGGGATGTAGAGGGCCGACAGCAGCAGCGCAAACGCCAGGCTGACGACCACCCACAGGGTCTTGTTCGGCGTACACAGCGAGGCCCAAAGCGATCTCGTGGCCGATCGATTGGACAGGATGAGCGCCAGGTTGCCCACCACCAGCGTGGCGAATGCGAATGCGCGGGCTTCCGGCTCGGGTAGCCGGTGGTCGGCCCAGGCAAACGCGGCCAGCACCACAACGAGCACGCCGAGGCCTTGCAACAGCGCCAGCCAAAGCGTGGCGCCGCCAAAGAGCGGGGCCTCGGCGTCACGGGGCGGGCGCTGCATCACATCGCTTTCGGCGGGTTCATTCTCGAACGCGATCGAGCAGGCCGGATCGATGATCAGTTCGAGCAATGCAATGTGCATTGGGTACAGCAGCGCGGGCCAGCCCAGCAACACGGGCAGCAGCGCCATGCCGGCGATCGGGACGTGCACGGCGAGGATGTACGACATGGCCTTCCGCAGGTTGTCGAAGATCCGGCGTCCCAACCGGACAGCCCGCACGATGGCCGCGAAATCATCCTCCACCAACACCAGCGATGCCGACTCGCGTGCCACATCGGTACCACGCCCACCCATGGCGACGCCCACATGCGCTGCGCGCAGCGCAGGTGCGTCATTCACGCCATCTCCCGTCATGGCGACGATGTCGCCGCGGGCCTTCAGGGCCTGGACGATGCGCAACTTCTGCTCGGGGGCGATGCGGGCACAGACACTGACGGTGCCCAGTCGCTCGCGCAAGGCCTCGTCGGTCAGCGTCGCCATTTCGTCGCCCGACAACACTTCGCCTTCGCTCTCGGCCAGGCCCGCCTGGTGGGCTATCGCCCGTGCCGTAGCCGGGTAGTCGCCCGTGATCATCACCACGCGGATGCCTGCGGCACGACACTCCGCAATGGCGGCGGGCACCTGCTGACGGACCGGGTCTGCCAAGCCCAGCAAGCCGATGAACTGGAAATCGAAGTCGTGCGCGGTCGCCGGCCAGTCCTGACCGTCGAAGGTACTGCGGGCCACCGCCAGCACGCGCAACCCCTCGGCGGCCAGTTCGTCAACCGCCGTGGCAATGTGGTCCTTCTGCTCGGCATCGAGGTGGCAGAGATCCATCACCGCCTCCGGCGCACCCTTGGTGGCCACCGTCCGAGCGCCGCCCTCCGATGCGACCCAGGCATGCGACATCGCGGGCAGCGCCGGGCTGAGCGCATAGGCTCGCACCAATTGCCAGTCGTGGTGCGCGTGTTCCGTGTTGGCCAGAAAGCGCTCGCCGATCTGGTGGAATGCCTTTTCCATTGGATCGAACGGGTCCACCACGCTAGCCAGGATCGAGTACTCCACCAAGCGGTGGAACGCCTCAGGCAACTCCCCGTCGGACAACGAGGCCAGGATCACTCGATCCTTGAGTTCGACGCCGTCGGCTACCAGATGCGTCACCGTCATGCGGTTCTCTGTCAGTGTGCCGGTCTTGTCGCTGCACAGCACCGTCGTGGCGCCGAGGGTCTCGATGGCGTTGATGCGGCGCGTGAGTACGCCTTCCTTCGACAGTCGACGAGCACCGAGTGCCGGAAACACGGTCAACACCACCGGATACTCCTCGGGGAGCATCGCCATCGCCAGTGCAATGCCGGCGAGCAGGGCCTGCAGCCAGTCCCCGCGCAGCAACCCATGCACCAGTACCAGCGCCAGGCTCAGCGCCAGTGCCAGCAAGGCGAGGTTGCGCACCAGCTTGGCCGTCTGTTTCTGCAGCGGTGAGCGCTCGTTCTCCACGGCGCCCAGGGCCGTTCCGATGCGTCCGATCTCACTTCGGGCACCGGTCGCGGTGACACGCGCCAGCGCGTGGCCCTGCACGATCAGCGTGCCGGCATAGACTCTGGGCAGGTCGTCACCTCCTGGCCGGGCCGTGGTTGCTTCGGTAGCATTCGGGCCAGGCGCCAGTTCAACTGCCTGCGCCTCCCGCTTGCCCACCGGCACGGACTCGCCGGTCAGCAGCGATTCATCGGCCCGAAGGCCGTCGGCCGACACCAGCAAGGCATCGGCCGGAACCCGGTCGCCTTGGGCCAGCTTCAGCAGGTCGCCGCGCACTACTTCGCACCCGGCGATTCGCTGCGGCTGACCGTCGCGGATGACCAATGCGCGTGGGCTGGTCAGGTCACGCAGGGCTTCGATGGCGCGCTCGGTCTTGCCCTCCTGATACAAGGTCAGTCCGACGGTGACGACCACAAAGCCGAAAAGCGTCAAGCCTTCCTGCAGGTCGCCGAACACGAGGTATATCGTTCCGGCCGCGAGCAGCAACAGGAACATTGGTTCGCGCACGGTGTCGCCGGCGATCGACAGCAAGCTGCGTCGCTTCCCCCCGGGCAATGTGTTGGGGCCGTCCTCGGCAAGGCGCCCGGCGGCCTGCACCGCAGACAAACCGGATTCGGTGCCGATTGCCGTCGCCTTCGATCCGGCACGTGGGCCGGCAGAATCGACCAGATTCGTGGGCATTTCCAAGCCTATCGTAACGATGGATGGGCCGCGAAGAATTCGAAGTCATCTGCGATGGCTACCAGTACGAAGCGCAACCGATCAGGCTTGGGACTCTCCGTGCATCGCATCCGATCTCTGTCTTCTTGCACTCGACGTACTCCACTGAAAGAAACATAGACGCAGGGGCCGTACGCGTCTGTGCGGTCGCGAACATCAGGCTCGGCCGGCTCAAATCGTGTCCGCGACGGGGCGTTCGGTTCGATCGGTTGACGAAACACGTTCTGCGACCGTCGACGATCAAACCGCGCGCGTTCAGACTTGAAGGTCGCTGACCGACCAGTCACTGACGGTCGAGCATCTTCCCGGTAGCGAACATTCAATACCGTTTCTGACTTGCTTCGTTGCCTTTATGCAGGGAGGTCGCCGGTCCATCCGCGCACTCACTGCCCGCCAGTAGGCGCGAATTGGCACCGCTCCGTTCGGCAGCGTACAGACCACGGCCATACGTCCGCGTAGGTTCGCTTCAGCGGTTTCGATTCCAAAGCTCAAATTGATTGCTAAGGACGGCCGTGGCATTTGCGCGGATGCCTGTGGAGTTTGGTTCACAGTCTCCGCATCTCCCGGACTCGCCGGGTAGCCCGCCATGGCCGCTCAATTCTGTGCGCCCATTGCGAGAGTCGTCCCATCGTTGCATCGATTTGCTGAGGAACCTATATGAAGACCTTGCTTGCAATGGTGGTTGGTACGGTGCCCCTGCTGTCTGGCGGCGTGGCTTTGGCGCAGGGCGGAGGAATGATGAATGGTGGCGGGTGGGGTGGCGGCTGGATGGGTGGATACGGCGGAATACTGGTGCCGATTCTGCTTGTCGTCGTGGTTGCCGGCCTCGTGGTGTGGGTCGTCAAGCAAAAGGGAAAGTGAACTGAAAACGTCGATGTTCCTTTAACCGGAATGGAGTTTAGACATGAAACGCATGAACCTTAGAAAGACGTTGGGCGCCGCCATATTGATAGGGGGAACATTTGTGGGAGTAAGCGCGCTCGCTGACCCGCCGCAAGATGCTTACGGCCATGGCTATGGCATGGGCGGCATGATGGGCGGCTACGGTATGGGTGGCGACGGCATGATGGGCGGCCAAGGGCGCGGGTACGGCATGGGGTCCGGCATGATGGGCGGCTACGGCTCGCGAGCAGATCTGCATCTCACGTCGGAGCAGCGCAGCAAGATCGCCAAGATCCAGGACGACGTGCGTCGTAAACACTGGGACCTGATGGGCAAGATGCAGGACGAGCGGTCACAGATGAACGAGCAGTACAACGCGGACCCACGCGATGACGCGGCACTCAGCAAGAGCTACCGGACGATGTCAGAGCTGCGGCAGCAGATGTTTGACTCTTCCCTCGCCGCCCAGAAGCAGATGGATGCCGTACTCACTGCGGAGCAGCGCGAAAAGATGAAACATGGTTGATATGAAAGGTAGGCAGTAACGAGAGTTCAGTTCGCAAGCGGGCAATCGCCGCGGCCGATCCCGATGCCGATCATCGCGGTGGCAATTCCAATGAATTTGCGGCGCCGGACCTTTGCCTCCGCCTCGCAATAGGAGTCGATTCATGTACGGATTCAGCACGCAGCTAAAGCTACCGTTTGATACCGCAGTTGCGAAAGTCACCGAGGCCCTGAAAAAGGAAGGGTTCGGTGTGCTCACGGATATCGATGTGAAGGCGACGCTGAAGGCCAAGCTCAATATCGAAGGCCGGCCGTATCGCATACTCGGCGCGTGCAACCCCCCGCTCGCACATCGGGCGATCGAGGCGGACCCCGACATCGGTTTGTTGCTACCTTGTAATGTGGTCGTGCGTGAAGAAGTGGATGGAACCATAACGGTCGCGTTCATGGACCCCGAGGCCGTGTTGAAACTGGTCGACAAACCGGGGGTGCAGGCCATTGGCACGGAAGTGCGGGCACTTCTGCAGCGGGTCTGCCTGAGCCTCAAGGCATGATCTTGAAGAGGGGCCAGACCTGACCGAGCTCGATGACCCGGTCCCCTCACATAGGGTCGGCCAAGAGAAGACGGCAGTCGTCTCGCCCTATGTGTGTCGCCGTACTACGGAGCCCCTCGTTGGGGCTTACGCTCTATCGGACGACGTCCAACGGATTTGAGCGTCATGGAAGTCGGATTCCGATTTTTTCGTGCGGGGGAGGCCTGTTTCGATGGCGTTGGTCGCGGGTTCAATTGTCGCGTATCCGATGAACTGGTGGCTGGTCACCCGCCACCTGAAGCACGGAATGACCACCGTGCGACCCACGCCGGCGGCAACGCCGGCGGAGGGATCGACGAAGCCCACCTCGATACGCCAGCATCCAGGGCATCCCGGAATGGCGAAACCGGGGCGATGGCGCCGTTCGCGGCGATCGCGCCATAGACCGCGATTTTTGACTCGGCCAAGATGTCCTACCCGACGTTCAGATAGGGGCTCCGGGAGTATGGGCGCAAGCGGGCGGCGGCTCGAGCGGGCCCGCGCGCGACGCGCGCCAACTACTCCGGAGCGACCGTGACGGGGACTGCGGGACGCTTAAGTTCTCGTGTGCGATTTTCCCCCGCTTCCCGGAGTGCCTGGATGGCCGACTGGTAACGCTCTTCCACTTCATGGCGGTCCCAGACTTCCGGCAATCCCTCTCGTGCCCCCCGGACGATCATCTCGGCGTGGCGGTGCAGCGCCGCACGGTCCTCCGTTCGGCCCGAGGCGCCCGCGATCACCGCAATCGATTCCAGCAGGCGGATGGTCACGGCAGCGCTCGATCGGGCGTGCTGTCTGATCTGGTTGAACGCCGCGTTCACGATCTCCGGGAACGTGACGGCAGGAACGATCACCCGGAGTCGGTCCTGCTCGTCAAAGCGATAGGGGGACGGCATGTCCCGCTGCGCCAGGCGGCGTAATGCCGACCCCAGCCGGTCCACGCAGGTGATCGCCGTGAACGGGTCGTTGATGCCGGGAGAGAGCGCCCGCACGGCGATCTCGACGATTTGGTGGATCGCGAACTCGATATCCTGGGCAGCGGTTCGCTGGTGGCCCAGGATGAAGACGGCATTCACCCGCGCTTCGAGTGGCTCGGTGACCCGGTTCCCAGGCCAGACCGTCACCAGCGGGCAGCCCATGACGACGTATTGTCCAGGCCGCCGCTCCATCCGAAACATCATCTTCTCCTGCGTCGCCAGCGCCATCAAGGCATCCGCGTCGACGTACTGGAGGTAGCCGTCTTCGGCCGCCCCGATGGGACGGGCCTCGCGGTCGAACTCGTCGGGCAGACCGGTGCCAGACCGCGTGTCTTCGGGGCGCGGTTCGGCGTGGCCCATTTGTTGCGGGAACAGGCGGTCGATCCCGTGGAGCAGGTCGGCGCCGACCCGCGCGACCACCTCGTCGGCCTGGATGGAAACGGAAACGTGATGGATGAAATAGATCAGCACGCCGAGGCTGGCGAGCGCGAACAGCACGCCGATCGTCACCGACAGGTGGGGGACGAAGGCCACCTCATCGGCGCGGCGGATGGTGCGCAGGACGAGAAGGCAATACACGAAAGTGGCGACGAACGTGCCGAGCACCACCTGGTTGGTGGTGTCGCGCATGAAGTTGCGCAGCAGGCGGGGCCCCAGCTGCGACGAGGCGAGCGACAAGGCAACGAGGGTCATCGAGAAGACCACGCCAGCGATGGTGATCATCGAGCCGGCGATGGTGCCGAGGACCAGGCTCGCTCCCTCCGCGCCCCCGCTATAAACCCAGCTCTGACCCCGCAGCCACTGGTGGAGCGTGATCGCCTCGTCCACGGCGACGGTCGCAAAGGCCAATCCGACCGCCGCGCCGGCCATCAGCGCGGGAAGGAACCAGAAGCTGGAACGAACGCGGTCCCAGTACTTGACAATTTGCGCTTTCACGGTGACAGCCCCTTCGCGACTCGGCGGCCGGCAACGAGGCGTCGCGAGGGCCAGGCAGGTCGGCGAATTCCGAAGGCCACGTGATTCTCCGGCCCGGAGTTCTGCTCGATCAGGAAAGATGCCTCGATGCGGAACGACATCGTCACGCGCCTCGAACAGCCAATTATCCGGTTGACCGATATATCGTACGCGAAACTGCCGCACATGTCGGCGGCCGCGAGATCAAGGAGTTGAAGGACATCATCGTTATACTCTTGCCCAATGCTCAACATTGCCGCCACCTGCCTCGTTATCACCGCGCTGCTCGCCTATCTGAACCACCGCTTCGTCGGGATGCCAACGACGATCGGCGTGATGGCCACGGCGCTGGTTTTCACTCTGGTGCTCGTCGGCCTGGATGCGGTGGGCCTGGCGTACGGATTGCGCCAGTACGAGGAATCGCTGTTGCGTTCGATCGATTTCTCGGATGTCCTCATGCAGGGCATGCTGTCGCTGCTGCTGTTTGCAGGCGCCCTTCACGTCGACATGAGTGAGCTCAAGGCGTACCGCTGGCCGGTGGGTATCCTCGCCGTGCTGGGAACCGTGCTGTCGACCCTTGTGGTGGGCTACGGGATGTGGTTTGTGCTGCCGTTGGCGGGCCTGCACTTGTCGTTCATGTACTGCCTGCTTTTCGGCGCGCTGATCTCGCCCACCGACCCGATCGCGGTGATGGGGATCCTCAAGTCCGCAGGCGCGCCTGAAAAAAGTTGGAACTGCTAATTGCGGGTGAGTCGCTGTTCAACGATGGCGTAGGAGTGGTGCTCTTCTCGCTGCTGATGGGCATGCTGGCGAGTGGCGTCACGCCGACGCTGGACCAGGGCCTTGAATTGCTGCTGCGCGAAGCGGGCGGCGGCCTCCTGTTCGGCTTGGTGCTCGGCTACGTGACGTTCCGCCTGCTGAGGAGCGTGGACAATTACCAGGTCGAGGTGCTGTTGACGCTGGCTGCGGTGATGGGCGGCTACGCATTGGCCAGTACGCTGCAGGTGTCCGGCCCACTGGCGATGGTGGTCGCCGGTCTGATCATCGGCAATCACGGCCGCGCGCTCGCAATGTCGGACACGACGCGCCGCTATCTGGACATGTTCTGGGAACTGATCGACGAGATACTGAACGCGATGCTGTTCGTCCTGATCGGCATGGAGGTGCTGCTCGTGGTGTTCTCGGCCAGCAAGCTGGCCGCCGCGGGCGTGGCCGTAGCGGTGACGCTGTTGGCCCGACTGCTTACGGTCGGCTTGCCGGTGGGTCTGCTGCAGCGTGCCACCAGTCTGCCCCGGGGCTCCTGGAAAGTGCTGACGTGGGGAGGTCTGCGCGGCGGCATCTCGGTGGCGCTTGCACTATCGCTGCCCGCAGGACCGGAGCGCAACACGGTCGTCGCGCTGACCTACTGCGTCGTGGTGTTCTCCATCCTCGTGCAGGGACTTTCCATTGGATACGTGGTGCGTACGGCAGTTACGCGTCCATGATGTATGTCCGCCCATGCGGGCGATCTGGCGCGCGAGGTGCCACGGCGCGATCAACGCGGTTCTTGAACTGGCACAGCGTCGTGCTGGAGGGCGCGGCCAGACCGATGCTGAACACGACGCTCATCGACGGCAGGAACCAGAAGCTGGTGCGCAGGTTGCCCCAGAACCATCTGAGTGAATTCACGGCTGAACCTCTGGTAAGCCGACTGCCTTCCGGGATCCCTATGAAGGGTTCTCACTCGCCAGGCGCTTGCGAATCGCCACCAGTTCCCGGCGGCGCCTATCGTCGGTTTCCGGATAGCGCATCGACAGCGACTTGAAGGTTTCGAGCACGATACTGGAAATGATCAACCGCGCGTTCTCCTTGTCATCGGCGGGCACCACGTACCAGGGGGCGGCCTTGATACTCGTGGCACCCAGGCACGCCTCGTAGGCGTGCATGTACTGCGCCCAGAACCCCCGCTCCTCGATGTCGGCCAGGCTGAACTTCCAATTCTTCTCGGGCTCGTCGATGCGGTCGAGGAAACGCTTGCACTGCTCTTCCTTTGAAAGGTGCAGGAAGAACTTGACGATTCGCGTGCCATTGCGGTGAAGGTGTTTCTCGTGCTCGACGATGGACCGATAGCGCCCCTGCCATATGGTTTCTCGATCGCTCGCCCCATCCGGGAGTCTCTGGCCGAGAAGAATTTCCGGGTGCACGCGAACGATCAGGACCCCTCATAGTAGGAGCGGTTGAAGATGCCGATCCGGCCGCGCTCGGGCAGGCACTGGGTGGTGCGCCACAGAAAGTCATGATCCAGTTCCATGGCACTAGGGTGCTGGAAGCTGAAAACCTGACAGCCCTGCGGATTGACGCCGGACATCACGTGCCGGATGGCGCCGTCCTTGCCGGCGGCGTCCATCGCCTGAAAGATCAGCAGCACCGCGTGGCGATCTGAGGCATAGAGAAGCCGCTGCAGATCGCTGAGTTCGGCCACCTGTTCTTCGAGCAGTGCCCGATACTTCTTCTTCGACCGATAGACCGGCTTCACCAGCGTCGGCCATTGGTCGAGATGCACCGTGTCACCTTCCCGCACCTGGAAGTCCTCGGGATCGATCTTCATCTTGCTTCCTTTGCCCGTTGTGAGGGTGGTGTCAATGCCTCGAAGCCAGAGACCACGTCGAACAGTTCCTCGTCGATACTGCTCTGGCGCACGCTGTGGAACGTGCCCTGCAGACTCTGCAGCAACTCCGTCGATATTCCGGTCGGCGCGTTCCATCACCGCCAGGCGGCTGGCGTTCTCGCTCGCCAGGGACTCGGCACATGCCCGAAAGAGCGAGACGAACAGATACTCGCGGATGAGCGCCCGCAGGGTCGCCCCGCCGTACCCCATTACCTCCGGCCGCAGGGCGGTTGGCCAGCGACCGCGGGCGCGCTCGCGGCTCCAGCTTTCGTCCAGCGGCGGCGGCCGGCTGGCTGACGGGTGCATACGCGCCTGCCGCGCTGGGGCGGTTGTAGAAGAGGTGGAGTTCGGTGGCTCGTCCGGGGCTGGTGCCGGCTTCCTGTGCGATCAGGATCTGCCCGACCAGCGGGGTGATGGCCTGGACGGAACTCGGCACGGCGTAGAGCTCGCTCAGCCGAACACCCGCGTCGGCGAGGCGCGCGTGCACCCGCTCACCGACGGCCCAGACCCGGGGCGACCCTGGTAGCGCAGCCAGGGCGGCGATGGCGTGTTCGACCACGATCTCGTTGAAGCGCCCGACCAGGCCCTGGTCGGAACCGAAGACGACGGCGCCGATGTCCTCGGGCGGCGATCCACGCATCACGCCAGACGGCTTGGCCATCATGCCGCCTTGCCGGAAACACGCGCCCAGCCCCAGTTCCACCGTCCGAGCGTAGTCGCCCAGCGCAGCCACCGATTGCTCGTACTGTCCGATGCTCGAGGCGGCCAGCGCCTTCATGGTGCGAACGACGGACTGCAGATCGCGGGCGCTGGCGATCGGCGGCCATGCAGGCTTGCCATGCTGTCACTCATCGAGGCACCTGCATGCCGAGGTCCCG
>CAWBGE010000011.1:0-122419 GCA_963788185.1 uncultured beta proteobacterium
GGCCGACCTGGGTCGACGTGCCGCTGCGGGGGCTCGCCGATCTCGTTCAAGCGCCGGCATGAAGGGCTGACTGCGGGGCAAGGGTCGCGGCCTGCCATCGCCCGCCGGCCCTCGATCCCGGGCTCCGCGGAAATGAACAGGAGGAAGCTATGGACAACGTGAACATGCTGCTGGAACCGATTCGCGCGTCGCTGCACCAGGTGGGGAGTTCCTGCCACGCGTGCTGCTCGCCGTGGTGATCCTCGTCATCGGCTGGCTGATCGCGAAGGGCGCGCGCTACGCCGTCGCAAAGGGCCTGCGCGCCATCAACTTCAACGTGGTGACACAGAAGGCCGGCGTCGACAAGTTCCTGCAGCAGGGAGGCGGCGAGTTCGATACGACCGCGGTGCTCGCCGTTCTCTTCTACTGGCTGGTGATTCTCGCGGCCCTGATGGTCGCTTTCAACAGCATGGGTCTGACTTACGTGACCGACCTCATCGGGCGCATCGTGCTGTTCGTGCCGAAAGTGATGGTCGCGGTGCTGATCATCGCGTTCGGCACCTATTTCGCCGGGTTCATCGGCGTCGCGCTTACGACCTACTGCAAGAACGTGGGCATAGGAGAAAGCGAAATGCTCGGTCGATTCGCGCGTTATGCGATCATGGTCTTTGTCATCCTGATCGCGCTCGATCAGCTCGGGCTGGGCGACATCATCCGGCAAACGTTCCTCATCGTCATCGCCGCGGTCGCTCTCGGTCTCGCCCTCGCCTTCGGTCTGGGCGGGCAGAAGCGCGCCGCCGCATTCCTCGACCGCTGGTCGCGGCATCGGGACGACGAGCTTAGGGAAGGGAGCCGGAAGCCGCCGCCGGTCTAGCGTCCGTCCTCCAGCGCTTCACGTGATCCGTGCCAAGGAGCCAACCGATGACCGATCCGATCACGGCCGTCTGGCGCGGCCGCTCCTATCCGCGCGGCGCGACCTGGGATGGCGAGGGCGTCAACTTCGCGCTGTTCTCGGAGCACGCGGACAAGGTCGAGCTGTGCTTCTTCGATCCGAGCGGCCGACGCGAGGTGCAGCGGATCCGTATCAAGGAGCGCACCGACTTCGTCTGGCACTGCTACCTCCCCGAGGCGCGCCCCGGCATGCTCTATGGCTACCGGGTCCACGGCCCGTACCGTCCGGAGAGAGGTCATCGCTTCAATCCGAACAAGCTACTGCTCGACCCCTACGCGCGCAACATCGTCGGCACGGTGCGCTGGAGCGACGCGCTGTTCGGCTACACGATCGGGAGCGCGCGCGGAGACCTGTCCTTCGACCGCCGGGACAGCGCGAGCGGGATGCCCAAATGCAAGATCATCGACCCGGCGTTCACCTGGGGCGACGATCGCCATCCCGACGTCGCCTGGCAGGACACGGTGATCTACGAGACGCACGTCCGCGGCTTCTCCAGGCTTCATCCGGAGGTCCCGCCTGGCCTGCGGGGCACCTACGCGGCGCTCGCCACCGCACCAGTCATCGATTACATGAAGCGGCTCGGGGTGACGACGATCGAGTTGATGCCGGTGCACGCGTTTCTGGACGATCGCCATCTCGTGGACCGCGGCCTGCGCAATTACTGGGGCTACAACAGCATCGGCTTTTTCGCCCCCGACGCGCGCTATTCGGCCTCGGGCAAGGTGAACGAGTTCAAGACGATGGTGAAGACGCTGCACTCGGCCGGACTGGAAGTGATCCTGGACGTCGTCTACAACCACACGGCCGAGGGCAATCACCTCGGTCCGACGCTATGCTTCCGCGGCATCGACAACGCGGCGTACTACCGGCTTACGTCCGAGAACGGCCGCTACTACATGGACTATACCGGGACCGGCAATACGCTCGACATGCAGCATCCGCGTGTGCTGCAGTTGATGATGGACAGCCTGCGCTATTGGGTTACCGAGATGCACGTCGACGGCTTCCGGTTCGACCTGGCTTCGTCGCTGGCGCGTGAATTGCACGAGGTCGACCGGCTCGGCGCCTTCTTCGACATCATTCGCCAGGATCCGGTGCTCAACGGCGTCAAGCTGATTGCCGAGCCCTGGGATCTGGGCGAGGGCGGCTACCAGGTTGGAAACTTCCCTGTGGGCTGGGCCGAGTGGAACGACAAGTACCGCGACACGATGCGGGCCTACTGGAAGGGTGACGGCGGCCTGATCGGCGAGTTCGCGCAGCGACTCACCGGGTCGAGCGACCTCTATGGAGGCTCCGGGCGACGGCCCCATGCGAGCGTCAACTTCCTCGCCGCCCACGACGGATTCACGCTGCACGACCTGGTCTCGTACAACGAGAAGCACAACGAGGCAAATGGCGAGGCCGGCCGCGATGGCCATAACAACAACCTGTCGTGGAACAGCGGGGTGGAAGGAGGAACGGATGATCCCGCGATCCGCGCGCTGCGGGAGCGCCGGAAGCGGAACATGCTGGCCACGCTGTTTCTCTCGCAAGGGGTGCCAATGCTCGTGGCCGGCGACGAGCGCGGCCGCACGCAGCAGGGCAACAACAACGCCTACTGCCAGGACAACGAGGTGTCGTGGATCGACTGGTCGCTCGACGACGACCGGGCGCAACTGCTCGAATTCGCGCGTCGGGTCATCGCGCTGCGCCGGGACCACCCGGCGTTCCGGCGCAGCGACTTCTTCGACGGGCGTTCGATCCATGGCGGCGAAGTGAAGGACATTGCCTGGTACAAGCCCGACGGCACGGAAATGACCGACGAGGAGTGGAGCGATGGCTTCGCGCGCTCGCTTGGCGTCTATGTCGTGGGAGAAGCGTTGCCCGGTACCGACGAGCGCGGGCGTCCGGTCCGTGACGACAATTTCCTGCTGCTCTTCAACGCGCATCACGAGACGATGCAGTTCACCCTTCCGGATTGTCACGGAGCAGCACAGTGGCGCGCACTGCTCGATACCTCATCGGCCGAAGGTCTCGCACCGGGCGGAACCTACGGGGCGGGAACTGCGTACATGCTGGGCGAGCGGGCGTTCGCGTTGCTCGTTCGCGAGCTGGTCGGATGCTCGCGGTGACCGCTCGGCGGCATGTCGCGGCGCGGATCCGATGCGGCTGCACGCGGGCGAGGAGAGCCGATGGCCAGACGCCAGCATGACATGCCCTTCGGCGCCGCGACCGGCGCCGATGGCAGCACTCGTTTCCGCCTTTGGGCGCCGGCGGCGTCGGGCGTCGAACTGGTGCTTTCTGGACCATCCGGCCCGGCAGATCTCGTCATGGGCCCACGCGAAGGGGGCTGGTTCGAACTGACCGTACCCGACATTGGCGCCGGCGCGCGATACGCCTACCGCATCGACGGCGGCCTCGTCGTGCCCGATCCCGCGTCGCGATGCAACCCCGACGACGTGCATGCGGCGAGCATGGTCGTCGACCCGGCTGCGTTTGTCTGGGAAGACGACGGGTGGCGTGGCCGCCCCTGGACCGAGGCCGTGATCTACGAACTGCACGTCGGCACGTTCACTGCAGCGGGCAACTTCGCCGGCGTGGCCGAGCGCCTCGACCACCTCGCGGAGCTCGGGATCACCGCCATCGAGCTGATGCCCGTCGCCGAGTTCCCCGGCCGGCGCAACTGGGGCTACGACGGCGTAATGCCCTTCGCGCCCGATGCCGCGTACGGAACGCCGGAGGGCCTGAAGCAGCTGGTCCAGTCGGCGCATGCGCGCAGAATCATGGTGCTGCTCGACGTCGTCTACAACCACTTCGGACCCGAGGGCAACTACCTGCACGTCTACGCTCCGCAGTTCTTCGACGCGCGGCGGCAGACGCCGTGGGGCGCGGCGATCGACTTCGACGGCGCGCACGCCCGGACCGTGCGCGACTTCTTCATCCACAACGCGTTGTACTGGCTGGAGGAGTACCACCTCGACGGCCTGCGCCTCGACGCAATCCACGCGATCGTCGACGAGTCGCAGCCGGACATCGTCGCCGAGATCGCGCGTGCCGTGCGCGATGGGCCGGGCGGTGGAAGGCATGTCCACCTCGTGCTCGAGAACGACAACAACCAGGCCCGCTATCTCGGCCGTGACGAGACGGGACGGCCGCTGCTCGCGACGGCGCAGTGGAACGACGACGTGCATCACGCGTTTCACATCCTGCTCACCGGCGAGCGCGACGGCTACTACGCCGACTACGCCGACCGGCCGCTCTGGTACCTCGGCCGCTGCCTGGCCGAGGGTTTCGGCTATCAGGGGGAGGCTTCGCGCTACCGCGACGGCGCGGCAAGGGGCGAATCGAGCGTGCATCTGCCGGCGGCGGCTTTCGTGAACTTCCTGCAGACTCACGACCAGGTCGGCAACCGCGCGTTCGGCGAACGGATCGGCGCGCTCGCGCCTGCGGCGGCGGTCGACGCGGCGCTCGCTTGCCTGCTGCTCTCGCCGGCGCCGCCGATGTTGTTCATGGGCGAAGAATTCGACGCGAGCGCGCCGTTCCTGTACTTCTGCGACTTCGGCGCCGAACTCGCCAGGGCCGTGACCAACGGCCGTCGCGATGAGTTTGGCCGCTTCGCGCGATTTCGCGATCCTGCGGTGCGTGACGCCATCCCCGATCCGAACGACCCTGCGACCGCGCGGCGCTCGACGCTCGATTGGCGCGAGACGGCCTGCAGCCTGCACCGGGAACGGCTGGCGCTGTGCCGCCGGCTGCTCGCACTGCGCCGCCAGTTCATCGCGCCGCGCCTCGGCGGCGCGCGGCCATCGGGCACTTTCGACTGCATGTCCGCCCACCTGCTCGCGGTTCGCTGGACACTTGACGTCGATTCCCACCTGCACCTGCTCGCGAATCTGGGCCCGGAGCCGGTGCGCCGGTCCCGGCCGCCGGGCCGCGCCGTCTATGCGAGCGACCCGGCACCGGCCGGCCGGGGAAGCGAAGACGAACTTGCGCCATGGGCGGTCGTGTGGACGCTCGAGAACGCCCATGGCTGACCCTGGCGATCTCGAGCGGCTCGCGGCGCTGCATGGCATCGCGCTCGAGTATGTCGACATCTGGGGCCGGACCCACCGTGCCACGCCGGCGACGCTCGGCGCACTGCTGGCGGCGATGGACGTGCACGTGACGGGGGACGGGGAGGCGCTGACCGCGAGTACCGCCAAGGAGGCTCGGCGGTTCCGGCGCCTGGTTCCAGCTGCCGTGGTCGTCCCAGCCGCTCGCGATCCGACGGTGGTCCGCGTCTGCTTCCCCGAGAACCTGAATGGCGTTCCCGTGACGTGGCGGGTGCGGGAAGAAGCTGGTGCCGAGCATGGCGGCCTCGTCCCCGCCGTCGCGTTGCATGCGGGCGAGAGTGCGGCCGCGGCGGGCACCGGGTTCGCCGCTCGCGACCTGGTCCTGCCGCTGGCGCTGCCGGCGGGCTATCACCACCTGACGATCCTCCGCGACGGCACGACGCTAGGTACGACGCTTCTGATCGCCGCCCCGCCGAGGTGCTACCAGCCGCCCGCGCTGGCGGCCGGCGGCCGGGTCTGGGGTGCAGCCGTGCAGCTCTACGGCGTGCGCACCGCGCGCAACTGGGGCATCGGCGACTTCACCGATCTCTGCACGATCGTCGAGCAGTGGGGGAGCCGCGGGGCGGGCATCGTCGGTGTCAACCCGCTGCACGCGCTCTTTCCGCACAACCCCGCACACGCCAGTCCATACTGCCCGTCGAGCCGGCTATTCATCAACTGGCTCTACATCGACGTCGAGGCCTGCGCCGACTACGGCGAGAGCGACGAGCTGCGCACGCGCGTGAACGCACCCGAGTTCCAGGCCCGCCTGCAAGAGCTGCGCGACGCCGAACTCGTCGACTACCCGCGCGTCGCCGAGGTCAAGCGGCTGGCCCTCGATCTGCTGTACGCGAACTTTCGCGGGCGGCATCTCGGCGGCGCCACGGAACGCGCGCGCGCCTTCCGTGCGTTCCAGCAGGCGGGCGGCGATGTGCTGCGGCGCCACGCGCTGTTCGACGCGATTCAGGAGTCGCTGCACCGCGACGACCCGTCGACCTGGGGCTGGCCGGTGTGGCCTGAGGCGTATCGCGACCCGGATTCCCCAGCGGTGCGGGATTTCGCCGCCGAGCATCTCGACCGCGTCGAGTTCTACGAGTACCTGCAGTGGCAGGCGGACCTGCAGCTCGGCGCGGCGGCGGACAGGTCTTCCGGACAGGGGCTCGCCGTCGGCATCTATCAGGACCTTGCGGTTTCCGTCGATCGCGGGGGAGCGGAAGCCTGGGCCAACCAGGGGCTGTACGCACTGGCGGCGAGTGTCGGCGCGCCGTCCGACAGTTTCAACCTCCTCGGGCAGGATTGGGGGCTGCCGCCGATGATTCCCGAGCGGCTGCGCGATGCCGCGTTCGCGCCGTTCATCATGACGCTGCGCGCAAACATGAAGCATTCGGGCGCCCTGCGAATCGACCACGCGATGGGCCTGTTGCAGCTCTTCTGGGTGCCCAAGGGCGGCAAGCCCGTCGACGGAACCTACGTCCGTTACCCGCTTGCGGAGATGCTTGGAATCGTCGCGCTCGAAAGCCACCGGAACCGCTGCATGGTCATCGGCGAGGATCTCGGGACCGTCCCGGACGAGGTTCGTACCGCACTCGCCACCGCCGGAGTGCTCTCCTATCGGTTGTTCTTCTTCGAGCGCAACGACAACGGCAGTTTCAAGTCGCCCGGAGATTTCGCGGCGCAGGCGCTGGCAGCCGGTACGACCCACGACCTGCCGACGCTCGCGGGCTGGTGGGAGGGCCGCGATCTGGCGCTCCGTTCCGCCCTGGGCCTGTTTCCCTCCGAGGCCGCGCGGGACGCAGCGATCGTGGAACGCGCGCAGGATCGTGCCCAGATGTTGCTGGCGCTGGAACGAGAGCAATTGCTGCCCCCGGGGGCAACGCCGAACCCCGTTTCCATGCCTGCGATGACCCCTGAATTTGCCCGGGCGCTGCAGATCTACCTTGCACGCACCCCGTCGCAGGTCATGGTGGTGCAGCTCGAGGATGTGCTCGGAGTTCGGGACCAGGCCAACCTGCCGGCGACCATCGACGAGCACCCGAATTGGCGCCGTCGCGTGCCGTTGCCGATGGAGCGACTCCCGGACGACCCGCGGTTCCACGAACTCACCCGCGCGCTCGTGCGGGAGCGCGGCGGTACGCGCCCGGCGGGGCCGCCTGCGGCCGGCGTGGCGATGCCCCGGATTCCCCGCGCGACCTACCGGCTTCAGCTGCATTGCGATTTCGACTTCGCCGCGGCCACTGCGCTGGTGCCCTACCTGGCGCGGCTCGGCGTCAGTCACGTGTATTGCTCGCCGTACCTGCGCGCGCGCCCGGGCAGCCGGCACGGCTACGACATCATCGACCACGGTTGCCTCAACCCCGAGATCGGCGACGCAAACGACTTCGGGCGCTTCGTCGCCGCGCTCAAAGCCCACGGGATGGGACAGATCGTCGACGTGGTCCCCAATCACATGGGCATCATGGGCTCCGAAAACCGTTGGTGGATGGACGTCCTCGAAAACGGTCCGGCATCGGTCTACGCAGAGTACTTCGACATCGACTGGGAGCCGATCGACCCGACACTTGCGGGACACCTGCTGCTGCCGATCCTGGGCGACCAGTACGGCGTGGTGCTGGAGCGCGGCGAACTGGCGCTCGCCTACGAGCCGTCCGGCGGCAGCTTCGCCGTCATGTATTACGCGCACCGCTTCCCGGTCGATCCGCGCGAGTACCCGCGCATCCTCGAGCGCAGCCTGAAAGGGATCGACCCGGCCGAGGTTCCGCCCGCGACGCTCGCCGAACTCGAAAGCGTCGTGGCCGGATTCCGGCACCTGCCGCCGCGCACCAGCGCCGATGCCGGTGCCATCGCCGAGCGGAACCGCGACAAGGCAGTGCAGAAGGGCCGCCTCGCGCGCCTCGTCGGGGAGCACCCGGTGCTGGCCGCGGCAATCGAGCGCACCCTGCGGCAGATGAACGGCGCGGTTGGCGAACGCGCGAGCTTCGAGGCCTTGCATGAACTACTGGAGGCGCAGGCGTATCGGCTGGCCTACTGGCGGGTCGCCGACGACGAGATCAACTACCGTCGCTTCTTCGACATCAACGATCTCGCCGCGCTGCGCATGGAGAACGACGCCACGTTCGAGGCGACCCACGGGTTCGTACTGTCCCTCGCCGCGGACGGCGTGGCCGACGGCCTGCGCATCGATCATCCTGACGGCCTCTACGACCCGGCCGCCTACTTCCGCCGCTTGCAGGAGAGCTACGCACGGCGCGTCGGGGCGGCGCTCCCCGTCGACGCAGGTCAATCGTGGCCGCTGTACGTGGTCGTCGAGAAGATCACGGCGCCGCACGAACGCATGCCCGAATCGTGGGCCATCCACGGCTCCACCGGCTATCGGTTCGCAAATCTCGTCAACGGACTCTTCGTGCCCACCGGTGCACGTGCCCGTCTCGACCGTGCCTGGCGCGCGTTCGTGCGCGACGAGGCGGTGGATTTCGCCGCGGCGGCGCACCGAGGGAAACGCGCGATCATGCGCTCCGCGCTGGCCGGTGAACTGGCGGTGCTTGCGCGGCGGATGCTGAAGCTCGCGCGCGCCGACCGGCGCACGCGCGATTTCACGTTCAACCGGTTGCAGCAGGCGCTCGCCGAGGTCGTCGCACATTTTCCGGTTTACCGCACCTACGTCGCCGGGCGTTCCAGCGCGCAGGACCGCCGCTACATCGAGTGGGCGTTGACCCGTGCCCGGGCGAGCGCCCGCGCCACCGAGGCGACCGTGTTCGATTTCGTGCGGCAAGTCCTGCTGGTGCAGCCGCCCGCCAGTGCGCCGGACGCGCTGCGGGCCGACTACCTGGCGGCGGCGATGCGATTCCAGCAATACACCGCCCCGGTCACGGCGAAGGGCGTGGAGGACACTGCCTTCTACGTCTTCAACCGACTCGTCTCCCTGAACGACGTCGGCAGCGATCCGGACCAATTCGGCGTGACCGTATCGGCGTTCCATGGCGCGAGCGCGGACCGAGCCAGAAAGTGGCCGCACACGATGCTGACCACGTCGACCCACGACAACAAGCGATCGGAGGACGTGCGCGCGCGTATCGACGTGCTGGCCGAGACGCCGGCCGCCTGGCGCCTGCTCGGGCGCCGCTGGAGCCGCCTCAATCGAAGCCGCATCCGCCCGACCGACCGCGGCGTCGCGCCGTCACGCAACGACGAGTACCTGCTCTACCAGACCTTGCTGGGGACCTTCCCGGTGGACGGGCTGGAAGGCGACGCGCTCGCCGACTACTGCGCGCGGATCCAGGGCTACATGCTCAAGGCAACGCGCGAAGCGAAGGTCCGCACGAGCTGGGTGAATCCGGACGAGGCGTACGAGCAGGCGACGCGCGGCTTCGTGCAGGCGCTGCTCTCACGCGGCGAGACCAACCTCTTTCTCGACGACCTCGGAGCGCAGGCACGGATCTATGGCTGGTTCGGCGCGCTGAACAGCCTGTCGATGGCGCTCGTCAAGCTCACCTCGCCCGGCGTGCCCGACATCTACCAGGGCAACGAAACCGTCGACCTCTCGCTCGTGG
Organism: uncultured beta proteobacterium; assembly: GCA_963788185.1. Lineage (GTDB taxonomy): Bacteria > Pseudomonadota > Gammaproteobacteria > Burkholderiales > Casimicrobiaceae > CAIWHR01. Next base: position 9,549 of record CAWBGE010000011.1, read on the forward strand.
ATCCCGACAACCGGAGGCCGGTCGACTACGGACTCCGGCATCGGCTTCTCGACGAACTCGAAGCGCTTGCCACCGAGCCGCCGGCGCGGCGCAGCGCACAGGTCCGGGCGCTGCTCGCGACGCCGCACGACGGCCGCGCCAAGCTCTGGGTGACCTGGCGCGCGCTCGGCCTGCGCAGCGACTTCCCCGCCCTGCTGGACGGAAGCTATCGCCCGGTGGCCGCGAGCGGTGTTCGCGCGAATCATCTCATCGTTTACGCGCGATGCTCGGGAAGCGCGGGATCGATCGTGGTCGCCGGCCGCCTGTTCGCCTCTCTTGGCCTCGAACCGGGCGTGGCCCCGGTAGGCCGGGAGGTGTGGGGTGATACCGCCATCGAACTCGGCTTCGTGCCCGGTGGGACGTTGCTCCACGACGAACTGACCGGCGCCGAATACCCGAGCGCAGAGCGGCTTCCGGTCGCGGAAGTGCTGGCGCACTTCTCGTGCGCGCTGCTGCGTTTCGGTCAAGCCTAGCCTGCTCGGCGGGCACACCGGTGCGATGCGTGCACCACGCGGCCCGATGCCGCAGCCGGTACGGGCGCTCGCCGTCGCCCCGCAACGGCCTGCGCCCACCTCGGGGCGAGCCCGGCAAGGGTCAGTTCCGGCTCGCCACGATGCGATCGATCTTGTCCTCGACCTCGCCCAGGTGTGCGGAAAGCCCATTGTCCACGTCGGTGAGCCGCGACAGCAGAGCGTGCTCGGTCGCCTCGATGCGGCGCGACGCCTCGATCTGGGCGCCACCCATTCGGTCATGAAGCCCCTTCAGCTCGGCGGCGAGGAACGCCTGTAGCGCGGTGAAGCGCGATGCCTCGGCCTGGTCGGCGAGAGCGCGCTGTGCCGCCATGTCGCGAGATGCACGGCGCGCCTCGCCGATCGCGCCCGCCTGCTGGTAGACGATGTAGACGAGGAAGAGCGCGGCAAGCAGGCCGGTCAGCGCCAGCATGATCAGGCCGAGCGGTGCCTGAACGGTGCCGAACACGAGCGACAGCGCCGTCGGCGTCGTGAACGCGCTCCAGTTGACGACTGCGAAGACAGCGATTGCTGAAATCAACAGGAGCAGTTGCAGGGTTCGCAGGTTCATGTTCGTGCCTCCTCCGTTCTAGAGTCGCTGGTGTCGGGCCAAGTCGGCCCTACCGAGTTGCAAGGCGTTCGCTGGGCCGGCTGTTCGTTGTTTAGCGCATTGATACGCGCGCGGCGCCTGGTCGCCCCTCTTCCGACCCCTGCGCCGGCGATCCGTGAAGTGCAGCCAGGTCGAAGTCGATCGGTCCGGCAAGCACGAACGAAGGAAGGAAGCGCGGTCGAAGCTGCCGCATACACCAGCAGTGCGCCGTAGGTCGTGTCGCTGATGCCGAACCGTTCGCGCAGAATCGTTCCCACGACCGGTTGAAGATCAGCGTCGGCATGAGTGCCACCGTAACGCGGAGGCGCGCAATCGCGCTTCCCATCGCAACGCGCCGTCAGGCACGCGCATTCCGCTGTAGCAGTGCATAGGGTACAACGATCCAGCCCAAAGGGAGGAAGAGCAGGGCAGGCACACCGTCATCGTGAGCAGCGACAATGCCAGCAGGCTGGCAACCTGCCATGTGAATTCGAAGCATCGCGTGCCGATCCATGCACCGGCGGCGAGAACCGCACTGCGCAGGTTCAGGTGCCGGATCAGCGGCGCCATCCCTCGCCTGAGCGCATGAACGTCGACCTCGAGGCCGGCGAACAAGAAGAGCGACGAGATGCCAAGCGTCGCTCGGAGCGCCGGCGTTGCGTCCTGGCTGAACGAGGCGAGTACGACCGCCTCCGCTCGAGCCCGATCCTACCGTTCGGACGCTGCGCGCGATCGACCGCCTGCGGCTTCCGGGCATTCGAGCCCAAGGAGCCATGGCCGACCCCCCTCGGCGGCGGCATCCGGACGGCGCCCCTTCCCGGACCGCGCCCTCCCCTCGCACGCCTGCCGGCCGGCTACGATGCGCCTCCGGTACCGGAAAGCCAGCGAAACGGCGGCGCCGTGCCGTCCTTGCCGGTGCCGGCGTAGATGGTGACGTGCGGAAAAGGGATCTCGATGCCGCGCGCGTCGAACGCCTTCTTGAGGCGGCGGAGAAATTCGCGCCGAACGCCCCACTGCTCGAGCGGAACCACCTTGAACCGGCAGCGAAGAACGACAGCCGAATCGGCCCAGTTCTCGACTCCGGCAATTTCCAGGTCGTCCAGGATCTTCGACTCGAAAGCGAGGTCGCTGCGCATCTCGCGGCTCACTTCCCGCATCACCTCAAAGACGTGGTCGGTATCCTCGCGGTACGCGATGCTGACGTCGACGACTGCCTGCGCGAAGCCGCGGCTCATGTTCGTTACGGTCGTGATCAGGTTGTTCGGGACATAGTGGACATTGCCGCTGTAGTCGCGAAGCCGCACGAACCGGAGCGTCACGTCCTCCACGAGCCCTGACTTGCCGGCGATCTCCACGACGTCCCCCGTCGTCAGCTGGTTCTCGAGCAGGATGAAGAACCCGGTGAAGTAGTCCTTGACCAGGCTTTGCGCGCCGAATCCAATCGCGAGGCCCACGACACCGGCCGCGCCGAGGATCGGTGCGATCGACACCCCCAGCTCGCTGAGGATCAGGATGCCGGCCATCAGCGAGACGACAACCGACACGATGTAGCGAAAGACGCGCCCGATCGTCGCCGCGCGCTTCTGCTGCTCGGCGTCGCCCATGCGCTGCGCAATGTGCTCGCGAAACATTCTGATCATGCGATTCAGAGCCGTGGCCGCTATCCACGCCACGACGGCGATCAGCGTGATGCGCAGTGCGACGACGGCCGTCGCACCCCACGGAGCCAGTTCGATCGAAGCAAGTCTGTTGACAAATGCGTCCATGGTTTCCCCTTTTGCAGCGGCGCCACTCCCCGTCGGCGACCGTTGGTCAGTCAATCACAAAGGTGCCCCCGCCTGCCGGGGCGATCCGTGGCGAAACGGGTGTGGCACAATGATCTGTGAATCCATGCTGCGTCGCACTTCGCGTAACGCGGAGGAAGGTTGTTTCGGGGGTTGGATGGGAACGGAAGCGGATTTGTTCCCGCAGGGCCAACAGACCTGGATCATCGGCGCCCTGGCGGCTATCGCCCTGGTCGGTCTCGTCGACTATCTCACGGGCCCGAAGATCACGCTCTCGCTGTTCTATCTCATTCCCGTTGCCGCGGCGTCCTGGTTCGGCGGAGCGTCAATCGCGGTAGCCACCTCGTCCTTTGCCGCAGTCGTTTGGTTATGTGCCGAACTCGCTTCGAGCCGGCTCGATTCGGACCTCTTCGTGTACGCCTGGAACTGCGGGACGCGACTCCTCTTCCTGCTGATGGTTGCTCTGCTGCTGGCACGACTGCGAGTGATGCTGGAGCGTGAGCGCGGCATGAGCCGGACCGATCCCTTGACAGGGCTTCTGAATGTGCGGGCCTTTCGCGAGGCCTTGGTCGTCGAGCTACTGCGCCTGCAGCGGCACGGCCAGCCTTTTTCGCTTGCATTCATCGACGTCGACAATTTCAAGCAGGTGAACGACAGTCGAGGCCATGGTGAGGGCGATGAGCTGCTGAAGGCGCTCGCCGGGGTCCTCCGAGACTCGTCGCGAGGCACCGATCTCGTCGCCCGGCACGGGGGGGACGAGTTCGTGGTGATGTATCCGGTCGTCGACCAGGCGGCAGCGCGTGCAGCCATAGACGGTCTGCGCAGTCGCGCGCGGGCGGCGATGGAGCGAGGCAACTGGCCGGCCTCGCTGAGCATCGGCGTCGTTACCTGCGAACGGGGCGACGCCGTGCCTGCGGTCGACGCGCTGCTGGCATATGCCGACCGGCTGATGTACAGCGCGAAGGCGGGCGGGAAGGGTGGTGCGCGATTCGCGACCTGGGGCCGATAGCGGCGAGCGCCGGCAAGCTTCCGACGCCGGCGATGCCTTGGGGGCGCTCCTGCTCGACAGCCGGTGGCGGGATGGCCCTTCGGCGTTCGGTAGCGGCGACGCAATGGACGTGGGCTCAGCGTCAAGCGGCTCCAGTCGTTTCCTTGGTTGAAGCGTCGGCCCCGTCGGAAACGTCGACGAGAGTTCTGACGCTGATTCCCGCGGTGGCTCCGTAGATCCGGTCGTCGACGTCCGCCAGGAGTGCTTCGACTCGCTCCGAAAGCGGCAGCGAGGAGGGGTTGAGGAAGCGCGCTTCGCCTGCGTTTCGCACTACGGCCAGAATCTTAGCAATCGGGATTTCCGCCAGGTCGCGCGCAGGAAGGTATGCCGGAGGGTCGTCGTTGCTTTGCGTCAGCAGCTCGCCTTGGAGAAGCGCGCCGACGACCGCGTCCACTGCATGCATCGGCACCGCAAGTTGTTCTGTGAGTCGAGGCAGCGTCCACGGTGGCAGTCCACGGACGAAGTGCGAGGCGATGCGCTCCATGACGGCCAGCGCGAGCCTCTCGCGCATCCGGTTGCTGAGCCGCGGCTCGCCTGGCATCACGTAGAGGTAGTCCTGGCGCTGTAGATAGAACGAAAGGTCGGCACCGAACAGCAGGACCAGCCAGCTCACATAGAGCCAGATCAGGAACAGGACGAGAACCGCGAAGCTGGAGTATATCGCCGCGTACTGGGTCGAGCTGCTGACGAAGAGCGCAAAAGTCCAACCGGCTGACTGCCAGAGAATGCCGCCGACAATGCCGCCCAGGAAGGCCGGGCCGAAACGCACCCGCGCATTGGGAACGAACATGTAGAGAGCCGTAAAGGCACCGATCACGAGGACGTAGGGGACCAGCCGGCCGGCGCTCAGCAGAATGCCGCCAAGAGGCTCGATCGCGACGATGTACTGCACGACGTGCGAGTCGAGGGCCATCGCGGTGATGCCAAACGCCGTGAACAGGACGAGAGGTCCGACGAGCAGCGCGCTGAGATAGCGGCTGAATCGTGTTCCAAGGCTGCGCGACTGCGTGACGTGCCAGATCGAGTTGAATGATTCTTCGATCTTTTGCATCAGGGAGATGACCGTATAGATGAGCAGCGCGAGGCCGACGGAACCGAGCACGCCGACGTTCGTGTTCTGAATGAATCCGATGATCCGGTTGGTGACCTCCTGCCCCTGCGCACCCAGCGGGGCAAGCAGCGTCTGTAGCAGCAACTCGACTCGGCCGTGGACGCCAAAGGCCTTCAGCACCGTAACGCTCAGCGCCAGCATCGGCACCATCGACAGCAGCGTCGTATAGACCAGACTCATCGTCCACAGCGTGAGCGGCCCGTCGAAAACGTCGCGGAGAAGGACGAGGACGAGCCGGACGACGCGGACTGCTTGCATTTTCCATGCGGGCAAGTGCGCGAGGCGTGGCGCCCAGATCGCTCGATGGATCCGGCTCAGCCAGTCTTGAAACGCGGACATGCTGCGCTACCTTTCGCGGCGAGGCGTCGTGGCGAGGAGCAAGGCGTCGGCCGGCGCGCAGCACCAGGCGGTTTTCAAACGCGCGCCGCGTCCCGGGTCGAGGAAGAGCGCGTCCTGCCGGACGAGCGGGGGCGGGGGGGTCGGTTGGTGGCGGTCATTGGTGCGGGTGGCGGTCAGGTTTTGCCCGGCTGGGCGGGGTCGGTGGCGCCGAAGGGGCTGCGCTCGCGCATGACCGCGGCATCGAGCAGCATCCGTCCGGCCCAGCGGTAGACGTTGAACTCGCGCACGATGCCGCGCATGATGCGCATCCGGCTGGTCTGCTCGGCGGGCGGCATGGACAGCGCGCGATCGAGCGCGGCGGCGCACTCGTCGGCGTCGTAGGGGTTGACGATCAGCGCCTCGGGCAGTTCGCGCGATGCCCCGGTGAAGTGCGAAAGCACCAGGACGCCCTGCTCGTCGTCGCGCGCGGCGACGAATTCCTTGGCGACCAGGTTCATGCCGTCGTGCAGGCTGCTGACAAAGCAGACATCGGCGGCTCGATGGTACTCGTAGACGGCATCGGGTTCGTGGTGCTCGGCGAGCAGGATGATCGGCGGGATCTTGGCCTGCGGATAGCGGCCGTTGATCTCGTCGGCCAGGGCCTTGACCCGCGCGGCGTAGTCGCGGTAGTCGTCGATCATGCCGCGCGTCGGCGCGGCGATCTGGACGAAGGTGAACTTGCCGATCCAGTGCGGTTCCAGCTCGAGCAGCCGGCCGACGGCGTTGAAGCGCTCGATGATGCCCTTGGTGTAGTCGAGGCGGTCGATGCCCACGCCCAGGCGATGCTTGGGCGGCAGGCCCAGCCGCTCGCGCACCGCCTTCCGGCAGGCGGCGACGTCGCCGATGCGCGCCAGCGACACCGGCGGCCACTCGATCGAGATCGGATAGCGATGGACCTGCGTGCGTTGCCCGCGCAGGGTCACCGCGAAGTCCTCGCGGTCGACCCGGGCCTCGAGCAGCCGGTCGACGGTGTCGAGGAAGTTGTTGCAGTGGAACTGGGTATGGAACCCCAGGATGCTGCTGCCGAGGAGGCCATCCAGCAGCTCGCGACGCCATGGGCAGATGGCGAACGACTCCGGGTTCGGCCAGGGGATGTGCCAGAACGTGATCACGGTCGCCTTGGGCAGGCGGTCGCGGATCATCCGCGGCAACAGCGCGAAATGGTAGTCCTGCACCAGCACGATCGGGTCGTCGGTGCGGGACTCGGCCACCACCGCGTCGGCGAAGCGCGCATTGACCAGCCGATAGTGCTCGAAGTCATTCGAGCGGAAGGTGGGCCGCACGTGCGCGTTGTGGCACAGCGGCCAGATGCCCTCGTTGGCAAACCCGCTGTAGTAACCCTTCTCCTCGTCCGCGGTCAGCCAGACCCGACGCAGCCGGTAGGCGGGCTTCTCCGGCGGCACGTCGACGCGATCGTTGGCGTCGACCGTCTCGCGGTCGGCGGAACCGCTGCCGTGCGCAATCCAGGTGCCGGAACAGGCGCGCATCACCGGTTCGAGCGCGGTGACGAGGCCGCTGGCCGGGTTCTGCACCCGGATACCCTGCGGCGTATGGACGTGGATGAACGGCTCGCGATTGCTGACGGCGATGATGTCGTGGCCGCGCAGTTCGCCGTGCAGCGTCGCCCGCAGCAGATCCTGGGTCCACAGCCGCTGGCTGCCGTCGAGCGGGCGATACTGCCGTTCCAGGTCGCGGATCAGCTCGCGCAGGTCGCGCTCGATCGGTCGCAGCTCCGGGGTGGCGCTGCGGGCAGGGCGCAGGATGCCTTCCCCGCGCAGCAGCGCCCGCAACCCCTGCACCCATCCGCGCCACGACAGCTGGGCGATGGCCACCGTCATCAACGCCACGATCGTCCCCATCGCGATAAAGAACAAGAAAACGTAGCGCTGCGTTTCTTCGCTTCGCCGCTCGACGAAGCTCATGTCGTGGACCAGGACCAGATGGCTGGGCGCGGAGTCCGCGCCGGCTATTTCCCGCACCCCAAGGTGAACCAGACCGTGCGCCGTCCTCAGCAGCCGCTCGCTGGTGCCGAGCGGCGCCTTCAACGTCGCACAGCGGATCTCCGGGGGAAAGGTAAAGGTGGCGATGGCGTCGGCGCGCCAGGGCACGCACAGGCCGACGGCATAGAGCCGTTCGTCCCGCAGCAGGCGCGTGAAATAGGCACCGATCCGCGTCGTCGACTGGGTTCGGATCAGCTCTGCCAGGGGTTCTTCCGCCGTGGTCGCAATCAACGTCGACCGGATGTCGAGGTCGCGTACGAACCAGCGCTGCATCAGTGCGTCGACCAGCGGCACCGACGCCCACGCGAATGCCGTCAGCACCAACAACAGCGGAATCACGAATCTCAGGGAAAGCCGCATCGGGCCGGTACCTCAAGAGAGTAACGTCGAAAAGGTGGACCCTAGCATGACGTCGCAGTGGGCAGCAACGGCGCGCAGCACGCGCGGAGTCCTGAATGGTGGTCGTTGCCTTGGCCATCGTTCGTGACCCCTGCGGGGAAGGTGTGCGGCAGGATTCTTGCGCATTCGCGCGATTGGTTCCAACATTTGCCTGGAGGGAGGTGCACCATGCCGCCAAGAGTTCCCGATTCCGAACCCGAATTCACGCTGGATGCCGTTCCGCCGGAAACCGGTGCGCAAACGGGGCAGCGTGCGCCGGTGCGAAGACGCGCAAAGGCGTCGCTGATCGCCGGGATCGGCGCGCTTGCGCTGGTTGTCGGCGGCTTGGCCTCGTATGCCCTCTGGCCAAGGGGCGAACCGCCTCCGCAGCGCGCCGAACCGCCCGCGCCTCAATCGACGGCCGCACCCGAGCTGCCGTCAGAGCCGGCGATCCGGTACCCGGTGGAAGAACTCGCGGGGGAGGCAGCGACGTCGCCTGTTCCGGTAGCCAAGCCTCTGCCTGCACTGGATGACAGCGACACGGTCGCAAGAGACGCCATCGAGGCCATCCTCAACAGTGACGCCTTCGTCCGACTGCTCGTGCCCAACGCGATCATTCGCCACATCGTCGCAACGGTGGATAGCCTGCCGCGCAAGGTGCTCGTCGAACGGATACGGCCGATCAAGCCGGTGCCGGGATTGTTCGCGACTGAAAGTGGCATCCGGGGGGCTTCGATCGCGCGCATCAATGCGGATCGCTACGCGACACTCGTCAAGGCTGCCGAATCGATCGACACCGAGCGTCTCGTCGAGTTCTACGTTCGGCTCTATCCGTTGTTTCAGCAGGCGTATCTGGAGCTCGGGTATCCACGCGGATACTTCAACGACCGTCTGATCAGCGTCATCGATCACCTGCTCGCCGCTCCCGAGATCTCGACGCCGGTGCATGTATCTCAGCCGAAGGTTCTCTACGAATTCGTCGATCCCGAACTGGCGGATCTCTCGGCCGGGCACAAGATCCTGGTCCGAGTTGGCCTCGACAACGAGCTGCGGCTGAAAGCCAAGCTTCGCGGTATCCGAACGGCGCTGACGAGGCAGCGGACGGGAAAGCCGTAAGCGTCTGCCAGGCGCGTCGAGGCATGACCACCTGTCGGCCCAATGTTTGCCATCGGCGCCGACCGCCGGGCTTGATTTGATGCGAGAGGTTCGTCAGAGCATGTGCATTCGCGCGGCAGCGTCCGCCAGTTCGGCGCGGAAATTCGGGTGGGCGATGGCAATCAGGTTCTGCACCCGCTGCCGGTTCGTCTTTCCGCGCAGTTGAGCGACGCCATATTCGGTGACCACATAGCTGACATCGTTCTTGCTGGTGCTGACGTGGGTGCCGGGCGCCAGCGTGGGCACGATGCGGGAGATGGTGTCGCCCTTGGCGGTGGAAGGCAGCACAATGAAGGCCTTGCCGTTTACCGAGCGATTTGCGGCGCGCACGAAATCGGACTGGCCGCCAGTGCCTGAATAGGGCCGGTGGCCCAGGCTTTCCGAGCCGCACTGGCCGAGAAGATCGATCTGCATCGTGGCGTTGATGGCGATCAGATTGTCGTTCTGCCCGGCCAGATAGGGATCGTTGGTGAACTCCACCGGGTGCATCTCGAGCATCAGATTGCGGTCCATGAACTGGTACAGCTTCTTGGAGCCCAGCGCGAAGGTGGCCACCATCCTGTTCGGCATGTAATTCTTGCGGCGGTTGGTGACGTTGCCGTTTTCGACCAGGGTCATGATTCCGTCACCGATCATTTCGGTGTGTATCCCCAGGTCGTGCTTGTGCGTCAGTTGCATCACCACAGCGTCGGGAATGCCACCGTAGCCGATCTGCAGGGTCGCGCCGTCGTCGATGTGTTCGGCGACATGCTTGCCTATGGCTTCCTGGACCGGACCGATCTTTGGCAGTCCGACTTCGAAAATTGGCTCGTCGGTCTCGACCAGCGCGGCCACCTGGGAAATGTGCACGTGGCAGTTGCCGTAGGCGAAGGGCACGTTGGGATTGACCTCGAGCACGATCGCCCGCGCCTTGCGCACGGCCGCCATCGTGTAGTCGGCGCCGAGGCTGAGCGAGAAGTAACCGTGCGCGTCCATCGGCGAGGCCAGGGTGAACACGACATCGGCAGGGATCAGGCCGCGTGCGATCATCGCCGGCAACTCCACGAAATAGGCGGGGACGCTGTCTATCCAGCCGGCCTGGCCGCCGGGACGCGAAACGCCGCTGTAGAAGTAGGCGGTGTGACGCACGTGGTCGCGGGTTTCGCGGTCGAAGTAGTCGAATTTGCGCACCGGGAGAATCTGCGCCACTGACACGTCGTGAAAATCCCGGCGTTGCTCGGACAGCGCGGTCAGCAGTGCCGGGGGTTCGGCCACGCCGGTGGGGACGATGATGGCGTCGCCGTCACGTACCACCCGCACTGCCTCGGCGGCGGAGGTACGCTTCTGTCTGTATTCAGCTTGAGCGGACAAGACATGCTCCCAGGGTGGTTATTGTCGACAAGGCAGAGCAAGCGTTCGAATGGCGTGAACACATTTTTTCGGCATCAGCGTTTTGCTGCAACCATCGCGAACATCGCACCCTGCGGGTCGACGCATTGGACGATCCAGCTGCCCCCGGGAACCTCATGCGGGTCGAGGACGACCCTGCCGCCACCGTTCTTCACCCGTGTCACCGCTGCATCGATCGCCTCGACGTTGAAATAGTAGAGCCAGAAGGGCGCGGGCGTGTCCGGCGTCCTGGTCATGATGCCTCCGACCGGGGCACCGCCGGTGGCGAAGAGCTGGTATACACCCATCGGGCCCATGTCGATGGCGTCCGCCTTGGTCCAGCCGAACAGGCCGGCGTAGAAGGCAAAGGCACCGGCGCCGTCGCCCGCGTGCAGTTCGCGCCAACCGACGTGGCCGGGCGCTTCGGGCGCCGCCGGCGCCGGCACGTGTTCGCTCGAGCCTCGAAAGAGCATGAATGTCGCGCCGTGCGGATCGGCGACGACGGCGAAGCGGCCGACACCCGGAATGTCCGCTGGAGCGCGACGGACGGTGCCGCCGGCTGACGTTACACGCGCGGCGCAAGCGTCCACATCGTCGACGCCGACATAGCCGAGCCACGTCGGCCCGGCACCCATCGCGCGCGCTTCCGGGGGAATCGGCATGAGCCCGCCCACCATCGCCCGTCCCATCGAGAGGATCGTGTAGGGACGATCGGCCGCCTCCGAATCCTGCGCGTCCCAGCCGATGACGTTGCGATAGAACGACTTTGCAGCCAGCGTGTCGCTGGTCATCAACTCGTACCAGACGAACGATCCGTGACTCCTGTTCATGGTGGCCTGCTCCTTTGGTTGGGTCGGACTGGGCTTTCCCGGAATTGCGTCTTCCGAGCCAGTGTGGATAGCATAGGCGAAATGGAAGGTGGAAGTGTTCAAGATGCCGGACAATCGCGAACGTGTCGGCACGTCGATCATGCCGCAGATGACCCCGAAGGCGTCGTGGTCGATGCGCTGCCCATGTCCTGATAGCCTTCCTGACCCTCAGCTGTCTCAACCGCCTGGAGCCAACCATGCCGAAGACTTCGAAACGCGCGAAATCCACGAAGCGGTCGACTCCACCGGGGGCCGGGACTCGCGGCAGGAAGGCCGGATTGGCCGGCGGTCCGACCGACATCGCGTTCGATCCGCCGGTCGCGACCACCCGTGGATCGCTGGCGATCAAGACGGGTGCCGAGCCTCCGGTGCAGACCGTGATCTACATCCACGGCATCGGCAACAAGCCGGAAGCCTCCGTGCTGAAGTGCCAGTGGGATACGGCGCTCTTCGGCGTGCAGATGGGCGACCGCACGCGCATGGCCTATTGGGTCAATCGCGAGTACTACGCCGAGCCCTCGCCGGAAACCTGCGCCACTGGCGACGTCGTGGCCGAGGCGTCGGCTTCGAGCGACACGGTGGCGCCATTTTCGGTCCGCGCGCGACCGGCTGCCGATGACCAGGACGCCGACGACGATACGTCGGCGCTGGTCGCTGCGCACATCAGGCGCCTGACCGGGGATCGCAAGGAGCGGGCGGTTTTGGACAAGCTGTCGAACCACATGCTGGCCGGTGCCGAGTCCGCGCCGACGGGTCCGATGGCGAAGGACGTACGCGCCAAGGTTCTGCCGCTGCCGCCGTTTCTCAGGAAGCTGATCACGCGCTTCCTGACGCAGACTTTCCTCCGCGACGTCAACGACTTCCTGTTCCACGAGGATCGGCGGTCCGCGATGGAACAGTCGCTGATCGATCGGCTCAATGCCGGTGGCGGTCCGTTCATCGTCGTCGCGCACAGCCAGGGAACGATGATCGCGTACAACGTGCTGCGCCGGCTCGCGAAGGCACAGGCGGACGTCCGCCTGTTCGTCACCATCGGGTCGCCGTTGGGCATCGCCGAAGTGCAGGACGTGCTGCGGCAGTGGGGACCGCTCGAGGTTCCGAAGTGCGTCGCCCGCTGGGTGAACGTCGCGGATCGCCTCGATCCGGTGGCGGCGGATCCCGACATTGCCAACGACTACAGCGGCGGCAGCATCGAGAATCACGCTGCGATCGGACTCAATCCGGACTCGCCGCGCCATCCGCATTCGGGAACCGGATACCTCTCCACCAGCATCGTTCGCGGCGCCGTGCGTGATCTTGCCGGCAACGCGTTTGCGCAGATGACGGGGCGTCAGGTGCTGGTGAAGGACCTGGTGGAGGATCTCGAGAATGGCCGGCGCGAGGCGCGCCATCCCACGCTCGTGCAGCTCGCCGCGCCCGAGGCCGGCGCGGCAAGGGGGGGCTCGCTGGACGAGATACGGGCCGAACTCGTCGCCGCGATCGAAGGGCTGGTCCGGAGTTCGGGCAGCGACCCGGAGACGGCGGCGATCGAGGTCATGCGGCGCTTCGTGTCGGCCCGCCTCACCCGGCTGGAACTCGAGCGGTTGCGCACCAAGTTCCACGACCTGCGCATCGAACGCGTTTGGCGCGACGCCGCCAAGCGCGCACTGATCCACGAGTCGACGCGCACGATCCAGGCGAAGCCGGCGAATCTCGGCTACGGCGCGTCGGGCGCCGACGTCGGCTGGGCGGTACTCGACACCGGCATCCGCGCCGACCACCCGCACTTCGCCAGATACGCCAACGTCGTCACGCAATGGGATTGCACGAAGCGCGGTGCGCCGGTCGAGTTGATGCCCGGTGCCCCGCGCTTCGGCACGCTCGACGGCGACGGTCACGGCACGCACGTTGCGGGCATCATCGCCGGCGCGCTCGAAGTTCCGCTCGAGCCCGGCAAGCCGGCGGTGACACTTTGCGGCATGGCGCCGCAGGCGCGGCTCTACGGCTTCAAGGTGCTCGGTGACGACGGCAGCGGCCAGGATTCGTGGATCATCAAGGCGCTGGACAAGATCGCCGAGATCAACGAGGGTGCCGGGCGGCTCGTGATCCACGGCGTCAACCTGAGCCTGGGCGGCGAATTCGATCCTAGCGTCTACGGCTGCGGTCACACGCCGCTGTGCCAGGAGCTGCGGCGACTGTGGAACCAGGGTGTGCTCGTCTGCCTGGCCGCGGGCAACGAGGGCTATGCGACGCTCAAGTCCGACGCTGGTGAAATCGCCGCGAACATGGATCTGTCGATCGGCGATCCCGCCAACCTCGAGGAGGCGATCGCCGTGGGCTCCATCCACAAGACCAATCCGCACACCTACGGCGTGTCGTACTTCTCATCGCGCGGCCCCACTGCCGACGGCCGGCGCAAGCCCGACCTGGTCGCGCCGGGCGAGCAGATCCTGTCTGCCTATCACCGCTGGACCGCGAATCCGAACCCCACGGCGAGGGATCTCTACATCCAGATGAGCGGCACGAGCATGGCAGCACCGCATGTGTCGGGCCTGCTGGCGGCGTTCCTGTCGGTGCGCCGCGAATTCATCGGCTATCCGAACCGGGTGAAGGACATCCTGTTTGCCAACTGCACGGACCTGAAGCGCGACCCTTACATCCAGGGTCAGGGGATGCCGAACCTGATCAAGATGCTCACCAACAGCTGACGACGCACGAGCGGGCGCGCCGCTTTGGTACAGTACGATGCATTCACGCAACCGGGGATTCGCATGCCGAACATCGGAACTGTACTGAGGGAAGAAATCTCCAGGCTCTCCCGCAAGGAAGCGCGCAGTCAGGTCGATCCGACCCGACAGGCCGTTACCCGGCAGCGCAAGGAAGTCGCGGTGCTGAAGCGCCAGGTCGCGCAGCTCGAGCGCGAGGTCGCCTCGCTGACACGCAAGATCCTGAGCGCGCCACCGGCTGCCAATTCCGGGTCTGCAGGCAAACGCGTGCGATTCACCGCGAAAGGGTTGCGCGCGCAGCGCCACCGCCTGGGTCTGTCCGCCGCCGATTTCGGGAAGCTCCTGGGCGTGAGCGCACAGTCGATCTACAACTGGGAGCGGGAGGAGGCCCACCCGCGTGGCGCGCAGCTTGCGAAGCTGGTCGCGATGCGTGGGATCGGAAAGCGCGAAGCCGCGGACCGGCTGGAGCGACTGCCCGCGCCCGACTCGACCGGTCGCTAGTGTTCTGCTTCGTAGATAGAGGTACCACGGAAGACGATGGATTCCGATTCGTGGCAAGGCGCAAACCGCAGCAATTGCCCATGCTATTGCGAGGATCTGGAACGCCGCCATGGACCGGAAGGCGCGTTTTGCGGTGCCGATATCTGCGAAGCAGAGTACTAGTACCGCGACCCATGAGTTTCGCTATGTCCGATCCGCCCCGCATCGGCATCGGCTTTGTCGCTCATCCTCGCCATGGCATCGGCTATGGCTGCGGTTCGCTTCGCGCCGCTGCCGCGCGGATGCGGCTCTCGGCATGTACGCAAGTTTATGGGTCGCGATACCAGCGAGTGTAGCGAACATCAGCGCGGAGGGGGAGCTCTGGCGTTGGCGCTGGCCGTGACCGGTCGGGCGCCGACGGAAGCCGGCAAACGTCGCATCGTCTGGATGGCCCGGACACGGCCTTGCCCGACAACGTGCCGAGCGCTCCGCGGATTCCGCGGAACGCCAGAAGAAAACGGGCAGCCACGATCGGCTGCCCGCGGATACCGAGAAATCGACGCTGCGCGCGCGATCAGACGGCGCTGCCGCCATTCCGGCGACGAAGGTGGACCGCCGCGAACACCGCCAGCAGCAACGACATAACGATCAGCGCCCACTCGGAGAGGGTCGGCACGGGCTGCTGCGGAAGCGGGGCGGGCGCCGCTCCGCAGTCGCCGCCGTTGTAGCAGACGGTCCCCTGGAAGCCCCAACCATTATAGGTCGACGCGAAGAGGCCGTGGCTCTCGTAGTTACCGGCGAAACTGATGTCCGCGTTGCTCGCGCTGCTGACCGGGCCGTTGGCGTTGAAGATCTTGCCATCGGCGTCGGTGACCAGATAGAACGCGTAGGTTTGCCCCGCGCCGATCGCAAACGGCGGGATCAGCACGCCGGTCCCCGTGCCCTGGCCGTTCCCGGTCACGGCTACCGTCGTGTACAGCGTCCATGCGCCCGCCGTATCCTCTGATCCGGCGGTGGCCCCAGACTTGGTGTAGACCGATACCGTCACCGGTCCAGTCGCCAGGTTCATCGCGAAGCTGGTGACACTCAGCGCTGCAATTGCCGTGATGTCGACGAAAGCGCCGCGCGAACCGTGGGTCCCCGCGAAACCGGTCGACAGCGTGCCTTGCGCGCTCGCGACCGGGATCGCGAGCAGCAGGGCCGCAAACAAGACGAACTTCCTGATCATCATCAGTCCTTCTTAAGAATAACATTGACGACAGCATGGAGTCTGCCAGCGCTCATGCCAATTGGCAACGATTGCGCAGCGCTGCCGCTTCCAGTATGGGCATTTTCGCAACAACGAGCATCAAGGCAGCGGACACGGCGGAGCCAACGCGGGTCCACGGCGATTCGGGCACAATGCGCGACACGGCGCCGACGCCGGAAGGATTGCGAACTCGACGCTGGATAACGAAAGGCTCCTTCGATGCAACTCCGCAACCACCTGCCGCTGGAAATTGTCGCCCGGGAACTCGTCCGGCTGCGCGCCGCGCGGCCGCTCGTGCACGTGCTCACCAACGAGGTCGTGCAGGAGATCACGGCGAACGTCCTGCTGGCCATCGGCGCCGCACCGGCAATGATCGTCGCCGAGGAGGAGGTGAGTGCGTTCGCGCCCATTGCCGGCGCGCTGTTGATCAACGTCGGCACGCTGTACCCGGCGCGGCTCGCCGCGATGAACCAGGCCGTCGTCGCTAGCGGGGGCAGCAGGCGTCCCGTGGACGCTCGATCCAGTCGCCGTGGGCGTGCTCGGCTACCGTACCGAGGCCTGCCGCGCGCTGCTGGCGCAGGCACCGGCGGCGATACGCGGCAACGCGTCCGAGATCCTCGCGCTGGCGGGATTCGCCGGCGGCGGCCGAGGCGTCGACAGCACCGCCGGCTCCGATGCGGCGTTGATCGCAGCCGGGCAATTGGCGCGCGCGACGGGGGCGATCGTTGCCGTGACCGGCGAGATCGACTACATCACCGACGGCAGCCTCACCTGGGCGACACCCTGGGGCCATCCGATCATGACGCAGGTCGTCGGCACGGGTTGCGCGCTGTCGGCGCTGGTGGCTGCGTTCACCGCAGGGGCGACGAACCGCCTCGATGCCGTCGCGACGGCCTGCGCGGTCGCCGGGCTGTGCGGTGAGCGCGCCGCCGCGGCCTGCCGCGGACCGGGTTCGTTCAAGGTCGAGTTCCTCGATGCGCTCTACCGGTTGAGTCCCGACGCGCTTCTGGAGCAGGCTGCGTGAGCGTCTACGACCTGTCGCTCTACCTGGTGCTCGATCCGGACCTGTGCGGCGGTCCGGCGCAAATGGTCGCCACCGCCGAGGTGGCGGCGCGGCACGGCGCGACCGTCGTGCAGTTGCGCGCGCCGGATTGGAAGAAGCGCCAGTGGCTCGAGACCGCGTTCGAACTGAAGGCGATCCTCGATTCCCTGGGGGTGCCGCTCATCATCAACGATCACATCGACATCGCACTTGCGGTCGACGCGGCAGGGGTTCACGTGGGTCAGGCGGACATGCCGGCGAATGTCGTGCGGCGGCTGATCGGCCCCGACAAGCTGCTGGGCCTGTCGATCACCGCCGCGGCCGAACTCGCCCGGAGTACCGTCGACCGGGGTCGATTACCTCGGCGTCGGACCGGTCTATCCCACCGGCACCAAGCCCGATGCCACACCGGCGATGGGGGTGGAATCGTTCGCCGCGATCACGCGCGGGTCGACCTTGCCGGTCGTCGCCATTGGTGGCATCACGGCCGACAACTGTGCGGTGCTGTTCGCCGCAGGGGCGCAGGGCGTCGCGGTCGTCTCCGCGATATGCGGGAAGCCCCGCGTGGCCGATGCGACGCGGGCGGTTGCGCGCGCGATCGAAGGCAGCAGGTTTCGTGCGGCCGACGCGATGGAACGAAATGGCATAAGGGAGTAACCAATCGGTATTTGGTCAGGTGCAATCGGTGATGCAGAATCCGCACTCCCTCATCACGACCCAGGAGCGCCGATGAATCGCCTGATCGCGTTTGTCTTCGCACTCGGTGTTTCCGCCGCCGCGCTCGCCGCCCAGCCGCTGCTGACCCCGGCCGAACTGCACGGCTTGCTCGGCAAGACGAATGTCCGCGTCATCGACATTCGTGACGGTGACGCCTACGCCGCGCAGCACATTCCCGGGGCGCTGTCGGCCCCGTACGGCAGCTGGCGCGGCCCGGCGTCGAATCCCGGCGAACTGCCACCGCTGCCGAAACTCGCCACACGCGTCCAGAGTCTGGGCCTGACGCCCGAGGCGCACGTGGTCGTCGTGTCGAGCGGCGCCGATGCCACGGATTTCGGCAGCGCGGCGCGCGTCTACTGGACGCTCAAGGTGCTGGGCTTCAAGGAATTGTCGGTCCTCAACGGGGGCGTGGCCGCTTGGCAGTCCGCGGGTTTGCCGCAGGACAACGCGACAGTGTCCGTCGCGGCCAGCACTTACTCTCCGCAACTCGACGCGAGCCTCATCGCCACGCGCGAAGAAGTGGCCAGGCTGGCCGGCACCGGCAAGGCGACGCTGGTCGATGCCCGCCCGGCGCCGTTCTTCCAGGGGGAGACGCGGCATCAGGCCGCCCGGCTGCCCGGTACGCTGAAGGGCGCCGTCAATGTCACCCACGCGAGCTGGTTCAAGCCCGGCACCGCGACGTTCGTTTCGGCCGACGAAGCGACGAAGCTGGCGTCCGGCGCCCCGTTGGATCCGTCGCGCGAAACCGTTTCGTTCTGCAACACCGGACATTGGGCGGCCACCAACTGGTTCGCGCTGTCCGAAGTCGCGGGCCAGAAGAACGTGAAGCTCTATGCCGGCTCGATGGTCGACTATACTCAGGATCCCAACGCGCTCCCGATGGACAATGTTCCAAATCGCGCGCAGCAACTCGTCACCGATGCGAAGCTGTGGATGGCAAGGAATTTTCAGTGATCCTCGCCGCATGAATCGAGCTTTCCTCGCGGCCGTCATGGCCGCTTTTTTTGGCGGCCTGGCCTGGTTCGTCTCGGTGCGGCAGGCGGCGTTGTTTGTCGTCGGCATCGGCATGGGCGCGACGCTGGCCGGCACCCGCTTCGGTTTCACGACCGGGTGGCGGCAGCTGGTCGAACAGCGGGATCCGCGCGGCGTCATCGGGCAGTTGCTGCTGCTGGCAGTGGCTGCAGCGTTGTCGATGCCGTTGCTCGCGCACTTTCCCGAATTGAAAGCCGCGCTGGGACCGCCGAGCGTGAGCTTGCTGGTGGGCGCTTTCGTGTTCGGGCTCACGATGCAGATTGCCGATGGCTGCGGCTCGGGCACGCTGTACAAGGCGGGGATGGGCGTGCCATTGAACATGGGCATCCTGCCGCTGTTCGCGGCGGGAAGTTTTCTGGGTTCGGTGCACCTCGACCGGTGGCTCCGACTCGGCAGCATCGAACCCGTCGGCCTGGTGGACGGCCTGGGAGCGCCGGGGGCTCTTGCGCTTACCGTTGTCGCGTTGGCGGCGACCGCCTGGGGGGTATTGCGGTGGTCGGGCGGCAAGATCCCGTGGTTCGATCGACGCTGGCTGCGTGGCGCGCTGCTGCTCGCCGTGCTGGCGGCGTTGAACCTCGTGATTGCCGGCCAGCCCTGGGGGGTCGTCTACGGCTTCGGGCTGTGGGCGGCCAAGATGGGCGCGGCAACAGGGTTGTTCGATCCTGCGGGAAGCTGGTTCTGGAGTCAGGCCGGGAACGCGCAGATCCTGTCGCAGACGGTCCTGCTCGACGTGACCTCGATCACCAACATCGGAATTTTGGCAGGGGCGCTCGCGATGTCAGGGACGACGGCCGCGGCGGGCAGGGCACTCACGGGCACGCAGTGGGGGATCGGCCTTGTTGCGGGTTTTGCGATGGGCTACAGCTCACGCCTCGCTTTCGGCTGCAACATCGGCGCGATGCTCTCCGGCATATCGACGGGCAGCCTGCATGGCTGGATCTGGGTGCCGATGGCCTTTGCCGGGACGCTGATCGGTCTTCGCCTGCGGCGCCGTTACGGATTCTAGAACGATGACGAAATCGGCGATGAAGGCGACGATGGCGCGGCGTGTTTTCTGGAGTCTGCTGCTGGCGTTCCTCGCCTGGGACTGGATGCATACGCCCGCGGTCGATCTGCGCTGGGAAATGCCGCTGATCGCGGCCGGGTCCGGGCAAAGCAGCGCCGGCGGCCACTGCGCCATCGCCAAATAGCGACCTTCCGTCCCCCGCGACGTGCCGGGCGTCGCGCCGCCTCAAGCGAGGGTGGCGGTGCCCTCCATCGTCACGTAGCCCTCCGCATCCTCCACCCAGAGGTCGATGTCCTGATCGCCCCGCCTGCACCCGCAGATGCGCAACGGCGCGCTGTCGAAGATCGGTCGTACGGCACGGAACTCGAAGCGCGCGACGATCGCTGCGGGCAGTTCGCGGCGCACGAGGTCGAGCAGCAGCGTCGCCTGCAGCGGCCCGTGGACGACGAGTCCGGGGTAACCTTCGACCTCGGTGACGTAACGGCGGTCGTAGTGAATGCGGTGGCCGTTGAAAGTGAGCGCGGAATAACGGAACAGCAGTACGTCGTCGGGAACGATTTCGCGCTGCCAGGTGGCGCTGGCGGCGGCGCGAACGCCCGCCGGCGCGGCAGCTCCGGGTTGCAGGGCGTCGCGATAGACGATGTCGTGCTCCTCGGTCAGCGCGAGGCCGTCGCCGTCGCGGATCTCGTGGCGAACGAGCACGAACACGAGGTCTCCGCTGCGGCCGGTCTTGTGCCGGACGTCGACGATCGTCGACGTGCGGCTGACTGCGCTGCCGATGCGCATGGGGCGCAGGAAAGCGAGCCGGCTGCCGGCCCACATGCGTCGCGGCAGCGCTACCGGCGGCAGGAAGCCGCCGCGCTTCGCGTGGCCGTCGGGCCCCAGTTCCGACTGCCGGTGCAGGGGCAGGAAATACAGCCAGTGTGCGAGCGGAGGCAGCGTGTCGCCGCAGCGCGGCGGCGGTTCGTCTCGGTCGAGCGTGGCGGCAAGCGCCGCGACCGGCGTCGGCACCAGTGTGTCGGCGATTTCTTCGCGCCGCCCGATCCACCGGGCGAGGTCGGCGATGTCGATGTTCATGGCGGGTGTCTCCGTCGATCAGAACGTGAATTATCGCCTGCCCGGCGCGTGGACGGCATTGCGCCAATCGCGGGCGTCGCCCGGGGTACGGGTGCATTCGCGTATCATCTCCATTTTCGGCAACGCCGCGCTGTTCGACGGCGCCCACTGACCGCGGAGTCCTGATGCGTGCCACCAAGCTGATGACGCCCGACGCAGCGGCGGCGTTGATTTCCGACGGGTCGGTGGTGACCGTCAGCGGATCTTCCGGCCTGAATCTTCCTGATCGCATGCTGCGCGCAATCGGCGAGCGTTTCGCCGCCTGCGGGCATCCGCGCGCCCTCACCACGCTGCACCCCATCGGCGCCGGCGACATGTGGGGGATCCGCGGCATCGACCACATCGCAAGACCGGGGCTGCTGTCGCGCGTGCTCGCGGGTTCCTATCCCAGCGGGCCATCCAGCGCCGAGTCGCCGGCCATCTGGAAGATGATCATCGGCAACGAGGTCGCCGCCTACAACGTCCCGTCCGGCATCCTCTTCGACATGCACCGCGATGTCGCAGCGCGCCGGGCCGGGGTGATGACACGCGTCGGGCTCGACACCTTCGTCGATCCCGATCTGCAGGGCTGCCGCATGAACGCGGCGGCTGTCGACCCCGTCGTTCGCAAGGTGCGCTTCGACGGCCAGGACTGGCTCCACTTTCCCAACATCGTGCCGCAGGTCGCGATCATCCGCGCGACGACGGCCGACGAGGACGGCAATCTGTCGATGGAACACGAGGGCGCCTACCTCGGCGTGCTCGACCAGGCGATCGCCGTGCGCAACCACGGCGGGATCGTCATCGCGCAGGTCAAGCGCGTGGCGGCGCGGGGCACGCTGCCGACGCAACGGGTATACGTGCCCGCGCACCTCGTCGACGCGATCGTCGTCGACCCGGAGCAGATGCAGACGACGCAGACCGCCTACGATCCGGCGATCAGCGGCGAGACGCGCCAGCCGCTCGACCACTTCGAGGCGCCGGTGTTCGGGCCGGAGAAACTCATCGCCCGACGGGCAGCGATGGAATTGCTGTCCGGCGGCGCGGCCAATCTGGGATTCGGCGTGTCGGCGCTGGTGCCGGGCGTGCTGCTCGAGGAGGGCCTCGCCGGCGAGGTCACCTGGGTGATCGAGCAGGGCGCCGTCGGCGGCATTCCGCTGACCGGATTTGCATTCGGCTGCTCGGCCAATGCCGACGCGATCCTGCCGTCGCCGAACCAGTTCACGTATTTCCAGGGCGGCGGCTTCGACGTGTCGCTGCTGTCGTTCATGGAAGTCGATGCCGACGGCAGCGTCAACGTTTCGCGATTGTCGGCCAAGCCGCACGTGACGGCGGGCTGCGGCGGGTTCGTCGACATCACCGCGCACGCGAAGAAGATCGTCTTCACCGGGTTCTTCCGCGCCGGCGGGCTGGAGCTCGACATTGGCGACGGGCGCCTCTCGATCGCGCGCGAAGGCCGGCTGGCCAAATTCGTGCCGAAGGTCGAGCACGTGACTTTCTCCGGTCGGCGCGGCAAGGCAACCGGGCAGGACGTCACCTACGTCACCGAGCGCTGCGTGATCCGTCTGCAGCCGCAGGGACTCGTCGTCACCGAGATCGCGCCCGGCGTCGACCTGCAGCGCGACGTCCTTGCGCAGGCGGCGATCCAGCTCGGAGTTGCCGACGACCTGAAGACGATGGACGCCCGGCTGTTCACCGATCGGCCGATGCAACTCGCCCTGCCGCTGCGCGCGTCGCGCATCGGTCCGGCGGTGTAGCGTGCGAGGACGGTGACGACGATGGATGCCGACCTGCCTGAAGCCTTTGTCGAACTCGAGCATCGCGACGCGATCACCGTGCTCACGCTCGCGCGCGGCCGCAAGGCCAACGCGCTGCACATGCCGATGCTGGAGGCGCTGGATCGCGCGCTGGAGGCAATCGACCGTGACCCGAACTGCAAGGTGCTGGTGCTGACGTCGGAGTCGGCAGCGGCGTTCTGCGCCGGGGGGGACATCCTGGCCTGGGGGGCGCTCACCCCGCTCGAGATGGCGTGGCGCTGGATTCGCGACGGCAATCGGGTGTTCGACCGGCTGGCGGCGTTGCGCCAGCCGACGATTGCCGCGATCGAGGGCATGGCCTACGGCGGCGGGCTGGAGCTGGCCGCATGCTGCGACCTGCGCGTCGCCGGCGCGGCCGCGAAATTCGCGCTGCCGGAAGCCACGGTGGCCACGGCGCCTGGCTGGGCCGGCACCCTCCGCGTGCCACGGCTCATCGGCCCGGCCCGCACCAAGAAGCTTGCGTTCACCGGGATGCCCATCGATGCGACGACCGCACTAGCCTGGGGACTGGTCGACGAAGTCGCCGCGGCCGGGTCGGCGCTCGATGCCGCGATCGCGCTGGCGCAGCAAATCGGCAAGGCATCGGCGCTCTCGGTCCAGGTGACCAAGCAGATGATCGATGCCGCCGTCAGCGGCGAGCCGACCTCGGCGCTCGATGTTCTTGCCGCCGCGGTGACGCTCGCCGGATCCGATGCGCAGGAGGCGCGGGCGGCCTTCGCCGAGAAGCGCAGGCCGAGGTTTTCGTGATTCGGGCCGTCCAGCAGGTGAAGGCCGCGAGGAGGGAGATCGTGTCGGATGCTTTCACGGGGGGCGTCGTCGCCCAATGGTTGCCATGAGGCCGGTCGCGCTCGTCACCGGCGGCAATCGCGGCATTGGCCGGGGCATCGCCTGGTCGCTGGCGGGCGCGGGGTTCGATCTCGTCGTGCTCGATCTCGCGCGCAGCGAGGACACCGAACACACGCTCGCCGGCGCGCGCGAGCGGGGCGCCCGCGCTGAATTCGTCGCGGCGGATATCGCGGACATCGCCGGGCATGCGGTCGCGCTCGACGCCGCGTGGGCGGTGGCCGGTCGCATCGACTGTCTCGTCAACAACGCTGGCGTTTCGGTGGCGCAGCGCGGCGACATGCTGGAAGTGACGCCGGCGAGCTTCGACCGCGTGATCGGCGTCAATCTGCGCGGGACGTTCTTCCTCACGCAGGCGGTCGCGCAGCGAATGATCGCCGAAGCTGAGGGCGGACACCCGCGCAGCATCATCACCATCACGTCGTCGAACGCCGAGATCGCGTCTCCGGAGCGGGCCGAATACTGCGTCGCCAAGGCGGGACTGGGGATGATGGTGCGGCTCTTTGCGGTGCGCCTGGCTGCCGCGGGCATCGGTGCCTACGACATTCGTCCGGGGCTGATCCACACCGACATGACGCGCGCGGCCACCGCGAAATACGATCGGATGATCGAAGAGGGCTTTACCCCGATCGCGCGCTGGGGCGAGCCCGACGATGTGGGGCGCGCGGTGGCGGTGCTCGCTCGCGGTGAGTTGTCGTTCGTCACCGGCGAGGCGATACACGTCGACGGCGGCCTGCACATCCATCGCTTCTGAAGCCGCATGGAGACCACCGCCACCGAAGTCCTGAGCGACGCCGAGCGCAGCGAGCGTCTCGCCGCCGTTCGCGGCCAGACGCGGCGCTTCGCCGACGAGCGCGTACGCCCCCTCGCCGCCGAACTCGACGAGACCGAGCGTTTCCCTTCGGAGATCTACGACGAGATCGCTGCGCTGGGCCTCTTCGGCATCACGACCCCGGAAGCGCTCGGCGGCGCCGGGGCCGATGCCGCGACCTACGCGGTGGTGATGGAGGAACTCGCCCGTGGCTACGCGTCGGTCGCCGACCAGTGCGGCCTCGTCGAGCTGATCGCGACGCTGCTTTGCCAGCATGGCTCGCGGGAACAGCAGGCGACCTGGCTCGAACCGCTGCTGCGCGGCCGGCGCCGCTGCGCCTATGCGCTCACCGAGGCGAACGCCGGCTCGGACCTCGCGGGACTCCGCACGACGGCGGTGCGCGATGGCGACGGGTGGCACCTCACCGGGGAAAAGCTCTGGATCCACAATGCGCCGGTCGCCGATTTCGCATTGGTGCTGGCCCGCACCGATCCGTCGGCCGGTCACCGCGGGATGAGCATCTTCATCGTCGACCTCGATATCCCGGGCTGCACGCGCGGGGCCAAGGAGCACAAGATGGGGCAGCGCGCTTCGCAGGTCGGCGCGCTGCACTTCGACGCCGTGCGTCTGCCGGCGTCGGCGCGCCTTGGCGACGAGGGTCGCGGCTTTCACATGATGATGAGCGTGCTCGACAAGGGCCGCGTCGGCATCGGAGCGCTGGCCGTCGGCATCCTCCAGGCGGCGCTCGAGGAGAGCATCGCCTATGCAAAGCTGCGCCGGCAGTTCGGCAAGCCGATCGCCGAATTCCAGGCGATCCAGTGGATGATCGCCGACATGGCCAAGGACGCCGCCGCCGCACGGCTGCTGGTCGCCGCCGCCGCGGCGAAGATCGACAGCGGAGAGCGCGCCACGCTCGAGTGCTCGATGGCGAAGTGCTTTGCGTCGGACGCTGCGGTCGCGCACACGGCCAATGCGGTGCAGATCCACGGCGGCACCGGCTACATTCGTGGCGTCGCGGTGGAGCGGTTGTACCGCGACGCCAAGATCACGCAGATCTACGAGGGTACCAACCAGATCCAGCGCCTGATCATCGCCCGGCAACTGCTCGGATAGGTGCCGCGTCCGCCCCTGAAGCGGGTGCCGGCGGCCGCGCCGTCCGACGCGGTAGAATCAGCGCCCCGAGACATCTCCAGAGGTAATGCAAGTGACTGATGTGGAAATGAACGATAGCGCGGCGCCGGAGGCGAAGCGCGAGACCAGGGGGTTCCAGGCCGAGGTCAGGCAGCTGTTGCAGCTGATGATCCATTCGCTGTACAGCCATCCCGAGATCTTCCTCCGCGAACTCGTCTCCAACGCGTCCGACGCCGCCGACAAGCTGCGCTACGAGGCGCTCCATCATCCCGAGTTCTACGAGAGCGATTCCGAGCTTGCGATACGTGTCAGCTTCGACAAGGCGGCGCGCACGATCACCGTCAGCGACAACGGCATCGGGATGACGCACGACGAGGTCGTGGCCAACATCGGCACCATCGCGCGGTCGGGCACCAAGGAGTTCCTGGCCACGCTGAGCGGCGACGAGACCAAGGACGCGCGCCTCATCGGACAGTTCGGCGTCGGCTTCTACTCGTCGTTCATCGTCGCCGACCGGGTGACGCTGACGACGCGGCGCGCGGGGCGGCCGGCCGCGGAAGGCGTGCGCTGGGAGTCGGCCGGCGAGGGCGAATACACGATCGAGACGGTCCTGCGCGCGCCACGCGGCACCGAGATCGTCCTGCACCTGCGCGAGGGGCACGACGACCTCCTCGCGCGATGGAAGCTGGCGTCGATCATCCGCAAGTACTCCGACCACATCGCGCTGCCGATCCGTATGAAGAAAGAGGTGTGGGACGAGGAGCAGAAGACCTATCGGGAGACCGACGAGCAGGAGACCGTCAACCAGGCTTCGGCGCTGTGGGCGCGGCCGAAGCAGGACATCACGCCCGAGCAATACGACGAGTTCTACAAGCACGTCGCGCACGACAGCGAGGCGCCGCTCGCCTACGCCCATGCCAGGGTCGAGGGCCGCACCGAGTACACGCAACTTCTCTACGTTCCGGCGCGGGCGCCGTTCGACCTTGGCGACCGCGAGCACCGGCGCGGGCTCAAGCTGTACGTGCGCCGCGTATTCATCATGGACGACGCCGAGCAGTTGCTGCCCGGCTACCTGCGCTTCGTCCGCGGAGTCGTCGACTCGAACGACCTGCCGCTCAATGTCTCGCGCGAGATCCTGCAGGAGTCGCGCGACGTCGAGGCGATCAGGAGCGGCTGCGCCAAGCGCGTCCTGTCGCTGCTGGAGGACCTTGCGGGCAACGACAAGGACAAGTACGCGACGTTCTGGACCACCTTCGGCAAGGTGCTGAAGGAAGGGTTCGCCGAGGATCCCGCCGCGGGCGACAAACTGGCGGCGCTCCTGCGCTTTGCGTCGACGCACACCGGCAGCGACGTGCAGGACGTTTCGCTGGCCGACTACGTGGCGCGGATGAAGGAAGGCCAGACCGCCATCTATTACGTCACCGCCGAATCGCATCCCGCAGCGGCGAACAGCCCGCACCTCGAGATCTTCCGCAAGAAGGGCATCGAGGTGCTGCTGCTGTCCGACCGCATCGACGAATGGGTCGCCTCGGGTCTCTCCGAGTTCGACGGCAAGCCGCTCACCTCGATCGCCAAGGGGGCGCTCGACCTGGGAGCGCTCGCCGATGCCGACGAGAAGGCGCAGCAGGAGAAGGAGGCCGGCGAGATGAAGCCGCTGGCCGAGCGCATCGCGAAGGCGCTGGGCGACCGGGTGAAGGACGTGCGCGTGACGTTCCGGCTGACCGAGTCGCCCGCCTGCCTGGTCGTCGGCGAGGGCGAGGCCTCGGGCAACCTCGAGCGGCTCTTGAAGTCCGTCGGCCAGAAGGCGCCGAACGTGGTGCCCGTTCTCGAGATAAACCCGCATCACGCGCTGGTACTGCGGCTGCAGAACGAGCCGGACGAGCGGCTTGCCGAGTGGTCGCAGGTGCTGCTGGATCAGGCGCTGCTGGCGGAAGGCGGACAACTCGACGATCCCGCGGGGTTCGTCCGGCGCGTCAACGCGCTGATGCTGGGGCTTGCGGGCTGACGGGTGCGAAAGACGTTTCGCGGCTGAAGCCGCTCCTACAGGACCGCGCCATCCCGATGCGTGGGAGCGGCTGTAGGAGCGGCTTCAGCCGCGAACACGCGCCGGCATGAACGCAGGACCGCGCCCGGGTATCAGCCCTTGTCGTAATCGCTGTACTTGCGCGCGCTGCCCCGGACGCGTGCCGCCGGGTACTTCGCTTCGTTGACGGCCATCTTCGCGGTGGCTGCCGCTGCGAGATCGATGTCGAGCCGGTCCGCAAGCCGGACGAGATAGAACAGCACGTCGGCGAGTTCGGCGCCGACTGCCGCGCGCTGCTGAGCGGACAGCGCGGCGCTTTCGTCGGCGGTCAGCCACTGGAAGTGCTCGACCACCTCGGCTGTTTCGACGACCAGCGCCATCGCAAGGTTCTTGGGGGCGTGGAACTGGTCCCAGTCGCGCTCGGAAGCGAACTTGCGCAACGCGTCGCGCACGCCGGTCAGGTGTTCGAACGGAGGTGGGTCTGCTGGAATGGTCACTGGACTCCCTTCATGCTGGGAACGAAGGCATTGGCCCTCGGGGCGGCCCTTCGGGCTCATCGGCGCTGCGTGCCTCTCGTTTCCATACTGTCACGACTGCCGCGACTGCATCGTGCAGGAGGCGGACGCGTCCTGCGCCAGGAGTTTCCCGAGCACCGGGAGCGCGGGCGTCAGCGCCGCGTCGAGTTTCCACGGCGGATTGAAGACGAACAGGCCGCTGCCGTGGAGACCGAAGCCGTCGGCGCGCGGGGCGCGGACCTTCAGCGCCACGTGCAACCAGTCGCCGCCGGCCAGCGCGCGCAGCTTCTCGGGCAGCCGCGTCGACTCGCGGCGCTGCAGCTGCGGATACCAGACGGCGTACGTGCCCGTGGCGAAGCGCTGCAACGCATCTGTCACCGCCGCGACGACGGCGGCATAATCGTCGCGCGTTTCGTACGACGGATCGATCAGCGCGACGCCGCGCCGCGACGGGGGCGGCAGCACGGCCTTCAGCCCGGCGAATCCGTCACCCGCGCTCACCTGCACCTGACGGCCCGCGGCGGCGAAATGGTCTTGAAGCAGCGATTGCTCGGTCGTGTGCAGTTCGAACAGGCGCAGGCGATCTTGCGGGCGCAGCAGTTGCAGCGCGAGTTGCGGCGAACCCGGGTATCGCCGCAATGCGCCGTCGGGATTGCAAGCGCGCACCTGCGTGACGTAGTCGGCCAGCGGTTCCGGCAGGTCGGTTACGCTCCACAGCCGGCCGATGCCGTCGGCGTATTCGGCATTCTTCGCCGCAAAGCGCGAATCGAGCGCGTAGAGGCCGGCGCCGGCATGGGTGTCGATCACCCACAGGGGCGTGTCCTTCTGCGTCAGCAGGCGCAGCAACTGCACCAGGACGACGTGCTTGAGCACATCGGCGTGGTTCCCGGCGTGAAAGCCGTGGCGGTAGCTCAGCATGGGGTTGGAGGGGAGCCCTGATCCTGCGATCTGCCGCGATGCACGGCCGGCAGCCGGCTCGATTGTCCCACAGCTTCCGGCGAGTCGCGGTGCTGGCAGTCGGGGGCGTTGGTGCGCTTTGTTCACTTGCCATGGCTCCGCCTCGTCGCTACGCTGCGCGCGTGCTCTCGCTCCGTACGCTCGCCAAATCCTATGCCGGCCCGGTGCCGCGCGATGTGTTCGCCAGCGTCGATCTCGACCTGCGGCCCGGTGACTATGTTGCGGTGATGGGGGAGTCGGGCGTCGGCAAGTCGACGCTTCTCAATCTCGCCGCCGGGCTCGATCTGCCGGATCGCGGCGCGGTCATCGTCGATGGCGTGGATCTGGCGGCGCTCGACGACGACGCACGCACGTTGTTGCGGCGACGGCGGATGGGTTTCGTCTTTCAGGCGTTCCACGTGCTGCCATATCTCACGGTCGCGGAGAACGTCGCCTTGCCGCTGGTGCTGGCCGGCATCGGACGCGACGTCATCGCGCGCGAGGTCGGCGCAATGCTTTCCGCCGTGGGTCTCGCAGCGCGGGCAGCCAGCCGGCCGCGCGAGCTTTCCGGAGGCGAGTTGCAGCGGGTGGCGATCGCCCGCGCGCTGGTCCATCGTCCGGCGCTGGTGCTGGCCGACGAGCCTACCGGCAACCTCGATCCGGAGACCGCGGGTGGCGTGCTGCAGCTGCTGCGCCGCGAAATCAAGTCGCGCGGTGCGGCCGGCATCCTCGTCACGCATTCGACGGTCGCCGCCGAGACCGCGGACCGCATCCTGGTGCTCGCGCGCGAGGGTTTGCGCGAGCGCTCGCTGGACTACTTTCGTGACGGCAACGAAGGTACTCGCCCTCGGGGCGGCCCTTCGGGCGCACAGGACCACCTTCGTGCTACGCACTCCGGTAATCGCCCTCGGGGCGGCCCTTCGGGCTCATGACGCCGCGGGCTACGGGCGGTGCAGCTTGGGGCCGGGGGCTGTCCGGCATCCTGCTGCGCGGTGCCTTGGCGCAGCATCGATTGCAGCGCCTGCTGTGCGCGTCTGCCATCGCATTGGGCGTGGCCCTCGGCTACGCGATCCAGCTCATCAACGGGGCCGCGATCAGCGAGCTGGCGCACGGCGCCCAGGTCATTTCGGGTGACGCCGATCTCGTCGTCAGCGGCCCGCGGACCGGGTTCGACGAGAACGTCTATCCGGTGCTTGCGCGGCAGCCGGAGGTCGCCGTCGCCAGTCCCATCGTCGAGGTCGACGCACGGCTCGCCGCACGCGACGACACGTTGCGACTGGCGGGAATCGACGTCTTCGCCGCCGGGCAGTTGCAGCCCGGCGTCGTTCCTCGCTCCGGCGAGCGATTCGCGGCACTTCGCTCCGACACCGTGTTCCTTTCTCCCGCGGCGGCGCGCTGGCTCGGCCTGGAGGCGGGGGGAACGATCGAGGTGCAGGTGGGGCTCTCGACCGTGGCGCTTCGCGTCGGCGGCGTTCTCGATGGCGGCGGGCAGCAACGGTTCGCGGTGATGGACATCGCCGGCGCGCAGCAGGCCTTCGACCGTCTGGGGCGCCTGTCGCGGATCGACCTCCGCCTGCGTCCGGGCGTCGATGCCGACGCCTTGCGCGCCCGTCTGCAGGCGCGGCTGCCCGCGGGCGTGGTCGTCGAGCGGCCGGCAGCGTCGCAGCGCGCCGCAGCCGATCTGACGCGCGCCTACCGCGTCAACCTGCTGGTGCTGGCGCTGGTGGCGCTGTTCACCGGCAGCCTGCTGGTGTTCTCCACGCAGGCGTTGTCGGTCGTGCGCCGCCGGGCCGAGTTCGCGCTGCTGCGCGTGTTGGGGCTCACGCGCAGGCAACTGGTGTCCATGCTCGTCGCCGAGGGCGCGGCGGTGGGCGTGATCGGCAGCATCGCGGGGCTCGCCGCCGGTCACGCACTGGCGCTGCTGGCAGTGCGTCTTGTCGGCGCCGATCTTGGGGCCGGATTCTTTCGCGGCGTCGTTCCGAACCTCGCGTTCGAACCCTCGACGGCGATGATGTTCCTGGCGCTCGGCGTGGTGGCAGCGGTCGGCGGTGCGTTCCTGCCGGCGCTGGAGGCGGCGCGTGCGGCACCGGCACAGGCGCTCAAGGCGGGTGACGACGAGCGCGTCTTCGCGCGGCTGAACGCGCGCTGGCCGGGGCTGCTGACCGCGGGCGCCGGCGTGCTGGTCGCGTGGCTGCCGCCGGTCGACGGATTGCCGCTCTTCGGCTATCTCGCGATCGCACTCGTGCTCGTCGGAACGCTGTTGCTGCTGCCCTGGTTCGCCGGGTCATTGCTGTGGTTGCTGCCGTTGCCGAGACGCGCCCCCGGCGAACTCGCGCTGACACAGCTGCGCGGAGCGCCCGGGCAGGCAACGGTCAGTCTCGCCGCCATCGTCGCCAGCATCAGTCTCATCGTCTCGATGGCGATCATGGTGGCGTCGTTCCGCAGTTCGGTCGACGCCTGGCTGGAGCAGCTGCTGCCGGCCGACGCCTATCTGCGCGCCGGGGCCATGGGGGACACCGCGCTCCTTTCCGCCGCCGACCAGCGTCGCATCGCCGCGCTTCCCGGCGTGCGCCGCGCCGAGTTCCAGCGCGAGGATCTGCTCCAATTGGCGCCGGGCAAGCCGCGCGTGGCGCTGCTCGCGCGCACGATCGACGCTGGGCGGGCGACACAGAGCCTGCCTTTCGTCGCGCCGCCGATCGACGTTCCCGCCAATGCGCCACCGCCGGTGTGGGTGAGCGAGGCGATGGTCGACCTGTACGGTTTCACACCGGGAGCAGTGGTCGAGCTCCCCCTCGCGGGCGAGCGTCGGCGCTTCACCGTGGCGGGTGTCTGGCGCGATTATTCGCGCCCCCGCGGGACCGTGGTGATCGAGCGTTCGCGCTACATCGCGATATCCGGCGACGACAGCGCCACCAACGCCGCGCTGTGGCTCGACGCGAATGTACCGATTGGGGTGCTGTCCGCGTCGCTCGCTTCCGCCTTGCCCGGCGGCGAGCGGCTGGAACTGGGTTCGCCGAACGACATCCGGCGCGTATCGCTGTCGATCTTCGACCGCACCTTCACGGTGACCTACGCGCTCGAACTCGCGGCGATGGTGATCGGGCTCATCGGTCTGTCGTCGTCGTTTGCCGCGCTGGTCGTCGCCCGCCGGCGCGAGTTCGGCGTGCTGCGCCACCTGGGAATGACGCGCGGCGAAGTGCGCTCGATGCTGGCGACCGAGGGGGCGTTGGTTTCCACCGTGGGTATCCTCGTCGGGTTGTTGCTGGGCGGTGTCATCAGTCTCATCCTCATCCATGTCGTCAACCGGCAGTCGTTTCACTGGGGAATGGAGCTGTCGATTCCCTGGGCGCTGTTGGCAGCGATGTCCGCGATCGTGCTCGGCCTGTCGACGCTGACGGCCACCGTTGCCGGTCGCCAGGCGCTGGCCGGCGATGCGGTGCGCGCGGTGCGGGAGGACTGGTGAACGGCGGCCGCAGTCTCGGGAGAGGCGAGCGATGAAGCGTCGGACCATGCTGCTCGCGGGGCCGGGGCTGCTGCTCGGCGGCCGCGCCGCGCTTGGCGCGGGCACGTATCCCGACGCGCTGCGCGATCGCCGTCTCGAATTTCCCCGCGATCACGGGGCGCACTCCGATTACCGCATCGAATGGTGGTACATGACCGGCCAGGTCCGCGATCGCGCGCAGCGCGAGTACGGCTTCCAGGTCACGTTCTTTCGCAGCCGCCCGGCGGTGGCCGAAGGCAATCCGAGCCGTTTCGCGCCGCGGCAGCTGATCCTCGCGCACGCCGCGCTCGCCGATCCGCGGCTCGGGCGCCTGCGCCACGACGAGCGCGCGGCGCGCGCGGCGTTCGATCTCGCGGGGGCGGCGGAGGGCGATACGCGCGTGTGGGTCGGCGACTGGACGCTCGCGCGTTTGGCTGATCGTTACGACGCGACAATAGTGGCGCGCGACTTCTCGCTGGCGCTGCGCGGCGTGGCCACGGAGCCGCCGCTGTTGCAGGGTGATGCAGGTTTCTCCCGCAAGGGTCCGCAGCCGCAGCAGGCGAGCCACTATTACAGCCGGCCGCAGCTCGCGGTCAGCGGCAGCATCGACGCCGACGGTGTCGTGCAGCAGGTGACCGGCACGGCGTGGCTCGATCACGAGTGGTCAAGTGAAATCATGGCGCCAAATGCCGTCGGCTGGGATTGGCTCGGCGTCAACCTCGACGACGGCGGCGCGCTGACGGCGTTCGTCATGCGCGATAACTCCGGCGCTCCGCTCTGGGCGGCGGCGATGGTGCGGGACGCGCAGGGACGGAAGACCGCGTTCGCGCCAGGCGAGGTCCGCTTCGTCGCGCAACGACACTGGCGGTCCCCCCGCACCGGAACCGCGTATCCGGTCGCGCTCGAACTGATCGTGGGCCAACAGCGATATCGCGTCGAACCGCTGTTCGACGACCAGGAACTGGACGCGCGGGCGTCCACCGGCACCCTCTACTGGGAAGGTGCGGTCCGACTCATCTTCGACAGCGCCACGATCGGTCGCGGCTACCTGGAGCTCACCGGATACGCGGCACCGCTGGTGCTGTGATCGCGTGTTCAGAGCCCGCGATGCGCGAGCGCGCCGACCGACAGCAACAGGCCGAACGCGACCTCGAGCATCACGGTGCGAAACAGCAGGGCGTTCTGTGCTTCTCCCGGCGGCGCCGCCGGGAGGTCGCGGATGAGTCGAAACGCACGCGGAAGCGCGACCAGCGGCAGCAGCAGCCACGGGCCCGAAGTCCACCATCCGATGGCCCCGATCAGCGCAAAGGGGCAGACGAGCAGCGCCGCATATAGCCGCAGCGCGGCGTCGCGGGACAGCACCACGGCCAACGTGCGGCGGCCCGTGGCACCGTCGTGCTCGCGGTCGCGAAAATTGTTGACCAGCAGCACGGCGGACGCGTGCATGCCGACGGCGGCAGCCGCGAGCCAGACGACCGGCACGATCGATCCCGCCTGCACGTAGTACGCGCCGACGACGGCGACCAGGCCGAAGAAGACGAACACCGTGAGTTCGCCGTAAGGCGTGTAGGCGATCGGGTGACGTCCGCCCATGTAGGCCCAGGCGGCGACCGTCGATGAAATGCTGGTCAGCACGATCGGCCAGCCGCCGCGCAACATCAGCGGCAGCGCGACGATCTGCGCCGCAACGATCGCCACGACGATCATCCGCCGCACTTCGACCAGCGTGAGCCAGCCCTGCGCGGTTGCACGCGGCAGTCCGACGCGCTTGGCCGATTCCGCGCCGCGCTCCGTGTAGCCGACATCGTTTTGCAGGTTCGTGACCACCTGCATCAGCACCGCGGCGGCCAGTGCCACGAGCCCGATCCAAGCGCTGAAGACGTGCGCAAACGTCCACGCCATGCAGGTGGCGACGATCACCGGCATCGTGGCGACCCACAGCGTCCTGGGACGTATGGCGACCCGCCATGCGGCCAGCGAACCTGGGACGATCGGCGAGGAGGAAGGCGGCGAAGCCGGGTTGGCGGCGGGCGGCGGCATGGCGGCGGGTCGGATGCGGTGGGCCGCAGTTTATCCGCTATCATCGACCGCTGCGCAAACGTTTCGAGCGTGATCGAGGAATGCGGCATGACGCCCTGTCGGTGCAGCCACGCTGATGATGCCTGAGCCTTCGGCCGCCCGCGACGCCGACGACACTGCCGTCGCTCCGGTCCACGCCTCGCGCGTCGTGCGAGTGCTGCTGCGGGTCGCCGGTGTGACCTGCATGGTGCTGGGCATCGTCGGGCTGGTGCTTCCGGTGCTTCCGACCACACCGTTCATGTTGCTCGCGGCATACTGCTTGGCTCGCGCATCTCCTCGCCTTCATCGACGGCTGCTGCGCTCGAAGACCTTCGGTCCGATGATTCGCGAGTGGCAGCAGCATCGCGCGATCCCCTGGCGCACCAAGATGACGGCCATCGCCCTGATGGCGGTGACGATGACGGTCTCCATCGTGTTTTTCGTGCGCCCCCACGCGCTCAAGGCCGTCTTGGCGATGCTGGGTGTAGTGCTGGCGCTTTGGCTCTACCGCGTGCCTTCGCGGGACCGTTGAGGCTCTCCCAGGTGTGCGCAGGCGTCCCGGACCCCGACGCGGGTTTGCCGGTGCTGCTCGCGCGTCGGCTTCGCGGTATGCTTCCGTCTGGTGCGGAAGTGGCAGTGCCGGCGGCGACCGCCAACCGTACGCAACGACCAACCAGGGAGCAGAGCATGGGTCTGATCGATTTTGTAAAGAGCGCTGGCGAGAAACTGTTTGGCACGGGTTCGGCGAAGGCGGCAATCCAGGAAGCCGAAGCCGCGCCGGCCGACGAGGCAAAGATCAAGGCGGCCAACGACGCCGCGGCGGACGCGATCCTGGCTTACATCGGGACGCAGAATCTCACCGCAACCGGACTCACCGTGACCTTCGATGCGGCAACCTCCACGGTATCGGTGTTCGGTGTCGCGAGCGACCAGGCCACCAAGGAGAAGATTGCCCTGTGCTGCGGCAACGTCGCCGGGGTCGGCGCGGTCAACAACATGATGAGCGTCGACCAGAGCGAGCCCGAGGCGACCTACTACACGGTCGTCTCCGGCGACACGCTATCGAAGATCTCGAAGAATGCCTATGGCGACCCGAACAAGTACCAGCGGATCTTCGAGGCCAACACACCGATGCTCAAGCACCCGGACAAGATCTATCCCGGGCAGGTGCTGCGCATTCCGCCGCTCTGACCGTCCGTTCGCTGCACGCGAAGCCCGGGCCGGGTCCCGGGCTTGTTTCAGGCTCGCCGCGCCTGCGGTTTCGCCGGCGATTTCGTTGCGATGCAACATCCGTGCTAGAATCCGCCCCCTGCGGCGATCTGCGAGGTTCGTGACGATTGCCCGCCGCAGGTGGAATGCGCTTCAAGGCAATCGGATCATCGGCTTCTAATCCTCCCCGACGTCCGTCAAGGACGTTCAGGTCCGGCCCCTCGAAATCGTGGGCGCGGGATCGATCCACCGGTTAGCGACGATGGCTTTGCAGTCTGTCGACCCGGTCGCGGGGGCAGGCGCCTCATTGCATCGTCGCTGCTGACGGCCCCCGTGCCGAAGGCCGCCCGCGTGCGAGGCCGCCGGTTCGTCGATCCGGAATTTCGGTTTGTGTGTCCGTCACCGACTCGGTGGCGCGAGAGGGGTGCGGCCCGTGGGTCGCCTGAGCCTCTCCGATTGGCGCAAACCTGCATTGCTTTTTGCGGATCCAAAAAATGACGTTTTCGGAACTGAATCTCGCCCCGCCGCTGCTCGCCTCGCTTGCCGAGTGCGGTTACCTCGAACCCACCGCCATTCAGGCGCAGGCCATACCGGTGCTGCTCTCCGGCCGCGACCTGATCGCCTCGGCCCAGACCGGCACCGGCAAGACGGCGGCCTTCGTGCTGCCGGTGCTGCAGCGCTTCTTCGACGACGCCGCCGCCGGCAAGCGCCCGCCGCGGGTGCCCGGTGCGCCGCGCGTGCTCGTCCTGGCGCCCACCCGCGAGCTTGCACAGCAGGTGGCGGAACAGGCGGTTCGCTACGGCCAGACGCTGCGCGCGCGCACGGTCTGCATCTACGGTGGTGTGCCCTATCCAGTGCAGAACCGCGAATTGGCCCGCGGAGTGGACATTCTGGTCGCGACGCCGGGCCGGCTTCTCGATCACCTCAACCGCGGCCGGGTCAACCTCGCGCATCTCGAGGTGCTGGTGCTGGACGAGGCCGACCGGATGCTGGACATGGGATTCATCGACGACGTCGAGGCGATCGCTGCGATGACGCCGTCCAAGCGCCTGACGGCGCTCTTTTCGGCGACTTTCGAGCCCGCGATCGCGCGGCTTTCGGCGAAGCTGATGCGCGATCCGGTGCGCATCGAGGCCGCGGCCAACCACGCGGCGCCTGCTGCGATCGAGCAGCGCGTCCACTTTGCCGACGATCACGGCCACAAGCACCGGCTGCTCGACCACCTGCTCGCCGACACCGCGATGACGCAGAGCATCGTGTTCATCGCCACCAAGCGCGACGCGGAATCGCTCGCGCTGAGGCTGCGCGGTGAAGGGCATGCAGTGGCGGCGCTGCACGGCGACATGAGCCAGGGCGAGCGCACGCGCACGCTGCAGGACCTGCGTCGCGGCCGCTTGCGCACACTGGTCGCCACCGACGTTGCGGCCCGCGGCCTCGATGTTGCCGGCATCAGCCACGTGATCAATTTCGATCTTCCCCATCAGGCCGAGAATTACGTCCACCGCATCGGCCGCACCGGGCGAGCCGGTGCGACCGGCATCGCGGTTTCGCTCGCCCATCACACCGATCGCGGCGCACTGCGCCAGA
The DNA here is from genome assembly GCA_963788185.1 of uncultured beta proteobacterium. GTDB lineage: Bacteria > Pseudomonadota > Gammaproteobacteria > Burkholderiales > Casimicrobiaceae > CAIWHR01. The sequence continues at coordinate 46,514 of CAWBGE010000011.1, forward strand.
TCGAGCGTTACACCGGCAAGCCGATTCGCACCGAAGTGATTCCGGGGCTGGAGCCGCGGGGAGGCACCAGTCGCGGCGGTGGCGGCAAGCCCGATGCGGGCGCGCGCCATCGAAAGCCCGAGACGCGCCGCGCCGGACACGGCCCCGAAGCCCGCTGGGTGGCACGGCCACGGTAGCGACGGCGGCTCGGACTGCAGCCGCGCGGGTGCCCTGAAGCTCGACGGGGCCCGGCGGCTCGATGCCCCGTGGTGCGGCGCGGCCCGCGTCACCGGTACAATCGGGTTTTAGCCACCGCCAAACTGACCGGCTCCAGGGCCGCGTAACCTCTTCGTCGACGGCGGCGCCCGAATTCGAGGCGCCGTGCGCGCGAGGAAGTGCCGCAAGCCCGCGCCCGACACCCACCGTGATCACCTCGCGCTTTTTCCGTTCCGCATTGCACGAACATGCCGATCCCGCGCAGCGCCTGCTTGGCGTTGCCGCGCTTGCTCCGGAAGCCGACGAACTCGCGCTGCTCCTGACCACCGATCCTGCGCCGGAAGTCCGCGCGGCCGCGGCGCGGCGCTGCTCGCGCGTGTCCGAGCTCGCGAGCGCCTGGCACGCCGAAGCCGATCCCGACGTGCATTCGGCATTGGCATCGGTATTGGGCGTCGTCCTCGCCGACACGCCGGACGCGGAAGCCGCACGCGCGTTCCTCGGCGCCGAGAATTGCAGCGATGCGATTCGCGGCGACGTCGTGCGCCGCACGCAGGACGGCGAGCGTCGTCGCGCGGCGGTCGCCGCGATGCACGACGAACACCTGCTGGTCGAATTGGCGCTGACGGCGCCGCTGGCCGAAACCCGCCTGGCGGCGGCCGAACGCGTGCATACCCGCGAGAACCTGCAGCGGCTGTTCGATGCGGCTCGCGATCTTGACCGCGACCGCGGCGTCGCCAGGCTGGCACGCCAGCGGATCGACACCATGGCGACGCAGGAAGGCCGGGCCGCGGAGGCCGATGCGATCCTCGGCGCGCTGGAGGCGCTGGTGGACCAGCCGGGACCGGTGCTGTCGGCCGTGGTGGAGCTCAATCGCCGCTGGGAGGCGCTCGACCTCAAGGACGACCCCGCCCGGCTCGCGCGGTCGCAGTCCGCGCGCGAGGCGTTGCAGGCGCGCTTCGATCGCGAGCACGAGGCGCATCGTGCCCGCACCCGTTTTGCGACGCGCCTGCGCGAGTGGATTGCCGGCCTGCAGAATCCGGCGGTTCCGGAAGGGTACGCGGTGCTCCGCGACGAACTCGCCCAGTTGCGGGCGCAGGCCGCGGAGCTCTCCGACAGCGATGCCGAGCCTGCGCTCGCGCACGCGGAGCAGCGCATTGCCGAATGGGAGGATGCGCGCCTCGCGCAGGCAGGCGCCGAGGCGCTTGTGATCGAGGCCGAAGCGCTGGCGGCGGGCACCGGTGTCGATGCGGCCGGGTTGCCGGAACGATGGCAGGGATTGGACCGGGCAATCCGCACGCCCGAATTGACGCAGCGCTTCGAGACGGCACTGATCGCGATCGAGCAGCGCCGTCTGGCGCTCGTGAGCGCGGAGCAGCAGCAGACGAATGCCAATCGCCAGCGCGTGCACGGCGCGCTGCACACTGCCGAGCAGGCGCTGTCCGCCGGCGAACTCCATGCCGCGCGGGCCGCGGTGGACGAGATCCGGGCGCTCAAGGCGAGCATCGGCGTGCTGCCCAAGCCGACCACGCAGCGGGTGTCGCGCGTCGTCCAGCAACTCACCGACCTGGAGCGCTGGGAGTCCTTTGGTCAACATCAGGCGCGCATCCAGCTGTGCGAGCGCGCCGAGGTTCTGCTGACGCAGCAGGAGGACGCGCCGCGGGTGGCGGCGGAGGTCAAGAAATTGCGCGCCGAGTGGAAGACGCTCGACCAGCAGCACGCAGGTGTACCCAAGGCGCTGTGGGAACGCTTCGACCGCGCGTGCGAAAAGGCCTATGCGCCGGCCGCACGCCAGTTCGCGGAAGCTTCGGCGCGGCGCAAGGAAGCGCGCCGCAAGCGCGACGAGTTCATCGCGATGGCCGAAATCCATGCTCCGACGCTGCTTGCCGAGCCGCGCGACTGGCGCGCGATAGAGCGCTGGGTAAGGGAAACGGAGCACACCTGGCGCGACGGCGATCTCGGCAGCGTCGAGCCGGGCACCTGGAAGACGCTGGACGCGCGGCTCAAGACCGTGCTGGCGCCGTTGCGCGACGCGCTGGCGGCGGTGCGTGGCGAGGCCAAGGCGGCGCGGCTGGCGTTGATCACCGAAGCGACGGCGTTCGCCGCGCGGGCAATGGAGCGCGATACCCCGGCGCAGTTGCGGGCGATCCAGGCCCGGTGGCAGGAGCGTGCCAAGGCGATGCCGCTGCCGCAGCGCGACGAGCGGCCCCTGTGGGAAGCATTTCGTGCCGCCTGCGACGCGGTGTTCAGCGCGCGCGACAGCAAGCGCCGCGAAGACGACGATCGGAAGCACGAGGGGCGTCGCGCTCAGGAGCAGATTTGCCGGGAGCTGGACGCGCTGGCGCAAGCGCAGGACGGGGATGATGCCGCAATCCGGCGTTCGTTGCGCGGTCTGGTCGACCAGTGGAAGAAGCCCTTGGGCAGCGACCCGGCTGCGGGCGCCCTCGAAGCCCGGTTCCGCAAGGGCCGCGCGGCGGTCGAGGATCTCCTGAGCGCACGCGCGCGGTCGCGCGAAGCGGCGGTGTGGCAGGTGCTGGCGGCGAAGGAAAGCCTCTGCGAGAGCCTCGACAGGCGGGTGATCCTCGCCGACGGCAATGCCGCGACGGCGGGGACGGCGGAGGAGGTGGCGCCGGCATGGACCGCAGCCGGAACGCTGCCCGAAGACTGGGAGCGCAAGCTCCTCGCGCGTCGCGACGCAGCGCTGCGGGCCCTTGCCGACGAAGCGGTGGGGTCTGTTTACCGGGCGCGGATCAACGACGGCGCCGCGGACAGGCAGGCGACAATCGTCGAGCTGGAAATGCTGGCTGAACTTGACAGTCCCGCCGAATTCCAGCCCCGGCGTCTCGCGCTGCAGGTGCAGAAGCTGAAGGCCCGGTTCAGCGGCGGCGGCGCCGATGCCGGCGGCAAGACGAGCCCGCGCCTGCTCGACTGGTGCGCCCAGCCGGGTGTGTGCGATGACGTCGATCGGCGGCGGATCGAGGCGGTTTTCTCTGCGGTGGCCAGGCGGCGCTAAGCATTCGATCTGTCGCTTGTGCGCGCGTGCCCGCGTCGCGCCCTGAACCTGCAGCAAGGAGGGGAACATGTCGGTACGCAAGCCGAAGCCCACCGATCTCGAACCGGTAGAAACCGCGAGCCACGCTGCGTTGTCGGCGTTGCAGCTCGAGCGGCTGAAGTGGACGCTGAACCGCGCCTATGCGCACGTACCGCAATACCGGCGCAAGTTCGATGCCGCCGGCGTGCATCCGCGCGACGTCAGGTCACTCGCGGATCTCTCCCGATTTCCGTTCACGACCAAGAAGGATCTGCGCGACAACTATCCGTTCGGCATGTTCGCCGTCCCGCGCGAGGACGTCGTGCGGATTCACGCGTCATCGGGGACCACAGGCAAGCCGACCGTCGTCGGCTATACCAAGGCCGACCTCGACGTCTGGGCGACGGTGATGGCACGCTCGATCCGCGCCGCCGGCGGACGTCCAGGCGACATCATCCACGTGGCCTACGGCTACGGACTGTTCACCGGGGGGCTGGGGGTGCACTACGGCGCCGAGCGGATGGGCGCGACGGTCGTCCCCATGTCGGAGGGGATGATCGAGCGCCAGGTGCAGCTCATCGGCGATTTCCGGCCGGACATCATCATTTCCACGCCGTCGTACGTGCTCGCGATCGCCGAGGAGATGGAACGCCAGGGCATCGACCCGGCGAACTGCTCGATGAAAGTGGGAATCTTCGGCGCCGAGCCGTGGACACCGGCGATGCGTGCGGCGATCGAGGGGAAATTCGACATGGACGCCGTCGACATCTACGGGCTGTCCGAGATCATCGGCCCCGGCGTCGCGCAGGAATGCATCGAGACCAAGGACGGGCTCACGATCTGGGAAGACCACTTCTATCCGGAGATCATCGATCCGGCGTCCGGCGAGACTTTGCCGGACGGTGAGCGCGGCGAACTCGTGCTGACGTCGCTCACCAAGGAAGCGCTGCCGATGGTCCGCTTCCGCACGCGCGACCTGACGCGATTGCTGCCGCCGACGGCGCGCGCGATGCGCCGCATCGAGAAGATCACCGGCCGGTCCGACGACATGCTGATCATCCGCGGCACCAACGTGTTCCCGACCCAGGTCGAGGACCTCATCCTGAAGCAGCCTGAACTCGCGCCGCATTACGTGCTCGAGGTGACGCGCCCGACAGCCCGGGACGAGCTGACGATCCACGTGGAGATGGGGGCCGCGCTCGCGGGCGGCAGCCAGGATTCGCGGATCGCAGCGGCGCGCCTGCTGGAGCAGAACGTCATCGGTTACATCGGCGTGCCGGCGACGGTGCGCCTCGCACTGCCGGGCGGAATCGGGCGCAGCGTGGGGACGGCAAACCGCGTCCTCGACAAGCGGCCGCAATCGTGACGATGGTCGGGTGACCAGCGCGTCGCGTCCGCGCCGGCGCCAGGCCGGAGAATCTATCGGCGCGGCAGCTGACCGCCCAGCGCCGTCGTCAATTCGTCGGCAATCGCATGGACGATGCGGCCCAGCGCCTCGACGCGACCGGGAACGAGCCGCGACGTCGGGCCTGCCAGCGAGATGGCGGCCCAGGGCTCGCCATTCTCGTCCCAGAGGGCGCGCGCGATGCAGTACAGGCCCTCGGCGTGCTCTTCGTCGTCGGTCGCGTAGCCGCGCTCGCGCGACACCGCGAGTTCGCGCGCCAGCGCCGCGCGTTCAGTGATCGTATTCGCCGTGTGTCGGGTGAGGCCGCGCCGGCCCAGCACCGCGTCGACGGCGCCGACATCCATCGCCGCCAGCATCGCCTTGCCGACACCGGAGGCATGCAGCGGCGCGCGTGCGCCGAGTTTCGTCGACATGCGCATCAGCTCGCGGCACTGCACCTGCTCGACGAACACGGCTTCGCCGTTGTCGATGACGGCCAGGTTGGTCGTTTCGCCCGATTGCTCCATCAGCCGCTTGAGGAACGGGTAGGCCTGCACGACCAGGTTGCGATGATCGAGGAAGGCGGCGCCGACGCGGAACGCGCGCACGCCGACCAGCCACTCGCCTCCCGGGCCCTGCTGCACGTAGCCGGCTTCGGACAGCGTCGCCAGCAGCCGGTAGGTTGTCGGCGCCGGCAGCGCAAGCCGGTCGGCGATTGCGGTCAGCGTTGCCCCGCCTTCCGTGGCGGCGAGCGCCTCCAGCACCGCGAGGCCGCGCGACAGCGCCTGGGTGTGGCCACCGCCGTTGCGCGCGGCCAGCGTGCGACGCGCCGGCTTGGCGCGGGGGCGGGCGGCGACGGCGGGGCGCGCGGTCTTGGGCGGGGGCGACATGTCGTTTGCAGCCGAAAGCGAGGCGCACATGGTAGCACCGCGGGCAGGCAGTGAAAGTGATTTTCACATCTCCGGCTCGTGCCGCTGTCCGCGGGTGGATCGACGTCCTCGACGCCGCCAGCGGCGCCACGCAGCGCGCACCAGCAGCGGGATTCCGACCAGGAGGAGAGCGCCCCACACGGCCGCGACGACATCGGAGCGGTGCAGTCGCGGGGGCAGGAGATCGCTGTCGCGCAGTTCGGCAGGAAACGGTCGGGCCGGTACGGGAATGACCTTGAAATCGCGCGGGTCGCTCGGCAGCCGCGAACGGTATTCGGCAAGCGTGACCACCGGGGCGTCGCCCCACACGCGGCTCGATGGAATTTGCGGCACGCGCGCGAACAGCAGCGCGTCGATGTCGCGCGCGAGCAATGTCTCCAGTGTGCCCTCCGGTCCGGCCGCATGCGCCAGCGCGAGCAGCCGAGTGACGATTTCCTCCAGCGCCGCCGCCGGCAGCAACCGCACCGGGTCGGCGCTGGCGTAATCGCAGGCAAGCCTGGCCTTCGCCAGCGAGCGCTCGCGCAGGACCAGCCACGGAAAGGCCAGCGCCGCCAGCCAGGGCGCATCGGCGGCGCGGCGCGCGAGCTTCATGCCGAGCGCGGAAAGCGTTTCGACACTGATGCTCGTGCAGTTGCTGTCCGGGTGATAGTAGACGAGCTGGTGACGGTACAGCTGGTGGTAGACACGGCCCAGCGCCGATTGCACGAGTTGCGCGGCTGCGGGGTCGGACAACACCGCCACCACGATCGCCGACGGACGATACCAGGCTTGCCCCGCGTTGAGATCGCCGAGGTAGTTGTCGAGCGGCACCGGTGCGGCAATGATGCCCTTTTCGCTCTCGCTGTCGAGCGTGTAGAAATCGCTGACCAGCCAGTCGCCGATTTCGCCGTCGCTGCCGATGCGGCCGGTGGCGATCGCGAAGTGCCCGCCATGCGCTTCGTCGTCGTCGCCTTGCGCGCCGTTGACGATGAACGCGAGCACCGGCTTGCCGGCGAATGCCACCGCCGGCCTGCGCCCCCAAAGCCGCCAGACGGCGAAATCGGCGGTGGCGCCACCCTGCGGCGACGCTCGCATCAGCGCGCGCAGCGCCAGCGCAGGCGGCCGGTCATGCGGCAGCGGGCGCAGCGGCGGGTCCGCCTCGATGCGGAAATCCCGCGGCCAGACGCTGCGGATGGTGAAATCGTCGGCGCGCAGTTCCCCGCGCAGGTCGAGCGCGCGCGACGCAAGGTAGGCGACCGATGCGGCGTTCGCGTAGGAGCGGTTGAGCGGTATCGGCGCAACGAAATGCGTCTTGAGTACCCGTTCGCCACAGGTGATCGACCCGCCATCGGCGGCGAGCGTGCAGGCGGCGAGCGCGTGTGGCGCCGCAACCCAGACGAGCGGCGGAGCATCGACCGGCATCGCGCCGTGCAATTGCGCCGCCCAGCGACGCAGATCCTCGAACACCGGGACGCCGCGGCCGAAGCCCGCTGCGGGAACGCCGGGCCTCGGCACGGCGATCGTCTCGTGGCGAAAATACCAGCCTGCGGCCGGCGCCAGTGGAGCGGTGTCGCGACCCGCTCCTGCGACGCAAAAATCCGCTGCGCTGAATAGCCCGAACGATCTGCCTGCAGCGTTCGCCGTGGGCACCGGTAATCAGCCGACGCTGATCGCCGGCTCGCCGGTCACCATCTCGCCGATGACCGCGGCGCGCGCAAAGCCGTCGGCGCGAAAGGCCGCCATCACCTCGGGTACGGCCTCGGGCGCGCAGGCGACCAGCAGTCCGCCCGACGTCTGCGGATCGGTGAGCAGCGCCTGCGCCCCTGCCGGCAGCCGGGGATCCAGCGAGACCGATGCGCCATAGCCGGACCAATTGCGCGCCGACGCGCCGGTGCAGGTGCCGGCGGCCGCGAATTCGAGTGCGCCGGGGAGCCGCGGCACGGCGTCGAAAGCGAGGCGCGCGCCGATGCTGGAGCCGCGGCAGATTTCGATGAGATGCCCGAGCAATCCGAATCCCGTGACGTCGGTCAGGGCATGCACGCCGGGCATTGCGCCCAGCGCCACGCCGGGCGTGTTCAGCCGGGTGGTGCTGTCGATCATCAAGGCATAACCGGCGGCGTCGAGCAGGTCCTTCTTCAACGCAGCGCTGTAGACGCCCACGCCGATGGGCTTGCCCAGGATCAGCTGGTCGCCGACCCTCGCGCTGGCATTGCGCTTGAGATGCGCCGGGTCGACGATGCCGATGGCCACCAGGCCGTAGATCGGCTCCACCGAGTCGATCGTATGCCCGCCGGCGATGGGGATGCCGGCTCGCGCGCACACCGCTTCGCCGCCTTCGAGGATGCGGCGGATGGTCTCGACAGGGAGCTTGCCGATCGGCATCGCCACCAGTGCCAGCGCGAACAGCGGCGTGCCGCCCATCGCATAGATGTCGGAGATCGCGTTGGTCGCGGCAATGGCGCCGAAGTCGAAGGGATCGTCGACGATGGGCATGAAGAAATCGGTGGTGGCGACGATCGCCTGCCGGTCGTTGATCCGGTAGACCGCGGCATCGTCCGAGGTTTCGATCCCGACCAGCAACTGCGGCGGAACCAGCCCCTGGCCGGACCCGGCGAGGATGTCGCGCAGCACGCCCGGCGCGATCTTGCATCCGCAGCCGCCGCCGTGGCTGAAGCCGGTGAGACGAAGCGCAGTGGGGGCAGGCGTGGTCATAGGCGCGTTGCGGGCATGGATGGCCGGAATTGTTTTCGTGGACGACGCGATTGTAGCGGCGCGCTGCGCGCCTGCGTGAAACGGCGGGCCGCCGCCGAAAAATCGGGCGAAACGTGATGCAGATCAAAGCGCTCGGGGATGCGACGCTTTGCCGCGCTAGCCGGGCGGCGTAACATCCGTGCAGCGTGACGCGAGGCCGGTCGTTTGCCGGGCGCGTGGTATGGTATGCGGGTCAACCGAGGCAGGATGAAATGTCGAATTTCGAGATCGTGGGGCGCGAGGATTACTCCGATGTCACGTACATGCTGGAGATCAATCATCCGGTGATGGCAGCGGCGGCCAAGGCCGGCCAGTTCGTCATCGTCATGGAGCACGAGCATGGAGAGCGCATTCCGCTGACGCTCGCCGATTTCGATCCCGGGAAGGGGACGATCACGCTGGTGATCCAGGCGGTCGGCAAGACGACGCGCGAGATGCAGCGGAACTGCCGCGTCGGCACGCACCTGTTCGCGGTCGTCGGGCCGATGGGCATTCCGAGCCACATCGGCACGCCGAAGAAAGTGCTGTGCGTCGGCGGCGGGCTCGGCGTCGCGCCCGTCTACCCGCAGGCTCGTGCCTATGCGCACGCCGGTGCCTACGTGATCGGCGTCGTCGGCTTTCGCAACCGCGGCGTCATGTTCTGGGAAGACAAGTTTCGCGCGGTGTGCAACGAAGTGATTGTCTGCACCGACGACGGTTCGGCCGGGATCAAGGGCCTGGTGACCAAGGGCATGGAGCAGGCGCTTGCCGCGCACTCCGACATCGACGAGGCGATCGCGATCGGCCCGCCGATCATGATGAAGGCCTGCGCCGAGGTGACGCGGCCGCGCCAGATCCGGACCATCGTCAGCCTCAACCCCGTGATGGTCGACGGCACAGGGATGTGCGGCGGCTGCCGGGTCAAGATCGGCGAGGGCATCAAGTTCGCGTGTGTCGACGGGCCGGATTTCAATGCCCACGATGTCGATTTCGACGACCTGATGGCGCGCTTGGGACGCTTCCGCCCGACCGAGCAGGAAGCGTTGAAGAAGTGGGAGGAGAGCTGTCGACTGGGCGGCACTGCCGCCGATTCCGGCGATCGGTACTGATCCACCGACGCCACTCCGGCGTCACCCGCACATCGAATTCGCGAGCACACCAACACCATGGCGAAAAAGAAAACCATCCGGACGATTCCGCAGGAGCGGACGCCGATGCCCGAGCAGGATCCGAAAGAGCGCGCGCGCAACTTCAAGGAGGTCGCGTGCGGCTACACGCTCGAGAACGCGCTGCGCGAGGCCGAACGTTGCCTGCAGTGCGCCGACGAGCCCTGCATCCGCGGCTGTCCGGTCAGCATCGACATTCCTGCGTTCATCCAGAAGATCTCGGACAAGCACTACCACGGTGCCTACGACGTGATCACCGACACCAACCTGCTGCCGGCGGTCTGCGGACGCGTATGCCCGCAGGAGAACCAGTGCGAGGGCGTGTGCACCGTCGGCGACACGCTGGCGCCCGTCGCCATCGGACGGCTGGAGCGCTTCATCGGCGACATGGCCATCCGCGAGGGTTGGGTCAACCTCCCGTACATCGAGAAGAGCGGTTTCAAGGTCGGCATCGTCGGCTCGGGCCCCGCGGGCATGGCCTGCGCGGCCGACATGGCGAAGGCCGGCTGCGAAGTCATCGTCTACGAAGCCTTTCACGAGCCGGGGGGCGTGCTCAAGTACGGCATTCCCGACTTCCGCCTGCCCAACGACGTGATCAACGTCGAGATCGAGAAGCTGAAGCAGCTCGGCGTGCGCTTCGAGTGCAACACGCTGGTCGGGCGGCTGTTCACGATCGAGCAGATGATTACCGACATGGGTTTTCACGCGGTGTTCATCGGCACCGGCGCCGGGTACCCGAGTTTCATGGGCATTCCCGGCGAGTCGCTGAACGGCGTGTCGTCGGCGAACGAACTGCTGACGCGCTGCAACCTGATGCGCGGGCGCGATTTCCCGAACTTCGACACCCCGATCCAGCCCGGAAGGCGGGTCGCGGTGATCGGCGCCGGCAACACCGCGATGGACGCGCTGCGCGTCTCGCTGCGCCTGGGCGCCGAGAAGGTGTACTGCGTCTATCGTCGCAGCAAGGCCGAGGCGCCGGCCCGGGCCGAGGAAATCCACCACGCCGGCGAGGAGGGCGTGGAGTTCCACTGGCTGACGGCGCCGATCGAGGTGTTGGGCGACGAGAAGAAGCGGGTGCGTGGCATGCGTTGCCAGAAGATGGAGCTCGGCGAGCCCGACGCTTCCGGCCGCCGGCGCCCGGTGCCCGTACCCGGCAGCGAGTTCGAGTTCGAGTGCGACAGCGTCATCTACGCGATCGGCACCAACGCCAATCCGATCCTCGGGCAGACCGCCAAGCTCAAGCTCAACAAGCGCGGCTACATCGAGACCGACGAGAATCTCGCGACGTCGATCGCCGGTGTCTATGCCGGCGGCGACATCGTCACCGGCGCCGCCACGGTGATCGAGGCGATGGGAGCCGGGCGCAAGGCGGCGGGCGCGATGAAGGCGTGGCTGGGTTTGCGCGACACCGACGCGGTCTACGCCCCCGAAGCGCCCCACGCGGGACGCAGGTTCGGTTTCGCGCCGGACCAGCACGGTTGCGCGCGGGTGCGCGTGGCCTGATTTTGATCGAGGCGACACTGAGGCGAAACTCGCGGGCGCCCGAGCCCGCGACGCCAAGCGTATGCACGTTACGAGGCTAGAGAGAACATGACCGAAGCTGCCACCCTGGCGCCGAGCGCTACCCGCGCGCCGGCCCTGCCCACCCACCCGCGCGAAGGCCAGACGCTGACCGAGCACATCGTCGAGGTGATCAGCGACTCCGGCGAAGGGGCGCAGCGCTGTGGCCAGGCGCTTGGCGCCATCGCCGCCCGGACCGGCAACGGCATCTGGACGACCGAGATCATTCCCGCCGAAATCCAGCCGCCGGCGCGCAGCATCGCGGGTGCGTCGGGCATCCGCATCCGGATCTGTACCAAGCAGGTGACCAACGGCGGTGACGAGACCGATCTCGTCATCGCGTTCAACGAGCAGGTGCTGCTCGGCCGCGTGCGTGCCGGCGAACTCAAGCCGGGCGCGCAGATCCTGCTGGAGAGCATGTGGGGCGAGCACCGCGACCCGAAGGTCGTCAAGTCGTACGTCGAGACCGTCGCCATGCTCAAGGACGCGGGGTATCGCGTCTACGAGGTCCCGCTCGAGCGCGAGTGCCGCACGCTGGTGGCCGATCCGCGCAAGGGCAAGAACATGTTCGTGCTCGGGATGCTCTGCAACCTGTACAGCCTCGATCCGAAGCTCGGTCGCGAGCAGATCGCGCGCACCTTCGGCAAGAAGGACCAGAAGATCATCGAGGCCAACCAGGGTTTGCTCGATGCGGGCTATGCCTGGGCCGAGCGCAATTTCGACTTCAAGTACCGGATCCCCGCAACGCGCTCGACCGAGCCGCAGATCGTCGTCAACGGCAACACCGCGCTGGCCCTGGGCGTGCTCGCCTCCGGCATGGACATCTGCGCGATGTATCCGATCACGCCGGCGACGTCGGCCTCGCACTACCTGTCCGACGTATTCGAGCGTGTGGGCGGCATCGTCCATCAGGCGGAGGACGAGATCGCTGCCTGCGCGTTCGCGATCGGTGCCTCCTATGCGGGCAGGTGCGCCGTCACGATCACCTCCGGGCCCGGCTACTCGCTGAAGCAGGAAGGGATCGGGCTCGCGGTGATGGCCGAGATCCCCCTCGTCGTCGTGAACGTGCAGCGCGGCGGGCCGTCGACCGGCCAGCCGACCAAGATCGAGCAGGGCGACCTCCTCACTGCGATCTACGGCAGCCACGGCGATGCGCCGAAGGTCGTGATGGCGGTTTCGGGGATCGAGGACTGCTTCTATTCGATGATCACGGCGCGCAAGATCGCCGAGACCTTCAACACCGTCGTCGTCGTGCTGTCGGACGCGAGCCTCTCGACCGCGCAGCAGCCGTTTCCGCGGCCGCAGTTCGACGCGGACTGGCTCGCGCCGCCGCTCGACCAGACGCCGATCCCCGAGGGCGTCAAGCCCTACGATTGGGATCCGCTGACGGGCATCGCGCGGCGCTTCGTGCCCGGCCAGCCGAACGGCATGCACACGCTGACGGGCCTCGCGCACGACCGCTTCAGCAAGGTCGCCTACGATCCCGAGATCAACGAAGAGGGGTTGCGCAATCGCAGCCTCAAGATCGCCGCGCTGCAGAAGACGCTAAAGACCCCGCCGGTGTTCGGCGGCCCGGAAGGCGATCTGCTGATCGTCGGCTGGGGCAGCATGAAGGGCGCCATCGAGGAATCCGTCGAGCGGCTGCGCGACGAGGGGCTCAAGGTGTCGTCGCTGCACCTGACGTTCATCCAGCCGATGCCGTCGGGCATCCGCGAAATCCTGAAGCGCTTCAAGCACGTTATGACGATCGAGGCCAACTGGGCCGACCGACTCGAGGACGAGTTGATCGACGAGGACAACCGACGCTACGCGGCGCTGGCGATGATGCTGCGCGCGCGCTTTCTCGTCGATGTCGACTGCTGGACCCAGTCGCGCGGCCAGCCGATCAAGCCGTCCGAAATCTTGCGCGCCGTGCGCGAAAAACTCGCCTCGCCTGGCGCCGCCGGAGAACCATCATGAATTCGCCCGTGACCCAGTGCCTGCTCAAGCTGCACGAGACCCACCACAATCTCGAGGACTACCAGGGCGGCGTGCCTCGCTGGTGTACCGGCTGCGGCGACAACGCGATCCTCGCCGCCGTGCAGCGGCTCTGCCGCGACGAGAATCTCTCGCCCGAGCGCACGGTCTTCGTGTCGGGGATCGGCTGCTCGTCCCGCTTTCCGCACTACATGAAGACCTACGGCTTTCACGGCATCCACGGTCGCGCGTTTCCGATCGCGGAGGGTGTCAAGATGGCGCGCCCCGATCTCTCGGTGTTCGTCAACACCGGCGACGGCGACTGCTGCAGCATCGGCGCCGCGCACTGGATCCACGCGATCCGCTACAACATGAACCTGACGGTCCTCCTGCACGACAACCACGTCTACGGGCTGACCAAGAAGCAGGCATCGCCGACGTCGCCGCGAGGGCTGAAGAGCAACACCACACCGCGCGGCTCGCAGCTGGAAGCGATGAATCCGCTGACGGTCACGCTCGGCGTGACCAACGTCTCGTTCGTTGCGCAGGCAGTCGACTGGATCCCCGAGCTGCTCTTCGACATCATCCAGAAAGCCTACCGCCACCGCGGCTTCTCGTTCGTGCGCATCATCCAGCGCTGCCCCGAGTTCCTGCCGAAGATGTTCGAGCCGTGGCTGAACGACCCGGGACGGACGCAGCTGCTCTCGCATCGGGACGGCCTCACGATCTCGCCCGAGATGTCGCGCACCTACAAGAACCAGATCGAGCACGATCCTTCGAACATCGATCGGGCCCGCGAGATCGCCTCGTCCGAGGATCCGATCCCGGTCGGGATCATTTACCAAAACCCCGCCGTGCCCTGCTATGACGACCTGCACGCCGTGGGCACGCTGCGCACGTCCGACCAGGTTCGCGCCGGGCTCGAGAGCGAGTTCGACAAGGTCACGGTGTGGCCCGAGGACGATGCGCCGGCCCGCCGGGTGGCGTGACGCCCGCTCGATTCGAAACCCATTACTAGAGCACCAATAGCCGCTATGGACATGGCCGCCACGCATCACGAACAACGACTTTTTTTCTCGACGGGAAGGCGGCTTGGCGAAGGCGTCGACACGATCGACGGCCTCGCGCTGCGCCCCGCCCTGCTCGCGGGCTACCGCGATCTCACGCGCCTGCGCTACGATTTTCCGTTGGTGCTGGTCGACCGCGGACCCGGGGCGGGCACGCTGCGTTCGCTGTCGTCGGTGGTCGACGAGGCCCTGCAGGACATCGCACCGCGGGGCATCGACGGCGAGCGCCTGCGCAAGCACGTGCTGCGGCTCGAACACGAGGTCCGCGTGCTCGTCGCCGGCGGTGCGCGGGGCGCGCTGTCCGAGTTGTGGGCCGAGGCCGCCCCGCGGCTCGCCGCGCCCGGCGATCCTTCCGCGGAGACGGTGCTCACCCATATTGCGGACAAGCTGCAGCTCGACGGCGAAGTTGTCGATTGCGATCGGGCGATGCCCGCCCGCGTCATCACCCATGCCTGGCAGGCTGCCCAGCAGCAGAAAGGCAAAGCCTTTCGCACCTCCGTCGAGCGCCTGGTGGTCAGGCTGACGGACATCCTGCGGGCAGCGTTCATTCACTCCAAGGCGGGTCAGAAATCCGACGCGCTGCGCGCGGCGCTGGGTGGCAATCACCGCGATGCCTTCGATTTCGGCGTGATGTCGCGGCTCGTCGCCCGAAACGCGCCCAAGGACGAATTGCCGCGCTCCCGGCGGCGGCGCATCGAGGATGCGCTCGCCGCCCTGAAGGCGCAGCCGTTCTACCCGGATCCGCGCCTTGCAGGCCGGCCCGATGCCCCAGAGTGCTACGAGTTCCGCTTCGACAGCTGCGCGGCTGCCGCCGCGGCCTACCGCGAACGCCTGCCCAAGCTGGCCGAGATCGTCAAGGCGATCGCGATTGCCGAGCTCGAGGCCGACGGCGCATACGACGAGGCCCAGCACGACCCGTTCTTCGCGCATTACGACGTCGGTGCGCTGTCGGCCGACGACATCGCGCAGTTCCCCGATTACCTGGTGTGCATCCCGCCCGAACGGACCGATGCGCCGGAAAACGCCGGATTGATGGACCTCCTTTCCGCCGGCCTGCCGGTCAAGGTTCTCACCGAGGCGGCGGACCTGCTCGAGGAGGCGGCGGTGGGCACGGGCCACTTCGCCTTTGGCGTGCGCAGCGTGCGCCTCGCGAATACGGCAACGGGCCTGGGTGGGGTCTTCGTGGTTCAGACTGCGGGTTCGAACCTGTATGCGCTGCGCGAGCGGCTCGCGAAGGCCTTCGCCCATCGCGGCGCGGGTCTCTTCAGCGTCTATGCGGGTGCCGGCGCGGTGGGCGAATTGTCGCCCTACCTCACTGCCGCTGCGGCCATGGAGTCGCGCGCCTTTCCGGCGTTCACCTACGATCCCGTTGCCGGCCACAACCAGGCGGCGCGCTTCTCGCTGGAGGACAATCCGCAGCCGGAAGCCGACTGGCCGGTCGCGCCGTTCGAGTATGCCGACGAAAACCTGCAGCGCGTGATCGAGGAGACGCCATTCACCGTCGCCGACTTCGTGCTCGGCGACACGCGTTATGCGGGGCACTTCGCCCGCGTGCCGCGCGAGCGCTGGACCACGGCGATGATTCCGGCCGACGAATGGCTCGCGCGTGACCCGAAGAGCGTCGGCGACGCGATTCCGTACGTGCTCGCCGTCGACGCCAACGACGTGCTGCAGCGGGTGATCGTCGACGCGCGCCTGATGCAGACGGTCGCCCGGACCCGGACCTTCTGGCACCGGTTGCAGGAGCAGGGCGGCATCCACAACTCGCACGCGGAGATCCTGCTCGCGCGCGAGCAGGCAAAGTGGGAGCAGGAGAAGGCGAAAGAACTCGACGCGCTCCGGGCATCGGGCGCACCGGCAGCACCGGGCGATGGGGGCACGACCCCGGCGGGTGCGGTGGCGGCAGCGTCACCGGCCGCTGCGGGGGCCGCCGAGGCCGCTCCGGCCGCCCCCGAGCGCAATCCGGACGAAGCCTGGATCGAGACGTCGCGGTGCCCCAGTTGCAACGAATGCCAGGCCATCAACGACAAGGTGTTCGTCTACAACGAGAACAAGCAGGCGTACATCACCGACGTCAAGCTTGGCACCTACCGCCAGCTGGTCGAGGCAGCCGAGAGCTGCCAGGTGTCGATCATCCATCCGGGCAAGCCGTGGAATCCGAACGAGCCCGGTCTGGAAGAACTCGTCGCGCGCGCCGAGCCCTTCCAATAAGCGGGCCGCTTCAGAACACCCCCGCGCGGCCTGCTGGCATTCCGGCAGACGGGCTGCCGCGGTGCGCCGGACGTCCCGTCGACCGGCGCAGGTAGCCGCAATCGGCGCGCGGTTTTTGCGCCGTCGCGAATGGCTTTCCTCCCGGTTCCGGCTGGCGTAGCATCGGCCATGCACTGCGGGCCGGGCGCCGTTCCAGCACGCATCGCGAGCATGCGCCCGCCGAACAGCAACGTGGATTGCAAGCGCCACTGGAGACGATTGTCTTGAAGCCAACGAACATCGCGCAACCCGAGTATTTCCACAAGGTCGTCGATTGCCAGTGGGCGTGCCCGGCGCACACGCCGGTTCCGGAATACATCCGGCTGATCGCCGCCGGCCGTTACGGCGACGCGTATCTCGTCAACTGGAAATCGAACGTCTTCCCGGGCATTCTCGGTCGCACCTGCGACCGTCCCTGCGAGCCCGCGTGCCGCCGCGTGCGCGTCGAGGAGGGCGGTGACAAGAAGGCCAAGCCCGAGCCCGTCGCGATTTGCCGGTTGAAGCGGGTCGCCGCCGACTACAAGGAGGACATACGCGACCGCCTGCCGCCACCGCCTGCCAAGCGCAACGGCAAGCGCGTGGCGCTGATAGGCGCCGGTCCCGCGTCGCTGACCGTCGCGCGGGATCTTGCGCCGCTGGGGTATCAATGCGTGGTGTTCGACCGGGATGCGAAGGCGGGCGGCATGATGCGCTCGCAGATCCCGAAGTTCCGCCTGCCCGACACGGTGATCGACGAGGAAGTCGGCTACGTTTTCGACCGCGGCGTCGAGTTCCGGCCCGATACGCCGATCGACAGCATGGCCGCGCTGCTGGCGGGCACCGGCGACGATGCTTACGATGCGGTGTTCGTCGGCACCGGCGCACCGCGCGGTCGCGATGTCGACGTACCCGGGCGCCTCGAGGCCGCAGCGCACATCCACATCGGCATCGACTGGCTCGCCAATGTCTCGTTCGGCCACGTGACCTCCATCGGCCGGCGCGTCGTCGTGCTGGGCGGCGGAAACACGGCGATGGACTGCTGCCGGTCGGCGCGGCGGATGGGCGGCAAGGAAGTCAGCGTCGTCGTCCGGTCGGGGTTCGACGAGATGAAGGCGTCTCCCTGGGAAAAGGAAGACGCGATGCACGAGGGAATTCCGATCCACAATTACCTGGTGCCCAAGGCGATCACCCACGAAGCGGGCAAGCTAACCGGTGTGACCTTCGAGAAGGTAGCGCCGAAGTACGACGAGAAGGGGCGGCGGCAGCTCATACCCACCGGCGAGCCGGAGGTTCGATTTCCGTGCGACGACGTGCTGGTCGCGATCGGGCAGGAGAACGCCTTCCCCTGGATCGAGCGCGATCTGGGTGTCGACTTCGACCGCTGGGGCATGCCCGTCGTCGACAAAGTCACGATGGCATCGACGCGAGCCGGCGTGTTCTTCGGCGGTGACGCCGCGTTCGGGCCCAAGAACATCATCTGGGCGGTGGCGCACGGCCACGACGCCGCGATCTCGATCGACCTGTACCTGCGCGGCCAGGATCTCGCGAAGCGGCCACCTGCGATGGTCAACCTCATCTCGCAGAAGATGGGCATCCACGAGTGGAGCTACGACAACGCCGTCAACCCCGAGAAGCGCCATCGCGTGCCGCTCAAGGACACGGTGATCGCGCTGAAGGACATCCGGGTCGAAGTCGAGCTGGGTTTCGACGCCAAGATCGCCTACGCCGAGACGCAGCGGTGCCTCAATTGCGACGTGCAGACGGTATTCACCGAGAAGCTGTGCATCGAATGCGACGCCTGCGTCGACATCTGTCCGATGGACTGCATCACGTTCACGCAGAACGGCGATGAGCCGGAACTCCGGTCGCGGTTGCGCGCGCCGGCGCACAACCTCGCGCAGGATCTCTACGTCTCGGCGCCGCTCACCACCGGCCGCATCGTGGTCAAGGATGAGGATGTGTGTCTGCATTGCGGTTTGTGCGCCGAGCGCTGTCCGACCGGCGCGTGGGACATGAGGAAGTCGTTGCTCGAGCTCCTGCACGCCGGGGAGCAACCCCGGGTTCGCCCGCCTTCCCAAAACGCTCGCGCGGCGGCTGCCGTCGTCGCGGCGGAGTAGCACCATGCCCACGATCAACCGCGTCAACGATTTCGTCGTCAAGTTCGCCAACGTCAACGGTTCGGGATCGGCGTCGGCGAACGGGCTTTTCGCCAAGACGATACTGCGCATGGGCGTGCCGGTGGCGGCGCGCAACATCTTTCCGTCGAACATCCAGGGGATGCCCACCTGGTTCGAGGTTCGCGTCACCGAAGAAGGCTGGCGCGGCCGTCGCGGCGGCGTCGAGTTGATGGTCGCGATGAATCCCGAAACGTGGACCGCCGACGTTTCCGAAGTCGAGCCCGGCGGCTACGTCTTCTACGATTCGACCAAGGGGCTCCCGCGCACGCAGATGCGCGACGACATCACCCTGCTCGGCGTGCCGTTGACGCAGATGTGCCAGGAGGCGTTTTCCGACATCCGCCAGCGGCAGTTGTTCAAGAATGTCATGTACGTCGGCGCGCTTGCGTCGCTGCTTGGCATCGAGCCCGCGGTGGCGGACGGCCTGATGGCGGTCCAGTTCCGGGGCGAGAAGAAGGCGCCGCTGCTCGACGCCAACCGCCGCGCTTTCCGGAAGGGTTACGACTACGCCAACGAGCACCTGCCCGCGATCGGCCTCTCGGTGCGGCGCAGCGACAAGGTCGGCGAACGCATTTTCATCGACGGCAACGCTGCGGCGGGCCTCGGCGCCGTCTACGGGGGCGCGACTGTCTGTGCGTGGTATCCGATCACGCCGTCGACGTCGTTGCCGGAGGCTTTCGCGCGCGCCTGCAAGCGCTTTCGCACCGATCCCGCGACCGGCAAGGGCAAGTACGCGTTCGTCCAGGCCGAAGACGAGCTTGCGTCGATCGGCATGGTCGTGGGAGCGGGCTGGAACGGCGCGCGCACCTTCACCGCGACCTCCGGTCCGGGCGTTTCGCTGATGCAGGAATTTCTGGGCCTCGCCTATTTCGCCGAGATACCGGTCGTGCTCTTCGATGTCCAGCGCGGCAGTCCGTCGACCGGCATGCCGACCAAGACGCAGCAGTGCGACCTCACGCTGGCGGCCTATGCGTCGCACGGCGACACCAAGCACGTGCTGCTGTTTCCGCAGGACCCGACCGAGTGCTTCTCGATGGGCGCGCAGGCCTTCGATCTCGCCGACCGACTGCAGACGCCGATCTTCGTCATGCTCGACCTCGACATCGGCATGCAGGAGTGGCTGACCGGTCCCTTCCAGTGGGATGACAGCAAGCGGATGGACCGCGGCAAGGTGATGTCCCACTACGACCTCGAGGCGGGGAAGGAATTCGGCCGTTACCTCGACGTCGACGGCGACGGCATTCCCTTCCGCACCTGGCCGGGCACGCATCCGAAGCGCGGCGCGTTCTTCACCCGCGGGACTTCGAAGGATCGCTACGCACGCTACACCGAGGACGGCCCGACCTACGTCGACAACATGCAGCGGCTGCTGCGCAAGTTCGAGACCGCCAAGTCCTACGTGCCCGGACCGGTGATCGAGCCCGCGGCGCAGCCGACGCGCGCCGGCGTCATCTGGTACGGATCCACCGGCGCCCCGATGGACGAGTCGCTTGCTCAGCTCGAACAGCAGGGCGTCCACCTCGACCGCATGCGCATCCGGGCCTTCCCCTTTGCCGACGAGGTCACGGATTTCATCCAGGCGCACGATCAGGTGTTCGTCGCCGAGCAGAATCGCGATGGCCAGCTGCGCATGCTGCTGATCAACGAGTGCGCGATCAATCCCGAGAAGCTGATCCCGATCCTGCACTACGACGGCAATCCGCTGACGGCGCGCATGCTGACCCGCGACATCGCCGAGAAGGCTGCGCTGCTGAACGTGACGCCGCTGCGACAGCGCACGGGTGCCGACGGCATGCCGCAGCGCGGCGCCGCGGACTGAGCGGCGCGGTGCGCGATCTGTCCGTCTCTGATCCCCGATCCCTGTTCCCGGATACCTGGAAATGACCTATCTCGCCAAGCCCAAGCTGCACCACCCGGATCTGCCCAAGAACGCGCTCGGCTTCACGCGCCGCGACTACGAGGGACCCGTCTCCACGCTGTGTGCGGGTTGCGGGCACGACTCGATCTCGGCCGCGATCATCCAGGCGTTCTGGCAACTGGCGATCGAGCCGCACAAGGTCGCCAAGCTGTCCGGCATCGGCTGCTCGTCCAAGACGCCGACGTATTTTCTCGGACAATCGCACGGCTTCAACAGCGTGCACGGCAGGATGCCGTCGGTGCTGACCGGCGCCAATCTCGCCAACCGCGACCTCATCTACCTCGGGGTTTCCGGCGACGGCGACTCGGCGTCGATCGGCCTGGGTCAGTTTGCGCACGTCATGCGCCGCGGCGTCAACATGGTGTACATCGTCGAGAACAACGGCGTCTACGGTCTGACCAAGGGGCAGTTTTCGGCGACGGCAGACAAGGGTTCGAAGGCCAAGACCGGTCCGGTGAACAACGACGAGCCGATCGATCTCGTGCAGCTGGCGCTGCAACTGGGCGCAACCTTCGTCGCGCGGAGCTTCTCCGGCGACAAGGAGCAGCTCGTGCCGCTGATCGAGGCAGCCGTGCGGCACAAGGGCGCGGCGTTCATCGACGTGGTCAGCCCCTGCGTGACCTTCAACAACCACAGCGGCTCGACCAAGAGCTACGACTACGTGCGTGCACACAACGAGGCCGTCAACATGCTGGACGTGATCCTGCGCCGCGATCCGATCGCTGCCGAGTATCCGCCGGGCAGCGTGCAGGAGGTGATGCTGCACGACGGCGGACTGATCCGGCTGCGCAAGCTGCATGCCGATTACGACGCTACCGACAAGCTGGGGGCGATCAACTACCTGCATCAGCGCCATGCGGCGGGCGAGGTCGTGACGGGGCTGCTGTACACCCGGCCGGACGCGTCGGATCTCCACGACTCGCA
The DNA here is from genome assembly GCA_963788185.1 of uncultured beta proteobacterium. Taxonomy (GTDB): domain Bacteria; phylum Pseudomonadota; class Gammaproteobacteria; order Burkholderiales; family Casimicrobiaceae; genus CAIWHR01. The sequence continues at coordinate 67,756 of CAWBGE010000011.1, forward strand.
GAACACCGTCGACCGTCCGCTCAATTCGCTTTCCGATGCGGACCTCGATCCCGGGGTGCAAGGCGCTCGCCGAATACAACGCCGCGCTGCGCTGACGCCGCGTTCGGTGTCGCCCGGCGCGCCGCGCCCGCGGCGAGCGATCAGGAGCCCGGGCGGGTCGAGCGACGGGATCGAACGCCACGTCGATCCCCGCAAGGTGGCGGATGCTATGCTGTTGGCATGAATGCTGGGGCGTTGGGACGTCGGTGGGGCTTCTTTGCGCGTACGCGGCGCGCGGGTGCTTTCGCGCTCCTGGCCTGCTTGCTGGGCGCCGCGGCGCCGTCCGCCGCGGCCGAAGCGGGGAATCCGCCGGACTACCGGTTCCTGCGCGCGGCGAGCCCGCTGCCTGCGACGACCGGCCGCCCTCTGCCCAAATACCGGTTCCTCTTCGGCGAGCCGGTGAAATGGCAGCAGCCGCTGCACTGGCGCTACAACCACAGCGGAGCGCCGGCGGCGCTTGCCGGCGACACGACCGGCGTGCTGCGGGAGTTGCAGGCGACGCTCGATCAGTGGACGGGCGTCTGCGGAATCCGGCACGTGTACGACGGCGAGACGACAACGGTGCCGAATCGCCGCATCAACGATCCGGCGCTCGGCGAGCAGCCCGATGGCGAGAATGTCATCGGCTGGGGTTCGCTTCCGGGAGGCACTGCCGGACTCACGTACGCGTGGTACCGAACGGAGCCGAACGGCAGGCGCGCGTTCATCGATGCGGACATCATCCTGTCGCCGGCTTTCGCGACCAGCGCGACGCAGATCGTTCGCTCGACGGCGCACGAGTGGGGACACGCAATCGGACTCTCCCATTCGGACGCTTTCGACGCGCTGATGTCGGGCCCGCCGGAAACCGCGTACAACATGCTGATTCAGCCGGCGGACGACGACATCCGCGGCTGTCGCTGCCTGTACGGGCCGGCAGCGGCGCACCCCGCGGGTTACAGTTGTTCGCTGCCGAAGACACTTTCCCTCGGTGACGTGCCGGTCGGGGTGCCGGCGACGCGCACGCTTGCGTTCACCAACGATGGCAATGCCCCGCTCACGATTTCGGCGGTCGCAGGCGTGACGGACGAACTTTCAGCGGCCGGCTGCGCCCCGGGGTTGGCACTTGCGCCGGGCGAGACGTGCACGCTGGCGGTCACCGCGCGCTTCGCGTCGACCGGGGCGAGGGCCTTCCGGCTCGAGATCGTGGCGAGCGATGGGCGCTATACGCTGCCGGTGGTCGCCAGCGCAGTGGCCGGAAGCGGCGTGGGCGCCACGGTGGAAGTCATCGAGTATCACCGCGCGGACATCGACCACTATTTCATGAGTTCGCTGGCCGCCGAGTCGGACGCGCTCGACTCCGGCCGGTTCAAGGGGTGGGCCCGCACCGGGCGCACGTTCAGCGCGTACGCGTCGGCGCAGGCGGAAACGTCCCCGGTGTGCCGCTTCTACCTGCCGCCCGCCTACGGCGACTCGCATTTCTACGGCCGCGATCCGCAGGAATGCGACGCGGTGCGTACCGCCAACCCCGGTTTCACGTTCGAGGCCCCGGACGTGATGCACCTCACCCTGCCGGTGGCCGGCGTGTGTCCGAATGCGACAGTGGCTGTCTATCGCGTTTTCAATGCCCGCGTCGACACCAACCATCGCTACACGACGGATCGGGCGCTGCGCGACGCGATGGTGGCTCGCGGCTGGGTGGCCGAGGGCGAAGGCCCCGATATCGTGACCATGTGCGCGCCCCGGTGACGGCGCGCGCTGTCGCTGCCCGACCCGCGGCGCCGCTCAGAACAGCGACTCCTGCTCGGGATCGTGCGGTGGCGGGGCGAGCTGCGCCGGCTCGCTGGCCACATGGGCCGCCGCAACCGGCTTGATCAGCGTCGGGTCGTCGTTGCGCGCCACGTTGACGCGCGTCGATACCGGGTACCAGGCCATCGCGTCGGCGGGGTAGGGCGCCAGCAGGTCCTCGCCGACCGGGTGCGCGGGGTCGAGCCAGAGCGCATAGTTTTCGGGCGCAACGATGACCGGCATCCGGTCGTGCAGCGCGCGCATCAGGCTGTTCGCCTCGGTCGTGACGATCGTGCAGCTGTCCAGCACCTCGCCTTCTTCGCTCAGCCAGCGCTCGTACAGCCCGGCGAACCCGAACAGCGCGCCGTTCTTCATCCCGATGTGCAGCGGCTCCTTGTGCGGATGCGGAGTGGCGACGTCGCGCCATTCGTAGAACCCGTCGGCGGGAAGCAGGCAGCGGTGGCGCCGGAATGCCAGCTTGAACGAGATCTTCTCGGCCACCGTCTCGGCGCGGGCGTTGATCATCTTGGCGCCGATCGACGGATCTTTCGCCCAGCGCGGAACGAGCCCCCAGCGCATGCGGACGAGTTCGCGCCGTCCGTCGTTGCCGACCCGGACCACCGGCACTTCGGTCATCGGGGCGATGTTGTACCGGGCGTGGACGTCGGGCGGGTGGTCGAGCCCGAACGCCAGCGCGATTGCGGCGGGATGACTGTGCAGCTCGTAGCGCCCGCACATCGTCAACGAACCTCGGTCGGCGCCGCCGCAGTCACCGCGTCCGTCGTGTCGAGCAATCGGCGCGCGGTCCTGGCGACCTGCAGTGTGTCCCAATAGGCGTAGGCGCCGACCGCGGCGGCGCCGGCGATGGGAACCCAGCGCGTGGCGGCGGTGCCGGCGATGCGACGGGTCACGTTGACGCCAAGCTTGGTGAGTATGCCCTTCAGCGCGCCCGACGAGACTTGCTGAACGATCGCGCGCTGGCCCGCGCGAACGACGACGTCGCGTACCACCTGGCTTGCCAGATGCCGGAACAGGCAGTAGAGCATGTGCGTGCGTGTGAGTTCCGCCGAGCGCCCGTGCAGCGCAAAGATGTCCGCCACCATCTGCTTCTGCGTCTTCCAGATGAGGTACAGATCGGGCAGCACGGTCAGCATGCCCAGAGGCCCCGGCGGCAGCGCCAGCGAGCCCGACACCAGCGCGGCCTTGCGGGCCGCCTCGCGCGCGACGCGTTCGCTGGCGGCGGCCGGTTCCGCCACCGCGCGGGCGTGCGGTTCCGGGACGTCGGCGAGGATACCCTCGATCAGTCCTGTCACCTCGCGCTCGGGCTGGGTGTCTGCTGCGGGAACGGGCAACCCGGATTTCGCCATGATGAAGGCCTTGGAGACCGACAAATCCCCGACGTGGGACGACCGAAGAATAGTACAACCGGGCATCGCCCGGCGACCGCAGCGCTAAAATGACAGCTGGCGCGCGCGGGCCTGACGCCGGAACGCGATGAACGTCGCCTTCAACCCGGTCGTCGTGGTCGCGACCGTCGGCGCCGCGGCTCGCGGCCGGGGTATTTCTGACGAGGCATACGATTGCGGATTTTCGGTATTGCAGGCTGGTCCGGAAGCGGGAAGACGACGCTGATCGAGCAGGTGATTCCGCGCCTCGTCGGCCGTGGACTCGTGGTGTCGCTGATCAAGCATGCGCACCACCGGTTCGATGTCGACCAACCGGGCAAGGATTCGTGGAGGCATCGGCGCGCCGGATGCACGGAGGTCCTGGTCACCTCCGGCGATCGCTGGGCGCTGATGCACGAGTTGCGGGGGAACGCCGGCCTTTCGCTCGCGGCCGCGCTGGCTCGGATGTCGCCCTGCGATCTGGTCCTGATCGAAGGTTTCAAGGCCGATCCCATCCCCAAGATCGAGGTGTGGCGCGCGGCGGTCGGCAAGCCGCTGCTTCATCCCGACGATCCCCGTGTACTGGCCATTGCGACCGACAGCCCGCAGGCGCTGCCGCCGACGTCGAAGGGGCTCACCACCTTCGATCTTTTTGATTACGATGCCATTGCAACATTCGTCATCGCACGCGCATATGCTGCGTGACGCGACGATTGACGGCGACGGGTGTCGACGAGTAACGTGAAACCAAGCGCCGGCGCCCGCACTCCAAAAGCCTAGGTGCGGACCTCGGGGTTTCGGGGCGGTTCGACGATCGCAGCGTCTTTTCGATTGACGATAATATGTTTAATCAAAGAGCTATAGCCGCTTTCTCGAGTTTACTTTCACTTTTCCTGATGTCCGGGGAGTGCGCGGCTGAGCGGCGGGGCGCCGATGCAGGCGGATTTTATGGCGGCGTGTCCGTTCGTGACGCTGCCGTCGAAGGGCCGGGGCTGGCGATTGGGCCGACCGCATCGGTGTGGACACGCTACGCGCCGCCGGTGGCGGACGAGACGACGAGCGCCCGGACCCTTGTCTTCGGCGGTTACCGGTTTCGCAACGACATCGCACTGGAGGCAGCATACAGTTCGGCCGACCGTTACGCATTGCGTCCGGAAGGCGTGGCACCGCTGCGGCGGGGTGTGGGCTTGAACCTGGCTTCCGACGTCGCCGGTCCCGGCGACCCGCAGGCGCGCAACTGGAATGTCGACGTATTCGGCAGCTGGACTTTCCATCGGTCGGTTGCCCTCTACGGAAGGCTGGGCTATGCGCAGGCAGAACCCTGGCCGGCATTCGGTGTGCGCTCCGCGACCGTCGAACGCCGGTCGCGCGATGGCGTCAACTACGGCCTCGGACTGCGCTACGACATGAATTCGACACTGGGATTGCGTCTCGAATACAGCCGTTTCGGGCGCTTCTCGGTGGAGTTGCCCAATGGCATGCCCGAGTCCGACCAGTTGAGCGTCGGCATGCAACTGCGCTTCTGACCGAGCACCCCGGGGTCGCGTTCGGCGCGGCCGGGCGAACGCCGCGCGAGCCGCGCTACACTGCAATCCCTTTTTCGTCCGCAACGGCGCGCTGATGCGCCCACCCGCTCGTGAGTGAATCTTCCCCGCTGTCGATCCGCCTCGTCTTCCTTGCGCGCCTGCGGGATGCGCTCGGCAGTGCCGGCGAAGACCTCACGCTGCCGTCCCAGGTCTCGACGGCGGGGGCGCTGCGCGAGTGGTTGGCCGGGCGCGGAGATCATTGGGCGCGGGAGCTGGCCCCTGGACGCGCGGTGCGGATCGCGATCAACCACGACCTCGTCGACGCCGACGCCATCGTCCGCAACGGCGATGAGGTCGCGTTCTTCCCCCCGGTGACAGGCGGCTGACGCGTCCGTCTGCCGGCTCCAGGGACACCATGTCGAACAGCGTACAAGCGGCGGATTTCGACCTGAGCCGCGAAGTCGCGGCGTTGCGCGCGAACGACCCGCGCGTGGGCGCGGTCGCGGTATTCGTCGGCACCGTCCGCGACGTCAACGAAGCGTCGGAAGTGTCGACGATGACGCTGGAGCACTATCCCGGCATGACCGAAAAGGCGCTGGCGGCGATCGAGGCCGAGGCGCGCGCGCGGTGGCGGATCTTCGACGTGCGGATCATCCATCGGATCGGTGAATTGAAGCCGCAGGACCAGATCGTCCTGGTGGCGGTGACGAGCGCGCACCGCCGAGAAGCGTTCGCTGCCTGCGAATTCATCATGGACTACCTCAAGACCCGTGCGCCGTTCTGGAAGAAGGAAGGGACTGCCACGGGTTCGCGCTGGGTCGAGGCGCGGGATGCCGACGATGCAGCGGCTGCGCGATGGAATAATTGGCCTGACCACTTGACCAATTAGGCGCAACGCTTTACCGTTGCGAGTTGTGAGCGACTCACGCCCGACTGCGCTTTTTGCCCTGGACTGGGGAACCACCTCGGCCCGGGTCTACCGCATGTCCGGCGACGGGCAGGTGGTGGGTGTCCGCGAGGCGCCGCTGGGCGTGCAGCAGGTGCGGGACGGTGCATTTCCCGCGGCGCTGCAAACCCTGCTGGGCGACTGGGCGGCCGATCCCGCGCCGCGTCTCGCGAGCGGGATGATCGGCAGCCGCCAGGGGTGGGTGGAAGCGGCGTATGTCGAGTGCCCCGCCGATACCGCAACCCTGGCCGAGCATCTTTGCTGCACGCCCGGCGGCGAGATGACGATCGTCCCCGGACTCATCTGTCGCGATGCCGAAGGCGTGCCCGACGTGATTCGCGGCGAGGAGACGCAGATCGCCGGCGCCATCGGCGCCGACGAAGGCAGCGTCCTGGCAATTCTCCCGGGCACGCACAGCAAGTGGGTGCGGATCGAAGCCGGGCGCATCGAGCGTTTCGCGACCTACATGACCGGTGAACTGTACGCGGTCCTGATGGCGCACAGCGTTCTCGGTCGCCTTTCGGCCGCGCCTGCGGCGCCGGGTTCCGGGACGCAGGGCGGGACCGCCTTTTCGCGCGGTGTGGAGCGCGGGCTCCACGGTCCCGGTTTGTCGCACGCGATCTTCGGCGCGCGCACGCTTGCGCTGACCGGTGGACTCGAAGCGACGGAAGTGGGCGACTGGCTTTCCGGCGTTCTCATCGGCCACGAGATCAAGGCGGGCTGCGCGCAGCTTGGCGCGGACCGCGAGGCCATTTCGCCGGTGCGCATCATCGGTACGGATGCGCTTGGCGCCCGCTATGTCCAGGCCCTCGCGCAGGCGGGGATCGACGCCGCGCGCGGCCCTGCCGATGCCGCAGCGCGCGGCTTGTTCGATGTTGCCCAACGAGCGAGGTTGTTGTGACGAACAGTAATGTGCCGGCGTCGCCGGTAGAGTCCTATCTCCAGGCGCTGCCGGTGATCGCCGTGCTGCGCGGCATCACGCCGGAAGAGATTCCCTCGATCGGGATGGCCCTCTTCGATGCCGGTTTCCGGATTCTCGAGGTGCCGCTCAATTCGCCGCGGCCATTCGAGTCGGTGCGGATGCTGGCCGAGCACTTCGGCGATCGCTGTCTCGTCGGCGCCGGGACGGTGCTGGAGCCCGACGCCGTCGGCAGGGTCGCCGAGGCGGGAGGACGGCTGATCGTCATGCCCCATTCCGACCTCCGGGTCATCGCCGAGGCGAAACGGCTGGGGCTTGTTTGCCTGCCCGGGGTCGCGACGCCGAACGAGGCATTTGCCGCGCTCGCCGCCGGGGCCGATGGCCTCAAGATGTTCCCGGCGGAGCAATTGCCACCGCCGGTCCTGAAGGCTTGGCGTGCCGTGCTTCCGAAGGGCACGCTGCTCATTCCCGTTGGAAGCATTCGTCCGGACAGCATGGCCGCATATTGGGCTGCCGGCGCAAGTGGCTTCGGCACCGGTTCGAGCGTCTACAAACCCGGAGCGACGGCGGTCGAGGTCGCGGTGGCCGCGTCGGGGCTTGCCGCCGTATTGAGGGCACTGCCGGCGCGTCCACCCGTCGCCGTCGCGCCGTCGTCGTTACCGCGCTAGTCGACTGGGCACGCCGTAACCAACACCAACCACCACACACCACACCAAGAGGAGAAGATCGATGGCTGCCAAGGACCGCATGGCCGTCCTGTCCGCGATGATGGACCAGGGCGTCATACCCGTGTTCTACCACCCCGATGTCGACGTCTGCCAGAAGGTCATCCAGGCCTGTGCCAACGGCGGCGCGAAATGCATCGAGTTCACCAACCGCGGCGATTTCGCCGCCAGCGTGTTTCTGGATGTGACGCGCTATTTCGCCAAGGCGGACCCGTCGGTGATCATGGGCGTGGGCTCGATCGTCGATGCGCCGACCGCGGGCATCTTCATCGCCAACGGGGCGAAGTTCGTCGTCGGTCCGCTGCTCAATCCCGATGTCGCCAAGGTCTGCAACCGGCGCAAGATTCCCTACAGCCCCGGCTGCGGGTCGGCGTCCGAGATCGGCTATGCCGAGGAACTCGGCTGCGAAATCGTCAAGGTGTTCCCCGGCGGTTCGGTAGGCGGTCCCGAGTTCGTGAAGTCCATGGCGGGACCCTGTCCCTGGACGCGCATCATGCCCACCGGCGGTGTCGAGAACGACGAAGCCTCGCTGAAGAAGTGGTTCGGTGCGGGTGTGGCCTGCGTCGGCATGGGTTCGAACCTCATCACCAAGGCGCTGCTCGACAAGCAGGACTATGCCGGCATCGAGGCCAATGTCCGCGCCACCATCGCGCTCATTCGCAGCATTCGCGGGAAGTGACTGCCATGGCCGACAACATCCTGAAGATCAAATCCGCTGCCGAAGCGCGCTGGGACTGCGCCTCATTCGGCGAAGTGATGCTGCGCTTCGATCCGGGCTTCGGCCGGGTACGCAACTCGAGGACCTTCCAGGTCTGGGAAGGCGGCGGCGAGTACAACGTGTCGCGGGCGATGCGCAAGTGCTGGCAGAAGCGCGCGATGGTCGCCACGGCGCTGCCGAAGAACGACCTCGGCTGGCTGGTCGAAGACCTGATCATGCAAGGCGGCGTCGACATGTCGCACGTGATCTGGCGCGACTTCGACGGCCTTGGGCGCAACACGCGCGTCGGACTCAACTTCACCGAAAAAGGCTTTGGCGTGCGCCCCGCGCTGGGCTGTTCGGACCGCGGGCACTCGGCCGCGTCGCAGATCAAGCCCGGCGAGTTCAACTGGGAAAGGATCTTCGGCGAGGAGGGCGTGCGCTGGTTCCACACCGGCGGAATCTTTGCCGCGCTGGCGTCCAATACCGCCGAAGCCGTGATCGAGGCGGTGCAGGTTGCCAAGAAATACGGCACGATCGTCGCCTACGACCTCAACTACCGCGCGTCGCTGTGGAAGAGCCAGGGCGGCAAGGAAGGCGCGCAGAAGGTCAACCGTGAAATCGCGAAGTATGTCGACGTGATGATCGGCAACGAGGAGGATTTCACCGCCTGCCTCGGCTTCGAAGTGGAGGGCGCCGACGAGCACCTCACGAAGATCGAGACCGATTCCTTCGCCAACATGATCAAGTCCGCGGTCAAGGCGTTTCCGAACTTCAAGGTTGCCGCCACGACGCTGCGCAACGCCAAGACCGCCACGATCAACGACTGGTCGGCACTGCTCTGGTACGAGGGCAGGATCTACGAATCGATGAAGCGCGACAATCTGGAGATCTACGATCGCGTCGGCGGCGGCGACGGCTTCGCTTCGGGCCTCGCCTATGGATTCCTCGAAGGCAAGGGGCCGCAGGCAGCGGTCGAGTACGGCGCTGCGCACGGCGCGCTGGCGATGACGACGCCGGGCGACACGTCGATGGTGCGCGTCGACGAGGTCGAGGCCGCGATGAAGGGCAAGGGCGCCCGCGTGATCCGCTGACGAGAATCGACATGACAAACTCCAGTTATCGCAGTGACCTGTTCGCCGGGCAGGGGGCATTGATCTCGGGCGGCACCAGCGGCATCGGTGCTGCCATCGGCGACACGCTCGCCGCGCTTGGCGCGACGGTGACGGTGACCGGCGCGACGCAAAAGGAGGTCGACGACGCCAAGGTGCGCCCCGGCTACTCGGCGCGCGACGCGGTGGTCCTCGACGTCCGCGACGGGGCAGCGGTCACGCGCCTCGTCGATTCGCTGCCGCGCCTCGACATCCTGGTGAATTGCGCCGGCATCCTGCGTCGCGGTGCCGAGCTCGACCCCGTCGTCTTTGCCGACGTGGTCGACATCAACCTCACCGGCACGATGCGCCTGTGCGCGGCCGCGCGGACCAAACTCGCGGCGGTGCAGGGATCGATCGTCAACACCGCGTCGATGCTGTCGTTCTTCGGCGGCGGGCTGGTACCCGGCTACAGCGCCAGCAAGGGCGGGGTCGCGCAGCTCACCAAGTCGCTGGCGATCGCCTACGCGCCCGACAAGATCCGCGTCAATGCGATTGCACCGGGCTGGATTGCGACGCAGCTCACCGCGCCGCTGCAGGCCGATCCGAGCCGCAACAACGCGATCCTCGGCCGTACGCCGATGGGGCGCTGGGGCCTGCCCGACGACATCGCACAGGCCGTGGCCTTCCTGTGCTCGCCGGCCGCAGGATTCGTCACTGGCGTGGTGTTGCCGATCGACGGCGGCTACCTGATAGCGTAATTGCGCGGCGTGTGGCGCGGCCGTCGGATGCTGGCGGTCGGCGCCTCAAGCAGTCGATGCGCCGCGGGCAAGTCTGGGTGGGGATGGCGCCTGCGCGCCGTACATGTAGTCGCGGGTGAGAGGCAGCGCTCGGGCGTCCGCGCCGACGGCGAGGATCTGGAACAGCGACATGCGATGCTGGGCGAAACCGTCGGCACAACCGGCGAGGAACACCCGCCAGATGCGGTAGCGCCGTTCTCCCGCGATCTCCCGCAGTCGGGGCGAGGCCGCCTCGAACCGCCGTGCCCAGTGGTCGAGCGTCAGCGCGTAATGGCGTCGCAGGTTCTCCACGTCGACCGGCTCCAGGCCGCCGGCACACATCTCCCTGAGCGCGAGGCTCAGGTGCGGTAATTCCCCGTGCGGAAAGACGTAGCGCTCGATGAACTCGCCGCCGCCCCAGGGCGTTTCCGCCGAGTCCGGATCGGCGGAAGTGATGCCGTGGTTCAGGAACGTGCCATCGTCGGCGAGCAGATTGCGCATCCGGGCGAAGTAGCCGCGAAGGTTCTGCAGTCCGACGTGCTCGAACATCCCGACGCTGGCAATGCGGTCGTATTTCCCGGCGACGTCGCGGTAGTCCGCGAGTTGCACTTCGCAGCGATCGGCAAGGCCCGCCGCGGCGATGCGCTCCCGCGCGTACTCGTACTGGTTGCGCGACAGCGTGATTCCAAGAGAGCGGGCACCGAATCGCTGCGCCGCGCGCACGACCAGCGCACCCCAGCCGCAGCCGACATCGAGCAGACGGTCGCCCGGCCGCACGCGCAGCTTGCGCAGGACATGGTCGATCTTCTGCGTCTGGGCATCGTCGAGGGTGTCGTCCGGCGAACGGAAGTAGGCACAGGAATACACCATCTGCGAGTCCAGCCAGAGCGCGTAGAACGCGTTCGAGACGTCGTAGTGGTACGCGATGGCCTCGGCGTCGACGCTGCGCGTGTGCCGGGCCATCCGCGGTCCCCGCCGCACGGCCCCGCCTGCCTCGGGGCCGTGGGAGGCGAGCCGGGTGGCGACATCGACGATATCGGCGGTCCGGCCTTCGACGTCGATCTCGCCCTCAACGTAGGCGTGGCCCAGGCTGGCCAGCGAAGGGTTGAGCAGTTGCTTGAGCGCCGCCGGGCTCCGGACCCGGAGCGCGACCGTCGGCGTTGCCCCCAGCGCGACTTCGGTGCCGTTCCACAACTGCAGGAGAACGGGAACGTCGTGGGGCCGCAACCGCGCCGCGAATGTCTCGAGGTGCTTCTGCCAGAACATGTCCGTCCCCATCCTTTGGCCACGCAATGTTCGTTGCGCATCATAGCGCTTCCGCGCGGCATGACGCCCGACAGGACGCGGACTGCGATCGGATGATGCGCCGGCAGCCGCCGGGTGTCCGCAGCACCATCGAAACCACTGGCGCGCGGGCAGGTATCGGCGTCAGCGCCGCCAATGCACGCGCACGCTGTACTCGTCGCTCCCGTACTGAACCTGCAACGCGCCGTGACAGGCGCGCTTCAACGCTGCCCCGATCCGCTGCGGCAGGTGAATGTCGGTGGTCGAAATTTCGACGTGGTCATCCTGTTCGTCGATGTGCATGATCCGGTGCATCGGATGCTCGCTGCGTTCGTGCTCCGCCTCGTTGCGCGCGATGCGAAGCAGTTCGGCGCGGTGCGCAGGAACGAAAGGCCCGTCGAGAACCAGATATCCCGCCGGCAGCTTGTCGCGTGCGCGGCGACACGCCGGGCAGACTCCGGCGTGTGCACCGTCGGGCGCGGTGCCCCAGCGCCAGCGACCGTCGGCGTAGACGACGCCGCAGTCGGGGCAGAAGACGGCTCCCGCGGTCTTCCCGATTGCCTGATAAGGATCGTGCCGCTTGTCGTCGAAGATGCGATCGCGATAACGGCCGGTTTGCCCCGCAAGTCCCTGCGGGGCGGGGGATGGCGTGCGTCGGGTCATGACGTTCCTCCTCAAACCCACGCTGCGATGCCAGCAGTATTCATTCTCGGCCCGGCGCAGCGACGCAGAATTGATCGGCATCAACGTTCGATCCAATTGCGCGTGCCCTGCGCGTTCAGCAGGTCCTCGTCGACGCTGCGCTGCGCCGCTTCCAGCCGCAGCTCCAGCACGGCGACCTTGGCGCCACGCGTCGCCAGGTCGTTGCGGATCGCCGAGCAAAGGAAACCGCCACCACCTGCGACGACCGCGATACCTCGAGTCTTACAACGGTCGACGCGCGCACCCTGCACTGGGCGAGGAAACACCGGACGAGGCATACTTCACCCTACCAACAAACGCGCCGGACACCACACGCGCTAAACCCACCATGCAATCGACCGGCAAAGCTCTCCTTTATTCTCTATGCTTCGGTGTTGCCGCCTATGGCGTCATCGGGTACATCGCCATGCCGCTGGGCTCGCTGGTGCACCCGAACATGCAGCCCGATTTCGTAGCGCACCCGGCCGGCGTCTACCTGCATGTGTTCGCGGCCGCGGTCGCCTTGCTGCTGGGGCCATTTCAGTTTTCGGCACGATTGCGCAAGACGCGGATTCATGTCCATCGCTGGATGGGTCGCGTCTATCTCGGCGTCGGTGTGCTCTTGGGCGGACTGTCCGGCCTTTACATTGCGCAGTTTGCCTATGGCGGGCTCGCGGGGAGGCTGGGCTTTGCGCTGCTTGCGCTGTGCTGGCTTTACACCGGCACGCGCGCCTACCTGGCGATACGCCGCAGGGCCATCGATGCACACCGCCGATGGATGGTCCGCAACTTCGCGCTCACGCTGGCGGCGGTGACATTGCGTTTGTACATTCCGACCTCGACCATCGCCGGCATCGATTTCGCGCTGGCGTATCCGGTCATTGCCTGGCTGTGCTGGGTGCCCAATCTTCTGCTGGCAGAATGGGTGTTCAACGGCCCGCACCGCCAGCATTCACCGGACGCGATTTCGGGCACCCGCTGACCGGTCCGCAGACCTCCTTCAATCACCACCATATCTTAGCGGTCGGCGAGGTCGCATTGCAGCCAATGGCGGTCCGCTTCGACCAGTTTGTGCAATGCCTGTGCAAGTAGTCGAAGCGATCCGAGCCGTGAGGATTTCTCGATCTCGCCACAGAATCGGGGGATCCAGGGAGCGAGGTGACGTTCGACAAACTCCCGCTGCGTATCGACCGCTGCGGCGGTGCCGGCCAGTTCGTGCATGAACGCAAGTTCGATGGCGACATGGTCATCCGGCAGTCCCAGCGTCTCCGATCGTGCGACTCCGTGCCTGGCATAGAACGCCCTGGCCTCATGGTACGGCTGCTGGCAATGGAGGCGCAGGTCGTTGGCGTAGCAGGAGCCCGCCATCGGGATTGTCGTTTCGCCGATCCCGTAGAAGAGGCGCGCGAATTCCGTCGCGATCGCCTCCGGCGGATCCTCCGGTTCGGGACGCGCCTTGGGCGGGGGCTCGCCCACGACCGCGCAAAGCGCCTCGATGCTCGCCACCACCTGTGACCACGCGGCGGAGTGAAGTTCCTGGGTGCGGCCGAGGAACACTGCGGCGAGGAAGCCGTAGCAGCGGCTGCGCGCGAGGTTGACCAACGCGTCGTCCGCAGCCACCGCCTTGCACGCCGACACTGTGCGTTCGTCCTGCAGCGAAGTACCGGGCATCTATGCCTTGACCTGCATCTCGGTGAAGGTGAAGTAAGACGAAACGTAGCGCACCCGCGGCTTCGTCTGTTTCGCAACCGTCATCGCCTGGGCTTTCGCGAGCAGCGGCTTCACTTCATCCGACGGTTTGTCGTAGTCGACGAACACCAGCGTCTTGGTCGGGCAGACCTCGACACACTTCGGCGCCTGGCCCTGGCTGGTCCGGTGGGTGCACAGCGTGCAGCGCTCGGCACGCCCGAGCGGCCGGGTCTGGTGGGCTGTCTTGAATGCTTCGGGTGGCGGCTTGTAATTGCCCCAGTAGGAGGTCCTGCCAGCGTCGTTGAACTTCGGCGCGCCGTATGGGCACGCAGCGAGGCACTGCTTGCAGCCGATGCACTTGGCCGCATCGACAAGCACCTCTCCGCCGGGACCCTTGGATATGGCGTTTACCGGACACACGTTGAGGCAGGCAGCCTCCTCGCAGTGCATGCAGCCGAGGCGGAAATAGCCGATGACCCGCTGCGCGGCGTTTTCCACGCGGCCAATGCGGTTCCACTGGATGTCGGGGGCAACCAGGTTCTCCTGCTTGCAGGCGACGACGCAGGCCATGCAGCCGATGCAGTTGTCGACGTTGACGATCAATCCGTAGCTGCTCATGGCTTCATCCCTGCACGTTGTCTTTGGTGACTTCGACGACCATCTCGAAATACGCGGGATACCCGCTCACCGCGTCGAAGCGTCGATCGATGAGCATCTGCGAGTTCTGCTCACCCGGCCAGCCATACTGCATGCCCATCAGCCCTGGCGGCACGATGATGGAAACGCGCGCCCGGGCTCGGGCCTTGCCATAGGCGCTCGTCAGCGTGATGCGGTCCCCTTCGCGAATCGCCCGCTTCTCGGCGTCGACGGGATTGATGTCCACGGTCGACATCGGCTCGATCTCGAGCAGGTACGGCGCATCCCAGCGCGTCTTGCTGTGCGTGATGTACGCGGCACGAGTTCCGTTGATGAGCTTGAGCGGATACTGCGGTGTCGGCGCAATCGGGTCCTTGTGCACGGGCAGTCCTCCCAGGCCGTGCTTCGCCTGGATCGTCGAGAAGAGTTCGATCTTTCCGGTACGGGTATTGAAGCCGGGCTTGCCGTCATCGCGCAGCAGGCCCTTCTCGTATTTCTTCGGCTGCTGTTTCGGCCCTTCCGCGGCGATCACTTCCGGAAGCCTGGCCTGGCCGGCGGCGTAGCTGACACCCCAGGTATTGAGCATCGAATCGCAGGCCTTGACCGGATCGCCATCGAAGAAGTTCTCCGGCTTGTCTATCAGGCAGCCCAGCTGCAGGGCGATCGCCCAGTCCTCGCGGGCCTCGCCCAGCGGCTTCACCGGCGTCCGTGTCGTGATCCGCGTACCGTGCACGCCGAAGGGTGCGTAGCGTTCGAAGTTGACCGCTGCCGGCAGGATGATGTCGAGATCGCGGTGGGTGGCCTCGCGGTAGAAGTGGTCGACGGCGAACGCGAAGTCGAGCCTGGCGACGGCGGCGGCGTAGGTCTCGCTCTGCGGCCAGATCATCACGTTGTAACCCCATGCCGCCAGCGCCTTGATCTTCCCGGCCGCAATGTGCTCGGGCAGCTGGTTCGGATTGAACACGGCCATCACCTCGTTCCACACCGGCACCCACTTCGCATCGAGCCGGCGCGCCTTCTGCTCGGGAGCGGCGAACCAGTTGTAGCCGGAAAAGGTCTTGGTCATGCCGTTGTCCCAGCAGATGTAATCCTTCAGGACAACGTCGAACATCGCACCACCCGGCACGTCCATGTACCCCAGGATCGCCGGCAGCACCAGCAACGCCCGTGCGTTGTTGACGCCGTTGGTCGTATGCGAAAGGGACTGCGAGGTCAGCGAATAGCCGCCGACACCCTGCGCATACATTCTCGCGGCAGCGACGATATCCGCCGCCGGAACGCCGGTGATCGATTCGGCGCGCTCCGGCGGGAAGTCCTTCACGTAGGCGGCGAGTTCGTCGAAGCCGTGGCACCACTTGTCGACGAACTCCCTGTTGTACAGATTCTCCCTGATCAGCACGTGGACCATGCCGGCAGCGAGCGCTGCGTCGGTGCCTTGGCGGGGCTGCAGGTGGATGTCGGCGAGCTCCGCGCACTTGGTGCGGCGGACATCGACGGTGATGATCTTCATGCCGCGCTTCTTCTGCGCGACCAGGTTGTTCCAGAACCCTGTCGGCGCCGACCACGCCTTGTTGGTCGCCATCAGCATGTAGACGTTGGTGCTCGCGTTGGGGCCGCTGCCGCTGTTCTCCTGGCCGAAGATCAGTTCCTCGGCGAGAAACGTGCCCTTGCGGCAGGACACCGAGCTTTCGTTTCCGTAATGCACCGATCCGAAGTGGCGGGCAAGCCGGGCCACCGGCGGGCGCGGCTCCTTCGGGTCGCCGCAGTAGAACATCACGGAATCGGCGCCATGCTTGGCGCGGATGGCAAGAAGGTTCTTGGCGATGTCGGACAGCGCCTCGTCCCAGCCAATCCGCTTGAATCCAGGATCCTTCGATCCCTTCGGATGGGTGCGCTTCATCGGGTAGAGAAGGCGATTGGGGTTATAGAGCCGCTGCAGTGTTGCCAGCCCCTTGTTGCAGAGGATCTTCTGCGGATGTTCCTTCCACGATTCGACGGATACGACGACGTTCCCGCAGGCCTGGAACTTGATTCCGCACATCGGCATGTGGTTGCAGTGGTCGCAAATCGTATATCCGGTACGCAACGGTTCCTGGGCGTTCGCGAGCGGAACGAAGACACCGCCCAGCGACGGGGCGGCGATTGCGGGCGGAATCGCCTGCAGCAGGCGACGACGGGAGATACTGAAGCGGGATTGCGATGCCATGTGTAGTCCTTGACTGGGCGAAAGGTTGCAGGTGTGGCGTCGAGTGCGAGTCGGATGCGGCGTATTGCCGCGTCGTCGTTGATGATTCCCTGCAGACGATTGTCATGGGGGTAACCTACGATTGACAATCGCAGAAACCGGACTTGGAAAGACCGCCAAATGAAAGATGGTTCGATCGATCTTGGGCACCTGCGGTTCTTTCGCATCCTTCTCGAAACGGGTGCGCTCAACCGGGCTGCCGAGCGGCTCGGTCTGAGCCATGCGGCATCCAGTCGCGCCCTCGAGCGACTGCGCCACGTTTTCGACGACAAACTGTTTCTGAAGACGGGTTCCGGGATGGTGCCAACGCCACGTGCGATTGCACTGCAACCTCGCGTGATCAGCGTCCTTGCAGAGTTGGAGGGTCTGCTCGCCGCGGACGACTTTGATCCCGCAGTGACGACGCGCAACTTTCACATCGGCGCGGTCGACAACTCGTTTCTCATGGTGTGCGGCGACGTGATCGCCGAGTTCGTTCGTCGGGCTCCCAACGCGAACCTCGAGTTCCATTCGCTCGACGACGAGTTTCTCGATCAACTCAAGGATGGGCGCCTCGACGTCGCGGTCTATGGACGCAACTCGCTGCCGCCGGACTTTCACAAGCTCGAACTCCTCAATCACGACTTCGTGTGCCTCGCCCGCAATGGTCATCCGTTGACACGTGTTACCGCAGCGGGACAGCCGCCACGCATGAGCGAGTTCCAGCGCTATCGCCGCATCGGCGTGAAGATCCAGTGCGGGACCGATGCGAAAAGCGTCGAGGCGGATGCCGTCGACCGGAGTGCTTCCCGGCGGCGTGGCCGTGCGCACTCCATACTTCATCAGTTCCTGCGCACTCCTGCGCAAAACCGACCTGCTGCTGATCATGCCGCGGCGCACGGCAACGCTGTTCGCGGAGGCGATGGATCTTGCGGTGCTGCCGCTGCCATGCCCGTCACGGGAGCTCCGTGTGGGCCTGGTCTGGCATCATCGGGTTCACAACGATCCAGCGCTGATCTGGTTGCGGCAACTGTTCGCCGAGAGGTATCCGGCGGAAGACCCGGCGGCCGGTCCGCGGAGGGCGGTAGCCCTTGCCGCCAGCCCGCAGTGAATCCCCGCCCTGCGAAGCGAAAGCGGAGTAGACCCATAAGGATCACCGGCCTCACCACGTTCATCGTCACGCCGCGCGGATGTTTCCTCAGGATCGAGAACGACGATGGCGTTTGCGGCTGGGGTGAGCCTGTTGTCGTCGAAGATGCGATCGCGATTACGGCTGGCTTGCCCCGCGAGTCCCTGCGGGGCGGGAGATGGCGTGCGCCGGGGGCCGCTATAATGCCGCGATGTTCGCCGGATTCGCCGCAGTGGGTCTCGGAGCAGCGTGCGGCGCCTGGCTGCGGTGGGCGCTGTCGACGTGGCTCAATCCGCGCTACCCGCATTTCCCGCTGGGCACGCTTGCTGCCAACCTGATCGGCGGTTACGTGGTCGGCGTGGCCGTCGCCTACTTCGCCGCGCGCCACGATCTGTCCCCCGAGTGGCGGTTGTTCATCGTCACCGGTTTTCTCGGCGGTCTCACCACCTTCTCGACCTTTTCGTCGGAAGTGACGCAATTGCTGCTGCGCGGCGAGTACTGGACGGGAGCTTCCCTCGGGTTCGTGCATCTCGCCGGGTCGCTGCTGCTGACCATCGCCGGGGTCGCGACGTGGCGCGCATTGACGCATTGATCGGCCGCCACCCCAACCAATTTTCCGTGAAGGAGCGCTCCATGACCCACGCCATCCGATTCCACCAGACCGGCGGTCCCGACGTGCTGACCTGGGAAGCCGTGAGCGCAGGCGACCCGGGGCCGGGCGAAGCGCGCGTGCGCCACACCGCCGTCGGCGTCAATTACATCGACACGTATCATCGGACCGGGCAATACAAGGTGCCGCTGCCATCGGGCATTGGCGTCGAGGGCGCGGGTGTCGTCGAGGCCGTGGGCTCCGGCGTCGACTGGGTCAAGCCGGGCGACCGGGTCGCGTATTCCGGCGGACCCCTCGGCAGCTATTCCGAAGCGCGGGTCATGCCCACGGACAAGCTGGTGGTGATTCCCGATGGCGTCAGCGATCGGGTGGCCGCCACGCTGATGCTCAAAGGCCTCACGGTCCAGTATCTCTTCCGGCAGACGAAAGTGCTTCAGCGCGGTGACACGATCCTCTTCCACGCGGCCGCCGGCGGCGTGGGCCTGATCGCCTGCCAGTGGGCACGCGCGCTTGGCGTGACGATGATCGGCACCGTCGGCACTGATGAAAAGGCAGCGCTCGCGAAGGCGCACGGTTGCGCCCACACCATCGTCTACACGCGCGAGAACTTCGTCGAGCGGGTCCGGGAGATCACCGGCGGCAAGGGCGTGCCGGTCGTCTACGATTCGATCGGCAAGGACACCTTTCCCGCGTCGCTCGACTGCCTGCAGGCGCGCGGGCTGTTCGTGCTCTTCGGCGCGTCGTCGGGTCCTCTGCCGCCATTCGATATCGGCCTGCTGGCGCAGAAGGGTTCGCTGTACGCGACGCGACCGACGCTGTTCACCTACGCCGCCAAACGCGAGGACCTCACAGCGATGGCCGCTGACATGTTCGCGCTCGTCGGCGCCGGAAAGATCGTCAGCGAGCCCAGGCAGACCTTCGCGCTGAAGGACGCTGCGGGCGCACACATCGCGCTCGAGTCGCGCGCCACCACGGGCGCGACGGTCCTCGTTCCCTGAGTCAACGCGGCGCGTTGCGCGCCGGTTCCGCGACCGTATCGCTCTGCCCGCTGCTGCGGGCCGACCTGCCGTTCGCCGTGCGTCCACTTGTCGCAGGCGGTGCGGACGACGGTGAGCGATCGGGCGTCCGGCCCGCCATGGTTATTCTTTTTCTGCATACCTCGCGCTGCGGTTAGTCGATTTGGGTCAACTGACCTGACTTGTTGACTCAGGTCAACGTCTTCGGTGCTGCACGCTCGCGACAATGCACGCAAGCGCGGTGATTCGCGCGCGTCCATTGTTTTCACCACGAGGAGTTGCCGCCATGACCCACCGCATAGAAAAGGATTTTCTCGGCGAACGCGAGATTCCGCACGACGTCTACTACGGCGTGCAGACGCTGCGCGGCATCGAGAACTTCAAGATCACGGGCCTGCCGATTTCTCTCGAACCGTACTTCATCCAGGCGTTCGGCTACGTCAAGAAGGCCGCCGCGATGGCCAACCGCGATCTCGGCGTCCTCGAGCCAAAGATAGCAGAGGCAATCGTACGCGCCTGCGACCGCATCATCGCCGGCGAGTTCCTCGATCAGTTTCCGTCGGACATGATCCAGGGCGGCGCCGGCACGTCGACCAACATGAATGCGAACGAGGTGATCGCCAACCTGGCGCTGGAGGCGATGGGGCACAGGAAGGGCGAGTACCAGTTCTGCAGCCCGAACGACCACGTGAACTGCTCGCAGTCGACCAACGATGCCTACCCGACCGCATTCCGCATCGCGCTGATCAACCGGATGACCAGCTACGCCAAGGCGCTGGCACTGTTGCGCGACGCCTTCGAAGCCAAGGGCTGGGAGTTCGCCAAGGTATTGAAGATGGGCCGCACGCACCTGCAGGACGCCGTGCCCATGTCGATGGGCGACGAGTTCCACGGCTTCGCGACCAATCTCGACGAGGAGTTGGCGCGGATCGAGGACTCGAAACGCCTGCTGTCCGAAGTCAACATGGGCGCGACTGCGATCGGCACGTCGGTCAACGCGCCTCCCGGTTACCCGGATCTGGTGGTCAAGTACCTGTGTTCGGTGACCGGCCTCGAGTTGAAGCTCGCCGCGGACCTGGTCGAGGCCACGTCGGACGCCGGTGCCTACGTGCAGCTGTCGGGGGTGCTGAAGCGCACTGCCGTCAAGCTGTCGAAGATCTGCAACGACCTGCGCCTGCTCGCGTCGGGCCCGCGCGCCGGGTTCAACGAAATCAACCTGCCGCAGCTGCAGCCGGGCTCGTCGATCATGCCGGGCAAGGTGAATCCGGTCATTCCCGAGGTCGTCAACCAGACCGCGTTCTACGTGATCGGCTGCGACCTGACGGTGACGCTGGCGGCGTCCGCAGGTCAGCTGCAGCTCAACGTGATGGAACCGGTGCTGGGATTCGCGCTCTTCACCTCGATCAAGGCGATGGAGAACGCCGTCATCGCGCTGCGCGAGAAGTGCGTCCTCGGCATCACCGCCAATGCCGACCGCACGCGCGACATGGTGCTGGCCAGCCTCGGCATCGTCACCCAGCTCTCGCCGATCCTCGGCTACAAGCAATGCGCCGAGATCGCCCGCGAGGGGTATCTGCAGAACAAGTCGATCCACGACATCGCGGTGACCGAGCGCAAGCTGATCACGCAGGAGAAATGGGATGAAGTGTTCGCGATCGAGAACCTCATTCACCCGCGCTTCATCATTTGATGCCCCATTCCGGGGATCCAGGGAGTAGGAAATGACATTGAAACTGTTGCTCGAGTTCGCCGTCGTTCTGGCGGCGATTGCCATGGGTGCGCGCAAGAGCGGCGTGTCGCTGGGCCTGTGGGGCGGCGTCGGGTTGCTGGTGCTCGTCCTGGGCTTCGGCGTCACGCCGACGTCGCCGCCGGTGGATGTGCTGCTGATCATCCTGGCGGTGATCATGGCGGCTTCGGTGATGGATGCCGCCGGCGGCATCGAGTTCCTGGTGCGCATCGCGGAGAAGATCATCCGCAGCAATCCCAAATACGTGACCATCGTCGCGCCGCTGGTGACCTGGACCTTCACCTTCCTTGCCGGCACCGGGCACATCGTCTACCCGCTGCTGCCGGTGATCTACGAGGTCGCGCACCAGAACGGAGTCCGGCCCGAGCGGCCGATGGCCATCGCGACCATCGCGTCGCAACAGGCGATCACCGCGAGCCCGGTCGCCGCCGCGACCGCGGCGATGATCGCGCTGCTGCACGACAAGTCGGGCGAAGCCTGGGGGCTCACTCAGATCCTGATGATCTGCGTGCCGGCGACGCTGGCCGGCGTGGTCGTCGCCGCCGTTGTCAGCATGTTCATCGGCAAGGACCTGAAGGACGATCCGGAATATCAGGCGCGGCTCAAGGCGGGTCTCATCCCCGCGCCGGTGCCCGCCGGCGTTGCCAAGCCTGCGCTGCCGCCGGGCGCGAAGATCGCAGCCCTCATCTTTCTCGCCGGCGTCGTGTTGATCGTGGCTGCAGGGCTGTTCCCGGCGCTGCGCACGATCCCCGGTGCCAAGGCGCCGATCGGGATGCCGGTGACCATCGAGATCGTGATGCTTTCGGTGGCCGCGATCATGCTGACGGTGACCAACGCCGCCGTCGAGGCCGTTCCGAAGACCGCGACCTGCCGCGCCGGCGTCGTCGCGCTGGTCGGCATCTTCGGCCTCGCATGGCTCGGCGACAGCTTCATCGGCGCCAACAAGGACGTGATCGTCGCCAACATCGGCGACATCTCGAAGGCCGCGCCGTGGACGTTCGCGATCGGGCTCTTCTTCGCCTCGGTGCTGTTGTACAGCCAGGCCGCCACCACCCGCGCGCTGATGCCGCTGGGGTTTGCACTCGGCCTGCCGCCGCAGTATCTGATCGCGATGTTCCCGGCAGTCAACGGTTACTTCTTCATTCCCACCTACGGCTCGCTGATCGCCGCCGTCAACATGGACCTGTCCGGCACCACCAGGATCGGCCGGTACGTGCTCAACCACTCGTTCATGATTCCCGGCCTGGTGGCTACGGTAAGCGCGGTCACCGCCGGACTGATCATCGCCGCGGTGTTCTGATACGCCGGCGTTGCAGTCATGACGGCGCGGGGGGTGATCTCCCCGCGCCGGTCTTCAAGCGCGGGGCGCGCGATTCAGCAGTCGGCGCGCGGCGAGCGGGAGTTCGCCGGCGGTGAGGCCGAGCGGACCGTCGCCTTGGGCTGCCAGCGCGTCGGCTGCGGCGCCGTGCAGGCAGACGCCGATGCGCAGCGCGTCCGCCGCATCGATTCCTTGCGCGAGCAGCGCGCCGACGAAGCCCGCGAGCACGTCGCCGGTGCCGCCGGAAGCGAGTCCGACGTTGCCGCTGCCGTTGATTTCCCACGCGCCGTCGGGGTGGGCGAGCACGCTGCCGTGACCCTTCAGCACCACCGACGCGCGGAAGCGTCCGGCGAGCGCGAGCGCCGCTGCCAGGCGGTCCGCCTGCACCTCGGCGGTCGTCATTCCCAGGAGGCGGGCGGCTTCGGCGGGATGCGGCGTCAAGGTCGTTGCTGCAGCGCGCGAGCGGATGTCTGCTGCCAGCGCCGGGACGCGTGCGACCAGGTTGAGCGCATCGGCGTCGAGCAGCAGCGGCACCGACAGTTCGATCGCGCGCGCGACGAGGACTGCCAGGTCGTCGCGGTTGCCCAGGCCCGGCCCGCAGACCAGTGCCGTCAGTTCGGCCGACAGGACAGCGTCAGGCGCGCGGAGCATCAATTCGGGAGCCGTCGGATCGATCGCTGGCGCATCGGTGGCGATCGACCCGACCAGGACCTTGCCGGCGCCGGCATGCAGCGCCGCACGGCCTGCGAGCCACGCGGCACCGACCATCCCCGGTGCCCCGCCGACGATGCCGAGCGTGCCGAAGCTGCCCTTGTGCGCGTTGCGGTGCGCTCGGTGCAGTACGGGCGGCAGCGACGATGCCACGGCGTCCCAGGCGAGCAGGCGACCGGAAACGCCAGACGGAAGGCGCGCCTCGAGTCCGAGGTCGTGGACGGACACGGACCCGCAATGATCGGGGCCGTCGAGTGTCAGCAGGCCCGGCTTCATCGCGATGAAGGTCGCGGTGGCCGCGGCGCGCACGCACGGAGCGCGGGCCGCACCGGTTTCGGCGTCCAGGCCCGAAGGAATGTCGAGGGCGAGGACGGGCATGCCGGCGCCGTTCATCCACTCGACCCAGGCCGCGTACTTGCCGGCCAGCGGCCTGGCCAGGCCGATGCCGAACAGCCCGTCGACGATCAGCGCACCGCGCCAGTTTGCCGGCACCTCCGCGACGGTCGTCGCACCGCTGTCCAGAAGCGCACGGTGCGCGGCGGCTGCGTCCGCAGGCAATCCCGCCGCATCGCCACCGAAGACGACGGTGACGTCGAAGAACCACGCCCGCAGCCAGCGCGCGACGACGAATGCATCGCCGCCGTTGTTTCCGGGTCCGGCAAGCACGATCGCCGCGCCGCTGCGCGCGCCGATCATGTCCCGGGCGACGGCTGCGGCCGCCGCTCCCGCGCGTTCCATCAGCGGCAAATCGCGGGCCGCATGTTCTGCGGCGCGCAGGTCGCGGGTACGATAGACGTTTATCGGGCTCATGCCGGCGATTATAGGGCCGGACAGGCCCGCGTTTGCGGGGATCACGGGGCGCTGCCGGGACGATGGAAGCCAAGTGGCTGGAGGATTTTCTGAGCCTTGCCGAGACGCGGAGCTTCTCGCGCTCGGCCGCGATCCGGCATCTCACGCAGTCCGCGTTTTCGCGCCGCATTCGCGCGCTGGAATCGTGGCTGGGTGCGGAACTCATCGACCGGTCGACCTATCCGACGCGGCTCACCGCCGCGGGCGAGCTGTTTCGCACCGAGGCGACCGACATGCTCGAGCGCATCCAGGATTCGCGGGCAATGGTGCGCGGCGAGCGTGCGTCGTCGGCGAACACGGTCCAGTTCGCGCTCCCGCACACGCTGGCGCTGACGTTCTTTCCGCGCTGGCTTACCGATGTCGTGCGCGGCTTCGGACCGATCGCCACGCGACTCCTCGCCGGCAATGTCCACGACGCGGTGGTCGATCTGGTCGAGGGACACAGCGATCTTCTGTTGTGCTATCACCATCCGCACCACCCGGTCGAACTCGATCCGGACCGCTATCCGATGCTGGAGCTGGGCGCCGAGACGATGCTTCCGTATTCGGTCGCCACGAAGAGCGGTAGCGCGCGTTTTCGGCTGCCCGGCGCCCCCGGGTCGCCTGTGCCCTACCTCGCATATTCGCCCGGTGCGTTCCTGGGCCGGGTGGTGGAAACCGTCCTCCAGGCAGCGCCCGAGCATTGCTGGCTCGACCGGCGTTACCAGACCGACATGGCCGAGGCGCTGAAGGTGATGACGCTCGAGGGGCATGGCGTGGCCTGGCTGCCCGACAGCGCGGTGGTGCGCGAACTGCGCGACCGGCAGTTGGCGCTTGCCGTACGCCCTTCCGCCGCGGCGGCATGGCGCGGCGAGATGGCGATCCGGCTCTACCGCGACGCCGAGCACACGCGGCCGGTGGTCTACGCGCTGTGGAATCACCTTGCGCAGCGCGACGCATGAGACACGCGCGCCAGGTCGCCCACCGCTTGATCTTCATGGACCAGGGCCGCATCGTCGAGGACGCCCACAGGCGCAACTTCTTCGCCAAGCTGCGTTCGGAGCGGGCGCAAGAGTTCCTGGCCAGGATCCTGCAGCATTGAAGCGCGGCCCGCCGGCTGTGCAGCGCGGCCTCCTTTCGACCAGGGGACCCCGGGGCGAGCGGCTATAATCGCGCTTTGCTCGAATCGCCTCCGATGCCGCAGCTATTGACCCTGCGCGGGCGCAATGCGCTCTCGCCCTTCCGCGTCGCCAAGCTGGCTGCTGCGCTCGCGGCGTCCTGCCCCGGGCAGGGTGTCGTCGGCGTTGCCGCGACGTTCTGGCATTTCGTCGAGGCGGAGCGGGCGCTCGAGCCGGCTGAACGCGCGGTCCTCGAGCGCGTACTGACCTACGGCCCGTCGGAAGTCGACACCGCGGCAGCCGGCGACTTGCTGCTGGCGGTGCCGCGTCCGGGAACGATCTCGCCGTGGTCGACCAAGGCCACCGATATCGCGCGACACTGCGGCCTCGATGCCGTCCGGCGCATCGAGCGGGGCGTCGGCTACCGGTTTCAGATGCAGGACGGGGCGGTTCTCTCGGACGCAGCGCGAACTGCCGCCCTGCCGCTGATCCACGACCGCATGACCGAAGTGGTGCTGGGTGCGCTCGACGACGCGCAGGCGCTGTTTTCGCATTTTCCGCCGCGGCCGCTGGCGACGATTCCTCTGCTTGCGCAGGGACGCGCTGCCCTCGTCGCGGCCAACGCCGAACTGGGATTGGCGCTCGCCCCCGACGAGATCGATTACCTCGACGCGAGCTTCCGCCGCATGGGGCGCGATCCTTCGGATGTCGAACTGATGATGTTCGCGCAGGCGAACTCCGAGCACTGCCGGCACAAGATCTTCAACGCCGACTGGATCATAGACGGCGTCGCGCAGGACATGAGCCTGTTTGCGATGATCCGCAACACGCACGCGAAGACGCCTGCCGGCACCGTGAGTGCCTACTCGGACAATTCGTCGGTCATCGAGGGGGCGCTGGCGCAGCGTTTTCATCCGGGTCCGGACGGGCGGTACGTCGCGCGCGAGGATCTCACGCACATCCTGATGAAGGTGGAGACGCACAATCACCCCACGGCGATCGCGCCGCATCCGGGCGCCGCCACCGGGGCCGGCGGCGAGATTCGCGACGAGGGGGCGACCGGCATCGGAGCCAAGCCCAAGGCCGGGCTCGCCGGATTCACGGTCTCGAACCTGCGCCTGCCCGGCCTTCCGCAGCCCTGGGAAGAACCGGCCGCGCCAGCGCCCGGCGCGCCGCCCGGCACCACATGGATCGGCAAGCCAGAACGCATCGCCGCAGCGCTCGACATCATGCTCGAGGGACCGATCGGCGCCGCGTCGTTCAATAACGAATTCGGCCGGCCCAACCTTGCCGGGTACTTCCGGACTTTCGAGCAGCGGGTCGGCGGCGAAGTGCGCGGCTACCACAAGCCGATCATGCTTGCCGGCGGCGTCGGCAACATCTCGTCGCGGCATGCGCACAAGGAGCCCATTCCTCCGGGCGCACTGCTGATTCAGCTGGGCGGCCCGGGCATGCTGATCGGCATGGGCGGCGGCGCGGCGTCGTCGATGGCGACCGGCACCAACGCCGCCGATCTCGACTTCGATTCGGTGCAGCGCGGCAACGCCGAGATGCAGCGCCGGGCGCAGGAAGTCATCGACCGCTGCTGGCAGCTGCACGACGTCAATCCGATCCTTTCGATACACGACGTGGGTGCCGGCGGCCTCTCGAATGCGTTTCCGGAACTCGTCCACGGCGGGGGCGTTGGCGCGCGCTTCGATCTGCGCGCCGTGCCTTCCGAGGAGACCGGCATGGCGCCGCGCGAGATCTGGTGCAACGAGTCGCAGGAGCGCTACGTGCTCGCGATACTCGCCGACGATCTCGATCAGTTCCGCGCCATGTGCGAGCGCGAGCGCTGCCCGTTCGCCGTGGTGGGTCGCGCCACCGCCGACCATCGACTGATCGTCGCCGACGCTCACTTCGGCAACGAGCCCGTGGCGATGGATCTGGACGTTCTGCTTGGCAAGCCGCCCAGGATGACGCGCGACGTGGCGCGTCGCGCGCGCTCGCTGCCGCCACTCGACCTCGACGGCGCGGTCCTGTCCGAGGCTGCCTACCGCGTGCTCCAGGTGCCGTCGGTTGCCGACAAGACCTTCCTCGTCACCATCGGCGACCGGACCGTCGGCGGATTGTGCGCGCGCGATCCGATGG
Organism: uncultured beta proteobacterium; assembly: GCA_963788185.1. GTDB lineage: Bacteria > Pseudomonadota > Gammaproteobacteria > Burkholderiales > Casimicrobiaceae > CAIWHR01. Next base: position 94,751 of record CAWBGE010000011.1, read on the forward strand.
TCGGCCCCTGGCAGGTGCCGGTCGCGGATGTCGCGGTGACGCTGATGGATTTCGACGGTTACGCGGGCGAAGCGATGGCGGTGGGCGAGCGCACGCCGCTGGCGCTGATCGATGCGCCGGCTTCGGGCCGCATGGCGGTGGGCGAGGCGATCACCAACATCGCTGCGGCGGGCATCCGCCGGCTGTCCGACATCAAGCTGTCGGCGAACTGGATGGCGCCCGCCGGACATCCGGGGGAAGACGCCGCGCTGTACGACACCGTGCGGGCCGTCGGCATGGAGTTGTGCCCGGCGCTCGGGCTGAGCATTCCGGTGGGCAAGGATTCGATGTCGATGCGCACGGCATGGCGCGAGGGCGAGGTCGAGAAATCGGTGACCGCGCCCATCTCCCTGATCGTCTCGGCCTTTGCCGCGCTGACCGATGCCGGCGACGTCAATACGCCGCAGTTGCGGCTCGACGTCGGCGAGACAGCGCTGGTCTGGATCGATATCGGGCACGGCCGGCATCGACTGGGCGGCTCAGCCCTGGCGCAGGCGTACGGCCAGCTCGGCAACGAGTGCCCCGACGTCGATGATCCGGCGCTGCTGGCAGCCTTCTTCTCGGTGCTGCAGGCGGTGCGCGCCGACGGCCTGCTGCTCGCCTATCACGATGTCGCCGACGGAGGGCTCTTCGCGACGCTTGCCGAAATGGCCTTCGCCTCGCATTGCGGTCTCGACCTCGTCCTGCCGGCGAAGATGGACCCGTTGCCGGTGCTCTTCGCCGAGGAACTCGGCGCGGTGCTGCAGGTGAAGAGCCGCGATGTCGCGTCGATTGCGATGCGCTTCTCGGCGGCGGGCCTTGCCGTGCACGCCCTCGGCCGGCCGACGCTCGACGGGCGCGTTCGCATCGCGCAGAACGGCACGCACGTGTTCGACGAGTCCCGCGCGGATCTGCACCGCGCGTGGTCGGCGACGACGCACGCGCTGCAGCGCCTGCGCGACAACCCGGAAGCGGCCGACCAGGAGTACGACCGCCTGCTCGACATCGACGATCCCGGCCTGGCGCCGCAGCTCTCCTTCGATCCCGATGCGGACATCGCGGCAGCCTACATCGCGACCGGCGCACGGCCGGCAATCGCGATCCTGCGCGAGCAGGGCGTCAACGGCCATGTCGAGATGGGCGCTGCATTCGATCGTTCCGGCTTCGCGGCCTGCGACGTGCACATGAGCGACATCATCGCGGGCAGGCGCTCGCTGGCCGATTTCGCCGGTTTCGTCGCCTGTGGCGGGTTCTCGTACGGCGACGTGCTGGGTGCGGGCGAGGGATGGGCGAAATCGATCCTCTTCAATTCGCGGGCACGTGACGAGTTCGAGTCTTTCTTCGAGCGCGATGAAGCGTTCGCGCTGGGCGTGTGCAACGGCTGCCAGATGATGAGCAACCTGCGCGAACTGATCCCGGGCACGCTGCATTGGCCGCACTTCGTCCGCAACCGCAGCGAGCAGTTCGAGGCGCGATACGTGATGCTGGAGGTGCAACCGTCGCCGAGCCTCTTCTTCCAGGGAATGGAGGGCAGCCGCCTGCCGGTGGCGACCGCGCATGGCGAGGGCTATGCCGAGTTTCGCGATGCGGCGCAGCTCGCCGCCGCGCAACCCTGGGTGACGCTGCGTTATGTCGGCCCGGACGGTCGCGCGACGGAGCGCTATCCGTACAACGTCAACGGCTCCCCGCAGGGCATCACCGGACTCACCACGCCGGACGGTCGATTCTCGATCCTGATGCCGCATCCGGAGCGCGTGTTTCGCACCGTTCAGATGTCGTGGCATCCCGATGCATGGGGTGAGGATTCGCCGTGGCTGCGGATGTTTCGCAACGCACGGGCGTGGCTCGGCTGAAACTGGAAGGGATCGACGATGAAGCTGACCGTCTACGCGATCGACGGCGTCACGCCGGTGGTGGATCCGTCTGCCTTCGTCCATCCGACGGCCGTGCTGATCGGCGATGTGATCGTCGGACCCGGCTGCTACATCGGGCCCACCGCCTGCCTGCGGGGCGATTTCGGACGCCTGGAAATCCGTGCCGGCGCCAATATCCAGGACACTTGCGTGCTGCACGCCTACCCGGGAACCGACACGATCGTCGAGGAGGATGGCCACATCGGCCACGGCGCCGTTCTGCACGGCTGCACCGTTCAGCGCAACGCGCTGGTGGGAATGAACGCGGTCGTCAACGACAACGCGGTCATCGGGGAGTCCGCGATTGTCGCGGCGATGGCATTCGTGAAAGCCGGCATGGTGGTGCCGCCGCGTTCGCTCGTCGCCGGCGTTCCGGCCAGGGTGCTGCGGGCGCTGACCGAGCAGGAGATGGCGTGGAAGGCGGAAGGCACGCGGAGCTACCAGGATCTCACGCGACGGTCGCTGGCGACGATGCAGGCGACCACACCGCTGACGGCGCCGGAGGTCGATCGCAAGCGCATCGTGCTGCCGGAACTGCTGCCGCTGTCGACGCTGAAGGCACGCGGCGACTGACGGCCGGTGAGACTCAGAACCCGGCTGCCTGCCCGTCGCGGCGGGGATCGGTAGCGGCGACGTAGCTGTCCTCGCCGTGGCGTACGATGAACTGTCCGGCGCCGAAATCCATGTACGAATCCGCGGCAGCAGCGATCTGGTGACCGAGTGCCGCGAGTCCGGCACGCAATCCCTCGGCGGCAGACGGCTCGAGGTCCACCTTGAGGCCGCCCTCGAGCTTCCAGCGCGGCGCATCGAGTGCCGCCTGCGGGTTCATCCGGTAGGTGAGAAGGCGCACCAGCGTCTGCACGTGCCCCGGTGGCTGGATCGGTCCTCCCATCACGCCGAATGCCGCCAACGGCGTGCCGTCCCTGGTGAGGAAGCCCGGAATGATGGTGTGGAACGGACGCTTGCCGCCCGCGATCAGGTTGGGATGCCCCGTCGCGAGCGAGAAGCCGAAACCCCGGTTCTGCAGGCTGATGCCGGTGCCGGGCACGACCACGCCCGAGCCGAAGCCCAGGTAATTCGACTGGATCAGCGACACCATCATCCCGTTGGCATCGGCGGCGCACAGGTAGACGGTACCGCCCCTGGGAGGCGACCCCGGTCCGAAGTCCTGCGCCCGCGCAGGGTCGATCAAGCGCGCGCGGGACCCGAGGTACGCCGGATCCAGCAGCGCGGCGGTGCTCACTTCCATCGTGGAGGGATCGCCGACGTACCGGTAGACATCTGCGAAGGCGAGCTTCATGGCCTCGATCTGCAGATGCTGACTCGCCACCGAATCGGGCGCGAGTGCCGCGAGATCGAACGTCCGCAGCATCCCCAGTGCCATCTGCGCGGCGATGCCCTGGCCGTTGGGCGGAATCTCGTGCACCGTCGCGCCGCCGTAGTCGAGCGCGGTCGGTGTCACCCAGTCGATCGTGTGCGACGCGAAGTCGTCGAGCGTGTGCAGCGCGTTGTGGGCGCGGGCATGGCGCACCATGGCTGCGGCGAGTTCGCCGCGATAGAAAGCGCTGCCGCCGGTTTGCGCGATCTGCTCGAGTGTATTCGCCATCGGCGGGCAGGCGAAGATCTCGCCGGCGAAAGGTGTGCGCCCGCGGGGCATGAAATGCTCGGAAAAGCCCAGGTCCTTCGGCAATACCGTCGCGGCCAGCGCCCATTTCCTCGCCACGACCGGCGACACCGGAAAGCCATCGCGCGCATACCGTATTGCGGGCGCGAACAGGTCGGCAAAGGGCAGCGCACCGAACCGCTGCGAAAGCGCCGCCCACCCCGAAACGGCGCCGGGAATCGTCACCGGTTCCCAGCCGTAACGCGGCACTGCCTGCTGCCCGCCAAAACGCGCTGCCGTCACCCCCGCAGGGGCGCGTCCCGAAGCGTTGAGTCCGGTGAGAACGCCCTGGTCCGCCACGATCGCGAAGAGGTCGCTGCCGATGCCGTTGCTGCAGGGCTCGGTGACCGTCAGCGTGATCGCCGTTGCGAGCGCGGCGTCGACTGCATTCCCGCCGCGCAACAACATTGCGATGCCGGCCTGCGTCGCGAGCGGCTGCGACGTTGCGACCGCGCAGCGTGCGACGACCGGTTGGCGGGAGGAGGGGTAGGGCAGAGACCAATCCATGACGCGCATCCTGGCGATCGGAGATGGCAAAAAGGGGCAGGCCTGATGGCCCGCCCCCTGGGCAGTGCTGTTGCCGCCGCCGCGGCGCCGCGGGCGCGCGGGCAGCGAAGGATTTACAGCCCGTTCTTGGCGCGCAGTTCCTTGAAGTAGGCGTCGAGGTGCTGGCTCTGCAGCCGTTGCACGAGCTGCGGCTTGACTTCCTCGTACGGCGGCACCTTGGCGTCGCGCACGTCGTCGAGACGGATCACGTGCCAGCCAAACTGCGTCTGCACCGGCTGGGCGGTGAACTTGCCTTTCTCGAGCTTCACCATCGCCTCCGAGAACGGCTTGACGAAGTTGGCCGGCGCGTTCCAGTCGAGATCGCCGCCATTGCCCTTGGAGCCGGGATCCTTGGATTGCTCGGCGAGTTTCTCGAAGCGCTCGCCCTTCTGCAGCGACGTGATGATCGCCTTGGCCTCGTCCTCCTTCTCGACGAGGATGTGGCGGACCTTGTACTCCTTGTCGCCGATCTGCGCCTTGATCTTGTCATATTCCGCGCGCAGGGCCGCATCGGGAATGGGATTGGCCTTCGCCCAGTCGGCGACATACGCACGGACCAGGACCGTCTGCGCCGTCAGGTCCATCTGGTTCTTGACGTCCGCATTCTTGTCGAGGCCCTTCTTCTTGGCTTCGCGCACGAGGAGTTCACGGGTGTTGAGTTCCTCGCGCACTGCGTTGCGCATTTCGGGCGAGTCGGGCTGACCTTGGGCAAGGCGCTCCTTGAGCATGAAATCGAAATATGCCTTCGGGTAGAGCTCCTTGCCGGCCGAAGCCGCAGGGGCTCCGGCAGCCGCTCCCTTGGCAGGGGCCTGGGCGTGGGCAGCGAGCCCGGCCAGCGCGAGCATCGAGGCCAGGGTGAGGGCGAGGGTACGGCGAATCATCGGTGCGGTCCTTTAGGGTTGGTTTCGGATTGGAAGCTCTTCCGGTGCCTGTGCGTGGATCGACAGCGCATGCACCGGGTGGGGCAGAAGGTCGCCAACGGCCTGCAGCACGCGCTGGTGCCGCTGCAGTCGGGTCAGCCCGCGAAATTGCTCAGACACGATATGCAGCGAAAAGTGCCCGGCACCGTTCGCGGCGCCGGCGTGGCCGATGTGCTGGTGACTGTCATCGCGCAGCTCGAACACGATGGGCGCGAGGATCGCCAGCCGCGATCGCAGGGCTTCGGCGGCTGTGCTCACGAGGGCTCCTCGGCCATGTGGCGCGACAGCCAGATGCCCTGCAGCAGCGCGAAGACGAGAAAGAGGCCGATGCCCCCCCAGACCTTGTACAGCACCCAGGTCTGCTCGGAAAAATTCGACGCCACGTACCAGTTGGCAACGGCCATGAACGCGAAGAAGCCCACCCACGCCCAGGTCAGGCGCGACCAGATGGCCTGCGGCAGCGAAATCCCCTTCATCAGGTGCGTCAGCAGGTCGCGTCCGAAGCCGAGCTTGCCGACCGCGAGGATGCCGCCGAACATCGCGTAGAGCACCGTCGGTTTCATCATGATGAACCGCTTGTCCTGCAGGTAGAGCGTCGCTCCGCCGAAGACGACGATGATGACCAGCGAAAGCCAGTGAACGACGCCGATGCGCCCGTGTTTCCAGCGCAGCCAGGCGATCTGGGCGATCGACGCCGCGATCGCCACCGCGGTCGCGAAAAAGATCCCCTGCCAGTAATAGGCGGCAAAGAACAGGATGAGCGGAAAGTAGTCGAGAAGTAACTGCATAACCTGTAAGTATAGCGTGATTCGGTCCGGCCTGGTTTCCTCGGGCATCGCTGACGGCGGTGGATCGAGGTTTCCGGCGCCGGGAGCGGTCAGCGCGGAGCGGGCGCCGCCTCGGGAACGCGGGTTCGACGGTGCAGCGCGTCTTCGCGGCGATGCACGAGGCGCTTCCAGTCGAACGCCGGTCCCGGGTCGGTCTTGCGCCCGGGCGCCACATCGCTGTGACCGACGGTATCCGCGATCGGATGGCGCCGTCGCAGCACATCGAGCAGGCGGTCGAGCGCTCTGTACTGGGCGCGGGTGTAGGGGACCGTGTCGGTGCCTTCGAGCTCGATTCCGATCGAGTAGTCGTTGCAGCCCGGTCGTCCCCGCCACTGCGAAACGCCGGCATGCCACGCCCGGTCGCGGCAGGAAACGAACTGCTGCAGTTCGCCGCGCCGGCGGATCAGGAAGTGAGCGGAAACGCGCAGGTTCGCGATGTCGGCGTAATACGGATGCGCGCCGGCACGAAGGCGGTTGGCGAACAGCGCCGCGATGCCCGGACCCCCGAACCGGCCGGGCGGCAGGGAGATGCCGTGGACGACGACGAGCGTGATCTCGGTGTCGGGCGGCCGCGCGTCGAAGTTCGGCGACGGTGTCCGCAGCGCAGTTTCCACCCACCCGGCATCGTCGAGGCGCAGCGGCTTGCCGCGACGGCGCCGCGGCCGCTTCACTTGATCCCCAGCCGCTCCATTCGATAACGCATGGCGCGGAAGGTGATGCCCAGCAGTTTCGCTGCCGCCGTTCGGTTGAAGCGGGTCTTTTCCAGCGCCTCGGTGATGGCTGCGCGCTCGACCCGATCGAGGTAATCCTGAAGCGGCCACTTGTCGCCCGCGATCATCGGCGCATCCACTTCATCGCGCATCGGCGTGAGGTGCAGGTCGTCGGCGGTGATGCGCTCCGGGTCGGGCGCGAGCGAGAGGCCGCGCTCGAGGATGTTCTCGAGTTCCCGCACGTTGCCCGGAAAGGAGTAATGCTCGAGCGCGGTCAGCGCGTCGGCATCGAGTCGCGCGACGACGCCGCGTGCGAGCTTGGCGAGGATGGCGTTGGCGATCGGCCCGATGTCCTCGCGCATCTCGCGCAGGCTCGGCATCGCGAGCTCGATCACGTGCAGCCTGTAGTAGAGGTCCTGGCGGAATTCGCCCGATTCGACCAGCGCCGAGAGCTTCTTGTGCGTGGCGCTGATCAGTCGGACGTCGACCGGGTCCTCCTGCGTCGCCCCGACCTTGCGCACCTTCTTTTCCTGTATCGCCCGCAGCAGCTTGACCTGCATGGCGAGCGGGAGGTCCGCCACTTCGTCGAGGAACAACGTGCCGCCGCTGGCGGCCTGGAAGAATCCGTCGCGATCCGCCTCGGCGCCCGTGAACGAGCCCTTCCGGTAGCCGAAGAACTCGCTTTCCATCAGGTTTTCCGGGATCGCGCCGCAGTTGACGGCGATAAAGGGATGCTCGCCCCGCGATCCGAGCGCGTGGATCATCCGGGCGGCAAGTTCCTTGCCGCTGCCGGACTCGCCGTTGATGAACACCGGGGCCTGGCTCTTGGCAAGGCGCTCGATCAACCCGCGGACCTGCAGCATGGCGGGCGACTCGCCCAGCAGCCGATAGCTCGACGAGGGCTGCGCCTTCTCCGGCACCTTCAGCGCCTGCTTGACGAGGGCGCGCAGCTGCTCGAGCGCGACCGGTTTGGCGAGATAGTCGAATGCGCCCGCCTTCAGGGCCGCGACCGCGTTCTCGGCGCTGCCGAATGCGGTGATCACCGCGACCGGCACATCGAGGCCCTTTTCGGTGATGTGCTCGACGACTTCGAGTCCTTCGCCGTCGGGCAGGCGCATGTCGGTAAGGCACAGGTCGAACGCCTCCTTGTCGAGCAGACGGATGGCGTCGCCGACGTTCTCGGCTCGGGTCGTATCGAGTCCCATCCGCGACAGCGTGAGTTCCAGGAGTTCGAGCAGATCGGGCTCGTCGTCGATGACGAGTACCCGTGGCTGGCCGCGTAGCTTGCGGGACATGTCAGGCCTCTCTAAGAGTCTTCTGGGCCGGGGTACCGGCCCGTTTCAGCGTAAGTCGGAATTGGGCGCCCGGTCCCTTGGGCAACAGCTCCAGCGCGCCGCCGTTGGCATCGGCGAGCTCGCGGGCAATATACAGGCCGAGGCCCGTTCCACCGGGCCGCGTCGTGAAAAATGGCTCGAAGATCTGGCTGCGCAGGTCCGCGGCGATGCCGGTGCCGTCGTCGCCGAGCTCGCAGAGGACGGCATCGCCCATGTATCCGGCACGGGCAGTGATGCGGATGCTGCCCGGCTTGCGCTGGCAATGCTGCCAGGCGTTGCGCAGGAGATTCCACACGATCTGGTTGAGGTGCCCGCGATCGAACACGATCGACAGGTTCTCGCCGATTTCCAGGAGGACCGTGCCGGCAGGCATGTTCTCCGCCTGCGTGATCTCCTCTGCAAGCGCGGCGAGGAAGCCCGCGAGCGGGATCGCCTCGGGTTGCTGCCGGTCGCGCCGATTGAGCGCGAGCACCTCGCCGACGATGCGGTCGATCCGCTTGGCGTTGTTTCGGATCATGCCGAGCAGGCGCTGGCCACCGGGCGCCACCGCGCCGTCCTCGTCGAGCAGTTGCGCTGCCTGGTTGATGGCCGACAGCGGGTTGCGGACTTCGTGCGCGATGCTGGCGGTGAGGCGGCCCATCGCGGCCAGCTTCATCTGTTGCGCCTCGGACTGCGCGCGTCCCAGGTCCTCGAGATAGATGAGCGATCCGCCGTTAAGGCCGAAACCGATGCGCACCAGGCGCACGCGCAACAGCTTCTGCGTCGACTCGACCTTGAACGAGGGCAGGATCTCGGCATCGTCTTCCTGCCACCGGCGCCAGTAGTCGTGCAACGTCGAGGAAAACTCGGCGAGGCGCATGCCGCCGCGCATGCGGCCGAAGCCCCCGAGGAGCCGCGTCACCTGCGCGTTGTGCCCGCGGACCACGCCGTTGAGATCCACGACCAGCACCCCGTCCTGCATGTCCTGGATGATCAGCCGGTTCAGGTGATCGAGGTTGGCGACGTCGATGCCGCGCTGTGCGGCGAGGTCTTCCGACGCCTTCGTGTAGCGGCCGAGCGCGACCGCGATGCCGATGGTGGTGAAGTAGCCGAACCCGATGAGCCCGGTCTGAAAGACCTGCGTGGGCGTGACCTGGCTCTCGACCAGGCGAAAGATGTCCAGGCCCAGCAGCACGATGGTGGCGAGCGCCGCGTGAAAGAACGCCGTGCGCGTGCGCAACAGCCAGCCGCTGGCGGCGAGCTGCGGAAACAGGAGAATCGGCAGCGTGCCGCCTGAAACACCGCCCGAGATCATGATCAGCGCGACGAAGAGTATGTCCCCGGCGAACAGCGTCGACACCAGCAGCTGCAGCGGCAGCGGCAACCGCAGCCGCTCGCGCTGGATCCACCAGAATGTCGCGAGGCCGAAGCAGAAATAGATGAACGCCGCGACGACGAAGGAGTTCGGCTCCGGGATCTGGAGCGTCCGCAGATCGAGCAGCAGCGCCGTCCCGAGGAGCACCATGCCGCAGACCGCGCGATAGAGCCCGACGATCCACAGGATGCGATGGGTCGAATCGACCGGCGACGCGGGAAGCTGCGGCGGCCGCGGGTGTTCGCTCGCGGGTGGCCGGGGGTTCGCTGGCGCGACGACGTCGGACTCCACGCTCAACGCCCCTTGCTGCAGCTCGGATCGCCGCAGGTGATGCCCTGCGGCCCGAACCGGGCGTCAGCCCTGGGCAAGAAGACGCCGCAGCGGGAACAGCGCACGGTGGCCTCCACCTTGGGCGGTGGCGCCGGATCGCGCGAGCGCGCATCCCGGTCGCGCTTTCGCGCCTTCGCCGTGTTGACCAGACGCAACGCAAAGAGGATTCCGAAGACGACGACCAGCCAGAAGACGATCTTGCTCATGACTTCCGCGCGGGCTCCAGGATCTTGCCGGGGTTGAGGATGCCGGTCGGGTCCAGCGCCTCCTTGATGCGGCGCATCAGTTCGAGCTCGAGAGGATCCTTGTAGCGGGCGAGTTCGCCGCGTTTCAACTGCCCGATGCCGTGCTCGGCGCTGATGCTGCCGCCGCATTCGACCACGAGGTCGTGGACGATCCGGTTGGCGATCGGAGCCTCGCGCATGAAGTCCGCCGCTGCAACGTCGGGCGGTCCGGAGAGGTTGTAATGAAGGTTGCCGTCGCCCAGATGGCCGAAGGTCACGAATCGGACGCCGGGCAACGCCGACTCCAGCGCGACCGCCGCGCGGGAAAGGAAGCCGGGTATTTCCGAGACGGGCAACGAGATGTCGTGCTTGATGTTGGGCCCTTCGTGGCGCTGCCCGTCCGAGATGTTCTCGCGCAGGGTCCACAGCGCCTGCGCCTGCTCGATCGACTGTGCCAGTGCCGCGTCCAGCGCGACTGCGTCCTCGATGGCCGCCGCAAGGGTGCTTTCGACGAGCGGCGCGAGCGGCGCGTCGGCGGCGCTGTCGTCGGCCTGGATCAGCGCGTACCAGGCGTTGCCGGGCAGCGGATCGGGCAGCGCCGGCATGTGCTTGCGCGACAGCGCGACCGAGAGCGCCGACATGAACTCGAATCCCGTCAGCCGGTCTCCCAGCGCCTGTTTCAGCCGCCCGAGCAGCGCAACGGCCGCGTCCGCGTCGGCGAGGGCCACCAGGCCGGTCACGCGCGTGCGCGACTGCGGAAAGAGCTTCAGCACCGCGGCCGTGACGATGCCGAGCGTTCCCTCGGCGCCGATGAACAGCTGCTTGAGATCGTAGCCGGTGTTGTCCTTGCGCAGGCCGCGAAGGCCGTTCCAGACGCTGCCGTCGGCCAGCACCACTTCGAGCCCGAGCACCAGCTCGCGCGCATTGCCGAAGCGCAGCACGGCGGTGCCGCCGGCGTTGGTCGAGATGTTGCCGCCTATGGTCGCGCTGCCCTCCGCGGCGAGCGACAGCGGAAAGTGCAGCCCGGCGTTCGTGGCGGCGTCCTGGACGGCCGCCAGCGTCATGCCGGCCTCGACCGTAAGCGTGGCGTTCGCGGTGTCGACCGCGCGAACGCGGTTGACGCGGGTCAGCGACAGGACGACGGCATCGCCGGTCGAATCCGGAATCGACCCGCCGCAAAGGCCGGTATTTCCGCCCTGCGGGACGACCGCGGTGCCGGTGTCGAAGCACGCGCGAACGACGGCCGCCACCTCCGCCGTCGTGGCCGGACGCACGACGGCGAGCGCGCGACCCTGGTAATTGCCGCGCCAATCGGTGAGGTGGGAAGCAGTGTCGGCCGCGGAAGTGAGAACGTGCGACTTGCCGACGACGGCTTCGAGTTGCACCCGCAGGGTTGCGCGTTTGTCCGTCATGGACCACGATAATAGCGAAATCCTCGTCCGCTCGCACCGGCAATCATGCGGGTGGCCCGTTGCACGACGCCCACGAACCGCAAGGTGAAGCCATGAACCCGTCTTCGTCCACGCCACCTCCGCCGTCCGGCTTTCCGTTTTCGCCGCAGGATGCGCTCGAATTCATGCAGAAGATGTGGAACCCATTGGGGGTTCCCGTGCCGGGGTTCGGAGTCCCCGGCGTGGCTCCGGCAGGCGCCGCCGGCCCGGCTGCCGCGGCGGCGGGGGGGATGCCGTTTCCCAATGCCGCGGCGATGTTCGCGGCGATCGATCCCCACGAGGTTCAGCGCAAGATCGACGAGCTGCGGATCATCGAGGGGTGGCTGCAGATGACCATCAACCTGATGCAGATGAGCATCAAGACCATGGAGTTGCAAAAGGCCTCGCTCGAAGCGATGCGCGGCGGGCAGCCGGCGCCGTCGGGGGCCAAGTCCAGGCCAAAGTAGGCGCGGGCCAGGAACGTTGCTGGTGCGCGGCCCGGCCGCGGCGCGGGCAGCGAACGAAACCAGAGGAGACATCATGGAACTCACGACGACGGCCTTTGCTACCGGCGCGCCGATACCGGCGGAATTCGCGTTCGGAGCCATCGATCCTGCAGCGCACGTGACGCTGTCCGGCAACCGCAATCCCGATTTCGCGTGGCAGGGCGTCCCCGCGGCTGCCCGCTCGCTGGTGCTGATTTGCCACGACCGCGATGTACCGTCGCGCGGAGACGACGTCAATCAGGAAGGTCGCACCGTGCCGGCGACATTGCCGCGCGTCGACTTCTTTCATTGGGTGCTCGTCGACCTGCCGCCCGCGGCGCCGGCCATCGCGCGCGGCGAGTTCTCGTCGGGCGTCACGGCGCGGGGCAAACCCGGTCCGCACGCGCCGCGCAATGCGCGCCAGGGCATCAACGACTACACGGGCTGGTTCGCCGGGGACCCGGACATGGCGGGCAACTACCACGGCTACGACGGCCCCTGCCCACCGTGGAACGACGCCATCGCGCACCATTACATCTTCACGTTGTACGCACTCGACGTGCCCCGACTGGCCGTGGAGGGCCACTTCACCGGCGGCGAGGCGCGCCAGGCGATGGCGGGCCACATCCTGGCCGAGGCATCAACCATGGGCGTCTACGCGCTGAATCCCGCCATCGCGGCAACGCTGCGGTAGCCGGCAACGACTCTCAAACGTCTACGCCCAACCAGGCGGCGCGCTTGGCATGGGCCTGCGTGTCCGCCGCGGCATCGACTTCCAGCCAGCAGGTATCGCTCGGAGCAGCTTCGAGGACAACGGAGGCGTCGACGAGTTCGTTGCGCCGGAAGGCATGGACGCTGATCGTGTCGCCGGGCACGCGCTCTGCGGCAACGAGGTCGAGCGATTCGGTGCTGGCGCGAAGCCCGTCCACCGCCACGATCGTGTCGCCGGCCGAAAGCCCGGCACGCTGCGCCGGGCCGCCGGCAAAGACGTGCGCAAGCCGGGGCTCGGTCGTGCCCGCGAGCTTGACTCCAAGCCAGGCGGGGGATCGTCCTCCGCGGTCGCGACCGGTCGTTCCCCCGCGATCGGCACTCCCGTCGGTCGGGCGCAGGTGCATGACGATGCCGACGTCGCGCAGCAATGCAGCGAGCGGCGGGTCGTCGGTGCCGTGGACGAACCGCGCGAAGAAATCACCAAGGTCGCGTCCGGCGAGCTCGGAGGCGATGCCGGCGATGCCGTCTTCCGGCACGCCGATCCCTGCCTTGCCGTACCGCTGCCACAGCGCGCGCATCACGGCGTCGAGCGATGAGCCGTTGCCGCGCAACTCGAGGTCCAGCGCCAATCCGACGAGCGCTCCCTTGGTGTAATAGCTCACGATGGCGTTGGGTGAATTCTCGTCCTGACGGTAGTACTTGATCCAGGCGTCGAAACTCGACGCGGCGACGCTCTGCTGGCGGCGCCCGGGCGTGCGCATGACGGTCGTGATCGTGCGCCCCAGAAGTTCGAGGTAGCTCCCGCTGTCGATGACGCCGCTCCGAAGCAGCGCGAGGTCGTCGTAGTACGACGTGAAGCCCTCGAAGGCCCACAGCTGCGACGTGTAGTTCTCGCGGGAAAGATCATAGGGCGCGAACGCCGCCGGTTTGATGCGCTTGACGTTCCAGCTGTGGAAATACTCGTGGCTCGCAAGCCCGAGCAGGCTGCGGTAGCCGTCGCTGATCGCCTCCACGCCGGGTTGCGGCAGCTCGCGGTGGCGGCAGATGAGGCTGGTGCTCGATCGGTGCTCGAGGCCGCCGTAGCCGTCCCCAACGGCGGCGATCTGAAAGAGGTAACGATCGAATGGGGCGCTGCACTCGGACTCGCCGCCGAAGAGTCCGATCTGCCATTGGCAGATGCGCGCGAGATCTCTGGACAGACGGTCGAGGTTGCCTGGCTTTCGACTGGTGAGCGTGATGTCGTGCGTGACGCCACCCGCCTCGAATGACGCCTGCGCGAAGTCCGCGATTTCGACCGGATGGTCGATCAGTTCGTCGTAATCGTGCGCGCCATAGGTGCCGAAGCCCCAGGCTTCGGCACCGACGCTCGCGAGGGTAGTCGCGACGCGCCAGTCGCGGCCCGTCTCGCCACCCGGTGCCACGATGTCCACGGTCGACGGCGCATCCGCGAAGCCTTCGGGGCAGAGGAACACCGAGGCGCCGTTGAAGTAGGCGCGGCTCGCGTCGAGGTAGGCGGTGCGCACCGAGAGATCGTACGCGTAGACCAGCGCCGTGACCGTCAGCGATCCGCTGCAGGGTTGCGCCGCCCAGACGTCCTTCGCCAGCTTGACCAGCGAGACCTCCCGGCCTTCGCACGCGGCCGAGACGCTGACGAAATGGCGGGCGAATTCACGAATCAGGTAGCTGCCCGGAGTCCAGGTGGGCAGGCGAAACCGCTGTCCGCCGGGTGCGGGCGCATCCACCGTGCAGCGCACCTCGAACAGGTGCGCGTGGGGATCGTGGATGGCAATGCGATAGCGGACCCGCGCCCGGGAGACGGCAGTCGAGAGTGGCATGTGGAGAGAAGCTCTTGCGAGAAGCGTCGCGATGCTGCGACGGCCGGGGACCGAAAACGCATCAGTGTAGCGCGGCAACCGATGCGGTTGCGCGAGTTTCTCGGCGCGCCCTCGACTGTACCGTGTCGGCGGCGCCGAACGCCGTTGCCGCTTGGCGCATCGACGCGGCGTCCGGTATATTCGTCCGTTCCAAGCCATCGAACCGGCCTCGAACGACCGCCGGATCCAGTCCAGAAATGAGGCCGAGCATGTCCGGGGAGAATCACTTGGCGATCGACGATGCGCGCGACCTGCGCGCACGGCTCGCCGCCATGTACGCGACGATGTCGCGCATACGCGCATTCGAGGATGCGGCCGAAGCGGCAAGCCGCGGCGGCGTTGCCGTCTTCGGGCAGCAGTTGTCCGGTGCGCCGGCAGCTGTCCGCGGCCCGCTGCACCTGTCGACCGGGCAGGAGGCCGTCGCCGCGGGCGTCTGCTGCCACCTGGCGGCGAGCGATTACCTCACCTCGACCCACCGGGGCCACGGCCACACCATCGCCAAGGGAGGCGATGTCGGCCGGATGATGCTCGAACTCTACGGACGTCGTGGGGGTGTTTGCGGCGGTCGCGGCGGATCGATGCACATCGCTGATTTCGGCGTCGGAATGCTGGGCGCCAACGGCGTGGTGGCGGCCGGACTGCCGATTGCCGTGGGCGCGGCGCACTCTGTGCGCATCCGCGGCGGGCGCGAGATCGTCGCGTGCTTCTTCGGCGACGGCGCGATCAATCGCGGCCCGTTCGCCGAGTCGCTCAACTGGGCGCGCGTGTACGGGTTGCCGGTGCTCTTTGTCTGCGAGGACAACCGCTGGTCGGCCACGACGCCGACGAGCACGTTGACGGCGGGGGCCGGGGCGGTGGCGCGCGCCTCGTCGTACGGCATCGAGGCACGGGAAGTCGACGGCAACGACGTCGAAGCGGTATCGGCGGCCGCCGGCTCGATGGTGGCCGAGATCCGGGCGGGCTCGGGGCCGCGGTTGCTGCACGCGATCACCTATCGGTTCAAGGGTCACGTTTCGGTCGACCCGGCGGCCTACCGCGATGCCGGCGAGCACGCGCGCCGCCTCGAGGACGACCCGCTGCCGAACGCCCGCGCGCGCCTGCTGGCGCTCGGGATGGCGGACGGAGACATTGCCGCGATCGAAGACGCGGCGCGTGCCGAAATCGAAATCGCCGTTGCCGAAGCGGCAGCTGCCAGTGCCCCGGAAGCGGCGGATGCGTTTGCGGAAATTCAGGATTGTGGTGCCGGGAGGTGGCGATCGTGAGCGCGGCGTCGGGTGGCGCACAGTCGATGACCTACGCGGCGGCCGCTGCCGACGTGATGGCACGGGCGATGCGGCGCGATGCGCGGGTGGTGGTTCTCGGCGAGGATGTCGGCCGCGGTGGCATCTTCGGCCAGTATCGGGGCTTGCAGGCCGAGTTCGGTCCGGAGCGCGTGATCGACACCCCGATCTCCGAAGCCACGATCATGGGCGCTGCGGTCGGCATGGCACTGACGGGATTGCGTCCCGTGGTCGAGATGCGCGTGGTCGATTTCGCCTTGTGCGCGATCGACGAGATCGTCAACCAGGCGGCCAAGAACCGTTACATGTTCGGCGGGCAGGGGAGGGTGCCGCTGGTGGCGCGGATGCCGTCGGGCATCTGGAGCGCATCGGCGGCGCAGCACTCGCAGTCGCTCGAGTCCTGGTTCGTGCACGTTCCGGGATTGGTCGTGGTCGCACCGGCGACGCCGCAGGACAACCACTCGCTGCTAGCGGCGGCAATGACCGGCGACGACCCCGTCGTCTACCTCGAGCACAAGGAGTTGTGGGGCGAGACCGGCGAAGTCGATGCCGATCGCGTCGCATTCCTGGGCCGCGCGGAAGTGCGGCGCCCGGGACGCGATCTCACGCTCGTCACCTGGAGCAAGTGCGTGCATTGGGCACTCGCTGCGGCCGAGGAAGCGGCGCGTGGCGGGCGCGACGTCGAGGTGATCGACCTGCGCACGCTCTGGCCGTGGGACCGCGAGACCGTCCTCGCTTCCGCGGCGCGCACGGGACGCCTGCTGGTGGTGCACGAGGCGGTCGAGGTCGCCGGATTCGGCGCGGAGATCGCCGCCACCGTGGCCGAGATCCTGGGGATTCGCGTGGCACGCCTCGGCGCGCCGCGCATTCCCGTCGGCTACGCGGCCGCACTGGAAGCCGAAGCACGAATTGCCCCTGACGCGATACTGGGCAAGATAGAATCGCTGCTGGCGTGACCTCGCGAGAAGTCGAGTCGCATCGCAGCGCATCGAAGTCAACCCAACCACAAACAGGAGGAAACCCTCATGCGCAAGACTGCACTTCATGCATTCATCGTGGCCGCCGCGGCGATGACCATTGCCATCGCGCCGGCGTTCGGCCAGTCGGCGTACAAGCCCGAGTACAAGCTGTCGACGGTCGTGGGTCCGGCCTTTCCCTGGGGCAAGGGCGGCGAAATCTGGGCCGACCTCGTGCGCGAACGCACGCAGGGCCGCATCAACATCAAGATGTATCCGGGCGCATCGCTGGTCAACGGCGACCAGACGCGCGAGTTCACCGCAGTGCGGCAGGGTGCCATCGATCTGGCCATCGGTTCGACGATCAACTGGTCGCCGCAGATCAAGGAGTTCAATCTCTTCTCGATGCCGTTCCTCGCGCAGGATCACGCCGGACTCGATGCGCTGACTCAGGGCGACATCGGCAAGGAGATGTTCGCGCTGGTCGAGAAGGCCGGCGTGGTTCCCCTGGCCTGGGGCGAGAACGGATTTCGCGAGGTCAGCAATTCCAAGCGGGAGATTCGCAAGCCCGAGGACATGAAGGGCCTCAAGTTCCGCGTCGTCGGGTCTCCCATCTTCAACGACACCTTCTCCGCGCTGGGGGCCAATCCGACGCAGATGAGCTGGGCCGATGCGCAGCCCGCACTGGCGTCCGGGGCCGTCGACGGCCAGGAGAATCCGCTGCACATCTTCACCGCCGCGAAGCTCAACACCGTCGGCCAGAAGAACGTCACGGTGTGGGGCTACCTTGCCGACCCGCTGCTGTTCGTCGTCAACAAGGAGGTGTGGGAATCGTGGACGCCCGCCGATCGCCAGATCGTGAAACAGGCCGCGATCGACGCGGGCAAGCAGGAAATCGCGATCGCGCGCAAGGGCCTCACCGCCACCGACGATGCGATGTACAAGGAAGTTGCGGCGCTTGGCGTCAACGTGACCCGCCTGACGCCGGCCGAGAAGGACGCTTTCGCCAAGGCGACGCGGCCCACGTACGACAAGTGGGCGCAGACCATCGGCCCCGATCTCGTCAAGCGCGCCGAAGCAGCGGTCGCGGCACGCAAGAAGTAAGCGCGCGTGAGGGAGAAGCACGCCGGCGCAACGGTCTCCGTCGCGCCGGACCTTGTCGAAATCGACGCGGCGGATGCCGGGCGCGTTGCGTCTCCCGACGACATTCCGCGCATCGGCACCCGGGTCGAGGAGGGCATCGCCGCGGTCGCGATGGCGCTCATCTGCCTGATCACGTTTGCGAACGTGCTGGTGCGCTATCTGACCAACGCCTCCTTTGCGTTCACCGAGGAGTTCTCGATCTTTCTGCTCGTCGTGATGACGTTCGCCGGTGCGTCCGCAGCCTTTGCGCACAACCGGCACATCCGCATGGAGTACTTCGTGCGCAAGCTTCCGCCGGTGCCGTGGCGCTGGATCGAGCGCCTGGTCACGCTGTGCGGCCTGATCCTGTTCGGCATCCTGGCGTTCTACGGGACGCGCCTCTTCTACGACGATTGGAAGTACGGGACCACGTCACCCGGCATCGGCATCCCGCAGTGGATCTACTCGGTCTGGCTGCCGATACTGTCGGCGCTGATCGCGCTGCGCATTGTCGGGCGCCTGTCGCGCCTCTTCCGCAGCACATGAACACGTCGCGTTGCGTCGGCGCATCCACGGGCTGATCCCACATGCTGGCTGAAGGCAGCGTGCTCCTGCTGGGCGGCTTGCTGGTGCTGCTGGCCTTGGGCGCGCCGCTTGCGGTCGCGCTCGGGATCACCGGCACCATCGTGATCCTGCGCGAGGGGCTCGGCATCATGTCGGTGCCGACCAACGTGTACGCGGGCATCGCCAAATATCCCTTGCTCGCCCTTCCGGTGTTCGTGCTTGCCGGCATGGTGTTCGAGCGGGCCGGCGTGGCCGAGCGGCTCGTGCGCTTCGTTTCCGTGTGTGTCGGCAATCGGCCCGGCGGCCCGGCCATCGTTGCCATACTGGTTTGCCTGTTCCTCGGGGGCATATCGGGCTCGGGGCCGGCCGATGCCGCTGCCGTGGCGATGGTGATGATTCCCGGCATGGCGGCAGCGGGCTACCCGCGCGCGTTTTCGGCCAGCCTCATCGCTGCGGCGGGTTCGACGGCGATTCTGATTCCGCCATCGCTGGCGTTCATCGTCTACAACATCCTCGTTCCATCGGCGACCATTCCGGCGCTGTTTGCCGCGGGCGTCGTTCCCGGCATCCTCGCCGGATTGTCGTTGCTGGTGCCGGTCCTGTGGCTGTCGATACGCAACGGTTGGGGGCGCGACGTTGCCGTGGTCGACACCGGATTCTGGCAGACGCTGCGCGAAGCTATCTGGGGTTTGATCGCCCCGGTGATCATCCTGGGAGGACTGCGCCTGGGGATCTTCACACCGACCGAGGCTGCGGTGGTGGCGGCCGCCTATGGCTTGTTCGTCGGAGTAGTCATCTACCGCACGCTCGACCTGCGCAAGATCTACGGCGTCCTGGTCGAGTCGGCGGAGATATCGGCGGTGGTAATGATCATCATCGCGCTGGCAAGCGTCTTTGCGCATGCGGGGTCGACGCTGGGCGCGTTCGACGCCTTCGCGAAAGTTCTGCTCGGATTCAACGCCGGCGAGGGCGTGATGCTGACGATGATCATGATCATGCTGTTGATCGCCGGCATGCTGCTCGATGCGATCTCGATCTTCCTCGTCTTTCTGCCGATCCTGCTGCCGATCATGAAGACCTACGGCTGGGATCCCGTCTGGTTGGGTGTGCTGATGACGATGAACATGGCCATCGGTCAATTCACGCCGCCGATGGCGGTCAACCTGATGGTGACTTCGCGCATTGCCGGCGTCACCATCGAGTCGACGGTGCGCTGGGTGATGTGGATGGTGCTCTCGATGCTGGGTGCTATGGTGCTGGTGGCCGTGTTTCCGCAGCTGGCGACGTGGCTGCCACGTCGGTTGGGCTACTGAGCGCCGGCGACTGCACGTTGGCGGGCAATTGGCGCCCCGGAGACGAATCGAACGTCCGACCTGCCCCTTAGGAGGGGGCTGCTCTATCCACTGAGCTACCGGGGCCTGCCGGCGAGATTTTACCGGAACCGGAGATCTCGCCTACACTCAGGGGTTTCCATATCGGCACCCGACGCCATGTTCCACCGCTTCCTGACGCTGCTTTCACCTGCGGACTGGCTCGCACTGGGCCTCTTTCTCGTGGGATGGGCCTGGTACGGATATTACGCGGATCGTGCAGCGCACGGGTCGAAGGGATTGCGCGGCGCAATGCAGGCGCATCGGCTGCAGTGGTCGCGACAGATGGTCGTCCGCGAGAACAGAATCGTCGATGCGGCGCTCACCGGCAACCTGATGAACAGCGTTTCTTTCTATGCCAACACCACGATCTACATCATCGCCGGGCTGATCGCCGTCGCCGGCACTCTCGACCGGATCATCAGCTTCACCGAGGACATACCCTTCGCGCGGGCGCAATCGAAGGAATTGATCGAGGTGAAGGTATTCCTCCTGGCGGGAATCTTCATCTTTGCCTACTTCAAGTTTACCTGGGCGCTCCGACAATTCAATTTTCTGTCGATCCTAATCGGCGGCGCGCCCGACCGCCATTCCCCGGAAGACGTGCTCGAGCCCTACGCGGCGCGCTTCGGCACCGTCAACACGCTGGCAGGCGATGAATTCAATCGCGGCATTCGCGCCTATTATTTTGGATTTGCGGCACTGGGCTGGTTTGTCCATCCGGGACTGTTCGTCGGACTGACGCTGGTCATCCTGCTCGTGCTCGGGCGGCGCGATTTCCACTCGAAGACGCTGAAGGCGATCAATGATTGAGCGCGCAGGACTCGCGAGCCGGCATCCGCCAAGTCGGAAGCCGGGAAGCAATCCATATGTGCTGATCGTTCGGGAGAAGCCGAGCGCGGACGCCGGGTCGTGCCGCAGCACATGATTCCATGGATGACTGCAGGCAGTACGTTCCCCGCAGTCGAGACTGCGCTCGCTGAGCCGAATGGTCTGCTCGCAGCGGGGGACGACCTTGGCGCAGAGCGTTTGCTCGATGCCTACGCGCGAGGCATCTTCCCGTGGTATTCGGAAGGTCAGCCCGTGTTGTGGTGGAGTCCGGATCCGCGCATGGTATTGGAGGTCGAAGCCTTTCGGTTGCGGCGGTCCCTCGCCAAGGTGGTCCGCAACGGGGGCTTTGAAATTCGGGTGGACACGGCTTTCGGTGACGTGATGCGCGGTTGTGCGCAGGCGCCGCGGCCCGGTCAGAGCGGCACCTGGATCACGCCTGCCGTCATTGCGGCGTACAGCCAACTGCACGACCGGGGCAATGCACATTCGATCGAAGCCTGGCGCGCCGGGCAGCTGGTCGGCGGGTTGTACGGTGTATGCATCGGGCGGATGTTCTTTGGGGAATCGATGTTTGCGCTGGAGCGCGATGCTTCCAAAGTGGCGTTGGTGCATCTGGTGGCCATGCTGCGCGCCAGGGGATTCCCGATAATCGACTGCCAGCAAGAGACTGCGCACTTGGCGTCGTTTGGGGCGAGAACCATCTCGCGCCGACTGTTCGTCGAGCGCTTGGCAGGGCTTGCAAGTGCAAACGCGTCGAGTGAACCTTGGGCAACCCTGCCGGCCGATGTGGTGATCGCATGACGCGGCTCAACGACCTTCCACCGACCGAAGCGCTGCAGTTCTATGCGACCGCACCCTATCCATGCAGCTACCTTCCCGGTCGGGCCGCGCGTTCACAGGTGGCCACGCCAAGCCATCTCATCGACACCGAGGTCTACGGCGAACTTGTTCGTCTGGGATTTCGGCGCAGCGGCGCCTTCACCTACAGACCGTATTGCGACCATTGCCAAGCGTGTGTTCCCGTGCGAGTTCGAGTTGCAGAATTCCAGCCCAATCGTCGGCAGCGGCGGTGTTGGAAACGGCACGCGACGTTAGAGGTAGCGCGTCGCGATCTCTCGTTCGATGCCCGGCACTACGA
This sequence comes from uncultured beta proteobacterium, assembly GCA_963788185.1. Classification (GTDB taxonomy): domain Bacteria; phylum Pseudomonadota; class Gammaproteobacteria; order Burkholderiales; family Casimicrobiaceae; genus CAIWHR01. The sequence goes on from CAWBGE010000011.1 coordinate 116,351, forward strand.
TCTATACCTGCGGTATCAGCGCAGCCGCCACGCTGGCGGCGGCATGGATGGGGACAGCCGCGAGCAATACCAGCACTTCCTCCTTCACAGCAACATCGCTACCGAACTGCTCGAGTTCTGGGAAAGTGGCGAACTTCGAATGGTAAGTCTTGTGGACCGACTTGCTGACGGATTCTCGTCCGTTTATACGTTCTATGAGCCCGGGATAGCGGGAACGAGCTACGGAACGTTCGGCATACTGTCCCAAATACAACAGTGCCACGCCGCCGGACTGCCCTATCTTTATTTGGGCTACTGGATCGCCCAGAGTCGAAAGATGGCGTACAAGGCGTCGTTTCATCCGATTGACTGGTTCGTTGAAGGCGGTTGGGTGGCGCCGGCCGCTAGTCGCTCCGGCAAATAGAGGGCATTCGGTATGGCGGCCCCGGCGAAGCGCTCTCAATGTCATATTGTATGCTACATAACGACCATTTAGTCATGTGGTCAATTGACAAAATGGCCACCAATTCCGTCGGTTAGTTTGATCTGCCTCAATTGGATTCTGGATTTCAAACGATTTGTTTGCCACAATCTCCCTGTATTAACGCAACGCCTTTCCCTCTGGCGAGACAGCTGAACCATCCCGCCGCACATTGCGGCGGTCTTGTGCATGGAGAGCGGCGTATGTTCACGGCAGATCAAACTCAACAGGGCAATCCTCGCTTAAATGGCCCGACAGGAATGTGACAACCATGCGCTCAAATGCCATTCGCGCCCCCATCTCCCTACACGCTACTGAGAATGTCGATGGCACAATTCAGTTCGACATTTCTGACGAGCTGTCCTGTCAATACCATCTCGCTAGTCAAGCGCTTTGGACGCAGATGCATCCGACGGGGATTCCTTGTTTCTCACCGGCACTGCTCCATGATATGGAGCGCGGCAGCCAAATTATCGAAAGCCACTTTTATCCACGGAACTCGGAGCAACCGCTCGCGTACATAGTCCTCCAATCTCGGGTGCCGCGCGTCTTCAATCTCGGTGGTGATTTCGGCAAGTTTCTCGATTTCATTTATGCACAAGACAAGGCCGCGCTGACCGAATACGCTCGAACTGCAATCAACGTCGTCTATCGCAATTACACTTCACACAATTTGTGTGGAGTTACGACAATCGCACTGTTGGAAGGGGACGCGCTTGGAGGCGGACTTGAATGTGCTGTCTCCTGCGATGTTGTGGTCGCTGAGCGTCACGTCAAATGCGGCTTCCCCGAAGTGCTTTTTGATATGTTTCCGGGAATGGGCGCCCTATCATTTCTCTCACGTCGTTGCAGTCGGCGTGCGGTCCAAGAATTGACGCGTTCGGGCCGGCAGTTTTCGGCGGAGGAGCTTTTTGACATGGGTGTAATCGATGTCGTTGCGGAACCGGGGGCTGGCAAGGCTGCGGTAAAACAGCTGATCAAACGTCGCCAAAGTCAGGTTCACGGGCATAACGCCATGAACAGTGTGGATCGCATGCTGCACCCGGTTACTTTGCAGGAGCTCTATGACGTCGTTGGTCTTTGGGTCAACGCTGCAATGACCCTTTCTTCTCGTGGTCAAGAGTGGATGCGGCGACTCCACATGCAACAATTGAGAGCGTTTGGGTCGACGTCGGGCCAGTTAAGCGCTGTCATTCGCTCCATTTCCTCCGTCGCTAGATGAAACGTCGTGTTGCCATTACCGGGGTCGGAGTCGTAACCCCGCTAGGGCACGTTCTAGGAGACGTTTGGAGTCGTCTAGTTGCAGGTGATTCCGCAATTGCCTCCGCGAGATTTCAAAATGCGGCGACGGGGGCTGAATTGATTGTCCCGGTTGCAGCGATTCCGAGTGGAGCGCTAACCCCTCCACCAAAAGGGATCGCCGGGTTTACTGACAGATTCACCCAGATGGCGTTGCAGGCGGTCAAAGTCGCCGTTGCAGACTCGCGGCTTGATTTCGAGAAGGCTGATCTATCACGAATCGGTGTGAGTAACGGGACCTGTATGGGCGGTATCACGGAGACCGAGGCCGGCTTCGATACGATCTACGTGCGCGGCCGTCCGAAGGTGCACCCGTTCACGGTTATCCGTACCATGTATAACGCGCCGTCGGCCTTTGTCGCGTCAGCGTTCGAATTGACTGGTCCCGTGTTGGCGTACAGTACCACCTGCTCGTCGTCGTCGGTGGCAATTGGAGAGGCTGCCAGATGCATACGGCATGGGTACGCAGACACCATGATTGCGGGCGGCAGCGAGTCACTTCTGACTTATTCCGCAATCAATTGCTGGCACTCAGCACAATTGTTGGCACCCATTGCGGTTGAACCGCGTCGCAGTTGTCGCCCATTCTCTGCTGACCGCGACGGCACGGTGCTCGGCGAAGGAGCGGCATTCGTCGTGCTCGAAGCATGGGACCACGCAATCGACCGCGGTGCACCGATAGTTGGGGAGCTTTTAGGTTATGGATGTACTGCAGACTCCGGACACATAACTCAGCCATCCGAGGAGGGGCAAGCGAGGCCGATGATTGCAGCAATTGCTGATGCAGACATCGATCCACGCCAGATTGGCTACCTGCAGGCTCATGGAACGGGCACGAAGGCAAACGACGCGACAGAAACTGCCGCCGTTAAAATGGCCTTCGGTGATCATGCATACTCCATCGCTATGAGTTCCAACAAGGCACAACTTGGCCACATGGTCGGCGCGGCCGGCGCGATGGGCTTTGTGCTTGCACTACAAGCACTGCGAACTCAGACTGTTCCTCCAACGGCGAATTTGGTGAGCCAGGACGCGAAGTGCGACTTAGATTACGTCCCAATGGTTGGCCGCGCTAAATTGGGTATGCGCTTTGCGATGTGCAATGCTTTTGGGTTCGGGGGGACGGCAGTGAGTTTGATTTTGGGTACGGCACCCTGATTGCGATAATTCGATGAGTGGCGTTGTGTCGAAAGTCGCAAGCATTCGTTAGGCTTGGAGTCGAGTTCGACCAGAAAACATGGTGTGGTCAGGTATGGGGGACGCCAAATTCCCAACCTATTTTCGCGGAGGATGGATTGTCGCGCGAAGTTGAAGTGTTCGCAGTTATTAAGGACTTTGTCCAAAACTTGGGGCTAGATCCGGCCGCGTGTAATCCCACATCTGAATTGCGCGCATTGGGCATCGACTCATTACAAGCCGTCGATTTGGTCTTCCAACTGGAGGAACGGCTGGGGCTACAGATTCCGATGGAGGAATTCAACGCAAAGACGGTGGGTGAGGCGATTGCCTTTGTGACCGCGATTCCGAGACCTGACGCGTCGCGTTAGGCGCCCCGAGCAGTGTCTTTTCTTTCTTGAGCAGCCGTTTGCGCCACTGCGGCGGTTAGCGCTGATTTTGTCAATGCGCAGGTCGACGCGATTTCTGCAGCTGCCTGTACAGCGAACGTACTTTGGGGTTCAAACAGGTGTCTTTTCATGCGGCTGCTGGCGTCGCCAAGTGCCTTAGCACCTAGGTTTGCCGCTGTCCCTTCAATCTTGTGCAGCGCTTCACGTGCAGCTTGTTCGTCTCTGGAGCCAAGTGCCAGACGAAGGTCAGCTACTGCCCCCTCGATATCCGAGAATGAAGCCTCTGTATATTTTTTTATGAACTCGATATTATTTTTCGCGATGCGCTTCAGTTCGCTAAAGCGGTCAGGATCAATGAGCACTCTATCGGCACCACTGTCATCCAGCGCGACTGTGCTATCCATGCCCTGTTTGGACTGAGAAACGAGCTTTGGATATTCTCGCTTTAGGGCGCGCCGCTCGACGCGCGTGGGTTGACCAACTGTCAAAGTAGTTATCAATTCCAGCAACTCCTGGGCTGCCACGGGCTTGGTGACATGGCCGTCGGCGCCAGCTTCTATGCTTGAACGCTTTGCTGTTGGCGTGGCGTCAGCAGACACAATCAGGATCGGCAGGTGCTCAGTGCTCCCGGCTTCGCCGGCGCGGAAGAGCTTAACTGCGTCTGGGCCAGTCATTTCCGGCATGTTGTAATCCAGCAGAGCAGCATCGAATTGTCCACTCATCATCAAGTCATAAGCTATGTCGCCTCGTTCTACTGCGCGAACCGTATGACCGGCTTCTTCGAGTATTCGCGTAATGAGTAGCAAGTTGCTCTGGTTGTCGTCCGCGATCAAAATGCGGCGGGCTATTACAGTGTTCGTCGGCGCTGGTTTGACCGGGATTGGGATCGAAGTTAGCGCAGCGACGGCCAAACATACCCGTGAGTCAGGTACGGAGAGTGGAAGAACATCTTTGGCTCCGAGTGCCCATAGTCGAGCGAGTTCCGTTGAAGTTGGCTTCGTGGTTGCGATTAGCAGCCAGGGGCACGCGAGAGCATCAGTCAAGAGTTGTTCTGCAAATGCGATAGCACGCTGAGGCGTCATTCGCAGTACAGCGGTTCTAACGCCCTCGGCCGGGAAACTGCTGTCAGTCGCATCGGAGAACAAGACAACTGTTGATGGCGCGCCGTAACCGCGCAACACACGAGCAGTCTCGTCCGCGTCTGCTAGTTCGTCGCCTATGACATAGATTCTGCGCTGGTCAGAGGGGAACGCGAGTCCGTCTGCAATCGGGTCTTCGGGACAGAGGGGTAGCTCAAACCAGAAAGTTGATCCCTCTCCTTCTTTGCTGGTCAGTCCGATTGTGCCGCCCATTAGCTTTACGAGATCGTGTGCGATCGAGGTACCTAGCCCGGTACCGCCAAATCGCCGAGTCGCGGACGAATCGGCCTGGACAAATCGTTCAAAAATGTTCGCCTGCTTCTCGAGAGGTATTCCAATTCCAGTGTCGATGACGGCGAATTGGATACTTGATCCGCTACGCGCCACGTGTAGGCTTACGCTACCTGATGCAGTGAATTTCAGCGCGTTGTTTATGAGGTTGCCAACGACGTGAGACAGGTGAGACTGATCCCCAGCAACCGTACCAGGGACGTCGTCATCTACCGTGTAGCTCCACTGCAAGTTCTTTGCACGAGCTTCGGGCGTGACTCGCCCATCAAGTTCGCCAAGGTATGACCGCAGGTTGAACGGCTGCACAGTCACCTGCTCGGCACCTGCTTCGAGCTTCGACATTTGCAGGATCGCATCAACGGATGTCGTTAGCGCTTGGATCGCGCTTCCTAAGGTGCCAACCAAGTCTCGGACTTCGATCGGCAGGTCACGACGTAGTAGTAGATCGTGGACGGCCACTACCCCTGTCAACGGAGTTCGTAGCTCGTGACTCACATTGGCAACGAATCGGCTCTTGGCATTTGACAGTTGTTCAGCGGCTTCCTTTTGCGCAGTTAGTCTCGAAAGCAGCACAAGGACATAAAGAGGGATAGTCCCAAGGACAATTGCAAGGCCGATTCCAATCGCGCGGTGTTGCTGCCAGAACGGTGCGAAGAAAAGCAGAATCGAAAAACACACCCCAGATAGCGCATAACTCTGCAGCAAATACCTCGGCCCAAATCGGAATCCGTTGCCTACGGTGATCCACAGGTAGAGACCGACGAGAGGTACGCCGATTTCTCCAGCCAAGAACAGCCCAGCGGTTATTGGAATAAGGTCCGCGGCGATGCCAAAACTGCGCAACGAGGAGGGACGGGAGGGATCGCGATGGAATCGGAAGAGCATCCAAACGCCGGCACTCCCGGTGACCAAGCCGCAAGCCAACGCAATTCTTAACTCAAGCGAAAACTCATTCTCCACGAGGCCAGCAATTGTCCCGTAGATCAAGACGATCGCTGTAACCACCACGCGAAGAAACGCCTGTTCGAGGTCGACATCACGTCCCTCGACCTGCGAAAATCCCAAGATTGCTAGGGCCCGTTGTGAAAGGCCGCGTACTGGTTCGACGAGAGTGCGCACTGGATTCAGATCAATGCCTTCTGTGCGATGTGATGGCTGTGTGACCGCAAAAAGCCCAGCAATTTTGCCGCCGTACATGACGCCGTGACTAAGAAAGAAGCGTTAGAGCTGAAACCGTCCCATGGAATATTTCTGCGCGGGATGATTGAATATGCCCACTTGGTAAACGATCCACCAGTCGTCGCCCTGATCAACG
>CAWBGE010000012.1:0-484136 GCA_963788185.1 uncultured beta proteobacterium
TCTGATTCGACGCAGGTGCTCGAGGGTCACCGGGGCAAGCGAACAAGCAGTGTGATGACTTGTGTGCAAGAGTGACAGAAGGGAACGCGCGGTCTCAATGTCCTCTAAAATGGCCGCATTGCTACCGAGACCGACAGTCGTGTGTCAGTCGCACCCAGCCTTAAAGCTGAGAGTGGGCCTTGTGGGTGCGGCCATACGACCTATGGGCCGGCAACGCCCGGAATCCAATCGTTGCCGAGCCAACGCACGGCTGCGAACGAATAGGCAGGATCGTAATGGAGTCGTACAGTCGACCACGAAGGAGTTGCAGATGCCCATCTACGAATATGAGTGCAAGCAATGCGGGACAGCGTTCGAGACGCTGGTGCGCTCGGGCAGCGTTCCGGATTGCCCGAGTTGCCACTCAACCGAGCTCGACAAGAAGCTGTCCGTCTTTGCGACGGCAAAGTCGACCGCCGCTGCAGCGCCCGCCGCAGCGGGTTACTGCGGATCGTGCGCCTACGCGCAAGGGCCGGGGGCCTGCGCACTTAAATGAAGATGTTCCCTGGCAACGTTCCTTGCTAACCCTCAGGCATACATCTCAGGGAGCTGATTGTGGATTCGATTGCTGCTCCGATTGTCAATGGCGTGAGCTGGGCGCTAATGGCCGGCTGTCTTTTGCTCGCCGCCCTTCTGGCATCGATGCCGAGGGTGATGGCTAAGGGACACCACAAGGACGCGCGCCGTGCAAAATGTCCTTACCGCCGGGCTGGACCTCTCTGGCATTGCGTGTCTGCGGTGTGATGATTCGAGCAACCTTTCGACCACGTCGTCCTATCTAATCTGAGGGATCAGCGAATGCGCAGCAAAATGCCGAGTCGGTCGCCGAGCACCATGTCGCTACCCAGGGTGCCGAGTTGGAACGGCTGGCATCGCGTTTCCTATCGGACCGACTGAACCAAAATGGACGTCACGTCTACGGGCAGTTTCGCCCCGAAGGTCCCTCCGACGAACGTGGCTGGGGGGCGAAAGGCGTGCTCGATATTGCGCGGATTCGCGCGCTGGCATCTCGCTGACACGCACGGCGAATTCCCCTTCGCCGTGCGCTCGGCCCTATTGCCGGAGCAACCGTTACGCCGAGTTTGGTAGAGTGCGGGCAGCCGCAATTACTTAGGACGGAAATGCCGAACATTGGAAGTGTACTCAAAGAGGAAATCATCAGGCTTTCCCGCAAGGAGAGTCGAAGCCAAATCGACCCGACGAAGAGGGCGACCATTCGGCAACGCCGCGAAGTTGCTGAGTTGAAGCGGCAGGTCGCACAGCTCGCGCGCCAAGTCGCATTGCTATCGCGCAAGACCCTCGGGGCGCCTGCCGTTGTTCCCGCTGACGACAATGGCAAGCCCGCACGATTTAGTGCGAAGGGGCTGCGAGTGCAGCGCGAGCGCCTTGGACTTTCGGCGGACGGCCTTGGGAAACTCCTCGGAGTGAGTGCCCAGTCGATTTACAACTGGGAGCACGAAAAGGCACACCCGCGCGCCGAGCAGCTCTCGAAGGTGGCGGCGCTTCGCGGCATCGGGAAGCGGGAAGCAAAGGCACGGTTGGATCAGTTTGGTGCAGCCAAGACGACGGCCAAGCCCAAGTAATAGCGGGTCGCCGTGCGCGCCATCCTCAATCTCCTCTGGTTCGTCCTTGGCGGGATCCTCATGGGGCTGGCGTGGTGGCTGGCAGGGATCGTCGCCTACATTACGATCATTGGCATCCCGTGGGGCAAAGCCTGCTTCGTCATGGGCCAGTTCTCGTTCTTCCCGTTCGGCAAGGAAGCGATCAGCAGGCGCGAACTTCATCAGGCGGATGACATCGGCACCGGTGCCTTGGGTACCATCGGGAACGTCATCTGGTTCATCTTTGCCGGAGTTTGGCTGGCCATAGGTCACGTCGCCTGCGCCATCGCCAATTTCGTCACCATCATCGGCATTCCCTTCGGCATCCAGCACCTAAAGCTCGCTGGCATAGCCTTGGCGCCCATCGGCAAGACGGTCGTCACCAAGGAGGTTGCAGCGGCAGCGCGGGGAGCCGCGGCGACGGCGACGGTCGCTGCGCTGAGGAAGGGAAGCTGACCCGCTTCTTCGATTAGCCGGTTCCATGTCGCAACCCGCGCCGGACTTCCTGTACTTCGCGTACGGGTCGAACATGTCCTCGCTTAGTGATGTTGCGCCACGTGTTCGCTCTGATGCGCCTGGGCTTCATGCTCGGCGGGATGGCCGTGGACTGGCCCGGTCGCCACTTCCCAGAGCCGTTCGACATAGTGAACGTACGGCACATAGGCTTCGACATAGCTGCGGCCGGCGGCCACGTCGTTTGGATCGAAGCGCTGCCTCTCCGCCGCTGTGTGAAAACGCGCATGCACGCCGGCACTCACCGCATCGACCAGCAGCTTGACCAGCGCGCAGGCAGAGCCGGTTTTCAGCGCGCGATCCGCGGCCGGGACGGCGGGTCCAAGGTCAAGACCTGCTGGCTTCAACCCAGTGAACGGCGCGCCTTCGCCGGCTCGATGAATGCGGACGAGCGTCTCCAGGAAATGCCGATCGGCCAGCGACCGGGCTTCCGGCCCGAGATCGCGAACAACCTGTGCGTGATCGAAGGCATGCCGGATTTCAGGATCGTCGTCGGGGCGCACCCAAGGAAGCACTAGGTTGACGTTGTTATCCTCGAGCGCCTTCCTCGCGAGCGCCACGAGTGGTCCGTCCAACGTATCGCAGTGGCCGATCCCCCAAAGCAGCAGCATCCCGGTTTCTGCGCCGAGACCCGGCAGCAGACTGACGCCAAACACGTGGGCGGAAATCCGCTCTACACCAAGCAACGTGATAGCGAGGAGCACTTGCGCTCGCCGCGAAGATAGCCAAATTCGAATGACGCCCTGGCCTTGCCACCGCGATTGGAAACGTGTCGCTGCGCCGGCCGAGGGGGCAGCGATGCGCGCATGCAGCGCGTGACGCGCGGTCTGGAACGGTGCGGGAATAGTCAGCTTCATGCTCGGCTCCTCAATAGGTATGCGCATGTGCGTCGGCCGGGGCGTGTGCGTGCTCCGCCGCCGTAGCACCCGCTGCGTTGTAGAGTCCCTCGACGTAATGCACGTACTGCACGTACGCGCCGACGTTCGCGCGCGCCGCGTCGAGATTCTTCGAGTCGTAGGATCGGGTCGCCATTACGGGCTCGAACTGCTGATGCAGTCCCGAGTGTGTACGCTTGGTGATCATGTCGGCGACGGGCTCCAGTTTGCCGGTTGTGATCGCGAGGTCCGCTGCAGCGATGGGGGGCTCGATCTCACCCGCCGGTTTCAAGCCGGTATAGGAGGCGCCTTCGCCCGCACGGTGCACGCGCACCAGTGGTTCGAAGAAATACGTATCGGCGAGTTCTTTGGCCTGACCTCCTGCCTTGCGCACGGCGCGCGCCTTGTCGAAGGCATTGCGGATTTCCTTGTCGCCGCTCTTTTGCGTCCACGCGAGCACGAGGTCGATGTCACCCGTGTCCAGCGCCTTGCGTGCGGCCGAGACGACGGGTCCATCCAGCGTGTCGCAGTGCGCCGATGCCGGAGCCGCCCATGCAAAGAGTGCGGCGATGGAGACTGTAAGAATGCCGGTGCGAAGATTCATGATCGTTTTTCCTTGGTGGGGGATGGAGAGAAACTTCATCGCGGTGTCCGCGCAGGGGGAAAGCAGCGGCGAGCGGCTTGTGAGGAGTTTTTCAGGAATCACCTCAGTGTTGAACGACGATGATGTCCGGGTCGTCGGCGTGCTCAACGAGCAGGGAACTGACCCTGCCTTGCCAGAGCGATTGGAAACGCGTCGCCTCGTCGGTCGTGGCCGCGCCTGCGAGGCAACGCTGCAGGAGGGGAACCATCCGCGGATCGGCGGGCACGCGGTCGAGCCGAGCGGACACCGTGAGGGCAGCGCCGGTATCAGTGCGCGTGAAACGGAGCTGCCCCGGGATGTCGACGCCGAAGAACAACAGGTTGCGCCGGTCGAAGTGTCCGCCAATGCCCTTGAACCCGGTGTCATGGGTCGCGCCGGTCAGAAAGGTCGCAACGTTGGCGACCACCCCGGTCGCACCCTCCAGCCGATCGTCGCGCAATTCGACCCGAATGCCACCGCGCTCGGGGAGCGCGTCCGGATAGAGCGAACCCAATGCGGCGCGGGTCATCAGGTAGGCGGAGGCGACGGTCGGGCAGGAGTGCCCGGCAAGCTTCACCACATCCGCGTAAACATATTCGATGACGCCGTCGTCGGCTGCGCCCAGAAAACGGGCGAGCGGGTCGCGGACGGTAATCCGCGGTGCTGCATCGAAAGCCTCCCGGAACGGCACGGTCTCGTGCTCCGCGGGATGCCAGGTTTGCCAATCTATATCTGTTCCTGTAAGATAGTATCTAGTTACTTACTTTCGCGCAGGCAATTCCATTCGATGGCTACTCCGACCTTGGCCCCCGCCGTGCCCCGCCACCGCCTGACCACCGACCAGCGGCAGCGCGAGATCGTCGCCACCGTCCTGGCGCTGGCCCGCGAGCGCGGACCCGACGCAATCACGACGCAGGCGATCGCTGACCGGATGGGCCTCACGCAGGGCGCCGTGTTCCGGCACTTCCCCGACAAGCAGGCAATCTGGCTCGCGGTCTTTGCCTGGGTGCGCGAATCGCTTGGGGCGGCAGTCGCGGCGGCCATCGAAAAGGGGGACACGCCACTGGCCAGGATCGAGCGGGCGTTCCTTGCCCACATCGCCTTCATCGCGGAGAACCCGGGCGTACCCCGCATCATGTTCCACGAGATGCAGTACCCCGGAGACTCGCCGGTGCGCACCGAGGTGCGCGCGATGATCCATTCGTATCGCCAACGGCTCACGCTGCTCTTCACGGAGGCGAAAGCCGCGGGTGAGCTTCCGCCTGCGCTCGATGCGACGCTGGCACCGGTGTCGTTCATCGGGGCGGTGCAGGGCCTCGTCATCGAGGCGTCGCTCGCCGGCGACGAGACGGGAATGCTGAAGCGGGGGCGCAAGCTGTTCGCGCTCCTTCTCGACGGTTATCGCGGGTGGAGGCAGCCATGAACCTGCGGCACGGTCGCAAGGCGGCGCTCATGGCAGTTGGTATCGCGGGCGCCGCGCTCCTTGGCTGGCTGGTGATGAGCCGGGGACCGCTAGCGCCGACCAAGGTCACGGTCGCGACGGTCGAGCAGGGAACGCTGGTGGCAAGCACCTTCGGCATCGGCACCGTCGAGGCACGGCGCAGCTACGCCTTGGGGCCGACACTGGCGAGCCGCGTGGCACGCGTGCTCGTCGACCAGGGGGATGTCGTCAAGGCCGGACAGTTGCTCGCGGAACTCGACCCGGTCGATCTCGAGGATCGCGTGGCCAGCGGGCGGGCGGCGGCGGCGCGTGCCGACAGCACCATCCGCGCTGCCGAAGCCCAACTCGCCGAGACGCAGAGCCGCGCCCAGGTTGCCGTTTCGGCAGCGCGCCGTTCCGCCGAGTTGCGTGCACAGGGCTTCGTCAGCCAGGAAGCGAGCGACACCAAGGCCCATGAGGCGAATGCCGCGAAGGCTGCGGTCGACGGTTCGGCCGCCCAGTTGGCCGCGGCGCAGCGCGATCGGCAACGCGCACTGGCCGATGTCGCGGGCGTCGGCAAGCTGCGGGCGCAGGCGCGCCTCGTGAGTCCAGTGGACGGCGTGGTCAGCGCCCGGCTGGTCGAGCCGGGCACCACGCTGGTTGCCGGCCAGGCGGTGCTCCAGGTCATCGACCCGGCGAGCCTGTGGATCAAGGCGCGCATCGACCAGGGTCAGGCCGGCGCCGTGCGCGCGGGTCAGCCGGTGGAAATCGTGCTTCGCTCCGATCCCAGGCGGATCCATTCGGGCAAGGTCGAGCGCGTCGACCTGGTGAGCGACACGGTGACCGAGGAGCGAATTGTGAACGTCGGCTTTGGCGAGCGGCCCGCGGGCATACCGGTCGGCGAGTTGGTCGAGGTGACAATTCGCACCGCCGACCTTGCCAACGTTCGTTCGGTGCCCACCGCGGCGGTGAAGCGCGTCGACCGGCAGGACGGTGTCTGGCAGGTCAGCGCGGGCCGGGTCGCATTCCGGCCGGCGAAGCTAGGCATCACTACCCTGGACGGGCGCAGCCAGATCGTCGACGGTCTCGACGTCGGCGACGAGGTCGTCGTGCACAGCGAGCGAGCGCTGCAGGCCGAAGGCAAGGTCAACGTCGTCCCGGCAATCGTTCGCGCTGCGCCATGATCAACCTCGCCGGTCGCGACATCCTGCACGGCTGGGGCAAGTTTCTCTTCACCGGTGCGGGTCTGGGCTTGCTCATCGGTGTCACGCTGTCGATGGCCGGCATCTATCGCGGCATGGTCGATGACGCCCAGGTGCTGCTCGGCAACGTCGGTGCCGATCTGTGGGTCGTGCAGCGCGACACGCTGGGGCCGTATGCCGAGCCGTCCAACGTGCGCGACGACGCCTACCGCGCACTGCTCGGCGTGCGCGGCGTCGCCGAGGCCGGCAACGTCACCTATCTGACCATGCAAGTCCAGCATGAAGGCGGCGACGTGCGCGTGATGCTGGTCGGATTCGAGCCGGGGCGTCCCGGCGAGCCCGCTAATCTGGTGGCCGGCCGCCCGATCACGCGCTCGCACTACGAGGCGATCGCCGACGAGCGGACCGGATTTCGCCTCGATGAGCGAATCCGCATCCGTCGGCACGAGTACAGGGTGGTAGGACTGACCCGCCGCACGGTGTCCTCGGGCGGCGATCCGATGGTCTTCGTGCCCCTGCAGGATGCCCAGGAAGTGCAATTTCTCAAGGATAACGATGCGTTGCTCAACGAGCGAGCGCGCACCGCCGCCAACCCCGCATTCAATCGCCCGGGGGTGCCCGGACTGCTCGAGGCGGTGCAGGCGAGCCAGGTGAGCAGCCGCACGGTGAATGTCGTGATGCTGCGGCTGGCCCCGTACGCCGACGAAGCGGCCGTGGCGCGGGAGATCCGGCGCTGGAAGCACCTCGAAGCCTACACGCGGGCCGACATGGACGAGATCCTCATCGCCAAGCTGATCGCCACGTCGGCGAAGCAGATCTTCATGTTCCTCGTCATACTGGCGATCGTCAGTGCCGCGATCGTCGCCTTCATCATCTACACGATGACGCTGGCCAAGGTTCGCGAGATCGCGGTGCTCAAGCTGATCGGCGCCCGCAATCGCACCATCGCCGGCATGATCCTGCAGCAGGCGCTCGGGTTGGGCGCCATCGGCTTTGTGGTCGGCAAGACCGCTGCCACGCTGTGGGCACCGATCTTCCCCAAATACGTATTGCTGCTCCCCGGCGACGCCGTCATCGGTGCCGTGCTGGTGATGGCGATCTGCGCGCTGGCGAGCATTGTCGCCATACGCGCCGCGCTGCGTATCGATCCGGCGACGGCGATCGGGGGTTAGAGAACATGGCCCCTCCGGCGATCGAAATCAGCGGTCTCACCAAACGCTATGGCGAGGGCGATACGGCGGTCAACGCGCTGAAGGGCGTGGACATGATCGTCCAGCCCGGTGAGGTCGTGGGGCTGATCGGCCCCAGCGGGTCCGGCAAGAGCACGCTGCTGAAGTGCCTCGGTGCGGTGATCGAGCCCACCTCGGGCCGCATGGCGCTGGCCGGCGAAGCCATCTATGACCACGGTTGGAAGGTTGCCGATCTGCGCGCGTTGCGGCGCGATCGCATCGGCTTCGTGTTCCAGGCGCCGTATCTCATCCCGTTTCTCGATGTCACCGACAACGTGGCGGTGTTGCCGATGCTGGCCGGAATGCCCAATGGCAGGGCGCGGGATCGGGCCCGGGAGATGCTCGCCGCACTCGATGTCGGCCATCGCGCCCGGGCGCAGGTGCCGCAGCTCTCCGGCGGCGAGCAGCAGCGCGTCGCCATCGCCCGCGCGTTGGTCAACCAGCCGCCGATCATCCTCGCCGACGAGCCGACGGCGCCGCTCGACAGCGAACGTGCGCTGACGGTGATTCGCATCCTCAACGAGATGGCACAGCGCTTCGGCACCGCGATCATCGTCGTCACCCACGACGAGAAGATCATCCCGACGTTCCGGCGGATCTATCACATCCGCGACGGACGCACCTACGAGGAAGCCGGCGAGGCGCGCGCCGCCTGATCAGCGTTCCGCCGCCGCCAAGTCGCGATGCGGCCGATTCCTTCGGCCGGAACATGCCGAAAACAGTGGCCCGTCACACAGCGTTCCTCGACATGGCGGCAGACCGGCGGGCGGCTACCCGGCCTTGCCATCGATCCGTGGCCGTGACAACACCGGCCAGTAGCGCACCGCGTAAAGCGCAAAAGCTGCCGACCAGCAAAGGCCGGAGAGGACCACCGTCGCCAGATAGTGTCCGGGCATCATGAGGCCGCCGAAGACTCTGGCGACGGCTGCGAGCGCGACCAGCGCGTAGCACGCCACTTCGTAGCGATCCGCGGTGAGAACTCGCCCGGTGTGTCCGCGCGCGGTGCGCGTCATCATGCCTATCGTCATGCCGCCGATCGCACCGATCGTCAGCGCGTGGATGGCGAGCAGTTCGCTCACCACCCCGATTGCGGCAAGGGCCCGCAACACGAGGTGGACGACGATCCAGCCGTAGGCAAGGTGAAGAACCCACACCAGGGGCGTCCCGAAGGTCCGCCAGAGCTGCCAGCGGTAAAGTCGTGCGGCGTGGGCGCCTGCGACGACCATGGCGAGCACGGCGATGAATGCCGGCGGCGCCTGCGCCACGTCGGCGCCCAGCAACGCGAGCACGCCACCCAACGCGAGCTTTTCGACCACGGGGTGCCGCGTGGTCTGAACACCGGGAATGCCGTTGCTGGTGAACATCGGAATCACCCGCCCGCCCATCACGGCCAGGACGAACAGCACGACATCGAGTCCGACCTGCAGACTCGCCCGCTCGGGCCAGGGCAACAACCCCCGATGCGAGAGATGGAACGCGAGCACCGCGAGGCCGAGCAGCAACAGCAGGGCGATGAAGAAGTAGTTGCGCCGGTTCCGGCTCTGGACGATGGGGATACCGATCGCGATGCCGATTGCGATAGGGAACGCGGCGTTGACGATCGCCGCAGCGACACTGAACGGTGTGAGGATGAGCACGCGGCCGGCCACCCATAACAACGCCAGTGCGATCAGCGGCATACCCGCAGGGGTCGGCCTCGCGGTCCAGTTCCGCACCGCGGTCAGCAGAAATCCGGCCACCACCGCCATCGTGTAGCCATAGAGCATCTCGTGACCATGCCACGCCGGCGTCTGGACATGAATTGCCGGGAGAAGACCTGCGTACTGGCCGATCCAGAGCAGCACCGACAATGCGGCAAAGCTGCTGGCGAGCAGGTAGAACGGACGGAAGCCCAGATTCCACAGCGCGAACCCGGCGGGAACTGAAGGCAACTCCGTCGGAAGATGGGGCTTGATCGGCGACATCGGAAATCCGGGCGTTAGGTCATGCGGAACCGACATCAGTGCCGATTGCCGCCAGGGTCGAGCGAGCCAGCGCTTTGCAGTGGTCCCGGTCGATCACGAGGATCAAGCGAATCGGAGGGCGGGACGAGGGGTTGCTTGGGGCTTTTATGCGAAGGCACTGCTCGACAGTTTCCCAAACTCGCGCGGCGCGATCTCGACGCGGCGGCGCGTCAAGCGTCAGCGACGCTTCGGCGGTTTCTGCGAATGCCCGGCAAAGCGCATGTAGGCCGGTGTCGTCTGCTTCGCTTCCGGCACCGCTTCCCCTGCACGCCGTGCAATCTCAGCGGGTGATGGGTCTGGAACGGGATGCTGCATCCGGTCGCGCATGGTCGGCTCTGCACGCAGTGCGTTCGGGTTTGGTGGCGGCAGCTCTTTGAGGTTGTTCATCACGACAGGATACGCTTACCGCCGGTCGGATCTCCGAAATCGACGCGCCTCCGAAAGTGTCAAGGCCGCAGTCGATGCTGTCGGCGAGCGCCGATTCGGGAACGAGATCGGACCGAGTCCGGTGAGTGAACGGGATCCGAGTGACCTGCGCCAAATGGGTTCCGAACTGGCGCGCGGAGGACTTGATGAAAGTACAGTTCAAGGCTTCGTGTGGAACGGGTGCGGAAGTCGTGGTCATGCCGCCCCTTTGCTGTGCTTTTCGACCGGACGGGAATCGCCAAAGTGGCAATCAGGCCGTGATTCGTGGCCGATCAATGAAAAAGGACTTGGCGTCTAAACGCTAAGTCCTTGTTTTCATGGTAGGCCGTGCGGGACTCGAACCTGCGACCAACGGATTAAAAGTCCGCTGCTCTACCAACTGAGCTAACGGCCCGCCGAAAAGCCTCGCATTTTAACATGGTGGAATCGCCGCGATCGACCGGCTTCCTCGGCCACTCAATGCGATTCCCGGGTCAGAAATGCGGGCAACGCCGCAAATTCGATGCCCTCTTCGTGCAGGGCTTCGGCTTCGCTTGCAGATGCCTGGCCACGGATGGGGCGCGCCGGCACCTCGGTGTAGTGAATCTTGCGCGCCTCTTCCGCGAACCGGCGGCCGACGTTCTCGGTAGCCAGCACCGCTTCGCGCAGCTTGCGCACGAGTTCGGGGGGCAGCCCCGCCATCATCTCGGCGGGAGCGGAGATCGGCTTGGGCAGCGTCGCAGTCGCCCGATCCGGCTCGCCGCGCTCGGGAGCCCCCTTGCCCACCTGCACCCTGGCCGACGGAACGATCGCGACTTCGACATCGTTGCACAGGGGACAGCGGACCATCCCCGCTTCGGATTGACGGGCGAAGTCGCTGGCCGAGGCAAACCACCCCTCGAACCGATGGCCGTCTGCGCAGGTGAGGTCGTAGATGATCATGATCGTGTAACGCTGCCGGTCGGGCCCGGTTGACCTGCGCGGCATCGGGCGCTACGTCCCTCGCGCCAGACCTGAGTGAGTGTACGCGATTGGTCGGTCCGGAACACCAGCGATTCCAATAGGTTCGCGACGTGTCCGGTGTGATCCGAGCTGTTGGCAGCGAAGCGCTTCTCGAGTGTCACCGGATTCACTGCAACAAACCATAAGTGGGCGCTTGCATACAACCCGCTGGTGGCCGCCGCGATGTGAGTCGTCGCCTAATCCGGCGCGTCGCGGCCTGTCAGCCGCGTGTTCGCCGGCGTCAGCCCGCGCAACAGCTTCCGGATCGGCGCCGGCAGCGCCGCATGGATCGCATCGGCGGGCGTCAGCCAGAGTTGGCCGGGCGCTTCGACGCGGGCGGGCCAGTCGCGCACGATGACGTGCGCCGGATGCAGCGTCAGACGGAAATGCGTGAAGCCGTGCTCGACCGGCGACAGCTCTCCTTGAACGACAACCGTCGCGCCGAAACGCGCGCGGCAATGACCGACGACGTCGGTGTCGATCGGTACTTCGGGCAGACTCCACAATCCGCCCCAGATTCCCGTCGCGGCCCGCTTCTCCAGCAGCACCTCGCCGGCGCGCGTGAGCAGCAACACCCGAACAGCCCGCTGCGGCAACGGCTTCGACGGACGTGGCGACGGCAGCAGGCCGATGCGATCGTCGCGCAGCGCGACACAATCATCGGCCACCGGACAGGCATCGCAGCGCGGTCGCACTCGCATGCACAATGTCGCGCCGAGATCCATCAAGCCTTGCGTGTACGACTCGATCGCGGAGGCCGGCAGCAGGGTCTGCGCTTCGCGCCACAGCGTCGCCTCGACCTTTGGCGCCCCGGGATAGCCTTCGATGCCGCGATGACGTGCGAGAACGCGTTTGACGTTGCCATCCAGGATCGCTTCGCGCGCGCCGTGCGCGAACACCGCGATCGCGGCCGCCGTCGAGCGCCCGATGCCCGGCAATGCCGCCAGCGCGGCGACGCCTTGCGGGAACACGCCGCCATGCCCGGCCACGATCCGCTGCGCCGCGGCGTGCAGATGATGCGCGCGGCGGTAGTAGCCGAGCCCGCTCCAGTGCTCGAGCACGCGATCGAGTGGTGCCGCGGCAAGCGCCGTCACCGTCGGAAACGACGCGACGAAGCGCTCGAAATAGGGAACGACGGTGCCGACCTGCGTCTGCTGCAGCATGATCTCGGACAGCCAGATGCGGTACGGATCGCGTGTCCGCTGCCAGGGCAGATCGTGCCGGCCGTGCTCGCGCTGCCAGCGAACGATGCGCGAAGAGAACGGGCGCGTGCCGGCAGGATCGACGTCCGGCGGCGTCACTGCGGCGGCGCGCGGACGAAATGCCTGCGGCAAATGCGTCAGCGCTGGCCCAGCCGCTGCCGCGCTTTCACCGCGGCCTCGGACTGCGGATGCTTGGCGACCAGCTCTTCGAGCGTGCGGCGCGACTGAGCGCCTTCGCCCAGTTCCGCCTGCGAGGTGGCGATGTTCAGCAACGCGTCGGGAATCTTCTGGCTGTCCGGATACGTTGCTATCAGCTGCCGCTGCGTCGCGATGGCGCCGCGGAAATCGCGCTGCGCGAATTGCGCGTTGCCGATCCAGTATTGCGCCGACGGCGCGAGCGGGCTCTTCGGATAGGTCTTGATGAAACCCGCGAAGCTGCCGATCGCGGCCGCGTAGCTGCCGACCTTGAACTGGTCGAGGGCCGCGTCGTAGCTGCGCTGCTCGCTTGCCGCGTCGACGGGCGGCGCTGCGGGCGCCACCGGCGCCGGCACCGGAGACGCAGCCCCCGCTGCTACGGGGAAGCCTGCGCCGGGAGCCGCGGCAGCCGCACTCGGCACGCTTTCGAGCTTGCGCAACCGCGAATCGAGATCGACGTACAGATCGCGCTGGCGCTTCTGCGCCTGCTCCTGTTCGTGGGTGAGCACCTCGACCTGGCCGCGCAGCCGCGCGATGTCGGCCCGAATTGCCTCGACCTGCGTGAAGAGGTCCATCAGGCCCTGGCTCTTCACCTGCGCTTCGAGCGCGGCGATGCGGTCCTCGAGCTGCTTTTGCACCTGGCCGAGGCGCGTGTTGGTTGCCTCGATGCGCCTGCGTGCCTCTTCGTCGTCGAACAGCGCGGCGTGTGCCGCCTGGACGAAGCCGGCCGCAACGAGTACCGCGGCGAGCGACCGCCAGCGCATCGGCCGGGAGCGCATCATTCGCCGGCGTAGACGAGGTCGCCGCGGCGGTTCTCCGCCCACGCGTTCTCACCGCTGCCGGGGTTGCGCGGCTTTTCCTTGCCAAAGCTCACCGTCTCGACCTGCGGCTCGGTGGCACCCAGCAGCAGCAGCATCTTCTTGATGGCGTCGGCGCGTTTCTGACCCAGCGCGATGTTGTATTCGCGCGTGCCGCGCTCGTCGGTGTTGCCCTGAATGATCACGCGCGCATTGCGATTGGTCTGCAGGTATTTTGCGTGCGCCTCGACCAGCGCCCGGTGCTCGGTCTTCACGACATAACTGTCGTAATCGAAATAGATGTTGCGCTGCGACAGGATGCTCTTCGGGTCCTTCAGCGGCGACAAGGCAGTCGTGCTGCCGGAGGGGGTGCCGCTGATTCCCGACGTCCCCGTACCTGCGGTCGACGCGCCGCCGCTTCCCGGCGCAGTCGTAGCCGTACCCGGCGCGCGCTCCTCGACCGGCGCTTCGTCCTGGGTCGGCGTGCTTGAACAGCCGGCGAACATCAAGACGGCGAGTGCCCCAATGAACAGTTTGCGCATGATCGTAACTCCTGTGTAGGTGATGGTCTCGAGCGGATGGCGCCGCCGAAGGATGGATTTCTTCAGCGAGCGAGCGGGCCCCAGGCGGGTTCGCGCACATCGGTGGCCGGCGAGACGAGCCGCTGCTTCACGCGGCCGTCGGAGGATATTGCGGCCAATATACCACGCCCCCCCTGCTGGGCCGCGTAGATGATGAGCCGCGAATTGGGCGCCACGCTCGGGCTTTCGTCGAGCGGTCCCTGCGTCAGCATCTGCACCTGGCGCGTCGCGAAATCCTGAATGCCGAGCGTGAAGCGGCCACCGTCGCGGCGCACGAAGACGAAACCCTTGCCGTCGGGCGTCGCGCGCGGCGAAACGTTGTAGCCGCCGTCGAAGGTGAGACGCTCGACGACATTGCTGGCCAGGTTCAGGCGATAGATCTGCGGCGTTCCGCCGCGATCGGAAGTGAACAGCACCGATTGGCCGTCGGGGGCGAAACTCGCCTCGGTGTCGATGCCCGGCGACGACAACAGCCGCTGCACGCCGGTGCCGTCCGCATTGATGAGGAAGAGCTGCGAGCCGCCGTCCTTGGTGAGGGTGACGATGAGCTTGCGCCCGTCCGGCGACCAGGCCGGCGCACTGTTGCTGCCACGGAAGTTGGCGAGCACCTGCCGTCGCCCGGTCGAAAGCGACTGCACGTAGACGATCGGCTTCTTGTTTTCGAGCGAAACATAGGCGATGCGCGAGCCGTCGGGCGACCACGCCGGCGAGAGCAGCGGCTCGCCGGAGGTGACCACCGCCTGCGGATTGTTGCCGTCGGCATCGGCGACGAGCAGCTCGAAGCGCGGACCCTGCTTGGTGATGTAGGCGATGCGCGTGCTGAACACGCCGACGTCGCCGGTGAGCTTCTCGTAAATGACGTCGGCGATCTTGTGCGCCGTGGCGCGAAACTGCGCCGGCGTCACCGTGTAGGTCATCGAAGCCAGTTGCATCTGCTTGACGACGTCCACCAAGGCGAAGCGAACCTCCACGCGACCGTCCGCCTGCGGGCGCATCGTCCCCACGACGACGGCGTCGGCGCCACGCGCGCGCCAGTCGCCGGTGCGGACGTCCTCGCCGCGGAAGGGCCGCGGCGTCACCGAACCTTCGACCAGCCGGAAAAGACCGCTGCGCGCGAGATCGGCGCCGACGATGCCGGTGATCCCCAGCGGCCAGTTGGATTCGTTCTCGAAGGGAACGATGGCGACGGGAATGGCGGACCCCGAGCCGCCGACGATTTCGATGGTGAGCTGGGCGCGGGCCGGTGTTGCGGCCAGGAAGCCCAGCGCCAGGACCGAAAGTAGAACGGCTAGAATCCGCTGCAAGACCATCCCCATCATGTAGACCGCGGCCTCGCACTCGCGAGTTCCGTCAGCGCCAACCCTGCATCACTCCACAGGGACATCCAACGCGGCGATCGGCAATTATAACGAACGACCCGCTCTCCCCGGGTTGACGCGCCCGCACGGCCTGCGTCGACGACAACTGCAGAGGCACATCAATGCAAGGCAATCGTCGCATCGAGGCCCAGCGCATCGCGGAGCCTGTCGCCCATGCGGCGGGCCTCCGCCTGTCCGGCGAAGGGGCCGACGAACACGCGAAACAGGCCGCCTGCCTGCCGAACTTTCGGTTCGACCCCGATCGGCGCGAGTTGGTTCGCCATGTGCGCGACAAAATTCTGCGCGTTGGCGTTGCTCGCAAACGCCCCCAGCTGCACGACGAAACCGCCATCGGCGGCGGCAACCGGTACCAGTGTCTGCGCGCCCGCCACGGGTGCGCCGTTGCGCGACGGGGGAACCGGGACGGCCACCGGCGGCAGCGGCGCCGCCGCAACGGTGATCGGATCGCCCGGCAGGATCGCCTCGACGTCGACCTCGCCACTGCCCTTTTGCGCGATGCCGATCCGCTGCGCGGCCGCATAGGAGAGGTCGATGACCCGGTTGTGCAGGAAAGGGCCGCGGTCGTTGACGCGCACCACCACGCTCTTGCCGGTGGCGGTGTTGGTCACTCTCGCAAACGAGGGCAGCGGCAGCGTCGGATGCGCCGCGGTCATCGCGTACATGTCGTACGTCTCGCCGCTGGATGTCTTCTGCCCGTGGAACTTGCGGCCGTACCATGAGGCGACACCCCGCTCCCTGTAAGCTCGCAGCGAGGTTGCCGGAACGTACTCGCGGCCGAAGACCACGTAGGGGCGATTGGCGAAGCGGTGCAGCGGCTCGACGCGGGGCACCGCATCCGGAATCGCGTCGAGATTGGCCGGCGCGCTGGCGCCGGGGCCGTCGTCGAGGTAATACTTGGGGGACGACCGCGGCGGCGGGGTTGACACCGTAGCAGGCGGCGCGGAGGGCGCATCGATTTTTGGTGAACTGCTGCACGCCGCGAGCAGGACGACCAGGATCAAGGGCGACAGCGCCCGGCGACGGATCGACATGGGCGGGAATTATCGCAGAGGATGCACGCTGGAGCGCTGTCTGCGACGCTGACTCGCGGCAGCGGCCCCTGCACCCCGATCAACCCCCTCAACTTGGAGCCCCGTATCGTGACGCGCAAGCAGACCGGAAATCGACAAAGCCTCGTCGTCTTCGCCAAGAACAAGAAGCGGGTCTCGGCGTTCTACCAGCAGACGCTCAAGCTGGTCGCGACCGAGGAATCGTCGTCGCACGACCTGCTTCAAGGCGCCGGCATCGAGCTGGTCATTCATGCCATTCCCAGGAAGATCGCGGTGCAGATCAGAGTCACCCGCCCGCCTCAGGCGCGAGAGGAAACGCCGTTCAAGCCGGCATTCGCTGTCGACGACCTCGAAGCCGTGCGCGACGCGGCGACGGCTACGGGAGGATTTCTGAGACCGCTGGATTGCGCATGGAAGATCCGAGGTGCAACGGTGCTCGACGGCTGGGACCCGGAGGGAAACGTCGTCCAGTTCAGGCAGCTTGATCGATGACCGTTGCGGACGAGGCGAGGGATCCGGCAGGGCCTCCACCGGTCCGTCTTGACAAGCGAAGCGGTGCCGATACCATCGTCGGGTCCACGCTCGACCCCCTACGGAGCACTGTGTTCGACATGCGGATCGCCAAGGCCGGGCTCAGCTACTTCGCACTGGTGCTGGGTGCGGGGATAGTCCTGGGTGCGGTGCGCGTGCCGCTGCTGGTGCCGCGCCTGGGCGTGCGCGTCGCGGAGCTTCTCGAAATGCCGGTCATGCTGCTGGTCATCCTGCTTGCGGCCCGTTTCGTCGCGCGCCGCTTCGAGCTTCCGCGATCGGTCCGCGAGCGCGTGACGGTCGGCCTGCTCGCCCTCGCCTTGCTGGTGTGCACGGAGCTGGTGCTGGCCCTGGTGATCCATGGGCAGTCGCCGGCCCAGTTCGTCGCCAGCCGGGATCCGGTCTCCGGTGGCGTCTTTCTGGTCATGCTCGGCGTGTACGCGGCGATGCCGTACCTGCTGGCGCACGGACCCGAGCCGCGTTGAGCCGGCCGCGCCTTCCATGCGCTTTCTGCCCCAACTCTTCGCCAACAATCGCCGCTGGGCGGAGCATCAGACGCATCGCGATCCCGCTTTTTTCGAACGTCTCTGCGCCCTTCAGGAGCCCGCTCACCTGTGGATCGGCTGCGCGGACAGTCGTGTGCCCGCCAACGAAATTGTCGGCCTCGCGCCCGGCGAACTGTTCGTGCACCGCAATGTCGCGAATATCGTGCACCCGGGCGATCCGAACTGCCTCGCCGTCGTCCAGTACGCCGTCGACGTGCTCCGGATCTCGCACATCATCGTCTGCGGTCACTACCGCTGCGGGGGCGTCCAGGCCGCGTTCGCGCCGCCGACCAGCGATCCGCTGGAAGGGTGGATCAGCCACGTTCGCGCGACCGGCCGCAATCACGCCGCCGAACTGGCGGCGCTGCCGGACGACGCGGCGCGCTGGCATCGACTCTGCGAACTGAACGTCATCGCTCAGGTGCGCGTGCTCGGCAGCCAGCCGCTCGTCCTCCGGGCATGGGAGCGCGGCCAGCCGCTCGCGATTCACGGCTGGATCTACGATCTTCGGGACGGCCTGCTGCGCGACCTCGAGGTGAGCGTCAATGCATCTGCAAAGTGAGTTCGCGCTGATGACATCTGCAGAGCACAGGATGACGAAGACCGCTCAGGATCGAAGCCGGCTCGCGCGAGCCGCCTCGCAACAATCGCCATCGCAATCCGCCCCTTGAAACTCATCGACTGCACTCGCGCGGCGCAGGCCGCCGCGATCCTCGACATCTTCAACGACGCGATCGTCAGCTCGACCGCGCTGTACGACTACCAGCCGCGCACCGCGGAGAGCATGGCACGCTGGTTCGAAGCCAAGGAAAGCGGTGGCTTCCCAGTGGTCGGCGCGACCGATGACCATGGCGCACTGCTCGGCTTCGCCAGCTACGGCACGTTTCGCGCGTGGCCGGCCTACAAGTACACGGTCGAGCACTCGATCTACGTGCACCGCGATCATCGCGGGCGCGGCGTGGGCCGCTCGCTGCTGCAGGCGTTGATCGAGCGCGCCACCATGCGGCAGCTGCACGTGCTGGTCGGCGGCATCGACGTCGGCAACACCGCGAGCATTCGCCTGCACGAGCGGCTGGGCTTCACGCACGCAGGAACCATCCGGCAGGCCGGATTCAAATTCGGGCGCTGGCTCGATCTGGCGTTCTTTCAGCGGCTGCTCGATACTCCGCACCACCCGGTCGACGGCTGACGCGACACACGCAGCCGGACCTCCACCGTCTTCGACTTTGCTGACCCGGGACCCGACATGAGACTCGAAGGGCCGCCCCGAGGGCGAATACCGAAGTGCGGAGCGCGAAGGTAATCCAATGAGCTTCGACGTCTTCCTCGAAACCGCGTGGAACGACCACGCCGAACACCCGCAGGAGGTTGCCGATCGCCTCGCGGTCGCGCTGGAGACGATCACCACACCGGCGCAACTCCTGTCCTGCGCGCGCATCGTGGCCCATGTGTACGGCGAACACCTCGGCCGCTGGGAGGCCGGCGTCGCGCTGCTGGAAGGCTTGCGCAGCCACGCCTGTTGGGACGGCAGTGCGACGCTGGACGCTGCCATCGGCCGCAATGTCGCGGCGCTGTGCTACGCGGCCGATTCCAAACCGTCGCTTGCCCATTTTTCGGCGTCGGATCGCGTCGCCATCCTGGCGATGGCGTCCGCCGCGCTCGCCGGCCAGAAGGCGTTCAGGCGCGCGATCGGCGCTTACGACGAGGCGATCGCCCTCGCGGAGAGCGGTCTCCCCGACGGCTCGCCGGCCGTGCGCGCGCTCGCCGTCGGCGGCAACAACCTGGCCGCGTCGCTGGAAGAAAAGGGCGATCGCGACGACGTCGAGACGGCGGGAATGGTGGCCGCAGCCGCAGGCGGACTCAGGTACTGGAAACTCGCCGGAACCTGGCTGGAGGAAGAGCGCGCGGAATACCGGCTCGCCCGCAGCCTCATCGCAGCGGGAGACGCCCGACGCGCAATCTCGCATGCCGATCGCTGTGTCGCGATCTGCACGGCCAACGACGCGGCACCGTTCGAATTGTTCTTCGGTTTCGCGGCGCTGGCGTTGGCGCAGCGCAGCGCCGGCGATGACGCCTTCGAAGCCACGCGCGACCGGGCGCTCGGACTGTACGCGCAGGTGGCGGACGACGAACGGCAGTGGTGCGCACAGGATCTGGCGGCGCTGAAGCGCTGACGGCGCTGTGCGCCATGGGTGTACGCTGACAACTTTGCTGCTATCAGGGACCGACAAATCATGGCCACCACAAGCTTCGTACTGGTCCACGGCGCCTGGCACGGTGCGTGGTGCTGGTCGCGGGTGTTGCCGCTCCTTCGCGCGCACGGAAACACGGCGCATGCGGTCACACTCACCGGTGTGGGCGACCGCGCCCACCTGCTCTCGCCCGATATCCGGCTGGGCACGCACATTCAGGACGTGCTGGCAACGATCGACTGCGAGGAGCTGACCGACGTGGTGCTCGTCGGCCACAGCTACGCCGGCATCGTGATCACCGGCGTTGCCGATGCGTTGCTGGCGCGCGCATCATCCCCGCTGCGACACCTGGTCTACATCGATGCAGTGACGCCGCATCCGGGCGAAAGCTGGTCGAGCCAGCACACGCCGGAAACACGCGCCGCCCGCACCGAAGCGGCCCGGGCAAGCGGCGGACTGTCGCTGCCGCAGCCCGACGCGAGCGTGTTCGGTCTCGCCGGCGCCGACCTCGCCTGGGTCAATCGGCGGCAGACACCGCAGCCGTTCGGCGTCTACCTCGATCCGCTGGCGTTCGACGCCGCGCGCGTCGCGCGCGTGCCCCGCACGTTCATCGACTGCACGTCACCGGCGCTGGCGACGATTGCCACCATGCGCCAGCGCGTCCGGACCGAACCCGGCTGGAGGGTCGTCGAGCTCGCAACCGGGCACGACCCGATGGTCACCGAGCCGAAGGCGCTTGCCGATGCGCTGCTCGCCTGCACA
Organism: uncultured beta proteobacterium; assembly: GCA_963788185.1. GTDB lineage: Bacteria > Pseudomonadota > Gammaproteobacteria > Burkholderiales > Casimicrobiaceae > CAIWHR01. The sequence continues at coordinate 20,142 of CAWBGE010000012.1, forward strand.
ACATAACCCCGGCGAGCCGCCACATCGATGGCTTGCCGTGGACAATGCTATCGTCCTCCCCTACCGCCAAAAGACGAGGCTCCGCGATGCACTATCTGCTGATCTACGATGTCACCCCCGACTACCTCTCCCGCCGCGGCGAGTTCCGGCGCGCGCATCTCGCGCACGCCTGGAAATCGGTGGAGCGGGGTGAAATGCTGCTGGGCGGCGCGCTCGGCGACCCTGTCGATGCCGCCGCCGTGCTGTTCAACGTGGAATCGCCGGAAATCATCGAGCGCTTTGTCCGCGACGACCCCTACGTCAGGAACGGCCTGGTGGCCAAGTGGCGGATCCGCCCGTGGACGACGGTGGTCGGCGAAATGGCACACAAGCCGGTCCGGCCCGAAGACGTCGGCCCCTGATCTCCCGTGGACCTCCGCAGTCGTCGCTGAACGAAGGGGAATGCGATGCCCCGTGCCTCGCTCGTTGCCAGTCTCGTCGTCGCGTGCCTGTTCGGCGCGATGCCGGCCCTCGCGGCCGAACGTGCGCTGGAGAAGGAGATCGTCATCGCGGCCTCGCTCGACGACGCCTGGGCCGCGTGGACCACCCGCGAGGGCATCGTGAGCTTCTTCGCGCCGGAAGCGATCGTCGATCCCCGTCCGGGGGGTGCGTTCCACATCCACATCGATCCCACGGCGCCGGCCGGCAGCAAGGGCGCCGACGACATGCGTTATCTCGCATTGCAGCCCAGGAAGATGCTTTCATTCGACTGGAACGCGCCCCCGTCGCTGCCCGAGGCGCGCCAGCAGCGCACCGTGGTCATCCTGCGGTTCGTGCCCGTTTCCGAGAAAGAGACCAAGGTCATCCTGCACCACACGGGCTGGGGCGACGGCGGGGAGTGGGACAAGGCGTACGCGTACTTCGATCGTGCCTGGGTCGACGTGCTCGCCAACCTCAAGAAGCGTTTCGACACCGGCCCGCAGGACTGGACCGAGTGGCTCGCCAAGCTGAAGAAGTGGCGCGAAGACGCCGCGAAAGCCAAGGCCGCCCAGGGTCGCTGAGTCGTCCGCGCTCACGGGAAGGGGCCTCGACCCGTCACCGCGCGCGCGTTTCCTGACCGGTATTTGCGCTCGATCAGCGCACGGACTGCCGTTTTGCGCGATGCTCGTTGGCGGAACACCAGCGCGATGCAAGCCGCGACGGACAATCACGCGTACTGGCACCGGGAATTGCCGGCCCTGCTGGGCGAGTTGCGGACCACCGACCGCGGGCTTTCGACTGCCGATGCACGCGCGCGCATGCAGAGCGTCGGCGCCAACACGCTGACCGAGTTTGCGACGCGCTCCGCGCTGCGATTGCTGGCGCACCAGTTCGCAAGCCCGCTGGTGCTGATCCTGGTCGCGGGTGCGGCGATCTCGCTGTTCCTGCGCGACTGGATCGACGCCGCCATCATCCTCGTCATCGTCGTCGGCAGTGCGTTGCTGGGCTTCCTGCAGGAGTACCGCGCGTCCACGGCGATTGCCGAGTTGCGCCAGCGTCTCGCGCTGACCGCGCGCACTTGGCGCGATGGCGTGCTCGCGACGATCGCCGCCCGCGACCTCGTACCCGGCGACGTCGTCGTCCTCGCCGCCGGGAACCTCGTTCCCGCCGACGGGCGCGTCCTCGACGCGCGCGATTTCCTGGTCAGCGAGGCGAGTCTCACCGGGGAGTCGTTTCCGGTGGCGAAGGCGCCGGGCACGCTGAGCGCCGATGCGCCGCTCGCCGCGCGGACGAATTGCGTGTTTCTGGGAACGTCGGTGCGCAGCGGCACCGCGACGGTGCTGATCACGCAGACCGGCCGGGGTACGGTCTTCGGGACCATCGCCGAAAACATCGCGACGCGTCCGCCGGAGACGGAGTTCGCCCGGGGCGTCCGCGATTTCGGCTACCTGCTGGTCCGCGTGATGATCGTCATGGTGCTGTTCGTGCTGACCGTCAATCATGTCCTCGGCCGGCCGGCCATCGAGTCGCTGCTGTTCGCCATCGCGTTGGCGGTGGGCCTGTCGCCCGAATTGCTGCCTGCCATCGTCAGCGTGACGCTTGCCCGCGGCGCCCGCACGATGGCGCAGCGCGGGGTTCTCGTTCGCCGCCTGGAGGCCATCGAGAACCTGGGCAGCATCAATGTGTTCTGCACCGACAAGACCGGGACGCTCACCTGCGGCAACATCGTGCTCGACGCCGCCGTCGATGCCGAGGGTGCGCCGTCGCCGGAGGTGCTGCAGCTCGCGTTCCTCAACGCGGCGCTCGAATCGGGGATCGACAATCCGCTCGATGCCGCGATCGTAGCCGCGGGCGAGCGCTCGAAGCTCAGCGTCGAAGGCGCGCGCAAGATCGACGAGATGCCCTACGACTTCCAGCGCAAGCGGCTGTCGATCGTCGTCGCGCCCTCGGGCGACGACGATCCTCTGCTGGTCACCAAGGGCGCCTGCCCCAATGTGCTCGTGCTGTGCACGTCGCTGCGCCGCGGCCCGCGGGTCGTGCCGATGGACGAAGCTTCGCGCGCCGCGCTGGATGCGTACTGGCAGCGGCTTGGCAGCGACGGAGTTCGCGTCCTCGCGCTGGCCACGCGGCGGATGGACGCGCGCCCGCGCTACGATCACACGGACGAGGCGGCGCTCACGCTGGAGGGCTTCCTGCTGTTCCGCGACCCGCCCAAGCCCACCGCCGCACGGGCGATCCGCGACCTCGAAGCGCTGGGCATCCGCGTCAAGGTGATCACCGGCGACAACCGTCACGTCGCGGCGCACGTGGCCCGTGAACTGGGCGTCGCGTCGCCGCAGCTGCTCGCCGGAGACGAGATTGCGCGGATGAAGGACGAGGCGCTGTGGCACCGCGCGCGACACACCGATCTCTTCGTCGAGGTCGACCCGCAGCAGAAGGAGCGGATCGTCCGCGCGCTGCAGCACACCGGCCATGCGGTCGGGTATCTCGGCGACGGCATCAACGACGCCCCGGCGCTGCACGCCGCCGACGTCGGCATCTCGGTCGACGGCGCGACGGACGCGGCCCGGGAGAGCGCTGACGTGATCCTGGTCTCCAGCGATCTCGACGTCCTTCGCCGCGGCATCGAGGATGGCCGCCGCACCTTTGCCAATACGCTCAAGTACATCGCGATCACGACCAGCGCCAATTTCGGCAACATGGTGAGCATGGCGATAGCGGCGCCCCTGCTCCCGTTCCTGCCGCTGGCCGCCAAGCAGATCCTGCTCAACAACTTCCTCTCCGACCTGCCGTCGATGGCGCTGTCGACGGACCGCGTCGATCCGCAGCGAATCGCGCAGGCACAGCGGTGGAATGTCCACGCGGTGCGCCGGTTCATGCTCGTGTTCGGCCTTCTCTCGACGCTGTTCGACCTGCTCACCTTCGTCGTTCTGCTGCGCTTCTTCGGCGCCGACGAGACAACGTTCCAGACCGCGTGGTTCGTGGTGTCGCTGCTCACCGAACTCGCCGTGCTGCTGGTATTGCGCACCGACCTGCCGCTGGGCGCGAGCGCGCCGGGCGGCATGCTGCTGTGGACCACGCTCGGCGTGGCCGTTGTCGCGCTGGCCGCGCCCTACCTTGGCCCGCCGGCCCGCATGTTCGGGTTCGTCGCCCTCGACCCGGAACTGCTCGGCGCGATGGTTGCGATCGTTGCTGCCTACGTGCTCGCCACCGAATTCGCGAAGCGGCGTTACGTGACCCGTCTGGCCGGTCATCGGCGCAAGCGCGTCCCCGCTGCCTGACCGCGGGACGGGGTACGCCGGAACCGGCAGGGGCAGCGGGCACGCCTGCGCCGAAAATGCGCGTCTGGCAAGCCTCGCTCTCGGGCCGATTTTGGGTTAAAAGGAGGCAGCAACAGGTCCGCATGCCGGAAACCCCTCAACCCGAACAAAGGAGGACTCACCTTGGCAAAGCCCAATTACGAATTTCAGAAGCGGCAGAAGGAACTCGAAAAGAAACGCAAGAAGGAAGAAAAGAAGGCGCGCAAGGAAGTGCGCACGGCGGATCCGTCGGCGCCCGACGGCGGCGAGGCCCCGGCGGCCCCGTCAGCCACTGAACCCACCGCCTGAGCCCGTCCGCAATATTTCGTCAAGGACCAGCCCGCAGCCGTCGTGGTGACGAGCGACTGACGCCATGGCAACGACGGCCTCGAGTGGTCCGGAATGTGCTTCTCCATGGTCATGAAAAAGCCGGCCGGCTCCCCCGATTCCGCGCGCCTTGATCAGATCGTCGCGGCGGCGCGACGCGCCCGCGACGAACGCGAACTGGGCTATCGCGAGCAGGCGCTGAAAATCTACCCCTGGGTCTGCGGCCGCTGCGCGCGGAGCTTCGATCACACAACCGTGCGCCAGCTCACCGTGCACCACCGCGACCACAACCACGACCGCAATCCGCCCGATGGCAGCAACTGGGAACTCCTGTGCGTCTACTGTCACGACAACGAGCACTCGCGCGAGCTCGAGGCGGCGGCGCAGGGTGGGACGGCGTCCGGCGGATCGACGGCGCCTGTCGCCACGCACCGACCGTTTGCGGCACTCGAAGCACTGCTGAAGAAGAATCAATGATCCGCTTGCCCGCGGTCCATGCAGCCGGACGTGGCTTCACTCCTCTGACCTGAGCACCCGATGCAACCCCCTTCCGCCCCCCGCACGCCTCTGCACGCCTGGTCGAACTGGGCGACCACCTCCATCGACGCTCAGCTGTTCGCGGCCCAGGACGCGCAGCGCGCGCTTCTCCGCGCGTCGCATGCGATCTTCGAGTCCTGCGGCCCGGTGCCGCCGGCGATCGAGGCCGTTGGCCGCATGCAGGACGCGATGACCCGGGTGGCTTACCAGTCGCTGGTCGCTTTGAACCGGCTGAGGGGCATCCTGTCGGATCAGGTCATCGACAAGCTCGATCCACGGCCCGGAGACGTCTGAGTACCCCGATTCGTAAGTGCGCACCCGCACGGATGAGCGATCGCATCCTTGCCGATGGCCTGGTCGTCGTGCATCTCGGCTTCATCGTCTTTGTCCTCTTCGGGGGATTTCTCGTCTGGCGCCGCCGGGGGTGGGCGTGGGCGCACCTTCCGGCGCTGGCGTGGGGCGTCTATGCGGAGGCGACCGCCGCCATCTGCCCGCTCACGCCGCTGGAGAACCAATTGCGACTCCAGGCCGGGCGCGAGGGATACACGGAGAGCTTTGTCGACCACTATCTCGTCCCGCTGATCTACCCGGCGGGACTCACCGCCGATCACCAGCAGGCACTCGCCGCGATGCTGGTGCTGGTCAATGTGCTGGCGTATGGGGGTTTGTGGTGGCACCGGCGCCCCGGGCGGTCCCCGCCGACATGACGCAGACGACACATTGGCGTAGGCTGCACGGATTCGGCGCCCGGGCGCCGGTTCGGCTGCTGCCAAAGTCCCGCGGCCACGCCGCCTCCCCTCATTCTGCACCCCCGACCCAAACGAGCCCCTCATGACCCTCTGCCCCATTGCCATTGCCGTCGGCTGCAAGAAGTGCCCCGTGTTTTCGGCCTGCCCGCTGAAGACCGTCATCGGCGATCAGCCCAAGCCTTCCGCGTCCCCCCCTGACGCGCCCGCGGCCAACCGTGGCCGGACGTCGAAGCAGAGGGCGAAATCCCGCAAGTAGGTTTTCGTGTTCGCGGTGCGTGTCGCATAGAATGGCGGCACAACAAGTCCGCGCGGGCCGCGCGCGGAAACTCGATTTCCCGCCGTTGAGGAGATTCCCATGACCTACGCCGCCATCACCGGCTGGGGCAAGTGCATGCCGCCGTCCGTGCTCTCGAACGCCGATTTGGCCACGATCATGGAGACCGACGACGAGTGGATCACCTCTCGCACCGGGATACGCGAACGGCGGGTCTCGCACGTGACCGGCACCGATCTCGCCTGGGTGGCCAGCGCCCGGGCGCTGGCCTGCGCGGGAATTGCCGCGACCGACATCGACCTCATCGTCTACGGCAGTTGTTCGAACGACGAGCAGATCCCCAATACCGCGTCCGGCCTGCAGTTCAAGCTTGGCGCCACGCGCGCTGCGGCGATGGACGTTAACACCGCGTGCACGAGTTTCCTCTACTCGCTGTCGACGGCGAACGCGATGATTCGCACCGGCGTGGTCAAGACGGCGCTGGTGGTGGGCGTCGAAGTCATCGCGCCGTTCATGGACTGGGGCGACCGCAATGTTGCCGTGCTGTTCGGCGACGGCGCCGCCGCGGTCGTGCTGCAGGCCACCGATCAGCCCGAAGGCGTGCTGGGCGAGCGGCTGGGCTGCTTCGCCGACGCGCGGCAGACATTGCGCGTGCGGGGTACCGGGCTCATCTACGCCGGGGGTGCCGTCCACTATGGCGACACGCAATGGGACTTCGACGGCCAGGAGATCTTCAAGCGCGCGGTGGTCGGCATGAGCCAGGCGTCGGTCGAAGTGCTGGCGAGATGCGGGCACACGATCGACGACGTGGGTCTCGTCGTCCCGCATCAGGCGAACCTGCGGATCATCGAATTCCTCGCCCGTCGGCTTGGCGCCCCCGCCGACAAGGTGTTCCTGACCATACAGCGCTACGGCAACATGTCGGCCGCCACCGTGCCGGTCGCGTTGGTGGAAGCGCTGGAACAGGATCGCGTCGCGCCGAACTCGCTGCTGCTCACCCCCGCGTTCGGCGGCGGCCTCACCTGGTGCTCGCACCTGATCCGCTGGGGCGAGCGCACGACGCCGAAGGACGGCACCGACATCGATCTGCCGGCCCCGACTCAGACCGCGCTGGAGATGGTGCGCGAATTCATCGCCCGCAAGGGCGCGGCCGGCCGCTCGGCGGCGGGTCTCAACGCACCGCACTTCCCCGAGACGGCCTGACCGGTCCCCGTTCGCGGCCGCGTCAGGAGTTGACGAGCTTGCGGTGTGCCTGCACGCTCATCAGTATTCCGAGGCCCACGAACAGCGACACCAGCGCCGTGCCTCCGTACGACACGAGCGGGAGCGGCACGCCCACGACCGGCAGGACGCCGCTGACCATCCCCATGTTCACGAACGCATAGGTGAAGAACATCAGCGTGATGGCGCCCGAGACGAGGCGCGCGAAGAGTGTCGACGCATGGGCGGTGATCACGAGGCCGCGGCCGACAAGGAGCACGTAGAGCAGGACCAGCAGGGCATTCCCGATCAGGCCGAACTCTTCGCCGAAGACGGCAAAGATGAAGTCGGTGTGTCGCTCGGGGAGAAAGTCGAGGTGCGTCTGGGTGCCATTGAACCATCCCTTGCCGGTCACGCCTCCCGAGCCGATGGCGATCGACGCCTGCGTGGAATGGTAGCCGGCGCCCAGCGGGTCGCGGGTCGGATCGAGGAAGGTGAGGATTCGCTCCTGCTGGTACGGACGCAGGTGCGGCCAGGCCAGCGGCGCGGCCGCACCCGCGATCACCGCGAGGCCGGCGATGACCTTCCACGACAGCCCCGCCAGGTAGAGCACATAGAAACCCGACGCCCCGATCAGCAGCGAAGTGCCGAGATCAGGCTGTCGCTTGATCAGGAAAACGGGAATGACGATCAGCACCGAGGCAAGGACGAAGTCCTTCCATCCCAGCCGCCCTTCGAACCGCTGGAAGTACCAGCCCAGCATCAGCGGCACGGCGATCTTCATCAGCTCCGACGGCTGGACCCGCGCCACGCCGAGGTTCAGCCAGCGCTTCGAACCGTTGACGGTGATCCCGAACAGCGCGACCCCGATCAGCAGCAGCACGCCGACCACGTACAGCGGCAGCGCGACGCGGGCCAGCGTCTGCGGCGGGATGTTGGCGACCAGCCACATGAGCACCAGCGCCAGCCCCAGGCTCACCAGCTGGTTGTCGATGCGCGCGATGCTCTGATCGGTGGCCGAATACAGCGTTATCAGTCCGACGCCGACGATCGCCATCGCGACGCTGAAGAGAAAGCTGTCGATGCGGCGCGTGAGCGCCTCCCAGAGCCGTGCCAGCATTCCTGCCATCAGTCGCTCTCGTCCTCGGGATCGGCGGCCGGAATCGCCGAGGTGGGCGCCGGGCCTGCCTTCTTCTCGCCGGTGAGGTAGTAATCCAGCACCTGCCGCGCGATCGGTGCCGCGGCCTGCGCCCCGAAGCCGCCGTTCTCGACCAGCACGGCGAGCGCGATCGTCGGCTTGTCGGCCGGCGCGTAGGCGATGTACCACGCGTGGTCGCGCAGGCGCTCGTCGACCGCGCTTGCCCTGTACTCGGCGCCCTTCAGCGAATACACCTGTGCCGTTCCGGTCTTGCCCCCGCTCACGTAACCCGCGCTGCGGAACGCAGACGCGCCGGTCCCCTCGCGGGCGACGCCGACCAGCGCCGCCTTGACGGTCGCCAGATGCTCGGGCTTCAGCGGAATCGTGTGCGTCGGCTCGCGCTCGAGCTGGCGAACCTCGCCGGTACGCACGTTGCGGATGAACTTGACGACGTGCGGGCGGTAAGCGACGCCGTCGTTGGCAACGGTGGCGATCGCGCTCGCGAGCTGAATCGGCGTGAAGGCGTTGTAGCCCTGGCCGATGCCGGCGGAGATGCTGTCGCCCAGATACCACTTGCGATGCTCGTCGCGGTAGTTCTTGCCGGCGAAGCGCTGGCGTTTCCAGTCGCGCGACGGCAGCACGCCGGTGAGTTCGCCCTCGATGTCGATGCCGGTCTTGCGGCCGAAGCTGAACTGCGACATGAAGCGGTGGGTATCGTCGATGTCGGTGTCGTTGGCCAGCATGTAGTAGTAGGTGTCGCAGGAAGCCACGATCGACTTGTACATGTCGACGGTGCCGTGCCCGCCCTTCTTGTCGTCGCGGAAGCGGTGCGACGAGCCGGAGATCTGGAAGAATCCCGGATCGAAGATCGTCTGCGCGGCGCTGCGCTTGCCGGACGTCAGCGCGCCGAGCGCGAGGAAAGGCTTGATCGTCGACCCCGGCGGATAGGCGCCGCGCAGCGGGCGATTGAGCAGCGGCTTGTCGGGCGAGTCGTTGAGCAGTTCCCAGTTGACCGTGTCGATGCCGTCGACGAAGAGATTCGGGTCGAAGCCCGGCCGCGAGACGAACGCCAGCACATCGCCGCTCGCGGGCTCGATCGCCACCAGTGCACCGCGGCGCATGCCGAAGGCGGCTTCGGCCACCTCCTGCAGCCGGATGTCGAGCGACAGCTTGAGGTCGTTGCCGGGCACCGGCGGCGTGCGCGACAGCGTCCGCACCGCGCGTCCGCCGGCGTCGACCTCGACCTCCTCGACGCCCGTCGTGCCGTGCAGCTCGCGCTCGTACGACAGCTCCACGCCGACCTTGCCGATGTAGTCGGAGCCCTTGTAGTTCGCGCTCTCGTCCCATTCGTCGATGCGCGTCAGGTCGCGATCGTTGATGCGCCCGATGTAGCCGACGACGTGCGAAGCGATCTCGCCGTACGGGTACTGGCGGAAGAGCCGCGCCTTGATCTCGACCCCCGGGAACCGGTAGCGGTTGACGGCGAACCGCGCGACTTCCTCGTCGGTGAGACGCGTGCGCAGCGGCAGGCTCTCGAAGTTGCGCGACTCCTCGAGCAGCTTGCGGAAGCGCTTGCGGTCCCGGGGCTGCACGTCGACGATCGCCGCCAGCGCGTCGATGGTCTCGTCCAGGTTGGCGATGCGCGCCGGCTGCAGCTCGAGCGTGTATGCCGAGTAGCTCTGCGCAAGGACCTGCCCGTTGCGATCGGTGATGACGCCGCGATTGGGAGCGATGGGGACGATGGCGATGCGATTGGTCTCGGCCAGCGTCTGGTAGTGCCGGTGCTGCACGACCTGCAGATAGAAGAAGCGCCCGAGCAGCGCGCCGAAGGCCAGCAGCACCAGCACGCCCGCCACCATGAGGCGGCGGCGAAACAGGAACTGCTCGCGCTCCGGGTTCTTGAGTTCGGCACCAAAGCCGCCGTCGCCGCTGTAGCCACGCTTGTGCGACGTGAAGAGAAGGCGCCGAACCATGGAATGCGTCGCCGACTTCGCCGGGCCGGTCAGAGATCCGACGCCGAGCGCGTCGGCCGCTGCGGCCACTGCAGCACGACCGACGCCACGGGCCACAGCAGCGCCCCGGTCAGCGGCGACAGCGCGTAATTCCAGCCGGGCAGCGAGGCCCCGCCGACGAAGCGGACCAGCAACACCAGCGCCGCACACAGCGCGAGCAGCACGGCCACCTGGACCGCCTGCTGCCACAGCGGAAAGCGCAGTACGCGGCGGCGGAAATACTCCGCCGCGTAGGCGAGCACCGCGTAGGCGAGCGCGTGCTGGCCGAACACGGTCGCGTCGCCGACGTCCATCAGCAGACCCATCATCCAGGCGACGCCGACGCTCACGTAGCGCGGTTCCTTGATGCACCAGTAGAGCAGCACCAGCGCAAGACAGTCCGGCCGCAGCGCGAGCGCCACGCCGGACAGCGGCAGAAGGTTGCCCATCAGGCCCGCCGCCAGCGTCAGCACGATGAACCAGGGCCGCGCCGGGAGCAGGATCTCCTCGGGACGGGCCGCAGAGAGCGGCGGCACGCGCGGCAGCGCCATCATCCGCGACGCCCCTTGCCGCGCGGCGACTTGCGCGCCGCGTCAGCCTCGGCCGGCTCTTCCGGGCGCGGCGGCAACGACGCGGCCTCGCCGAGCACCAGAAGCTGGCGGCTGCGGTCGACTCCTCCCAGCGGGCGCGCGGTGATGCGTGCGAAAACCTGCCCGGTGTCGCGCTCCATCGTCACCACGCGCGCGACGGCCAGCCCCTGTGGAAACGTGCCGTCGATGCCCGAGGTGACGAGCGTGTCGCCGACTTTGATGTCGGCGTTCGGGGCGGTGAACCGGAGCTGCGGGAGGTTCCCGGCCCCCGATCCGAACAGCACCGAGCGCACGCCGCTGCGCTCGACCTTGACCGGCACCGCATGGTCCTTGTCGGTGATCAGCGTGATCTCGGCCATGTGCGGAAAGACGCGGGTCACCTGCCCCACGACGCCCTGCGCGTCGATCACGGCAGCCCCCGGTTTCAGCAGACTTTCGCCGCTCCTGTCGACGAAGAGCTTCTGCGCGAAGGGATCGCGCCCCGCATAGAGCACTTCGACGGCCGCAGCGCCCGCGCCGTAGCGCGACTTGAGATCGAGCAGTGCGCGCAGGTGATCGTTTTCCTGCCGGGCGCTGGCGTAACCCTGCGCATCGGCACTCTGTTCGATCAGCTTCTGCCTCAACGCCGCGTTGTCGTCGGACAGCGCGCGCTGCGACGAGAAATGGGCGCCGACCTGCGCGAGCAGCTCGCCCGGCATCCGGGCCGCGCGCTCCAGCGGATAGATCACGACCGCCCCGGCCTGCCGCAGATTCTCGAGATAGCGGTAGCGCGTGTCGGCGAACAGGAGCGCAAGCGAGACCAGGCCGAAGAACGCGAGCCGCGCCAGGGGCGAAGGTCCGCGATGGAAGAACGCGGGGGGGTCGGCCGAGATGTGGCGCATGGAAACAGGCGGGACGACCGGCGGATCGTGCTACTCGCCCCCGGCCGACGGCCTCGACCTCAATCCGAGGTGAAGATCGTCGCCAGCTTGTCCATGTTTTCGAGCGCGCGGCCGCACCCGCGCACGACGCAGGTGAGCGGCTCGTCGGCGACGATCACCGGCAGGCCGGTCTCTTCCATCAGCAACCGATCGACATCGCGCAGCAGCGCGCCGCCGCCGGTCAGCACCATCCCGCGCTCGGCGATATCGGCGCCAAGCTCGGGCGGCGTGCGCTCGAGCGCGCTCTTGACGGCGGAGACGATGCTGTTGAGCGGATCGGTGAGCGCCTCGAGGATCTCGTTGGACGAAACGGTGAAGCTGCGCGGGATGCCTTCGGCGAGGTTGCGGCCCTTGACTTCCATCTCCTTGACTTCGGAGCCGGGAAAGGCGGAGCCGATGGTCTTCTTGATGACCTCGGCGGTCGTCTCGCCGATGAGCATGCCGTAGTTGCGGCGGATGTAATTGACGATCGCCTCGTCGAACTTGTCGCCGCCGACGCGCACCGACCCCGCGTAGACCATGCCGCCGAGCGAGATCACGCCGACCTCGGTCGTGCCGCCGCCGATGTCGACGACCATCGAGCCCGTGGCCTCAGAAATCGGCAGGTCGGCGCCGATCGCCGCGGCCATCGGCTCCTCGATCAGGTACACCTTGGAAGCGCCGGCGCCCAGCGCCGATTCGCGAATCGCGCGCCGCTCGACCTGCGTCGACCCGCAGGGAACGCAGATGATGATGCGGGGGCTGGGCGAGAAGAGCCGCGAGTCGAGGACTTTCTTGATGAACTGCTTCAGCATCTGCTCGGTGACGGTGAAGTCGGCAATGACGCCGTCCTTCATCGGCCGGATTGCAGTGATGTTGCCGGGCGTGCGTCCCAGCATCTGCTTCGCCGCGGCACCAACCTCCTGGATCACGCGCTTGCCGTTGGGTCCGCCTTCCTGACGAATGGCGACGACGGAGGGCTCGTCCAGCACGATGCCTTTGCCGCGCACGTAGATCAGCGTGTTGGCGGTGCCAAGGTCGATCGCGAGGTCGCTCGAGAAATAGCCTTTGAGAAACTGGAACATGAAGACGGTTACCTGCGGCGTAGCGGAGCGACCAGGTCGAAAGCGGTCGCCCGGAGGGTGAACAAGACTCCAGCGCCAGCCACGGGGGCTGACCCAAAATATGACAATATGATACCCTACTCCGTTAGGCTTCCGCACTGATTCGATGCGGAAATTCCGCTCCCGACGCAACCCGGCGGGCGGGCGGCAGCCGGTCGCGGGCCGACCGGCCGCACGCATCGTTTCCGGTTCCAGCCGCCGCCAGACGCCAACCGCTCAGTCCGCAACGACCATGGCCATCTCCCTCTCCGACGTCCAGCGCATCGCGCACCTCGCGCGCATCGACATCGACGCCCGCGATGCCCTTGAGGTCCGGGGCAAGCTCGATGCGATCATCGGACTGATCGACCAGCTGAACGCCGTTGACACCCGGGGCGTCGTGCCGATGGCGCACGCGCAGGAACTGTCGTTGCCATTGCGCGCCGACGCGGTGACCGAGAGCGACTGCCGCACGCGCTACCAGAGCGTGGCCCCGGCGGTCGAGGACGGTCTCTATCTCGTGCCCAAAGTCATCGAGTGACCGGCGACACCCGCGGCGCGCGAGCTTCGTCCTGCCGTCGGCGTCTCGTGGCGCGCCCACCCGTCGCATTCCTCTCATCTCCGTTGAAAATGCCGTGCTGACCGGAACCCTCGCCGAACTCTCTGCCGCGCTGCGCGCGAAGACGCTGTCCAGCGCCGAACTCACGCGCGGGCTGCTCGCCCGCATCGACGCCCTCGATCCCGCGCACAACGCTTTCGTGACCGTCGACGCCGAAGGCGCGCTCGCCGCGGCGAGCGCCGCCGATGCCGCCCTTGCCGCCGGCAACGCCGGGCCGCTCACCGGCCTGCCGATCGCGCACAAGGACGTGCTGATGACCGCGGGATTGAAGACCACCTGCGGCTCGCGGATGCTCGCCGATTTCACCGCGCCCTATGACGCCCACGTGGTGACGTGCCTGAAGCGCGCCGGCACCGTTCTCGTCGGCAAGACCAACATGGACGAGTTCGCGATGGGCTCGTCGACCGAGACATCGCACTTCGGTCCGACGAAAAACCCCTGGAACACCGACTGCGTTCCGGGCGGCAGCTCGGGAGGCTCGGCGGCTGCGGTCGCCGCACGCCTCGTCCCCGGCAGCACCGGCACCGACACCGGCGGATCGATCCGCCAGCCGGCGGCATACACCGGCATCTGCGGCCTGAAGCCGACCTACGGCATCTGCTCCCGCTACGGGTTGGTGGCGTTCGCGTCCAGCCTCGACCAGGCCGGGCCGTTTGCCCGCACCGCCGAGGACTGCGCGCTGCTGCTCAATGCCATGGCCGGTCACGACGCGCGCGACTCGACATCGCTCGACCGCCCCGTCGAGGATTACACGCGCGATCTCGCGCGCCCGCTGGCGGGCCTCACCATCGGATTGCCGAAGCAATATTTCGGCGCCGGCGTGGACGGCGAGGTGGGCGCCGCCGTCGAGACCGCGCTGGCCGAGTTGCGCGCGCTCGGCGCCTCGACCGTCGAGGTGACGCTGCCCAACACCGGGCTGTCGGTACCCGTCTACTACGTGATCGCGCCTGCCGAGGCGTCGTCGAACCTGTCGCGCTTCGATGGCGTGCGCTACGGCCACCGCGCGGAGCGATACGCCGATCTCGTCGACATGTACAAGAAGTCGCGGGCCGAAGGCTTCGGCGCCGAGGTCAAGCGCCGCATTCTCGTCGGCACCTATGTGCTGTCGCACGGCTATTACGACGCGTATTACCTCAAGGCGCAGCAGGTGCGCCGCCTGATCGCCGACGACTTCCGCCGCGCCTACCGGCAATGCGACGTCATTGCGGGGCCGACCGCGCCCACGGCGGCGTTCCGGCTCGGAGCGATGTCCGAGGATCCGGTGCAGATGTACCTCAACGACATCTTCACCGTCGCCGCCAACCTGGCGGGCGCGCCCGCGCTGTCGATTCCCTGCGGCTTCACGACCACGGGCCTGCCCATCGGCCTGCAGCTGCAGGGCGACTATTTTTCCGAGGCGCGGCTGCTCAACGCGGCGCACCAGTACCAACAGGCGACCGACTGGCATCGCCGCGCGCCGATCCTCCCTTCCTGACTTCGGGCCCCTGATCATGAAATGGGAAGTCGTCATCGGCCTCGAGACGCACGCGCAGCTTTCGACGGTCTCGAAGATATTTTCCGGCGCGGCGACCGCGTTCGGCGCAGCGCCGAACACGCAGGCCGCTGCCGTGGACATCGCGCTGCCGGGCGTGCTGCCGGTGCTGAACATCGGCGCCGTCGAGCGCGCCATCCGCTTTGGCCTCGCGGTCGGCGCCGCCATCGCGCCGCACAGCATCTTCGCGCGCAAGAATTACTTCTATCCGGACCTCCCCAAGGGCTATCAGATCAGCCAGTACGAGATCCCGGTCGTCACCGGCGGGTCGATCTCCATTCCCACACCACAAGGCGAGAAGACCGTCCGGCTCACCCGCGCGCATCTCGAGGAGGACGCGGGCAAGAGCCTGCACGAGGACTATCACGGGATGACGGGCATCGACCTGAACCGCGCCGGCACGCCGCTGCTCGAGATCGTCACCGAGCCCGATCTCGCGAGTTCCGACGAGGCCATCGCTTACGCGAAGGCGCTGCACGCGCTGGTGCAATGGATCGGCATCTGCGACGGCAACATGCAGGAAGGCAGTTTCCGCTGCGATGCAAACGTCTCGGTGCGCCCCGCCGGCGAGACGAAGCTCGGCACCCGCTGCGAAATCAAGAACCTCAACAGCTTTCGGTTCATGCAGCAGGCGATCGATTTCGAGGTGAAGCGCCAGATTGCGCTGATCGAGGACGGCGGCACCGTCGTCCAGGAAACCCGCCTCTACGATCCCGATCGCAACGAGACGCGGTCGATGCGCAGCAAGGAAGACGCGCAGGACTACCGCTACTTTCCCGATCCCGACCTGCCGCCGCTGGCCATCGGCGACGACTGGATCGAGCGCGTCCGCGCGGGGATGCCGGAGTTGCCGGCCGCGATGCAGCAGCGGTTCATGTCCGAATACGCACTTCCGGCGCCGGATGCGGCCGCGCTGACGTCGTCGCGCGGCCTCGCTGCCTACTTCGAGGACGCGGTGCGGGCGCTGGGCAGCGGCGGCGCCCACGCAAGACTCGTCGCCAACTGGGTCCAGGGCGACGTCGCTGCGGCGTTGAACCGCGCCGCGATCGGCATCGACCAGGCGCCGGTGTCCGCGGCGCAGCTCGCGCGCCTGCTCGCCCGGATCATCGACCAGACCATCTCCGGCAAGATCGCCAAGGAAGTCTTCGACGCCGCATGGGCGGGCGAGCACGCGGGCGATGCCGATGCGATCATCGCCGCGCGCGGCTTGATGCAGATTTCCGACGAAGCGGCCATCGAGAAGTTCGTCGACGAGGTGCTGGCCGCGAACGCGGCGATGGTTGCGGAATTCAAGGCCGGCAAGGAAAAGGCCTTCAACGCGCTGGTCGGCCAGGCGATGAAGGCCACCCGGGGCAAGGCCAATCCGGCGCAGGTAAACGCGATCCTCAAGCGCAGGCTGGCAAGCTGAGAGGCGGCGAAAGTCGCCTCAGAACACGAGCGCGGCGACGAATACGCCGACCATCGCGAACACGATCGCGACTTTCAGCGCCGTTCCCACCAGCGTGCCTATCCAGGTGGCGAGCCCCACCTTGCCGGCGCGCACGAGGTCGCGTTCGGCAAGGTACTGTCCGATCGCCGCCCCGGCTAGCGGCATGAACAGGAGACCCCAGAGGCCCGTGAAGACACCCGCCAGCGTCCCCGCGGCGGCGCCCGCGATGGCCCAGGGACTCGCGCCCACCTTCTTCGCGCCCAGCGCGCCGGCCACGAAATCGGTCGCCCACGCGAGCGCCGTCATCAGCGCGAGGACGCCCAGCGTCCAGCCGGAGATCCGCGCGTAGCCGTCGATCCAGGCGGCCAGCGCGATGCCGCCGAACACCAGCACCGCCCCCGGAAGCGCGGGCAACACCGTGCCGACGACGCCGATCGCGATCAGCGCGATGACAACGATCCACAGCACCAAAGTCATTCGCGCGCCCTGTCTTCGCGGCCGGCTAATGCAGCAGCGCCTTGTACCGGATCCGGTGCGGGCGGGCGCCCTCTTCGCCGAGGCGCTTTTTCTTGTCGGCTTCGTACTCCTGGTAATTACCCTCGAAGAAACGCCACTGAGAATCGCCTTCGCAGGCGAGGATGTGCGTCGCGATGCGGTCGAGGAACCAGCGATCGTGCGAGATCACCAGCACGCTGCCGGCAAACTCGGACAGCGCGTCCTCGAGCGCACGCAGCGTCTCGACGTCGAGGTCGTTCGACGGCTCGTCCAGCAGCAGCACGTTGCCGCCCTTCAGCAGTGTCGCGGCGAGGTGCAGCCGACCGCGCTCGCCGCCGGAGAGCTGGCCGACGATCTTCTGCTGGTCGGCGCCCTTGAAGTTGAACCGGCCGAGGTAGGCGCGCGACGGCATCTCGAAGCGACCAACCGTCAGGATGTCGAGACCGCCCGAGATCGCCTCCCAGACCGTCTTGTCATCCGGCAGCGCCTCGCGCGACTGGTCGACGACCGCGATCCTGACCGTGCTCCCGATCACGACCTCGCCACGGTCGGGCTTCTCGGCGCCGGTGATGAGCTTGAACAGCGTGGTCTTGCCGGCGCCGTTGGGACCGATGATGCCGACGATCGCCCCCGGCGGCGCGCGAAACGACAGGTTGTCGATCAGCAGGCGGTCGCCGTAGCCCTTCGAGACGTCCTTGAACTCGATCACCTCGTTGCCGAGGCGCTCGGCGACGGGGATGAAGATCTCCTGCGTCTCGTTGCGTTTCTGGTGCTCGTGCGATGACAGCTCCTCGAAGCGGGCGATGCGCGCCTTGCTCTTCGCCTGCCGTCCCTTGGGGTTCTGCCGCACCCACTCCAGCTCCGTCTGCATCGCCTTGATGCGGGCGCCTTCCTGCTTCGCCTCGGTCTGGAGCCGTGCTTCCTTCTGCTCCAGCCATGAACTGTAGTTGCCCTTCCAGGGAATGCCGTAGCCGCGGTCGAGTTCGAGGATCCACTCGGCGGCGTTGTCGAGAAAGTAGCGGTCGTGGGTGACGGCGATCACCGTGCCCGGAAACTTCTGCAGGAACTGCTCCAGCCAGTCGACGCTCTCGGCGTCGAGGTGGTTGGTCGGTTCGTCGAGGAGCAGCATGTCGGGCCGCGACAGCAGCAGCCTGCACAGCGCGACCCGGCGCTTCTCGCCGCCCGAGAGCACGCCGATCCTGGCCTCCCACGGCGGCAGCCGCAGCGCATCGGCGGCGATTTCCATCTGCAGCTCGCTGTCGGCGCCGGACGCCGCGATGATCGCCTCGTACTTCGCCTGTTCGGCGGCGAGGCGGTCGAAATCTGCGTCGGGTTCGGCGTACGCGGCGTAGATCTCGTCGAGCTTCTGCTTTGCTTCGAGGACATCGGAGAGACCCTGGGCGACCGCCTCGCGCACGGTCTGCGCGGCGTCGAGGCGCGGCTCCTGAGGCAGGAAACCGATGCGCATGTTGGGCATCGGCACCGCTTCGCCTTCGAACTCGCGGTCTTCGCCGGCCATGATCTTCAGCAGACTCGACTTGCCGGATCCATTGACGCCCAGCACGCCGATCTTGGCGCCGGGAAAGAACGACAGCGAGATGTCCTTGAGGATGAAACGCTTGGGCGGCACGATCTTGCCCACGCGATTCATCGTGTACACGTATTGAGCCATGGCCAGGTCGGAAGGGGTAGCGACGACGAAGCTGCAATTATCGCAGCGGAACGCGCCTTTGGGCACGCCCCGTGCGCGGACGCAGAACGGGCGCGCGGCTACTTCGGCCGCGCAGCCGCCGGACTCGGGCCGTTGCGGCCGGCGTCACCCGCGGACGCGGGCGTTGCGGCAAGCTTCAATTCGCGCCAGCGTGCGCGATCGGTTTCGTACCGGGCGGTTGTCGCCGCACGTTCGGCGCGCTTCTGGGTGATGAGATTGGCCTGGCGTTCGAGTTCGGCGGCGATGCTTTCGAGCTCTCGATCCAGCACCGGCGGAACCGGCTTGTCACGGTACGCGGCCCGGCGCGCCTCGACTTCGGTACGGCGCTTGCCCAGCTGCTCGGTGTAAGCCTGCGCCGAGGCCAGCGCGGCCTCGATGGTCGCCAGCGTGCGATCGCGCGCCAGGTCGATTTCGCCTTCGTTGACATACGAGGCGAGCAGCGCGCGGTCGCGGCGCTCGGCGTCGTCCCTTTGCCTCGCCGTCTGGCGCA
The DNA here is from genome assembly GCA_963788185.1 of uncultured beta proteobacterium. Classification (GTDB taxonomy): domain Bacteria; phylum Pseudomonadota; class Gammaproteobacteria; order Burkholderiales; family Casimicrobiaceae; genus CAIWHR01. The sequence continues at coordinate 38,983 of CAWBGE010000012.1, forward strand.
CACGCTCCTCTTCCGCCATGCGCGCCCGCTGCTGCTCGGGGGTGGGAGGGGGTGCGGTGCGGCGAAGGGGAAGGCCTTCCTTGCTGAGTTCGGTCGTCCCCTTGTTGAGGGCTTCCGGCGGCAGCTTGTCGCTGTAGTGGACCACGCCCTTGTCATCGACCCATTTGTAGGTGGCTGCGACCGCGGCCTGCGCGCCGGCGGCAAGTGCCGCGGCAAACAGCACGAGGGTGGCTATGCGCGATCGCGCGCACGCAACCCGACCCGGCGCCGCTCCGCGATGCGTCCTCGACATCTGCTGCCTGCTCCACTTCACTTCACAGCGCTCCGTTGTGCTGCGCTTGCCCTGTATGCACGGCCCTTCGCCGACTTCATGCCCCGGCGACGCCGTACGTCGCCCGGTAGGCTTCGACGGCCGCCAGCTGCGGACCGAGCCGCGGCTCGCTCGCGATGAAGCGCGTCAAGTCCGCGAGCGTCGCGATGGCGATCACGGGGATGCCGTAATCGCGCGCCAGCTCCTGCACCGCCGAGGTCTCACCGCGACCCCGCTCCATCCGATCGAACGCGATCAGCACGCCGACCGGCTGCGCGCCCTCGCGGCGGATCAGCTCGATCGACTCGCGTTTGGCGCCGCCATCGGTGATGACGTCGTCGACGATCATCACTCGTCCCGCAAGTTTGGCGCCAACGATGGAGCCGCCCTCGCCATGATCCTTGGCTTCCTTCCGGTTGAAGCTGAACGGCAGATTCTGCCCTTTTTCGGCCAGGGCAATCGCCGTCGCCGCCGCCAGGGTGATGCCCTTGTACGCCGGTCCGAACAACTGATCGCAGGCGACGCCCGAAGCCAGCAGCGCCTGGGCATAGAAGTGCCCGAGCTGCCGCAGGCTTTCGCCGTCGTCGAACAATCCGGTGTTGAAGAAATACGGCGTCTGGCGGCCCGCCTTGGTAACGAATTGCCCAAAACGTAGCACGTCACGTGCCAGCGCAAAGGCCAGGAACTGCTGGCGAAAATCAATCATCACGTTTCCACTCGATGGCGGTCGGTCGGAGTATACCGTCCGCGCCGCGGCGAGCCCCGGACGAGCGTGTACACTCGCGGCTTCCGATTTTCTTCCCGCGGCCGGCCGGCCGCATCGTCGTCGATGCGCGTCATCACCCTCAACGTCAACGGCATCCGCTCCGCCGAGCGCCGGGGACTCGCCCGCTGGCTCGCCCGCGCCGAACCCTGGGACGTCGTCTGCCTGCAGGAGATCAAGGCCACCGTCGACGACGTTCCGCGCCCGATGCGCGCACCGCGACGCTCGCACGCGGCGTTCTTCCCGGCGCTGCGCAAGGGCTACAGCGGGGTCGCCACCTATGTCAAGGCGATGCCGCGTTTCGCCACCGGCTTCGGAGTTCCTGAATTCGACGCCGAGGGCCGCTATCTCGAGGCGCATTACGACGGCCTCACCGTCGTCAATCTCTACCTACCCTCGGGATCGAGTGGGCCGCACCGGCAGGAGTCCAAGTTCCGCTTTCTCGATGCGTTCCTGCCCCACCTTGCCCGGCTGCGCGAAAGCGGGCGCGAGTTGCTGCTCTGCGGCGACTGGAACATCGCGCACCAGCCCATCGACCTCAGGAACTGGCGCAGCAACCAGAAGAATTCGGGCTTCCTGCCGGAGGAGCGCGCGTGGCTCACCCGGGTCTTCGACGAGCTCGGCTTCGTCGACGTCTTCCGGCGCCTCGACCCCCGTCCCGATCAATACACCTGGTGGTCGAATCGCGGGCAGGCGTGGGAGAAGAACGTCGGCTGGCGCATCGACTACCAGATCGCCACGCCCAGGCTCGCGGCCAGCGCGACCGCGGCGAAAATCTACGTCAACCGGCGCTTCTCCGACCACGCGCCGCTGATCATCGACTACGACTGGAGCCCCGCGGGGGCCTGATCCGGCGTGCTCCGCATCACCAACCTTGTCCTTGCGCGAGGTGCCAAGCGCTTGCTCGACGGCGCGAGCATGACCGTTTACGACGGCCACAAGGTCGGTCTGATCGGCGCCAACGGCGCGGGCAAGTCGAGCCTCTTTGCCCTGCTGCGCGGCGAGATCGTCGCCGATGCAGGCGACGTCGAAATTCCCCGCGCGTGGACCATCGCCCACGTCGCGCAGGAAACTCCTGCCGTTGACGCCGCGGCGATCGACTTCGTACTCGACGGCGATCGCGAACTGCGGTCGATCGAGGCCGAGCTTGCCGCCGCCGAAGCCAACCATGCTTCGGATCCGCACGGCAGCGGCGAGGTGCTGGCGGAACTCCACCATCGCTTCGAAGCCATCGGCGGCTACTCGGCGCGCGCCCGCGCGGCGATGCTGCTGTCGGGGCTGGGCTTCCCGACCGAGCGCCACGCCGATCCGGTGGCGAGCTTTTCCGGCGGCTGGCGGATGCGGCTCAATCTGGCGCAGGCGCTGATGTGCCGGTCGGACCTGCTGCTGCTCGACGAGCCCACCAACCACCTCGATCTCGACGCCGTGCTGTGGCTCGAGGACTGGCTGCGCCGTTACCCGGGCACGCTGCTGCTGATCACCCACGATCGCGATTTTCTCGACGGCGTCGTCGACGGCATCGTCCACGTCGATGCGCAGAAGCTCAAGACCTACGGCGGCAACTACTCGCAGTTCGAACGCGAGCGGGCACAGCAGTTCGCGCTGCAGCAGGCCACCTACGCGAAGCAGCAGCGGCAGATCGCCCACCTGCAGGCCTTCGTCGACCGCTTTCGCGCCAAGGCTACCAAGGCCAAGCAGGCGCAAAGCCGCATCAAGGCGCTGGAGCGGATGGAGCGGATCGCCGCCGCCCACGTCGACAGCCCGTTCGAGTTTTCCTTCGCGCCGACCGGATTGTCCGCGCGGCAGCTGGTTCGGTTGGAGCACGTGACCCTGGGCTACGACGGCAAGCCCCCGGTGCTGCCCGATGTCGACTGGACGCTGCTCGCCGGCGACCGCGTCGGCCTGCTCGGCCCCAACGGCGCCGGCAAGTCGACGCTGTTGAAAGCGATCGCCGGCACGCTCGTCCCGCGAACTGGCGAACGGCTGACCGCGCAGGGACTGCGTATCGGCTACTTTGCGCAGCATCAGGTCGAGCAGTTGCGCGCCGACGAGACGCCGCTGTGGCACCTCGCGCGCCTGGACCCCGCCGCACGCGAGCAGGAGCTGCGCGATTTCCTCGGCGGATTCGATTTTCGCGGCGACATGGCGACCGCCCCGGTGGGCCGTTTTTCAGGGGGCGAGAAGGCCCGGCTCACGCTGGCGCTGCTGGTGCGCGACAAGCCCAGCCTGCTGTTGCTGGACGAGCCGACCAACCACCTCGACATCGAGATGCGCGAGGCGCTGGCCGAGGCGCTGCAGGACTACGACGGCGCGCTGATCGTCGTCGCGCACGATCGCCATCTGCTGCGCGCGACCACCGACCAGCTGTGGCTGGTCAACGATGGCGCGGTCGCCCCGTTCGACGGCGATCTCGACGACTACCGCGACTGGGTGCTGAATGCGCGCGCCCGTGCAGCCGACACGCAGGCTGCGGCAAGCGAATCACCGGCACCGATTGCCGACCGCAAGGCGCAGAAGCGGGCGGCCGCCGAGACCCGGCAGAAGAATTACGCGCAGAGGAAGCCGCTGGTCGATCGCCTGAATCGCATCGACAAGGCGCTGCACGATCTCGCCACCGAGAAGAAGGCGATCGAGGAGTGGATGCTGTCGCCCGACGCCTATGTCGAGGCCAATCGCGAGGCGCTCAAGGAGAAGATCGCGCGCCAGGGCGATCTCGGGTGGCAGCTCGCGCGCGCCGAAACGGAGTGGCTCGAACTTTCGGAAGCGCTGGAGAAACTGGACGCTTAGGCGAATCGGCCGTCACCTGCGCCGGGGCGATGAAACAGGTAGACGCCGAAACCCAGCGTATCGCGACCCCAGCGCAGATACGCATCGCGCCAGCCGCGAATCCGTTCCAGCATCGCGGGCACTTCGGGATCGTCGGGCTGCTCGCGCGCATAGCGCTCGATCGATCGGCTGTACTTCCACTCGTACTCGTCCCACTCGTCTTGCGATGCGGTGGCCGCGTGCATCGGGATCAGCCCGGCGTCGATGCCGGCGGCGACGTTGCCGCGATGGTTGAGGTACTGCGACTCGGCCCCGCCCAGGAACGCGAGGTAGTCGGCCGCCGGTTTCTGCCTCCAATAGCCCTCGCCCACGATCAGGTAGCCGCCGGCACGCGTCCAGCCGCGGAGCTTGGCGTAGATGCCCGGCATGCCCCCGGCGATGCCGCCTGCGCCCATCATCACGGTCAGGTGGAAAGTCTCGGGATCCGCTTCGTACTGGCCGATGTCCATGTCGTCGAGGTGCAGCCGCCCGAGCGCGCCGGTCCATTCGGCACGCTCGCGCGCGGCATCGAGCATCAACGAGGAATTGTCGATCGCGATCACCGAGGCGCCGAAACGCTCGATGATCCGCAGTGCGAGCTCGCCCCGGCCGCAACCCAGGTCCAGCACCCGCGAGTTCGGCTCGAGCGGCAGCAGATCGAGCAAACGCTCGATCTTGGCCGACGAGACGGGGTTGCAGTAGTCGTGGTCGCGGTGCGCGATGGCGCTGAATTTCTGCCGGTTCATGCCGTGGTCTCCCGTTTCGTTCGACCGCCACCCGCCGGTTCGGTCCAGGGGGCGATACGCAAGAGTAGTGCCATCCCGGGCAGAGCAAGCGCGGTGCAGATCAGAAAGAATGCGAACCAGCCCGTCTGCTCGACGATCCACCCGGTCGATGCATTGACGACCGTGCGCGGCAGCGCGGCCAGGCTCGTGAAAAGTGCGAGCTGGGTGGCCGTATAGCGGGGATCGGTCGCGCGCGCGATGAAGGCGATGAAGGCCGCGGTCCCCAGCCCCACGCCCAGCGCCTCGAACGCGATGACGCCCGCGAGCAGCAGCGTGTCGGGCCGATGCACCCAGGCGAGCCACGCGAAGCCCAGGATCGACACCACCTGGACGACGCCGAATATCCACAGGCCGCGGTTGATGCCGAGCCTCAGCATCCACAGACCGCCCAGCATGCCGCCGATCACGCTCGCCCACAGCCCCGCGTTCTTGGCGACGATGCCGATCTGCGACTTGGTGAAGCCCATGTCGAGGTAGAACGGCGTCGCCAGTGCCGTCGCCATGCTGTCACCCAGCTTGTAGAGGAAGATGAACAGCAGCACCAGCAACGCCTGGCGCCAGCCATCGCGGCGGATGAACTCGCGGAAGGGCTCGACGACGGCGTCGGCGAGCGTGCGCGGACCCTTGCGGGCGAGCAGCGGCTCGTCGATCGCCAGCGTCAGCAGCACCCCCGGCAGCATGAACAGCGCGGTGATCCAGAACACCGCGGACCACGGCAGGTGGTCGGCGAGGATCAGCGCCAGCGCACCGGGAATGAGGCTCGAGATCCGGTACGCGTTGACGTGGATCGCGTTGCCGAGTCCCAGCTCGACGTCGGGCAGGATCTCGCGCCGGAAGGCGTCGAGCACGATGTCCTGGCTGGCACTGAAGAACGCCACCGCTGTCGCAACGTAGGCGATGGTCCAGATGTCGAGCTGCGGGTTGAACCGGCCGAAGGCGGGAATGGAGGCGAGCAGCAGCAGCTGCGTGGCGAGCATCCAGCCGCGGCGGCGGCCCAGCAGCGGAAGGGCGTACCGGTCGATCAGCGGCGACCAGAGGAATTTCCACGTGTAGGGCAGCTGGATCAGCGCGAAAAGCCCGATCGCCTTCAGGTCGACGTGCTCGGAGCGCAGCCACGCCGGCAACAGGTTGATCAGCAGATAAAGCGGCAGGCCCGACGAGAATCCGGTGAAGATGCAGATCAGCATCCGCCGGTTCAGGAGCGCTTCGCGCCAGGTCGGTGCCGGCGGCGCAGCGGAAGCGGTGGCGTCGGTCATGCCGGATTGTAGCGGGAGTGCGGCGGCGGTCGTGAATCAGGCGCAGGCCGCGGCGTTCGCCATCGTAATTCGAGTCGGATGCGGGCAGATCGTCGCCGACGCGCAGGAATAACCCGTCTTCCGGGAAGGATTCCTTCACGGCGATGCCCGACGGCGCTTTCAGCCTGCCGACCGGGTCGCGCCGACGCGTGATGGCGTCGAACTTCGACATTCGCTGGCGTTGAATCGCCTGTCGGCCTACATTGGCCTTGGTGAGCATCGGATCGGCCGGCGAGCGCATCATGGCCCGACGATGCGGGACAGGAGCATGGGATGATCGACCACCGGATAGCGCAGCTCACCGCCTGGTATCAGCCTATCGTCGATCTCAACACCGGCAAGGTGTCGGGATGCGAGGTCCTGAGCCGCATCGTCGCGGCGGACGGTTCGGCCGGATCGGCGGCCGCCTTGATGGACGAGTTCGAGCGGGAGCCGGAGGTGCAATACGCGCTGATCCGCAAGCTGCTCGAGTCGATCCACCGCGAGATCGTTCCGGTCTTTGCGCGACACCCCGACTTCTACGTGAGCGTGAACATTCCGCCCTCGGTGTTCGGAACCGGTCGTATCGCGCCGATGCTGTCCGAACTCGATCTCGACCCGTGGCGGACGCGACTGGTGGTGGAGTTGACGGAGCGGCAAGCCCTTTGCGATCTCGGACGGGCGGCCATCGGCACCGCGCGATCGCTGGGCATCGCCGTGGCGCTGGACGACTTCGGCACCGGCCACAGCGGGCTGTCACAGATCGTCGGTCTCGATCTCGACATTCTGAAGATCGATCGCAGCCTGCTCATCTCCATTATCGAAAACCCGACGGCAGCGCGGATGCTGCGCGGCATCGTAGGCCTTGCGGCGGCATTGCGCCTGCGCACCGTCGCGGAGGGCGTAGAGACCTGGGAGCACGCTTTCTTCCTGCGTGCGGCCGGCGTCGATTACGGCCAGGGATTTTTCTGGAGCAGGGCGGTCCCCGGTGCCGAGATCGAAGCGCTGCTGCAGCGCGGATTCGCGCACAGCCTGGAGCGGCCGTCGGCCCGGCAGGACGCGCGCTGAGCGCACTGCGTCTGCCAAGCCCAATCGGGGCAACTCAGGCGCGGCGGAATCGGTAGATCGCCAGTTCGCCCAGAAGATTGGGCAGGCGCGCGACTTCCCGGCCCTGCGCCAGCACCACGCGATTCTCGATCGTGCAGTCGCGCTCGGCCAGAAATGCGTCGAAATCGGCCACCGTGCACAGGTGGATGTTCGGCGTGTCGTACCACTGGTAGGGCAGCGATTTCGACACCGGCATCCGCCCCTTCAGGATCTGCAGCCGATGCGTCCAGTGGCCGAAGTTCGGGAAGGTGACGATGGCATCGCGGCCCACACGCAGCATTTCGGTGACGATCGCCTCGGTGTGACGCATCGCCTGCAGCGTCTGCGACAGGATCACGCAATCGAACGAAGCGTCCTCGAAGCCCGCCAGCCCGGATTCGAGGTCGCTCTGCAACACGTTGATGTTGTTCCTGACGCAGGCAAGCACCCCGGCGTTGTCGATCTCGATGCCGTAGCCGGTGGCGCTGCGCTCCCGTTTGAGCCAGGCGAGCAGACTGCCGTCGCCGCAGCCCAGGTCCAGCACCCGCGCGCCGCGGGCGATCCACGGCGCGATGATGGCGAAGTCGGCGCGGCCGGCGGCAGCCGCGGCGGAGGGTTGATAAGCGTCGCTCATGCTTGTCCCCGCGCGGCCGCGATGCGATCGAAATAGGCGCCGACCACCGCCAGGTACTGCGCGTTGTCGAGCAGGAAGGCGTCGTGACCGTGCGGCGCGACGATCTCCGCATAGGCGACGTCGCGGTCGTTGTCGACCAGCGCCTTGACGATCTCGCGCGACCGGGCGGGGGAGAACCGCCAGTCGGTCGTGAAAGCGACGACGAGAAAGCTGCAGCACGCGGGCGCGAGCGCGCGCTGGAGGTCGCCCCCGGTCGCCAGCGCGGGGTCGAAATAGTCGAGCGCCTTGGTGATGCGCAGATAGGTGTTGGCGTCGTAGTACTCGGCGAATTTTTCGCCCTGGTGGCGCAGGTAGGATTCGATCTGGAACTCGGGCGCGAACGAGAACTTGATGCCGTCGCGCAACTCGCGGCCGAATTTCTCCTCCATCTGCTCGTCCGACAGATAGGTGATGTGGCCGATCATCCGTGCGACGCGCAAGCCTCGCCTGGGCTTGGTGCCCCGAGCGTCGAAGTGTCCGTCATGGAAATCCGGATCGGTGAGGATCGCCTGGCGGGCTACTTCGTTGAACGCGATGTTCTGCGCCGACAAATTGGGCGCAGCCGCGATCACCAGCGCGTGGCGGATGCGCGCCGGATAGCGGATCGCCCAGCACAGCGCCTGCATGCCGCCCAGGCTGCCGCCCATGACAGCGGCGAAGCACTCGATCCCCAGCCTGTCGGCAAGCCGCGCCTGCGCGTCGACCCAGTCCTCGACCGTCACCAGCGGAAAATCGGCGCCCCAGGCACGGCCGGTGGCCGGATTGGGCGAGACCGGCCCAGTCGAGCCAAAGCAGCTGCCGAGGTTGTTGACGCCGACGACGAAGAAGCGGTCGGTGTCGAGCGGCTTGCCGGGACCGACCATGTTGTCCCACCAACCGATGTTGTCGGGATCGTCCGCGTAATAGCCGGCCACGTGGTGCGACGCATTGAGCGCGTGGCAGACGAGCACCGCGTTGCTGCGCCCGGCGTTGAGCGTCCCGTAGGTCTCGTAGGCAAGCTCGTACGCGGGCAGCGACCGGCCGCAGGCCAGCGGCAGCGGGGCGTCGAAACACGCGCGCTGCTGAACGACGGGACCGATCGAAAGGCCTTTGGTCCTGGCGGAAGCACCGGCATCGCCACCGGTGGTCGCGGAAAACGATGGCATGTCAGTACCCGCCCGGCCGCCCGAAGGGTACTGACGGCGCCCCCCCGGGGGGCAGCGAGCGTAGCGAGCGTGGGGGCAGTTTCATCCTAGTACCCGCCCGGCCGCCCGAAGGGTACTGACTGCGCCTCCTCGGGGGGCAGCGAGCCAAGCGAGCGTGGGGGCCGTTTCATCCTAGACGTTCAGCTTGTCGAGCAGCGCCACGAGCTTCGCCGGGTCGCCGGTGCGGCGCATCCGCTCGACGACGGGCCGCAGGATGCCGACCTCGCTGGTCAGCACCCGCTGCTTGATCGACAGGAGGTGTGCCGGATGCATCGAGAAATTGCGCAGACCCATGCCCAGCAACAGGCGGGTCAACTGCTGCTCACCGGCCATCTCGCCGCAAACGGCGATCGGTACGCCCGCCTTGTTGGCACCCCCGATGGCAAGCGTCAGCAGTCGGAGCACCGCCGGGTGCAGCGGATCGTAGAGGTGCGACACCGCGTCGTCGGAGCGGTCGATGGCCAGCGTGTACTGGATGAGGTCGTTGGTGCCGATGGACAGGAAATCGAGCCGCTCGAGGAACGAGTCCATTGCCAGCACGGCGGCGGGTATTTCCAGCATGCCGCCCACCGGGACGCCCGAATCGAAGGGGACCCCCTGCTCGCGCAGCGTGTCCTTCGCCTGCTCGATCATCGCCAGCGTCTGGTCGATCTCCGACGCCGACGCGAGCATCGGCACGAGAATGCGCACCTTGCCGTAGTGCGATGCCCGCAGGATGGCGCGCAGTTGCGTCTGGAAGAGCCGGGGCTCGGCGAGACAGAACCGGATGGCGCGCAGGCCCAGCGCCGGGTTAGGCGCCACCCGCACCAGCCCGCCCAGTCCCGTCTTGTCCTTGTCGGCACCCAGGTCGAACGTGCGTATGGTCACCGGCAGGCCGCCCATGCCTTCGGCCACCGCCCGATAGGCCGTGAACTGCTCCTCCTCGGTCGGCAGGCCGTCGCGATTGAGGAACAGGAACTCGGAGCGGAAGAGTCCGATGCCGGTTGCGCCGTTCTCCAGCGCCTGCAGTATGTCCTCGGGCAACTCGATATTGGCGTGCAGCTCGATGTGCTCGCCGTCGATGGTCTTCGCCGGCTTGGTCCTGAGGCGCCGGAGCTTCGCGCGGTCGAGTTCGAGTTCGCTCTGCTTGAGACGGTACTCGGCGAGCACCGACTTGTCGGGATTGACGATGACGACGTGGTTGGTCCCGTCGACGATCAGGAGCTCGTTCTCGCGAATGAGCTGCCGTGCGTTGTGCGTGGCCACCACCGCGGGCACCGCTAGACTGCGCGCCACGATCGCGGTGTGCGAAGTCACGCCGCCGAGATCGGTCAGGAAGGCGCCAAACCGGTGCTGCTTGAACTGGATGACGTCGGCCGGGGAGAGGTCGTGGGCGACGAGGATCGTCTGGTGCTCCGCGGCGCCGGCCGCCACCACCCCCGGCTTGCCCATCAGGCGCTTCAGGATGCGCTCGACGACCTGGACCACGTCGGCCTTGCGCTCGCGCAGGTAAGGATCCTCGATCTCGTCGAATTGCTCGACCAGCACGTTCATCTGCTGCGTCAGCGCCCATTCGGCATTGCAGCGCTGCTCGACGATGATCTTCCGCGGCAGTTCAGACAGCGTGGGATCGTCGAGGATCATCCGGTGCACATCGAGAAACGCACCGAACTCCGCCGGCGCATCGCCGCCGGTCATCGACAGGTGCAGCCCCTCGAGTTCCTTCCTGACCTCTCCGACGGCGCGGCCGAAGCGCTCCACTTCGGCCTCCAGCCTGCCCGCGGGAATCGCGTAGTGCGCGACCTCCAGCGTCGCGTGCGAGACGAGCTGCGCACGGCCGATGGCGATGCCGGCGGAAACGCCGATGCCGTGCAATGCGAAGCTGGCCATCGATCGGACCGCGGGGGCGGCAGTCAGCCGCCCTCGCCGAAGCAATCGCCAATCAGGGCAATCAGCGCATCCATGGCTTCCACCTCGTCCGGACCGTCGGTCTCGAGGATCACGCGCGCGCCCTTTCCCGCCGCCAGCATCATCACACCCATAATGCTCTTGGCGTTGACCTTGCGCGCCGACCGCGACATGAACACGTCGCACTGGTACTTGGCGGCAAGCTGCGTGAGCTTCGCCGACGCGCGTGCATGCAGGCCGAGCTTGTTGATGATCTCAACGTCGCGCTGTTGCATAGACGGGATCCACTTCGATATGGCGCACGCCATCGCAACCGCCCGAGACGGCCTTCTTGATCATCGTCTCCATGCCCCTGTTGCGATAGGTGAACGCACGCACGAGCATCGGCAGGTTGACGCCCGCGAGGCCTTCGACGCGGCCCGACTGCAGGAGCTTGCAGGCGAGATTGCAAGGTGTGGCGCCGTAGATGTCCGAGAAGATGAGGACGCCCTTGCCGGTGTCGAGGCGCGCGACCTGTTCGCGCGCAGCCGGGAGCAGCTGCGACGGGTCGTCGGTGGCCGTGACCGACAACACCTCGAACTGCGGTGGCCGCGCGCCAAGCACGTGGGTGACGGCGCGCACGAGGCTGTCGCCGAGACTGTCGTGGGCGATGATGAGGATGCCGATCAAGGCGCTTTCCGCGATGGATGCCGCTTCGCGACGTCGCGCGAAGCCGTTGATTCAGCGAATGTTAGCACGCACACCCTCCCGCTTCGGAGGCTTCAGGCACAGGCGCGAAGCAGTGCATCGGCGAACATGCCGGCGACGTCGAATCCTGTCTGCTCGGTGATCTCCACGAAGCACGTCGGGCTCGTCACGTTGACCTCGGTGAGGCACGCGCCGATGACATCGAGCCCGACGACGAGCAGGCCCTCGGCCCACAGTTTCGGCCCCGCTACCGCGGCGATCTCGTGCTCGCGCGCGGTCAGCGGCCGCGCTTCGCCGCGACCCCCGGCGGCGAGGTTGCCGCGCGTCTCGCCGGGCTTCGGGATGCGGGCCAGCGCGTACGGCACCGGTTCGCCGGCAATCAGCAGCACCCGCTTGTCGCCGTCGACGATCTCCGGCAGATAGCGCTGCGCCATCACCGTGCGCGCGCCGTGCTGCGACAGCGTCTCGATGATCACGTTGCGGTTGGGATCCGTGTCGCGCACGCGAAACACCGAGGCGCCGCCCATGCCGTCGAGCGGCTTCAGGATCGTGTCGCGATGCGCATCGATGAAGGCATTGATGCGCCCGATATCGCGGGTGACCAGCGTCGGCGCGACGAAATCGGTGAAGCGGGCGATCGCGAGCTTTTCGTTGTGGTCGCGAATCGCGCCGGGGCGGTTGAACACCCGCGCCCCCTCGCGCTCGGCCAGTTCGAGCAGGTACGTCGCATAGACGTATTCCATGTCGAAGGGCGGATCCTTGCGCTGCAGGACGGCGGCGAAGCTCGTCAGCCGGCGATCCTCCGCCGGGCCCGCCCGATACCAGTCGTGATCGTCGACAGAGAGCGTCAGCGGCAGCACGCGTGCGCGAACGGTCCCCGCGTCCCAGGCGAGATCGCCCGGCTGGAGCGCGAAGACCGCGTGACCGCGGGCCGCGAGCGCGCGCATCATGGCCACGCTGGAATCCTTGTAGGCCTTGAGTTCGGGCAACGGGTCGAGAATGAACGCGAAATCCATGGCAGACTTTACAGAGGCGGAGATGTCATCGTATCAAATCGCCCGCTGCATCGATCATCGTTGGCAATGGAAATGAACCGGTGCCGGCCATCTCCGCATCGTGCCGGCGAACGAAGACGGAGGTCCACTGATGACCAAGCCACCGCATGCGGTTGTTCTCGCGCTGCTGCTGATGTCGACGCTGGGACTCGTCGCCTGCCCGGCGAAAGACGAGAAGGGCGTCGATTTCGCCAAGACCCAGCGCGAATCCCGCGACAAGGCCAAGGCGGTCGAGCAGACGGTGCTCGATGCCGCAGCCAAACGCGGCGAAGTGACCGAGAAGCCCTGACTCACGCGCGACCGGCGCCGGTCGCGGGACAGCTTGCCACACCGACAAAGTCGCGATCAAAACGGTAGCGGTATAATTCGCCTCGCCTTGCCGCCCGCCGCTCCTGGCCGGCGGTTTTTCGTTTTTTGAGGAAAGGAAACGGGGTCTGTCCCCAATTCCCCATGACCGAACCCTCGCTCGACGCCGATCTCGTACGCGACATTGCTCGCCGGCGCACCTTTGCGATCATCTCCCACCCCGACGCCGGCAAGACGACGCTGACCGAAAAACTGCTGTTGTTCGGCGGTGCGATCCTGCTCGCCGGCACCGTCAAGGCGCGGAAGAGCGCGCGGCACGCGACTTCGGACTGGATGGAGGTCGAAAAGCAGCGAGGCATCTCGGTGACGAGCTCGGTGATGCAGTTCGACTACGCCGGGCACACGATCAACCTGCTCGACACGCCCGGCCACCAGGACTTCTCCGAGGACACCTACCGGGTGCTGACCGCCGTCGACGCCGCAGTGATGGTCATCGACGCGGCCAAGGGCGTCGAGGAACAGACGATCAAGCTGCTCAACGTCTGCCGCCTGCGTGCGACGCCCATCATCACCTTCGTCAACAAGATGGATCGCGAAGTGCGCGAGCCGATCGAACTGCTGGAGGAAATCGAGTCGGTGCTGAAGATCGACTGCGCGCCGGTGAGCTGGCCGATCGGCATGGGCAAGCATTTTCGCGGCGTGTTCGACCTGCTCGGAGACCATCTGCGCCGCTTCACGCCGGGCGAAGAGCGGGTGAGCGACGACACCGAGCTCATCACCGGCCTCGACAATCCGCGGCTCGACGCGCTGTTTCCGGACGAGATGCCGGCGGTCCGCCACGACATCGACCTCGTTCGCAGCGCGAGCACGCCGTTCACGCTGGCCGAGTTTCTCGCCGGACGGCAGACGCCAGTCTTCTTCGGCTCGGGCATCAACAATTTCGGCGTGCAGGAAATCCTGCAGGCGCTGATCGACTGGGCGCCGCCGCCGCAGCCGCGCGACGGCGGCAGCCGGATCGTTGCGCCCGACGAGGCTGCGTTCAGCGGCTTCGTGTTCAAGATCCAGGCCAACATGGACCCGCGCCACCGCGACCGCATCGCGTTCTTCCGCGTCTGCTCGGGCCGCTACACGCCCGGGATGAAAGTCCGCCACCTGCGCGCGGAACGCGAGATGAAGCTCGCCAACGCGCTCACGTTCATGGCCAACGAGCGGGTGGCCAGCGAGGACGCGGTCGCCGGCGACATCATCGGCATCCACAACCACGGCCAGCTGCAGATCGGCGACACGTTGACCGAAGGCGAGGCGCTGGGTTTCAAGGGCATCCCCTATTTCGCCCCTGAGCTCTTCCGCTCCGCGCGGCCGCGCGACCCGTTCAAGGCGAAGCAGCTGCAGAAGGGCCTGCAGGAGCTGGGCGAGGAGGGCGCGATCCAGGTCTTCGAAGCCACCGCCACGCACGCGCTGCTGCTGGGCGCGGTCGGCCAGCTGCAGTTCGAGATCGTCGCCCAGCGCCTCGCCACCGAGTACAAGGTCGACGCGCTCTACGAAGGGTCGTCGATCGCGACCGCGCGCTGGCTCACCTTCGGCGACGAGGCGACGCGGCGCAACTTCGAACGCGAGCAGGCGGGTTCGATGGCCACCGACGTCGACGGCAACGCGGTGTTCCTCGCCACCAACAAGTACAACCTGCAGGTGACGATGGAGCGCTGGCCGAAGGTGGGGTTCCACACCACCCGCGAGCACGGGCAGCGACTGCAGGCCTGACCGCGCGCGGTCAGGACGAAGGCGGCGGTGTGCCTGGAGGCGGCGTGCCGGCCGGCGGATACGCGGGCGGTGGATTGATCGGCGCCGGCAGGACACGCGCCGGCGTCCGGCTGTCGAGGCCCATCGGGGCGGGCGTGCCAGGCGGCGGATAGTTGCCGGGCAGCGCGGCGTCCGGCGGTGGCGCGACTGCGCCGGGCGCAAACCGGGGCGGCGGCGTATTGGGCGGCGGAAAGGCCGGCGTCCGGTACGTGACCCGTCCGGGAAACTGATGCCCGCGCGAAACCATGCACTGGGCGTAGAAGATGTCGTAGCGGCGCTGCAATTCGTGCGATGTGTAGCCGGGCGCGCTGGCCGCGCTCCCCCACAGGAATCCCGTGCCGGCGCCGATGGCGGCACCCGCGCCCGCGTCGCCCGCGGCCGCGCCGATGATGGCGCCGGTCATGGCGCCCATCATGGTCCCGGCGACCGCAGCCGCTGCCGCGTTGTCGGTTGCCATCTGCGTGGCGCCGCCGATGGCGGTCTGCGCATAGTTGCGGCAGCCCGCATCGTCGACACGAAACTGCTCGAAGCTCCGGCTGGGGCCTGGCATGACGGCGACGGCGGGCCCGACCGGGACCGTCACGCAACCGGACAACCCGGCCGCCGCCACCGCCGCCGACCACATCCATCGCGCTCTCATCGCCATCCCCTCCGCGGAAAGTGAGCAGTCACTACTGTGTCGGGCCCGATGGTACGGGCGTCAAGCTTTGCGGCAGCACCGGAATCCATGCTCTGCCGCAGTTCTGGACATACGGAAAATACCCGGCCGGCTCGGTGCAGTAGTACCAGTAGGTCACCGGCGCCGGCGCCGCTGGCGCGGGCATCAGCGTGACCCCCGGATCCTGGGGAACGAACACGGGAGAAGGGGTCGTCCACGCAAAATCGTGAACGGGCCAGCCCCAGAACACCGGGAGTCCGAAGCTGAGGCCGACACTCGGTCCCCACCAGCCGCCGGACCAGCCCCAACCTCCGCCGCCCCAGGAGCCCCCGCGCCAGACCCAGGGAGACCCGCCGTGCCAGACACGGCCGTTCCAGCTGCCGCCGTGCCAGCTGCCACCCTGCCAACTGCCGCGACCACCGCTGTGCCAACTCCCGCCACCCGGCCCGCCACCACCGCCCTGCCAGCTTCCGCCGGGGCGCGATCCTCCGCCACCACCGGGTGCGCCGCCGCCGGAACCCTGGCCGCCGCCACCCCCTCGTGCCGCATGAGCATCGATCCCTGTGGCAGCCACTGCCAACGCAATGGCAACTACCACCGTCTGCAGCAAAACGTGCCTTTTCATCGGGCCTCCATGGCCTTCAACGTGGCTACGGCAATCCGCCGAAGTACGCGACCCCTCGGTCGAGAAGCCACCCGTTTGTTGGACTAACGCGCGAGCAGTCCGTTCGGTTGTCCGGGACCAACGCCACCGAAAGCACCGATCGCCGACGCAATGCCGCAGCAGATTGCCGCGCCCGAGCGCGGCACTTTCAACCGCTACCAGCGGCAGCCGGTGTCGGTAACCGTGTCGAACAGCAGGAACGGGATGCCGAGCAGACCCAATCCGGCATACGCGACGCGGCAGTCCGGTTGCGCGGCCTTGCCGATTGCGCGCCCCAGCGTGGATTCGGCGTCCGGTCTGGGGCCCGAAAGATCCATCGCCCGACCCGGCTTTGTCGCCGTGGGCGCACGATGCAGGTCTCTCGCCAGCGTCCGCGTGGCCTCGATGTCGAGCCCGGTGGGCTTGGTCGGCACTGGCGACGCTTCAGGGGCGGACTCGCCGACGAGTGCCGCCAGATCGGGATCGACGCTGCGGCGGGGGCCGAAGTCGAGGCGCGTCGGTCCCGGTGGCGACGCGGCGGCACCCGGTGCGGCTGGACCCGGGCGCAGCGGGTCCGCACGTGCCGGCTGAGTCTCGTCCGGCGGCGGCGCGACGGCCGAGGATCCGCGCGGCTCGGCAAAGAGGGGCGCCTCCTGCGGGGTGGGCCGCATAACCGCTGCGGCGGTCGGTGCGACCGGCGTAAGCGGTTCGGCCTCGATCCGGGGCAGCGGCGGCGGCTCGGCCAGCGCAGCGGCCTGCGGAGTGGGGCGCATCACCGCCGCCGCGGTCGGTGCGACCGGTGCAAGCGGCTCGGCCTCGATCCGGGGCAACGGCGGCGGCTCGGCCAGCGCTGCGTCCTGCGGCGGCGCCCGCAGCAGCGGCGCTTCGATGCGCGGCAACGGCTCCGCGGCAATTCGCGGCAGCGGGGGCGGCTCCGGCAACCGCGGGGCATCGGGCGGAACCACGCGCATCGTCGGTGCTTCGATACGCGGCAGCGGCTCCGCGGCAATTCGCGGCAGCGGCAACGCGGCGGTATCCGGCGCGGACTCCGGCAATGCGTCCACGGCCCGAGGATAGGAGTATGCGCTCACTGTCGGCCGGGGCGTCGGCTGTGCTGAAGGTTGTGGCACTGGCGTGTGGGATGCAGCCGGGGTCTCGGCGACCTCTGGCTTCGTCCACCGCAGCTTGAGGCGAACGGCAAGCGCGGTAGCGCCCGGAATCGAACTCCCGTCGTCACCGGTTCCGGCCGCCTCGCCAAAGACAACGACCACGACGATGTGCAGCAACAGGGACAGCAGCGCGCACTTGATCAGCAACGGCCGATCGAGCGCCTTGGCCGGAAGAGCGAACGCGGGCAGGAGAGTCGTCACGGTCATGGGGATCGGCGCCGGGCCGCCCCCATGGTAGTGGAGAACGGACGCGCGCCGGCTACGCGGCCGCCCTCACCGGCGCCAGGGCCGAGTGCTTCGCAACGAATCACAGGCGCGCGCGTTGTCGTTCGACGCGCGCGGGTGCGCGGGCCGCGCTCAGGCGACCGTCACCACCGGCGACAGGTAGACGTCCTGGATCGCGTTCAGCAACGTGACGCCGTCGGCCATCGGCTTCTGGAATGCCTTGCGGCCGGAGATGAGCCCCATTCCCCCGGCGCGCTTGTTGATGACCGCGGTGCGCACCGCATCGGCGAGGTCGTTGTCGCCCGACGCGCCGCCCGAGTTGATGAGGCCGGACCGCCCCATATAGCAGTTGGCGACCTGGTAGCGCGCGAGGTCGATCGGGTGCTCGCTCGCGAGCTCCGTATACATCCGCTTGTCGTTTTTGCCGTACGGGTTTTCCTTGGTGTTGAGCGCCAGGTATCCGCCGTTGTTCTCCGGCAGCTTCTGCTTGATGATGTCCGCCTCGATGGTGACGCCGAGGTGATTGGCCTGGCCGGTCAGGTCGGCCGATACGTGATAGTCCTTGTCCTTCTTGAAAGCGGGATTGCGCAGGTAGCACCAGAGCACCGTCGCCATGCCTAGCTCGTGCGCTGCCGCGAAGGCCGCGCTCACCTCGACGATCTGGCGGCCCGATTCCGGCGAGCCGAAGTAGATCGTCGCGCCCACGGCTACGGCGCCCAGGTCCTTCGCCTGCCTGATGCTGGCGAAGGCGATCTGGTCGAACTTGTTCGGATAGGTCAGGAACTCGTTGTGGTTGAACTTGAGCAGGAACGGAATCTTGTGCGCGTACCGCCGCGAGCAGGCGCCGAGCACGCCCAGCGTCGAGGCGACCCCATTGCAGCCGCCTTCGATCGCCAGCTTCACGATGTTCTCGGGATCGAAGTACAGCGGGTTCTTCGCGAAAGACGCGCCGGCACTGTGCTCGATTCCCTGGTCGACCGGGAGAATCGACAGATAGCCGGTGCCGCCGAGCCGGCCATGCGCGAAGAGCTGCTGCATGCTGCGCATCACCGTCGGTGAGCGGTCGGACGGGGCGAGCACGCGGTCGACGAAGTCGGGGCCGGGCAGGTGCAGCATTGTCTTGGGAATGCCCTTGCAGACGTGGTTCAGCAGGCCGTCGGTGTCGGCACCGAGCAATGCGGTGATGTCGCTCATGATTGAAACTCCTCTCGCGGGGATTGGAAAAACAGCGTTCATTATCGCGCGCCTGTGCCCCGAATGCTCGGTTCCGGGTTCGCACCGGGTCCAACCGCGGACCCCGACCCTGGCGGGCGCGCGCGCTTCAGGACACCGCGGGCTCGCCCGGCACTGCCGCCAGAATGGCGACGCTGGCCGACGTGCCGATCCGGTTCGCGCCGGCTTCGATCATCGCCCGCGCGTCGGCGAGGCTGCGAATCCCGCCGGACGCCTTGACGCCGAGCTGCGGCCCGACCAGCGCGCGCAGCAGGCGCACGTCGTCGATCGTGGCTCCGCCGGCCGGATGGAATCCGGTCGAGGTCTTGACGAACGCCGCGCCGGCGTCGATGGCAAGGCGGCAGGCGAGCTGCTTTTCCGCGTCGGTGAGAGCCGCCGTCTCGAGTATCACCTTGACCGGCGCTGCGCCCGCTGCCTTGACGACGGCCGCGATGTCTGCAGCGACCGGCGCCGTTTCGCCGCTCTTCAGCGCGCCGAAGTTCAGCACCATGTCGATCTCGGCCGCACCATCGGCAACGGCCAGCGCCGCCGCGCGTGCCTTCACTTCGCTGCGCTCGCAGCCGTGCGGAAAACCGACGACGCCGACCACGCGCGCGCGGCTTCCCGCGGTCCCGGCGACTGCGCTCCGCACCCACCACGGCTGCACGCAGTAGAAGCCGATTCGCCATTCGCGCACGCAGTCCGCGCCTGCCGCGATGTCCGCAGCAGTCGCCTCCGGCTTCAGCACCGAGTGGTCGAGGAGCAGCGCAAGCTGGTTGCGATCGATCATGGTTTGTCCCCCGCGGCGCCGCGGACGCGCGCGATTCGTTCGTCGAGATAGCGGTCGAGCGCGGCGTCGGTCGCGAACTCGGGTGTCGTGTCCGGCAAGCCGAGAAAAAAGACGATGACCCGGGGCGCCTCCGCGATGCTCCCTGTCCCGTAGAAGCGCAGTTCGGTGCTCGGAAAATCGGCGAAGTGGCTGCGCGGTATCGCCAGGTCGGCGAGCGCTGCCGTCGCCGCCGGCGCGAGCACGCTGCGCTCGGCCTTCGTGAACGGATCGCGCCCCGTCACCGCGACACGCGCGTAGCGTCCCGGGTCGGCGACGACGCGCAACTTCACCCGGGTCGTCGCCTCGTCGGTGCCGCGCCGCACGCCCCAGGCAAGCGCGATCCCCGGCTCCGCGTACGCATCCGACGAGCCGTGCACCTCGCGCACCGGGTCGGCAGCGGCGGCGGGCAGCGCCAACAAGGCGCACAGCGCCGCGACCGCCACGGTCCTGCGAGCCAACGGGTCGCCCGGTCTCGGTGGATACCCTTCGCGCTTCGCGCTCATGACCCCCCCGCTTCGGCCGGCGGCAGCACCGTCAGCGCGTTCTGCGGCAGGCGCAGCCCGACGATCGTTCCTTCGGCGAGCAACTCGGTCGGCCCTGCGTTGTAGCGGACCGCATGCAGGGTCTCGCCCGCACAGCGCAGCTGGACCTCGGTCTTCTCGCCCAGGAAAGTGCTCGCAACGACGGTCGCGGGCAGCGCACCGGCGGCGCCTTCGGCGCCAATCTCGACCGCTTCGGGACGGATCATCAGCTGCACCGTCGCGCCGTTCGCCAGCCCCGGCGGCAGCGCGCGCGCGACAAACGTGCTGCCGAGCGCGGCGATCGTCGGACCGTCGGCGGCGGTTGCGACGACGCGGCCGGGAATCGAGTTCACACGGCCGATGAACTTGGCGACAAAATCCGTCGCCGGTCGATGGTAGAGATCCAGTGCGCCGCCTTCCTGCACCACGCTGCCCTGGTTCATCACCGCGATCCGGTCCGACACCGCCATCGCCTCCTCCTGGTCGTGCGTGACGTACACGGTGGTGATCGCCAGCCGCCGCTGCAGCGCGCGGATCTCGTGGCGCATCTGGATGCGCAGCTTGGCGTCGAGATTCGACAACGGCTCGTCGAACAACAGCACGCGCGGCCGGATGACGATCGCGCGTGCGAGCGCCACGCGCTGCTGCTCGCCTCCGGAGAGCTGCCCCGAGAACTGCTGCTCGTAACCGGCCAGGCCAACGAGTTCCAGCACGTCGCCTACGGCCCTGGCGATCGCGGCCTCCGGCTCGCCGCGGACGCGCAGGCCGTAGGCGACGTTCTCGAAAATCGACAGGTGCGGAAAGAGCGCGTAATTCTGGAACACGAAGCCGATGTTGCGCCGGTTCGCGGCCAGACCGGTGACGTCCTGATCGCCGAAGTACACGCGGCCGGCATCCGGCATCTCGAAGCCGGCGATGATCCGCAGCGTCGTCGTCTTGCCGCAGCCGGAAGGCCCGAGCAGCGTCAGGAACTCACCGGGCCTGACGTCGAGCGCGACGTCGCGCGCGGCGTAGATCTCCCCCTTCACGCGATGCGCGTACCGCTTGGAGATGCCGGCGACGCGCACGCCGATGGTGTCCGTGGTCACGCCTAACCTCCGAGCATGCTGGTGACTGACGCCGCGCCCGGCGCCTTGAAATAGCGCAGCGCGCGCCCGATCAATCCGATGACGATGAAGACGATCACACAGACCAGCACCGAGAACGCCGCCGCCGGCCCGAGCGAGAGTTCGGTGATGTTCTCGAGGATCTTGACGGTGATCAGCGTCCAGGACATCGACACCAGGAAGATCGTCGCGCTGATCGCTGTCATCGAGCGGATGAACACCACCCCCAGGCCGGCGAAAAACGCCGGCACGATCAGCGGCAAGGTGATGCGGCGGAAGGTCGTGCCGCTGCCCGCGCCCAAGCCCTGCGACGCTTCCTCCAGGCTCTTGTCGATCTGCGACAGCAGCGCCACCGTCGCCCGGATGCCGGTGGGGCCATAGCGGAAAATGTAGCAGGCGACGATGATCAGCGCGGTGCCGGTCAGTTCGATCGGCGGATCGTTGAAGGCGATGAGGTAGGCGATGCCGACTATGGTTCCCGGCAGCGCGTAGTTGATCATCGACGTGAGTTCCATCGTGCGGCGACCGATGAACTGCTTCTTGGTGACGAGGTAGCCGAGCAGGACGCCATAGAGCCCGCCCAGCGGCATCGCGAAGCCGGCAATCACCAGCGTATCGCGTATCGCCTTCAGGCCCTCGGTAAAGATCACCTTGTAGTGCTGCCAGGTGAACGCATGATTGGCGCCCAGCGCCACCACGAGCGACGCATAGACGAGCAGCACGTAGAAATAGGCGATCGACAGCGCGATCACCAGGCACGCGAGGAGCAGCGCGTTGCGCACGCCGCGCGACACGCTGTCGAACGGCGCCTGGCCCGCGCCCTTGCCGGTGATCGTCACGTAGAAGCGGCGGCTCACCCAGTAGCGCTGCAGCAGGAAGACGATCAGCGCCGGAACCAGCAGCACGAACGACAGCGCCGCGCCGCCGCGCAGGTCGAACATGCCGGTGATCTGCAGGAACGCCTGCGTCGGCAGCACCGGAAACTGGTTGCCGGCGAGGATCAGCGGCGTCGCGAAATCCGCCAGCGACGCCGCGAACAGCAGCAGGAACGCGTTGGCGAGGCCGGGAATCGTCAACGGCAGCGTCACGGTGCGGAACACGCGCCAGCGCGAGGCCCCCAACGACAGCGCCATGCCCTCGATGTTGGAATCGATGCCGGCGAGGATCGGCCGCAGCGTGAGATACGCGATCGGGAAATAGGTGATCACCTCGGAGAAGAGCGTGCTCGACAAGCCGTAGACGGTCGCCGTCTTGAGGCCCAGCAGGTCGTAGGTGATGAGCCCGCGCGGCCCGAACGAAAAGATCATCGCGATCGCCGTCGTGAACGGCGGCGACACCAGCGGCAGCAATACGCTCGCGTCCATCGCCCCCAGCATCCAGCGCCGCAGGCGGCCGCGCGACGCGGTGAACGCGAACATGAAGCCCAGCACCGTGCCGGCGAGTCCGACCAGCGTCGCCAGCAGCAGGCTGTTCCAGAAGGCGCGGATCTGGTGCCGGTCGGTGAGGATGGTCGCGAGTCCCTCGACCGAGAACTGCCCCTGGTCGGTCAGCATCCGAACGAACAGCATCGCCAGCGGGTAGACGACGAACAGCGCCAGCAGCGCCCACAGCATGAACGCCGCAACGGCGACGACGGGGTCGCGATGCGCGCCCGGCGCGCGCAGCGCCGGGGTGCCGGCCAGGTCAGCCACGATGGACCGCGATTACGGGTTCAGCACCTCGGCGATCCAGCGTTCGACGATGCGCTTGCGGTTGGCGCCCGCGTAGTCGGCATCGATGGGGAAGATCTTCGTGCCCTTGAGCACTTCGCCGAGGCTCGGGTCGAGCTGCACGTCCGGATGCGCGGGCACGAAGTTGATCTTGTATTTCGCGAACTGGTTCTGCATCGCAGGCGAACTCGCCCAGTCGATGAGCTTCTTGCCCGCGGCGGGATTCTTCGCGCCCTTGATCAGCGCGATCGCCTCGGCGGCGGTGCCGATGCCTTCCTTCGGGAAGCTGATCGCCACGTCGTAGCCCTTGGCCTTGGTGTCGAGCGCATCGACGATGAAGAAGATGCCCGCGCCCGCCTGTCCAAGACCGACCGGCAGCGTGCCGCCGCCGCCGCTCTTGGTGTAGAGCTGCACGTTCGGGCGCAGCTTCTTCATGTAGTCGAAGGCCTTGTTCTCGTCGCGGCCGTTGACCTCGATGATCGAAAAGATCCGCGTAACCGCGGTGCCCGAGGTGCGTGCATCGGCCATCTGCAGCATATTCTTGTACGCGGGCGCAAGGAGGTCGTTCCACGATGCCGGTGGCTGCAATTTGTTTTCCGCCAGGAACTTGTTGTTGGACATGAACACCAGCGGGTCGTCGGCGATCGCCACCCATTGGCCATCCGGATGCCGGAAGCGTGCCGGCAGGCGGGCGAAGCTGGGCGGCTTGTAGGCCTCGAATACGCCTTCGGCGATGCCGGCCGCGTGGGTTTCGACCGGGCCGCCGAACAGCACGTCGACGCGCGGATTGTTCTTTTCGGCGATGACGCGGGCAAGCGCCTCGCCGGAGGAGAAGCGAACGAAATTGACCTTGATGCCCGACGCTTTCTCGAACTCCTCGAACATCGGCCGAGCCCAGTTCTCGGGCCAGATCGAGTAGACGTTGAGCGTCTCGGCGGCCAGGGCAGGTACGGCGGCGAGAAGCCCCCCAACGCCAAGGGTTGCGGCCGCGACGAAGCGCGCGGCGTGGGACAGCCAGCGTGAAATTGACGTCATCATGGACTCCGGAGTGGACATTCGGCTGCGTGCCCCGGTCGGGGCCGCAGTCTTGGATAGCGACACGGTTCGACGGTACTCCGGTGTCGCCGCAGGCGTCAAATCTTGCCTCGCCGGTTCGATGCGCTTCACAGCGTCACTCCCTTGTGCGACAGGATTTCATAGGACAGGTCCGGGTTGACGTGAATGGTCCCGCGGCGATGCGCCCAGCAACCCACGGACACGCCCACATTCATGGTCGATGGATGTCGCGCCGAGGACTCCACGTGCACGCCCATCACCGACGAACTGCCGTTGCGTCCTTGCGGGCCGATGCCGAGGTCGTTCAGACCCTTTTCGATTGCCAATTCCATTGCCGCTACGCGAGGGTCCGGGTGGCGGGTGCCGATGGGACGCAGGACTGCGCGCCTGGACAGCATGCTGGCGGTGTCGACCGACGTCGACACGCCGATCCCCACCAGCAGCGGCGGGCAGGCATCCACGCGGTGCGCGGTGATGACGTCGAAAACGAACCGCACCACGTCCTCGTAGCCGGCAGCGGGCATCAGCACCTTGGCAGCGCCGGGCAGCGTGCAGCCCCCTCCCGCCAGGTACACGTCGATCGTGCAGGTGTCGCCGTCGGGAACGATCTCCCACTCGATCCACGGCACGCCGCGGCCGGTGCTGTCGCCGGTGTACTTCTCGGCGCAGGTCTCGACCGCGTTGTGGTTTGGCGGCGCGTCGCCCGCGGCCAGCCGCACGGCGTTGCCGAGGATCTCCTTCAACTCGCCCAGCAACGGGAACTGCGCGCCGGCACGGACGAAGAACTGGATGACGCCGGTGTCCTGGCAACAGGGGCGATTCAGCCTGTCCGCGGTCTCGCGACTTTCGAACATCGCGTCGTAGACGACCTTTGCGAGCGGCTCGACCTCGCGTGCCCGCAATTCGGTCAACTTGTCCAGCACGTCCTGCGGCAGGCGCTTGCCGATGTATCCGGTGAAGCGCGCCATGAGATCGGTCAGCGACCGAACTGCCTCTTGCTTGTCCATGCGCAAGCTCCTCCCACGAGGCGTTGCCCGTGGAGGCAGCCTCGACGAAAAGCCCCGGGAAAGCCCGCGCTCGCGTTTCGGCGACCGCGGGCCTGTACGCCGTCAGCGATACATCATCGACAGGTACGGATAGCCGATGGCGAGATAGACGACGATGAAGATCACGCCAAACACGGTGCCGAGCAGCCAGTATTCCTTGCGGCTGATGTACCCCGAACCGTAGTAGATCGGCGAAGGCCCCGTCGCGTACGGCGTCAGGATGCCCATGAGACCCAGCGTGCCGACAAGCAGCAGCGCCAGCGTCTTCATCGGCATGCCGGGCACCGTCGCGGCGGTCACCAGCACCACCGGCAGCAAGGCCGTCGTGTGCGCGGTGAGGCTCGCGAACATGTAGTGAAGGAAGAAGAACAGGGCGACGAAGCAGATGACCAGAAGCCCGATCGAGAAGCCGGACATCGCGGCCGCCGCCACCTTGGCAAACCAGGCGAGGAAGCCGACCTTGGCCAGCCCGTCGGCCATCGCGACCAGCGTCGCGAACCAGACCAGCACGTTCCACGCAGTCTTGTGGCCGATCACGTCATCCCAGGTGAGTACGCTGGTCAGGATCATCAGCGACAGCACCATCAGCGCGACCGTGGTGGCGGTGAACAGCTTGCCGCCGAAGATCCACAATGCCAGCGCCAGGATCGCGAGACCGGCCATCATCACTTCCCTCCGCGAGAGAGGCCCCAGATGCGCGAGTTCCTCGCTCGCCCACTTCGGCGCATCGTCGCTGCTCTTCAGCGTCGGCGGATAGATGAGGTAGACGAGATACGGCACCAGCAGGAACAGCACGATGCAGGCTGGGGCCAGCGCGACGAACCACTCGGTCCAGCTGATCGAGATCTTGGCCGTCTTCTCGATGATGCTGAGCGCCAACAGATTCGGCGCGAGACCGGTGAGGAACATGCTGCTGGTCACGCAGGTCGTGGCCATCGCCACCCACATCACGTAGCCGCCGATCTTGCGCGGATCCTGTTCAGGCGTGCTGCCGTACAGCGGCGGGACGTTCTTGATGATGGGGAAGATGATGCCGCCGCTGCGCGCGGTGTTGGACGGCGTGAAAGGCGCGACCGCGAGATCGGCCAGCGCCACCGCGTAGCCCAGCCCGAGCGTGCTCTTGCCCAGGCGCTTGATCAGCAGCAGCGCGATCCGCTTGCCGAGGCCCGTCTTCTCGTAGCCCAGCGAGAACATGTAGGCGACGAAGATCAGCCACACGGTGCCATCGGAAAAGCCGGACAGCGCGAAGCGCAGCCCATCGGCCGCCACTGCCGGCGTGCCGATCTTCGCCGGGACCATCAGGAACGCCGCGGCGACGGTAACCCCCATGAGGCCGATCGCCGCCGTCGGAATCGGCTCCAGGATCAGCGCCACGATGACCGTGACGAACAGCGCGAAGTACTGCCACGCGATCGGATCCAGCCCTCCCGGCACGGGCGCGAGCAGGATGGCACCCCCGATCAGCAGCGGAACAACGGCCTTCCAGTTGATTTTCATCGTCGGCTCCTGGGCATTGCGCCCGGTCGTTTGCTTCTGTCGCGACGGCGACATCCCCCCGCGACCCCCAAATAACCCTACTGGCAGCATGAATTGTTCCAGTGCGGCTATTGCTCCAAATCAAGGAGTTAGGCGATCGTCGCCGCAGGCTGAAACATTTTCGTCGTATGATGTTTCATCACGTTTCATCTTGTCTCGCCTGCCGGGGAGTCCATGGCTGCCATCGCATTCATTGCCCTCAACGCCGACATGCTCGAGCTGGCGAAGACCACGCTCGCTGGGCAGCACGACGATGTCCGGCTGGCGCAGGGGCTGATGGGGGAGGCCGTCGATGTCGCGCGCCGGCTGGCGGAAGGGGGTGTCGAGGTCGTCATTTCCCGAGGGGCCACGGCCGGGTTGATCGCGGCAGCGCTGCCGGAATTGTCGGTGGTGGACCTCTCGACATCGGGACTCGACCTCATCAGCGCCCTGCACCGCGCCCGCGCGCAGGCGGCGCACATCGCCGTCGTCGCGTTTCCGCCGATGTCGGCCGGTGCCGAGGAAATCGGCCGCATGCTGGGTGTCGAGGTCACCGTCCACGAACTGGGTGACGAGGCCGAGATCGAGGCGCGCATCCGCGGCGCTCATGTGCAGGGTGCGGGCGTCATCGTGGGCGGTTACATCACGGCGCGAGTCGCCGCGCGGCTTGGCTTCGCCTGTCAGGCGGTCGAGACCGTCGCACCCAGCATTCTGGCGGCGGTCGAGGAAGCGAAGCGCATCGCCCGCGCGCGCGCGGTGGAGAAGGCGAAAGCGTCGCTGCTGCGGGCGGTCCTCACCTTCACCGACAACGGCATCCTGGCCGTGGACCCGGAAGGCCTCGTCACCCTCATCAACCCCAACGCCGCACGCCTGCTGCGCATCGGCGAAGACGACGCCCTCGGCAAGCCGATTCGCACGCTGTGGCCCAAGCTGGGACTGGAGAAGGTCGTCGCCACGGGTCGCGGCGAGATCGGCCTGATCGATCGCCTGTTCGACCAGGACATCATCTGCAACAAGATCGCCGTCACCGTCAGCGGAGCCACGGTCGGCGCGGTTGCCACCTTTCACGACGTGCGCCAGATCCAGCAACTGGAGGCGACGGTGCGCAGGCGCATTCTCGCCACCGGCCACGTGGCCACCGCCCGGTTCGAGGACATACTCGGCACCAGCCCCGCGCTGCGGCAGGCAATCGCCATCGGCACCGATTTCGCCGCCACGCCCGCGACCGTGCTCATCCAGGGCGAAACGGGCACCGGCAAGGAGCTGTTTGCACAGGGCATCCACAACGCCAGCGCTCGCCGCGACGGGCCGTTCGTGGCCGTCAACTGCGCGGCGCTACCGGGGCAACTGCTTGAGAGCGAGCTCTTCGGCTATGTGCAGGGCGCCTTCACGGGGGCCAGCCAGAAAGGCAAGCCCGGCCTTTTCGAACTCGCCCATGGCGGCAGCATCTTCCTCGACGAGATCGCCGAGATGGATCTTCCGACGCAGGGCAAGCTCCTGCGCGTGCTGCAGGAGAAGAGGGTCATGCGCCTGGGCAGCGACCAGGTGATTCCGGTCGATGCGCGCGTGATCGCCGCCACCAACAAGAATCTGAAGCAACTGGTTGCCGCGGGCTCGTTCCGCGACGACCTCTATTACCGCCTCAACGTTCTGCAACTGCGGCTGCCCGCGCTGCGCCAGCGCGCCGAGGACATCCCCATCCTTGCCGAGCGCTTCCTTCGTCTCACGGAGACGAGCGCCGGCACCCACACGCTTTCGGCCGCCGCGTTGCGCGAGCTTGGCCGCCATGCCTGGCCCGGCAATGTGCGCGAACTGCAGAACATCATGGCGCGGGTGTCGGCCACGCTGCGCGAAAAGACGGTGTCCGGCAAATTGGTGGCCCGGCTGCTCGATGATTCGGACGGGGTGCTGGTCCTCGCCGGATTGCCGAGCGAGCGGGAGCGGATCGGGCACGCCCTCGCGCAATGCGGCGGGAGGATGGCCGAGACGGCGCGCATGCTGGGTATCAGCCGGTCGACGTTGTGGCGGAAGATGCGCCGACTCCAGGTTGCGTGAACCCCATCGCGCCCGGATAGAGCTCGTCGAGCAGGTCGCGTGCCATCTGGGCGAGCACGCTTCGCAATCCGCGTTCGACGCCGTCGACGGCACCGCCGGCGGTCCGCAGCGACCAGATCTCCGCCAGCGCCGCCTGCCGCGTGGCCACGGTTCGCAGCACACTTTCGCGCCAGAACAGCGGCGTTTCGCTCGCCTTCCACTCGCCGCGGCCACGACCATAGTGAGCCACGGCAAGATAGCGCAGCAGCGATGCCGTGACGAGGCCGTCGAGGAACGCCGCTTCCCAGCGCAGTGTGGCTTCGGTCTTGCCGCGGACGACATTCATTCCCCGGGCCACGCCCGCCCCGCCCAGCGCGCCCAGCACCGCGCCGGCGAGCATGCCCGCCCCGAACGTCAGCCCGCCGGACGCGAGATCGGCGCCCAGGCCGGTAAGCGCGCCGGAAACCACGCCACCCATCATCGCCGCCTTGCCCTCGTCCAGCGGCGCGTCGACACGCACATCGGTCGCCAGGCGCTCGAGCACCTCGCCGGCAGCACGCCCTTCGAGCCCGTGGATCGCGATCAGCCGGTCGAGGCTCGTACGCACATCGGCATCCAGGCGCGCGGACATTTCGCGGGCCGCCCGCGCTTCCGGTCGCTCCCCGTCCGATCGCGCCATTCCCAGCGTCTTGCCGAGTCTCGCCCCGAGGCTCTCGGCGGGCAGAATGACGCGATCGGCGGCTGCGCGGGCGATCGGCTCGGCCAGTGCAACCATGGCCGCATCGAACGCCGCGAATCGGCGCGACCGCCACGCTGCAACGAGCCGTTCGAAGGCGGGTTGGTCGGCATCGGGCAGCACGCGGGCGACCGCCGCGAACAACGTGAACTCCTGCACCCAGCAGCGCGCGAAGGCGTCCAGCGAGAGCACCTCGCGGACGCGAGGCCACGCGGCCAGCGCCTCGCGCCAGCGGTCCTCGTCTGCGGCCTCGTCGCTGCGGGGTCGCGGCCGCCCGGTCTGGTTGAGCAATACGATGACCGGCTTGCCGATCCACTGCAGCACCGCAAGCTCGGGCGCAAGATAGCTGGCGTCATCCGGTGCTTCCGCCGCGTTGACGAGGTAGAGCACGACGTCGGCTTCTTCGCGCACGTTATGCACCGCCTGCTGTGTCAGCCAGAAGGCGGGGTCGCGATAGCGGTCCCACACCTGGGACAGGAACCAGCCAATCGGATTGCCCTGCTGGCGCAGGCGCCTGGCCAGCCGCGCGCTGTCGCCGAAGCCGGGTGTGTCCCAGAGGACCAGCGCGTCGCCGTCAGGGGTGTCGATGAGCGTGAACGCGCTGGATTCCTGCGTGACGTGCGGTGCATCGCGGACCTCGCCCACGTCGCGGCCCAGCAACGTTCGCGCAAGCGTCGTCTTGCCCGCATTGGTGTGCGAAATCAGCGACAGCGAGATCCTGTTGTCTGCGGTCATTGCAGCGATGGCGCGGCAGCCGCGTGCGCCTCGTGTGCGGCCAGAGCGAACTCGATCGCGGCCTCGACCCGCTGCAGATCGGGCGCGGTCAGGTCCACGAAGACGGGCGTGCACTGCAGCGTCATCAGCAAATCGCCCCACAGCGCCTTGCGCTGCGCGAGGGGCGCCTCTTCTCCCGGCCAGCGGGCACGAAACGCCGATTCGTCCACCAATGCCAGCACCGGCACGCCGGGAGGCGTCGCGACGGCGAGTGCCGCGATGAATGCGCCGTGCACCTCGCGCTCCGGCGTGGCCGTGAGATTGAACACCGCAAGGACGGCGCCATCCTCCGCGGACGCGGCGCGCTTGGCGAGGCAATCCTCGTCGCCGTACGCGATCGGCGCTTCGACGGCAAGCCGCGCGCTGCCCCCGAAACTGCGCTGCACAACCGCCTCCAGCCCCGCCGAGACTTCCGACGGCAACGTGTAGCTGTAGGGAATCACGCGTACCTGCACGGGACCGCTGCGAAAGTCGCGCAGCAGGCGCCGGAAGTAAGGCTCGTTCAGGGCGATCGGCAGCCGCGACGCGCGACGCTGCTCCAGC
Source organism: uncultured beta proteobacterium (assembly GCA_963788185.1). Classification (GTDB taxonomy): domain Bacteria; phylum Pseudomonadota; class Gammaproteobacteria; order Burkholderiales; family Casimicrobiaceae; genus CAIWHR01. The sequence continues at coordinate 69,374 of CAWBGE010000012.1, forward strand.
CACCGGGCACCCGCGGCAAGCAGCAGACGTGGCCCGACGACGACGCAGGACAGCGTCGCGACGAGGAGATGCAGCCACGTCGCGGCGTTTTCGCTGGACGGCGCGCGGATCCCCGCGAGCGCACCCACGTCGGGAACGGGAATTCCGGTGAGCCACGATCCGGGCGCCAGCACGGCTGCCAGCAGTTTGCGCACGGCGCCGACATCGAGAAAGGTGCTTTCCCAGCTGGCGCGGTATTCGAACGCAAGGCCACGCAGATACAGGCCCGCGATGACCCCCGCCGCCAGCGCCGCGGCGGCGAGATGCAGGATGCGCGTCGCCCGGACGGCGTACAGCGGCGCGGCGATACGGGACCAGTCGGCCACCAGCGCGGCGAGGCTGGCTGCGACAGTGCCCTCGCCACCGGCGCGCGGGTGCCGCAGCGTGGCAAGGCGAACCAGCGCGCGCCGAAGCGGTCCCGGCGAACTCGCGTCGCCGAATCGGGTCACGTAGCCGACCACCAGCGCCGCATACACGACGAGGTTCCAGACCAGCAGCGCGAATACCGGCGGCGCCAGCAGGTTGATGTGCTGCCGGCCGCCGATGCGGTCGACCGCGAGACCGATCGCGAACGCGCCGGCGACGGTCACCCCGCCGACCCAGGGCCGCCAGCGCAGCGCTTGGAGGGCGCGCGGAAAGGCCTGGTCCCGCTCGGAGAGACGCTCCAGCGCAAGCTGCGCGCGGCGCGCGACGAACGTCGCGCTGTCCGCCTTTTCGCCGACCACTTCCGCCGCCGCGCGGCTTGCCCATGAACGGTCGGCGTCGGACCACAGCGATCGCGCGCGGTCGCCGAGTTCGACGGCGCGCACGGCGGTCACGTCGAGGGCGGCGGACTCGTCCATGGTGAACGTGGATTCTACGCGGCCGAGGCCCAATTTGAGCCTCGCACCACGGCGCATCAATCCGGCGCGATGTCGATCGCGCGACCCTCGCGGGCGCTTTGCGCCAGCGCCTCCAGCGTCAGCGCGATGTCGATCGATTCCTCCGGCGTCGCGCCGCTCCACTGCGACCGGCTGCCTCGCACCAGGTCGTGGAAGGACTCCGCCTCGGCGAGGAAACCGTTGGTCGGCGCGGTGGAGACCGTTTCGCGCGCGGCGTCCAGCGCGATCCCGCGCTTCCATTCCAGCACCGGGGGCAGCGCGGCCGAGGTGTCGTTGAGGAACGTCGTCGCCAGCGCGCCGCCGTCGCCGACGATGCAGGCGTGGCGGTGGCGCGCGGTGTCGAAGCTGCACGAAATCTGCGCCAGCACGCCGTTCGCGAACTCGAGTGAGGCCACCAGCGAGCGATCGACGCCGCTGTCGGCCCACCGCGCCATCGCCTGGACGCGCCGCGGGCGTTCGTCGGCAACGAGACGAGCGAAGCTGACCGGGTAACACCCGGCATCCATCAGCGCACCGCCGGCGAGCGCGGGATCGAAGCGGATGTTCGCGCCATCGAGCATGGGAAAGCCGAATGCGGCATGCACGAGCTGCACCCGCCCGATCGCGCCGGCGCGCAGCAGTTCGCCCATCTTCAGCGTCTGCGGCTGCGCGCGATACGGATAGGCTTCGGCAAGATGGACGTCATTGCGCCGTGCGGCATCGAACATCGCGCGCGCCTGCGCCCCCGACGTCGCGAGCGGCTTTTCGCACAGCACGTGCTTGCCCGCTCCCAGCGCGCGGATCGACCACTCGGCATGAAGGCTGTTCGGCAGCGCTATGTAGACGGCTTCGATCGAAGGATCCGCGAGCAGGGCGTCGTAACTCGAGTGCAGGTGGGGAACCCCGGTGTCGCGCGCAAACGCCTCTCCGCGCGCACGGTCGCGACTCGCGACTGCGGCAACGACGATCTTGCGCGACGGGCGCACGCCGTCGATGAAGGCGCGCGCGATCTTCGCCGCGCCGAGAATGCCGATGCGAAGCGGCGCGGGGGTCGAGGGGGTCATCCGGAGGTCCCTTGGCGACTACGGGGTCGACGGCTCGCGGCCTGCCGCCTGGCGCGCGATCATCCAGCCCGGATACTCGAGCGGCAGCGCGCTCACGCGGTCCAGCACCGCCAACTCGTCGGCGGACAGCGTCAGCGCCGTCGCGTCGAGGTTGTCGCGCAGCTGGGCCTCGGTCTTGGCGCCGATGATTATCGTGGTCACGTGCTTCTGTGCGCGCAGCCACGCCAATGCCACCCGCGCGACACTCACGCCATGGGCGACGCCGATCGTTCGCATCGCGTCGATGCAGTCGAACGCGCGCTCGCGATCGAGCAGCGGAAAGTCGAACCTGGTGCGCCGCGAGCCCGCGGGGCCATCCTGCTCGCGGCTGTACTTTCCGGAGAGGAAGCCGCCGGCCAGCGGGCTCCAGACCATCAGCGCCATCTGCTGGTCGGCGAGCACCGGGACGAGTTCGCGCTCGAGGTCGCGCGACGCGATCGTGTAATAGGCCTGCAGCGACTCGAAACGGTCCCAGTCGTGGGCGGCGGCGAGGCCGTTGGCCTTGGCGATCTGCCAGGCGGCAAGATTTGAGCAGCCGACGTAGCGCACCTTGCCGGCGCGCACGAGATCGTCCAGCGCGCGCAGCGTCTCGTCGAGTGGCGTCAGCGCGTCGTAGCCGTGGATCTGGTACAGGTCGAGCCAGTCGGTGCCGAGCCGGCGCAGCGACGCATCGACCGACGCCATGATGTGCGCCCGCGAGAGACCCACGTCGTTGGGTCCGGGGCCGGCGCGACCGCGCACTTTGCTCGCGAGCACGATGTCCTGGCGCCGGGCCCCGAGCGCACGACCCAGGATGCGCTCCGAGTCGCCGTCCGAATACACGTTCGCGGTGTCGAAGAAATTGATGCCGGCATCCAGCGCCACGCCGACGAGCCGATCGGCTTCCTGCTGCTCGGTGTTGCCGATCTTTTCCCAGATGCCGGTCTTGCCGCCGAAGGTCATCGACCCGAAGCAGAGTTCGGAAACGAAGAGGCCGGTGCGGCCGAAAGTCGAATAGCGCATGGTTGGGACGCGATTGCGTCGCGAGAGTTGTGGGTCCGCCCATTATCGGCTGAGCTACTGTTGGCGCCTAGCGCCTTCGATGAACTGCGGTAAGCTCATGCTCTGTTGCGCAGTGCGTGATTGCGCCGCTGCGCGTCAAACCAACCAAGCGAAGGACGACGAGTCATGGAGCGGGGAGCGGCAACACGGGGCAGCGTCGCCAGGGCAGTGGCGGGCGCCGAGGCCATCGAGATCAAGGCCACGATTCCGAATCACCAGATCAGGCACGCGCTGACGCGCTTCGGGCTCACGGCGAACAACGATGAGGAGCGCTACATCTACTTCTTCGACACGCCCGGGCTCGACCTGCTCGCCGCCGGAATCATCGCCCGGGCCCGCCGCGTGGTCGGCGGCACCCACGACAGCACGGTGAAGTTCCGACCCGTCGATCCGGCGACCGTGGGGCATAAGTGGCGCAAGTATCGGGACTTCAAGATCGAGGTGGACGCGAGCGAGACGAGCATGGTCAAGTCCGCGTCGTTCTCGATGCCGGTGGCCAAGGGGCTCATCAAGCGTGTCGCCGGCGGAAAGAAGCCGGTCGCCGGCATCTTCACTGCGGAGCAGGAGGATTTCCTGATGACCATGGCAGGCCGCGCGATCGACTTCGCGAGCCTCGCCGTGCTCGGGCCGCTGGTTGCCCAGCGGTGGCAACTCAAGGACCCGGCCTGCCCCTGGCCGATCACCGCCGAGCTGTGGAAACGGAGTGACGGCAAGCGGTTGATGGAGGTTTCGATCAAGGCGCCGATCGTCCAGGCCGCGGTTGCGGTGGGGGGGTTCATGGCCTTCCTGGCGGAAGTGGGCGCCGAGCGGGATGCGAACCAGCAGACCAAGACGCGCTGGGCGCTGGACTATTACGTCGCGAAGCTCGCGCGCACGCCGCCGCGCAAGGCCACAAAGGGCAAGTCGCCCGCCGCGCGATCCCGTCCCGGGGCCTGATGCGACGGTGATTCCTCCATAATGGCGGCGCGCCTTCCGCGCATGTGCTTTACGACGTCCCCCAATCCTGACAGAGGCGACTCCATGGCTGCGAAGAAGATCCTGATGCTCACCGGTGACTTCACCGAAGACTATGAAACGATGGTGCCGTTCCAGGCGCTGTCGATGGTTGGCCACACGGTGCACGCGGTGTGCCCGGGCAAGAAGGCGGGTGCTTCGGTGCGCACCGCCGTGCATGATTTCGAGGGCGACCAGACCTACAGCGAGAAACCTGGCCACAACTTCACGCTCAACGCCGACTTCGATGCGGTAAAGGCCGAAGACTACGACGCGCTGGTCATACCCGGCGGTCGCGCACCGGAATACCTGCGGCTCGACCCGAAGGTCATCGCCATCGTCCAGCACTTCGCCAAGGCGAACAAGCCGATCGCTGCCATCTGCCATGGCGCGCAGCTGCTGGCCGCGGCGGGCGTGCTTTCGGGTCGCGGCTGCAGTGCCTATCCGGCGTGTGCCCCGGAGGTGAAGGCAGCAGGGGGCAACTACGCCGACATCCCGGTGGACAAGGCGCACACCGATGGCAATCTCGTGACCGCGCCCGCCTGGCCCGCGCACCCGGCGTGGCTGGCGCAGTTTCTGAAGGTGCTCGGCACGCGTATCGAACCCTGATCGACCGCACGCCGGAGCCCGGCAGCGCGGCGCAGGGGATAGACTACGTTTTGCCACAGCGGAGCGGCGGCGCCGCCGCGACGCGCCCCGGTCGCCCAAGACGCTGTCGACCCGCACTCCCTCGATGCGTGTCCCGGACGGAATTATCGTGGTCTGTCCCCAATCGCGCCAATCGCGCCATGCAGCGACGATGGAAACGACAAGAGAAACCAGGAGTTGAGAATGAAATCTTTCCCGAGACAACGGGTCGTCGCGGCGGCGATCGGTGCGCTGATGGCAGTTGCCGTTTCGATGTCGGCAACCGGACAGACGAAAGGCGGGCTGGACCGGACGGTGCTCCCGATTCCTGAACCGAAGCGGCCGCTGTACGGCGAAATCGATGCGCGCAAGGCCAAGGCGCCGCCGCGTTTCGAGGTGAAGGCACCGGCCGGCGCGCCCAATGTGGTGATCGTGCTGATCGACGACCTGGGCTTCGGCGTCACCAGCAGCTTCGGCGGTCCGGTGAACACGGAGTCGCTCGACGCGGTGGCCCAGAACGGCCTGCGCTATACCGACTTCCACACCACGGCACTGTGCTCGCCGACGCGGGCGGCATTGAAAACCGGGCGCAATCATCACACGGTGAACATGGGCTTCATCACCGAGATGGCGACGGCGTTCCCGGGCGCCACCGGCCAGATTCCGAATTCGACCGCACCGCTGGCGGAGATGCTGCGCCTCAACGGTTATGGCACCGCGGCGTTCGGCAAGTGGCACGAGACTGCGGTATGGGAAGCCAGCATCTCCGGCCCCTTCGATCGGTGGCCGACCCGCCAGGGCTTCGACAAATTCTACGGCTTCCTAGGTGGCGAGACCAACCAGTGGGCGCCGTACCTCTACGACGGCGACGCCCAAGTTGAACTGCCGAAAGACCCGAACTACCACCTGATGACCGACATGACGGACAAGGCGCGGGCCTGGATCAAATACCAGAAGGCGCTATCGCCCGACAAGCCGTCGTTCGTCTACTTCGCCCCCGGGGCCACGCACGCGCCGCACCACGTGCCCAAGGAGTGGATCGCACGCTGGAAGGGCAAGTTCGACCAGGGCTGGGACAAGCTGCGCGAGGAGACCCTCGCCCGGCAGCTCAAGATGGGCGTCGTGCCTCCGGGGACCAGGCTCGCGCCGAAACCGCCGTCCATCAAGGATTGGGACCAGCTCTCGGCCGACGAGAAGCGCCTGTTCTCCCGGCAAGCCGAAGTCTTCGCTGCGTACGTCGAATACACCGACCACGAGGTCGGCCGAATGCTGAAGGCTTTCGACGAAGTCGGCCAGGCCGACAACACGCTGGTCTTCTACATCGCCGGCGACAACGGCACCAGCGGCGAAGGCGGTCAGAACGGCATGTTCAACGAGTACACATATTTCAACGGTGTGCACGAGAAGGTCGAGGACATGCTGAAAGTCATCGACAAGTGGGGCGGTCCCGAGACCTACCCGCACATGGCGGCGGGCTGGGCGGTGGCGCTGGATGCCCCCTTCGGCTGGATGAAGCAGGTTCCGTCGGACTTCGGCGGGACGCGCAACGGCATGGCGGTGAGCTGGCCCAAGGGGATCAAGGCCAGGAACGAGATCCGCACGCAATTCAGCCACGTGATCGATGTGGCGCCGACGGTGCTGCAGGCGGCAGGGCTGCCGGAGCCCAGGTCGGTCAACGGCACGCGGCAGATTCCGATGGAAGGCACGAGCCTCGTCTACTCGTTCGACAACGCCAAGGCGAAGGAGCGCCACACGACGCAGTACTTCGAGATCGCCGGTAACCGCGCCATCTACCACGACGGCTGGTATGCGCGCACGATCCACCGGGCGCCCTGGGAGGCGAAGCCGCGCCGCGCGCTGGAGGACAACTCCGCCTGGCAGTTGTACGACGTGCGCTCGGACTTCAGCTTGGCGAACGATGTCGCGGCCAAGCATCCAAAGAGACTCGCGGAACTGCAGGCGCTGTACCTGAAGGAAGCCAGGAAGTATCACGTTCTGCCGATGGACGACCGCGTCTTCGAGCGGCTCGATGCGGCCCTGGTCGGCCGCCCCGACCTGATGGCCGGACGCACCTCGCTGACCCTTGCCGAGGGGATGACCGGGATGATGGAGTCGGTGTTCATCAACGTGAAGAATCGGTCCAAGACGATCACCGCCGAAGTCGAGGTGCCGCAAGGCGGAGGCAACGGCACCATCATCGCGCAGGGCGGGCGCTTCGGCGGCTGGTCGCTCTACGTGAAGAACGGTGTGCCGGCCTACGAGTACAACTTCCTCGGGCTGCAGCAGAGCTCGATCGTCGGCACCAAGGCGCTGCCGGCCGGCCGGAGCAAGATTCGCTTTGACTTTGCCTACGACGGCGGCGGCCCCGGAAAAGGCGGCAAGGGAACCTTGTTCGTGAACGACGAGAAGGTTGCCGAGGGACGGCTCGAGCACACGCAAGCCGGAATATTTTCGGCGGACGAGACGGCCGACGTTGGCATCGATCTCGGCACGCCGGTGGTCGAGGCCATCGGCGCGGAGGCGAAATCGAAATTCACCGGGCGGATTCCCACGGTGACGGTCGAGGTGAGATAGTCATCGGGCTCGCTACTTGGATCCGCGTATAGGGGACAGACCACGTTTTGGCGCAGAGGAGCGGCGCCGGCGCCGTGACGCTCCGCGGTCGCCCAAGGCGCGGTCGACCCGCACCCCCTCGACGCGCGCGCCGGCCGGAATTATCGTGGGCCGCCCCCTATTGCACCCACCATCGGCTCCGTCCGACTCGGATTACTTCACCTTGAAGTCGAACCGATTGTGGCAGTCGAGACAGAAATTCTCCGACGTCTTGTGCAACAGCAACACCTTTCTCGCCCACATCGGACGCGAAGTGCCGGAACTCAAACTCGATCTGCCCGCAAACGCGATCGGAAAGGATTACCGCCCGCTCGGCAATCCGGCGGGGCTGTCGCCTTCAGGAAGCGGGCTGCAGTTCTCGTTTCTCGGGTTGCTGGGCGCCAGCGTCGGCGTTCAGGAAGGCGTTGAAATCAACGTTCTGGGGCTGAGCTTCGGGTTTGATCTCAACAGCATGGGGCTGCGCTTGCCATTCGTCGGCCGGATCGGCCTGGACGACACGACGATTTCGCATCGTCCGTAGTCGTTGCGTGCAGGGACTGGCAGCGGAACTCCGTACCTTCATCGGGGTGAGATCTTTGATGCGGCCTTGCCCGCCGCGAGCAGCACCGGATCCCAGACCGGCGAGAACGGCGGGGCGTAGGAAAGGTCCATGCCGCCCACCGCCTCCACGGTCATGCCGTTCCACAGCGCCGTGGCCAGCACGTCGATGCGCTTGCCCGCGCCCTCGCCGCCAACGATCTGTGCGCCGAGCAACCGACCCGTTCGACGCTTGGCCACGATCTTGATTCGCATCGGCTGTGCGCCGGGGTAGTAGTGCGCCCGACTCGACGCCTCGGTGGTCACGGCGACCGCATCGAACCCCGCAGTCGCAGCCTGCCCTTCGGTGAGCCCGGTGCGACCGATCTCCAGGTTTCGGAATTTGGTGATCGCCGTGCCGAGCACGCCGGCGAAGGCCGCGTTGCCGCCGGCGATGTTGGTGCCGGCGACGCGGCCCTGCTTGTTGGCGTGCGTGCCGAGGGCGACCACGACCGACCGTCCGGTGATGCGATGGTGGGACTCGACGCAGTCGCCGGCGTCCCAGACGTGCGGCGTACCGGTGCGAAGGTGGTCGTCGACGATGATGCCCCCGGCCTCGCCCACGCCGATGCCCGCGGCCCGAGCCAGGTCTGTGTTGGGGCGCACCCCGAGCCCGATCACCACCAGGTCGGCCGCGACCGGACCCGCCGCGGTCTCAACGGCCGTGACGCGCCCATCCGCCGTGGTGAATTCGAACAGCGATGCCGTTGGCCCGGTGCTGTTCCGGGGTCCGGGCGACAAGATGCTCCGGCGTATCGACGAGCCCGCCGACCAGGTAGGGGAGGCCGCAGGCGGCGTAAGAGGTGCGCGACCCGCGCTCGAAGGCCACGATCTCGAGTTCGCGGGCCGACATCATCCGCCGCGCCTGTGCTGCCGCGGACATCCCTGCCGCATCACCGCCAATGATCACCAGCCGTCGTGCCATCACTGTCTCCCATCGCGGCGACCCTGTCGCCACCGCTCGAAAATCCATCCGATCTGGTAGAGGGCGGATCGCTTCAGGCGGTCAGGCCGGCTCGCCGCATCGCACCGACTCCCTGTTCCGTCGTCCTGCCGTCAAAGCGGCCGGGAGCGCGCCCCCCGATGTGGAAACCGATCACGGACGGCGATTCCTGCCGCCCGTCCATGCTTCGCCTACTCGGGGATCCAGTCGGGGTCTTTTCCGTCATCCACGGTGCCTGATTTCATCGGCGCCCCGTTAACCTCCTGACGGGCCTCGCCCTCTCGCCATTCATCGAACTGGGCGCGCTGCGAATCGGACAGGATGTCGACGCATGTCCCAGGGTCGTGCAGATAGATCGCGTGGCGCACCAACGCAAGCGGATTCAGCGGATTCCGATAGCCAAACCATTGATGCCTCGCATACTTGCGCAGGGCGGCCTTTTCCGACGTCAGTGTGGCTTCGAGATCCGCCGGCGTTAGTGGCGGATCACGCAACTGCAGTTCACTGACGAATCCACGCAGCCTTTGATCGTCGAATCGGAAACGTGGAAAGTGCTTCTGCAAGACCGGGAGAAAATCGAACACGGTCGATCCGTGACCGTCGGGGTTCGGCTGGTCGATGCCCGATGACGCACAGGCAGCGAGGTCGAAGATCTGATCTCTGATGGCCAGGAATTCACGGTCGGCAATTTCAAACAACGCGGCCAACGCATTGATGCGACGGCTCAATTCATGCGGGACCTGCTTCTTGTATTTGATCGCGTGGTCCAATGTGCTCCAGGCGTCCTGAATTGCGGTACGCACCTGAACCTCGAAGCGTACCGATGCATATCGGGCGTACGCGGGCAGCGATTTGCGTCGCGCCGAAAGCGCCATGTCGAGGTGCAGGCCCTTGTAGCGGAACGTGTCCGCGGTAATTTCCACTTCGCGGGTCTTGTCGGTGAAGTCCAGCACGTCGAATTCTTCTTCGAGCAGACGGGCGATCTCCATGATGTCCGGCGTGTACAGACAGATGACCCGAACACCTATGACGTCGCCGATGTAGTTCTTGATTTCGTACCGAGCCCCCGCTTGGGCAAGTCGCGGAAGATACTTCCGCTGAAATTTGTTTATGCACTCTTCCCTGGCCTTGATCCGCGAGACGACGTGCGGCGTCGGAAACGACGGCTGGTCGGCAAGGGCGCTGAGGATCTGCGCTCGCAGTGACTGCTCGGCATCGCGAAGTATGGCGATGTTCGCACCGTAGTATTCCCGGAACTCCCGCTTCGCGCGATCGAAGTCATTCATGGAAGCGGCTTCTCAGTGCCTTGACTGCGCCGCCCCGATCGCCCCACGCCCTATTCGACCGTGACACTCTTCGCCAGATTTCTCGGCTTGTCGACGTCGGTGCCACGTATCACCGCGGTGTGATACGCGAGCAATTGCAGCGGAATCGTGTGCACCACCGGCGACAGCAGTCCCGCGTGCTCCGGCAGCCGGATCACGTGGACCCCTTCCGACGATTGCAGGTGGCTGTCGAGATCGGCGAGGACGTAGAGTTCGCCGCCGCGCGCGCGCACTTCCTGCAGGTTGCTCTTCAACTTTTCGAGCAGCGCATCGTTGGGCGCGATCGCCACCACGGGCATCGACGAGTCGACCAGCGCCAGCGGCCCGTGCTTCAACTCCCCGGCGGGATAGGCCTCCGCGTGGATGTAGGAGATCTCCTTCAGCTTCAGCGCGCCTTCGAGCGCGATCGGATAGTGGAGGCCGCGACCGAGGAACAACGCATCCTGCTTGCGCGCGAATTTCTCCGCCCACGCGATCACCTGCGGCTCCAGCGCCAGCGCCGACTGCAGCGCCGCCGGCAGGTGACGCAAACCGCGCAGCCAGTGTGCTTCCTGCTCGCCGGTCAGGCGATTGCGCAGCTTGGCCAGCGTCAGCGCCAGCAGGAAATGGGCGATCAGCTGCGTCGTGAACGCTTTCGTCGACGCGACCCCGACCTCGACGCCGGCGCGGGTCAGATAGGTGAGTTCCGTCTGCCGCACCATCGACGACGTCGGGACGTTGCAGATGGTGAGCGTGTGGACGTGGCCGAGCGCTTTCGCGTGCTTCAGCGCCGCCAGCGTGTCGGCCGTCTCTCCCGATTGCGACACGACGATCACCAGCGCCGCGGGATTGGGCACGCTGTCGCGGTAGCGGTATTCGCTGGCGATCTCGACCGCGCAGGGAATGCACGCCAGCGACTCGATCCATTGTTTCGCCACCAGACTGGAGTAATAGCTGGTGCCGCAGGCCAGGATCAGCACGCTGTCGACGCCCGGCAACGCGGCGGCGGCGGCGGGTCCGAAGAGGTGCGGGCCGATGACGGCCACGCCTTCCAGCGTGTCGGAGACGGCGCGCGGCTGCTCGAAGATCTCCTTCTGCATGAAGTGCCGATAGGGCCCCAGCTCGACGCTGGCGCCCGACGATTCGACGTTGACGATCGCGCGCAGGACGCGCTCGCCGCCGGCGTCCGAGATGACGCAGGACTCGCGCCTCACGTCGGCAACGTCGCCCTCCTCGAGATAGGCGACGCTGCGCGTCACCGACAGCAGCGCCGCCGCGTCGCTGGCGAGAAAGTGGTCGTCGTCGCCGTAGCCCACGACCAGCGGGCTTCCCTGGCGGGCGCCGACGAGACGCCCGGGTTCGCGGGTCGAGATCACCGCGATCGCATAGGCGCCGTGGAATTCGGCGATTGCCGCCTCGACAGCGCGCTTCAGGTCGCCGCCGCCGGCCGCGTGCCAATGCGAATGCACGAGATGCGCGATGACTTCGGTGTCGGTCTCGGTGGCAAAGACGTAGCCCTGCATCTTGAGCTTCGCCCGCAGCGCTTCGTAATTCTCGATGATCCCGTTGTGGACGACGGCGATCTCGCCGCCCGAGGTGTGCGGGTGCGCGTTGATCGGCGTGGGCGCCCCGTGCGTCGCCCATCGTGTGTGCGAGATCCCGACGTTGCCGACCAAGCGCGTCGACTCGGCCTGGGCAGCCAGATCGGCGACGCGCGCCGTGCTGACGAGCCGCGAGAGCACGGGCGCGGCGGCCGCGGTGTCGATGACGGCGAGTCCGGTGGAGTCGTAGCCGCGGTACTCGAGGCGACGGACGCCGTCGATGAGCACCGGAACGATGTTGCGCGCGGAGGCCGCGCCGACGATGCCGCACATGGGGATCAGCCTTGTGGTTTGGGTTTTTTCATCGGCCGTTTCCAGCCGGGGATCTCTGCCTGCTTGACGCGCGAGATCGTCAGCGTGTCCGGGGGCGCATCGCGGGTCAGCGTCGTGCCGGCGCCCAGCGTCGCGCCGCGCCCGACGGTGACCGGCGCGACCAGCTGCGTGTCGGAGCCGATGAAGACGTCGTCCTCGATCACCGTGCGGAACTTGTTGGCGCCGTCGTAGTTGCAGGTGATCGTGCCGGCACCGACATTGACGCGCGCGCCGATGGTCGCGTCGCCGATGTAGGCAAGATGGTTGGCCTTGCTGCCCGGCCCGATCGTCGCCTGCTTCACCTCGACGAAATTGCCGATGTGCACGTCGTCGGCCAATTGCGCGCCGGGCCGCAGCCGCGCGTAGGGACCGATCTTGCACCCGGCGCCGACGGTCGCGTCCTCGAGATGCGAGAACGGCGCGATCTGCGCCCCTGCGCCGATGGTCACGTCCTTCAGCACGCAATGCGCGCCGACGGTCGCATCGTCGGCAAGCGTCACGGTGCCCTCGAACACGCAGCCGACATCGATGCGCACGTCGCGGCCGCAGGTCAGCGTGCCGCGAATGTCGATGCGGGCCGGATCGGCGATCCACGTTCCGCTGCGGAGCAGCGTCTCGGCCTGCCGCTGCTGCACGATGCGCTCGATGGCGACCAACTGTGCGCGGTCGTTGACGCCGAGGATATCGCGCTCGTCCGCGGCGAGGTGCCCCTCCACGGGCACGCCCTCGGCCACCGCCATGGCGACGATGCCAGTCAGATAGAACTCGTTCTGCGCGTTGTCGGCCTCCAGTGCGCCCACCCAGCGCCTGAGCAGCGCGGTCGGCGCCGCCAGCACGCCGGTATAGATCTCGTCGACGGCGCGCTCGGATGGCGAAGCGTCGCGCTCCTCGACGATCGCGCGCACGTGTCCCGCCGGATCGCGGAGGATGCGGCCCAATCCCGAGGGGTCGGACACTTTCGCCGTCAGCAGCGCGAGATGCCCGGCGGCCGCGCGGGCGCCGATGGCGGCGAATGTCGCGGCGGGAATCAGCGGGCAATCGCCGTTGGCCACGACGGTCACGCCATCGGCCGCGAGCGCGCCCAGCGCCACACGCACCGCGTCGCCGGTCCCGCGTGGCGGGTCCTGGGTGACGAACACCAGATCGGGCGCGGCCAGCGCCGTGCGCACGATCTCCCCGCCATGGCCAACCACCAGGCAAAGTGCTGCGGGCGACAATGAACGCGCTGCGTCGAGTACGTGCGCCACCAACGGCCGGCCCGCCAGCGGATGCAGCACCTTCGGCGAGCGGGAATGCATCCGCTTGCCCTGGCCGGCGGCCATCACGACGAACTGCAGCGAATCTTTGGACACGGCGATCGAGGGGGGCGCGGCAATCGCCGCGGAAAGACAATCATACGACAACAAGCGCGGCGGTCCTGCAGGGCCGCGGGCGCATCCTCGCCATTGATCCGATCCGCCATGGTGACGCGGGAAGTTCCGCTCGGGCTGAGCCGGGCGCTCTCCGCCCGGCCGCGCGCGCCGCGGAAAGTCGGATCGGACACCGATTTGTGCGCTGCGGTAAGCTTCACCCATGGCGATCGTAGCGGTGTTCAATCGACAGGTGGGCGTCGGCAAGACGACGACTGCCCTGAACCTGCTCGCCGCCATCGCCCGCCGCGGCGCGCGCCCGCTGGGCATCGACCTCGACCCCGAGGCGCAGCTTTCGACGCTGTTCGGCGCGCGTCCCGCGCGGGCGGCGGATTCGATCGCCGAGTTCCTTGCCGGTAGCGCGGCGCTCGACGATGTCGCGCAGATCACGCGCAGCGGCGTCGTTCTGTGTCCCGCACATGCCGAACTCGCAGCGCTTTCGGCGATGCTCGGCAAAGGGCTGCCGGCATTGACACGCCTGCGGCGGGCGCTGCGCGGAGCGCGCGGCTACGCCGGACCGGTGGTAATCGACTGCGGCGGCGCGTGGAACGCGTTGACGCTGAACGCGGTCTTCGCCTGCGATCTGCTGCTGGTGCCGATGGCGGAGGAGGCGCGGTCGGAGGATAGCGCGACCGGGGTGGCGCGCGCGCTCGATGCGCTGACCCCGGTATTCAAGTACCGCCTGGCGAGGCGGTATCTGCGCACTCGCGTGGCATTGCCCGCATCGGTCGCGGGCGACGGCGCTGCGGGGGTGGCAGCCGGCCTGCCCGCCGCCGAGTTCTGTACGACGCCAATCCACGAAGATCCTGCCTTCGCTGAGAGCCGGGCCGCCGGTCTCGACATCTTTCGCCACGCCCCCGGAAGCGCCGGCGCGCGCGACTATGCGGCGCTGGCGGAGGAACTCCGAGACTGGCTGTGACCGGATCCCTCGCCGTGATGGAGACGGTTATCATGGCGCCACCGCCTGGACAAACCAGGGCCGTGTTCCTGCGATGAAGGTTTCGTCCCTCGTGTCTCCCGATCCCGATCCGTCCATCCCAGACCTTGAGTGGCTGCACGACGGATTGCGGCGGATGACGCTAGTAAGCGCTCACTCTAATCCGACTTGCGTGCCGCTGGCGGGGGGAGTGTCGTCGGACATCTACCGCGTCGAGTTGCCCGGCCGGAGCTTCTGCGTCAAGCGCGCGCTGCCCAAACTCAAGGTCGCCGCCGACTGGCGTGCGCCGATCGAGCGCAACCGCTGGGAAGTCGAGTGGATGCGCGTCGCCGCCGGCATCGCGCCGCAGGCGGTGCCGCCGATCCTGGGCGAGGATCGGGAGAGCGGCTGCTTCGCCATGGCCTGGCTGCCGCCCGACAGCCACCCGGTGTGGAAGACGCTGCTGCGCGACGGCGACATCGAAGCCGCGTTCGCCGCGAGGATCGGGGATACGCTGGGACGCATCCACGCCGCCACCGCCGATCGCGACGACGTTGCCGCGCGTTTTCCGACGGCCGACATCTTCCACGCGATCCGGCTGGAGCCGTACCTGGTCGCCACTGCCCGCGCGCACCCGGACCTTGCGCCGCGTCTCGCCGCGCTGGTCGAGACCACGCGCACCACGCGGCGGGTGCTCGTCCACGGCGACTTCAGCCCGAAGAACATCCTGCGTGGACCCGACGGACCGGTGATCCTCGACGCCGAGTGCGCGTGGTATGGCGATCCGTCGTTCGATCTCGCCTTCGTCCTCAATCACCTGCTGCTCAAAGGGATGTGGCGACCGCATTGGCGCGGCCGCTATCTCGACGCCTACGCCGCGCTGACCGACGCCTATTTCGCCCGTGTCGACTGGGAGCCGCGGGCGGCGATGGCGGCGCGCACCGCCGCTTTGCTGCCGGGGTTGATGCTCGGCCGCGTCGACGGCAAGTCGCCGGCCGAATACCTGACCGCCGACGCCGATCGCGCCGAAGTGCGTGCCTTCGCCCGCGCGCTGCTGCTGCACCCGGTCGCCGATCCCGGCCTCATCAGCCGTCGCTGGCGGGAGGGTGCACGCCGATGAATACCTGCATCAACCGCGTCCACGGCCGCCGCGTCTGGGATTCCCGCGGCAGGCCGACCGTGGAGGCGGAAGTCACGCTGGAAGGCGGCGCCTTCGGCCGCGCCATCGCGCCTGCGGGTGCTTCGCGCGGCTCGCGCGAGGCCATCGATCTGCGCGACGGCGGCACGACGCTGGGGGGTCTCGACGTGCTGCAGGCGGTCGCCCATATCAATGCTCCGATCGCCGCCGCGCTGCACGGGCGTGACGCGCTCGACCAGGCCGCCATCGATGCGCTGCTGATCGCGCTCGACGCCACGTCCAACAAAGCCGCGCTCGGCGGCAATGCCACCGTGGCGGTGTCGCTCGCCGTCGCGCATGCCGCCGCCGCCGCAAGCGCGCAGCCGCTGTGGCGCCACCTCGCCGGCGACGGCCCGGTATCGCTGCCGCTGCCCGAAATCCAGATTTTCGGCGGCGGCGCGCACGCGGGACGCCGCATCGACATCCAGGATCTGATGGTGATGCCGGTCGGCGCGGCGAGCTTTGCCGATGCGCTGGTGATGACCGCCAACGTCTATCGTGCGGCCGGCGAACTGATGCGGGATGCCGGGCGTGCCGCCGGCGTCGCCGACGAGGGGGGACATTGGCCCGCGTTCGACACCAACGAGGAGGCGCTGGCGATGCTCACACGCGCGATCGAGCACGCGGGCTACCGGCCGGGCGAGGATGTCGCGCTGTCGCTCGACATCGCCGCGTCGGAATTCGGCGCCGACGGCCGCTACCGGCTCGGTCTCGAACGGCGCGAACTCGATCGCGACGGCATGATCGAGCTGCTCCTCGGCTGGCTCGATCGCTACCCGATCGCGTCGATCGAGGATCCGCTGGCCGAGGACGACCGCGACGGATGGGTCGCCTTCACGCGCGCTGCCGGATCGCGCGTCCAGATCATCGGCGACGACTACCTCACGACCGACGCCGCGCGGGTGACGCTGGCGGCCGCGGACCGCGCCTGCAACGCGGTGCTGATCAAGCCCAACCAGGCCGGTACCGTCACCGAGGCGCTGGCCGCGCTGCGCGCCGGTCAGATGGCGGGATTCGGCACCATCGTGTCCGCGCGCTCGGGCGAGACCGAGGACGTGTCGATCGTCCACCTCGCCGTCGGCTGGAACGCCGGCCAGCTCAAGGTCGGCTCGTTCGCCCGCGGCGAGCGGATGGCCAAGTGGAACGAAGCGCTGCGCATCGAGGAAGCGCTGGGCGGCAACGCAGGTTACGTCGGCGCCGCTGCGCTGCCGTCCGCGCACGGCCCCAAGACAACCCGAGGATGACCATGCTCGACGAGTCCGCCACCCCCAGCGCCATCGTCCGCTATCTCGACCAGTACGTGATCGGGCAGGACGTCGCGAAACGGATCGTCGCCGTCGCCGTCTACACGCACTACCGCAAGATCGCGCGCGCTCGGCAGGAGGGCGTGCCGGTCGCCAAGAGCAACCTGCTGCTGATCGGGCCGTCCGGCACCGGCAAGACGCTGCTCTGCGAGACGCTCTCGCACGCGCTGTCGCTTCCGTTCGTGACCGCCGAGGCGACGTCGCTCGCGCAGACGCGCTACGTCAACGAGGAGATCGAGGCGGTACTGCAGCGGCTGGTCGACAAGGCCGGCGGTGACATCGGCCGCGCGCAGCGCGGCATCGTGTTCATCGACGAGATCGACAAGCTCAAGGCTGCCGACGGACAGCCGCGCGGAGGCTCGGGCGAGAGCGTCCAGCACGCGCTGCTCAAGATCATGGAAGGCTCGCAGGTCAAGCTCGGCGACGGAACCTACATCGACACCACCGACATCCTCTTCGTCTGCGGCGGAGCATTCGTCGGGCTGGACGAGATCATCGCGTCGCAGACGCACGGCTACGGATTCATCGCCACGTCGTCCGGCGACAACCAGAAGATCCTCGATCGCCTCAACTCGCGCGTGAAGCCCACCGACCTATTCACCTACGGGCTGATCCCTGAGTTCACCGGGCGGCTGCCGATCATGGCTCGCTTCGCCGAGCTGTCGCGCGACATGCTGGTGCGCATCCTCACCGAGCCGAAGAACGCCATCCATCGGCAGTTTCTCGAGATCTTCGGCAACGAGGGCGTCGAGTTGAAAGTCGCGGCGCGGGTGTTCGAGCAGATCGCGGAACTCGCCATCGAATACAAGACCGGCGCGCGCAGCCTTCGCGGCATCTTCGAGGAGCTGCTGACGCCGATCATGTACGTCGTGCCCGACGACCCGACGATCCGCGAGGTGCAGGTCGCCTCGCTCTTCACCGAACCGGTGTTCGTGCGTGGTCTGCGAGGCGAGGGCGCGGCAAAGGTGTCGACTTTGTAGGAGGGCCTTCAGGCCCGAAGCCGCTCCTACAGAAGAGCGCGCAGCCGCCGGCAACGCATCGGATCAGTCGGACAGCAGCGCCTGCGCCAGCTCGGCAAACCCTGCGCCGCCTTCGCCAATCGTGACATAGCGGGGCAGTGTCGCGATGCGGTCGACGAACGCACGGACGTTGGCGACGCCGACCGAATGCGGAAAGTACGCGAACAGCGGCGCGTCGTTGGGAGAGTCTCCGGCGAAGATCCAGCGCTCCCGCTCGGCGTCGAGGTCGGTGGCAAAGGCCTCGGCCAGCAACGTCCGCGTCATCCCCAGCTTGTCGTAGCTGCCGAACCAGCCGTTGACGTGGATCGAACTCACCTTCGCCGTCATGCCTTCGGCCTGCATCAGCGCGACGATGCGATCGACGGCAGCGGGCGGCAGCGGCGGCACGTCCTCGCAGAAATCGATGGCGAGATCGACTTCGCGATAGAGCTGGTCGGAGGCGAGCGCGCTGCCGGGCACCGCTTCGATAATGCGCTGGCCGATCGCCGCGAGCCGCACCCGGCTGGCGCGTCGCGCCCCATCGTCGGCCAGGAAACGCTTGACCAGCCGGCGCGACTTCGCGTCGTAGCGCATGTAGAACGCACCGTTCTCGCCGACGACTGCGTCGACCGGCCACATCCTGGCGATGTGATCGCACCAGCCGGCGGGCCGGCCGGTGATGGGGATCACGAGCTTGCCGGCCTGGCGCAATTGCTGCAGCGCGGTGTAGGCCTCGGCCGTCAGCCGACCGTGCGTCGTCAGCGTGTCGTCGATGTCGGTGCAGATCCCGCGCACCGCCGCGCGCACGGCTGCCGGCATCATTGCCAGGGGCTGCATTGCGGCGGACGCACTCACGCCTTGGCGAGCGCCCTGGCGACGTAGGCGGCGACCCTGGCCTGGTCTGCCGCAGCCATGCCCAGTCCGCACTTGGTCCGTCGCAAAAGGATGTCGTCGGCAGTAAGCGCCCACTCTTCACGGATCAGGTAATCGATCTCGACCGCCGTGAGGCCGTTGCCGAAGTCCTCGCCGAGGTCGGAGAGCGTCCTGGCCGAACCCAGCACCTTGGGCGCCAGCGAGCCGTGGCGGCGCGCGACGCCGCGCACGAGATCGGCCGGCAAACCGGAGTACCTGCGCTGCATCTCGGTCACCCACGCAACGATTCCACCGGCGGGCAGATCGCCGCCCGGCAGCGTCTCGCCCTCGGTCCACGCCGGATTCATTTCCGGGAAGTAGGGCGCCAGATCACGCAGCGCGTGCTCGGCCAGCTTGCGGTAGGTGGTGAGCTTGCCGCCGAAGATCGACAGCACCGGCGCGCCTCCAGGCGTGTCGCCGGTGTCGAGCTTGAACACATAGTCGCGGGTGATCGCGGACGGGTCCGACGCGCCGTCGTCGTAGAGCGGACGCACGCCGCTGAAGGTGGACACCACATCGGCGCGGGTGAGCGGCTTCGCGAGATAGCTGTTGGTGAGATTCAGCAGGTAGTCGATCTCCTGATCCGAGATCACCGGATTCTCGAAATCCTCGGTGGGCGCATCGGTGGTGCCGATGAGGGAATATTTGTCCTGGTACGGGATGACAAACACGATCCGCTTGTCGGCGTTCTGCAGCAGGTAGGCGTGATCCTCGGCATGCACGCGCGGCACGATGATGTGGCTGCCCTTGACGTGACGAACGTTTTCTTTCGCCGATCTGGTCCCGACCTCTTCGCGGACGACCTTGACCCACGGCCCGGTGACGTTGACCAGCGCCCTTGCCAGCACCTCCGCCGTGCTCCCGTCTGCGGAGGCCAGCGTCGCGCGCCACGCTTCGCCCTCGCGCGTCGCCGTGACGAAGCGGGTGCGGGTGCGCACCTCGGCACCGTGCGCGCGTGCGCTCATCGCGACAGCGACGCTGAGCCGCGCGTCGTCGACGCGCGCGTCGGCGTAGACGAAGCCCTTGCGGAAGCCCGGCTTCAGGCCCGCACCCCACTTGCTGTGCGCGAGGTCGACGCCGAACGACGCCGGCAGCGTCACCCGCGGCGACAGATGGTCGTACATCAGCAGGCCCGCGCGGATCATCCATGCGGGACGCAGGTGCGGCTCGTGCGCCAGCACGAACAGCAGTGGTTGCACGAGGTGCGGGGCCAATCGCAGGCAGACTTCACGCTCGGCCAGCGATTCGCGGACCAGACGGAATTCGTAATATTCGAGATAGCGCAGACCGCCGTGGACCAGCTTGGTGCTCCATTGCGACGTCGCGGAGGCAATGTCGTCCTGATCGACGAGCAGCACCTTGAGGCCGCGGCCCGCGGCGTCGCGGGCAATGCCGGCGCCGTTGATCCCGGCACCGATGACAAGAAGGTCGTACGAACGTGGGGAGGTTTGAGGCATGTCGGAAAGAGGGCGCAGGCGGACGCCGCGCGCAGGGTAGACTGGGAAGGTTCACAGCCGACCGATTCTACTCCCATGTCCATGCAGGACGACCCGTGCGCCCGGCTCCCCGATTCGATGTGGGCTCGCACCGCGACGCCCGCGATCGACACGCCGGCACTTGCCGGCGACGTCGAAGCCGACTTGGTCGTCGTGGGGGCGGGCTACTGGGGTTTGTCGGCGGCACTGCACGCGGCCGAGCGCCGCGCACGCGTCGTCGTCCTCGAGGCCGCCGAGCCCGGCTGGGGCGCGTCGGGACGCCACAGCGGACACGTGATCCCGGCGCTGTCCAAACTCGACCCGGACGATCTCCTGGCGCGCCTTGGGCCCGACACCGGCCGCCGCTTCATCGAACTGGTGCGCGATTGCGCCGCGCTCACCTTCGACGTCATTCGCCGCCATCGGATCGACTGCGACGCCGTAAGCAATGGCTGGCTCAACCCGGCACACCGCCCGTCGCGCGTGGCGGTGCTGCAGCGACGCTTCGATCAATGGCGACGCTTCGACGCCGCGGTCGAGTTGCTCGATCGCGACGCGACCGCGGCGGTGCTGGGGACATCGGTCTATCACGGCGCACTGCTCGCGACGACCGGCGGCCACCTGCAGCCGCTGTCGTTCGCGCGCGGCCTCGCGCGGGCCGTGGTCGACGTCGGCGGCAGAGTGCATGGCGAGTCCCCGGTCGTCGGCATCGCGCGCGACGGCAAGCGCTGGCGCGTGTCCACCCCGCGCGGCAACGCATTCGCGCCCGCCGTGATCATCGCCACCAATGCCTACGGCGCGACCTTCGCCAGTTCGCCGTGGCCGGGGCTCGCGCAGACGGTGATGCCGGTCACCAACTGGCAGATGGCCACCGCGCCGGTGCCCTCGACGCTGCGGGCTGCGATCCTGCCCCGGAACTCGGCGATGTCGGATACGCGCGGCGACCTGCGCTTCTACCGTTTCGATCGCGACGGCCATCTCATCAGCGGTGCCACGATCGTCTCGCTCGCGAACGCCCGGCCGCGGCTCGAACGCATCGTCGGCGCCCGGATGCGGGAGACCTTTCCGGCGCTTTCCGAATGGGCGGGCTTCGGGTTCGAGGCCGTCTGGAGCGGTGAGCTCGCGATGACGCCCGGTTTCATGCCGCGGTTCTTCGCGCCGGCGCCCGGCATCTACGCTGCCGCAGGCTGCAACGGGCGCGGTGTCGGCTTGGGGTTGGCACTCGGACGCATGCTCGCCGACGCAGCCCTCGGCGCACCGATCGACCAGCTGCCGCTGCCGGTTTCCCGGATCGCGCCGATTCCGCTGCACCGCCTGATCCGCCCGGTCGCGCGCAGCGCGATGCTCTATTACCGGCACCTCGACGCGCGCGATTGACGCCCCCCCCGGCCGCTGGGCATATCGATATGTCCAGCGGTTCGTTGTTGCGCGCGCCCGCGACGACGTAGAATCGCCGTTCTTGCCTGCTCCGGAGCCCCGATGGACACCCCCTTCCCCCGCGAGGCACAACTGCTCGAACAATTGCGCGCCGCGTTCAAGAGCCGGGCGCTCGTCTATCACGCGGTATACGACGAGATGCGTCGGGAGTTCGGCGCCGAAAAAGCACAGGCGGTGCTGAAGCGGGCGATCTACCGCCGGGGCGAAGCCATTGCCGGGAATTTCGCCAAGCACGCCCCGGCCGACCTTGCCGGCCTCGAGAAGACATTTCTTGCCTTCATCCCCCAGGGGGCGGCGTTGTTCGCGCCCGAGGTCGTGCGTTGCGACGCCGAAGAACTCGAAATCCAGTTTCATCGCTGCCCGCTGAAGGAGGCCTGGGAAGAGGCGGGCCTTCCCGAAGACGAGCGCACCACCCTGTGCGCACTGGCGGGCGTCGTCGATTACGGCACCTTCGAAGCCGCGGGCTTCGCGATCGAGTCCGAAACCTGGCAGCCGGGCCGTTCCGGTTGTTGCCGCCTGCACATCCGCCCGGGGCCCAAGCCCTGAATCCACAGCCCCCGTCGCCCACCCGCGACCGGCGCACCACCGACGCCTTAGCCGCGCCTCACCCTGGAGATTTCGATGACCCGCACCCTCGCCCGTTGGCTCACCCTCGCGGTTGGCATCCTGGCCGCCACCCCGGTGCTCGCCCAGGATCTCTTCCTCGGCTATCAGGCGCCGCTGACCGGCACGCAGTCGCAATACGGGGAAGTGTTCCGCAACGCCGCCACCATGCAACTCGAACGATTCAACGCCGCGGGCGGCGTGGCCGGCCGCAAGGTGCAGATCCTCTGGGAAGACTCGAAGAGCGACCCCAAGGAAGCGGTCGCGATAGGCCGCAAGTTCGTCGATGACAAGCGGGTGCTCGGCGTGCTCGGCGATTTCGCCAGCGGTCCGTCGATGGCGGTCGCCGAGGTCTACGCCAAGGAGGGCCTTGCCCAGCTGTCGCAGACTGCATCGCATCCGGATTTCGTGAAGATCAGCCCGTGGCAGTTCCGCAACATCACGACGCAGGCGCAGGAAGGCCCCTACAACGCGGCATGGCTGAAGGAGGCCGGGGTCAGGAACGTCGCCGTGATCGCGCTGCAGAACGATTGGGGCATTTCCGCCGCCGAGAATTTCGTCAAGGCTTTCGAGGCGATCGGCGGCAAGACGAGCGTCGAGTATTTCAATCCCGGCTCGCGCGACTTTCGCTCGATCCTGACCAAGGTCAGCCGCGGCAACCCCGATGCGATCTACCTCGCCATGTTCTACGAGGAAGGCGCGCTGCTGCTGCAGCAGGCGAAGCAGCTCGGCGTGAAGGCGCAGGTGTTCTCGACTTCGGCGCTGTACGCGCCCAAGCTGCTCGAACTGGGCGGCGATGCGATCAACGGCCTGCGCCTGTCGACCACCTTCGTCCCCGACAATCCGGCGCCGCACGTCAAGGCCTTCGTCGACGAGTACAAGCGCCGGTACGGCCAGGAGCCCAACCAGTTCGCTGCGCAGGCCTTCGACGCCGTCGGCATCATGCTCGAGGCGCTGAAGCGCGCGGGGCCCACGGCGACGCGGGCACAGCTGCGCGACCAGCTCGCCGCGACGACGAGCTACCCCGGCGTCACCGGCGCGACCACTTTCGATCCCAAGACCCGCGAGCCGTCGAAATCGCTCGCCCGGATGGAGGTCAAGGGCGGCAAGTTCGTCGTGCTCTGAGAGCGCGCCGAAAAGAGCCTCGTGTTCGATATCCACCTGGTCCAGCAGGTCGTCAACGGCCTGTCGATCGGCCTGGTCTATGCGCTGATCGCCATCGGCTTCACGCTCATTTTCGGCGTGCTCAATGTCGTCAACTTCGCCCACGGCGAGGTGTACACGATCGGCGCGTTCGCGGGGCTGTTCCTCATCGCCGCGCTCGCGCCACCGCTGCTGGCGGTGCTGCTTGGCACGATGGCGATCGGGGCGCTGACGGGGTTCGGTCTCGAGCGTCTCGCGTTCAAGCCGTTTCGCCGCTTCCGCGACGAAGCCTCGCAGAAGTCGCGCGCGATGCGCGAGGCGACGCTGCTGTCGTCGCTCGCGCTGTCGATCGTCGCCCGCGAGGCGCTGGATCTCGCCTTCGGCGGCGAGATGCAGGCGATCCCGCAGCATTACCTGCTGCAGCGCCCGATCGAGTGGGGCGGCATCACCGTGACCGACGGCAACGTGATCATCTTCGTCGCCTCGGCGCTGATGCTCGCCGGGCTGCAGTTCATGCTCTATCGGACGCGCATCGGACTGTCGATCCGCGCGGTGTCGAACAACGTCCTGGGCGCGCAGTTCGTGGGCATCGATACCGAGCGCGCGATCATCGCCACGTTCGTCGTCGGCTCCATGCTGGGTGCCGCGGCCGGCATCATGGTGGGCCTCTACGACGGGTCGATCTTCCCGCACATGGGCTTCGCGCCGTCGATAAAGGCCTTCGTCGCGATGGTGATGGGCGGGCTGGCGTCGATTCCCGGCGCCGTGGTCTGCGCGCTGATCCTCGGCGTCTCCGAGTCGGTGGCGACGGAGTTCCTGTCGGCGGGCTGGAAGGACATGATCGCGTACGCTTTCCTCATCGTCACCCTGGTGTTCTTCCCGCGGGGCATCTTCGGCTACAGCCGCGATCGGGTATGAGCGCCGCGGCGCGCCGCGGCTGGATCTGGCGGGTTGGCGCCGGCGTCGCGCTGGCGCTGGTCACCACCGTCCTGCTCGCCTCGGGCAGCGGTTACGCGATCCAGATCGCGATCACCACGCTGCTGTTCGTCATCCTCGCCGCCAGCCTCAATTTCGTCACCGGCACCGCCGGGTTGATGACGCTGGGGCACGCCGCGTTCTTCGGCATCGGCGCGTACGCCGCGGCGCTGCTGTCGACGAAGCTCGGCTGGCCGGTGATCGCGACGCTGCCTGCGGCCGGCGCCGTCGCCTGCGCGCTCGGCGTGCTCGTCGCGTTGCCGACGATGCGGCTGACGAGCATCTACTTCGCGGTGGCCACGCTGGGCATCGGCGAGATGATCGTCGTCGCCATGAGCAACTGGGTAGGGTTTACGCGCGGGCCGATGGGCATTCGCGGCATTCCCGCGATCTCCGTCGCCGGTCATGAGGGGCTTGCGGTGAACCTGCTGGTCACCCTGGTCGTCACGCTGGCGCTGCTGGCGGCGCTGTCGCGACTCACCCATTCGTATTACGGCAACGCGCTGCGCGCGCTGCGCGAGGACGACGCCTGCGCCGAAGCGATGGGCGTGCCGACGGTGCGGCTCAAGATCGAAGCCTTCGCGCTGGCCTCGTTCTGCGCCGGCATCGCGGGCGCGCTGCATGCGCATACGTCGGGCTACATCAGCCCGGACAGTTTCCGCTTCAGCGAGTCGATCCTGATCCTGTCGATGGCCGTGATCGGCGGCCTGGGCAGCGTGCCCGGCGCGGCGCTGGGCGCGATCATCCTCATCGTGCTGCCCGAGTTGCTGCGCGGCTTCGGGAACCTGCGGATGATCGCCGTCGGTCTGGTGCTGTTCGTCTGCATCCTGTTCCTGCCCAAGGGCCTGCTCGGCGAAGTCCCCGCGCTGGCATTCTTCCGCCGCCGCCTGCGCGGCACGCAGGCCGGCTGGTAAACGATGGCAATACCGCTGCTGGCGCTTGACCAGGTCACCCGGCGATTCGGCGGCCTCGTCGCTGTCGACGCCGTATCGGCGACGGTGCAGGAGGGCGAACTGATCGGGCTGATCGGTCCCAACGGCGCCGGCAAGACGACGCTGTTCAACCTCATCTCCGGCGTGACACCCGTGTCGGCGGGAGCGATCGCCTTCGGCGGTGCGAACATCACCGGCAGGAAGCCGTTCGAGATTGCGCGCATGGGCATCGGGCGGACGTTTCAGAACCTGCGCATCTTTCCGAACATGACGGTGTTCGACAACGTGTCGATTGGCGCCATCGGCAAGCGAGACGGCCGGTGGCTCGAAGCCCTGGTCGGCGGCGGAGACGCGCGCGCCGCCATCACCGCTGCGACCGCGGACGCGCTGCAACGCGTCCACCTCGCCGCCCAGGGCAGCGAACTGGCGGCGAATC
Source organism: uncultured beta proteobacterium (assembly GCA_963788185.1). Taxonomy (GTDB): domain Bacteria; phylum Pseudomonadota; class Gammaproteobacteria; order Burkholderiales; family Casimicrobiaceae; genus CAIWHR01. The sequence continues at coordinate 95,103 of CAWBGE010000012.1, forward strand.
TCTCGTACGGTCGCCGCAAGTATCTGGAGATCGCCCGTGCGCTCGCCGGCAGGCCCCGGCTGCTCATCCTCGACGAACCGGCCGCCGGACTCAACGACAGCGAAACCGCCGACCTCGCGGCGTTCATCGGCGAGCTCAACGCCGAAGGGCTCACCATCATCCTGGTCGAGCACGACATGGCGCTGGTGATGAAGATCTGCCGCCGCATCCTGGTGCTGGCCTCGGGGCGCAAGATCGCCGACGGCGCGCCCGCCGCCGTGCAGGCGGATCCGGCTGTGCTCGACGCCTATCTCGGCGTCGACGACGACACATGATGGCCGCCGTGCAGCCATTGCTCTCGGTCGACGCGGTCGTCGTTCGCATGGGCCTGCAGCAGATCCTGTCAGGCGTCTCGCTGACCGTGCCCGAGCGCACAGTCGTCACCGTGCTCGGCGCCAATGGCGTCGGCAAGACGACGCTGATGCGCGCGATCTCCGGCGTCTATCGCGTGGCCGCGGGGACGATCGGCTTCTCCGGCGCCGACATCACCAATCGGCCTCCCCACCGCATCGTCGCGGCGGGGCTCGCGCAGGCGCCCGAGGGCCGGCAGATCTTCAGCAACATGACGGTCCGCGAGAACCTGATCCTCGGCGCCGGTGCGCTGCACGGCGCGCCGCTCGATGCGCGCATCGACGAAGTGCTCGGGCGCTTTCCGCTGCTGCGCGAGCGCTTTCGCCAGGCCGCCGGCTCGCTGTCCGGCGGCGAGCAGCAGATGCTCACGATCGGCCGGGCGCTGATGAGCGCGCCGCGGCTGCTGCTCCTCGACGAGCCATCGCTCGGGCTCGCGCCCAAGATCGTGCGGCAGATTTTCGACCTCATCACCGAGATCCGCGCCGCCGGCACCGCCATCCTGCTCGTCGAACAGAACGTCAAGGCCGCGCTCAAGGTGGCCGATCACGGCTATGTCATGGAGGGCGGCCGGATCGCGATCGAAGGCAGCGCCGATTCGCTGCGCGCCGACGAGCGGATACACGCCGCCTATCTCGGCCGCTGACGGCCTCATCCGGAGCAACGCCCCATGACCAGCATCCTCGAACGCCGGCGCATCGAAGCCGAATTCGCCAAGGCCCTGCTCGCCGCGATGGAGCGTCACATGCGCCGCGACGACGCGCTCGCGATCCTGCGCGAGGCGGTCGTCGAGATGGCCCGGGCGACCGGCGCCGCGATGGCGCAGGAGCAGGGCGGGGCGCCCGATCTCGCCGATTTCGCTGCCATCCTGCCGCGCTGGCAGGCCGACGACGCGCTGGCGATCGAATTCCTGCGGGCGACACCGGCGCAACTCGATTTCAACGTGACGCGCTGCCGCTATGCCGAGATGTACCGCGAGCTCGGGATTCCCGAGCTCGGTGCGGTGCTGTCCTGCAACCGCGACGGCGAGTTCTGCCGCGGCTACAACCCCGCGATCGGCTTCGAGCGCTCGCAGACGATCATGCAGGGCGCGACGCACTGCGATTTCCGCTACACGCTGAACGACGACACCCCCGACGCTGCCGGCTGACCGGCTTTTTTGGAGCCCCCGATGCAACTCTGCCCCGAAGTCACGCGCCTCGTCCCCGAGATGAAGGCGTGGCGCCATCACCTTCACGCGCATCCGGAGACGGCGTTCGAGGAAACCGCGACCAGCGCGTTCGTCGCCGAGCGCCTGCGCGCGCTGGGGTTGGACGTGCACACGGGCCTGGCCAGGACGGGTGTGGTCGGTGTGCTGCGGATCGGCAGCTGCGGCGGCGCGATCGGTCTGCGCGCGGACCTCGACGCGCTCCACATCCACGAGCGCACCGATGCACCGTACGCGTCGCGCCATGAAGGCCGCATGCACGCCTGCGGCCACGACGGACACACGTCGATGCTGCTCGGCGCCGCGGCCGCCCTCGCGCGCAAGAAGAGCTTCGACGGCACCGTGGTGTTCATCTTCCAGCCCGCCGAGGAAAACGAGGGCGGCGGCCGGGTCATGGTCGAGGAAGGGCTCTTCGAGCGCTTTCCGGTGCGGGCCGTCTATGGCATGCACAACTGGCCCAAGCTTCCCGCCGGCACGATCGCCACGCGCGAAGGACCGCTGATGGCGGCCTACGACATCTTCGAGATCAAAGTCACCGGCAAGGGAGCGCACGCCGCGATGCCCTACCAGGGAAAGGACCCGATGCTGTTCGCCGCGCACGCGATCAGCGCCCTGCAGACCATCGTGGCCCGCAATCTCCATCCGCTCGACGCGGGAGTGGTCAGCATCACACAGGTGCACGGCGGCGACACCTGGAACGTGATTCCCGAGGAAGTCGTGCTGCGCGGCACCGTGCGCACATTCAAGCGCGACGTGCAGGACCTGATCGAAGGCCGCCTGCGCGCCATCGTCGCGGGCGCCGCGGCGATGTTCGACATGCGCGCCACCGTCCGCTACGAGCGCCGCTATCCTGCGACCGTCAACTCGGCACCGGAAGTGCAGCACGCCCTGGCCGCAGCGAGCGCGGTCGTCGGGCCGGAGCGCGTGATCGCCGATCCGGTGCCGGAGATGGGCAGCGAGGATTTCGCGTTCATGCTTCACGCCAAACCCGGCTGCTATGTGTGGCTGGGCGCCGGAGCGGGCGACACCACCCCGGGTCTGCACAACCCGGCCTACGACTTCAACGACGACGTGCTGGCGATCGGTGCGAGCTACTGGGTCACGCTCGCCGAACAGCAACTCCCGGTTGCATGAGCGGCGGCGTGTTTTTGCAGGAGGGCCTTCAGGCCCGAACCGATGCGCGACTGAAGTCGCTCGTCCTGCACCGCGCCCGGGTCAACCCGCGGCGAGCACCGCGCGGGTGTGGCGCGCGATCATCAGCTCTTCGTTGGTCGGAATCACCCACGCGCGGGTGTGGCTTCCGTCCTTCGACAGACGCGGTCCGTTGGCGGCGTTGGCCGCGAGATCGGGCTCGATGCCGAGCCACGCGGCGGCACGCAGGATGCGCTCGCGCACCGGCGCGGCGTGTTCGCCGATGCCGCCGGTGAACACCAGCGCATCGAGCCCGCCCAGCGCGGCCGCCAGTGCCCCCAGTTCGCAGTTGACGCGGTAGCAGAAGAGCTCCACCGCGAAGGCAGCCCGCGGGTCATCGCTCGCCAACAGCGTCCGCATGTCGGAGGACACGCCCGACACGCCGAGCAGGCCCGATTCCTTGTAGAGGAGCTTCTCGATCGCGCGGGCGTCCATCTTGAGCTCGTCCATCAGGTAGAGGACGACGCCGGGATCGAGCGCGCCGGTGCGCGTGCCCATCGGCAGGCCATCGACGGCGGTGAAGCCCATCGTCGTCGTCACGCTGCGTCCCGCGGCCATTGCGCACATGCTGGCGCCGTTGCCCAGGTGGGCCACGACGACGCGGCCGTGCGCGGCGGCCGCGTCGAACTGCGGCAGCGCCCCGGCAACGTACTCGTAGGACAGGCCGTGAAAGCCGTACCGCCGCACGCCGCGGTCGGTGATCGCCGGAGGCAGCGCGAAGGCCTGCGCCACCGTCGGCGCGGTGCGGTGGAACGACGTGTCGAAGCAGGCGACCTGCAGCAGACCGGGCGCGCGGGCCCGCAGCGCGCGGATCGCCGCGAGGTTGTGCGGCTGATGCAGCGGTGCCAGCGGAATGAATTTCTCGAGGCGGCCCAAGACCTGGCCGTCGATGCGCACCGGGTGTTCGTACTCGAGCCCGCCGTGGACCACCCGATGGCCGACGGCAAGCAGTCGATGCTGCGCCAGCTTGGCGTGCAGGAAATCCAGCAGGTAGCGGATCGCGCTGTCGTGATCCTGCGGCTCCGCATCGCTCCACTCGAGGGTGGCCGTGGTCGCGCCGGCTGCATCCTTCGCGACGAATTTGGTCGACGTATAGAGGCCCTCGATCTGGCCGCGCAACGTCAGGACCGGCGCGTCGGCCGCGATTTCGAACACCGAGAACTTGATCGACGACGAACCGGCATTCAGTACGACGATGGCATCTTCCATGATCGGGGGGGTCAGGGCCTGGCGGCGAGCAGGCGATTGCGACGATCGTGCGCGACCAGCTTGAGCACCGCGGTCGAGGCCAGGCGCGAACGGATGCCGTCGGCGCGCGACGTGAGCACGATCGGCGCGCGCGTGCCCAGCACGATCCCCGCCGCATCGGCGCCAGCGAGGTATTGCAGCTGCTTGGCCACCATGTTGCCGGATTCGAGATCGGGCACCAGCAGAACGTCGGCGACCCCCGCGACCGCGGAGATGATCTTCTTCGTGCGCGCGGCTTCGACCGAGATCGCGTTGTCGAAGGCGAGCGGCCCGTCGATGATGCCGCCGATGATCTGGCCGCGATCGGCCATCTTGCACAGCGCCGCCGCATCGAGGGTGCTGGGAATCTTCGGGTTCACGGTTTCGACCGCGGACAGCACCGCGACCTTCGGCTTGGCGATGCCCAGGATGTGGGCGAGTTCGATCGCGTTCTGGCAGATGTCGACCTTGGCGGCGAGGTCGGGCTCGATGTTGATCGCCGCGTCGGTGACCATCAGCAGCCGCGGATAGGTCGGCACGTCGAGGACGAACACGTGCGACATGCGCCTCGCCGTGCGCAGTCCGGTCGCCGTCGGCACGACGGCCGCCATCAGCTCGTCGGTGTGCAGGCTGCCCTTCATCAACGCCTCGGCGCGCCCGCCGCGCACCAGCTCGACGGCCTTGAATGCCGCCGCGTGGCTGTGTTCGACGTCCACCAGCTGGAAGCCGGAGATGTCGATGCCATCCGCCTCGGCGACCGCGCGTATCTTCGCTTCCGGGCCGATGAGCAGCGGGATGATCAGATTCGCGCGCGCGGCCTCGACGGCGCCGCCCAGCGACGCCGAATCGCAGGGATGAACGACCGCGCAGATGACCGGGGGCAGCGCGTCGCAGCGATGCATCAGCTTGCCGAAACCGTCATTGCGGCGCTGGATCAGCTCCGGCATCGCGAGGTTGCTGTGGGTGATCCGGTGCGTCGGAGCCGCGACGGTGATCACGCCGTCGACCAGCACCTCGCCGCGCTGGTTGGTGCAGCGGCAACTGAACTCGATCCGATGGCCCTGGAGGTGCTTGGTCCGGGCGATCACGGTCGCGGTCAGCGTGTCGCCGACAAAGCAGTCGCCGGTGTAGTGCAGCTGGGTGCCGACGATGGCGCTGCCGGGGCCTGGCAGCTTCCGATTGATGAGGCCGGCGACCATCGCAACGGCAGCGGCAGCCTGCGCCGAGGGGCGATCGTTCGGGTCGTTCTTGTCGAGGTAGAAGCCCTCGACGTCTCCGGCGGCAAGCGCCAGCGCCTGGATGTCGCTGCTGGTGAGCGTGCGTGACGCGGTCTCCGACTGGTCGACCGCAATCTCGTCGAAGGTATGGTTGACAAAGTCCCGCATGGGTGGCCTCTGGTCGCCGGTGGACAAGCAGCAACGCCCGGATTGCTGCGTTGCAACATCATACCCCATCCGACGGGAGCCCACGAAGTGGAAGGGGCAGCCTCCGCCGCCCCTCACTCACGTCCTGCGACAGTGAAGGGGCTCAACTCCGGTTGCGAACCCGCCGAATGGCGTCGAGCTGTGCCAGTGCCGTCGAAAGCTGCGCCTCGGCCACGGCAATCTCTTCGTCGGACACCTTGTTCTGCATCAGTTCCTCGGCCGCCGCCTTCGCCGCTTGCGCCGCGACCTCGTCGAGATCCTTGGCGCGTATGGCGGTGTCGGCCAGCACCGTGACGTGCCCCGGCTGGACTTCGAGAAATCCGCCCTGGACGAAGATGAACTCCTCGCCCACCGCGTCCGGGAGCTTCATGCGCACGGCACCCGGCCGGATCTCGGTCAGCAAGGGCGTATGCCCGGGGAGTATTCCCAGCTCGCCGACGACGCCGGGCAGCACGACGAATTCCGCGGGCCCCGAGAAGATGAGTTCCTCGGCGCTGACGACGTCGACCTGAATGGTATTGGCCATGGGTTCTCCGCTGGTTCGTGGTGAGGTGCCCGCGTGGGACGCCGTCACGCTATTGCAGCGTCTTTGCCTTCTCGAAGGCTTCCTCGATCGTGCCGACCATGTAGAAAGCCTGTTCGGGGAGATGATCGCATTCGCCGTTGACGATCATGTTGAAGCCCTTGATCGTGTCCTTGAGCGATACGAACTTGCCCGGCGAGCCGGTGAACACCTCGGCGACGAAGAAAGGCTGCGACAGGAAGCGCTGGATCTTCCGCGCGCGGACGACGACCAGCTTGTCCTCCGGCGAGAGCTCGTCCATGCCCAGGATGGCGATGATGTCGCGCAGCTCCTTGTAGCGCTGCAGGGTCTGCTGGACGTTCCGCGTGCAGTTGTAATGCTCCTCGCCGATGACGTGCGGGTCGACCTGGCGCGACGTCGAGTCGAGCGGGTCCACCGACGGATAGATCCCCAGCGAAGCGATGTCGCGCGACAGCACGACGGTGGCGTCGAGGTGGCCGAAGGTTGTCGCGGGCGACGGGTCGGTCAGGTCGTCCGCCGGCACGTACACCGCCTGGATCGAGGTGATCGAGCCGGTCTTGGTCGACGTGATCCGCTCCTGCAACCGGCCCATTTCCTCGGCCAGCGTCGGCTGGTAGCCCACGGCCGACGGCATCCGCCCCAGCAGCGCCGAAACCTCGGTGCCGGCGAGCGTGAAGCGGTAAATGTTGTCGATGAACAGCAGCACGTCGCGACCCTCGTCGCGGAACGACTCGGCGATCGTGAGGCCGGTCAGCGCGACGCGCAGCCGGTTGCCCGGCGGCTCGTTCATCTGGCCGTACACCATCGCCACCTTGGACTTCGACAGGTCGTCCTTGTTGACGACGCCCGCCTCCATCATCTCGTGGTAGAAGTCGTTCCCCTCGCGGGTGCGCTCGCCGACGCCGGCGAACACCGAGAGCCCCGAGTGCGCCGTCGCGATGTTGTTGATGAGCTCCATCATCGTGACGGTCTTGCCCACGCCGGCGCCGCCGAAGAGACCCACCTTGCCCCCCTTGGCGAACGGGCAGATGAGGTCGACGACCTTGATCCCGGTCTCGAGCAGTTCCTGCGACGGCGAGAGTTCCTCGAACGTCGGCGCGGTGCGGTGGATGCCCATCGTCCGCTCGGCGTCGACCGGCCCGCGCTCGTCGATCGGGCGTCCCAGCACGTCCATGATGCGCCCCAGTGTCCGTGTGCCGACCGGGACCTGGATGCCGGCGCCGGTGTTGACGACCTGCATGCCGCGGCGCAGGCCGTCGGAGCTGCCGAGCGCGATGGTGCGCACGACACCGTCGCCCAGCTGCTGCTGCACTTCCAGTGTCAGCCCGATCTCGTCCATCTTGAGGGCGTCGTAGATCTTGGGCATGTCGGCCCGCGCGAACTCCACATCGACGACCGCGCCGATGCACTGGACGATGGTTCCCTGGCTCATGTTCGTATCCTCATATATAGATGGGGACAGACCACGTTTTCCGCTCACACGGGCAAGCGCGGATCCGTCTGTCGGAAAACGTGGTCTATCCCCTCAAACCTAGACCGCCGCGGCGCCGCCGACGATCTCCGCCAATTCCTTGGTGATCGCCGCCTGCCGCGACTTGTTGTAGATGAGCTGCAGCTCGTCAATGATCGTCAACGCGTTGTCGGAAGCCGCCCGCATCGCCACCATCCGCGCCGACTGCTCGGAAGCCATGTTCTCGTTGAGCATCTGGAAGATCAGCGCTTCGACGTAGCGGCGCAGCACGCCGTCGAGCAGCGACTTGGCATCGGGCTCGTAGATGTAGTCCCAGGTCCCCGCCTGCGTCAACGTCCCGCGCTTCTCGCCGGCCGGCGTCAGGAAGCTGTCGGGGATCGGCGCCATCCGCATCTGCCGCGGCTCCTGCCGCATCGTGGTGACGAAGAGCGTCGAGTACACGTACACCTCATCGACCGTCCCGGCGACGAACTTGTCGAACAGCACCTTGACCGGACCGACGAGCTTCTCGAGATGCGGGCGGTCGCCCAGGTTGACGACGCTCGACACGATGTTGGCCCCCAGGCGGGTGAGAAAGCTCAGGCCCCTGGTGCCGACCGCGACGTAATCGACCTCGATGCCCCTGGCGCGCCATTCCTTGTGCTGCTGCAGGACGAGCCGCAGGATGTTGGTGTTGAGGCCCCCGCACAGCCCCTTGTCGGTGGTGATGACGATCGCGCCGACGCGCTTCACGGTTTCGCGCTTGACGAGCAGCGGATGCCGGTACTCGGTGTTCGCCTTCGCCACGTGCATCGCGATCTGCAGCGCGCGCAGCACATAGGGGCGCGACGCGCGCATCCGGTCCTGGGCCTTTTTCATCTTCGAGGCCGCGACCATTTCCATCGCCTTGGTGATCTTGCGCGTGCTCTGCACGCTCTTGATCTTGTTACGGATCTCTTTCGCCCCCGCCATGACCGGTCCTTGCTGTTCGTCGCCGTGGATGGGATCAGTACGCGCCGTTCTTCTTGAAGTCCTCGATCGCGGCGACGAGCGCCTTCTCGTCGTCGGGCGTCAGATCCTTGGACTTCTCGATCGAATCCATCAGCGGCGCGTACTTGCTCTTCAGGTACGCGCGCAGCGCCACTTCGAAGGTCAGCGCCTTGTCGACGGGCACGTCGTCGTAATAGCCCTTGGTCACGGCGAACAGCGTCACCGCCATCTCGTTGACCTGCAGCGGCTCGTACTGCGGCTGCTTCATCAGCTCGGTGACGAGACGGCCGCGATCGAGCTGCTTGCGGGTGGCTTCGTCGAGATCGGAGGCGAACTGTGCGAAGGCCGCGAGCTCGCGGTACTGCGCCAGCGCGAGACGCACGCCGCCGCCCAGCTTCTTGATGACCTTGGTCTGCGCGGCGCCGCCGACGCGGGAGACCGAGATGCCGGCGTTGATCGCGGGCCGGATGCCGGAGTTGAAGAGGTCGGTCTCGAGGAAGATCTGGCCGTCGGTGATCGAGATCACGTTGGTCGGCACGAACGCGGTCACGTCGCCCGCCTGCGTCTCGATGACCGGCAGCGCGGTGAGCGAGCCGGTCTTGCCCTTGACTTCGCCGTTGGTGAACTTCTCGACGTACTCCTCGTTGACGCGCGCGCCGCGCTCGAGCAGCCGCGAGTGAAGGTAGAACACGTCGCCGGGGTACGCCTCGCGTCCCGGCGGGCGGCGCAGCAGCAGCGAGATCTGGCGATAGGCCCAGGCCTGCTTGGTCAGGTCGTCGTAGATGATGAGCGCATCCTGACCGCGGTCGCGGAAGTACTCGCCCATCGTGCAGCCGGAGTAGGGCGCGATGTACTGCATCGCCGCCGACTCCGACGCCGTGGCGGCAACGACGATGGTGTACGCCATCGCGCCGGTCTCCTCGAGCTTGCGGATCACGTTCTTGATCGACGACGCCTTCTGGCCGATGGCGACGTAGACGCAGATCAGGTCCTTGCCCTTCTGGTTGATGATGGTGTCGATCGCCACGGCGGTCTTGCCGGTCTGGCGGTCGCCGATGATGAGTTCGCGCTGGCCGCGGCCGATCGGCACCATCGAGTCGATCGCCTTCAGGCCGGTCTGCACCGGCTGGCCCACCGATTTGCGCGCGATGACGCCGGGCGCGACCTTCTCGATCACGTCGGAGAGCTTGGCGTTGATCGGGCCTTTGCCGTCGATCGGATGTCCGAGCGCGTCGACCACGCGACCGATGAGCTCGGGACCGATCGGCACCGACAGGATCTTGCCGGTGCACTTGACGGTGTCGCCCTCGGTGATGTGCTCGTACTGCCCCAGGATCACCGCGCCGACGCTGTCGCGTTCGAGGTTCAGCGCCAGACCGAAGGTGTTGCCCGGGAACTCGAGCATTTCACCGGCCATCGCGTCGGACAGGCCGTGCACGCGGCAAATGCCGTCGGTGACCGAGACCACGGTCCCCTGCGTGCGCACCTCGGCATGGGTGTCGAGGTTCTGGATCTTGCTCTTGATCAGGTCGCTGATTTCTGAAGGTTGCAACTGCATGATGGGTCCTCGCGTCGCGCCGCCGAAGGGGTGGCGTCACGGTGATTTCGGAATCAGGCCCGCAACTGCTGCGCCATCGCCTGAAGTTGTGCCTGCACGGTGGCGTCGACCACGGTGTCACCCACCGTGATGCGCACGCCGCCGATCAGCGTCGGATCCACGTTGACCGTGGCATCGATCCGGCGGCCAAACCGCTTTTCCAGCGCCCCGGTAATTTCCGCGATCTGGGCATCGCTCAACGGAAACGCGCTGTCGATCTGCGCCTTCGCCACCCCCTCGGCCCCGTCCTTGAGTTGCAGGAACTCGGCCCGGATCTGCGGCAGCAACGTGATCCGGTCGGCTTCGATCAGCACCCGCAGGAAGTTGCGCTGCTCGGTGGATATCCGGTCGCCGCAGATCGACAGCAGCAGCGACTCCTTGTCGCCGGCGGTCAGCTTCGGGCTGTCGAGCGCGGCTGCAACCTTGGCATCGGCGACCACCGCCGCGGCCAGGCGCAACGCCTCGCTCCAGACCGGCAGCGCGTTGGCGTCCTGCGCCAGCGCAAAGGCGGCCTGCGCGTAGGGGCGGGCAATGGTGATGAGTTCCGCCATGGAATGTCCCCGTCAGAGTTCCTGCCGGATCGCGGCGATCAGATCGGCGTGCACCTTGGCGTCGACTTCGCGTTTCAGGATCTTCGATGCACCGGCGACGACGAGATCGCCGAGTTGATCGCGCAGCGATTCCTTCGCCCGAGCCACTTCCTGCTGGATCTCGGCCTTGGCGGCGGCGAGGATGCGGTCGGCTTCGGCTTTCGCGTCGACCTTCGCCTGCGCGACGGTCTCGTTCTTGAGCTTCTCGCCCTGCGCGATGATCTCGGCCGAGCGATGCTTGGCCTCGGTCATCATTTCGCCGATCTTGACTTCCGCCTTGGCGAAACTCTGGCGCCCGGCTTCGCTGGCGGCCAGGCCGTCGGCGATCTCTTTCTGCCGCGTTTCGATGGCGCCCATCAGCGGCGGCCAGACGAAACGGTAGGTGAACCAGATGAACGCCGCGAAGGCCAGCGCCTGCGCGAACAGGGTCAGATTGATGTTCATGGCTGCCCCCTGGCAGTTGTCGGTTGCGCGGGCGTCGCGTCAGCGAATGACGGCGAGCAGCGGGTTCGCGAATGCGAACAGCATCGCGAGGCCGACGCCGATGATGAACGACGCGTCGATCAGGCCCAGGAGCAGGAACACCTTGCCTTGAAGCTGGGGCATGAGTTCGGGCTGGCGGGCAGCGCTCTCCAGGAACTTCGAGCACATGAGACCGATGCCGAGACAGGCGCCGAGCGCTCCCAGTCCGATGATGAGGCCGATGCCGACGCTGGTGTAGGCCTGGATCATTGCCAGCAGTTGCAATTTTTCCATGTTGCTTTTCCTTTCAGTAACGGGAGTGGGACTCGGGTGACGAGGGTGAAGCGGAGAGCGATCAGTGGTGTTCTTCGGCCATCGACATGTAAACGGCGGTCAGCATCATGAAGATGAACGCCTGCAGCGGCACGATCAGCAGGTGGAAGATCGCCCAGCCCAGGTGCAGCACGCCGCCGAACAGCGTGCCGGCGAGGCCGGTGGCGGCCCACATGCCGAGCAGCAGGAAGATGACCTCGCCGGCGTAGATGTTGCCGTACAGCCGCAGCGAATGCGACAGCGGCTTCGACACGTACTCGACGATGTTCATCGCGAGATTGATCGGCCACAGCAGCGGGTGCTTGCCGAACGGCGAGGTGACGAGCTCGTGGATCCAGCCGCCGAGGCCCTTGGCCCGGATGCTGAAGTAGATCATCAGGCCGAACACCGACAGCGCCAGCGCGAACGTGGTGTTGATGTCGGCGGTCGGCACGACGCGCCAGTGGTCGGCGAAGAGATGCGTGAACTTCGCGGTGATGTCGACCGGCAGGAAATCCATCGCGTTCATCATCACCACGAACACGAACACGGTCAGCGCGAGCGGGCCGACGAGCTTCGACGGGCCGTGGTAGATCCCCTTGGCCTGGCCGTTGACGAACTCCAGCGCCAGCTCGACGAACGCCTGCAGCTTCGACGGCACGCCGGACGTGACCTTGCGCGTGACCCACCACAGGAAGCCGAACGACAGCACGCCGATCAGCACCGCCATCACGAAGCTGTCGACGTGCAGCGTCCAGAAGCCGCCGGCATCGCCGAAGGGCTTGGCGAAGTGCGTTAGGTGCCCCTGGATGTATTCGGTGGGATTCGTGGGTCCGGCGGCCATGTCGAGTCTCGTGTCAGTCGCGAAGAATCAGAACCAATCGGAACAGCAGTGCCGTCAGGATGAAGCTGGCGAGGAATGCCGCCGGCACCATCTCCCGGTACGTCAAAAACACCACCGCCAGCAGCAGCAACAGCAGTAAAATCTTACTCGCCTCGGCTCGCACTGCAGCGATCACTTCGCCCCCCGGGCCTGCGGGCCGCATCAGGCCGTAGGCCAACGCATAGAGCCCGTTGGCGGCGAGGTTGATCACCCCCCCCAGCAACGCCGACCCGACCCCGTGTACACCGGCCGCGAAACCCGCGATGGCCGCGACCGCCACCGTGACGATTGCCTGCCACAACAGCATGGCGCGAAACGATCGGGTGTGGAGCGGGGAAGTCACTCGGTTGCGCGCTTGGGCGGCCCTCGGGCAAGCGATGCATCGTCGCGCGCTTCGAGTGCAACCAAAGCGTTCGATTATAGCGACTCAAGCACCTAATTCGCAACGAGAATGTTGCGTTGCGACGAGGCCCGGCGAGTTGGTCAGGTGGTCAGGCCAATTCGCCGCCGCGACGTCGCTCGCGGCGCGCCATTACCCGCCCGACAGCGCGCCGACGATCATGATTTCCGCACCCGGCGCGAGCATCGCGTCGAGATCGCGCGCGAGCGCAGCATCGACGAAGATCTTGATGTGCGCACGAATCGAGGCCTGCTCGTCGACCACGCGGAAGGCGATGCCGGGATACCGTGTATCGAGACGGGCCAGCGCGTCGCGCAGCGTCGCAGACGCAGGAAGTTCGTCGAGCGACACCGTGGCCGCGCCATCGGTATAGGAGCGCAGCAGACCTGGAATTCGGATCACGGCGCGCATCACGGCCGTCCGGGCAGTACGGGACTACACCGCCTCGACCGCGTAGATGTGCGGCAGATGCTGCGCCAGGCACTTCCACGTCTGGCCTTCGTCGCGACTGCCCCAGATCTCGCCGCTGGTGGTGCCGAAGTAGATGCCCACCGTGCGCGAGGCGTCGGCCGTCATCGCCTGCCGCTTCACCGTCCACCAGGCCTGGCTCGCCGGCAGGCCGGTGGCCTGCCGCTGCCAGGATTTCCCGCCATTGATCGAGCGGTAGACCGCCGGCCGTCCACGTGGCGCAACGCGCGGCCACACGTCGCTGCCATCCATCGGGAACACCCATAGCCGATCCGGATCCCGCGGATGGACCACCAGCGGGAAACCGATCGCCCCGACTGTCCCGGGCATCCGGGCGCCGATGTCGGACCATTGCCGCGATGGACGGTCGAGACGGTAAATGCCGCAGTGGTTTTGCTGGTAGAGGCGGTCCGGATCCTTGGGGTGCAGGCGCACGCAGTGCGGATCATGGCCGAACGGCGCGTCGGGCTCGGGCAGGAAATCGGCCCTCACACCGCGATTCAAGGGCTGCCAGTCGGCGCCGCCATCGACGGACTCGAACACCCCGCCGCTCGACATGCCGATGTAGAGATGCGTCGCGTCGCGCGGATCGACCAGAATCGAATGCAGCTTCGCGCCGTCCGGCGTGCCGTCCTGGTCGCCGCCACACCACGCCTTGCGCTGCGGGTGCGCGTTGAACCCTGCCACGCCGTCCCAGGTGACGCCACCGTCACGCGACCGGAACAGTCCCTGCGGCGACGTTCCCGCGTACCACACGAGAGGCTCCGACACATGACCGGGCGTCAGCCAGAACGTGTGGTCGACGACGCGACCGCTTCCGGCGTCGAACGCCGGCGGGCGCGTGGCCTCCTGCCACTGGCGACCGCCGTTCGTGGAACGGAAGATCGTCGGTCCGAGATGGCCGGTGCGCGCCGCCACCAGCAGCGTCCGCCCATCGCGCGGATCGCGCAGCGCATGGTGAACGATGTGGCCGAGGAACTGCGGGCCGGCGAGTTTCCAGTTGCGGCGGGACGCGTCCGCGGCAAGTGTCCACAACCCTTTGCGCGTCGCGACCAGCAGCGTGACGCGTCCGTCCCCGGCAGACCCTGGGGTTCGACTTGTGACCATGACACCTCCCGCGCAGACTTCGACGAGCTGCAAACGCTACGCCACCGTGTGCATCCCGTCTACCGGGGGGGTTGAATTTCGCCGCAATGCCTGCAACTCTATGCAGCTGTTCCGTTTCTTTTGTCCAACCAAGGAGAACCCATGACGATCAAGGTCGGTGACAAGCTTCCCGCGGGCACGCTGTCCGAATACGTCGAAGTCGAAGGCGGCGGCTGCAGCGTCGGCCCCAATCCGTTTCAGGTCGAGGCGCTGACCGCCGGCAAGAAGGTGGTCATTTTCGGCCTCCCCGGGGCCTTCACGCCGACCTGCTCGGCCCAGCACGTGCCGGGCTATCTCGCGAACCTTGACGCGCTGAAGGCGAAGGGCGTGGCCGAAGTGATCTGCATGGCCGTCAACGACCCCTTCGTGATGGGCGCCTGGGCACGCGACCTGAAAACCGCCGGCAAGCTGCGGATGATGGGCGACGGCAGCGCGAACTACACCAAGGCACTGGGACTCGAGTTCGATCTCACGGCCAAGGGACTGGGCATGCGCTGCCAGCGCTTCTCGATGCTCGTCGACAACGGTGTCGTCAAGACGCTCAACATCGAAGCTCCGGGCAAGTTCGAGGTCTCCGACGCAGCGACGATGCTAAAGCAGCTCGGCTGAGAACGCCGTTCGACCAGGCGCCCTGGCGATGCCAGGGCTGCCGATCCGGCCCGCATGGCCGGGACGCGACGCTTCGTGCCGATGTTTTCTATTGGCGCCGCAACCGCTGCAACAGTCCGTCGAGCTGTTCGAGGCTTGAATACTCGATCACCACACGGCCTGCGCCCGTTTTTTTTGGTTCGATCGCCACCGTTGCGCCGAGAACCTCGGCGAGTTCTTCCTGCAGTCGCCCGAGATCCGCATCGATACGCGGGGCACGCGGCGCGGCCTTGCGGCGACCTGCGTCCTGCAGCCGATGCACCAAGCGCTCGGTTTCGCGCACCGACAGCCCCTGCGCCACGACGCGCGCGGCAGCGGCCGTCTGCGCGCCCGCCGACAGCCCCAGCAGCGCTCGCGCATGCCCCATGTCGAGCTGGCCGTTCATCATGTATTCCTGGACCGGCCGGGCGAGCTCCCGCAGACGGAGGAGGTTGCTGACGGCGCTGCGCGACCGACCCACGGCCTTGGCCGCCGCTTCGTGCGTCAGGCCGAACTCGTCGATGAGGCGCCCGATGCCCTGGGCCTCTTCCAGCGCGTTCAGGTCTTCGCGCTGGATGTTCTCGATCAGCGCCAGCGCCAGCGCGGATTGATCCGGAACGGCCTTCACCAGCGCGGGCACTTCGGTGAGCCCTGCCCGCAAGGCCGCCCGCCAACGCCGCTCGCCGGCGATGATCTCGAAGCGCGCCCCTTCCACCGGCCGCACGAGGATGGGCTGCATGATCCCCTGCTCGCGTATCGACGCCGCCAGCTCGTCGAGCGACGCTTCGTCCATGCGCGTGCGTGGCTGGTACTTGCCCGGCTTCAGCCGGTCGATGGCGATCATCTGCTGCGACTCCGCGCCGCTCTTCTCGCTGCCGCCGGCGAGCAGCGCATCGAGGCCGCGGCCGAGTCCCTTGGGTCGAATCATGGGGTTCTTTCCTCGCGATGGACGGATCAGGCGACCGTCGCGGCAATGCCGCCTTCGGCGACGTCCTGGGCTTCCCTGCGCCGCAGCAGCTCGCCGGCGAGCGCGAGATACGCCAGCGCGCCCTTCGAGCTCTTGTCGAGCCGGAGCACCGGTATGCCGTGCGAAGGCGCCTCGGCAAGCCGCACGTTGCGCGGGATGACGGTGCGGAACAGCTTGTCGCCGAAATGCTTTTCGAGCTCCGCGGCGACGTTCTGCGCGAGCGTGTTGCGCGGATCGTACATCGTCCGCAGCAGGCCTTCGATCTCGAGCCTGGGATTCAGGTTCGCGCGCACTTTCTTGATCGTCTGCACGAGGTCCGACAGCCCTTCCAGCGCGTAGTACTCGCACTGCATCGGAATCAGCACCGAATCGGCGGCGCACAGGCCGTTCAACGTCAGCAGCGACAGCGACGGCGGGCAATCGAGCAGAATGAAATCGTAATCGGCAACGATATCGCTGAGCGCTGCGCGCATCTGCTGTAGCGCTTCGGCCAGCGCGTCCTTGAGACGCGTCTCCCGCTCCGGGAAGTCCACCAGTTCGACCTCGGCGCCCGCGAGTTCGCGGTTGGCGGGAACGATGTCGAAGCCGCCGGTCGGCGAGGTCACGCGGACGTCGGCGATCTTGCGCTCGCCCAGCAGCACCTGATAGACGGTCGCGGGGAGTTCCCGCTTGTCGAGCCCGGCGCCGGTGGTCGCATTGCCCTGCGGATCGAGGTCGACCAGCAGCACGCGACGCTTCATCGCCGAGAGGCTCGCGGCCAGGTTGACCGCGGTGGTCGTCTTGCCGACGCCGCCCTTCTGGTTGGCGACGGCGATGATTCGGGTCATGGCCCGGTCTCCCTTTTCCGCATGATGACGAGATGCCGCTGCGCGTCGAGTCCCGGCACCGCAAGCGCGGGGGTGGCGACGACCGTTACCGAAGGCGGCAAGGTGGCGATTTCCGCTTCCGGAAGCAACCCCTTCATTGCCAGCAGCACGCCTCCCGGAGCGAGGTGAGGCCACGCGGCGGCCACGAACGCGGACAGCTCGGCAAAGGCGCGAGCGATCACGGCGTCGAAGGGCTGCTCGGCCACGAACGCCTCGGCACGCGCGGTGACTGCCTTCGCGTTGGCGAGGCCGAGTTCGTTGATGGCCTGCTGGATGAACGCGGTCTTCTTCGCATTGCTGTCGAGCAGCGTCACCGCAAGGTCGGGCCGCACGATGGCGAGCGGCAACCCGGGAAGCCCCGCGCCGCTGCCGATGTCCAGCAGGCGCGCGCCCGATCGCGCCGGCAGGAACGGCAGTACCGCGAGCGAATCGAGCAGGTGATGCGTGATCATCTCGTCGGGCGCGCGGATGGCGGTGAGGTTGTAGGTGCGGTTCCACTTGGTGAGCAGCGCCAGGAACTGGGCGCAGCGTTCCCGCGCCTCGTCGGTGAGCACGATTCCGAGCGACCGCAGCGCCGCGCCAAGGTCAGGAACCGCCATCACGCGATTCGCCGCCCGGTGGCTTCGCTGCCGGCGTCGGCGGCCGGCGCCGGGGCGGCGAATCCGCGTTTGAGGTGCACCAGCAGCAGCGCGATGGCGGCGGGCGTGACGCCCGATATGCGCGCTGCCTGACCGATCGTCTCCGGTCGATGGCGGTTGAGCTTCTGCTGCACCTCGGCCGAAAAGCCGCGCACCCGGGCGTAATCGAGATCCACGGGCAGGCGAAGTTCCTCCTGTGCGCGGTGACGGGCGACCTCCGCCTGCTGGCGCTCGATGTAGCCCTCGTACTTGACGGCGATCTCGACCTGTTCGGCGACCTCGGCATCGGTCACCGTGGGGCCGGCCGCCGGCAGCGTGGCGAGCGCGGCATAACTGACGCCGGGACGGCGCAGCAATTCCGATAGTGAGTACTCACGCTCAATGGATTGCCCGAAAATACGCGCTGCGTCGTGCGTCGCAACGAGACTGGGGTTGACCCAGGTCGCCTTGAGTCGCTCCCGTTCGAGCGCCACCGCGTCCCGCTTGCGGGCAAATCGATCCCAGCGCGCGTCGTCGACGAGGCCCAGCGCGCGCCCGGTGTCGGTCAGGCGCAGATCGGCATTGTCTTCGCGCAGCTGCAGCCGGTATTCGGCCCGGGAGGTGAACATCCGGTACGGCTCGGACACGCCGCGCGTGATCAGATCGTCGACCAGCACGCCGAGGTAGGCTTCATCGCGGCGAGGGCACCAGCCGGGCTCGCCGCGGACCCGGCGCGCGGCGTTGAGCCCCGCCAGCAGCCCCTGCGCAGCGGCCTCCTCGTAACCTGTGGTGCCATTGATCTGACCGGCAAAGAAAAGCCCGGCGATGGCCTTGGTCTCGAGCGTCGACTTGAGCGCGCGCGGATCGAAATAGTCGTACTCGATCGAATAGCCGGGTCGCAGCAGGTGGGCGTTTTCGCAGCCCTTCATCGACTGCACCAGCGCCAGCTGCACGTCGAACGGCAGCGAAGTCGAGATGCCGTTGGGGTAGATCTCGTGCGTCGACAGCCCCTCCGGCTCGAGGAAGATCTGGTGGCTGTCGCGGTCGGCGAAACGCACGACCTTGTCCTCGATCGACGGGCAATAGCGCGGGCCCACGCCTTGGATCACGCCGGTGAACAGGGGTGACCGGTCGAGCCCGCCGCGGATGATCTCGTGCGTCCGGGCGTTGGTGTGCGTCACCCAGCACGGAACCTGTCGCGGGTGCATTGCCCGGGTGCCCATGAAGCTCATCACCGGCGCCGGATCGTCCCCCGGTTGCGCCGCCAGCTGACCAAAGTCGATGCTTCGTCCATCGAGCCGCGGCGGGGTCCCGGTCTTCAGGCGCCCTGCGGGCAGCTTCAGTTCCCGCAGGCGTGCGCCCAGCGTCTTGGCCGGGGGATCGCCGGCCCGGCCGGCCTCGTAGTGGCGCAGGCCGACGTGGATCAGCCCGGAGAGGAAGGTGCCGGTCGTCAGCACCACCGCATCGGCCTCGAAGCGCACGCCCAGTTGCGTGATCACACCGGTCACCCGCGCACCGGCGCCGTCGCCGTCCACGGTCAGGTCGTCCACGGCCTGCTGGAACAGCGTCAGGTTGAGTTGGTTTTCGAGGCGCGAGCGAATCGCCTGCTTGTAGAGGAGCCGGTCGGCCTGCGCGCGCGTCGCGCGCACGGCGGCGCCTTTGCTCGAATTCAACGTCCGGAACTGGATGCCTGCTTCGTCGGTAGCGATGGCCATCGCGCCGCCCAGCGCATCGACTTCCCGGACCAGATGTCCCTTGCCGATGCCCCCGATCGACGGATTGCAGGACATCTGGCCGAGGGTTTCGATATTGTGCGTCAGCAGCAGCGTCTGCTTTCCCATCCGCGCGCTGGCGAGCGCCGCCTCGGTGCCGGCATGGCCCCCGCCGACAACGATCACGTCAAAGCGCTTGGGAAAGATCATGTTTTAAAAGGACTATTTGGCTGCGAACTGCGCCCGGACCCCGGTCGCCGAAGGTCGAATGGTACGCCAACGGCGATGACGACGAAAGCCGGCCGATGACGCCCGCGTCCCGAACGGTTTCACGTGAAACAACACCGAGGCCATCCGCATCGGCCCGCTCAGATCCAGGGCGCCAGCGTGTCCCAGCCGAACTTGGCGATCAGCACCACCAAGACCACCAGAAAGATGCGCCGGATGAAGCCGGTCCCGCGCGCCAGCGCCATTCCCGAACCCGCCCAGGCGCCGGCAACGTTGCAGGCCGCCATGACCAGGGCGGTCAGCCACAGCACGTTCCCCGTCGCGGCAAAAAAGGCCAGCGCGGTGAGGTTCGTCGCCACATTGACGATCTTCGCCGACGCCGACGCCGTCAGCAGGTCCCAACCGAACACGCGGACGAAAACGAAGATCAGGAACGCGCCGGTGCCGGGACCGAAGAACCCGTCGTAGAAGCCGAGAACCGCACCGGTGACGAACCCTGCCCACGGCTCCCAGCCCTTGGACAGGCGCGGCGCATGCAAGCGGCCGAAGTCGTGGCGCAGAAACGTATAGAGCGCGACCGCCACCAGCAGGACCAGGATCAGCGGCCGCACCGCATCGCGCGGCAGCCAAGCGACGGCTCGCGCGCCCAGGAACGCGAACAGCAGCGCGGCGGCGACCGCCGGGGCGAGTGCACGCCATGACAGCGACACCCGCCGCAGGTAACGCGTCGACGCCACCGCCGTTCCCGCAATCGACGCGGCCTTGTTCGTTCCCAGCAATACCGCGGGCGGCAGTTGGGGATAGATGCCGAACAGCGCCGGCAGCTGGATCAGGCCGCCGCCGCCGACCACGGCGTCGATGAACCCGGCGAACAGGGCGAGCAGCCCCAGCAGCAACAGGTCCATGGGTGCGGGCGGATTGGCGGCAGGAAGAGGGGTGCGGCGCATCCTGACGCAGCGCCCGTATTGTAGCAGCCGGCGTCCTGCGACTCGCCGCGCGACGGCGATGTTCCACGTGGAACCGGGGTGTCCGGAAACGCCGCTGGCGCTACAATCTCCTACCGCGTCGCCCTGCCCGCCCACCCCAGCGCCTCGACCCTCCGCGTGCCATGACCCGCATCCTCTGCCTCGGCATGTCCGCGCTGGACGCCATCTACCGGGTCCCGGCGATCCCGACGACGCCGACCAAGGTGCTCGCGACCGGCTTCGTCGAATCGGGCGGCGGCATGGCGGCCAGCGCCAGCGTCGCCATCGCCCGCCTCGACGCCGACGTGCATTACTGGGGGCGCCTCGGCGACGACGCGCTGGGGGATCGCATTCTCGCCGAACTGGCCCGCGAAGGCGTGGACGTGGGAGCGGTCCGCCGGGTGCCGGATTGCGCCTCGCCAAGCACGGCGATCCTCGTCAGCGACGACGGCGAGCGGCTCATCTGCATCTACAACGATCCGCGCCTCGACCCCGATCCCGGCTGGCTGCCGCTCGAAGAGGTGCCGGGTTTCGCCGCGGTCCTCACCGACGTCCGCTGGCCGGCGGGAGCGGCGCGGGTGCTCGACGCCGCGCGCGCAGCCGGGCGGATTGCCGTCTTCGACGGTGACGTCGGCCCCGCTGACGCGCTGATCGATCTCGCGCGTCGCGCCACTCACGTCGCGTTTTCGGAGCCCGGCCTCGAGCGGGCGTCGGGGACGGCATCCCCCGGCGAGGGTTTGCGGCGGATGGCGTCGCTGACGTCTGCCGTGGTCGGCGTGACCCTCGGTGCCGACGGCTTTCTCTGGCGCGACGGGACGCATGAACGGCGGGTCGTCGCGCCGCCGGTCACCGCGGTGGACACGCTTGCCGCCGGCGACGTGTGGCACGGCGCGTTCACGCTGCGGCTTTGCGAAACCGGCGACGTGACCGCCGCAGCGCGTTTCGCCAACGCCGCGGCGGCGCTCAAATGCACGCGTTTCGGCGGCCGCCAGGGCGCGCCGCGGCGGGCCGAGGTGATGGCGCTGCTGGCATCCTTTTGACGCCTGGCCCCGGCGCCCGTCGACATCCCGCAGCCGACGGCAAAAATCAATGGGCCGGGGCTAAGCAGACCCAACCCATTGATTTTAAAACAAATAAATGCAGAGGTCCGACCCTCTGCACAATGCCGAAGTAAGCGCTTACGCAGCCAGTCGATCACCCAGGCGCCGGCGCTCGGTGGCCAGCGCCGGCGGTTGCTTGGCGCCCAGCTTCGCGAACAACTGGTCGTGGGAGACGAGTTCCGCGACCCACTTCGCCTTGTCGGCCTTCATCACCTGCTCGAACTGCTCCTTCGGGAAATCGAGCCCGTTCCAGTTGATGTCCTCGTACGCCGGCTCCAGGCCCAACGCGGTCTGCACCGCGCGGCCACGTCCGCGGCAGCGGTCGACGATCCACTGCAGCACGCGCACGTTCTGCCCGAAGCCCGGCCACGCGAACTTGCCGTTCTCGTCGGTGCGGAACCAGTTGACGTTGAAGATCTTGGGCGGTTTGGCGATCACCTTGCCCATCCTGAGCCAGTGCGCGAAATAGTCGCCGACGTGGTAACCGCAGAACGGCAGCATCGCGAACGGGTCGCGCCGCACTTCGCCGACCTTGCCGGTGGCGGCCGCCGTCGTTTCCGAGCCCATCGTCGCCGCCTTGTAGACGCCCTCTTCCCAAGTGCCGGCTTCGGTGATCAGCGGCACGGTGTCGCTGCGGCGCGCGCCGAAGATGAATGCGTCGATCGGCACGCCGTCCGGGCTGTCCCAATGCGGGTCGAGCGACGCGCACTGGACCGACGAGACGGTGAATCGCGCATTCGGATGCGCGGCCTTGCGCCCGCAATCCGGCGTCCAGTCGTTGCCCTGCCAGTCGGTCAGGTGCGCCGGCGGCGTCTTGGTCATCCCCTCCCACCACACGTCGCCGTCGTCGGTCAGCGCCACGTTGGTGAAAAGCGTGTTCTCGTTCAACATCATCATCGCGTTGGGATTCGACTCGTACGACGTCCCGGGCGCCACGCCAAAATAGCCGGCTTCGGGGTTGATCGCATAGAACCGCCCGTCCGCCCGCGGCTTGATCCAGGCGATGTCGTCGCCGATGGTCGTCACCTTCCAGCCGTCGATGCCCTTGGGCGGGATCACCATCGCGAAGTTGGTCTTGCCGCAGGCACTCGGGAACGCGGCCGCGACGTAGGTCTTTTCCCCGTGCGGAGAAGTCACGCCCAGGATCAGCATGTGCTCGGCGAGCCAGCCCTGGTCGCGCGCCATCACCGACGCGATCCGAAGCGCGAAGCACTTCTTGCCCAGCAACGCATTGCCGCCGTAGCCGGAGCCGTAGGACCAGATCTCGCGCGTTTCGGGGAAGTGGACGATGTACTTCTCGTCCTTGTTGCACGGCCAGGGCACATCCTTCTGCCCCACGGCCAGCGGCGCGCCGACCGAATGGACGCAGGGGACGAAGGGGCCGTCCTCGCCCAGCACGCGCAGCGCGGCGCGGCCCATGCGGGTCATGATTCGCATGTTGGCGACGACAAAGGGACTGTCGGTGATCTCGATGCCGATGTGCGCGATGTGGCTGCCGATCGGGCCCATCGAGAACGGGACGACGTACATCGTGCGTCCGCGCATGCAGGCATCGAACAATCCGCCCAGCGTCTGCCGCATCTCCCCCGGCGGTCGCCAGTTGTTGGTCGGACCGGCATCTTCCGCCTTCTCGCTGCAGATGAACGTGCGGTCCTCGACGCGAGCGACGTCGGAAGGATCCGACCACGCCAGATAGCTGTTGGTCCGCTTGGCCGGGTTCAATTTCTTCAGCGTACCGGCAGCGACCATGTCCTCGCACAGCCCGTCGTACTCTTCCTCGCTGCCATCGCACCAGACGACGCGCGAGGGCTTGGTCAACGCAGCGATGTCGCGCACCCACATCAGCAGCCGGGTGTGTCGGACATCGGCGGGTGCCGCAATATCGGCGGCAATGGCAGAAATCAGTTCAGGGGTCGACATGAGAAAGCCTCTAGGAATGTAGTTGGCCCCGCGGAGTGCACAAGCTCCCCGCATTGGGCAGGACGCCAAAAGTTCGGTGAAATCTTACACCGCGCCGACTGTCATCCCAACGACAACCCGACCGCGTCTTGATCCGACGCAATTCCTCGCCGCTAAGTTCCTGCGACATTTGCGCGCACCGCAACGACAAAGCGGCGCCGAAACGGGAACAGCACCTGCCCATCCGGCAGCCGCGGATAGGCGACGGCGATGCGTCTGCCATAGTCATCGAGAAACACCTCGGTCGCCTCGGCGTCGAGCAGTTCGAGGAACGGCGTCAGCGCCGAGCCGCGCGTCCACGCGACCACGGGGTGCTCGATCCCGTCGCCGGCCGGCAGGACGTGGAGGTACTCGGTGGTCCAGAGGTCGATGGACGCCGCCCCCGGCGCAAGCCAACCGAAGTACTCGACCGCGCTCGCCACCGGCGTCGGACGCACCCGCGACGCAAGCCGCGAGCGCCAGCGCGCGGAAATCACGGTGTCGTGCAACGCGACGTGCGATGGCGCAGCGAAATTGTCGGGCATCTGCACGGCCAGCACGCCGCCGCCGGCGACCTGCGCGAACACCCGGGGAAAGAGCCGCGCGTGGTCGTCCAGCCAATGCAATGCGGCATTGCTGAACACGAGGTCGACCGGCGCATCGGACTGCCAGCATCCGATGTCGGCCTGCTGCCATCGGTAGCGCGGCTGGCCCCCGGTTCCCGCGCGCGCCCGCGTCAACATCGCCTCGGAGCTGTCGATGCCGGTGATGACCGCTTGCGGCCATCGGCCGCCCAGCATCTGCGCGGTGTTGCCGGACCCGCAACCCAGGTCGACGACGGTACGCGCAGCGGACAGCGGGATGCGCGCCAGGAGATCGAGCGCCGGGCGCATCCGCTCGCCGGCATACTTGAGATATTGCCCGGGATCCCAGGTCATCGCTCCTCCGATCGCCGCCCGCGCCAGCGCCGCACCGCCATGAACAGCGGCGCCGTGCACAGCAGCAAAACAACCACGCGTGTGACATGGAAAGCCGTCACCAGCGGCACCCCGAGCTGCAGCACCTTCGCCGTGATACACATCTCGGCGATACCGCCGGGGGCGAGCCCCAGGGCCAGCGTATAGGGGCTGAGCCCCGAAATCCAGCCCAGCAGCACGCCGAACAACGCCGCGGTGACAATGGCGCCCAGCACCGTCATCACGACCGACGCGATGAACCGTGGCGCGCCGCGCAGAAAATCGGGCTCGAAGCGCGAGCCCAGCATGCAACCCAGCAGGCACTGACCGGCGTTGGAGACCGGTGCAGGCAGCGCCGACAGATGCACGCCGGCCGCGGTCAGGGGTATCGCCACCGCGAGCGAGCCCAGGATGAACGCGTTGGGCACGCGCCGCCATTGGGCGAGGCTGGCGCCGGCAAGCGTCGCCAGCATCAGCAGCGCGAAGCCCACGCCGTCGAAAGCTGCCAGGCCCGGAACGTAGCGATCGCTGCCATGCGCGCCTGCGAGCGCATAGGCAAACGGAATCACGATCACCACCACCAGAATGCGCATGCTCTGTGCAGTGGCGACGCGATCGACGCGCGCGCCGAAGCGCTCGCCCAGCACCGCCATCTCGGTCGCCCCGCCGGGAACCGATGCGAATATCGCGGTCGTGCGATCGATGCCGGCCAACCGCGCCAGTACAAGACCGCCCACATACCCGGCGCCGACGGCGAACAGTGCACCGGCCAGCAGCAGCGGCCACCAGCCCGCGACGTCGCGCACGACCTGCGGCGAAAAGTAGAGGCCCAGCGAGGTGCCGATGACCCACTGTCCGATCTGGCGCGCGCCGGGCGGCGCATCCACGGGCACCCGCAACACCCGCAGGACCGCGATGGTCACCAGTGGCCCGAGCATCCAGGGAATCGGCGTGTGCAGGAGGCTGCAGGCATAGCCCGCAGCCGCGCCGACCGCCACTCCGGCAAGGCCTCGCAGCCAGCGCCGCAGTCGCTGTGGCGCTGTGATCATCGCCAGCGGCCCCGGTTGCGAAACCTCAGGCGGGGATGTCGATCAGTTTGTTGTTGCGCTTCCACCGCACCCACAGCGGCACGACCAGCATCAGCACGGCGCCGATCCACAGCCCGATGGTGATTCCGCTGCCGTAGAGCGGATGCAGGTCGCCGTTCGAAATCGCCAGTGCGCGGCGAAGATTCTGCTCCATCATGTCGCCGAGCACGAAGCCCAGGATCAGCGGCGCCATCGGAAAATCGAGCTTGCGCAGCAGGTACCCGAACACGCCGATGCCGGTCATCAGCACCAGGTCGAACGTCGTCGCGTGAATCGAGTAGACGCCGATCAGGCTGATCGCAGCGATCCCGGGCACCAGAATCCAGTTGGGAATCAGCAGCATCTTGGCGAAGAACCGAACCATCGGGATGTTCATCAGCAGCAGCATGAAATTGGCGATGAACATCGACGCGATCAGGCCCCAGACCAGATCGGGTTGGTCCCTGAACAGCATCGGCCCCGGCGTGATGTTGTAGAGCGTCAGCGCCCCCATCATCACCGCCGTCGTCCCGCTTCCGGGCACGCCGAGCGTCAGCATCGGAATGAACGCGCCGCCCGCCGCGGCGTTGTTCGCCGATTCCGGCGCCGCCAACCCGCGAATGTCGCCCTTGCCGAAGGTCTTGGCAGTGTCGTTGACGTTCTTTTCGATCATGTAGGCGACCGCACTGGCGATCGACGCCCCCGCACCCGGCAGCACCCCGATGACGAAGCCCAGCGGCGCCGAACGCACGATCGTCCAGCCGACCTTCGCCGCTTCCTTCATGTTGAACCAGGCGCGACCGGAGGCCTTGAGCACCTCGCCACCGGTGTGCGTCTGCTCCAGCATCAGCAGGATTTCCGAGACCGAGAACAGGCCGATGACGATGACGACGAACTGCACGCCGTCGGCCAGGTGCAGGTCGCCGAAGGTGAAGCGGTAGACGCCGCTGCCCGAGTCGATCCCCACCGTCGACAGCGCCAGGCCGATGACGCAGGCGAGCAGGGTCTTCACCGGACTGTCACCGACCATGCCGGCGAGGCAGGCGATGGCAAACACCATCAGCACGAAATACTCGGCGGGTCCGAAGGCGAGCGCCCAGTTCGCGAGCAGCGGCGCAAGGAACACCAGCCCGATGGCCGCCAGCAACGAGCCGCAGAAGGACGCGAACGCCGAGATGGACAGCGCGACGCCGGCCTCGCCCTTCCGGGCCATCGGGTAGCCGTCGATGGTCGTCATCACCGACCCGGCATCGCCGGGAATGTTGATCAGGATCGAGGCGATCCGGCCACCGTACTCGCAGCCCATGTAGACGGCGGCCAGCAGGATCAGCGACGAGATTGGCGACATCTTCATCGCGAACGCGATCGGCATCAGGATGGCGACCCCGTTGATCGGCCCCACGCCCGGCAGCAGGCCGACGATGGTGCCCACGAAGGCACCCGCCAGCGCCATCATCAGGTTGATCGGCGTCGCGGCGACGGCGAATCCGTGCATCAGGGCGGCAATGTTTTCCACGTCATCCCCACAGCGTGCCGAGCGGCAACGTCACGTCCAGCAACTTGTCGAAGAGCAGGTAGAGGAAGACTCCCAGCCCCAGCCCCGCCACCGCCAGCTTGAGCCAGGTGCCGCCGAAAAACCGGCCCAGCACCACGGTCATCAGCGCCGTGGACAGCGGGAAGCCGATCCGCTCGAACAGGAGCGCATAGGCGAACATCGCGGCAATCATGACCGCCGCACGAAAGAGACCACCCTCGGGCAACCCGGTCAGCGTTTCGGCGATGCTCTTCGGCCGCAGCAGCAGCCACAGCGCACAGCCGCCGGAGAAGACCGCCATCAGCAGCGGATATGCGCGCGGCCCAATCGGCTCGTATGAAAACTGCGCCTCGTAGGTCCGGGCGACGGCCGCGTACCCGATGGTGAACAGCAGCCATGCGGCGGCGAAAATCCGGTCGATCATCTGCTTCTCCTGCGGGCGGCCGATGTCGAACGGGGCAAGGCGTCGCTGCCTTGCCCCGTCGATCCGGGTCTATTTCTGGATCAGCCCGAATTCGCTGGCGAGCGCACGATAGTCGGCGACGGTCTTCTTGATGTAGGCGTCGAGTTCCGGTCCGGTCAGGCTGAACGGGTACAGATCACGCTGGTCGCGCAGGGCGAGGAAGTCTTTCGAGGCCAGCAGCTTGTTGAACGAATCCAGCCAGAACTTGAACTCGGGCTCGGCAATCTTCGGCGCGACGTAGAAGCCGCGGATGATCGGCCAACTGAAATCGAAGCCGCCCTCCTTTGCCGTCGGAATGTTCGCCGCCTCGCCGGTCAAGCGCTTGTCGGCGTACACGGCCAGAATGCGTATCGTCCCCGCCTTGTGCTGCGGCAGGTCGGCGGAGATGTCGCCGCTGCCCACCTGGATGTGCCCCCCCAGCAGCGCGGTCGTCACCTCGCCGTTGCCTTCGAACGACACGTAACGCAGCGCCTTGGGTTCGACGCCGACCTTCTTCGACAGCGTCGCAACCTTCATCCAGTCCTGGCTGCCCACGGTGCCACCGCCACCGATCGCGATCTTGGTCGGATCGGCCTTGATCGCATTGAGCAGGTCCTTCAATGTCTTGTACGGCGAATCGGCGCGCACCGAAATACAGCCGTAGTCGGTGCCGATCGCCGCCAGCCAGCGAACGTCGTTCTCGGTCCACTTGCCGAACTTGCCCTGCGCGATGTTGAGCAGCGAGCCACCGGAAAAGGCGACGATCGCGTTGCCATCGGTGGGGCGCTGGCCGACGACGGCGTTCATCGCCACCGCACCCACGCCGCCCGGCATGTAGGTGATGCGCATCGGCGCCGGCAGCATCTTGGCTTCCTGCAAGCCCTGCTGGGCGAGCTTGCAGGTGAGATCGAAACCGCCGCCGGGCTTGGCACCGGCGATGCATTCCGGCTTGTCGGGCGCGGCCAACGACGTTGTCGCGAAGGCAGCAAGCGCCAGCGCAAGCAGTGTGCGTGCAATCATGGTTTCCTCCAGGAAGCCCGCCAAAGGGTCGGGCCGGTGCGCGCGACTATAGCACCGCCATTTCCGCTGCAATTTGCGCCAACGCAACCTGTCGACAACCGCGGATCCTGCTACTTCCCGATGCAGAACCGCGAGAAGATCGCGCCCAGTAGATCGTCGGCGGTGAACTCGCCGGTGATCGCCGCCAGCGCGTTCTGCGCCTCCCGCAACTCCTCGGCGAAGAGTTCCAGCGGGGGCGCTGCACTTTCGATGTGCATGGCAGCGGCAGCGAGGTGCCCCGCGGCCGCATCGAGCGCCGCCAGATGGCGCGCCCGCGCGAGAAAGCTGCCTTCCGGATCGTCGTGCCGCCCGACCGCGGCCAGCATCGCCTGTCGCAGCAGCGCGACCCCCGCCCCCGTCTTCGCCGACAGCCAGACGTGGTGGCGCGGCCGCACCTGCGGCGGCGACGGCGCGCGCAACTCCTCGCGCGGACCCTCCGCCGTGAGATCGATCTTGTTGTGCACGACGATGCGCGCCAGCGCTGCCGGCAGCTCGGCCAGGATCGCCGCATCCGCCGCCGAAATCTCCTCGGCGCAGTCCCGCGCGTCGACCATGACCAGCACCAGGTCGGCGTGGGCGACCGCGCCCCAGGCGCGCTCGATGCCGAGCGTCTCGACCGGATCGTCGGTCGGCCGCAGCCCCGCGGTGTCGATCACGGTCACGGGAACCCCGGCAAGCTCGACCTGCAAGCGCACGGTGTCGCGCGTGGTCCCGGCAAGTGGCGTGACGATGGCGACGTCCTCGCCCGCGAGTTGATTGAGCAGGCTCGACTTGCCGACGTTCGGCTGCCCGACGATGACCATCGTGAGCCCGTCCCGAAGCAGGGCACCCTGGCGGGCGCGGGAGTCGATGTCGGCGAGCGCCGTGCGTATCCGCGCAAGGCGCCCGGTGGCATCGGCGCGGCGCAGGAAATCGATGTCCTCTTCGGGAAAATCGAGCGTCGCCTCGGTCAGCGTCCGCAGCTCCACCAGCGCGTCGACCTCGTGCCGGATCGCGCGCGAGAAATCGCCGGAGAGGCTGCGTGCCGCAGCGCGCGCGGCCGTCGCCGTCGCAGCGTCGATGAGATCGGCCACGCCCTCGGCCTGCGCGAGGTCGAGCTTGCCATTAAGAAACGCGCGCTGCGTGAACTCCCCCGGCGCCGCGAGTTCCGCGCCGAGTTCCACGCAACGCTGAAGCAGCAGGCGCATGACCGCCGGGCCGCCGTGGCCCTGCAATTCGAGCACGTGCTCGCCGGTGTACGAGTGGGGGGCCGGGAAATGCAGCGCCAGCCCCTGGTCGAGTACGTCGCCATTGGCGGCGCGAAACGTCGCCAGCGTCGCCATCCGCGGTGCCAGCGGTCGGCCGATCAGCGCTTCGACGAGCGCCGGCACGCCGTCGCCCGAAAGGCGCACCACGCCGATGCCACCCCGCCCGGGGGGCGTGGCGATGGCCACGATGGTGTCGACTGGAGACCGCATCGTAGGCTCCACGCCGGCGCGCGAACCGCCGCGCGCCGCCGAATCGTCAGCGGCGCTTGGCCGCGTTGGCGGCCGCTTCCTTCTCGAGCAGGTAATTCATGTGCCACTGCTGGAAGATCTGGATGCAGTTGTTGATCAGCCAGTACAGCACGAGTCCCGCCGGGAAGAACACGAACATCACCGAAAAGGCGATGGGCATGATCTGCATTATCTTCGCCTGCATGGGGTCCGAGATCGGCGTCGGCGACAGCTTGACCTGCAGATACGCGGTGATCGCGTAGATCACCGGCAGCACGTAGAAGGGGTCGGGCGCGGACAGGTCCTGGATCCAGCCGATCCACGGCGCGTGCCGCAGCTCGACCGCGGACAGCAGCACCCAGTACAGCGCGATGAAGACGGGGATCTGCACCAGGATCGGCAGGCAGCCGCCGAGCGGGTTGATCTTCTCCTGCTTGTACATCTCCATCATCTTGACCTGCAGCTGCTGCTTGTCGTTCGCGTACTGCTCCTGCAACGCCTTGAGCTTGGGCGCGATGAATTTCATCTTCGCCATCGATCGGGCGCTGGCGTGATTCAACGGATAGAACGCGCTCTTGATGATGATGGTCATCGCCACGATCGCCCAGCCCCAGTTACCGATCAGGCCGTACAACCACTTCAGCAGCCAGAACAGCGGCGCCGCGATGACGGTGAAGATGCCGTAGTCGACGACGAGGTCCAGACCCTTGGCGAGCTTCGCCAGCTGATCCTGGTCCTGCGGTCCGACGTACAGCGGCACATCGACGCGGCCGGTCGCGCCGGGGGCGATCGAGGGCGCTGCAACGATCACGCCGGCGGCATAGAGCCCGCCCTCCTGCTTCTTGGCGTAGAACTCGCGCTTGATCTTCTTTTCGTCGGACGGCAACCACGCGGTGACGAAGTAGTGCTCGACCATGCCCACCCAGCCGTTGTCGGCATTCCTGGTGTACGGCAGCTTGCGCGCCGGATCCGTCGCGAGCTTGTCGAGTTCGCCGAACTCGACCTTCTTGTACTTGTCGGTCTCGTTGTAGATGACGGGGCCGGTATAGGCCACCGGCGCGAACGAGCTCTGCAGGCCGAGCGCCTTGGTGTCGCGCGTCAACTGGAAGTACGCGTAGGGCGCGATCGGTTCCTTCGCGGCGTTGGTGATGTCGAAGGCGACATCGATCACGTAGCTGCCGCGATGGAATGTGAGCGTCTGCACCACCGTGCTGCCATCCGGCGTCGTGGCCTGCAATTGCAGCTCGAGCTTGTCCTTTCCAGGCGCCAGCTCGCGCGGGCCCGGCAGCACCTGGAACAGCGTCCGGTGATTGGGCATGCCTTCGCCCAGCAGTCCCGCCTGTGCGATCAGCGTCCGGTCGACCGACTTTTGCAGCGCAAAATAGGGCTTGGTCTCGTCGTTCTGGTCGTGGTGCTGGGTGAGCGCCACCTGGCTGATCACCCCGCCGAGGGTGTCGATCTCCGCCTGAAAGAGATCGGTGGTGATCGTGACTCGCTTGCCGGCCGCCGCCGCATCCGACGCGGGCACTCCCGCGGCGCCGGGTATCGCCGGCACGACGCCTGGTGCCGCCGGCGCGGCGGATGGCGCGGCCGGCAGATCCTGGCTTCCCGCCGCCGCCTTGCCGGGCGCAGGCGCGGGAGCCGATGCCGTTACCGGAGGCGGCGGACGGTGCTCACGCTGCCACGCTTCCCAGAGAAACAGCGCCGAGAACGAGAAAACCACAAACAGGATCAGACGTTGCGTATCCATGACAGCCTAGCGTAGCGATGCCCGCCGTTACCGAGGGCACGGTTGGAGTGCGGAAGTGGACTTCAGGGTACCGGATCGTAACCGCCGGGGTGATACGGATGGCAGCGCGCAATCCGACGCACTGCGAGCCAAGTTCCCCTAAGCGCGCCGTGCTTGCCGATGGCCTCCAGCGCGTAATCGGAACAACTGGGCGCGAACCGGCAATTGGAACCCATCATCGGACGCAGGAAATACTGGTAGCCGCGTACCAGCGCCAGCAGCAGGGCTCTCACGGCGACCTTCCGCCGCCCGACAGTCCGGCCAGCAGGCGCTGCGCATCGGCGGCGACCAGACGGGCATCGGCGCGCGGGCAGGATCGCTTCAAGCGCAGGACGACATCGTAAGCGGCGACCGGGGGACGAGCAGCGCGCACTGCTTCACGCAGCACGCGGCGGATTCGGTTGCGGTCCACGGCCAAGGGCAGCACTTTCTTCGGGATCGCGTACCCGGCCCGACCCGTCGCCAGACGCGCCGGCAGGAACAGGAGCTGGAGGAACTCGCCGTCGCGGCGCCGACCCTCGGCGAACAATGCGTCGTAGGCGCCGACGCCGGTCAGCCGATAGCGACGCTCACCGGCCTGATCCACCGCCGCCGCCGCGAAGCGCGTGCTCAGGGAGCGAGGCGGGCACGGCCCTTGGCGCGCCGCGCCGAGAGCACTTTGCGACCACCGACGCTTTTCATGCGCGCGCGGAATCCATGCGTGCGCTTGCGCTTGACGACTGACGGTTGGTAGGTGCGTTTCATGATGGACTGCCCTGAGTGAAAAAGCCTTACATTTAAACGCGTTAAGTGGTCCGCTGTCAACGAAAATGCGTTCCGCGGGTTCGGGTTCGGCGATGCCGGGCGACGCTGCGGCCGCCGCCGGCGGCGGCCATCCGGAAACCCCGCGTCGCGTCCGCAGCGCGTCCAGCCTGTGGATAACTTTGGCCGGACTCGCTACAATGGCAGGCTGCGGGGAGGCAGGGTCTTGAGTCTCGCTTCCCGGCCCACCCTTCGGAAGTCCAGCCCTGTGCCCGCGTTCCCGCTCTTTTGGCAGCGTTGCCTCGACGCCTTTCGCGACGAGTTGACCCCGCAACAGTTCAACACCTGGATCCGCCCGCTCGGCATCGAGGCGCTGGACGACGGCTTTCGGGTGCTGGCGCCCAACCGCTTCGTGCTGCAATGGGTCAAGGACCGCTTCGCCGACCGGATCGCCGAAGTAGCCGAGGACACCGAAGGCCGCCGCGTCGCGATCACGCTGTCCGTTGCGGCATCGCTCCCCCGCCCGGCAGTCGCGCAGGACCCCACCCCGCGACAACCGGACAAGAGCGCTGCGGCCGAAGTGCCCCCCGCGCTGTTCGCGCCGCCGACACCCGCCGCGGCGCGCAGAACCGAGGCGACCAGCCTCAACCCGGGCTTCACGTTCTCGAATTTCGTCTCCGGCAAGGCCAACCAGCTCGCCCGCGCTGCCGCCATGCAGGTCGCCGAGCGCCCCACCTCGTACAACCCGCTGTTCGTTTATGGGGGTTCCGGGCTGGGCAAGACGCACCTGATCCAAGCCATCGGCAACGACATCCTCGCCCGCGATCCTTCGGCCAAGATTCGTTATGTGCACGCCGAAGCCTACATTTCGGACGTTGTCCGCGCCTATCAGCACAAGGCCTTCGACGATTTCAAGCGCTATTACCGCTCGCTCGATCTCCTGCTCATCGACGACATCCAGTTCTTCAATGGAAAGAGTCGGACCCAGGAAGAGTTCTTCTATCTTTTCAATACCTTGGTTGAAGGACACAAGCAGGTGGTCATCACCTGCGATACCTACCCCAAGGAAATGCTCGGCATCGAGGAACGCCTCATTTCACGCTTCGGCTGGGGCCTCACCGTGGCGCTGGAACCGCCGGAACTCGAAATGCGGGTCGCGATCCTGCTCGCCAAGGCAACCGCCACGGGGCTCAGACTCGACGAGCAGGTCGCTTTTCTGCTGGCCAAACACGTGCGTTCCAACGTGCGCGAACTCGAAGGCGCGCTGAAGCGCGTCATCGCCTATTCGTCGTTCCACGGGCACGACATCACGCTGACCGTGGCGAAGGAAGCCCTGCGCGATCTGATCGCCGTCCAGAACCGCCAGGTCTCGGTCGACAACATCCAGAAGACGGTCGCCGATTACTACAAGATCCGCATTTCCGACATGCATTCGAAGAAGCGATCGCGTGCGATCGCCCGCCCCCGGCAGGTGGCGATGGCGCTGGCCAAGGAATTGACGCAACTGTCGCTGCCGGAAATCGGCAACAACTTCGGCGGGCGCGACCACACGACCGTCCTCCACGCCTGCCGGCAGGTGGCAAAACTGCGGGAAACGGTGCCGCAACTCAATCACGACGTCAATTTTCTGCTGCAGGTGCTGCGCAGTTGAAGCCTGCGCCGGAGAGCCTTCTGCGACGTCGCCCGCAACACCTTATTCCCCCCGGTGCGGGCCTTTTTTCCGCTACAAGACCGCGGGTTTCGCGTCTATAATTTGTGGATTACTCGGTCTTTGCCGCCAATCGCCAAAATGCCCCCAATCGGTCCACTGCGGCAACCGTGGTTATCCACAACGACGAAATGTTCCCAACCCGCTGATCGGGCGCCTGTTTCCGGAACCATACCGGAATCAGGCCGACTCCTATTAGCTGTTAATTGGTTTATATAATGCAACTCAAGCAAATCGCCCGTGATGCGTTGTTGAAACCGTTACAAGCGGTATCGGGGATCGTCGAGCGACGCCATACGCTGCCAATTCTGGCCAACGTCCTG
Organism: uncultured beta proteobacterium; assembly: GCA_963788185.1. Lineage (GTDB taxonomy): Bacteria > Pseudomonadota > Gammaproteobacteria > Burkholderiales > Casimicrobiaceae > CAIWHR01. The sequence goes on from CAWBGE010000012.1 coordinate 129,495, forward strand.
CTCGAACACCGCGACGAAAAACTGTTCGTCACCGCGACCGATCTCGAGATGCAGATCACCGCGCATGCCGAATTGCCGGGACGCGACGAGCAGGCGGTGACCGTCGCCGCGCGAAAGTTGCAGGATCTCCTGCGCGCCCTTCCCGATGACGCGACGCTCAACGTCGAGGCCAGCAACAACAAGATGACGGTACGGGCGGGCCGCTCGCGCTTCAACCTCCAGGCGCTGCCGGCGGCCGACTATCCGCGCATCGGCGTCGGCCAGGATCAGGTCCAGTCACTGTCGCTGCCGCAACGCGATCTGCGCTCGCTCATCAAGGCGGCCGAGTTCGCCATGGCGCAGCAGGACATTCGCTATTACCTCAACGGCATGCTGCTGGTCATCGATCAAGGCACGCTGCAGGCGGTCGCCACCGACGGGCACCGACTGTCGTGGGCGAGTCTCGCCGTGGAAGGCGCATTCGAGCGCCGCGAGGTCATCCTCCCGCGCAAGACGGTGCTCGAACTGGGCAAACTGCTCGCCGACGTCGACCCGCCGGTGCGCATCGAACTCCTCTCGAACCAGGTCCGCTTCGCGTTCGGAAACGTGGAACTGGTGAGCAAGGTGGTCGACGGCAAGTTTCCCGATTACAACCGGGTCATCCCCACCGGACACACCAAGGCGATCGAACTCGAGCGCGTCGTGTTCCTGGCGGCTCTCCAGCGCGCCGCGATCCTGTCCAACGAGAAATTCCGGGGCGTCCGCCTGGTGCTTGGTCCGGGGCAACTGAAGATCATCTGCACCAACAGCGAGCAGGAAGAGGCCGAGGAAGAACTCGAGGTCGATTACAAGGGCGATGCGCTGGACATCGGGTTCAACATCACCTACCTGCTCGACGTGCTGCAGAACCAGACCATGGAGCGCGTGCAACTGGCGTTCGGCGACGCCAACTCCAGCGCGCTGATCACCATCCCCGAGCGCAGCGATTACAAATACGTCGTGATGCCGATGCGCATCTGACGCGCAACGATTCACCAAGGTGCAGAGCCGCTGCGGCGCCGACGAGAGAGTCGGCGCCGGCGCTTTGAGCCACCGGAAAACGCACACCGAAAGCCGCAATGATTCCAGCCGATAGCAAACCGTCGACCAGCAGCGAAGACTACGATTCGTCGAGCATCAAGGTGTTGAAAGGCCTCGAGGCCGTGCGCAAGCGTCCCGGCATGTACATCGGCGACACGTCCGATGGCACCGGCCTGCACCACATGGTTTTCGAGGTGCTCGACAATGCCATCGACGAAGCGCTGGCTGGCTGGTGCGACGACATCAAGGTGGTCATCCACGCCGACAATTCCGTCTCCATCGTCGACAACGGCCGCGGCATCCCGACCGACATCAAGGACGACGACGAGTTCAAGCGCTCGGCGGCCGAGATCGTGATGACCGAACTGCACGCCGGCGGCAAGTTCGACAACAACAGCTACAAGGTCTCCGGCGGGCTGCACGGCGTCGGCGTGTCGGTGGTCAACGCCCTTTCCGACTGGCTCAAGCTGCGCATCTGGCGCAACGGACACATGCACCAGATGGAATTCCGCCACGGTGCAGCCGTAGCGCCGCTCGTCGTCGCGGGCGACACCGATCGCCGCGGCACCGAAGTGCATTTCATGGCTGCCGTCGGGACCTTCGGCCGCGTCGAGTACCACTACGAGATTCTCGCCAAGCGCATCCGCGAACTGTCGTTCCTCAACAACGGCGTCAAGATCGAACTCGTCGACCAGCGCGACGGCAAGAGCGAGAACTTCGCCTATTCGGGCGGCGTGCGCGGCTTCGTCGAGTACATGAACCGCAGCAAGAGCGTGCTGCACCCGAAGATCTTCTACGCCATCGGCGAAAAGGACGGCATGACGATCGAGGTGTCGATGCAGTGGAACGACTCCTATGCCGAGAGCGTCCAGTGCTTCACCAACAACATACCGCAGCGCGATGGCGGAACGCACCTCACCGGACTGCGTCAGGCGATGACGCGCACACTCAACAACTACATCGAGAAGGAAGAGATCGCCAAAAAGGCGAAGGTCGAGACTTCCGGCGACGACATGCGCGAGGGCCTGACCTGCGTGCTGTCGGTGAAGGTGCCGGAGCCCAAGTTCTCGTCGCAGACCAAGGACAAGCTGGTGTCGTCGGAAGTGATGCCGATCGTGCAGGAGGTCGTCGCAGCCAAGCTCGCCGATTTCCTGCTCGAGAATCCCGCCGATGCCAAGATCATCTGCAGCAAGATCGTCGATGCCGCACGGGCGCGCGAGGCCGCGCGCAAGGCGCGCGAGCTCACCCGGCGCAAGGGCGTGCTCGATGGCATGGGCCTGCCGGGGAAGCTTGCCGATTGCCAGGAGCGCGATCCGGCGCTGTGCGAGATCTACCTGGTCGAGGGAGACTCCGCCGGAGGTTCGGCCAAGCAGGGTCGCGACCGAAAGTTCCAGGCGATCCTCCCGTTGCGCGGCAAGATTCTCAACGTCGAGCGCGCGCGCTTCGACAAGCTCGTCTCGTCGCAGGAACTCGTCACCCTGATCACGGCGCTGGGGACGGGATTCGGACGCTCGACCGGCGGCAAGGAAGAAAAGGACGAATACAACGCCGACAAACTGCGTTATCACCGCATCATCATCATGACCGACGCGGATGTCGACGGGTCGCACATTCGCACGCTGCTGCTCACGTTCTTCTATCGCCAGATGCCCGAACTGGTCGAGCGCGGTCACATCTATATCGCGCAGCCGCCGCTGTACAAGGTGAAGCAGGGCAAGCAGGAAACCTATCTGAAGGACGACCACGAGTTGAAGCAGCATCTGCTGAAGGTCGCCCTGAACGGCGCCGAACTGTTCCCCGGGGCCGGTGCGCCGCCGCTGTCGGTGGAAACGCTGGGCACGGTGGCGCGCGAGTACCTGCTGGCCGAGGCCGTCATCGAACGCCTCGCGCGCCTGATCGAACCGGCGGCGCTGCACGCGATGTTGACCGGCGTCGCGATCGATCTCTCGACCGAGGAATCGGCCGCGGCGAGCGCGCAGGCGCTGCAGGCGGCCATCGCCGACGAAGCCATTCGCGTCGAGCCGCGATACGATGCCGCCGCGGAGACGCGGCGTCTGGCCATCATTCGCATCCAGCATGGAACGCCGCACGTCACGGGCATCGACGGCGATTTCCTCGCCAGTGGCGACTTCGCGCAGATCACGGCCGCGGGCGCGGTGTTGCAGGGACTAATGAACGCCGGCGCGGTGGTTCGGCGCGGAGAGCGGCAGCTCGCCGTCAGTACGTTCCGGATGGCACTCGAGTGGCTGCTCGCCGAGGCGCGGAACGCGGTGTCGCTGCAGCGCTACAAGGGCCTGGGCGAAATGAACCCCGGGCAGTTGTGGGAGACGACGATGGATCCCAGCGTACGACGCCTGCTCCGGGTGCAGATCGAGGACGCGATCACGTCGGAAGAAATCTTCTCGACGCTGATGGGCGAGGATGTCGAGCCGCGCCGCGCGTTCATCGAAAGCAATGCGCTGGGCGTGAGGAATCTCGACGTCTGACTGGCGCGCGTTGTTATCGGGAAGATGGTGCCGCCGCTGCCTATTTGATGAAGCGGACCTGTTCATGGATCCGGTCGACGATGGCACCCTTTTTCGCGTTGAACTTGTCCTTGTTCCGCTCGATCAGGTTGTTGCCTTTGGTGTCGATCGAGATGATCAGCGGTCCGAATTCCCTGACGCGGTTCACCCACAGCGTCTCCGGCATGCCCAGGTCCTGCCATTCGGCGTTTTCGATCTCTTCGACCTGCGTCGCAGCCAGCACCGCGCAGCCACCGGGGAAGATGGCGTGAACGGCCTTGAATTCCTTGCAGCCGGCCTCGGTCTCCGGCCCCATACCGCCCTTGCCGACGATCAGCTTGACGCCGGTCTCCTTGATGAATGCCCGCTCGAATTTCTCCATCCGCATGCTGGTGGTCGGGCCGATCGACACCATCTCGAACTTGCCATCGGCCTTCTTGCGCACGATCGGGCCGGCGTGGAAGATCGCGCCGCCCTTGATGTCCACCGGAAGCTCCCGCTTCAGTTCGATCAGCCGGCGATGGGCAACATCGCGGCAGGTCACGATGTGACCGGTCAGGTAGACCACGTCGCCGACCTTCAGGTCCGCGAGGTCTTCGTCCTTGATGGGGGTGGTGAGGATTCTCTTGTTCACAGCACGACTCCTTGGTGCGACACGATCTCGTAGCTGAGGTCGGATCTGATGCGGATGCGTCCGCGCCGATGGGCCCAGCAGCCGGTCGACACCGCCACGCCGATGGTCGACGGATGGCGTGCCGAGGATTCGATGTTGACGCCCATCACGCTGGCGTTGCCGGTCAATCCCTGGGGGCCGATGCCGAGTTCGTTGAGGCCGTCTTCGAGCAGGGTTTCCATCCTGGCGGCGTTCGGATCGGCGTGGTGCGAGCCGATCGGCCGCATCAGCGCCTTCTTCGACAGTCGCGCCGCCGTCTCCACCGCGGTGGACACACCGACACCGACCAGCAACGGCGGGCAGGCGTTGACGCCGCGGGAGGTGATGACGTCGAACACGAAATCGGTGACGCCTTCATAGCCCTGGCCCGGCATAAGCACCGTGGCGCGCCCGGGCAGGGTGCAGCCACCGCCGGCCATGTAGACGTCGATGGTCACGCTGTCGTCGCCGGGCACGATCTCCCAGTCCAGCCAGGGCACCTTGGTGCCGGTATTGGTGCCGGTGTTCTTCTCGACGAAGGTCTCCACCGCGTTGTGCCGCAACGGCGCGTCGCGCGTGGCTTCCTGCGTGGCATTGCGCAGGACGTCCTCGAGTTCGCCGAGGAGCGGGAACCTGGCCCCGGCGGTGATGAAGTACTGGATGACGCCCGTGTCCTGGCAGCTGGGGCGATCGAGCTTGTTGGCGGCGTCCTGGTTCTCGGCCATCGACGTGTAGACCGCCTTGGCCAGCGGTTGCGTTTCCCGGGCGCGGAGTTCTTTCAGCTTTGCCTCCACGTCGGTGGGGAGGTGCTTGCCGACATAGGCGGTGAACTTGGCCATGGTATCGGTGAGGGTGCGGACGGCTGCTTCGGTTTCCAATTGCGTTCTCCTGGTGACTTGACAGCGCAGGTCATGGCCAACGTTTCGGGACGTTTGCGCGGCACGGACCGATTGCAACCGCGGCACTCGGCGCCCCGAGCTGGGCATCCCTGTGTTCGACGCAGGCAATCTAACATTTGCGCATTGATATAAGATTGACCCGTGGGCACACCATTATTGCCGTGGAGGAATCAATAAAGTTGCGCACCGACCTGGCTTTCTTCTCCACCCTGATCAAGAGCGGGAGCCTTTCTGCCGCCGCCCGGGAGTACGACGTCACGCCTTCCGCGGTCAGCAAGTGGCTGGCGCAACTCGAGGCGCGGCTGGGCGTCCGGCTGATCACGCGGAGCACGCGTCGCCTCAGTCTGACCAACGAGGGGGAGGTGTATCTGAGCGAGGGCCGTCGCATCCTGGCCGAGATCGACGACCTGGAGCGGAACATCGCCGGCAGTCGCGCGGCGCCCATCGGCCTGCTGAAAGTGAACTCGACGCTGGGATTCGGACGCAACTTCGTCGCGCCCGCCATTTCGAAGTTCTCGCAGCAATATCCGGACCTGGAGATTCAACTGCTGCTGACCTCCCGTCCGCTCAGCCTGGCCGAGGGGACGGTCGACGTCGGCATCCGTTTCGGCGAGCCGCCCGATGCTCGCGTCATCGTGCGCAAGATCGCAGATCATCGGCGGCGGATCTTCGCCGCGCCGAGTTATCTGAAGTACCACGGCAGACCGCAGATGCCGCACGATCTTACCCACCACAACTGCCTGATCGTGCGCCAGGACGACGTTGCCTATGGCCAGTGGCACTTCACCAAAGGGCGGCAGGCGCAGACGGTCAAGGTCCGCGGCACCCTGAGCACCAACGACGGAACGGCCGCGCTGACCTGGGCACTCAAGGGTCACGGCATACTGATGCGCTCGGAGTGGGATGCGGCGCCCTTTGTCCGCGGCGGGCGGCTCGAGGTGCTGCTCGACGACTACGCGCTGCCGCCGGCCGACATCTATGCGATGTATCCGCAGAGTCAGAACCTGGCGGCGAAGGTGCGCGTGTTTGTCGAATTTCTAACCGCGCACTTCGGGCAAGGTTCCGGCCAGGAGCGATTCAGGTGGTGACTTGCCTCGCACGCAGGATGCGTGCGCCGTTGCAGCCGTGCGCCGGGACCGCGTCGGCCCTCACCCGGCACCTGCTCATAGCTGCTTTGCGTCGCGCGCCATGATTCCCGCGGGCGAATTCCCCATACTTCGAAACGAGGCCCGCTCCCAGGCCCGAACCGCAATCCGGAGGTTGCAATGACCCTGTTACGTGCATTTCGAGGCCTCGTCGCCGCGGTGGGATTCCTTGTCGCCAGTGTCGCGATAGCGCAGGGCTGGCCTGCCAGGAACGTGACGATGGTCGTGCCCTGGCCCCCCGGAGGCCCGTCGGATATCGTCGGGCGGCCGATTGCCAAGGGTCTGCAGGAAGCCTTCGGCAAGCCCTTCGTCATCGAGAACCGCGGCGGCGCCGGCGGCAACATCGGCAGCGATTTCGTGGCCAAGGCACCGCCGGATGGTCACACCCTGCTGGTGACTTCCAGCGGACCGATCGTGATCAATCCCTTCGTCTACAAGAGGATGCCCTACGACGCGCAGCGCGATCTCGTTCCGGTCACCAACCTGCTGTGGGTCCCCCTGGTGCTGGTCGTGCATCCCTCGGTACCGGCAAAGAATCTCACGGAACTGATCGCCTACATCAAGGCGCAGAACGGCGGATTCCAATGGGCGTCCGCCGGCAACGGCACGACCCAGCACATGACCGGCGAACTCTTCCGCACGACGGCGCGGCTGGAGATGATCCACGTTCCGTACAAGGGCACGGCGCCGGCGATCATCGACCTGGTCGGGGGCCATGTGCCGCTGATGTTCGACAGCACCATCGCGATCATGCCGCAGATCAAGGCAGGCAAGGTCCGCGCCATCGCGGTCTCCGGAAGGGCGCGGTCACCGCAGTTGCCCGACGTTCCGACTTTCGCCGAAGCGGGCCTGCCCGGCGTCGAATCCTATGCCTGGTACGGAATGTTCGCCCCGGCGAAAACGCCCGGCGACATCATCGCCAAGCTCAACGAAGCGACGCTCAAGTATATGCGGGAGCCCGAGTTCCAGAAGGTGCTCGCGGACACGGGTTCGGAATATGTCGGCGACACGCCGGAGAAATTTGCGGCGTTCATCAAGGCCGAGGCGGTCAAGTGGGAAAAGGTCGCCAGGGAAACCGGGGCCACGCTGGACTGACCCCCTTGAAACCGCACTCCATGAGCGAGAACCCGACCCAACGCCACGGCGGCCAGATCCTGATCGAGGCACTGCGGCTCAACCAGGCCGATGTCGTCTATTGCGTTCCCGGCGAAAGCTTCCTGCCGGTGCTCGACGCGCTGCAGGAAAGCACCGACATCCGCACCATTGTCACGCGTCACGAGGGTGCCGCTTCGAACATGGCGGACGCCTACGGCAAGCTGACCGGGCGTCCCGGCATCGCATTTGTCACCCGCGGGCCCGGGGCCACCCACGCCAGCAATGGCGTGCACACCGCGCGCCAGGACTCGACGCCGATGATCCTGTTCGTCGGCCAGGTCGATGCCGGATTCATGGGCCGCGAGGGCTTCCAGGAGGTCGACTACCGCCAGATGTTCGGCAGCCTCGCCAAGTGGGCGACTGAAATCGATCGCATCGAGCGCATTCCGGAAATCGTCTCGCGGGCGTTCAGCGTGGCGATGTCCGGCCGCCCCGGTCCCGTGGTGATCGGACTGCCGGACGACGTGCTGTTCGGTTCCGCAGTCGTGGCCGACGTGCCACCGGTGCGCATCGGCCTGTCGGCTCCCACAAGCGATGCGATCGACGAGGCCGGCCAACTGCTCGCGGCAGCCGAACGCCCGCTGGTCATCGTCGGCGGAGGGGGCTGGAACCGCGACGCGTGTCGCGCGTTCGCGCAGTTCGTGCACGCCTTCGACATGCCGGTCGCAGCGTCGTTTCGGCGCCAGGATCTCTTCGACAATCGCGATCCACACTACATCGGCCAGCTGGGCCTGGGCGTGTCGCCACGGCTTGCCGAGCGCGTGCGGCAAGCCGACGTCCTGCTGGTCGTCGGCTCCCGACTTGCCGAAGCGTCGACCTCCGGATTCACGCTTGTGGAGAGTCCGCTGCCCAAGCAGACGCTGATCCACATCCACGCCGACCCCGGGGAACTGGGCCGGGTCTACGCGGCGCGACTGCCGATCAACGCCGGCATGCCCGCGACCGCCGCGGCGCTCGCCGGCCTCGTGCCGCCGGAAAAGCCCGTTTGGCGCGCCTGGACGCGCGCCGCGCGTGCCGATTACGAAACCTACTCGACGCCGTCGCCGGCTGCATCCACGCTCGCCGGCGTCGATCTCGCCGCGGTGGTTTCCCACCTCGACCAGGTCCTGCCCGACGATGCGATCATCGCCAACGGCGCCGGCAATTACACCGTCTGGGTGCACCGCTTCTTTCGCTACCGCCAGTTCGCCACGGAACTCGCCCCCACCAATGGGGCGATGGGCTACGGCTTTCCCGCCGCCATCGCCGCCAAGCTGCGCTATCCGCAACGTACCGTCGTGTGCTTCGCCGGCGACGGCTGCTTCATGATGTATCCGCAGGAGCTCGCCACCGCGATGCAGTTCGACGCGCCCGTCATCGTCATCGTCGTCAACAACGGCATGCTCGCGACGATCCGCATGCACCAGGAGCGGGAATATCCGGGCCGGGTCTCGGGCACGCGGCTCGCGAATCCGGACTTCGTCGCGCTCGCGCGGGCGTTCGGCGCGCACGCGGAACGCGTCGACGAGACGGAGGCATTTCCGGCGGCGTTCGCGCGCGCCGTGGCGGCAGGCAAGCCCGCGCTGATCGAGCTGCGCACGGACCCCTTGCAGATCACGCCTCAGGCCCGCCTCAAGGCGAACTGACGCCGCCGTTGCTCCGGAACTTTCCCCCGGCATCGACCAGGTCGACCTCGGCGAGCGCCGCGTCGAGCAGCGTGTCGGGCCAGGCGCCGGAACGCACGAGGTCTGCGACACGCTGCTTGATGATGCGGCTCGTCTCGAAGAGGCTCGCCAGTTCGACCTGGGTCTTGCCGAGGACCAGCGCCACGCTGCGCCGGACCTCGGGATTCGCCAACGGGTAGCTGTTCAGTCGACCAGCCGTCACGTCTTCGCTCACCGCCGCCAGCGGCAAGACCGTGCAGCCGCAATGCTCCATGACCAGCCGCTTGGTGATCGAGATCGAGCCGTCGCATTCCAGCACGATGCGTGGCGAAAAGCCGCAGCGCGTGGCGAGCGACTCCACCAGAAGCCGGATGCCGTGGTGCGTGCTGGGCAGGATCAGCGGCACGGTGCCGAGATCGCCGACGTCGAACGTACCCGCCGGCAGCGGATGATCCGGCGGCGTGATCAGCCGCATGCCCTCGGTCAGCAGCGGATCGTAGCTGAGCGCGCCGGGATGCTCGGGTCGGTAGAGGATGGCGATGTCGATTCCCCCGTCATCCAGGGTGCCGAGCAACTGACTGGCCAGACCTTCGATGAAGCGCAGCTTCGTCGAAGGATAGCGCTTCCCGAGCGCGTGTCCCAGCGAGCCAAAGAGCACGCGGGCGATGGTCGGCTGTGCGGCGATGCGCAGGCGCGTCGGTCCCTGGTCGCTTCGATCGCGCATGGCACGCAGCGCGTCGCCAAGCGTGCGGGTCACGGTCGCGGCAAATCCGAGCAGTTCGCGGCCGCGGTCGGTAGGAACAACGCCCCTGCCGCTGCGGTGGAAGAGGCGCACGCCCGCGTCCGCCTCGAGCAGAGCGATGCGCCGGCTGATCGTCGACTGATCGATGCCGATTTCGATGGCCGCGCGCGAGACGCTGCCGGCTCGAGCAACGGTGGCGAACAAAGCGAGATCGTCGGAATTCACCGGGCTGGCGGAAGCGGGTCGATTGAAATGCGCATCCCTTTATGCTCTCATTGCGCCGCTGCAGGATCCTCGTGCGTCAACAAGATACACCGGAGAAAGCCATGGAAAGAGTCCGCTCGGTCAGCCGCTTTACAACCACCCGCGCCGGAGCGCCGACGGGAGGCGCCGGCAAGGTGTGGGGTCGCAGGCTTGCGTGCAGCGTCGCGGCCGCGCTTGGTCTGGCGGTTTCGGCCGCATCCGCACAGACCATCGTCGACGAGTGGGCAAGCGTGAAGGCGCCGCCCGCCCCGGAATTGAAACCGGTAACGCTTGACCCGAAGACCACCGCGCTGCTGATGCTCGACTTCGTCGCCCCGAATTGCACCGAGCGCCCGCGCTGCATGGCCTCGCTGCCGGCGGTGAAGAAACTGCTCGGCGAAGCCCGCGCGAAAGGCATGCTGATCGTTTACGCGACCGGCCCCACCGGCAAGCGTGCCGACACCGTACCCGACCTCGCGCCGACCGACAGCGAACCCGTGGTATCGACCGGCGTGGACAAATTTGCCAATACGGACCTCGAGAAGATTCTCAAGGCCGGCGGCACGCAGACCGTCGTCGCCATGGGCACCGCGGCGCAGGGAGCGGTGCTCTATACCGCAAGCGCCGCCTCGCTGCGCGGCATGAAGGTGATCATTCCCGTCGATGGCATGTCGGGCACTCCTTACAGCGAGCAGTACACCGCCTGGCACCTCGCCAATGCGCCGCTGGTTTCACGCAATGTCACTTTGACGAAGCTCGATCTGATCAAGTTCTGATCCGGCCGGGAGCGGATCAGGTCAACTCGAGCAGTTCGAGGTCGAGGTAGCGCGCAACCCGGCGCAGCACCGGGCGGTATTCGCCGTAGGCGAGCGACGAGTGGTGCTCCATGCCGGCGTCGAGCAATCGCGCGCGGTACGCCTCGGCGTGGACGTCGAGACGCGCGACGCCGGAGGTGCCGGAGAACGCCAGCGGCGCCCTGAGCATTTCACCGCCGGAGAGCATCATGCGCAACTTGCCGTTGCCCTGGGTGATGCGGCAAAGCGTGATGCGACCGGGCTTCAACGGAAATTCCGACAGCAGCGGCAGCTTGCGGTTGGAGTGGATCGTGGCGCGCGGCTCGACCTCGGGATCGGCCATCTCCAGCGGCGCCTGACCGCAGTGCCAGAAGACGACGGTGTCGCCCGCCGGGTCGATGTCGACCAGGTCGGTGTTGAACACGCCCTGCCCGGAGGCGGACTGCAGGACCAGCGAGGAGATCACGCCGAACACGTCGGCCTCGCAGCCGCCGGGCCGCTGGTCTTCGTTCATGAGCGCGATGGCGCCGCAGGCGGCGCAGCCGTACTCGGTGAAGAACTCGGGCCAGCAGCGCACGGCGATGCCCGCGAAACCTTCGGCTTCGGCGCGGCTCTTCAGCTTGGAATACACCTTGAGCGTCTTACGTGTGGCGACCGGGTCCATTTCACCGAGATTCGCGAAGTCCCTGGCGCGGCGCGCATACGGCTCGTCGGCGACCGAATCCGGCAAGGCCTTGACGCTGTCGAGGAAGGCGCTCACCGGTGTCGTCACCGATTCGACGCCGAATCGCTGCCTGATCTCGGCGGGGTCGTAGTTGCAGGCGTCGAAGCCGGTGGGATGATCGCCGACGACGAGGATCTTCGCGCGGGCAAGCTCTCGCACGATGGCCGCAGCCGTGGCGGCGTCCTGGATCTGCTGCAGGGCGTCCTTGCTGTCCGGCGCGCCGTGGACGTTCTCCAGGTGCTTGCCCTTGCGACTCAACGTGTGTGCGGCGAGGTTCACGCCGCAGAAGGAATTGAGCCGGAGGCGCCCGCCCGTCCGCGCTTCCGGAAACGTCCACAGCACCAGCGGCACTTCGAGCCGGGACGCGATCTCGGCGCAGACGGAAGCGTCGGTGAAGGTGACCTGCAGCAGCAGCAGGAGGTCGATGTCCGAGTCGTTGAGCGTGGCAAACGCCGCGAGCGCGGCGTCGGCATCGAAGTGCAGCTTCTCTTCGCCGACGATCTCCGCGTTCAGCCGCTGCAGTCCCTGCCACGCGGAAGCGAACACCGTCTGCGCGTAATCGACGTCGAAGGTCGAGCGACCCACGGCCAGCACGGCGATCCTTGGTTTCCTCTGCTTCATTGCTGCCTCCTGATTGCAGCGCGCGCTGCCATTGGTAAGTCCCGCCCGACGGACGCGTTCCGCCGATGAGCGCAGCCGCCGTCACTGCGGCTTCGTCACCGGGTCCGCGACACGATCGCAAATCCCCAAACCCGCACGTCAGGTGTGATCGTTTGTGACCTTTTGTGTGTTTATACGCCAATTACGGGATCATTGTCGTTGTATTCTTGGAAATATTTGCGTAGGATGATCACAAATGCGCCCGGCGTTGCCTGCGGGTTCATCCCCGTTTTCCACCACTGGAGTACCGGATGAAATTCTTCCTCGACAGCGCAAAGCTCGATGAAATCGATCTCGCCTACAACACCTTCGGCATCGATGGGGTGACGACCAACCCGCGCCATGTCCAGGCCAGCGGCAAGCCGTTCAAGGTGGCGCTGCGCGACATTTCGGCCTGGCTCAAGGATCACGGGCTGGCCGGTTACGCGCAGTTCCCGGTGTCCGTCGAAATCAATCCCCATCTTTCGGCCGCCGCCGACATGATGCGGGAGGCGCGGATCTACGCCGCGCTGAACCCCTGTTTCGTGATCAAGCTCCCGTGCACCGAGCAGGGAATCGCCGCGTCGCGCCAGCTGGAGCGCGAGGGCATCCGCACCAACGTCACGCTGGTGTTTTCCGCTTCGCAGGCGCTGCCGCCGGCGAAGAACGGCGCGCTGTTCGTCTCGCCTTTCGTCGGCTGGAAGGAAGAAGCGGGCGATGACACGTCGCAGTTCGTCAGCGACATCCTGTCGATCTACAAGACCTATGGCTTCAAGACCCAGGTCATCGTGGCCGCCCTGCGCAACGCCAAGCAGATCGTCGATGCCGCGCGCATGGGCGCCGACATCGTGACCTGCGGACTGGCCGTCTACCAGGGGGGATTCGAGCACCCGTACACGCGCAAGGGCCTGCAGATCTTCCAGAACGCCTGGGACAACACGGTCGCCGAATAAGGCGGAGCAGACGACGAGGACCCGCCCAATGGACCGGTTGCGCAAGCTCAACCCGCATCTGCGGATGCATCATGTCGCCGATCGCGAATTTGCAGACTTCGGACGGATCGTGACGGCGTACGACTTCGCAGCCTGGCTGACGTACCTGGACACGCGGACGAAGGTGCCCGGCGAGGGCAATGTCTACGTGGCGAGCGAGCCGGGGCTGGAGGCGCTGGCCCCCTTCGCGCAACTCCGGGACACCGTCTACGGCGGTCTCGACATCCAGGCCGGCTACTGCAATGGCCTCGCCTCGCGGCTCAATGGCCTGGAGTACCACAAGTCGCCGGAATTCTTCGTGACCCAGACCGAGCTCGTGCTGCTGCTCGCGCCTTACCGGGCGATGCGCGACTTCACGTTGGACGCGAGCCACGTGCGGGCCTTCTACTTTCCCGCCGGAACCGCAGTCGAACTGTTCGGCTCCACGTTGCACTTCGCGCCCAGCAGGCTCTCCGACGCCGGATTCAAGTCCGCGATCGTCCTGCTCCGCGGAACCAATACCGACCCGCCGCCCGAAAGCAACCGCTGCGGCGCGGATCCCGAAGCGCGCCTGCTGTTCCGCAAGCACAAGTGGCTGCTTGCCCATCCGGACAATCCCGCGCTCCTTGCCCGCGGCGCGGTGCCGGCGCTCACCGGCGACAATCTGGAGGTCAGATACCGGTAGGGGTCGTCGCCCGGGCGGCTCGCCGGGAGGCGGTTCCCTCACCGATGGACGCACGACATGGACATCGTTTCCGATCCCGCGCCAGGTGTCACCGGCAATCCGCGATACGACAGGCTGATCGCGCTGATCGGCGCGCGCGGGCACATGCGCATCGACGAACTCGCCGCGCTGGTGGGGGTGTCTACACAGACGATCCGGCGGGACATCAGGCGGCTCAGCGACGACGGACTCCTGTCGCGCTACCACGGCGGCGCCGGGCAGGCGTCCAGCGCCATCAACGCCGACCTGAAGAAGCGGGAGGTGGCGCAGGTTCGCGAAAAGCGCGCCATCGCCGATGCCGTGGTGGCAAGGGTTCCCGACCGCAGCACGATCTTTCTCGCCAGCGGCACCACGGTCGAATACGTCGCGAAGGCGCTCGATGTCCGCAACGAACTGCGGATCATCACCACCAGTCTGCGTGCGGCCAGCCTCGTCTACGCACGGCCTGACTTCGACGTGCTGGTGCCCGGCGGCACGCTGCGATCGCAAAACAGCGGCATCGTCGGGCCGACCGCCGAGGAGTTCCTGCGGGGCTTCCGCGCCGACTGCATGGTGATGAGCCTGGGTGCAATGGATCCCGATGGGACCATGCTCGAGTTCGACGTCAACGAAGTCGCGGTCATGCGCATCATGATGGCGAACGCGAAGCAGGTGTTCGTCGCGGCCGACCACACCAAGTTGCGCGCGTCGGCCTCGGTGAAACTCGCGAACACGTCGGAGATCGACGCGCTGTTCACCGATGAAGCGCCCCCCACCGTGCTCGCCGCCCTGCTCGCGCAGCAGCAGGTGGAACTCGTCGTGACGGGAGTCGATCCGGCGGCGCGGCTGCGCGTTGCCGAGGCGGAAGCCGGCGTCGATTTCGGGCGGTAGCGCGATCGACCTCCGCCTCCCGGCGTCCTGGCTCCGCAAGTATTGCCAAGTCCTCTATATCATCTATATCATATAGATTGCCCCGCGGCCCATGGAGCGGAGTATCGGGGCAAGCGTGGACGCCTGCGCCCGCGGGCGCGCGGCCCTGTGGCTGGTGTTCGACGGACAGCATGACTGGTCGTCGGCAGGAAGGAGTTGTAGAGATGCGAGCGCTGCGTTACGGCATCATCGGCTGCGGCAGCATGGGCCGCGAGCACATGGAAAACCTGCGTGCGATGGGAGGCGCCGTCGTCACCGCGATCTCCGACCCCCACGCCGCCAGTCGCGAAGAGGCCTCGGCGCTTCTCGACGGCCAGGTGCAGCTCTTCGAACACCACGGTGAACTCCTGAAGAGCGGCCTGTGCGATGCACTGATCGTCGCCAGCCCCAACTTCACCCACATCGAGGTGATGCGCGACGCGCTGGCCACCGACCTCCACATCCTGTGCGAAAAGCCTCTGGTCACCAAGGTGGCGGACGGCGTCGAGATGATCGCTCGCGCGAGGGGCAGGAAGGGCATCGTCTGGGTGGCGCAGGAATACCGTTACATGCCTCCGGTGGCCGAGATGATCCGCCTCGCCCACGCCGGCCGTGTCGGCAAGTTGCACCAGGTGGCGATCCGCGAGCACCGCCAGCCGTTCTACCCGAAGATCGGCGACTGGAACCGCTTCAACGCCAATACCGGCGGCACGCTGGTCGAGAAGTGCTGCCACTATTTCAACCTGATGGACTTCATCCTCGGGGAGACGCCGCTGCGCGTGTTCGCCTCGGGCGGCCAGCGCGTCAACCACCTCGACGAGGAGTACGGCGGCAGGACGCCCGATATCCTCGACAGCGCCTATGTGATTCTCGAGTACCCGAGCGGTGCGCGCGCGTCGCTGGACCTGTGCATGTACGCCGAGAATTCGCTGGACAATGAACACGTCGTGGTGGTAGGCGACGAGGGCAAGCTCGAGTCGCTGCTGCCCTCGGGCGAACTGCGCTTCGGCCGTCGCGAGGACTTCGGTCGCCACGAAGTCTGGGGCCAGAACACCGCGAGCGAACGCGGCGTCGCCGTGCGCCGGATCCGCGATACGAACATCAAGTACCTCGGCCATCACTTCGGCGCGAGCTACGTCGAGCACCAGAAATTCGCGCACGCCGTGCGTAACGGCCTGCCGCCGGAAATTCCACTGGAAGAAGGCCTGCGCGCTGTGGCTTCCGGCCTGGCCGCGCACAGGAGCATCGAGTTGCGCCGCGTGGTCGAGATGGCCGAGATCCTGCCGCCCGGTGTGTGATCATGCGGTCCATCGGCGCACGCTGGCGGGTGCGAAACCTCTCCGTGCAGGTGGTCGGCGTCGTGAGCGTGCGCCTGATCGGGGCGATCTACTGAGCTGGCCTGCATACGCAGGGCGTGCCGTGCGCCACATGAGCTCCTGAGATCACGATCCGGACACGGCCACGAGGAAGCGGCGATGCGCTCCCCGGAGCCGTATGCCGGCGCGACGGGCTAGCGAATGCCGGCGATGGAAATGTGCTTCGTCTCCAGGTAGGCATCGAGGCCTTCGCTGCCCAGTTCCCGCCCCCAGCCGCTTTGCTTGAATCCGCCGAAGGGGCAGTTGCTCGTGGACGGCACCGGATCGTTGATGCCGACGGTACCGGCCTCCAGCTTTTCGGCCACGCGGAAAGCCCGGTTGAGGTCGGAGGTGAAGGCGTAGGCGGCCAGGCCGAATTCCGTGTCGTTGGCCTGCGCCACTGCCTGCTCCTCGGTATCGAACGGCAGCACGACGGCAATGGGGGCGAAGATCTCCTCGCGCAGGCATTTCGAATCGCCCGCGACGTCGACCAGCACCGTGGGTTGCAGGAAGTTGCCGCTCGCGCCGTGCCGCTTGCCGCCGGCAAGAACCTTGGCGCCACCGGCGACGGCGTCGTCGATGAAGGCGAGCGCCGCACCGAGCGCCTTGGCGTCGATCATCGGGCCGATGTCCATACCCGCCTCGAGGCCGCTGCCGACTTTCAGCGCGCGCACCCGGGCCACCAGCGCCTGCACGAAACGGTCATAGATCGGGCGGTGCACGTAGACGCGATTGGCGGCGATGCAGGACTGCCCGGTGTTGCGGAACTTGGTGATGAGCGCGCCTTCGATGGCCTGGTCGAAATTCGCGTCGTCGAAAATGATCAGCGGTGCGTTGCCGCCCAGTTCGAGAGCCAGCAGCGTGCACTTCTTCGCGGCGCCGCTGATGAGGTACTTGCCGACCGATGTCGAGCCGGTGAAGCTGATCTTGCGGCAAATGGGGTTTTCCAGCATCTCGTCGGCGATGGCGGAGGCCGGGCCGACCACCACCTGAAACACCCCCTTCGGCATGCCGGCGGCTTCCGTGCACTTGGCGAACTCCAGCGCCGACAGCGGCGTTGCGCTGGCGGGCTTGAGCACGACGGGGCAGCCCGCGGCCAGCGCCGGCGCGACCTTGCGGATCGCCAGCACCAGCGGAAAATTCCATGGTGCGATGGCACCGACCACGCCGATGGGCTGGCGGATCACCAGGTGCCGCTTGCCGTCGGCCTGATTGGGAACCACCCGTCCGTAGGCACGGCGCCCCTCCTCGGCGTACCAGAGCAGATGGTCGATGGTCATCGCGACTTCGCCCTGCGACTGGGCCAAGGGCTTGCCGTTCTCCAAGGTGATGAGACGCGCGACCTTGTCCTTGCGCGCGGCCAGTTCGTGGGCAACCGCGCGTAGATAGTCGCCGCGCTCCTTGGCGGTAAGTTTTTTCCAGCCGGCGAACGCGGCTTCGGCATCGTGCAGCGCCTGCCGGGCGCCCGCACGGTCGATGGTGGCCACCTGCGCGAAGGGTTGGTCGGTGGCCGGATCGACGACGGTCAGCGTGCCGCTGCCATCCTGCCATTGCCCGTTCAAATAGAGTTGGTAGCTTTCCATGTCGTGTTTCCTCTGTGGTCCCCGGGCGTCGGTGCTCAATGCGCCGACGGATAGAAATAGGTGGTGTTGGCGCTGGGCACGATGGCAACGCGCAACGGCCTGCCCGCCGGAGCGTCCCTCAGCCACTGGTCGACGGTCGCCTGCGCATCGCCCTTGCGCAAGTGGCACTCTGCCAGCGTGCGCGCGTCGATGTCGGAATCGATCACCACGGTGTAGCGAACCAGTGTGCGGCTGAACAGGAATGCCTTGTGGGCGCCGATCCGGAAGCCGACTTCCGCGAACTCGCGCATCTGCTCGGCGGGCGTGGCAAACCTCCGGACGTAGTCGTGATAGTGGTCGTCCCCGATCCCCTGGGGGCACGCGGCGAGGAGCAGGATCCTGCCGCCGTCGACAGCGCACTGCGACGCCAGGTTGAGGCCTTTCTGCGCCTGGTAGAGACAGATGTCCTTCGGGTCTCCGCCGCAGGAGGCAATGACGATGTCGAAGGGCTGGTCGAAGGGAAGCCCGTAGACCTGCTCGGACAGCGCGGCGCCCGCGTCGAGCACGGCCTCGGCCTCGCCGACCAGCAGCGCCACCGCCTTCTTGGCCGGATTGAGGCAGACGTTGATGACCAGATCGATGCCGATCATGCGTCCGGCTTCGTTGATGTCCAGCCGGGCCGGGTTGTCGCGGATGTTGCCGACCCGGGCTGCGGGGCTCGCCATCAGGCTGTGGTTGTGCTGGATCAGCGCCTTCGAGGCGCAGCCGATGACCGCGCCCTTGGCACCGCCGGTCATGCCCTGAAACTGATGCGGATCGATCATCCCGATCACGATCTTGAGTTCGGCTTCGCCGTAGGCGGCGTTGATTTCCACCGGCGTGCCGCGACGGGTGGCACCGTAGCGGGTCAATCGCGCCGCCAGCGCATCGTGGGCAACGACGGCGCAGCCCCGGAGGTCCTCGGGGAGAATCCGCCGCAGTTGCGCTGCGTCCGGCGCGGGATGCAGTCCTCCGCCGACCACGATGCGCACGCTGGCCGGATCCAGCGTTGGCCAAGCGCTAAACAGCCGCTCCAGCAGCACCGGCAACAGGATCTTGAGCGGCGCCGGCCGGGTTTCGTCCGGCACCGCGATGGCGACACTCGAAGGCTGCGGCCGCTCCGCCAGCGATTGAGCACCCAGCGGGCGGTCGAGCCCTGCTTCCAGCGCGATCCGCAGATCGGGCAGCACCGGCAACTCGCGCGGCGTCATCGTCGTGACGTCGGCGCCGTCAGGAAGCGCGATCGACTTGGTTCCGGTGCCGTACCTGAGCTTGATGTTCATCAGCCTGACCTCCGCACCGCCTCCATCGCGTCCGGGGCGCAGCCGCGGACGGATGAAGGACTCGCGAGCAACGGCGCCGTGCCGGCAGCTTTCGGCACGGCCGGGCTCATGGCCGTTACGCGCTTTCGTAGAGTCGGGTGAGCACGAACTCGCGATGTCCCAGCGCCTCGGTCGCGGTGAGACGGCCGTTGGCGGTGCGGAACATCATTTCGAGCAGCTTGTCGCCGGCCTGGTCCATCGTGATCTCGCGCTGCAGCAGGCCCGAGGTGTCGACGTCGATGTGCTCGCTCATGGTGCGCACCGTGCGCGGGTTGGCCGAGATCTTGATCACCGGCAGGATCGGGTTGCCGATGACATTGCCCTGCCCGGTCGGGAAGAAATGCACGACATAGCCGGAGGCGGCACACAGCGTCACCATCTCGGCGGCGGCCGACGACGAGTCCATGAACCACAGGCCGGGACCGCCGGGCACCTCGCCCTTGTCGATCACGCCGTCGACGATGCACTTCTTGCCGATCTTCTGGATGTTGCCGAGCGCCTTCTCCTCGATCGTCGTGAGGCCGCCGGCGATGTTGCCCTTGGTCGGCTGCGAGTCGGATAGGTCGCTCGTCTTGTGCCGGTTGATGAGGTCCTGGTAGCGATCGAACATGCGCATGAACTCGGCGCGAATCTGGTCGTTGCGGCAGCGCGCGGCGACGATCTGCTCGCCGCCGGTGAGTTCGGTGGTCTCGCCGAACACCAGCGTGCAGCCCGCCGCGTAGAGCTTGTCGAAGGCGTCGCCGACGGTGGGATTGGCGCCGCAGCCCGAGGTGGTGTCGGACTCGCCGCACTTGGTCGACACCCAGAGTTCGGACAGCGGGCATTCGACGCGGTGCTTTTCGCTGGCCGCCTGCAGGAATTCCTTGGCCGCCTTGGACGCGCGCATGATCGTGTCGTGGTCGCCGTGCAGCTCGATGCCGAAGCCCACGACCGGCTTGCCGGTGGCTGCGATGCCGTCGACGACTTTCTTGGTCCACTGTTCCTCGATGCCGATGACCACGACGGCGGCGACGTTGGGGTTGGAACCGGTGCCGATCAGCGTGCGGAAGTGCAGGTCGAGGTCGGCGCCGAACTGCAGCCGGCCGTAGGGGTGCGGGATCGCCAGCGTCCCCTTGATGTTGTGGGCGACGGCCTCGCAGGCTGCGTTGGCGAGGTCATCGACGGGGAGAATGATCACGTGATTGCGGACGCCGACGCGACCGTTTTCGCGGCGGTAACCCCAGAAGGTGTTCTGCATGATGGTGGGTCTTTCGTTGCCAGTGGCGAAGGGCCGGGCGGCAGGCCGCCGGGGCCGGAAAGGGAAGGCGGCCGCGCACCGCGCGCGGCCCGCGCCGATTACCAGCGCTTGGTCTTGATGTTGTGCACGTGGGCGTGCTGGCCCCGGGCAATGGGCGCCACCACCTTGCCGATGTCGATGCCGTACTTGATCACCGTGTCGCCGCTCGCCATGTCCTTCAGCGCCACCTTGTGCCCCAGCGGAATGTCCTGCACGCAGGGCAGCTCCAGCGTGCGGTCCTGGTCGAGAATCAGACCGGTCAGCGTCATGCCGGCCTTCACGCCCTCGACAACGACGACGGCGACCGAATCGTTGGGATCGTGCAATACGCAATGGATCATCATCAGACTCCTGGAAGAGGACGGATCCGCACCGCAAGGTCGCCGCCGCTACCGGGCAGCGCGCCGCCGGACCACCCCCCGATGCTAATTCCGCGACCCCCGCAAGTCAACCATATCATCTATATCATTTGCATGAGTCGCACCCCCGGCGCTACACTACCAACCGGTGGCGCAGCGGTGATGATCGCCGACCTCACCCCCCCCGCCGCCTCGCCCTCTACTACAACTACTCCCCCGTCGAACTCCGCCTCTCTCTCGCCAGTTCCCGACGCTACGGGTACTTCTCCGATATCGGCCGACCTCCATGGCGCGCGCGACGTAATGATCGATTCACTTTCACGACCCACAGACGCCTTCGCTGCGCGACAATTGCCGTTTTCAAAGGAGGACTGAACCATGCAATTCGACAAGGAACTGGATGCCCGCGGGCTTTCCTGCCCGCTGCCCATCCTGAAGACCAAGAAGGCGCTGAACGACCTTGCCAGCGGTCAGGTGCTGAAGGTCATCGCGACCGACCCCGGGTCGGTCAAGGACATGCAGGCGTTCGCCAACCAGACCGGCAACCCGCTGCTCGAATCCGGCGAGGAAGACAAGGACTACGTGTTCTTCCTGAAGAAGAAATAGGCTGCCGCTGCGCGCGCAGCGCGCGGCATCACGACAGGGGCTTTCATGGCAACCAAGAAGATGGCAATCATCGCGACCAAGGGCACGCTGGACATGGCGTATCCGCCCTTCATCCTCGCGTCCACAGCCGCGGCATTGGGCTACGAAGTGCAGGTGTTCTTCACGTTCTATGGCCTGCAACTGCTGCGCCGTGACCTGTCCGACGTCAGGATCAGCCCGCTCGCGAACCCCGCGATGCCGATGCCCATGCCCATGCCGGTGCTCGTCGCCGCGCTGCCCGGAATGGAGACGATGGCAACGATGATGATGAAGCAGAAGCTCAAGAAGAAGGGCGTCGCGTCGCTCGAGGAACTGCGCGCGCTGTGCCTCGAGGCCGACGTCAAGTTCGTCGCCTGCCAGATGACCGTCGACCTGTTCGACTTCGAGAAGAGCGACTTCATCGACGAGATCGAATTCGGCGGCGCGGCGACGTTCATGGAATTCGCCGGAGAGACCGACATCTGCCTGTTCGTCTGAGCTCCGGTCGCGGCGAACGCGGGGCGATGACCGCAAGCGCCCACTTCAGCCGACGTAGCGCTTCAGCGCGCGACGCCGTCCGGGCCGCGTTTTCTGGATGATGACGCCGCGAATCGTCGCCAGATCGTCGAGTCGGGTCACCGGATAGGCCGGATTCAGCGGCCGCAACTGCCAACCCCCGCTGCAACGGTTGAGCTGGCGAAAGGTCCACCCGTCGGCGACCTGGGCGATGACGAACGATCCATCGCCGATGAGACCGTCCGGCTCGATGATGATGATCTCGCCCTCGACGAATTCCGGGGCCATGCTGTCGCCCAGCACCATCAGCGCGAACGACTCGCCGCCGCCACAGCCCCGATCGATCGCCGCCGCCGCATGAACGATCGGGATCGTTTTTCGTGCCATTGCGCTCATCGATCGGCCGGCGCGCGTGCCGCCACGCGATCGTGAAAGCGGGCCCGGTAGAGCAGGCGCGGACGCGTCGCATCGTCGACAAAACAGTAGCCGTCGGTGTGCCAGCGGATCGGCCGGTCGGCGTAGGGAATGAAGTCGGCGCGCGTGCCGCCGCCGGCGACGCTGACCTGGCTGACGCCGTCGTCGTCGGCAAACCAGTTGCGATCGAGCTTGCGCGCCCGCCACGACCGGTAGGCCCCTTCGTCGTCCCGGTCGAAGGGGCCATGGACGCCAACGGGCGCGACGGCAATCGCCGTCGCTGCGCCTTCACTCGCCGGAGACAACGCGTTCTCCCCTTGCCCGCCGGCCGGGCGTGACATCCAGCAGGCCCGCCATGCCGCGACGCAGCGTGTCGGCGGCCTCCGGCGCCTCGCACTCGATCACCTGGGCGATGGCGTGACTCTGCTCGCCCGCATCCATCACCTCGGCGATCCGGTGACCCAGATAACGGAGCAGCCCGTAGTCGGGGCCCGCATCGGTCCAGCCGTAGGCGGCGCAGTCGGCGGCGCGCGAATTGACGGTGGCGATGAATCTGCGACCGATCTCGTCCCGCGGGGCGGCACCCAGCAGATCCGCTTCGTTGTCGGCGAGGATCTCCCCCGCCCGGCGTGCCATCGCCGTCGTGAAGGCAACGCGCCAGGTCTCGTCGCCGCGGGCATGCACGATCCGGTCGGCGCCGATGACCAGGAAGGCAAGGAACTCCTCGACGAAGGCGAAAAACTGCGGGCCCGGCGCCAGGTCGAAGCGCGCGGCGCGCATCGTCATCACGGCGTTCTGCGTCACTCGCCAGGCGATGAACGCCGCTGCGCCGGCAACCTCGTCGGCGCTCTTCGGGCCAGCCGCCTTGAACCAGTGGCTCTTGATCCTCACCGGGCACCACCGCGCGCACCGGGCCCCGCCCGCTGCCACCCCGTGCCCGATTCGCGTCGCGGCGTCGACGTCACGGCTTGCGGATGTAGAACTCGAACCGGCCGGAGGCGATCTCCTCGGTCGCGAGCAGCGCGAAACCAGTCGCCTTGACCCACTCCGCAATGTCGGCACGGATCCCCGGGCAATTGCTGACGAGCTTCAGCGTCTCGCCGGAGTCCATGCTGCCGAGCAGCTTCTTGGCCTCGACGATGGGACCCGGACAGACGACGCCGGTGAGATCGAGCACGGCATTGGGGATCGGGTGGTGGGTGCGCCCGCGCTGGATGTAGTAGGCGTGGCTGCCGTCGGACTGGCGCTCGCTGCGCATCACGTGGTTGTCGGTGTGCCGCGACCAGGCAAAGAGGTCGTCGCGCGTCCCCGGACAATCCGAGTACAGCAGCAGCACGTCGCCGGGCTTCAAGTCGTCTACGAGGCGCTTGGCGCCCAGCAGCGGCGCAGGGCAACTCGTGCCGCGCATGTCCAGCGTGACGGCAGGTGCGGGCATCGAAGCGTCAGTCATGGGGAAGCGCCTTTCGGTCCTTGGTTGCACGGGCGGGCCGCGGCCGTGGCGTCGTCAATAGCCGCCCTTGCCATACGGTTGCGGCAATCCTGCGATCTTCGCTCCCTGCTTGGCCGGTCCCACCGGAAACAGATCGTACAGCGCCTTGCTGTCGAGTTCGGGATGCAGCGCCTGGAGCCCCTTCAGCATTGCCCTGAAGTTCGGGGAATGCCCGTTCGCCTGATACTCGTCGCGGAGGTAATGAATCACCTCCCAGTGCGCGTCGTTCAGCGCGATGCCTTCGGCCGCGGCAATCGCGACGCAGGTTTCATCACGCAGATCGGCTTCGAGCAGATAGCCCTCCGCATCCGTTGCCAGTTCCTGTCCTCCGATCGTGTATCCCATCGTTTGCCCCTTCTGTCGTCAATGTCAATCGGCTGTCGTGATCGTCTTTGCCGGGACGAAAATGCCCCAGCCCAGACGGCGATCACTGCCGATCCCCTGCACCTGCAGCCGAAGGGAATCCTCGGCCCCGAGTTCATGCACCGACAGCGCAAAGCCGGCGATCGCACGCGCCCCAGCCTCACCCCGCCGCGCGCCCCCGGAAATGAAAGGGGCGGCAACCCCCAGCGCGGCGAGTGCGGCCGCGACCTCGTCCTGAAAACCGCGCTCGTCGGGCGCAGTGCTGGCCACCCGCTGCGCATGCAGGGTCGTGCTCGGACGCAGCGCCCGGCCGGCGACCTTCCCGATTGCAAGCGAGTGAACACCAAGCGCGAGTTCGGTCCCTTCGAGCGCCCCGCAGTCATCCTGTCGCGCCAGGGGAACGCGAAGCACCAGCTTCGCGCGCCGCGCGAGCAGCAGTTCGCCATACAGCGTGCTCGAACCGCGCAGCGGATGCACGCCGACCGCCTCGGCCGAGGCGAACCACGGCAACGCCGCGACGATCGCCTCCAGCAGCAATGACGCGTGCTCCTCCGGCACGCTGCGGCCGGCGACGTCGCACACCATGTCGATCATCACGCGCGCCTGCACCGGCTCACCGCCTCCCGCTCGGTTCGCGCGCGATCCTGCCTGGGACAGCGGTCCTGGGGGTCACGGCTGCTTGTCCGCGGCCAACGTCTGCGTCTTGCTCCAGTGCAGCATCGCGGCACCCCAGGCGCCGGCCGTCTGCGGATCGATCTCGAAAATCGTGAACCGATGGCGTTCGCGGATGCGAACCCGCAGCAGCGGCATTCCCCCGCCCTCGTGCACGAAGTGCTGCAACTCGATCTCCTGCCCGCCCAACGGGGCCTTGAATCTGCCTAGGCTGGTGATATCCGGCATATCCTCATACCTCGTCGTTCTGTCGGTGGGTGGCACCGCAGGCAATGCGCGGCAGGCCGAATGTTCCCACCGAAACGCCCGGCGGCCTTGATCTGCGGCAAAGGCAGCGCCCGCGGATTCGCGTAAATTCTGGACGAGTTTCGCTACGGCTGCATTCGCACTCTCGTCAGGTACCGCAAAGTACCCCATCCGGGGGATTGGGTCACCGCCTGTCCGAATCGATGGGTGGTCGCAGGCGGGAGTATTGGCCGGCGCGGCTAGTGCGCGCAAATGTCGCACCCCGAGACAACCTGCGTCGCGCGTTTGACCACGTTGCATGCACATCCGGGAGTGTCCTCGGAACCCCGGCAAGGAGACGTTTGATGGCCAAGAAAATGCACCCGACCCCGATGCTGGACGAACTCGAGACCGGCCCTTGGCCGAGCTTCGTCACCGGCTTGAAGCACCTCGCCCAGGACAAGGACATCGCGGTCGACCTGCTGGGCCAGCTCGAGCATTCGTACGAGACGCGCAAGGGATTCTGGAAGGGCGGCACCGTCGGCGTATATGGCTACGGCGGCGGCGTCATCCCGCGCTTCACCGAGGCCAAGGACGAAAACAACAAGCCGCTGTTCCCGGCGGCCGCCGAATTCCACACCCTGCGCGTGATGCCGCCGGCCGGCATGCACTACAGCACCGACCTCCTGCGCAAGATCGCCGACATCTGGGAGAAGCACGGCTCGGGGCTGATTGCCCTGCACGGCCAGTCGGGCGACATCATGTTCCAGGGCGCGACCACCGAGAACGTCCAGCCCGCATTCGATGCCATCAACGAGCTTGGCCTCGACATGGGCGGCGCCGGCCCCGCGGTGCGCACCGCGATGTCCTGCGTCGGTGCCGCGCGCTGCGAGCAGTCCTGCTACGACGAGGCCTCGGCACACCGTAAGGTGATCAACAGCTTCCTCGACGACATGCACCGCCCGTCGCTGCCCTACAAGTTCAAGTTCAAGTTCTCGGGCTGCCCGAACGACTGCATGAACTCGATCCAGCGCTCGGACTTCGCGGTGATCGGCACCTGGCGCGACAACATGCAGACCGACGAGGCGCTCGCCCGCAAGTGGTTCGCCAAGCACGGGATGAACGAGCTCGTCAACGACGTCGTCGCCCGCTGCCCGACCAAGGCGATCCAGCTGAAGGAGATCAAGACCCTGAAGTCGGGCGCATCGGTGTCCGCCGTCGCCGTCAACGACACCCACGGCCTCGAGATCGAGAACACCGACTGCGTGCGCTGCATGCACTGCATCAACGTGATGACGGGCGCGCTCGCTCCCGGCAACGACCGTGGCGCGGCGATCCTGATCGGCGGCAAGAGCCACCTCAAGATCGGCGGGCTCATGGGCACGCTGGTGGTGCCATTCATCAAGCTCGACACCGACGATGAACGGGAAAAGCTGGTCGAACTCGCCCAGAAGATCATCGACTTCTTCGCCGAGAACGCGCTGGAGCACGAGCGCACCGGCGAGATGATCGAGCGCATCGGGCTGGTCAATTTCCTCGAAGCGCTGGAGATCGAAGTCGACGCGAACATGGTCATCACGCCACGCACCAATCCCTACGTCCGCACCGACGGCTGGGACGACGAGGTCGCCAAGATCAACACCGGCAAGGCCCGGGCGGCCTGAACCCGACCGCGCGAAAGGAGAACACGATGAGCCAGCCCCAGATGCGCCGCCCGATTGAGTCAGGCGTCCCCGACAACAAGCAGTACCTGCACCCGCTGATGGCCAAGAACTACGGCCAGTGGAAGACCCACGACCGACCGCGGCCGGGCGTCCTCCATCACGTCGCCCGCGGCGGCGACGAGATGTGGACGGTGCGCGCCGGCACCGCGCGGCAGTTGGACGTGCACACGATCCGCAGGCTCTGCGACATCGCCGACACCCACGCCGAAGGCCACGTCCGCTTCACCATCCGCTCGAACATCGAGTTCATGCTGTCGTCCGCTGCCAAGGTCGCGCCGCTGATCGACGCGCTCGAAAAGGGCGGCTTCCCGGTCGGCGGCACCGGGAACTCGGTCGCGATGATCGCCCACACGCAGGGCTGGCTGCACTGCGACATCCCCGGCACCGATGCGTCGGGCGTGGTCAAGGCGCTGATGGACGAGCTCATCGACGAGTTCCGGCGCGAGGAGATGCCCAACCGCGTCCACATCTCGACCTCGTGCTGCGAGATCAACTGCGGCGGCCAGGCCGACATCGCGATCATCGTCCAGCACACCAAGCCGCCGAAGATCAACCACGACCTCGTCGCCAACGTCTGCGAGCGGCCGACCGTCGTCGCCCGTTGCCCGGTCGCGGCGATCCGCCCAGCGCTGGTCAACGGCAAGCCCTCGCTCGAGATCGACGAGAAGAAGTGCATGTGCTGCGGCGCCTGCTACCCGCCCTGCCCGCCGATGCAGATCAACGATCCCGAGTACTCGAAGCTCGCGATCTGGGTCGGCGGCAAGAATTCCAACGCGCGGGCCAAGCCGACGTTCATGAAGATGGTTGCCTCGGGCCTCCCCAACAACCCGCCGCGCTGGCCGGAGGTGGCGGTGGTC
Organism: uncultured beta proteobacterium; assembly: GCA_963788185.1. Classification (GTDB taxonomy): domain Bacteria; phylum Pseudomonadota; class Gammaproteobacteria; order Burkholderiales; family Casimicrobiaceae; genus CAIWHR01. The sequence goes on from CAWBGE010000012.1 coordinate 157,074, forward strand.
ATCAAACGGATCCTGCACGTCTACAAGGAAGACGCGCGGCCTTGGGAGCGGCTGTCCGACTGGATCGACCGCATCGGCTGGCCGCGCTTCTTCGAGCGCTGCGACCTTCCGTTCACCAAGTACCTGGTGGACGACTGGCGAGGCGCGCGGGCGACGCTCAACGCCTCGACGCACATCCGGTTCTAGGGCGACGGCGCGTTTCGGGACCGACATGAAGCTCGGCATCCTCGTCAACGAAGGCCCCTACCAGCACCAGGCCGCCGACTCGGCGTACCTGTTCTGCAAGGCCGCGCTCGCCAAGGGACACGAGATCCACCGCGTCTTCTTCTATCACGACGGTGTCAACAACGCGACGCGCCTGACCGAGCCGCCGCAGGACGACCGCAACATCGTCGTCCGCTGGAGCAGGCTCGCCGAGGAGCACGGGATCGACCTCGTCGTCTGCGTCGCGGCCGCGTTGCGCCGTGGCATCCGCGATGAGAACCTCGCGCCGGGGTTCCGCATCTCCGGCCTGGGCCAGCTGGTCGAATCCGGCATCGCGGCCGACCGGCTGGTCGTGTTCGGCGACTAGCATGGCCCTCCGAAGCGCACTCTGTGCGGCAAAGCCGCATCCCGCTTCGCGGGACCAGCCTTCGGCTGTCCTGCGGCCTTCGGCCTGGTGTTCGCTACCCCCTGATGGGGCGCTCGGCGCCCTTCGGGCGGCCAGGCGGGCGCCGAGGACCGCGCCATGACCGACGGCACCGTCAAGAAGTTCATGTTCGTCAACCGGACGGCGCCCTACGGCAGCGTCTACGCGCTCGAGTCGCTGGAGGTCGTGCTGATCTCCGCCGCCTTCGACCAGGACGTCGCGCTGGTCTTTCTCGACGATGGCGTCTTCCAGCTCAAGAAAGGCCAGCAGACCAAAGGCATCGAGACCAAGAATTTCTCGCCGGCCTATCGCGCGCTTGCCGACTACGACGTCGAGAAGCTCTACGTCGAGCAGGAGTCACTGGCGGCACGGGGCCTGACTGCGGCGGACCTGATCGTAGACGTCACGGTGCTGCCGTCGCGCGAACTAGGCGCGCTGATGGACGAGCAGGACGTCGTGCTGAGCTTCTGAGGAACGAGGATGCTGCACATCGTCAACAAGTCGCCGCTGGAGCGCAACTCGCTTGCCGCCTGCCTGCGCATCGCCACCGGCGGGACGATCCTGCTGATCGAGGACGGCGTCTATGCGGCCGCACGCGGCACCGCGGTCGAGCCGCAGGTCCGCGAGGCGCTGGGTCGCTTCCGCATCGTCGCCCTGCAGCCCGATCTCGACGCGCGTGCCGTGGGTGACCGCGTCATCGACGGCGTAACCACCGTAGACTACGCCGGCTTCGTCGACCTGGTCGCCGAGCACGACAACTGCCAATCCTGGCTCTGACCCCCCCGCACAAGGAGAATTCCCATGCCCAGCATCGAGTTCAACGGCAAGACCTACGAGGTCGACGAGGAAGGCTATCTCGTCAATCTCTCCGACTGGAGCGTGGACATCGCAAACCACCTCGCCAAGATCGAGAACATCGAGATGACCCCGAACCACTGGGAAGTCGTCAACTACCTGCGCAAGTACTACGACGAGTACCAGATCGCGCCGGCAGTTCGCGTGCTGACCAAGGCCATCGGCAAGGCCCTCGGGCCCGACAAGGGCAACAGCGCATATCTGTACGAGCTGTTCCCGTACGGCCCCGCCAAGCAGGCGTGCAAGATCGCCGGCCTGGCGAAACCCACCGGCTGCATCTGACGGCATCCGGCGTCCTGTAGCTCGCCTGCCTCCGCGAGACACGCTCTCCGCCACCTGCGATGACCACCGCCACCGTCCTGTTTGCGCTGCTGTTCCACTTCGCCGCCGCGGTGCTGGCAGTAGGGCTTGGTTACCGGATCGCCGTCTACGCGCGCACCCCGGCGCCACTCAAGATCCCGTCGACGCCGGCACCAATGTCGCGCGGCGGTGTCGCGTTGCGCCTGCTGCGCGAGGTGACGCTGTTCGAGAGCCTTTTCAAGGGCAGCCTGTGGCTCTGGGCCTTCGCGTGGATGTTCCACCTGGGGCTGGCGCTGGTGCTGGCACGGCATCTGCGCTACTTCACCGAGCCGGTCTGGGGATGGATCGCGTTTCTGGGTCCGTTCGGTACAGCCGGGAGCCTGGCGATGACCGCGGGCCTCGTCGCGCTCTGGTTGCGGCGGCCACTGCTCCCGCCCGTGCGCTACATTTCGACTCCGTCCGATCACCTGATGCTGGCGCTGTTGCTCGCGATCGCACTGTCCGGGCTGGCGATGAAGCACGCCGTCCACACCGACGTCGCCGCGGTCAAGAATTTCGTCATCGGCCTGATGACGCTGTCGTGGAAGCCGCTGCCCGCCGACCCGCTGCTGTGGCTGCACCTCGGTCTCGTCGCGACGCTGATGATCGTGTTTCCGTTCAGCAAGCTGCTGCACGCGCCGGGCGTGTTCTTCTCGCCATCGCGCAACCAGGCCGACGACCCGCGCGGGGCGCGCCATCTCGCGGCCTGGGCCGCACCGCTCGACTCCTGAACTTCGCCATGGCTGCCGAGATCAAAGCCCCCCCGCTGCGCGCGCTGCCCGTCGCACCGCCGTTGGTTCCCGGCACCATGGCCGCGTCGCGGCCGTTCGTGGCCAGCGACAAGGTGCAGCAGGCGCTTGGCTTCCCCGGCGAGCTCGTGCCGGACTGGCAGCCGAAGGCGCTGGCGAAGATGGGCGAACTCCTCGGCAAGTACCGTTCGCTCAAGGTCTATCTCGACGCCTGCGTCCACTGCGGCGCCTGCGCCGACAAGTGCCAGTACTTCATCGGCACCCAGGACCCTCTCAACATGCCGGTGGCGCGCCAGGACCTGATGCGCAGCGTCTACCGCCGCCATTTCACGCTGCCGGGGAGGCTCATCCCGGACCTCGTGGGCGCGCGCGAGCTCACCCGCGAAGTGCTCGACCAGTGGTACACGTATTACAACCAGTGCTCCGAGTGCCGCCGCTGCGCGGTGTTCTGCCCCTACGGCATCGACACCGCCGAAATCACGATGGCGGCCAAGGAGATCATGGACAGCGTCGGCCTCGGGCAGAAGTACCCGAACGAGATCATCGGCAAGGTGCATCGCATCGGCAACAACCTCGGCCTGCCCGGGCCTGCCCTCGCGAACACGGTGGAAGGCCTGGAGGAGGACGTCAAGGACGAGACCGGCGTCGATGTCCGTTTCCCGGTCGACGAGAAGGGTGCCGAGGTCCTGCTGGTCGTGCCGTCGGCCGACTTCTTCGCCGAACCGCACGTCGACAGCCTGATCGGCTACGCCAAGGTGTTCCACGCCGCCGGCATCCGCTGGACGCTGTCGTCGCACGCGTCCGAGGCCGGCAACTTCGGCCTCTTCATCGGTAACTACGAGCAGATGCGCAAGATGGCGCTGCGCGTCCGCGAGGCGGCACTCGAACTCGGCGTCAAGCGCATCGTCGTCGGCGAATGCGGGCACGCCTGGCGCGTCGCGTACAGCTTCTGGAATACGCTGGTCGGCATCGGCGCCGGCGGCAACGACCCGTTCGCGCGAAAGCTGCAGAGCCAGCTCGACCCCAACTTCCGGCAGCCGGCGCACATCTGCGAGCTCACCTGGGACCTCATCCGGCGCGGGGCGCTGTCCTTCGACAGGGACGCCAACGACCACCGGATCGTCACTTTCCACGATTCCTGCAACGTCGCGCGCGCGTCGAGCATGGGCGACACGCCGGGTGGCCAGTTCGAGATCCCGCGCGCCATCATCCGCGCCGTCGCCAACCACTACGTCGAGATGGCGCCGGAGACGACCTGCGAGCGGACCTTCTGCTGCGGCGCGGGTGGCGGCCTGCTGACCGACGAGCTCCTCGACCTGCGGGTCAAGGGTGCACTGCCCCGGATGGAAGCATTGCGCGAGGTCGCGGACCGCCACGGCGTCAACTTCATGGCATCGATCTGCGCGATCTGCAAGGCGCAGTTCGGTACGGTATTGCCTTACTACGGCTTCAAGGCAGGCATGGTGGGCGGCGTCCACCAACTTGTCAGCACGGCGATCCGCTTCGGCGCCGCCAAGTAACCCACAACGTTCACCGCGGAGAAACAAGCGATGGCCACCCCAACCGTGCAGACAGAGAAACCCTCGTTCCGCCGCTACCAGGACGGCGACGCCCAGTTCAAGTCCTGGCGCGAGCTGATCTTCCAAGCGAGCTTTTCCTACAAGTGCCCGACCTACATCCAGTCGGCGCCACCGTGCCAGGGTGCCTGCCCGGCGGGCGAGGACATCCGCGGCTATCTCAACATCGTCACCGGCATCGAGAAGCCGCCGAAGGGGCCGGACGGCAAGCCCACGATGTCCTGGCAGGAATACGCCTGGCGACGGATCACCGACGCCAACCCCTTCCCGGCGATCATGGGGCGCGTGTGCCCGGCGCCGTGCCAGGGCGGCTGTAACCGCACCGCACTCGAAGGCTACGTCGGGATCAACTCGGTCGAGCACTTCCTGGGCGACTGGGCGATTCAGCAGGGTCTCAAGTTCAATCCGCCGGCAAATGAAACCGGCAGGCGCGTGGCCGTCGTCGGTGGCGGAGTTTCCGGCCTGTCCGCGGCCTATCACCTGCGCCGCCGCGGTCACGCGGTCGTCGTGTTCGAGGCGTTCCCCAAACTCGGCGGCATGCTGAGCTTCGGCCTGCCCGACTACCGGACGCCGCACGACATCGTCGACGCCGAGGTGCAGCGCATCCTCGACATGGGCGTCGAGGTTCGCGTCAATGCCAAGGTCGGCAAGGAATTGACCCTGGCCGAGCTCAAGCGCGATTTCGACGCGGTTTACCTCGGCATCGGCGCCCAGCGCGGCAGCACGCTGGACGTTCCCGGTGGCGACGCGCCGAACGTCGTCGACGGCCTCTCGTTCCTGCATGACTACAACGAGGGCAAGTGCGAAGACGCCGGCAAGCGCATCGTCGTCATCGGCGGTGGCGACACCGCGATGGACTGCGCGTCGGTCGCCCGGCGGTTGGGCGCCCGCAACGCCGACGGCAGCCTGCGCAAAGGATCGAAGGACGGGCGCGCCAACGCCGAGGTCGTGATCGCCTATCGGCGCACGGTGGCGGAGATGCCGGCGCTGAAGCACGAGATCGCCGCGGTGCTCCAGGAAGGAGTCAGGATCGAGACCTGCGTCGTGCCGGTCGCGGTCGTCACGGACGCGCAGGGCCGCGCCACCGCGCTGCGCGTGCAGGATATCGAATGGGTGAACAAGAAGATGGTGCGCAAGGAGGGAACCGAGCACGACATCCCCTGCGACCTCGTCGTCACCGCCATCGGTCAGGTCGTCGACTGGTCCGGGATGGACCAGTTCAAGAACGCCTCCGGCCTCGCCCAGGTCGACAAGAACTTGGTCACGGAGCCGGGCGTGTTCGTCGGCGGCGACGCGATCAAGCCCCATCTGCTGACGACCGCGATCGGGCATGGCCGCATCGCAGCCGAGGGCATCGATCGCTACATCGCCGGCCTCGAGCTCGACCGCCGGCCCAAGGTCGACGTCAAGTCGTTCAGCCTCGAGAAGAAGATGATCGAGGCGGGTACCCGGTTCGAGACCGTCGCCGAGCCGATCATTGGCACCGACCAGAGCAAGGCGGCGATCCACAACTTCGACGATCGATCCAATCGCTACATCATCCCCGCCGAGGAGCTTTACCTCGGTCATTTCGAGCACACCGTGCGCTTTGAGCGCAGCGAGCGCGAGATCGACGCGCACAACGTGCTGGGCAACATCGACGAGCGCCTGATCGCGCTCACCGAGGAAGAGACCAAGGCCGAGGCGGAACGCTGCATGAGCTGCGGCATGTGTTTCGAGTGCGACAACTGCGTCGTCTACTGCCCGCAGGGAGCCGTCGCGCGCGTGCCCAAGACGGAGGCGACGCTGGGGCGCTACGTGGTCACCGACTACGACAAGTGCATCGGCTGCCACATCTGCAAGGACGTCTGTCCCACGGGCTACATCCAGATGGGACTCGGGGAATAGGCCGATGGCCGCCGCACCGCTTCGGCAGACCCCCGGTGGCCTGCGCTTGGTCCGCACGGTCGCGCTGACGCTTGCCCTCGCTGCCGCGATCGCGGCCGGCGCATGGGCCAGTGCCGGCGACACGGCCGTTGCCACAGCTGCGGCCAAGACAGGCTGCGTCGAGGAAACGGCATTCATGCGGCGCAACCACATGGACCTGCTGCAGAGTCACCGTGACCGCACCGTGAAGGATGGCATCCGGACGACCCGATACAGCCTCGAAGGCTGCGTGAACTGCCACGCCGACAAGGAAACCGGCAGCGTTGTCGGTCGCAACGCAACCGGGACCGAGGGTTTCTGCGCCGGATGCCATCGGTTCGTGGCGGCCAGTCCAGATTGCTTCGAATGCCACTCGCCCAGGGGGTCGCCCCAGACCGCTGCGACGGCGGGAGCGAAGCGATGAGCCCGCTCCGCCGCCCTGACGACGATTTGCCGGGCGCGCAGCGCGACGGCACCCCGGCGACCCCGATCGACACCACGCGCCGCAGGCTCGTCGGCTGGGCATCCGCCGGCCTCGCCGGCGTCGCGATTGCTCCCGGCGTGATGCTGTTCGATCTCGCGCACGGCCGCGCGCCCGAGGTTGCCGCGTCGGGCAGGGTCCGCTGGGGAATGCTGGTCGATGCGACGAAGTGCGCGCCCGACTGCAGCGCCTGTGTGGTCGCCTGCGCCAAAGAGAACGGCCTGCCGGAGGGCAAGGGCGGGACAGCGCCGCAGTGGATCCGCAAGGTCGATCTCAAGGATTTGCGCAGCGGGCGTGCCGTCTCCGCGCCGGTGATGTGCCAGCACTGTGCGCACCCGCCCTGCGTCGACGTCTGCCCCACCGGCGCATCGTTCAAGCGCGCCGACGGCATCGTGCTGGTCGACCGGCACCTCTGCATCGGCTGTCGCTACTGCATGATGGCCTGCCCCTACAAGGCGCGTTCGTTCGTGTTCGAGCCGGTGACCGGCCAGCGCCCCGAGGTGCCGCGCGGCCGCGGCTGCGTCGAGTCCTGCACGCTGTGCGTTCACCGGGTCGATCGCGGCGGCACGCCCGCCTGCGTCGACGCCTGCGCCGCCGCCGGGCACCGCGCGATCGTGTTCGGAGACCTCAACGACCCGACCAGCGACATCGCCCGCCGCGTGGCCGCCCAGGCGACGCGAGCGCTGCGCCCCGACCTGCGGCTGGCACCCGGCGTGCGTTACCAGGGCGTCTAGAATGGCCATCCACAGCGCGCTTTCCCGTCCCTCCGCCCGCTCGTTCTGGCTGCTGGCCGCTGGCGGCGCGCTGCTCGTCCTGATCGGGCTCCTGGCCGCGCACGCGATGGAAGTCAGCGGCCACGCGATCACCGGGATGAACAACCAGATCGTCTGGGGACTGCCGCACGTCGTCGCCGTGTTTCTCGTCGTCGCCGCCTCCGGTGTGCTCAACGTGGCGAACATCCATTCGGCGTTCGGCGAGAGCGCGTACAAGTACTGCGCGCCGTTGTCCGGCCTGCTGTGCATCGCGCTGGTGTCGGGAGGCGTGACGGTGGAGGTACTCGATCTCGGCCGACCCGAACGCGTGTTCCTCGCCATGACACACCACAACTTCACGTCGGTGTTCGCCTGGAACGTCGTTCTCTACACCGGGATGATCGTCATCGTCGCCACCTACCTGGGAACGATCATGGACCGCCGCTACGAAGCGCGTTCCGGCGTCGCCGGCGTGGCGTCGTTCGTCTGGCGGATCCTGCTCACCACCGGCACCGGATCGATCTTCGCTTTCCTCGTCGCCCGCGCGGCCTACGGCAGCGCGCTGCTTGCGCCGCTGTTCATCGTGCTGTCGCTGTCCTGGGGCCTGGCCGTGTTCCTGCCGGCGCAGGCGGCGCTGCACGCGTGGAACCGGTCCGCGCCGTCGCCGGAGCTCCTGCGCCGGATGCGCAGGCTGCTGGGGTTGTTCGTCGCCGCCGGGTTGTTCCTGACCTTCGTCCAGCACCTGACCGGCACGTACTTCGCGCGGCAGGTCGGATTCGAGCGATTCATTCTGCTCGAGGGCGCGCCCTATCCGGCGCTGTTCTGGCTGGGCTACGTCGGCGCCGGCTGCATGGTGCCGATGCTGCTCGCCTTCCATCCCCGGTTCGGCAGCGCCCGCGCGCTTGTTGCCGCATCGCTGCTGGTCGTCATCGGGGCGTTTGCCTGGCTCTACGTTTTCATCGTCGGCGGCCAGGCGTGGCCGCTGGAGATCTTTCCGGGCTATGCGGCGAGCAGCAGTTTTGCCGATGGCGCGATCGGCCAGTACGCGCCGACTCCGCCGGAACTGCTGCTCGGACTGGGTGGTGCGGGTGTCGCGTTCCTGGTGACGATCATCGGCGCCCGTGTTCTGGACTTCCTGCCGCAGGACGGCACGATACCGCAGCTCGGCACCGGTGCGCCTGCCAGGTAGCCCGATGCCGCAGCGCACGCTCTCCCCGCACCGTCTCCTCGTCTCGGCCACGCACAAATCGTCCGGCAAGACGACGATCGCGATCGGACTGTGTGCCGCGCTGCGCGCGCGCGGCCTCCAAGTGCAGCCGTTCAAGAAGGGCCCCGATTACATCGATCCGCTGTGGCTGTCCGCTGCCTGCGGTCGCCGCTGCCGCAATCTCGATCCCTGGCTGTCCGACAGCGCCGAGCTGCGCGGATGCTTCCGCCGCCACGCAGCGACCGCCGACATCTCGATCGTCGAGGGCAACAAGGGTCTCTACGACGGATTGGCGCTGGATGGCAGCAACAGCAACGCCGCGGTCGCCAAGACGCTGGAGCTGCCGGTGCTGCTGGTCATCGACGCCCGCGGCATGACGCGCGGGATCGCGCCGCTGATCCTCGGTTACCAGGCGTTCGACCGCGACGTCCATATCGCCGGCATCGTCCTCAACAACCTGGGAGGCAGCCGCCACGAGTCCAAGCTGCGGCAGGTGATCGAACACTACACCGACGTGCCGGTGCTGGGCGCGGTGCAACGCGACCCGCGGCTGTCCATCGCCGAACGCCATCTCGGACTCATGCCCAGCAACGAAGCCGACGACGCCGGGAGGCAGATCGCCGCGATCGGCAACATCATCGCGGGAGCGGTCGATCTCGACGCGCTGTTGCGCATCGCCGCGCATCTGCCGCCCATTCCGGTGTCCATCGACCCGATCGAGGCGCCGATGCCCGGCACCACCGAAGCCGTCAGAATCGGCGTCGCACAGGATCGGGCCTTCGGCTTCTACTACGCCGACGACCTCGATGCGCTGCGCGCCGCGGGCGCAACGCTGGTCCGGCTCGACACGCTGGAGGACACGCAGCTACCGGGCATCGACGGCCTCTTTCTCGGCGGCGGGTTTCCCGAGATGCTGGCCGGGGCGCTCGAGGCGAACGTCACGCTGCGCGCGCGACTCAAGGCCGCGATCGATGCCGGGCTGCCCGTCTATGCCGAATGCGGCGGACTCATGTACCTTGCGCGATCGCTGGTCACAGGAGGGCGAAGTTACAGCATGGTCGGGGCAATTCCCGGCGACGCGGTGATGCACGAGCGTCCCGTCGGTCGGGGCTACGTCGAACTCGAGCGCACCGCTGATTTTCCCTGGCCGGACGCGGGCGGCGCCGGATCGAGCGTTCGCGCGCACGAATTCCACTACTCGAGCCTCGAGAACCTGCCGGACGATGCCCGCTACGCCTACACTGTCAAGCGCGGACACGGCATCGACGGCAAGCACGACGGGATCGTCGTCGGCAGCGTGCTGGGATCGTATGCGCACCTTCGTCACGCCGGGGGCAACGACTGGGCCGCACGGTTCGTCGACTTCGTCCGCGCGGCAGGCTATCGTCGCAGCCACGGCGACAATGCCGCTTCGCCGCCCTCGCAGCAAGGGCGCGAGGCGACCGTTGTCTGACGGACCCGTTGTCCGATGGCAGCGCCGACATCGGCGGCAGCACGCCCCCATACGCCTTAGAATGCGATCTCCATGATCAACGTCACCCCGACCGCCGCAAAGCAGGTCCGCGCTGCCGCCGATGCCGCCGATGCCGACGGACTGGCGCTGCGCATCGCCGCGCGCCGCGATGCCGACGGTTCGCTGCACTATGCGATGGGCTTCGATGAGGAGCGCGATCAGGATCTGCGCGTCGCGTCGGAAGGCGTCGATCTCGTCGTCGCGCCGGGGCAACGCGACCTCCTCGCCGGCATGACGCTGGACTATGTCGAGTTCGAGCCCGGCGACTTCCGCTTCATCTTCATCAACCCCAACGACGCGCCGGCGCCCCGGCCCGGTGGCTGCGGCACCGGCGGCTGCGGCTGTGCTGGCGCTTGATCCCTGCCATGCGCCCAACCACCGAAGAAGCCTCGATGTCGACAGCCGATCGAGCGGGCGTTGAGCGACCCTCGGGCGCGCCGGTCACTACCGCGGTTGGCCGGGTATTCCTGGTCGGCGCCGGCCCCGGCGACCCGGAACTCCTGACGCTGCGCGCGTATCACCTGCTCCAGGACGCCGACGTCGTGCTGTACGACAACCTCGTCTCGCCGGCGATCCTCGCGCTGCTGCCTGCCGCGACGGAGCGCGTCTACGTCGGCAAGGAGCGCGACAAGCACACGCTGCCACAGGAGGAGATCAACGTCCTGCTGGTGCGCCTCGCGCGCGAAGGCCGGCGCGTGCTGCGCTTGAAGGGCGGCGATCCCTTCATCTTCGGGCGGGGTGGCGAAGAGATCGACACGCTGGCTGCGGAAGGCATCCCCTTCGAGGTCGTGCCCGGCATCACCGCGGCGCTGGGTGTCGCGTCGTACGCCGGCATTCCGCTCACCCACCGCGATCATGCGCAGGCCTGCGTGTTCGTCACCGGCCATCTCAAGGACGGAACGATGGATCTCGACTGGGCCGCACTCGCCCGACCCCGGCAGACGATCGTCGTCTACATGGGGTTGCTCGGGCTGCCGACGCTCTGCGCCGAACTCGTGCGCCACGGGGCGCCGCCGGACCTGCCGATTGCGGTCGTCCAGCAGGGAACCACTGCCCGGCAGCGCGTGGTCACCGGCACGCTCGCCACACTGCCCGCGCTCGCCGCAGCCGCGAATCTGCGACCGCCCACGTTGACCATCGTCGGCAACGTCGTGCGTTTGCGCGAGCGCCTCAACTGGTATCGCGGTGCAGATGTCGACGTGATGCCATCGCCCCCGCCCGCGACGCTTTGACCATGGCCAATCCACCGCTCCACGATCCGCTCGGACCACCGCTGAACGGCCCGGGCACCGAGGTGCGCACAACCACCTGCTACATGTGCGCCTGCCGCTGCGGCATCCGCGTCCACCTGCGCGACGGCGAAGTCCGCTACATCGACGGCAATCCCGACCACCCGCTGAACAAGGGGATCATCTGCGCCAAGGGTGGTTCCGGGATCATGAAGCAGAAATCCCCGGCGCGGCTCACCAAGCCGCTCGTCCGTCGGCCTGGCAGCGAGCGCGGCGCCAACGACTTCATCGAAACGACCTGGGACGAGGCCTTCGCGCTGCTCGAGTCGCGGTTGCGCAAGCTGCGCGCCACCGATCCCAAGCGCTTCGCGCTGTTCACCGGCCGCGACCAGATGCAGGCGCTCACCGGTCTCTTCGCGCGCCAGTTCGGCACGCCGAACTACGCCGCGCACGGCGGCTTCTGTTCGGTCAACATGGCCGCGGGGATGATCTACACCATCGGCGGATCGTTCTGGGAGTTCGGCGGCCCCGACCTCGACCGGGCGCGGCTGTTCGTGATGATCGGCACCGCCGAGGATCACCATTCGAACCCGATGAAGGCGGCGCTGGGGGACTTCAAGCGCAACGGCGGCCGTTTCATCGCCATCAACCCCATCCGCACCGGCTACGCGGCCATCGCCGACGAATGGGTGCCGATCAAGCCGGGCACCGATGGCGCGCTGCTGCTGGCGATCATCCACGAGATCGTGCGCCTCGGACTGTACGACCGCCCCTTCCTCGCCCGCTACACCAACGCCGGGCAGCTGGTGAATCAGGATTCACAGAGCGCGGATTTCGGCCTGATGGCGCGCAATGTCGAAGGCGACGTCGTCAATCCGCTGCGGCCGCACAATTTCCTGTGGTGGGATCGCCACAGCCAACGGCCAGTGGCCGACCACAGCGAGGGTGCGGACCCGGCGCTGCTGGGCTCGTTCACGCTACCGGACAGCACGCCCGTCAAGCCCGCGTTCCAGCTGCTGGCCGAGCGCGTGGAGACGAACACGCCCGAATGGGCGGCCGGGATCACCGGCATTCCCGCAGCGACCATTCGCCGCCTTGCGCACGAGATCGGCATTGCCGCCCGCGACCAGAAGATCGAGTTGCCGATCGCCTGGACGGACTGGTGGGGCGAGAAGCACGACACGGTGACCGGCAACCCGGTCGCCTTTCACGCGATGCGGGGCCTCGCTGCACACTCCAATGGCTTCCAGGCCATCCGCGCGCTGGCGATCCTGATGTCGCTGCTGGGCACGATCGATCGACCAGGGGGATTCCGCCATCGCGCGCCCTACCCGCGCGCGGTCCCGCCCAACGCCCGCCCGCCGAAGGGTCCGCAGGCGGTCAAGCCGAACACGCCGCTCGACGGCGCGCCGCTGGGCTGGCCGGAGAGCCCCGACGATCTCTTCGTCGACGAACAGGGCGAGCCGGTGCGCATCGACAAGGGCTTTTCCTGGGAGTATCCGCTGTCCGCGCACGGTCTGATGCACAACGTCATCACCAATGCCTGGCGCGGCGACCCCTACCCGATCGACACGCTGCTGCTGTTCATGGCCAACATGGCGTGGAACTCCAGCATGAACACTTCCGCGGTGCGGCAGATGCTCACCGACCGCGGCGCGCAGGGCGAATACAAGATTCCGTTCATCGTCGTCTGCGACGCCTTCCAGTCGGAGACGACGGCCTTTGCCGATCTCATCCTGCCCGACACCACCTACCTCGAGCGCCACGACGCGATGTCGCTGCTCGACCGCCCGATCTCCGAGTTCGAAGGACCGGCCGACTCGGTCCGCGTTCCCGTGGTGCCGCCAACCGGCGACTGCAAGCCGTTCCAGGAGGTGCTGATCGAGCTCGCGGGCCGGCTGGGGTTTCCGGCCTTCGTCAACGCCGACGGCTCGCGCAAGTACCGCGACTATCCCGACTTCGTCGTCCGCTACGAGACCGCGCCGGGGTCCGGCATCGGGTTCCTTGCCGGGTGGCGCGGCAAGGACGGCGAGAAGTCCATGCGCGGCGAGCCGAATCCGAAGCAATGGGAGATGTACGCGCGGAACAACTGCGTGTTCCAGCACCACCTGCCGCCGTCGCTGCAGTACATGCGCAACTGGAATCGCGATTACCTGGCGTGGGCGCGCGAGATGGGACTGCGCCGCGACCTCGATCCCATCGTCATCCACCTGTACTCCGAGTTCCTGCAGCGCTTCCGCCTCGCGGCCGAGGGCAAGCGTCCGGGGCGGCAGCCCCCCGAGCGCCTGCGCGCGCGCGTCGCCGAGTTCTTCGATCCGCTGCCGTTCTGGTACGAGCCGCTCGAGTCGCAGCAAACGGACACCGCGCGCTATCCGCTGCGCGCGGTGACGCAGCGACCGATGGCGATGTACCATTCCTGGGACTCGCAGAATGCGTGGTTGCGGCAGATCCACGCGCACAACTACCTGATGGTGAATTCGCGCACCGCGCAGGCCGCCGGCATCGCCGACGGCGCGTGGATGTGGATCGAATCGCAATGGGGCAAGGTCCGTTGCCTGTGCCGGCACTCCGAGGCGGTCGAGCCGGGCACCGTGTGGACGTGGAACGCCATCGGCAAGGCCGCCGGCGCGTGGAACCTCGCACCCGACGCCAACGAGTCGCAGCAGGGCTTCCTGCTCAACCATCTCGTCTCCGAGGAATTGCGCATGCCCGATGGCCAGGGCCGGATGTCGAACTCCGATCCGATCACCGGCCAGGCCGCGTGGTACGACGTTCACGTGCGCATCTATCCGGCCGCCGACAGCGAAGCCCGGATCACCTCGCCGCAGTTCACGCCGCTCACGCCGCTTCCCGGACAGGTCGGAGCGGGCGCTTCGTGGCTCGCCTTTTTCGCCGGCGGCAAGGGCCGAAAATGACCCAGCTCGCCCTGGTCATCGACCTCAACGTCTGCGTCGGCTGCCACGCCTGCGTGACCAATTGCAAGCAGTGGAACACCTCGGGCGCCGCGGGGCCGCTCGCCGATCTCAATGCGTACGGTGCCGATCCGACGGGCACGTTCTTCAACCGCGTCCAGACCTTCGAGGTCGGCGAGTACCCGGATACACAAACGGTGCACTTCCCGAAGTCCTGCCTGCACTGCGAGGACCCGCCCTGCGTGCCGGTGTGCCCGACCGGCGCGAGTTACAAGCGCGCCGAGGACGGGATCGTGCTCGTCGACTACGACAAGTGCATCGGCTGCAACTACTGCGCCTGGGCCTGCCCGTACGGAGTGCGCGAACTCGACGCAAAGCGCCGGGTGATGACCAAGTGCACGCTCTGCATCGACCGCATCTACGACGCGAGCCTGTCCGAGCGCGACCGCAAGCCATCCTGCGTGCTCGCCTGTCCGACCGGCGCGCGCATCTACGGCGATATCCACGACCCGTCGTCGGAAGCTGCAACGGCGATCCGGGAGCGCGGCGGCTATGCGCTGATGCCCGAGCAGGGCACGCGCCCCGCCAACCACTACCTGCCCCGGCGCAAGACCGCGCTCAAGGTCCGGGAGGAGGATCTCGTTCGCGCCGACAATCCGCGGAAGATAGACGGCGCGCTGCCGCGAAGGGAATTTCCCGGCGACGCGACCGAGGACTTCGCCACTTGAGCACCACAACCCTGCCCGCTTACGCACTGTACTGACCGCCCATGCATCCCGCGTTCTCCGTCCTGTTCCTGACCACGCTGCTCGGTGCCGGACAGGGACTGTTCCTCGCGTTGTTCGCCGCCGAACTCGCGGGGCGGGCCGGACTCGGTCCGTCGCCGGAACCCCAGTTCCTCGCCGTCGGTGGGGGCGTCGCACTGGTCCTGACGGGCCTCGGACTCGTCGCCTCGGTGTTCCATCTCGGTCGCCCCGAGCGCGGCTGGCGCGCGGCATCGCGCTGGCGGACGTCGTGGCTGTCGCGCGAGGTCATCGCCCTGCCGCTGTTCATGGGCGGCGTCTTCTGCTGGACGGCGTCGCGGTTCGTCATCCCGCAGTTCACTCTCGCGCTGGGTGCGGCCACCGCGATCGCATGCGTCGCGCTCTTCATCTGCACGGCAATGATCTACGCATCGCTGCGGCTGCTGCAGGAGTGGGCGACCCCGCTGACGCCGGTCAATTACCTGCTGCTGGGTTGCGCGTCGGGCACGATGCTCGCCGCCGCCTACGCGGCGCTGCAGGGTTCGTCGCTCGCGCCGGCGTTCGCCGTCGCCGCGTTCGCGTTGACGCTGGGGGGAGCGCTCACCCGCATCGCGTCGCTGCTGCGCAATCGGTCGCTGCGACCGCGCACCACGCCGCAGTCGGCAATCGGCGTTCCGCATCCTCGCATCAAGCAGGTTTCGCAGGGCCTGATGGGCGGCTCGTTCAACACCCGCGAGTTCTTCCATGGCGCCACGCCGCAAAAGATGCGGGCGATCAAGTGGGGATTCCTTTTGCTCGCGTTTGTGCTGCCGCTGATCCTGCTCTGCCTGCCGGCCGTGTCGTCGCCGGTGCTGGTGGCGGCCTTCGTCATCCAGTACCTCGGGCTCCTCGCCGAGCGCTGGTATTTCTTTGCCGAAGCGAACCACCCGCAGAACCTCTACTACCAGGCAATCTCCTGATGCGCTTGCGCCGATCGCCTTTCGCGGCCCTCATCCTGGCCCTGACCCTGGCGATCGGCGTGACCGACGTCTTTGCCGCCGACGCCGCCGCAACCGCGGCAGTCGCCTGGTGGGTGTGGCCACTCGCGCTGTTCGGCGTCTGCTTTTTTCTCGGCATTGTCGCCATCCCCGCCGGCGTCGGCGGCGGCGTGCTGTTCGTACCCATCGTCAGCGGCTTCTTTCCCTTCCACCTCGACTTCGTCCGTGGCGCGGGCCTGCTGGTCGCG
The DNA here is from genome assembly GCA_963788185.1 of uncultured beta proteobacterium. Classification (GTDB taxonomy): domain Bacteria; phylum Pseudomonadota; class Gammaproteobacteria; order Burkholderiales; family Casimicrobiaceae; genus CAIWHR01. The sequence continues at coordinate 173,189 of CAWBGE010000012.1, forward strand.
CTCGCCAGCGCGCTTGCCGCCGGCCCCAACCTGCTGAGGAGCGGGCTCGCCGACCTGCGCCTCGCCTTGCCGCTGGCGCTCCTCGCGTCGGCAAGTTCGATCGTCGGCGCGCTGCTGGGCCTTGCCCTGCCGGCGAATGTCGTGCAGACCGCGCTGGGCGCCACCATACTGGCGATCGTCACGCTGATGGCGCTGGCGAAGAAGTCCGAACTGCCCGACGTCGCCGCGCCCGATAGGCTCTCGGCCGCGTTGCGCATGCATGGCGTATTCCACGACGCCGCCAGCGGCCGCGACATCGCTTGGCAGGTGCACCGGACACCGCTGGGATTGCTGCTGTTCACCATCATCGGGGTCCTCGCCGGCATGTTCGGCCTGGGCGCCGGCTGGGCCAACGTTCCCGCGTTGAACCTGGTGATGGGTGCACCGCTCAAGGTATCTGCCGGAACGTCGAGCTTCATCCTTTCGCTGGTCGATTCGGCGGCGGCCTGGGTCTATCTCAACAAGGGCGCCGTGCTCGCCATCGTGGCAGTGCCCTCGGTCATCGGCATGATGCTGGGCGCGCGCATCGGTGCGCGGCTGCTCGGTGTGATGAAAGCGTCGAGCCTGCGCCGGATGGTGCTGGCACTGCTGTTCTTCGCGGGTGTGCGCGCCCTGCTGAAGGGCCTGGAAGTCTGGAACTGACGGCATGATGACCCCGCCACGCACCGACGAACCGATTGCCGACGAGCAGTTGCGCTATGCGCGCTGGCTGGACTGGAGCGCCAAGGCGGGCCTCGTAGCGCTGATCGTCGGCTTCGGCGCCTACGCAACCGGCCTGTTGCCGGCACAGGTGCCCTTCGACCGCATGCCGGAGATGCTCGCCTTGCCGCTGGACCGCTATCTGGTCGCCACCGGCACGCCGACGGGATGGGCATGGACCACGCTGCTGTCCCGTGGCGAGTTCGCGAGCCTGGTCGGGATCGCCATGCTCGCCGGCTGCTCGGCACTTTGCCTGCTGGCGATCATTCCGCTGTACCTGCGTCGACGCGACTTCGTCTATGCGATTGCCTGCGTCCTCGAAATCGGCGTGCTGGTGCTCGCCGCCTCCGGCATCCTGACCTCCGGCCATTGACCGCGCCATGACCGACCATCCCTTCGCGCGAATTCTGCTGGCCACCGAGCACACCGAGTTCGACGTTGGCGCCGAGCGGGTCGCGTTCGAGCTCGCCCGTCGCTGCGGCGTCCCGCTCGCCGTGGTCATCCCCCTCGAGAGCAACCCGGAGTTCGAGGCGGCTGCGCCCGAGCGCGCCCTGAGCGTGGAAAACGCCGTGCATGCCAGGAGCGACGAACTGTGCGCCGCAGCCCGCGCCGCAGCGGTCGCCATCGATATCAGAGTCCGCCGCGGCGAAGAACCCTTTCGCGAAATCGTCGCCGAGGCGCGCGCGCGCGGAACGGACCTGATCGTCGCTCGCCGTCGCGGCAAGCGCGGTTTCCTCGCCCGGATGATGGTCGGCGAGATGATCGGCAACGTCGTTCGCGAAGCGCCGTGCAGCGTGCTGCTCGTTCCGCGGGCCTGCCGGATGTGGACAAAGCGGATCCTGGTCGCCGTCGACGATTCAGCCTCGGCGGCCAGCGTCGTCGCCACGGCAAACCGCGTGGCCGCCGGCTGCGGGCTGCCGCTGGTCGTCGCCAGCGTCGCGGCGCACGATACCGCGTCGGCACGTTCGAAGGCCGACTCCGCAATCGCCGGCGCGCTGCATGCGATTCGCGGCTCGGGTTCGGAAGCCGAAGGCCGCGTCGCCTTCGGGCCTGCGGCCGAGCGCATCGCGTCGCTCGCCCGGGAAGCCAGCGCCGAGCTCATCATCGTCGGTCGCGGCGGCGGCCATTCGTCGTTCACGCGGCTGGTTTTCGGCAGCACCGCGAAGAGGATCGCGGGCCTCGCCGATTGCCCGGTGCTGCTGGTGGTTCCGTGAGTGCGGGGCGCCTCGTCGGTTGACGGGCATCCCGCGACCTCTGCACCTACGGAGGCGCGTGCGGTCCCAGCACCTGCATGTGCTTGCCGCGGGTGCTCATCCGCGAACCCACCAGCGGGATGGCGTGGCCCGGCAGCAGCACATGCCAGTAGATCGGCTTGAAAGCGAGTTTGCCGAAGTGGTTCAGCCGTGATTCCGCCAGCAGCGTCATCGGGCCGATCACCGGCAGCGGAAACCTGCCGGGTACCGGCTGGATGTCGTAATTGAAGTCCACCAGGATCGCCTTGCCGAAGCCGGTCTCGATGAAGCAGTTGGCGTGGCCGTCGGCCAGCGGCGCAGACTCCTTGCCGGCGATCTCCCGCAGCAGGTTATGCACGACGACCTCGGCCTGGAAGTGCGCGACCGAGCCGGCTTTCGACGTCGGCACGTTGGTGTTGTCGCCGAGCAGAAACACGCGCTCGGCCTTCTTCGACTTCAAAGTGTGCTTGTCGGTCAGCCCGAAGCCGAGGCCGTCGCCGAGTCCGGCCGCGTCGATCAGATCCGAGCCCTCGTGCGGCGGGATCGTGACCAGCAGGTCGTAGGGCACGGTCTTGCCGCCGGAAGTGGCGACCGCCTTGTCGGAGACGGCGAGCAGTGGCGCGTCGGCCACCACCTCGACGCCCTTGGCGACCAGCATGCCGGTCAGCATCTCGTTGCATAGCGGCTTGGTGAACGCGCCGTTCAGCGGCGTCATCAAGGTCAACCTGGTACGCGAACGGATGCCCCGCTGCGCCAGGTATTCGTCGACCAGGCAGACGAACTCCAGCGGCGCCACCGGACACTTGATGGGCATCTCGGCGATGTCGACCAGAAGATCGCCACCTTCGAACCTCTCCAGCGCATCGGCCAGCTTCATGGCGCTGTCGGGCGTGTAGAAGCCATGCGCACGCGTGCCCCAGCGCTCGGGCAGGCCGTCGATCGCATCGGGAGTCGTCCGACAACCGAGCGCCAGCACCAGCCAGTCATAGCCGTGGTTGCCCTTGTCAGTGGTCACCGTGCGCGCCTTCGGGTCGATCGCGGTGACGGTCTCGCAGCGATAGTCGACGCCGGGGCCGACCAAATCGGAGTTCCGTCGCTGGATGTCGGCAAGGCTGCGGTAGCCCGGCTTGCGAAACGGCAGGAACAGCAGCCCGGGCTGGTACGTGTGCAGCGGCGAATTGCCGATCAGCCGCACGTTGACTTCAACACCCTTGCGCCGCGCCTCTTTGCGCAGAAGATTGGATACGACCAATCCGCCCGTACCGTCGCCCAGAACGAGCACGTTGATTGCCATCGGCGTTCCTCCGTTTGCTCCGAGTCCCGCGTCGATGCTGCGCTACCAGAGAACCTGCACGCGGCCGCGCTCGATCCGATGCGGCAGCAGCGTCAGTGGCACGTCGCCCTTTGCCACGCAACGCCCCGACTCGATGTCAAACGACCACTCGTGCTTGGGGCAGGTGAGCCGCGTCCCCTGGAGCGCCAGATGCGGGATGTCGGTCGACTGGTGCGGGCAGATGCTGTCGTAGACTCTCACCGTCGCACCACGGCGGAAAATAAACAGCCCCCGTCCGTCACAGCTTGCGCGTACCGCGCTGCCGTCGATCAGCGCCGCCTCGGCAATCACGTCGTGCCAGATCGGATCGGGCCTGCTATCCGGCTCGCCGCCGGCAAGGCGGTCCAGCGCGAACTCCGGCAGGTTCATCTTCAGGATCACGTCGACCGCCCAGACGATCTTGGCCAGTCCCAGCGCGGGGAACGCCATCAGCAGGGCGTCGATGATCTCGTCGGCTGAAGCGCCCTCACGCAACGCGCGCTTCAGATACTGGCGCAGCCCGTTCTCGGTCTGCGCATGCACCTTGGTGATGACCGAGATCAAGTTTCGCGTCTTGGGATCGAGGCGTTTTCCGGCGCCCTTCAGAAACGCGAAATAGGCGGTCATCTCCTGTGGACGAGCCGTGACGAGATAGGTGAGTGCATCGCTCATCGAACAACCTTTCGAGGAATGGGTTCGTCAATCAGATATCTTGCGGCCGCGGCGACTGCCTGGTAGGCGGTGGCGATCGCTATGCCCGCGCCGCTGCGCGAACGAATCCAGTCCTGATGCGCGACGATGACACCCGCGGCAAAGAGGCGTTCGTTGCAGGGCCGTCCGTCCCGTCCCAAGGGCCTGGATTCGGCATCGATTTCGATGCCGGCCCGGTGTATCGGATGGCCGCGGACGTCCGTATAGCGCTCGCGATACCAGTCGGCGCGGCCCGCCGGCTGCGTCACGGGCAGGTCCAGCAGGTGTTCTTTGATCCCGTCCGGATGCGCTTCGAGACCGCCGCTCAAAAAGCGGCCGGTGGCGAGAATGACTGCTCGCGCACGAATTCGGATCGGGCCGAAGCTGTCACGCAAGTCCAGTGTCGCGCCTTCATCGTCGAAGCGGAGCGCCGTGACCTTCTGTTGCGGAATCAGCGTCACGCCCTTCTGCGGCAACGCCTGTTCGAGCAACTCGCGCAGCCGGACCCCCGGCACCGATGGCGGCATGGTCGGGATTTCGAAGATCTCGAGGCCGGTGAGTTTCTCGAGGTTCGCATGCACCTGGTCCGGCCGGTGGATGCCGAGGATTGCCGGGAGGCCGATGACCTTCGCTTGTCCGGCCACGCCGTTCAATGCCGCAGCCAGTTTTTCGCGGGTCGCCGGCACCTCCAGCGCCCGCGCCATCACCTCCGGATAGACTTCGCCGCGAGCCATGTCCGGAAAAGCAATGCGTCGCGTGGCAAGGCCCGGCCAGCGGTCCCCGATGTTGGCAACCACCTCGCGACCACTGAATCCTTTCAATCCCTCGAAGTCGACGATGACGCAGTTCGCGTTCGCGGCCAAGGCCCGCGGCCCGGCCGCCATGGTGGCGGGAACGCAAAGCGTCTGCTTCAGTGTGCCGGCGGGGGTCAGCGCCGTGATGTTGCCGGCGCCAGCACGACTGTAGACGATGCCAGTTTCCCCGAGAAAGGTCGTGAACTCGTCGAAGCCGCGGCGAATGTCGGCGACGGCCACCCGGCTCAATGGATGCCCGGGCTGTGCTTCGCGCAGCTGCTCGAGGGCGTGCCAGGGGTCGGTGATGGTCGCTGGCGAACCGTCCAACTTGCCCAGGAGGTCGAGATATCCCGTCGTGTAGGCAACTGCTCCGCTGTTGCCGGCGAGGGCGGTGCTGATCTTCCGGTTGACGGCGAATACCGACGCGGCGAAACCCGCGATCCCTGAACCGATCACCGCAAGTTCGGTGGCGAAGATCCGGGGCTGCTCGATCATGTTCATGGGCGACCCTAACAGTGTACGTGTGGCGAGCGTCAGTCGGCTTCGACGGTGTCGAGCCCCAGCAGCCCGCAATGCAGTGCTTCGGCCAACTCCATCTGGGCAGCCTGCTGGCCCCATATGACCAGACGCTGGCCCTTGAAGCGCTCGTCGAAAAAGTCCCGCATGTGGACGAGGGCAGCAGCGTCGCGGTAGTAGCCCTGGTCGTAGAGGTAGGACGCGACGCGGATGCCGCAGAACGAGCCCTGGCAAGGCCCCTTGCCGACGCGCGAGCGCAGCGAGATCGCTTCGATGCTCATCGCTTCCGGCTCCACGCCTGGCGGGGTCGCGACGATCTCATCGATCGCCGACTGCGGCACCATCTCGCACTCGCACAGGATCATGTCCCCCGGATCGTTGAGCGGGTACCAGATCTTCGGCGCGCCGCCGGGCTCGGTCCAGCGACCGGCATCGCCACCGGGCAGGGCAACGATTGCGGTGGTGCCGGGCTGGCGGTTGCCGAGCCTGCCGGCGACGAGGTCGGCAGCTTTCTCGGCCATCAGGCGGAAAGTGGTGAGTTTCCCGCCGGTGATCGTGCAGAAGTTGGCCAGGCCTTGCGAGCGATGGTCCATCAGCGCAAACCCTCGGCTGGCCGCGCGGTCGCTCGCGATTCCGCTGCCCTGCAGCAGCGGTCGCACTCGGGAGAAAGCGCGGGTGTAGCGGGCGCGGGCCAACGCCGGGATCATCGCCGAACCCTCGCGTATGTTGCGGTCGATCTCTTCCACGGTGGGCGCGACGTGGTCCAGATCCGTGATCCGCGTGGAGGTGGTCCCGAGGATGGAAACCGTCCCGCCAGGCACCAGGATGTCGCCGTCGCCCGGAGGGCGCAGCCGGTTGACGACGTGACGGGCCATCCGGTCGTGGTTCACCAGCAGCGTGCCCTTCGCGTAGAGCAGATCGACATCGGTACAGCCGGCCAGGCGCGCGATGTTCATGGCCCAGGCGCCGCCCGCGTTGACCACCTGCCGGGCGCGAATGACCAGGGGCGCGTGGCTTCGGCTGTCGCGACAGATCGCGGAACGGATTTCACCGTCGACGATCTCGAAGCGCAGCAGTTCGGTGTGGGAACGGTAGATGCTGCCGTTGCCGAGCCGGGCGTGATCCACGTTCGCCAGGGCCAGGTGGAAGGGATCGACGGTGGCATCGGGAACCCGATAGGCGCGGACCAGGCGGTTCGAGAGGTGAGGCTCGAGCTTTCGCGCCTCGGCAACGGTCAGTTCGTCGCAGGGTATCGCCGCACGCCGGCACAGCGCGGGAAAATTCTCGGCGAATTCGGGATCATCCCCTTCGACGGCGACGAACAGGCCGCCGGTGGCCTCGATGCACTGCGGTGCCAACCGGCTGAGCAGCTCGCTTTCCTGCCGGCACTCGATCGCCGCCTCGAGGTCGGTGGAAACGTAGCGGCCGCCCGAATGCAGGAGGCCGTGATTGCCGCCCGAGGCTCCGGCGCAAAGGTCGATCTTGTCGATGAGGATGGTGTGGATGCCGCGCAGCGCGAGGTCGCGCATGATCCCCGTGCCGGTCACTCCGCCGCCGATGATCAATACCTCGGTTTCGAGGCGGGTCGCCGCGGGGGAGGGTGCGGGGTTGCTTGAGACGACGGTGCTCATGGCGTTTGCCTTCAGGTGGTGCCGCACTGGCAACGATGGCAGTCGCGGGCGAGTTGAGGCGCGACGGCGGTGTCCGTGCGAGCGTCGACCCGGTCAGTCGATCAAGGCCCGGAGATCCGGTCCGAGGTAATGGCGCTCGTTCTTGCCGAGGATGCCGAGCGACAGGCACATCAACGTCCAGAAGTGAACGACGCCGTAGTTGCCGCCGTAGAAGCGGCCGATGTCGTCGATCTGGGAATGGCAGTTGTGGCAGGGCGTCAGGACATAGGCTGCGCCGGTGGCGGCAATCTGGTCGAATTTGCGCTTGCCATAGGTGCGTCGATGCTCGGTCATGCCCGCCTGCAGGAAGCCGCCCCCACCGCCGCAGCAGTAGTTGGCGCTGCGATTGGGCTGCATGTCGACGAAGTTCTCTTCGCCGACGAGCGTCTTGACGACGAAGCGCATGTCTTCGGCAATCGCTTCGCCGTAGGACTTGCGCACGATCATGCAGGGATCCTGCACGGTGAACTTGATGCCCTTGGTGTTCCACCGGGAATTGATCGGCAGCTTGCCTTCCCGCACCCACTGGGCATAGTAGGTCATCAGGCTTTCCATGCGGAAATGCGCGTCGAGGCCGAAGCGCTTGACTCCTTGCCACATCGTGTAATAGCTGTGACCGCACTCGGTGTTGAGCCACACCTGGCAGCCGAGATCGTTCACCGCGTCGACGCGCTTCTCGATGACATTGCGCCAGGCCTCATCGTCGCCGGTGAACATGCAGAAATTCTCGGCCGCCCAGCCTTTGGAGGAGTAGGTCCAGTCGGCGCCGACGAGGTCGAGGATCTTCCAGAGCGGGACCATCTCGTCCGGCTCGCTCATCGGCTCACGGGAATTCTGGTTGACCAGGAAGTGCGCCCCCTGCTTGTCGATCGGCGCCTGCAGGTGCTTCAGACCCGGCTGGTCCGCCCGGACTTCCTCCAGCACGTCCTCGACGATCATCACGAAATCTCCCGACGGCATGCCCATGGCGCTGGTCGAGTCGCCGAGCTGCGCGAGCTGGCAGGAGCGGGTGATCCCCGCCGGCCTCTTTTCCTTCGGCCAGTTGCCGCGCGCGAAAAACACCAACTGCGAGATGTCGATGTTCATCGGACAGACGTACTCGCAGCGCTTGCACAAGGTGCAGCACCAGACCCAGCGTGTGGTCGACAATTCGGCGTCCATCCCGAGCATGGCCATCCGGATGAACTTGCGCGGATCCATGTTCTCGATCCCCGATGCGGGGCAACCCGAAGAACAGAGTCCGCAGGTCAGGCAGGCGTCAAAATTGGCGCCCGGAGGCAGCAACTTCAGCGCTGCTTCCTTGAAATGGATGATGGGTGTTGCGGTTTCTGCCATGTTCGTGGTCCTGTCGTTGGCGCCGAATGGCGCTGGACGAATCCCCGCCGCCATTGTTTCAATTTCCAGTGGGATTTGATACCGCGATCATCGGCGCCTGCGGTCGCCCACCCCGTTGCGACTGCCTGTCATCGCCCTCGCGGACTTCCGCGATCAGGCGCGGTTCAGCGAAAGATCTGTTCGGCCAGCTCGCGGCGCAGCTGCTGGGACCGAGACTCGATCGTGGCGATGATGCCCGCCGTAGACTCGTCGGCTTCCAGATGTGGCGTCAGCGCCGCGTAGAAATTCTTTTCCACCGTGCTCAACCGGTTGAGCACGAGCAGGTAGTCGGTCCGGCTACGGTAGGTCGCGCGGACCAGGGCCTCGAAGCTGTCGCCGTCCGCGGCGAGCAGGTCCGAGTAATAGCCCACGAGGGCGCTCACCCACTCCGCGTAGGGTTCCTTCAGCGCCTCCGCCAGGCTGGCATTGCGGACCACCGCATCGATGTCCGGTCGACCGCTCGCTTCCACGGCGTCGAGCGCGGCATCCATCGCCCGCCGGCGGGTGGTCATGAACTCCTCGTCGAACTTCACGCGACTGCTCTTGAACGTCTGCATGCGGTAGACGAAATACACAAAGAGAATCGGGATCAGCACCATCCAGAAATTGACCTTGGGCTTCTCGAGCACGGCCTCGCCGATCGCATTGGCGAAGACCAGCTCGCGCTGCAGGATCAGGTCTTTCTTCCGCGCCAATGCCGTCATGGTCGTTCGCGTGGCAAGAGAAAGCGCCCGCAGGCTGCGTGCCGGTGGTCGGGGTCGCGCTCCATGCCAGTCAGGGCTTTTCGCGCGGCGTGTAGTCGAGGCTGTCGCGGATGCGCTCCGAGCCTTCGGCAGGCGCCTCGAAGTCCGTGTAGTAAATGGCGGTGGCTCTCAGGTCGTGCTTTTCGATGACCTCCGCCATCTGGCGCGCGCCCGGGATCCGTTGCGCCAGCGACCCGATGCCGAACATGAAGAACAGGATCAGCGCCATCCCGATGATCAGTCTCAACCAGGGACTGAGCGCTGCCGGCGGAGCCACAGCCCCGCCGGCAGCCGAAAGGACGCATGTGTCCTTCACGAGTCGGCGACCGGCTAGATGGCCGCGGTGACTTCGGGGAAGACCACGTAGAACATGAGATAGGCGATCAAAAGCGTGAAGGCCAACTGGAAAGTCTGGCCGAACACGTACAGGGTGATCGGCTTGCCCCCCTTGAAGTATTGCCCGAATTCCCGGAAGTTGGTGTCGAGCCCGATGCACGTGAAGGCCAGCGCGAAGAACCACTCGCGGGCAATGCGGGTGAAGCCCCTCAACACTCCGTGGTCGATCATGACCGTGCTCATGTCCTTGCCCACGCTCTGGTCGATGACCGAAAACACGATCGAGGCCAGGATGAAACCGACGACGAACTTCGGGAAGCGGTACCAGATCTCCCACCAGCTCACGGACGTGCCGGGCTTGTTTTCCACCCTGGCGGACCAGTACACGGCGACACAGAAGGCCACGACGCCGATGAGCACGTTCTGGATCATCTTGATCGTCGCCGCGACATAGAGAGCTTTTTCGCCGAAGAACGCACCGGCGGCCGCCACCGCCCCCGTGGAGTCGATGGTGCTGCCCATCCACGCCCCGGCGAGAATTTCAGGCATGTTCACCAGGCGGGCGAATGCCGGCTGGCCCACCATGCAGATGGCCGTGAACACCATGGACAGGCCGATGGCGAGCGTCAGCTCCGCTTTCTTGGCCTTGCACGCGGCCGCCGTGGCAATCGCCGCCGACACGCCGCAGACCGACATGTCGGCCGAGATCGTGATGTTCAGTGTCTTGGAAGGCATCTTGATGAACCGCTGACCGACCCAGTAGGTCAGGATCAGCGTGATGGGCGTGCAGGTCCAGGCGAGGAAGATGCCGGGCTTGCCGATGGCGAGGATCTTGTTGAAAAGGATTTCGGCGCCCAGCAGGACGAGGCCGGTCTTGATGAAGTACTCGGTGCAGACGGCAGGCTTGACCCACTTGGGTGTGCCGACGGTGTTGCTGATGAGCAAGCCGAAGGCGATGGCCCACAGCGGGAAACCGAACCCCCAGTATTTCATCAGCGCCTGCGTTTCGCCCATGTAGGCCAGCACGGCGATGAGGAACACGAACGGGAAACCCACGACGAAATTGCTGAAGGAATCTCCCATGATGGCTCTGCCGGCGCCGAAGAAAACGGCAAGCATGACGCACAGGCCGACGAGGTAGGGAATGCGGTTATAGGCCTTGACGTTGACCTTGCCCGCGGCCTTGGATGCCTTGTCTTTGGCCTCCTGCCAGCCCTTGATGTCCTTGTCGGCCGCGGCGTTGAGAGCGGCGTCCTTGAAGCTCGCAGTGGCGGCGGCGGCCTGAGTGGCCTTGGCGTTCGCCAGCGCCGCCTCGGCAGCGAGCTTCGCCTTGTCTGCGGCCTCCTTGAACGGCACGCCCATCGCCTTGGCGGTCGCCTCGGTGCGGATGAGGGCATCCAGCGGGTTGCTGTTCCAATCGCTGGGGGCAGCGAGGAAATTCTGGATCGTCTTGGCGAAATCCTGGTTGGTCGCGCGCACGCCGCGCTTGGCCGACGAGGCGTTGTGCCATTCGATGGTCTTGAACGGGGCCTTTGCGGCCTCTTCCTTCATGATGGCGTTGTACTTGGGAATTTCGGCCGCCTTTTCGGGCGGGTTCGGCAGGAAGATTGCAAGGCCGACGATGAGGAGAAAGAATCCCATCCAGACGACCATCCAGTCTTCCTTGGTGTACAGATCCCTGAGGGTAGTCTTGCCGCTGTCGAGTACGACGTAGTCGGAGTCCGGCTTAACTGTTGCAGTGCCATTTGCCATGCTTATCTCCTGCTGCCGATGCGCGTTGAAATGAGACGCTCCTGAATAATCTGCAGACATCGCGAGTGACACGACGCATGGTCACTCGGTACATCCATCTGTGCGTTGCGATCCAAGATGCGCCATGTTCGTCTCTGTACTGTCCACCGTCTTTGCGTCGGATCAACCATCGAGCGCAAACGTCGGCGGTTGAATCGATCCAATGACAAATCGTGATTCGAGACCGCGTCCTTTTGACGCAGACAGCGTGATGTCGAAGACATCGAACAGTCATGCTGCGACTCGCGCATCGCTTGGCCGATGCGGTGTCGTTCGGGATTGTTCACAGCAAGGAATTGGCGAGTTCGTCGCCATCGGACAAGGTGCCTTCGGCGCGCGGCGCGAGACGAGCGCCGCCACGAACGCCTGATGCGCGTTCAGGCTGCGAGTCGGGCGAAGTCTGCCGCGTGCGCCGCCGGCATCTCGACGCCGGCCATTTGCGCGTTTTCCGCCAGCGCGCGGCGGCGATAGCCGGGCAACCGCTCGCCCGGTTCCTGCGGCATCGCCGACGGGGAATGGGACAGCGCAAGTCCAGCCATGCTGGCGGCACTCACCGCTTCGAGGTGGTAGGCGGCCACGCCGAAGTGGTGGCTGTTGGTGACGCCGGCAAAGACGACGCCGGATTCGCTCGCGCGGCGCAGCGCCTCATCGACCGCCAGCGCGCGCGGCGACCTTGGGGGCCGCAGCAGTGCGTCGCGGCGATATCCTGCAGCTGCGGGCGCGCCGCAGCGAACCGTGTCACTCGGGCTGTATCCCGGCCTCACGCACGAGCTTGCCCCAGCGCGCTATTTCGGCATCGAAGAACGCGCGCGACTCGGCAGGTGTCATCGCCACTGGCTCGAAGCCCTGATTGATGATGCGGCTCTTCATCTCTGGCTCGGCCAGCACGCTGTTGGCATCCGCGTTGATTTTCGCGACGATCGTCGCGGGTGTCGCGGCGGGAACCATGATGGCGGTCCAGTTGGTGATGCCGAGCTGCGGATAGCCGACTTCGGCAGTCGTGGGCACGTCGGGCAGGAGCGGGTGGCGCTCCTTGCTCGTCACCGCCAATGCGCGCAGCTTGCCGCCCTTGACGTGCGGCAGTGACTCGGGAAAGTTCGACACGATGAGATCGATCTGTCCACCGATGAGATCGGTCAGCGATGGCGTGCCGCCCTTGTAGGGAATGTGCTGCAGCTTGAAACCTGCCTGCTGCGCGAGCAGTTCGAGCCCGAGGTGCGGTGGCGTGCCGTTGCCGCTCGATCCTGCGTTCAGCGTTCGCGCCTTGCCTGCCGCGACGAGGTCGGCCATCGAGCGGATCGGCGATGCCGTGTTGACGACGATCATCAACGGCAGCGAGCCCAGCACGGCGACGGGCGCCAGGTCTTTCTGCAGGCTGTACGGCGCCGCTGGAAACAACGTCACGTTGACGGCGTGCGTCAGCGTGACCGCAAGCAGCGTGTAGGCGTCAGCCGCCGATTTGGCGACCACATCGGCGCCAATTTGCGCATTGCCGCCGGCCCGGTTGTCGATCACCACTGGCTGCTTCCATCGCTCGGAGAGCTTCTGCCCGACGTTGCGGGCCATCACGTCGGTGAGCCCGCCCGGCGGAAAGGGGACGACGTACTTGACGAGCTTCGACGGATACTCCTCGGCCACAGCCAGCTGCGGCAACCACGCGATCGCTCCCGCAACCATTAGCGGCAGCAACCGCCGCAGGGTGTCCTTCGCTCTGTTGCGCATCACCTCGGACTCCTTCACTTGAGTACACGGAAGGGCAGGCGCAAAACGCGCGGCCCGGCCAGTCGAATCGAAATCGCGGATATCGCATCAACTTACCGAAAGCCCACCGTCCACGGGTAGCGATTCCGCAGTGACGACCCGTCGGCGGCCGGGGTGACGGCCGTTACGCGCTTTCGTAGAGTCGGGTGAGCACGAACTCGCGATGTCCCAGCGCCTCGGTCGCGGTGAGACGGCCGTTGGCGGTGCGGAACATCATTTCGAGCAGCTTGTCGCCGGCCTGGTCCATCGTGATCTCGCGCTGCAGCAGGCCCGAGGTGTCGACGTCGATGTGCTCGCTCATGGTGCGCACCGTGCGCGGGTTGGCCGAGATCTTGATCACCGGCAGGATCGGGTTGCCGATGACATTGCCCTGCCCGGTCGGGAAGAAATGCACGACATAGCCGGAGGCGGCACACAGCGTCACCATCTCGGCGGCGGCCGACGACGAGTCCATGAACCACAGGCCGGGACCGCCGGGCACCTCGCCCTTGTCGATCACGCCGTCGACGATGCACTTCTTGCCGATCTTCTGGATGTTGCCGAGCGCCTTCTCCTCGATCGTCGTGAGGCCGCCGGCGATGTTGCCCTTGGTCGGCTGCGAGTCGGATAGGTCGCTCGTCTTGTGCCGGTTGATGAGGTCCTGGTAGCGATCGAACATGCGCATGAACTCGGCGCGCACCTGATCGTTGCGGCAGCGCGCGGCGACGATCTGCTCGCCGCCGGTGAGTTCGGTGGTCTCGCCGAACACCAGCGTGCAGCCCGCCGCGTAGAGCTTGTCGAAGGCGTCGCCGACGGTGGGATTGGCGCCGCAGCCCGAGGTGGTGTCGGACTCGCCGCACTTGGTCGACACCCAGAGTTCGGACAGCGCGCATTCGACGCGGTGCTTTTCGCTGGCCGCCTGCAGGAATTCCTTGGCCGCCTTGGACGCGCGCATGATCGTGTCGTGGTCGCCGTGCAGCTCGATGCCGAAGCCCACGACCGGCTTGCCGGTGGCTGCGATGCCGTCGACGACTTTCTTGGTCCACTGTTCCTCGATGCCGATGACCACGACGGCGGCGACGTTGGGGTTGGAACCGGTGCCGATCAGCGTGCGGAAGTGCAGGTCGAGGTCGGCGCCGAACTGCAGCCGGCCGTAGGGGTGCGGGATCGCCAGCGTCCCCTTGATGTTGTGGGCGACGGCCTCGCAGGCTGCGTTGGCGAGGTCATCGACGGGGAGAATGATCACGTGATTGCGGACGCCGACGCGACCGTTTTCGCGGCGGTAACCCCAGAAGGTGTTCTGCATGATGGTGGGTCTTTCGTTGCCAGTGGCGAAGGGCCGGGCGGCAGGCCGCCGGGGCCGGAAAGGGAAGGCGGCCGCGCACCGCGCGCGGCCCGCGCCGATTACCAGCGCTTGGTCTTGATGTTGTGCACGTGGGCGTGCTGGCCCCGGGCAATGGGCGCCACCACCTTGCCGATGTCGATGCCGTACTTGATCACCGTGTCGCCGCTCGCCATGTCCTTCAGCGCCACCTTGTGCCCCAGCGGAATGTCCTGCACGCAGGGCAGCTCCAGCGTGCGGTCCTGGTCGAGAATCAAACCGGTCAGCGTCATGCCGGCCTTCACGCCCTCGACAACGACGACGGCGACCGAATCGTTGGGATCGTGCAATACGCAATGAATCATCATGGGGCTCCTGGGAAGGCACGGACGGGGGCCGCGATGCGGCGGCGGCGGCCCATCGGCAGCGGGGTCAAGCTCACCCAGGGGGTGCTGTGCGCTGCCGGACACCCGTAATGCTATTTCTCCAACATCGACAAGTCAACTAGATCATCTATATCATTTGCATGAGTTGCGCTGCCGGCGCTACACTGCTGTCTCGCGGCGCTGCGCATTGCCGTCATGACGACCCCCATGGCCGACCCTACTCTCGACCTCGCCTCCGATTCGGGCAGTCCCGGCGTGCCGCTGGATGGTCCGCTCTACAAGGACGTCAAGCGGCAGCTGATGGAGGTGCTGACCCGCGGCGAGTGGAAAGCCGGCGAGGCCATACCCTCCGAACGGCGGCTTGCCGAGCGCTACGGCATCAGCATCGGCACCGTGCGCAAGGCGATCGACGAACTCGTCGCCGAGAACATCCTCATCCGCCAGCAGGGCCGCGGGACCTACGTCGCCAGCCACAATCGCGATCGGCTGCTGTTCTACTTCTTTCACATCGTTCCCGAGCAGGGTCCCAAGGAGTACCCGCAGATCCGGCTGCTCTCGTACGCCAAGGCGAAGGCCGACCGGACGGCCGCGCAGCGGCTCGCGATCGAGCCCGGCGACCCGGTGCTGCGCATTCGCAACGTGCTGTCGCTGGGCGGCGCGCCGGTGATCGTCGACGACCTCACGCTCCCCGCCGCGCGCTTCAAGGGGCTCACCGAGAAGCGCTTTCGCAACCGTCCCTCGACGATCTACAACCTCTACCAGGAGGCTTTCGGCGTGTCGGTGGTGCGGACCAGCGAGCGGCTGCGGGCCGTGGTCACCGATGCCGAAACCGCGGCGTTGCTGGGGCTCGTACCCAACGCGCCGCTGCTGCAGATTCGCCGGCTCGCCCTGACCTACAACGACGTGCCGGTGGAACTGCGAGTCTCGCTGGTCGACACCGCACGCTACGAGTATTTCAGCGACATCGGACGCAACTGATCCGCGTCGCGGCACGCCACCCACTACCTACGATGCCACTCGCGCCGCAACGCCGCACCCGGAGACGTCGATGACGCTCGAGCCTCAAGTCATTGCACGCCTGCGCGCCTTCGCCCATGTCCTCGTGGATCCGGCCCGCGCGCGCGTGGCCATCGCTCCCGAACGGCCGGAGCGGGGATACTGGTTCGGCGGCGGGAAGATGGTGCAGGAACGCGGGGGACGCCTCTGGCTGACCGGGCGCTACCGCAGCGCGGGCGATTCCAGGACCGGTCTCGATCTCGGCGACCGAGGGCGCGAGCTCGCGCTGTTCGCATCGGATGACGGTGGCGCGTCGTGGACCAAGGCGCTTGCACTCGACAAGGCCGCCGTCACTCCCGGCGGTGTGTCAGCGCTGTCGATCGAAGGATCGGCGCTGCGCTTTGTCCCGGGCGCGGTCGAACTCTACGTGTCCTCCGAGAAGCCCGCGCCCTATCCCGCGCCCGTCGCCGAGTTCCGGAAGCCGGGCACGGGGGTGTGGACGATCGAGCGCTTGAGAGCGGAGAGCGTGGCGAAGCTCGCGCAGGCGTTGCCGGAGACGATCGTCGCCTCCGACGATCCGGCGACGTTGCAGGTCAAGGACCCGTTCCTGGCCGAGCGCCCCGACGGCGGCCTGCTGCTCTTCTTCTGCCACCACTCGTTCAATTGGTCGTCGACCAACACGGGCGTCGTGGAGATCGGTCCCGACGGCATCGCGCGCGGCGAACCGCGCTTCGATTGTTATCCGCGGGGACTCGCCTGGGACGTTGCGATCACGCGCGGAACCTGCATCCTGCCCGTTCCGGAGCGACTCGCGCCGGCGGGGACCGGCCTCGTGTTCTACGACGGCGGCGAGTGCCTCCGCAATCTCGAGGAGCACGCCCAGGCCGCCAAGCGGCCACGGGGCTACTCCTGCGAGGAACTTGGCGGGTTGGGCTATAGCGTGCGCGCGGACCCGACGTCGTTTCGGCGCATATCCACGATCTTTCCCGAGTTCACCAGCCCCGACGGGACGCACTGTCTCCGCTACGTCGACGTGCTCGCGACCGACGACGCCTACATCGCTACCTGGCAGCAGTCCCGTGCCGACGGTTCGCAGGCGCTGATGATCCATCGGGTCGGACGCGACGAGGCGGTCGCAAAAGCCGCGGCTGCCGACCCGGCGAAGGCGCTCTGAAGTTCCCGACGCCGGTGCTAGACTGCTCAGAAAAAAGGCGAGTCTGCGAAGACATGCCCCAGGCCATCAAGGATCTGCGAGGAATCATGGACAGGGTGTACCGCATCGCGGGGCCGGGGTGCCGCGCTCGCTCACGAATCGGGCAGGGGGCTGCGTGGCCACGGTGAGCCTGCGCCAGGTGCGCAAGACCTACGATGCGCAGGAGATCGTCCATGGCGTCGATCTCGAGGTCGCCGATCAGGAGTTTGTCGTCCTGGTCGGACCGTCGGGCTGCGGCAAGAGCACGCTGCTGCGGATGATCGCCGGACTGGAAGAGATCTCCGGCGGCGAGATCGCCATCGGCGATCGCACGGTCAACGAAGTCGATCCCAAGGATCGCGATGTGGCGATGGTCTTCCAGGACTATGCACTCTACCCGCACCTGACCGTATTTCAGAACATCGCCTTTTCACTGCAATACCGCAACGTCGGCAGGGCCGAGATCGCTCGCCGGGTGGCAGAGGTCGCGGCGATCCTCGACATCGAGCCGCTGCTCGAACGGAAGCCGCGGCAATTGTCGGGCGGGCAGCGGCAGCGGGTGGCGATGGGGCGTGCGATCGTGCGCGAGCCCAAGGTGTTCCTGTTCGACGAGCCGCTGTCGAACCTCGACGCCAAGCTGCGGGTGCAGATGCGCACCGAGATCAAGAAGCTGCGCGAGCGGGTCCGGACCACGGCGATCTACGTCACTCATGATCAGGTCGAGGCTATGACGCTGGCCGACCGGATCGTGCTGATGCACAACGGCCAGGTCGAGCAGATCGGCACGCCCGAGGACGTCTACGACGAGCCGGCGACGCTGTTCGTTGCGGGTTTCGTCGGGACCTCGGCGATGAACCTGATTCAGGGCCGGATCGAGAGCGACGCCGGGGGCAGCGCCGTCACTTTCGGCAACGCTGCCCGCCTCGTCCTGCCGCCCTCGCGCTACGCGGCGCATGCCGGCAAGGCAGTGACGATCGGGCTGCGTCCCGAGCATCTGCACTGGGCCAAGGTCGACGACCCGAACACGCTGGTCGGTGTGGCCCGCGTCGTGGAGCCGCTGGGGTCGGACACGCTGGTCGTGTTCGACGTGGCCGGCGTCGAGCTGCAGGCGCGGCTTCCGCCACGCGTCGTGCGCCACGCGGGCGAAACGGTGCGGGTCGCCGTGGCGCCGGAGTCGATCCACCTGTTCGACCCGGTGACGGAGCGACGGCTATGAGCGCGACGGGCCGCCCCGAGCGCGAATACCGGAGTGCGCAGCACGAAGGTAGTCCAGTGAACAGCGAACCGCTCCGCGTGCCGCCGGAGAAGCTCGGCGCAGGCAGCGGCTGCGGCTGCGAGGTGGTCGCCGACGGCGAGGCGCTGACGCGGCACTTCGCGGCGACGATGGTCGCCGAGTTCCGCGCGGCGAAGGACCGCGCGCGCCCGCAGGTCGTGTTCATCGTCCCGGTGGGCCCGATCGGCCAGTTCGAACTTCTCGCGCAGCACTGCAACGAGACGCGCCTGACGCTTGCCGACCTGGTGCTGATCAACATGGACGAGTACCTGACGCCCGGCGGCGACTACATTCCGCTCGACGACCCGCTGAGTTTTCGCGCCCACATGGAGCGCGCGCTCTGGTCGCGCCTCGATCCGGCGTTGGCGCCGCCGCCCGGGAATCGACATTTCCCCGACCCGCGCGACCCGCAGGCGACCGGCCGGCTGATCGAGGGCTGCGGTGGCGTCGACGTCGCGTTCGGAGGCGTCGGCATCACCGGCCACCTCGCCTTCAACGATCCACCCGAGCCCGGTGAAGCGATCGACGATGCGTCCTTCGCCAACCTGCCGACGCGCGTCGTCCAGCTCAACCGCGAGACGCGCACCATCAACGCGGTGACCGCGACGCGCGGCAACATCGACCGCATTCCGCGCACCGCGGTCACCGTGGGCATGAAGGAGATACTCGCGGCGAGGAAGATCCGCCTTTACCTGAACCGATCCTGGCAGTGCGCGATCGTGCGGAAGATGCTGCACGGCCCGATCACTGCCGCGGTTCCTGCGTCGCTGGTGCGGCGCCACCCGGATGTCGCGGTGACGATGACCGCCGAGGTGACGCAGTTGCCAGAACCCGTGTTGCGCTGACCCACAAGGAGAAAGCACCATGATCACCCGTCGCACCCTGCTCAAGACCGCCGCGGCCGCCGCCGCGACCAGCGTCATCTCGGCTCCGGCCATCGGCCAGGGCACGAAGAAGATCACCTTCCTGACCTGGAACATCATCGACCAGAAGGAGTTGATCGAGGGCTGGATCAAGCGCTTCCAGTCGACCCGTCCCGGCGTCGAGGTCGAGTGGCTGGACAAGAAAGGGCCCGAGTTCGCCCCGTTCTACCAGACGCAGTTGGCGGCCGGCACGCCGCCGGACGTGATCAACACGCAGGGCGCGCTCGGCCTCGAATACGCGGCGCAGGGCGCGCTGCTGGACCTGTCGCCGCTGTTCGCCAGGGAAGCCGCCACCAAGGCCCGCTACGATGCCAACTACCTGGGCAACTGGATGTACGAGGGCAAGAACTACATGGTGCCCTTCTACATCACCAAGACGCTGCTGTTCTACAACAAGCCGATGTTCGCGAAGGCCGGTCTCGCGGGCCCGCCGAAGAATTTCGACGAAATCCTCGCCTTTGCGCAGAAGATGACCAGCGGCGAGATCGCCTCGGGCTTCATGACGCTCAACTTCGACTGGCTGTACTGGCCGCTGTTCGCGATGAACGGCGTCAACCTGGTGACGCCGGACCTCAAGAAGACCACGTTCAACACGCCGAAGGCGATCGAGGTCGTCGACAAGCTCGCCAAGGCGACGCAGAGCGGCGCCATCAACAAGATCTCGTGGACCGGCCGCTGGGTCGAGCCCAACGGTGCGTTCGGCGCCGGCAACGTCGGCATGCTGCATGCGCATTCGCCCGCCTACTTCTTCTTCAAGGGGCAGGGCAGCTGGGTGACGCCGGAGACGCTCGGCGTGGCGCACATGCCGGGCAACTTTGCTACGCCGAACTCGCACGGCCTCGGCATCTCCAAGGGCTCGAAGAATCCGGAACTGGCGTGGGACTTCGTGAAATTCATCACCGACAACGCGCAGGCGGGCGAACTCGCCGAGCGCCGGAAGCTCGTCACCGGCAACGTCGCGGTCGACCAGGCGACGCTGGCCAGGCTCGCCAAGGACGACCCGATGGTCCACCAGGTGCTGAAGACGCAGCTCGAACACACCGACAAGATGACCGGCAACTGGCGCTTCGGCAACGACACGCGCATCAAGGAAGCGTTCTGGCCCGAGCTGCAGAGCGCCCTGCTGGGCCGCAAGGACGCGAAGTCCGCGCTCGCCGACGCCGACCGGCGGATGTCGCGCGAGCTGACGCGCAGCTGAGCGTGCGCGTGGGCGGGCGCAGTCCAGCCGGCGTGCGGGGACCGGTGCGCGTGACCGCACCGGTCTTCGCGCGCCTTCGCGCCTGCGCGGCGGCGCCCGCACGCCGAACCGACCCACCGGGCCGGGTCCCGCGAGCAGGCCCGCGCCGGGGCCCGGGGACCGGCCCATGACCGCCGGCAAGGGCTGGTGGGGCCAGCGGCGCAATCGGCAGCTCACGCTGATCGCGTGCTTCCTGCTGCCGTCGCTGGCCATCTTCTTCCTCTACCGGATCCTGCCGCTGGGCTGGAACGTGATCCTCTCGTTCGAATCCTGGTCGCCGCTGAAGCCCGCGGTGTGGGTCGGGTTCGAGCACTACGTCGAGATGTGGTCGTACGACGACGTCTTCTGGGTGGCGCTCTGGAACACGCTGATCTTCATCGCCGCCTCGCCGTTGGTGATCGCGGCCGCGCTGGGTGTCGCGCTGCTGGTGAACTCGGACCTCAAGGGCGCATCGGTCTACCGCACCATCGTCTTCCTGTCCTATCCGCTGATGACCGTCGCCGTCGGGATCATCTGGCGCTGGATGTACGACGAGCGCGGCGGGATCATCAACTACGCGCTGCGCGCGAGCGGGCTCGTCGACCGGCCGATCGGCTTTCTGCAGAGTTTCGACTGGGCGCTGCCGTCGGTGATCTTCGCCGGCGTCTGGCAGACGATCGGCTTCTACATGATCATCCTGCTCACCGGGCTGCAGAGCATCCCGCAGAATCTCTACGAGGCCGCGCGCATCGACGGCGCGCCGGCGTACGCCCGGTTCTTCCGCATCACCCTGCCGATGCTGCGGCCGTCGATCTTCCTCTGCGTGGTCGTCGGCATCCTCAACTCGTTCACGAGCTTCGACCTGGTCTACATCATGACCAACGGCGGGCCGGGACATGCCACCGAACTGCTGATCACGCACATCTACAAATCGGCGTTCGAGCAGACGAAGTTCGACTATGCGGCGGCGCTGACGGTGGTGCAGTTCGCCCTGCTGCTGCTGCTCACCTATGCCGCCAACAAGGCGGCAGGCGGAAACGCCGGCGCGGTGGAGCAGGACTGATGGCGGCCCGGCCATCGCGCCCGCTGCTCGCGCTGCGCCACGCGGCGCTGGTGGCGGTTTCGTTCGTCATGCTGCTGCCGTTCTACTGGGTGATGAAGACGGCGGTCACGAACGAGAACATCTACGCGTACCCGCCCAGCATCATTCCGCGCGACCCGCATCTGTTCAACTTCGTCGACGTCTGGTATCTGATCCCGTTCCCGCGCTACCTGCTGAACAGCATCATCGTCTCGGCGATCGCGGTCGCCGGCAACGTGGTGCTCAACGCCATGGCCGGCTACGCGCTCACCCGGCAGTTTCCGGGTCGGCGGGCGGTGCTGGCGCTGTTTCTGTCCTGCATGCTGATCCCCTTCCAGGCGACGATCATCCCGGCCTACCTGATCACGGCGAAGATGGGGCTCCTCAACACGTTCTTCGGCCTCGCGTTCCCGATGCTGTCGACGATCATCTGCATCTTCGTGTTCAAGGCCGCGTTCGAGGCGGTGCCGAGGTCGTTGATCGACGCCGCGCGGCTCGACGGGCTCTCGGAGTGGCGGATCATCCTGCGCGTGCTGTTGCCGCTGTCCAAGCCCGCGATCGCGACCAACGTGATCCTCTCCTTCATCTGGTCGTGGAACAACTTCCTCTGGCCGCTGCTCATCACCCGCGACCCGACGATGCAGACGCTGCCGCTCGGGCTCGCGCGCTTCCTGTCGTACATGGAAGACACGACCGGGGCGCTGTACGCATTCGCCGTGATGGTGCTCGCGCCGTCGATCCTGGTGTTCCTGATGGCGCAGAAGGAATTCATCCGCGGACTGACGTCGGGAGCGACCAAGGGATGAGTTCCGAGTCCGGTCTCGGGTCCTGGCTCCGGTCGCGCTGGGTCATCGTGCCGGGGATGATGACCATCGTCACGCTGGCGTGGCTCGCCTATGTGAACAGCCATAACCACGGCGTTCTCGAAGGCCGCGTGGTCGATGCGACAGGCAATCCGGTGGCCGGCGCGTCGGTGCGGTTGTTCGAGCGCGGCTTTGTCACCCACGAGGAACGCGGTCGCGCCGTGACGGATGCCAAGGGCCGGTTCCGCTTCACCGACAATCGCAGTCATTCGATACAGCTCGAAGCCGAGGCGCCCGGCCTGGGTCGGACCGACCGCCGGATACTGCGGCTGTGGTTCGCCGCGCAGGACGCGAGCATCGCCGAACCCCTGCAGTTTCCCTCACCCAAGTGAGGTTCCGATGAATCCGCCGGTCATTCTGTTCGATCCCTGGCCCCGCAGCGCGCCGATGATCTTTCGGGGGGACGTGCGACAGCGCTTCGAGCGCCTCGGACGCGTGGTGGGTCTCGAAGAGAGCGATGCCGGCAAGCTCGCCCCCGAACTGGTGGACGCGACATTGCCCGAAGCTGTCGCCGTCGTCGGCCAGACCGATCTCGACGCGGCGCGCCTTGCCCGGGCGCCGAAGCTCGCGGCGATCATCAATGTCGAAGGTAACTTCGCGCAGAATGTCGATTACGCGGAGTGCTTTCGTCGTGGCGTCCAGGTGCTTTCGATCGCGCCCGCGTTCGCGCACCCGGTGGCCGAAATGGCATTGGGGCTGGCGCTCGACCTGGCGCGCGGCATCACCCGCGCCGACCGGCTGATGCGCGAAGGCCGCGAGCAATACGGGTTCACCGGCGCCCGCGATGCCTTTCTGTTGCGCGGCGAGACGATGAGCTTCATCGGCTGCGGCAACCTGGGGCGTGCGCTGCTGCCGCTGCTGGCACCCTTCCGGCCGCGCCTGTTGATCCACGACCCGTGGCTGCCTGACGGCCTGATACGCGAGATGGGCGGCGAGCCCGCGTCGCTGGCGGCAGCGCTGGGCGAGCCGCGGGTGATTTTCGCCATGGCGGGCATCACCGCCGAAACGCGCGGGCTTCTGAACCGCACACGACTGGAAACGATCCGCAGCGATGCGATCTTCCTGCTGCTGTCGCGCGCGGGGCTGGTCGATTTCGACGCGCTGCTGGACCTGGTGGCGGCAGGGCGATTCCGTGCGGCCACCGACGTCTTTCCGGTCGAGCCGGCCCCGGCCGATTCGCGCGCCCGCCGGGTCGAAGGCCTGCTGCTGTCCCCGCACCGGGCCGGTTCTTCGCCGGCGACATTCGCGACCATCGGTGAAATGGTCGTCGACGATCTGGGCCTGATCCTGCAGGGCCTTCCGGCGCAGCGGCTGCAGCCGGCCCGGGTGGAGACCGTGAGCCGCTGGCTCAATCCGCCCGGCCGGACGTACGCGCCGGGAACGAAGCTTTGAATTCGCTTGCGCAGGCGATCGCCGGCAATCCGGAAGCGCGGGTGCTGGTCGTGCACGTCGACGATGTCGGCATGTGCCACGGCGCGAATGTCGCGTTCCTGGAGCTCTCGCGCTCCGCCGGCGTGACCTGCGGCTCGGTCATGGTGCCGTGCCCGTGGTTTCAGGAGATCGCCGATGCCGCGGCCCTGGACCCGACGCTCGATCTCGGCGTGCACCTGACGCTGACCTCGGAGTGGCCACAGTACCGCTGGCGAGCGCTGTCGACCGTGTCGCGCGCATCCGGTCTGGTCGACGACCAGGGGTGTTTTCCGCGGAACTGCCTGGAGCTTCGGTCGCGCCTGGTCGTCGAAGCGGCGGAAATCGAAATGCGAGCGCAGATCGACCGCGCGCTTGCCGCAGGCATCGATGTCACGCACCTCGATACGCACATGGGCGCAGCCGTGGTCCCGGAGCTCGTCGACCTCTACGTGCGGCTGGGGCGCGAGTACCGGTTGCCCGTCCTGCTGCCGCGGGAGCTCGATTCGTACACGGGCGTGCTGCGCATGGGCGATGTGCCGACGGGTCTGTACGAGCCGATCGTCGCCGGACTCGACGCGGCAGGGCTGCCGGTCTTCGATCGGTTCCGGATGACGCCGGGCGTTCCCAGCGCGGAGGTCGACGCCAGGTACCGGACGATGATCGACACGCTGCCGCCGGGCGCCACGTTTTTCGCGGTTCACTGCAACGCGCCCGGCGACATCGAGGCCATCGTCCCGCCACGGGCGCATTGGCGGACCGACGAGTACCGGCTGTTCGGGTCCGGGCGCCCGGCGCGCTGGATCGACGACGCGGGAATACGCGCGATAGGCATGCGCGAGATCCGCCGCCGGTGGCGCGCGGCCCTGCCCGCCTGACGCTCCCTCGCGTGGCGCTGCCGATGCGAGTGCTGCGGCTACGCGAAATCCAGTTCGAGTTCCCGGCTTTCCACCAGCGAGCGCTCCGCCGCGAGACAGATCAGCACGCGCTTGCGGGCCTCCGCCGCGGTCACCAGCGCCCGCCGTGCCGCGAAGGCCTCGGCCGTCAGCCGGATCTGCTCGGTCAGTTCATAGACTTCGCCGGATCGCGCGATCGACAGGTGTTCGCTCTCGCGCACGCCGCGCTCGAACGGAAAACCTCGCGGCTGGACCCGCAGGTCGTAGGCGGCGGAGTGATCGCGGTCGAAGGTGCCCGACCAGTGGGTCCGGATCGCGCCGTCGGTGCCGGTGATCTCCAGCACCAGGTGATGCTCGAAGCCGGCCACCGAGTGGTTGAGCGTGAGGTATGCGCCGTTGGGCCAGCGCAGCAGGACAGACACGTTGTCGTACATCCCGGCCTCGCGTCCGGGGCGCTGGTTGCCGACAGCGCGGATCGACACCGGGTCGCCGTGGTGCTCCATGTACCAGAGCGCGAGATCGAAGTAGTGGACCGCCTCCTCGAGCATCCAAGACCCCACGCGCGACCGGTCGTAGCGCCAACCATCGGCGCCCGAACGATAGAAGTTGCGGAACAGGCCGAAGTTTACCGATAGGGGGCTGCCGATCGCGTCGTCGTCTAGAAGCGCCTTGACCTTGCCCCACTGTGCCGATTGCCGCAATTCGTGGCCGACGGAAACCAGCCGCCCCGTTTCGCGCTCGGCGGCGAGCAGCGCGTCGCAATCGGCAACCGTGGTGGCCATGGGCTTTTCGAGCAGGACGTCCTTGCCGGCACGCAGCGCGGCGACGGCGATCTCGGCGTGCAGGTGATTGGGCGTCGCCACATCGACGGCGTCGACGCCGGCATCGGCCAGGACGTCGCGCCAGTTGCGCGTGACGCGGGCGTCGGGATAGGCCGCCGCCGCCGCGTGCGCGCTGTCGTCGCTGTTGCAGGCAATTGCCGCCAGCGTGAGCCCGGGCAGGCCCGCAATCGCCTGCGCGTGCTGCTTGCCCCAGGCGCCGAAACCGATGAGTCCGAAATGCATGCGGGTCCTCCAGTAGTTGATCTCTAGAACAGCAACTCCACGACGCGATTCTCGCGCACCGAGCGCTCCGCTTCCAAGCACACGACTATGCGCTTCCGCGCTTCCTCTGGCGACACCAGCGGGCGACGCGCGTGGAAGGCTGCGACGACCTGCCGCAGCTCTTCCTGCAATTCGAATACCTCGCCCGACAATCCCAGGCCGCGGATGATCTCGCACTGCGTTTCGCCTCGGCGCTGGACCTTCAGCTCGAAGCGGGGCTCGCGCGTCCGGTCCATCGCACCGGACCACCAGGTGCGCATCGAACCTTCGGTGCCGGTGATTTCCATCACGTGATGGTGCTCGAATCCGGAGAGCGTCTGCGTCACCACCGCGTAGAGGTCGCCGGGCCAGCGCAGCACCGTGGAAAAGTTGTCGTACATGCCCGGTGCATCGACCTTCGAGTTGCCGACGGCATGGACCGCAACCGGGTCTCCCTGGTCCTCGAAGTACCACATCAGCGAATCGAAGAAGTGGACGGGCTCTTCCAGTATCCACGAACCTACGCGCCGCTCGTCGTAACGCCAGGCGGAGGATCCGGGCCGGTACGGAAAGCGGAACAGGCTCACATTGCCGTAGCGCGGCCTGCCGATCTCGCCGGCATCGATGATCTTCTTCATCCCGCCCCATTGGCTCGAGAGTCGGAACTCGTGTCCGATGGTCAGCACGCGCCCGCTGCGCCGCGCGGCCGCGATCAGCGCATCGCACTCGGCGACGCTGGGCGCCATCGGCTTCTCGAGCAGCACGTCGAGGCTCGCATCGAGGCATGCGATCCCGATTTCGGCGTGCAGGAAGTTGGGCACCACGATGTCGACTGCATCGAGCTGCAGCTGCGGCTTCTGCGCCAGCAGCGCCTGATAGCCGACGACCACGGGGATGTTCGGAAACCTCGCCCGTGCCGCTGCCGCGGTCGCGTCGGTGGCGCATGCGATGGCGGCGAGTTCTGCCCCGGGCGCGTTGACGATCGCCTCGGCATGATGCTTTCCCCAGAGCCCGTAGCCGATCAATCCGAAGCGCATCGTCATTGCCCGTCCACAGTTTGCTCAGGCGAACCCGAGGTTTGGGGGGCGCGTTTCCGCGCCGACAGCCGGTGTCCGCGCCGAACCGAAGTTCGCCACGGGTCGGCGATCCGCTCGCGATCGGCGGTCAGCGCGGACGCTATTGACGCCCCGCGGGCGATCCTGCGGGTCAGCCGGGAAAGGCGACCTGACGCACCGGGTCGTCGTGGGTCGGCACCGGCCCTGCGCTTTCGGCCAGCGGCAGGACGCTGCCGGCGCGGACGAACAGCGGGAGCATCTCGAGCGGCGCCGGCACCTCGACCGTTGTCCCGGAAGCAAATCGCTGCCCGGTGGCGAAGTCGATCCACGCTGCCGGACCGAGTGGCAGATAGACGCGCCGCGTGGTCGCGCCCGGGTTCACCACCGGCGCGACCAGAACGTCGCCGCCGAGCAGAAAATCGTCGCAGTCCGCGTAGCAGCTTGCATCGTCGGGAAAATCGTAGAACGTCGGCCGGATGATCGGCTCGCCCTGCGCGTGCGCGCGCTCGAACAGCTGCCACAGATAGGGCAGCAGCCGGTAGCGCAGCGCGATCGCCGCCAGCACCTGCGGCGTCACCTCCGGATGCAGCCACGGAACATTGACGGTGCCGTCGGCCTTCCAGGAGTTCATCACCATCCGCGGGTTGAGGCAGCAGGCCTGCACCCAGCGGACGAAGAGTTCCGGGTCCGGCACCGGTCCGGCGAACCCGCCGACGTCGTGGCCGACATTGAACATTCCCGACAGGCTCATCTGCAGTCCGGTGCGGATGTTCCAGCGCAGCGTCGCCCAGCTCGTCGTGTTGTCGCCGGACCAGGTCTGCGCGTAGCGCTGGATGCCGGGGCTCCCGGCGCGGGTGACCGAGAACGGCACCTCGGCGGGGCGGTACCGCGCCTGCGCCTCGAAGCTCGCGCGCGTCATCAGCAGCGCCTGCAGCGGACGCGCGCGGTGCAGCGGCAGCGATGCGCCGAAACCGTGGCATTGCGCGGCGTCGTCCATCACGCCGTATTCGTTGTTGTCGTTCCAGCCGGTGTCGAACCCATAGTCGAGCAGCTGGTCGGCGAGACCCTGCTGCCACCAGGCAACGCCTGCCGGCGCGGTGAAATCGAGATAGCCGCCGACGCCGTCCCAGAACTGGTCGACCACCGGCTCGCCGGTCGCGGTGTCGTGCACGAAGCCGTGCTGCGCCCGGACCTGGTCGTAAGCCGGGTGATCGTCGAGCAGGCAGGGCTTGATGTTGGCGACCAGCCGCATGCCGTGCTGGCGGAACTTTGCCGTCAGCGCGCGCGGATCGGGGAACTTCTCGCGGTTCCAGGTGAACACGTACCGGCGCGGTCCGCGCGACGAGTAGCCGGACCCGAAGTGGAACGCCGAGATCGGCACGCGCTCTTGCTGGCAGCGGTCGATGAAGCCGGACAGCTGCGCCTGCGCGTCGTCCGCGTCGGTCAGCCCCATCGCGGTCTGCGCGAATCCGAGCGACCAGCGCGGCGGAAGGTGCGTACCGCCTATCATGCGAACGAAGCGAGCAATCACTTCGCCGGGCGTGGCACCGGCGATCAGGTAATAGTCGAGGTCGCCGTCGTCGATCTCCACATAGCGATAGAGGCCGTGATAGTTGTCGTGCTCGCAGCCGAAGTCGAAGGTGCAGGCGGCCAGCGTGTCGTAGTAGATCCCGTACCAGCCGCCGCTCGCCGTGCGCGTGAGGACGAACGGCCAATGCTTGTACAGCGGGTCGCCGTGCTCGGGGTCGTAGCCGAGCGAGTCGAGTGCGAGGGTGCGCAGGCGGCGTCCGTGCAAATCGAGCGCCCCGGTCTTGTCGCCCAGGCCGTAGAAGCGCTCGCCGCGGTCGCGCGCGAGATAGTGGCGGACCGCACCGGTCCGGGAACTGCGAAAGTACGCCGAGGTCGCGCGATCGCCGGCGATTGCAGCACCGCTTGTATCCTCCCAGCGGACCGTCAGCGGGTCGCCGCGGACGACGATGCGCAGCGCATCGGTGATCAAGCTGACGCCGTTGTCGCTGCGCTCGACGGCTGCCGGCGGACACGAGAATCCGCCGCTGTCGTCGCGGGCACGGCCTTCCCAGCGCACGTCGGTCGCGGGGGCGATCGCCCAGGTGCGCGGTTCGCGGTAACCGTCGCCGGGTCGCCAGGTCACGCGGACGATCGCATGCTCGAGCACGCGCAGGGCGAGCTCGCCATCGGCGAGCGCGAACCGCGCGCCGTTCCCATTGCAGTCCAGCAGTCTTCCGCTGCCCAGTTCACGCATGGCGGCCGCCTTCCGATCGAAACTCAGGGACTTACGGCATTAGATCCTTCGACCATCGCGGTCGAAACAGTGCAGGTGTTGCGCCGGCAATGCGACGCCAATCGTGTCGCCGCGCCGCACCTCGGTCTGTCCGGCGAGCACCAGTTCGAACGGCAGGTCGCCGGCGATGCGGCCATGCAGCAGGCTGCTGCCGCCCAGCTGCTCGACCTGCGTGATTCGGACGCGCAGCGGACCGTCGGCGGCGAGGCAGGCGTGCTCGGGACGGATGCCGATGGTGTGGGCATCGGCGATCGGCAATCGGGCGCCGCCGGCCACGGCCGCAGCGGCCGGGACGAGATTCATCCGCGGACTGCCGATGAAGCCGGCGACGAAGGTGTTGGCGGGAGTGTTGTAGAGCGCGAGCGGCGAGCCGACCTGCTCGATCCGGCCGTCACGCAGCACCACGATCTTGTCCGCCATCGTCATCGCCTCGACCTGGTCGTGCGTGACGTAGATCATCGTTGCCGCGAGCCGTGAATGAAGGTCGCGGATCTCGGCGCGCATCGACACGCGCAGTTCGGCATCGAGGTTCGACAGCGGCTCGTCGAAAAGGAAGAGCTTGGGCTCGCGTACGATCGCCCGGCCGATCGCCACGCGCTGCCGCTGCCCGCCGGAGAGTTGCGTCGGCTTCCGCTGCAGCAGTTCGTCGAGGCGCAAGAGGGCCGTTGCCGCCTTCACCTTGGTCGCGATCACGTCGCGGTCGACGCCCATGTTCTGCAGCCCGAACGCCATGTTGTCGTAGACGCTCATGTGCGGATACAGCGCGTAGGACTGGAACACCATCGCGCAGCCGCGCGCCGAGGCCGCGACGTCGTTGACGCGCTTGCCGTCGAGCAGGATCTCTCCGGTCGTCGCCGACTCGAGGCCGGCGATGAGGCGCAGCAGCGTCGACTTGCCGCAACCGGACGGCCCGACGAACACGACGAAATCGCCGTCGGCGACCGCGAGATCGACGCCGTGGATGATCTTGGTCTCGCCGAACGCCTTGTCGATTCCCTTGAGCTCGAGTGTCGCCATCGTTCGTCCTATTTGACACCCGCGCTGGCGATGCCGGTGGTGATGTATTTCTGCAGGAAGGCGAACACCAGCGTGATCGGAATCAGCGTGATCACCGTCATCGCCAGCAGGTAGTGCCACTGGGTGTTGAGTTCGCCCTGGAACGAGTTGAGCGCGAGTTGGAGCGTGAAGAATTCCGATTTGGACAAGACGATCAGCGGCAGCAGGAAGTCGTTCCAGCGCCACATCACCGAGAAGATGGCGAGCACGGCGAGCGCGGGCGCCGCCAGCGGCAGGATGATCTTCCAGTAGATGCGCCACTCGCTGGCGTGGTCCATCCGCGCCGCCTCGAGCAGTTCGTCGGGGATCGTCAGCATGTACTGGCGCAGCAGGAACACGCCGGTCGGCGTGGCGATCGCCGGCAGGATGACGCCCCACAGGCTGTTGAGGAGGCCGACGCTGTTGATGACCAGGAACACCGGCACCAGGATGATCGTGGGCGGGATCATCAGCGTCGCGATGATCAGCATGAACACCGCCTTCTGGCCGCGGAACTGGTACTTGGACAGCGCGAACGCCGCCATCGAATTGATCAGCAGCGTCAGCAGCGTCGCGACGACGGTGATGAAGACGCTGTTCCAGAGATACCTGCCGAAGTTGAACTTGCCGAAGATCTCGGTGTAGTTGCCGAAGGCGAAGGTGAGCTCGTTGATCGGCGTGCGGTCGTTGATGTTGACCCGGATCTCCTCTGCCGGCTTGCCCGGGTCGACCATCGTCGCCATGATGCCGATGCGCCGCACCTGCGCCATCGGGCGCAGCTTGCCCTGCTCGTCCTTGGTGAGGTACAGCGGCAGCGGCTTGTCGTGGCCGCTCACCGTCACCGACTGCTGGCTGTAGGGCAGGAACGTCGGCGGGAACTGGGCGATCGCGCTCTCGGTCTTGAACGACGACATCACCAGCCAGAGGATCGGCGCGAACATCGTGAACAGCCCCACGCACAGATAGCCATAACTCAGCCAGTCGGTCCAATGCAGGCGCGTGCGGCCTCGGGTGCGGGTGAGGAATGCGAGCATGACGCTATCTTGCCTTCTGCCCCGCCGAACTCGCGCGGGTGAGCTTGAGCTGGACGACCGTCAGCGCCATCAGCCCGATCGCGAGCACCAGCGACGCCGCCGCGGCGAGGCCGTAGAGGTGGATCTGCTCGGCGAAACCGGTCTGGTAGATGAACTGGACGATGAACGTCGTCGCCGAGCCCGGCCCGCCACCGGTCAGCACGAACACCTCGTCGAAAATCTGCACCGCGCGGATCATCGCCAGCACCAGGACCACGATCAGGTTGGGCATCAGCAGCGGCAGCGTGATCCGGTGCAGCGTCCGCCAGGGCGACGCGGCGTCCATCTCGGCGGCTTCGTACATCTCTCTGGGAATCGCCTGCAGGCCGGCCAGCAGGATCAGCGTGTAGAAGCCCATGTGCGCCCAGATCGAGACGAACACCGTCCAGAAGAACGCCCACTGCGCGTCGATCAGCCAATTGACCGGCGTCGATCCCGCGGCGACGAGACCGGCATTGAAGACGCCCTGGGTCTGCAGCAGCCACTTCCAGATCAGCGCCACGACGACCGGCGACAGCAGCACCGGGTAGAAGAACACGCCGCGCCAGAAGCCGCGCCCGATGATCTTCCGGTTGAGCACCAGCGCGGTCACCAGCGAGAACAGGACCATCAGCACCACCTGGATCATGCTGAACCGCGCAGTGTTGAACAGCGCGCGCCAGAAGACGTCCTTGCGGCAGGTCTGGATGTCGAAATAATCGCGACACTCGAACAGGATGCCGAAGTTCTCCATGCCGGTGAAAGGCCGCTCGAAGGGCATCAGCTTGACGCCCCCGGTCGTGGCATAGACGAAATTGATGACGATGGGCAGGAACGTGAACAGCCCGAACACCAGCAGGTTCGGGCCTACGAACAGCCAGCCGAGACGGGTGATCCCGAGCCAGCGCTGGCCGACCCGGAACAGGGGCTCGAAGAGGTTGAAGAACAGGCCGAGCAGGCGTGACACCAAGTCCAATCGACTGGCTCCCGATCAAGTGGTCCCGATGTCGCCCGCCCGTCGACCGGCAGCGTCGGCTATTTCTGCGCTTGCTTGACCGCGTCCGCCATGTCGGCGGCGATCTTGGTCATCGCTTCGTCGACGCTCATCTCGCCGACGATCGCCTGCGTCACCCGGGTCACCGTGGGCAGCATGATCGCGCGGTTGTACTTGTAGCCCTGGAACTGGTAAGCGACCGGCGCGAGTTCGGCGACCCCGGAGCCGAAGGTCGAGAGTGCCGCGCGCGCGCCCGGCGTGGCGCTGGCATAGTTGACGCCCTTCTTGGCGAGGCCCGCGTGCGCCGGGATGT
Source organism: uncultured beta proteobacterium (assembly GCA_963788185.1). Taxonomy (GTDB): domain Bacteria; phylum Pseudomonadota; class Gammaproteobacteria; order Burkholderiales; family Casimicrobiaceae; genus CAIWHR01. The sequence goes on from CAWBGE010000012.1 coordinate 205,512, forward strand.
TGTTGGTCCTGCCGGCGAACTCGGCGTAGTTGGCTTCCTGCGCCATGAAGTCGAGGAACATGCCGGCTTCCTTTGGCGACTTGGCCGTCTTCAGCGCCACCCAGGCGGCACCGCCGGGGATGCCGGTGCACGCGGCCGGGCCGCAGGGGTTGGGCACCGCCACCCAGTCGAACGCGTTGCCGATGTCCTTCTGCAGCCGGTTGATCTGCCACGAGCCGGACAGCACCATCACCACCCGGCCGTTCTTGAACTCGCCGATCGAGTCCGCGTAGGTCGAGCCGCCGGACCCCGCCCAGACTTCCTTCAGCATCGTGCCGTCCTTGTTCCAGCCGACGAACTTGGTGACCGTGGTCCGGTAGCCGGCGTCGAGCATGAGCTCGCCCTTGGCGTCGAAGATTTTGGCGCCGTTGCTGATCGCCGGGCCGGCGAAGCGGTGGCCGGAGCGGTCCCAGGCCATCGCCGCTGCCGTCTGCGTGGCCTTCGCCACCTTGCGCGTCGCGTCGATCCACTCGTCCCAGGTCGCCTTCGGGCCCGGCACCGGCACCTTGGCCTGCTCGAACAGCGTCTTGTTGATATACGGGCCGGTCATCGTCAGCTGCGACATGAAGCCGTAGATGCCACGGTCGTTGGGCGTGGGCCGCAGCCACGGCAGCGTCGCGCCGAAGTTCGCCTCCCAGTACTTCGCGTCCTTGAGATGCGGGGTGATGTCGAGGTAGTACTTGGACAGCCCGCCCAGGTCGGTGACCCGCGCGATGTCGGGCCCCTGGCCGGCGGCCAGCTGCACAGGCAGCTGCTCGACGATGGTCTTGTAGGGGACGACGTCGAGGATAACCTTGGTGCCGGGGTTCTGCGCCTCGAAGCGCTTGGCGAGCTCCGCGGTGACGTCGCACTCGATGCCATCCTGGTAGCACATCACGCGGACGTCGGCCGCGACCGCAGCGGACGAGAGCGCCATCAGCGCGACGAGGGAGAGGGTGTGACGCATGGGGTTTGCTCCGGAGGTTGTCGAAACCATCATCCTACGCCGGCGCGGCAGCGTCGTGAAGCGGATAGAGCGGCCGGGGCAGGTGGCGGAACGGCAGCCGGTCGAAACTGGCGGCGGCGGCGCCCGGGCCATGCACGAGCAGCCGGCTCCCGCCGTAGCGCGCGAAGCCGGCGCGGTAGCCGACGCGGGAGAAAACCAGCAGGTAGCGGGCCGTCGCGGGTTCGATGCCCGCGTGCGTGAACATGCCGGCGTCGAAGCCCTCGACCCGCTGCTCTGCGATCACCAGTTGCGCGGGGCCGATGTCGAACACCACGCACTTGCCGAGCTCGATCAGCATTCCCGGATAGACGGGGCCGAGCGCGTGGAAGCGGCCATCGGTGACGCGCTTCACGCGACCGGTCAGGCGCAACGGGCCGGTCGGGTCGTCCGGGTAGGCGTGGCGACCCCCGATCGCGAGGGTCACCGCTCCGCCCGGACGCGCGTGCAGCAGCAGGTCGACGGCGGCGGGATCCCAGTAGACACCGGCAACGATGTCGCGCATTCCGGCATCGAGCATCGAGGCGAGCACGGTCATCGTGTCGCAGGTCCCGCCCGCGCCGGCGTTGTTGCCGCAATCGGCGAGGATCACCGGCGGTGCGAGCGCCCGGGCGCGCGCCAGCGTCAGCGCGACCGGCTCGGCGCCGGCATCGACGAGGCGCGCCCGCCCTTCCCACAGGATCTGCGCGATCCGCCGGCTCGCCCGTTGCGCCGGCGCAGGATCGTCGTTGCCGATCACCACCACCGACGGCCCGGTCACGACGCTGTCGGCCAGCGGAAAGCCTCCGAACACCGAGATGTCGAGCACGTCGCGGCCATCGGTGGCGGCCTGCGCGAAGGCGAGGGCCGAGCGCATCGGGTCGTCGTCGGTGACCTGCCGCAGCATCTGCGGAAGGACCGGAACGCGGCACAGCGCGGTGACCGGAAGGACGGCTCCACGGATCGTGGCGAACAGCAGCCGCGCCGCGCGCAGTCCGGTCTGGTAGGCATCGACGTGCGGATAGGTCCGATAGCCGCAGACGATCGTCGCCAGATCGACGACTTCCTGCGCCAGATTGGCGTGGAAATCGAGCGCCAGCGCGATCGGCACCTGCGGCCAGCGGGCACGGACGGCGCGCAGGATCCGGGCTTCGCCGTCGCTGCCGTCGTCCAGCGTCATGGCGCCGTGCAGGTCGAGCAGCATCGCGTCCGGCGCGCCGTCATCCCCTGCCAGGAGCAGCGCGATCAGGCGGTCGAGCGTCGCCGCCGACGCAGGCGCCGACGGCAGCGCGTCGGCGAACAGCGGGAGGTTGATGTCGGCGCCGGCTTCGCGCGCCGCGTCCAGCAGTCCACCGAACGCGGTCTTCGCGCCCTCGTGCGCAGCCAGCACCGCGTCGCCCGTGATCGGCACGCCGTCGGGAAAGAAAGACGCGAACGGTGTAGGCAGCGGCGAGAAGCTGTTGGTTTCGTGGCGGATGGCCGCAAGCAGGATGCGCATTACCGTCCTTCGTGTTTCACTCCACGGCGAACGCATCGCGGCGGTCGTCCGCGCCGACGCGGGCCATGGACAGATGCTACACCGATGCCGGTCTGTGGTCGGCGGAGTGCAGCGCGGGCCGAGGTACAATGCGCGTCCAAAACGGGGGTACGACCATGTCGAAAAGCCATCCCACCGGCACCCGAAACGGCGGCGCGGCGCGCGACCGGCCTGCCGTCCGTCCGCACCTGTGGACCACCGGCCTGCTGGTCGCGACGCTGACCGTCGTCGGCATCGTGCAAGCGGCCGGACTCCCGATCTTCGACGCCCACGTCCACTACAGCCACGATGCCTGGGATAACCTGCCACCCAGGGAAGCCGTCGCGATCCTGCGCAAGGCGGGCCTCACGCGGGCTCTGGTGTCGAGCTCCGGCGACGAGGGCACGCAGCGGCTGGTGGCCGAGGCGCCCGATCTCGTGCTGCCGTCGCTGCGACCCTATCGCCGCCGTAGCGAAGTGACCACCTGGGTCCGCGACGACACGGTTCCGCCCTTCCTCGAAGAGCGCCTGGCACGGAGCCGCTACGCCGCGATCGGAGAGTTTCACGTGTACGGTGCCGACGCCGATCTGCCGGTGCCGCGGCGCCTGGTGGCGCTGGCGAAGCAGCACAAGCTGATCCTGCACGCGCATTCGGATGCCGACGCGATCGAACGCCTGTTCCGGCAGGATCCGGGCGCCCGCATCCTTTGGGCGCACTCGGGATTCGCTGCCCCGGATGCGGTGCGCGACATGATGCGCAAGCATCGCAATCTCTGGTGCGATCTCGCGTTTCGCAGCGACCAGGGAGCGGCAGGGAAGGTGCCGGCCGAGTGGCGTGCCGTGTTCACCGAGTTCCCCGACCGGTTCATGGTCGGCACCGACACCTTCACGCCGGAGCGCTGGCACTACATCGTCGAGCACGCCAACTGGTCGCGGGCGTGGCTGGCGGATCTTCCACCGGCGCTTGCAGAACGCATCGCCTGGCGCAACGGCGAGGCGCTATTCGCCGGCTGGACGCCGGGCGCCGGCAAGTGAGCGCGGTGCGCGCTGCCGCAGTTGCGGGCGTGCTGGCGCTTGTCTCGGCCCCGGGCGCGTGGGCGTGCGGCGAAGCGTTGCGGGGCACGACGAGCCGGATCGACAACGCGCGTTACGAGATCGTGTTTGCGCCGGTGCCGGCTCCGATCATTGCCGGAAAGCTCTTCGCGCTCGACATCGCCGTGTGTCCGCGCGACGGCGCCGCGCCGCCGGACGCGCTCCTGATCGATGCGGTCATGCCTGACCACCGGCACGGAATGAACTACCGGCCGGTGGTCGTCGCGCGCGGCGCGGGTTCGTTCCGCGCCGACGGATTGATGTTCCACATGCCGGGGCGATGGGACATCCTCTTCGATCTGGTCACGAGCGCCGGCACCGAGCGGCTCGTTGCCACCACGCATCTCGAGTGACGCTCCGGTACGCGACATTGGTCGTGCTTGCGGCCAGCTGCATCGTCCACGCGGCGATTGCAGCATCCGCGGCCGATCCTCCGTTCACCGCGCGGGAAGTGCGCGCCATTCTTGCGCACGGACCCTGGCCGGCACCGTGGCAGGAGGATCCGTCCAACGGCGCATCCGGCCGGGCCGCGGCCATCGCTTTCGGCGAGCGCCTTTTCCACGACCCGCGACTGTCCCGACCGGGGACCATCGCCTGCGCGACGTGTCACATGCCGTCGCGCGCGTTCACCGACGGATTGCCGCGCGCGCACGGGTTGGCGGCCGCGGATCGCAACACCATCGCGCTCGCCAATGTCCGGCTGCAACGCTGGTTCGGCTGGGACGGCGCCGGCGACAACCTCTGGGCGCAGAGTCTGCGCCCGCTCTTCGACCGGCGCGAGATGGGCAGCGATTTCGCGCAGGTGGCGGCGCTCGTGCGTGCCGACGGCGACCTCGCCGATCGCTATTGCGCGACCTTCGGCACGGCGCAACTACACGATGACGAAACGGTCGTGGTGAACGTGTCCAAGGCGCTCGCCGCGTTTCAGGAAACACTCGTCACCGGGCGAACGCCCTTCGATGACTTCCGCGACGCACTCGCGCGCGGCGACGCCGCCGCAGCGGCGCGATACCCGGCCTCCGCGCGGCGCGGGCTCGCCATCTTCGTCGGCAAGGGACGCTGCAACGTCTGCCACCTGGGGCCCAATTTCACCAACGGAGAGTTTCACGACATCGGCATTCCGTTTTTCGCCGGACCGGGCCGCGTCGATCCGGGTCGCCACGAAGGGATCCGGCGCGCGCAGGCGAGCCGCTACAACCTGCTGGGGCCGTTCAGCGACGATACCGAGCGCCGCACCGCGGACACGACGCGCTTTGTCGCGCAGGAGCATCGCAACTTCGGCGAGTTCAGGGTGCCGTCGCTGCGCGATGTCGCGCGCACGGCGCCGTACATGCACAACGGGAGCCTCGCCTCGCTGCGGGACGTGGTGCGGTACTACTCCGAGCTCGACGAGGATCGGTTGCACGCGGACGGCGAACGCATCCTGCGGCCGCTCGGTCTCTCTGAAGCCGAGGTCGACGACCTCGTCGCCTTCCTGGAGAGCCTGTCCGTCTCGTTCGCGGCCAGCGCGAATCCTGAAGTGCCTTCCAGACGGCGGCTCGACGGTGGCGCCGATTGATCCGGCGCGCTGTGCGACGCTCAGGGATTCTTGCGGTTCGCGGGTGCGGCGCCGGTGGCGAGACGCTGCCGGCGCAACAGATTCTTCGCCGTGCCCGCATGTTCGTAGCCGGCGCGGACCCACGCGATGTCGTAGTCGCTCTGGCCCGTCATGGCCTCGTTGCGCAATTCGTCGCTGTCGTACCCACCCACGGTGGCAAAGCCCGCGTTGTGGCGCGGCCGGTCGAGCATGTGGAATACCCGCACCCGGTCCGAGGCGCCCAGACGCTCGAACAGGTATTGCTGGGCACGCAGATCGGCGCCATTCGCATCGCCGAGGATGAACCGGTCGCCGTGTGCGATCGCTGCGTCGATCTGAGGCCGGTAATGCCGTTCGAACTCGGATTCGGTGAGGTCGTAGTGACCGGAGATGTGGGCTGTCTTCATGGCGTGAACGGGAAGTGGCCACCGCCACCGATGGGCAAACGAGAGTCTCCCATGCTGCACTGCGCAAGACAAGAGTCGCCCCCAGGGAATTACTGCTGTGGCGACGCCTGCACCAGCGGGGGTGCGGACTGACGGCGCGAATCCGCTGTCGCCCAACCGGGCAGCGTTCGAGGCGGCAACAAGTGACTCCGGGCGTCAGCGCGTCGCGTCGCCTGGTGGCGTCAAGGGGGATGGGTTTTGCTCGCCCCGGCACAGTTGGCACGGTCCTTGCAAGATTAGAACGATCTCCCCTCGAAGGCGGCGGCATTCTCGTTGCCAACCCATGGACGCAGCCGTTTGCTCGGGCGTCGCGGGGAGACGCCGGAACAGCATCGACGAACCGTGATCCGCCTGCCCACTGCTCTGTCGTCGCCCACGCCTGCCGGCCCTGGCCCGGGGAGGGCGACCGTCGCCAAATTCGCGCCGCAGGTCGCCACCGCCATCGGTGTCGGACTGGCGGTGTGTCTGGGGATCGTCCTTCTCGTGGCGCGCAGCCAAAGCCTGTGGCCGATCCCGGTCGGACTCTGCGTCCTGGGGCTGGCGGCGTTCGTCTTCCTCGCTCGTCCGGCGCCTCCGCCCCGGCCCGTGGCGCCGGCCGCCTCGGTGCGGGCATGGGCCGACACGCTTTCGCAAGGCATCAAGGGATTGCACGCGTACGTTGCCCGGATCGGCCGCCGCCCGATGTTTGCCCGTCGCGGCCACCTGCCCACGCGGGCCGCGGGCGACGACGAGCAACGCCGTCGCCGTCGCGTCGTTCGCCACCTCACCCGCGCGCAGCGGATTGCCCGCGTGGGAAGCTGGGAGTGGTACTGCGCCACGCAGCGGATCATCTGCTCGGCGGAAGTGGCCCGCGTTCTGGGGGCTCCGCCGGACGGGTTCCGCCTGCAGCCGCGCGACGCGCTGAAGTTCGTGCACCCGGGCGACAGGAACCCGTTCCGGCGCTGGCTGATCCAGCTGGCGAAGGGACGCGCGCAACCCGCGCTCGACCTGCGCGTCGTCACGCCGAAAGGCGAGATCCGCCACGCGCAGATGCTGGGCGAGACACTGGTCGATCCGGACAAGCGCGTCGTCGGTGTCGTCGGCACGATCCAGGAAGCCACCGAGCGCACGCGCGCGATCGAGGAGATCCACCGGCTCGCGTATTACGACACGCTCACCGAATTGCCGAACCGCGCGCGATTCGATGCCAACCTCGAGGAAACGCTGACCCGCGCCCGGGAGACCGGCAAGGCGTTCGCGATCATGTTCCTCGACCTCGACCAGTTCAAGCGCATCAACGACACGATGGGGCACGCGGTCGGCGACGATCTGCTGCGCATCGTCGCGCAACGCCTGACACGGGTGCTGCGCCTCGACCAGGAAGCGCCGGCCGCGGCCGGACGGCCGCAAGCGCGCGATGTCTGCCGGCGCGGCGGCGATGAGTTCATCGTGCTGCTCAACGGTGTCGCCGGCGAAACCGACGCGGGACGCGTGGCGCAGCGGGTGCTGGAAGCGCTCGCGCAACCGGTGAGCCTCGGCGCGCAGCGGGTTTTCGTGTCGGGCTCGATCGGCGTCGTGCTCTACCCGCGCGACGGCCACGATCTCGCGACGCTGCTGATGAACGCCGATGTCGCCATGTACGAGGCCAAGGCCCAGGGGCGCAACCGGTTCTCGTTCTATCGGGAAGCGATGCGCGCGGCGACCGCCACGCGGCTGCTGCTCGAGAACGACTTGCGCCAGGCCGTCGAGAGCCAGGAGTTCGTGCTGCACTACCAGCCGCAGGTGGACGCGCGAACCGGCGTGATCACAGGCGTCGAGGCGCTGCTGCGCTGGAATCACCCGACGCGCGGACTGATCCCGCCGAACGAGTTCATCACCGTCGCCGAGGAGATCGGGCTCATCATGCCCATCTGGGAGTGGGTGCTGGTGTCGGTGTTGATGCAGCACAACACCTGGCGCGACGCCGGCGTAGGCCCCGTGCCCATCGGCGTGAATCTTTCGACAGCCCAACTCGTCGATCCCGGTCTCGCGGCCCGGGTCGGCGAGATCGCGCGAATCCTCGGCGTGGCACCGCAGTTCATCGAGCTCGAGGTTACCGAATCGATGCTGATGGTCGACTACGATGCGGCGGTGCGCACGCTGAACGATCTGCGGCGCATGGGCGTCAAGATCGCCATCGACGATTTCGGCACCGGGTATTCGTCGCTGTCGTACCTGCGCCGGCTGCCTTTCGACAAGCTGAAGCTCGACCAGTCGTTCACCCGCGATGCCGTGGCCTGCGAGCAGGACGCCGCAATTACGCGCGCGATCGTTGCGATGGCGCACGGCCTCGAGCTCACCGTCGTCGCCGAAGGGGTCGAAACCGTGGCCCAGTTCGATTTCCTGATGGGCCTGGGCTGCACGATCATGCAGGGCTTTCTGCTCGGGCGTCCGCAGCCCGGTTCGGCGCTGACCGAGATTCTCCGGGCCGCGCAGCGCCCGGGAGATTCCCCTCGGCTGCTGGCAGCGGCGCCGGCGAATATCGTGGTGCCGCGGCTGCAGGCATCTCCCGAACCGGAGTTGCGCGCCGGCTGAAAGCGGGGCGCGTCCGGATCGGCGTATGCTTCGCCTCTGAATCGCTCGGCGCGTTTCGCTTGCCTGCGAACGCGGCCTCCCATCGATGAAACTGGCCGAATCCCTGCTTCACGCGTTGCGTCGTCACGGCGCGCGCCAAATCTTCGGCATCCCCGGCGACTTCGCGTTGCCGTTCTTCAAGGTGATCGAGGAGTCGGGGATACTCCCGCTGTACACGTTGAGCCACGAGCCGGCGGTCGGGTTCGCGGCGGACGCGACCGCGCGCATCAATTGCATGCCCGGCGTCGCCGCGGTCACCTATGGCGCCGGTGCGCTCAACATGGTCAATGCGGTCGCGGGTGCCTATGCGGAGCGCTCGCCCGTGGTGGTCATCTCGGGCGCGCCGGGCAAGGGCGAAGCGGGGGCCGGACTCCTGCTTCACCACCAGGCCAAGACGCTGGACTCGCAATACCGGATCTATCGCGAGATCACCTGCGATCAGGTGCGCCTCGATGATGCCGAGCGCGCGCCGGCACGGATCGCACGCGCGCTCGCGCGCTGCCGGGCCGAGTCGCGACCGGTCTACATCGAGCTGCCGCGCGACATGGTGAACGTGCCCTGTGCGGAGGTGGCCGAACTGCCGCCCGGGCCGGTCGACGCGGACGCGCTGGGGGCCTGCGTCGACGAGATCCTCGCGCGGCTCGATTCGGCGCGCGCGCCGGTGCTGATGGTGGGCGTCGAAGTGCGCCGCTTCAGGCTCGAGGACAAGGTCGCGGCGCTGGCGCGCAAGCTGGGGCTGCCGGTCGTCACCAGCATCATGGGCCGCGGCCTTCTCGCCGGCACCGACGCGCCCTTGCTGGGGACCTACCTGGGCGTGGCCGGCGATCCCGAGGTCACCGCGCGCGTCGAGCAATCGGATGCGCTCTTCCTGCTGGGCGTCATCATTTCCGATACCAATTTCGGCGTGTCGTCGCGACAGATCGACCTGCGGCACACCATCCGCGCGTTGAGCGGCGAGGTCACCCTCGGCCATCACACGTATCCGTCGTTGCCGCTGGCGGCGCTGGTCGATGCGCTGCTCGAGCGCGTGACGCCGCGGCCGTCGCCGGGCGTCGAAGCCCGAACCCGCTATCCGCGCGGCTTCGTCGCCGACGACGCGACACTCGTCCCGGGCGATGTCGCCCGCGCTATCAACGACCTGATGGCGGCACGGGGTCGAATTCCGATCGCGACCGACGTCGGCGATTGCCTGTTCACGGCGATGGACATCGATCACACGGCGCTGGTGGCGCCGGGTTACTACGCATCGATGGGCTTCGGGGTTCCGGCAGGCCTGGGCGTGCAGGCCGCGTCGGGCGAGCGGCCGCTGATCCTGGTCGGCGACGGCGCGTTCCAGATGACCGGCTGGGAGCTGGGCAACTGCCGTCGTTACGGCTGGGATCCGGTCGTCATCGTGTTCAACAACGCCAGCTGGGAAATGCTGCGCACCTTCCAGCCCGAGTCGAAGTTCAACGACCTCGACGACTGGCGGTTTGCCGATGCCGCGGCGGCGCTGGGCGGCGACGGCTGCCGGGTGACGACCCGCCGCGAGTTCAAAGTGGCGCTCGATCGGGCACTGTCCGTGCGCGGGCGGTTCCAGCTGATCGAGGCGATGATTCCGCGGGGCGTGTTGTCCGACACGCTGGCGCGCTTCGTTGCCGGCGTGAAGCGGGTCAGCAGTCGCAAGACGTGACTTCAATCCAGTTTTCGTGACGAGGCAATGATGACACTGTTGATCGTGGGATTGCTGCTGTTCCTGGGGTCGCATTCGATCCGGATCGTGGCGGAGCCGTGGCGCGCGGGGCAGATCGCCCGTCGCGGGGAGGAGCGGTGGAAGCGGGCCTTCTCGGTGGTATCGATCGCCGGCTTCGCGTTGCTGGTGTACGGCTTTGGCGTCGCCCGTGGCACGCCGGTGGTGCTGTGGGCGCCCCCCGTGTGGACGCGGCACCTGGCGGCGCTGCTGCTGTTGCCGGCGTTCGTGCTGGTCGTTGCCGCCTATGTGCCGCGCAATCGCATCAAGGCGGCGATCGGGCACCCGATGATCGCCGGCGTGAAGCTGTGGGCTTTCGCCCACCTGCTCACCAACGGCAGGCTCGCCGATGTCGTTCTCTTCGGCGCCTTCCTGGCGTGGGCGATCGCCGATTTCATTGCCTCCCGCCGCCGCGACCGGGCCGCAGGCACCCGCTATCCGCCGGGAACGACGGCGCGCGATGCGATCACGGTCATCGTCGGCCTGGTGGCGTATGGGCTGTTCGCATTCGTTCTGCACGGTCCGCTGATCGGCGTGCGGCCTTTCGGCTGAGCGAATGCCGCGGGCGAGAAGCAGCAGGTATTGACTTGGGACAAGCCGCGCCCGGGTGTTCGGCGCGAGACTTTGCGCCATGATCGGCGGCGCGCGCGAGCAGTTCCTGCGGCAGCACGCCATTTTCATCGAGGAGAAGTGATGACGCGACTGAACCGGTTCGTATCGTGGTGCGCGGCGCTCGCCGTGCTGGGTGTCGTTGCAACGGGCGCGCAGGCGCAGCAGAAACTGTTCGTCTATACATCGATGAAGGAGTCGATGGTCGGCGATCTCAAGACGGCGTTCGCCAAGAAGCACCCCGACATCAAGCTCGATTACCAGTCGGCAGGCGCCGGCAAGCTGATGGCCAAGATCGCCGCCGAGCGCGAATCCGGCAAGATCCTCGCCGACGTGCTGTGGACCTCCGAGGTGCCCGACTTCTACCAGATGAAGGCGCAGGGTCTGCTGCAGCCGTACATTCCGGCGGAGTCGAAGGCGCTGTTCAACCCGCTGCCCGACTACGACGGGTCGTTTACCGCGGTGCGGCTGGGGACGCTGGGGATCGCCTACAACACGCGGATCATCAAGGAGCCGCCGAAGACCTGGACCGACCTGCAGAAGCCCGCCTTCAAGGGAGCCTACGGGATCGCGAATCCGGCGCTGTCCGGCACCGCCTACATGAGCGTGGCGGTGCTCTCCAAGGCCTTCGGCTGGCCGTACTTCGAGGCACTGCGCGCCAACGGCGCCAAGATGGGCAAGGGCTCCGGGCAGGTCGTCGACGACACCGCTTCGGGCGATCTCGTCGCGAGTCTCGCCGTCGACTACATCACGCTCGACAAGATCGACAAGGGCGCGACGCTGGCGCTCGTGTATCCGCCCGAGATGCTGGTGATCCCGAGCCCGATCGCGATCTTCAAGGGCAGCCCCAACGCGGACGCGGCGAAGAAGTTCGTGGACTTCGTGCTGTCGAAGGAAGGGCAGACGATCATCGCCAACGAAGGAACGCTGCCGGTGCGTGCCGACGTCAAGGTGCCCGAGCGCTTCAAGCTGCCCCCGGTCGACGAGGCGATCAAGCGCGCGATGAAGATCGACTATCAGCAGATCATGGCCGAGAAGGAAGCCACCATCAAGAAATTCGCGGACATCATGCAAAAGTGATTCCGCGTCGTACAACGGGCGGCGCTCGCCACGCGCCGCCCGCCTTCGATCATGGCTGACGTCCGCATCGCCGGGCTCGCCAAGCGCTACGGCACGAAGTCGGTCCTCGCCGGGCTCGATCTCGACCTTGCCGATGGCGAATGCTTCACGCTGCTCGGGCCGTCGGGTTGCGGCAAGACGGTGCTGCTGCGCCTGATCGCCGGATTCGAAGTCCCGGACGCCGGCACGATCGCGATCGGCGGCGAGCGCGTCGCCGACGCGGGTGCCGGGCGGGCCGTGCCGCCGAACGAGCGCGGTCTGGGCGTCGTCTTCCAGGACTACGCGGTCTGGCCGCACATGAGCGTGACCGACAACGTTGCCTATCCGTTGAAGCTTGCGCGGGTCGACGCCGGAGCGCGACGCGAGCGCACGCAGCGCGCCATCGCGCAGGTTGGCCTCGAAGGGCTCGATGCCAGGCTGCCGTCGCAGCTCTCCGGGGGCCAGCAGCAGCGGGTCGCGCTCGCCCGGGCGCTGGTTTCAGAGCCCCGGCTCCTGCTGCTCGACGAGCCGCTCAACAACCTCGACGCCAACCTGCGCGAGGAGATGCGCTTCGAGATCAAGGCGCTGCAGAAGAAGCTCGGCATCACCATCTTCTACGTCACGCACGATCAGGAGATCGCGCTTGCCATCTCCGATCGCATCGCCGTCATGGACACGCAGGGGCGCCTGCGCCAGATCGGCGCGCCGGAAGAGATCTACGAGCGTCCCGCCGACGCGTTCGTGTTCCGCTTCCTGGGCACCGCCAATTTCCTGCACGTGCGGCGCGAAGGGTCGGCGCTCTGGGCCGGCGATCCCGAAGTGCGGTGGACAGGACCGGCGCCGGATCGTCCGGGAGACGCACTGGCCGCCGGGTTCCGGCCGAGCGACGTGCAGCTTGCGCGGACGGGATCGGGCCTGCCCGGAATCGTGCGGCGCGCGAGCTTTCTCGGCGCGCAGGTCGACTACCTGATCGACGTTGCCGGCACCGAGATACGGGCCGCGCTGCCGAGCCACGAATGCCTGGATCGCGACCTCCTGTTCACCGACGGCGAGCCTTGCCTGGTGAACCTCGCGACGGTCCAGTGGTTCGACGCCGGCGCGATGGTCGCGGAGGCGCGATGACGACGGTGGCCGCTTCCCGCTTCGGCACGCCGCAGGTCCTGCTCGGGCTGTCGATCGCGATCCTGGTGATCGTCGTCGCGGTGCCGGTGCTGCTGATCTTCGTCAACGCGTTCTGGGTCGAAGGGCACTTCAATGTCGCCGACGTCATCAAGGTGCTGCGCGAGAAAGACACCTACCAGGCGCTGCTCAACTCGCTGATCCTCGCTTCCGGCGTGACGGTCACCGGCACCATCGTCGGCACGTTCTTCGCGTGGCTCGTCACCCGCACCGACCTGCCGTTCAAGGGCGCGATGAAGGTGCTCTTCCTGGTGCCGTTCATGCTGCCGTCGTTCATCGGCGCGCTGGCCTGGAAGATGCTGCTGTCGCCGCGCTCGGGCTACATCAACCGCTTCTTCATCGAGGTGCTGGGCTTCGACGGCCCGATCTTCGACATCTACACGTACACGGGGATCATCGGCGTCGAGACGATGTACCTGTTTCCCTTCGTGTTCATCCAGGTGGCAGGCGCGCTGGAGCGGATGGACCCGACGCTCGAGGAGTCGGCGCGCATCTCCGGCGCGGATCTCTTCACCATCACGCGCAAGATCACCATTCCGCTGGTGCTGCCGTCTATCCTGTCCGGCGCGCTTCTGATCATGCTGTACTCGATGGCGCACTTCGGCACCGTCGCCGTGCTCGGCATCGAGGCGGGCATTTACAACATTCCCACGCTGATCTACGAAAAGATCCACCAGAGCGCCGGCAGCTTCAACTCGATCCGCACCGGCACCGTGCTGGCGACGGTGCTGGTGATCACCGCGGCGTTCATCCTCTGGCTGCAGAACAAGGTGCTGTCCCGCGGCCGCTACCAGATCATCGCCGGCAAGAGCTTCCGGCCGACCGAGTTGAAGCTGCGCGGCCTGCGCACGCCGATGCTCGTGTTCTGCATTGCCTACATCGGTTTCACCATTGTGCTGCCGACGGCGACGATCTTCCTGGTCGGCGGCCTGAAGACCTACGGTCTGCCATTCGCCGCCGAGAATTTCACCTGGGAGAATTACCGCTTCATCCTGTTCGAGTGGCAGCTCACGCGCGACGCCATCTGGAACAGCATCTCGCTGGGCTTCACCGCGGCGATCATCACCATGTTCGCCGGCGTGATCATCTCCTATGTGATCGTCAAGATGAAGGTGCGAGGCAAGGGTCTGCTCGAGTTCCTCGGCATGCTGCCGTTCTCGGTGCCGGGGTCGGTGATCGCACTGGGCGTCATCCTGGCCTGGAGCGGCAAGTACGGCGTCAATCTCTACAACACCGTGTGGATCATTCTCGTCGCGTACATCGCCCGCTACATGGCGTTCTCGCTGAAGGCCAACTCGGCGGCGCTGGAGCAGGTGCACGACTCGCTGGTCGAGGCCGCGCGCGCGTCGGGTGCGACGATGTGGCAGGCGTTGCGGGATGTCGTCCTGCCGCTGGTGCGCCCCGGGATGCTCGCCGCGTTCTTCCTCATCTTCCTGCCGGCGCTGCGCGAACTCACGGTGTCGGTGCTGCTGTACGGGCCGACGACGCGAACGATCGGCGTGGCGATCTACACGTTGAACGAGGACGGCGAGACCGTGTACTCGGCGGCCCTCGCCGGCATCGCGCTGGTCATCATCGTGCTCGGCGAGGGCGTGATCAAGCGCGTGTTCAAGGGTGCGGTCGGGCGCAGGGGCTAGCATGACCGACCCCCGTGCTCACTTTGTGCGGCAAAGCCGCATCCCGCTTCGCGGGACCAGCCTTCGGCTGTCCTGCGGCCTTCGGCCTGGTGTTCGCTTCCCCCTCGAAGGGGGCGCGGCCTCCCTTGGGGCGGCCCTGCGGGAGGCCTAGATTCATGGCCTACCTCGAACTCAAGCAGGTGACCAAGCGTTTCGGCGCGGTGACGGCGGTCGACCGACTGGACCTCGAGATTGCGCAGGGCGAGTGCGTGGCCATGCTGGGGCCCTCCGGCTGCGGCAAGACGACGACGCTGCGGATGGTCGCCGGCTTCGAGGACCTGGACGAAGGCGAGATCCGCGCCGGCGACAAACTCCTGTCGTCGCGCAAGCGGAACTATTACCTGCCGCCCGAGAACCGCAATTTCGGCATGGTGTTCCAGGCATTCGCCGTCTGGCCGCACCTCACCGTGTTCGAGAACGTCGCGTTTCCGCTGCGCATCCGCAAGCTGCCGAAGGCCGAGATCATGGCCCGCACCGAGGAAGCGTTGAAGCACACCAACCTCCTCTCCGCCGCGCAGGGCCGGCCCGACGACTTGTCGGGCGGCGGCAAGCAGCGCGTGGCGCTCGCCCGCGCACTTGCCATACGCCCCGAAGTCATGCTGCTGGACGAACCGCTGTCGTCGCTCGATCCGCACTTCCGCGAGGAGATGCGCTTCGAGATCAAGGATTTGCAGCGGCGTTTCGGCTTCGCGATCCTCTACGTCACGCACGACCAGTCCGAGGCGATGGCGCTGTCCGATCGCATCCTGGTGATGAGCGCGGGCGTCGTCCAGCAGGTGGGCACGCCGCTCGAGATCTACGGCGCGCCGGCGAACCGCTTCGTGTTCGAGTTCATCGGTCTGTCGTGCTTCCTGCAGGCGGGCCTGACGCCGACGGGCATGGTGATCGCGGGTGTGCACGCGCCGTTCCCCGGTGCAGAGCCACCGGGGCCGGCGCTGATCGCGGCGGGCAGGGGGCTGCTCGCGGCGCGGCCGACCGAGGTCGAGTTCGTCGCCACCGGGGGCATCCGCGGCGTGGTCGCGCGCAAGGCCTTCCTCGGCGAGACGATCGACTACCGGATCAAGGTCGGCGACACCGAGGTGCGGGTGCAGAAGACCCGCCGCGTGCCGGGTCCGGCGGTGGGCGAAGCCTGCGGGCTCGCGTTCGCGCGGCCGCGCTGGTATCCCGTCGATTGACCCCGTCGGCCGCGCTTGGCAGGACTACCTGTCGCAGGCCGCGAGCGCCGACCGATTGCAGGCAGTCTCGACCCGGTGTCAGCGCGCCGGCCGGCTGATGCGTTGAAGGCGTTCGATCCATCGTTTCGGGAGTCCCCCCTTGTTCGAGTCACTGCAGTCGGCGCTCGCCTCCAACCAGCTCGTCTCCGGCGGCGTGTTGCTGGCGATCCTCGGCATCGTCGCGATGTGGCTCCGCGATCTCCCGGGAAAGATCTTTGCGTGGGCGAAACACTTCTTCGTCACCACGCTGACCGTCGACAGCCGCGACGAGCTCATGTTTCCGGCGCTCGTCGAGTACATGGACAGCCGCGACGCGCTGCGGCGGCTAAACAACTTCACCGTGCGCGCCGTGCGCCAGGGCACGGCCTACCAGAGCCTCAACGACGAACTGCAGCAGGGAGGCCGACCCGCCACCGTATTCTCCCCGGGCGAGGGCTTTCACCTCTTCGTGCTTGATCGGCGCCTCATGTGGATGCAGCGCGAAGTGCAGGTCGCCGCGTCGATCATCGAGAAGATCAGCCTGTCGACCTTCGGGCGCGACAAGGGGCCGCTGGAGGCGCTCGTCAACGCGGCGATGCAGCGGCGGATCGAGCGCGAGTTGAATCATATCGCCATCTACGTGCCCAGCCCGTACAACAACGAGTGGACGCGAGCGCGGCTCGGCAACAACCGCAAGCTTGACTCCGTGGTGCTGAAAGCCGGACAGAAAGAGGCGATCCTCGCCGACCTCAACCGCTTCTTCGCCTCGCACGACCGCTACGAGACGCTGGGGATCCCGTGGCGGCGCGGCTACCTGCTGTATGGGCCGCCCGGCACCGGCAAGACCTCGCTCGTCACCGCGCTCGCCTCCGAAATGGCGCTCAACGTCTGCGTGCTCTCGCTCGCCTCCCCGAACGTCACCGACGAGAAGATCGGCAACCTCCTGGGCACGGTGCCGCGGCGCTCAGTGATCCTGATCGAGGACGTCGACGCGTTCTTCCAGCAGCGCAGCAAGGCCGACACCGGCGTCAAGGTGTCGTACTCCGGGTTCATCAATGCCCTCGACGGCGTCGCCGCGCACGAAGGCTCGGTCGTGTTCCTCACCACCAACCATCCGCAGCTGATCGACGAGTCGGCGATCCGCTCCGGACGCGTCGACTTCCGGCTGGAACTCGGTCCCTGCGATCGCGACCAGCTCACGCGCATGTTCGGAAAATTTTTCGACGACGCCGAAGCCGCGGCGCGCTTCGCCGACATCGTGCCGGCGGGGCAGTGGACACCCGCCGCGGTGCAGGAGCGGCTGCTGAAGGCCGCGTCGGTCGACGCTGCCCTCGCGCTGTTTCACGACGAGGCGCGTGCGGGCGCCGGGCAGCAGGCGAGCTGATCGCGGCAACGCCGCGATCCCGGGACGTGGCGCGCTTTTCGCGCCCGGTGCTTCGCGTGCGAGAATGGCCGCCTCGTGTTCGACCGTCGGGAGTCGATGTGATGAATTGCAGGCTGTTGGCCGCCGCCGCCGTCGCTGCCGTCGTATGGAGTGCACCGGCGACGGCGGCCAGCGGCGTCCCGACCGCGGGCGCCGTCACCCGCCTGGTGATCAAGTTCAGGGACGAAGGACGCGGCAAGGCGCTGGTCCGCCCCGCGCTTCGTGTGCGCGCGTTGGCCGTCGATGCCGGTGTGGCCATGGCGCACCTGCGCAGCATGGCGCTGGGCGGCGAGGTCGTGACGCTGCCGGTGCCGCTGTCGCCGGCGGATGCCGAGGCACTGGCGGCCGCGATCGCCGGTCACGCCGACGTGGAGCTTGCTTTTCCCGATGGCTGGCGCCGGCCGCAGCTGCGTGCCAACGACGAATTCATCGGTGGCCAGGGTTACCTCGAGAACGAGCCCGGCGGCATCAGCGCCTTCGCCGCCTGGGAGGTGACGACGGGAAGCGCCGCCAACGTGGTCGCGGTGATCGACACCGGTTACCGGCCGCATGCCGACATGGCGGGCCGCAATCTACCCGGCTACGACTTCATCTCCGATGCGCAGGTCGCCAACGATGGCGACGGCCGCGATGCCGACGCCCAGGATCCCGGCGACTGGGTCACGTCCGCTGACAAGGCTTTGCCCGGTTGTGCCGACGCGCCGGTGAGCAACAGCTCCTGGCATGGCACTGCAGTCGCGGGCGTGGTGGCGGCGAACACCAACAACGGCCAATGGGTCGCCGGCATCGACTGGTCGACGCGCATCCTGCCGCTGCGCGTCCTGGGCAAGTGCGGCGGCTACGACTCCGACATCATCGATGCCGTCGCCTGGGCGGGGGGGCTCGCCGTGCCCGGCATCCCGGCCAATGCCAACCCGGCGCAAGTCATCAACCTGAGCCTGGGCGGGAGGGGCGCCTGCCACGGGGGGTATCGCTCCGTCTTTTCCGCGGTGCTGGCGGCGGGGCACACGCGGGCCGTGGTTGCCGCAGCCGGCAACGAAAGCGACGACGTCGCCGGTCACGCGCCGGCCAACTGCCCCGAAGTGATCGCCGTCGCGTCCACGACAACCCTCGGCAAGCTTTCCGCCTACAGCAACTTCGGGCAAGGCATCGCGCTGTCGGCGCCGGGCGGGCAGTACCGGCCGTCGGTAGGATCGCAAGGCATCATCGTGTTGTCGAATGCGGGGCGCACGACCCCCGCCGGTGACTACTTCGGCAATCTCGGCGGCACCAGTTTCGCCGCGCCGATGGTCGCCGGGGTCGCGTCGCTGATGCTCGCCGCCGCGCCGGAGCTGTCGCCGGCGCAACTGCGGTCGATCCTCGTCTCGACGGTGAAGCCTTTTCCCGCTGGCTCCAACTGCACGGCCGACCGTTGCGGTCCGGGGATCCTGGATGCCAGCGCGGCCGTGCGCGCGGCGAAGGCGCTCGCCCCCGTGGATACGACGATGGCGCCGGTCGTCGAGTATTACCACGCCGCATTCGGGCACTATTTCGTCACCGCCAAGACCGATGAAATCGCCAAGCTCGACGATGGCACGTTCGTGGGCTGGGCGCGGACGGGGCGCTCGTTCAACGTCTACACGGAGCCGCGCGACGACACGGTGCCCGTGTGCCGTTTCTTCACCGTGGCATTTCCGCCGAAGAGCTCGCACTTCTACACGTCGGACGCCGCCGAGTGCGCCAAGGTGAAGACGAACCCGGACTGGACCTTCGAGGCGGAAGTCTTCTACACCTTGCCGCCGTCGGCCGCAGGCATGTGCGCAGCCGGGACGATTCCCGTTTACCGGCTTTACAACGAAGGCCAGACCGGCGCGCCGAATCACCGCTACACGACCGACCTCGCCGTGCGCCAGGAAATGATCGACGTGCACAAGTTCAAGCCCGAGGGCCTGGGCCTCGGCGTGGAGTTCTGCGTGCCGCAGTAGGGCGTCGTCGTTACTTCGCTGTCGGGCGCTTGACGCTGGTCTTCCTGGCGGCCGGCTTTTTCGCCGTTGCCGTCTTGGCGGTGGGTTTCCTGGCGACGGTGGTCTTTCGCACCCGCGTGGCTGGCGCCGGGGGCGGTGGCTCGGCGACCTTGCGTGCGGTCGCGCCCCGGGCTGCAGGGGTCCTGGCTGCCTTGGGTTTCGCTGCGCGGCGTTTGGCCGTCGGCGCACCCCCCGATTTTTCCAGCTTGTCGGCGAGAAGCGGCAGCGCCTCCTCGAGCGTCAGCGTGTCGACGCGCTCGCGATCGGGCAGCGTCGCGTTGATGCTCCCGTGCTTGACGTAGGGGCCGTAGCGGCCGGAGTGGAGCTCGACCGGTTGACCGTCGTCGGGATGCTTGCCCAGCACGCGCAGCGCGGCGGTAGCGCCTCGGGCGCCGCGGCCGGCTTTGCCGTCCTTCCGCGCCTCGAACTCGAATCCGATCTTGCCGTCGGGCTGGCGCACGAGGAAGGCCGAGAACGGCCGGCGGGTGCGCGCGGACACGAACTGCAGCAGGTCGGTCTTGCCCGAACTCAGGAGCTTCCGCATCTGCGGCGGCTCGATCGGCCGCTGCAGGATGAGGCGGCCGGAACGAAAGTCGCAGCTCTTGTCCGGCCCGGTCGCCTTCTCGCAGACGTAGGACTGGCCGTGCTCGAACACGCGGGCGCCGCATTTGGGGCAGTCGCCCAGCGGCTCCTGAGCGCTGAAATCGGGTGCTTCAGCGTCGTCGCCGGTGGCAGCATCGTCGAAGTCGAACCTGACCTCGAGGGCATCGTTCAGCTTGATCGTTGCCGAGAAGGGGCGCCCCATCTTGCTGCGGAAGCCTTCGAGCGGACCGATCGCGCGCTCGCGCAGAAGTGCCTCGGCCTCGGCCGTCTCGAACTGCCGCCCGCCCATGATCTTCCAGAATCCGAACTCGCAGGACTGGCACTGGAATTTCTTGTAGTTCTCGTGCACCTCGCCGCCGCACTTGGGGCAGCGGACCGACAGCGTGGCGAAATCACCGGGGATGGTGTCGCTCTCGTAGCCCTTCGCCTGGCCGACGATGTGCTTGGTCATCGCGACGATCTCGTGCATGAACTCGGCGCGCGCAAGCTCGCCGCGCTCCATCTGCGCGAGCTTGAACTCCCACTCGGCGGTGAGCTCGGGCGAGAAAAGTTCCGGCACGCCGAGGCCGTGCAGCAGCGTCATCAGCGAAAACGCCTTGGCGGCTGGAACGAGTTCCCTGCCGTCGCGGTAGATGTACTTCTCGGCCAGCAGTCCCTCGATGATCTGGGCACGCGTTGCCGGGGTGCCGAGGCCTTTTTCGCGCATCGCCTCGCGCAGGTCGTCGTCGTCGATCAGCTTGCCGGCGGTTTCCATCGCCGACAGCAGGGTTGCCTCGTTGAGGCGCGCCGGTGGCCGCGTGGTGCTGGCGGCGACTTCGACCTTCTCGGTCTTGACCTTCTCGCCGGGTTTCACCGCCGCCAGCGTGCCTTCGTCGCCCTGCGCTTCCTTGCCGTAGACGGCGAGCCAGCCCGGGGCGACCATGACCTTGCCCTCGGTCTTGAAGGGCTCCTCGACGACGCGGGTGATGCGGGTCGTCAGCAGAAACTCGGCCGGCGGATAGAACGCCGCGAGGAAGCGCTTGACGACGAAGTCGTACAGCTTGGCCTCGAGCTCGTTCAGGCTCTTGGGCCGCACCAGCGTCGGAATGATCGCGAAGTGGTCGGAGATCTTGCTGTTGTCGAAGATCCGCTTGTTCGGCCGGACCCACTTTTCCTTCAGGACCTGGCGCGCGAAACCGCCGTACGCGTTCGACTCGGCCAGCGATTCCATCGTCGCCTTGACGATGCCGAGATAATCTTCGGGCAGCGCCCGCGCGTCGGTGCGCGGGTAGGTCAGGGCCTTGTGCTTTTCGTACAGCGACTGTGCCAGCGACAGCGTGGTGCGCGCCGACAGGCCGAAGCGGCCGTTGGCTTCCCGCTGCAGGCTGGTGAGGTCGTACAGAAGCGGGGCGCCCTGTGTCGAAGGCTTCGACTCTTCGGACACGATGCCGGGCGCGCCTGCGCAGGCTGTCGCCAAGGCCTGCGCCCGGGCCTCGTCCCACAGCCGCTCGGCACGCGCATCGGGGTCGTCATCGGGTTTCTTGAAGACTTCGTCGAACCATCGGCCCGTGTATTCGCCGCCACTGGCGCGAAAGTGAGCGATCACTTCCCAATAATTGCGCGGCCGGAAGGCGCGGATCTTCTCTTCGCGTTCGACCAGGATCGCCAGCGTCGGGGTCTGGACGCGGCCGACGGTCGTGAGCTGAAACCCGCCCGATTTGGAGTTGAACGCCGTCATCGCGCGCGTGCCGTTGATGCCGACCAGCCAGTCGGACTCGGAGCGGCAGACGGCGGCATCGGCGAGCGGGCGCATCTGGCTGTCGGTGCGCAGCTCGGCGAAGCTGTCGCGGATGGCCGCCGGCGTCATCGACTGCAGCCACAGCCGCCGGATCGGCTTGTTCGCCTTCGCGAACTGGACGATGTAGCGGAAGATGAGCTCGCCTTCGCGCCCGGCGTCGCAGGCGTTGATGAGATCGCCGACATCCTTGCGTTTGATGAGCTTCAGCAGAACCTTGAGCCGGGCCTCGTTTTTCTCGATCGGCTTCAGCGCGAACTTCGACGGGATGGCGGGAAGGTGGCCGAAGGTCCACTTGCCGCGCTTGACCTCCTCGGCTTCGGGCATCCCGATTTCGAGCAGGTGACCGACGGCGGAGGACAGCACGTGGATGTCGCTCTCGAAATAGTCGCCGTGGCGGGTGAACCCCCCCAGAACGCGCGCAATGTCGGCAGCGACGGACGGCTTTTCGGCAATGATGAGGCTTTTGGACATGGGAAGCGTTGGCAAAAGAGCGCCCGATAGTACCCAAGTAAAAGCGGCTGCGGCAAGGAATCCTTTGGCCGAGGGGGGCCAAGGCGCGCGCACGCGCGAGGGCGCGCGCGAGGCTTCCGGTCAGGTTCGGCGCTGCCAGCGTCCTCCCGGCAGCGTCGCCGCCAGACCTTCGATCTCCAGCACCGCGAGGGTCGCGGTCAGTGCCCCGGCGCTGATTCCGGCGCGCACGACGAGCGTGTCGACGTCGACCGGATCGTGACCCAGCGCAGCGAGGACTTTGGCGGCCACCGGGTCGCGCGGCCCGGCCCGGTCGCCCGCTCCCGCGGCGCGGGCGGTCGGATGGACGGCGGCGCCGATCACGGGCAGCTTGAGTTCCTCCAGGATGTCCTGAGCGGTTTCGACGAGCTTGGCGCCGTCGCGGATCAGCCGGTGGCAGCCTTTCGAGAACGGTGAGTGGATCGAGCCGGGGAGGGCAAAGACGTCGCGCCCCTGCTCGGCGGCCAGGCGCGCGGTGATCAGCGACCCCGAGGACAGCGTGGCTTCGACGACCAGCACGCCGCGCGCGAGCCCGCTCACGATGCGGTTGCGGCGCGGAAAGTTCGATTTCAGCGGCGGCGTTCCGGGTGCGAATTCGGACAGCAGCAGCCCGGTTCGGGCCACGGCATGCGCGAGTTCGCGATTCGACGCCGGGTAGATGCGGTCAAGCCCCGTGCCGGTAACCGCGATGGTGCTCGCCGCGGTCCCCAGCGCGCCCCGATGGGCTGCGGCGTCGATGCCGGTCGCCATGCCGCTGACGATGGTGAGGCCCGCCGCCGCGAGCGCCGCAGCGAAGGCTTCGGCGTCGGCGAGGCCCTGCGGCGTCGCATTGCGGCTGCCCACGATGGCGAGCGCGGGGCGGGCAAGGAGCGCGCGCTGCCCGAGGCAGAACAGCACCGGTGGCGGATCCGCGATCTCCAGCAATGGGCTGGGGTAGTCGGCGTCGTCCCAGGCGACGAAACCGGCGCCGGGTTGCGCCAGCCAGGCACGCGTGGCGGCGAGCCGGTCGCGTACGGGGCCGGCGTCCAGCAGGGCTGCAACCGCGGGTGCGACGACCTTGCGGCGCCGGGCTGGCGTGGCGGCAAGCACGGCTTCCGGCCCGCCGAAAACCCGGAGCAGGTCGGCAAGCGCGCGCGCCGGAAGGCTGCAGGCTTGCAGTACGGCCCACGCCTCGACACGGGCATCGATGATCATGGCGGTACGGCAGCCCCCGCCGGCACGCTTGCGCGCCTCTCAGGGCTTGCGCGCGTGGTCGCCGACGTTGATCGGGTCGGTGGTATTGACGATCAGGGCGTAGGAAACCCGGTCGAAGACCCGGAACACGAACATCAGGCCGGAACGCTCGTCAGGCACCTGGAGGACGTTGGGATCCGCCTGCAGGAAACGGGTCGCGCCAAGGATGTAGTCAATGCGGTCAGGCTCTTTCGTGGGCTTGGGATCGGGAATCGGCGGCACGACGCGGTAGACCGCGAGCACCATTCCGACGTCGATGCCGTCCCTCGCGCCTTGGTCGATGGTGACGATCCATCCGGATCCGACTTCGACGGAATCGCGGCCGGTCGCGATGATGCGCGCGTAGACGGGCTTGTCGGGCGCGTGCGGCGCGAAATTGACGATCTGCTCGGGCGGCGTGGGCACCAGCCGGTCGCCCACCAGCACCTCTTCCTTGGCGGTGGAGATGCGAACCGTCGAGACGTCGGCAAAGCGCTCGACGCGGGCGCTGCCGACAAAGCGTTGCTCGTAGCCCAGCACTTCGCCGGTGTCCAGCGACGTCAGCGTGCGGCCGGGGCGGTAGATGTACAGGCGGTCCCCCGCCTTGGGGTCGAGTCCGGTGGCGTAGACTTGGTCGTTGTTGCCGCGGACGACGCGCGCATCGCGTCCGGCGACGATCTCCCCGCTGTTGACCAGCCCCTCGGGGCCGGTGATCAGCGGTCGGGACAGATAGGGCTCGATGTCACCCGGCGGGATGCTGGGAATCGCATCGGCGTCCAGTTGCTCGACGCGAACGGTGGGCGAGCGCCGAACGGTTTGCTGCGCAACGCGGAGCTGCCACTGTCCGTCCGCGCCTCGATCGAGCGCGATGACATCGCCGGGGTAGATGCGGTGCGGATTCTTGATCGCGTCGCGATTCATCCGCCAGATGTCGGGCCAGCGCCAGGGATCCTTGAGAAAGCGGCTGGCAATGCCCCACAGCGTGTCCCCCTTGACGACCGTGTAGGTCGAGGGCACCGGGTCTTTGACCTCGATGTCGGCCGCTTGCGGCGCGGATGCGGCCAGAATGCACGCGGTCGCAACAGCCAGGACGACGCGCATCGGTGTGCTAAACTTTTGACGCATAAAGCCTCTTCCGGTGGGGCGGGGCTCGGGGGATGTCTTGCTATCGTCCTAAATCGCCGCAAAATAAGGGCTTAGGAAGGATTCTGCATCCCGAGTCCGCTTTTTGCAAGGTCGCGACGAACGTGCTGCTCAATATTCTCGAGTTTCCGGATCCCCGATTGCGCAAGGTGGCGGCACGCGTGGCCGCCGTCACGCCCGAAATCGGCAAGCTGATCCGCGACATGGCCGAAACCATGTACGCCGCGCCGGGCATCGGCCTCGCGGCGACGCAGGTCGACGTCCACAAGCGGATCATCGTGATGGATTTGTCCGAAACCAAGGACGAACTGCGCGTCTTCATCAATCCGGAGATACTCCTGGCCGAGGGCAGGGCCGAGAACGAGGAAGGCTGCCTGTCGGTCCCCGGGTATTACGACGACGTGTTCCGCGCGGCGCGGATACGCGTGCGCGCGCTGGACGAGCGCGGCGAGTCGTTCGAGATGGACGCCGAGGGCCTGCTGGCGGTCTGCATACAGCACGAGATGGATCACCTGATCGGCAAGGTCTTCGTCGATCATCTGTCGCCGCTCAAACGAGCCCGGCTGGCGGCCAAAGCCCGGAAAAAGCAGCGGTTGGCGGGTTGATGCGGGTCGGTTTTGCCGGAACTCCCGAGTTCGCCGCGACCGTGCTGCGGACCCTGCTCGCCGCGGGATTCGAGGTGCCGCTGGTGCTGACGCAGCCGGACCGGCCGCGCGGGCGGGGGCTCAAACTGGAACCCTCGCCGGTCAAGGCGCTGGCGCTGGCGGAGGGTCTGCCGGTGCTGCAGCCGGCGACGCTCAAGACCGACGAAGCGCGCGCGGCGGTCGTTGCCGTCGCACTGGATGTGCTCGTGGTGGCTGCCTACGGACTCATTCTCCCGCCGGTCATCCTTGCGTGGCCGCGACACGGGTGCATCAACATCCACGCTTCGCTGCTGCCGCGTTGGCGCGGTGCGGCGCCCATTCATCGCGCGATCCTGGCTGGCGACGTCGAGACCGGGGTGACGATCATGCAGATGGATGCCGGCCTCGATACCGGGCCGATGCTCGCCGCCATTCCGGTGTCGATCGCGGCGCTTGATACGACCGGTACGCTGCACGACCGGCTTGCGACAGCGGGTGGCGAGGGCATCGTGGCCGCGCTGGCGCGGCTCCAGCGCGATGGGGCGCTGCACGGCCGTCCGCAGCCGGAGAGCGGCGCGACCTACGCCGCCAAGATCGATCGCGCCGAAGCGATCATTCACTGGGAGCGCGACGCCGCTGCGATCGATCGCCAGATACGCGCGCTGTCCCCGGCCCCCGGGGCGACGACGATGCTGGGCGCCGAAGTGCTGAAGATCTGGCAGGCCGATCCGCTCCCGGCGGGCGGTGCGGACGCCCCGCCGGGGACGGTGATCGGCGCGAACGTCGACGGTGTCATCGTGGCTTGCGGCGCGGGAGTGTTGCGCGTGACCGAGTTGCAGCCGGCGGGCAGTCGGCGGATGAGCGCGGCGGCGTGTACCGCCGGTCGCCGGATAGCCGCGGGCATGCGATTGGCTGCGCCCGCACGCTGACCCCGCGCCGTGCGGCACTCGGCTGGTATCGCAGCCGGCGCGATTGCCTTTCGGAAGGATTTCGATGCAGGAAGCACAGCAACTGGCCGCCCTCGCCGTGCAGCGCGTGATGGAGGGAATGGCGCTGCCCGCCGCCCTCGCCGCGGTGGCGAGCGCCACTGACGACACCGCGGGGCGCCGCCGGGCGCTGGTCCAGGAACTGGCCTACGGGACCTTGCGCCACTGGGGGCTGCTGGACGCCCTGGTACGCAAGCTCGCCGCCAAGCCCTTCTCGGATCCGCTGCTGGGGACGCTGCTCGCGGTCGCGCTGTATCAGCTGGAGCACACGCGTGCGCCTGCGTTCGCAATCGTCGATCGCGCCGTTGCGGCCGCTGCCAAGATCGCGCGTCCGGCCGCCAAGGGGGTGGCCAACGCGATTCTGCGCCGCTACCTGCGCGAGCGCGAAGCGCTGCAGGCAGAGGTGACGCGGGATCCGGTGGCCCGGTTCTCCTACCCCGCGTGGTGGATCGAGCGCGTGCGCGCCGATCATCCCGACGACTGGCAGGCGCTGCTCGATGCCGGCAACCAACGGCCGCCGCTCGCGTTGCGCGTGAACCGGCGGGTCGGTTCGCGCGAGCAACTGCTGCGGCAGTTCGAGGTGGCGGGCATCGCCGCAACGCCGGCGGGCGAGTCCGGCGTGATCGTCGAGTCGCCGCGCCCCGTGCCTTCGCTGCCGGGATACGCAGAAGGGGCATTTTCGGTGCAGGACCTCGGCGCGCAGCTTGCGGCGCCGTTGCTGCGGCTCGACGCCGGCCAGCGGGTGCTCGATGCCTGCGCGGCGCCCGGCGGCAAGAGCACGCACATCGCCGAACTCGCGGACGTCGATCTCGTCGCGCTGGACAATGACCCTGCGCGCCTGCCTCGCATCGCCAGCAACCTGTCGCGGCTGCAGCTCGCCGGCGGCTCGCGCATCACGCTGGTCGAGGGCGATGCCGGCAAGCCCGCCGGTTGGTGGGATTCGCGCCCATTCGACCGCATCGTCGCCGATGTTCCGTGCACCGCATCGGGCGTGGTGCGCCGGCATCCTGACGGCAAGTGGCTGCACCGCGAGGAGGACATCGCAAGCCTTGCGCGGCAGCAGCGGCGCATCGTCGACGCGCTGTGGCCCTGCCTCGCGCCGGGAGGGCTCATGCTCTACGTCACCTGTTCGCTGTTCGCCGAGGAGAACGAGGCGCAGGCGCGGGCGTTCGCCGCCCGGAACCCGGACGCGTTGCGCGAATCCATCAGCTTTGCGCCGGAGGTTGCGCATCGGGGCGGACAACTCTTGCCTTCGCTCCCCGGCGCGGTCCACAATCAGGACGGTTTTTTCTACGCCCTGTTCCGCAAGGGGTGACGCTCGTCAGGATCGCGTTGCCCTTCCGCCGCACGCCGGCCCCACTCCGCGGGCCGGATGCCGTGCGGCGCAGGCCGGGCCCGCGCCACCCCCTCCCGTCATGCACCCCGCGATCCCCGCTGCCATCCCGCTTGAACGCCCCCGAAGCGCGGTCTTCGGCGCGGCGCTCGGTCGCTGGTGCAGGTCCGCGCTGGCGATCGTCGTGCTCGCGACCGGAGTCGCCGCGGCCCCGGTCGGCGCGGATACCATCACCGTGCGCGCGGCGGAGCTGCGCGTCGAGGACGAAGGCATCTATCTCAATGCGGAGTTCGAGTTCGCGATCAATCCCACGCTCGAGGAAGCGTTGCAGAAGGGCGTTCCGCTCTACTTCGTGCTCGACCTGGAGCTGTCGCGGCCGCGCTGGTACTGGCTCGACGAGAAGACCCTGCAGTACTCGATCCAGTATCGCGTCGCCTACAACGCGCTGACGCAGCAGTACCGGGTGTCGAGCGGACTGCTGGGCCAGCCGCTGAGCGGCCTCGACGAGGTGCAGCGGTTCCTGTCCCGGGTGACCTCGCGCCAGGTCGCGCGCCGCGACCAGCTCGTCAGCGGCGTGCAGTACGACGCTGCGGTCCGCCTGCGCCTCGACGGCAACCAGTTGCCCAAGCCGCTCCAGGTAAGCGCCCTCACCTCGCGCGAGTGGACGCTGCAGTCGGACTGGCACCGCTGGAGCTTCACGCCGTGAGTGGCATGTTTCCTTCCCGCGGCGTGCGCTGGCTGCTGCTGATCTGCTCCTGTCTCGCGGCCATTTCACTGGTCCTGCTGGCGACGGCGACGGCCAACACCAAGCTTTTCGCCGGGCGCTACGACCTGCTGCTGCTGCTCAACACGGCGCTGGTCGTGCTGTTGATGCTGCTCGTGGGCTATCAGTTCTGGCGGCTGCGGCGCAAGTTCCGCAAGGGCGTGTTCGGTTCCCGGCTTGCCCTGCGCCTGGTGCTGCTCTTCTCGCTGGTGGCGGTCCTTCCGGGCGCCCTCGTCTACGCCGTTTCGTTCCAGTTCCTGGGCAGGAGCATCGAGAGCTGGTTCGACGTGCGCGTGGATCGCGCCCTCGAAGGCGGCCTCAATCTCGGGCGCAGTGCGCTCGACTATCTGCTCAAGGAGACGACGAACAAGGCCGGGCAGATGGCGCTTTCGCTGTCCGAAGGCAGCACCGTCCCGATTGCGATTCGCCTCTCCCGCGCCGCCGAGCAGGTCGGTGCAGCGGAAGTGGCGCTCTATTCGCCCTCCGGCGTCCTCATGGCCGTCGCCGGCACCGGACGTTCGACCGCCACGCCGGAACCGCCGCCGGCGCAGGCGATGCGCCGTGCCCGGATGCAACAGACATTTGCCGCGATCGAGCAGGGACCGGAGGGCACGCTGCTCGCGCGCGTCGTCATACCCGTCAACGTCGACGATCGCCTCGAGCCGCTGCGACTCCTGCAATTGGTGGAGCCGGTTCCGAGGGGGCTCGCCCAGGATGCCGAAAAGGTGCAGGCCGGATGGCGCGACTACCAGGAAATATCGTTCTCGCGACAGTCGTTGAAGCGCCTCTATGTGCTGACGCTGACGCTGACGCTGCTGCTTGCCCTGACCTCGGCGCTGGGATTGGCCGTCGTGCTGTCGGAGAGCTTCGCCGCGCCGCTGGGACTCCTTGCGGAGGGGACGCGCGCGGTCGCCCAGGGCGACTTCACGCGCCGTCAACCGGTGACGTCGACGGACGAACTGGGTGTGCTCACCGAATCGTTCAACACGATGACGGCGCAGCTCGCCGATGCCCGGGAGAAGACCGAAGAGTCGCGCCGGGCGATCGAAACCACGCGCGCGTACCTCGAGAGCATCCTCGGCAATCTCTCGGCGGGCGTGCTCGCGTTCGACGATCGCTATTGCCTACGCATCGCCAACGCGAGTGCAGCGGTGATCCTGCAGCAGCCGCTCGTCGATCTCACCGGCGCGGCGCTCGCCGATTGGGGCGGCAAGCTGCCCGCGCTGGGTGCCTTTGCCGAACTCGTCAACGAGAACTTTCACGCCAGCCGCGACGGGCAATGGCAGAAGCAGGCCGAACTGGCGGTGGCCAACGTGACGCGGACGCTGCTGCTGCGGGGTTCGCGGTTGCCGGTCGATCCCGTGGCGGGCTACGTGGTCGTGTTCGACGACGTCACCGATCTTGCGCAGGCGCAACGGGATGCGGCCTGGGCCGAGGTGGCGCGGCGCCTCGCTCACGAGATCAAGAACCCGCTGACGCCGATCCAGCTGTCGGCCGAGCGCCTCGAGGTCAAGCTCGCGCCGAAGCTCGACGCGTCCGATCAGGAAACGCTGCGGCGCGGCGCGGGCACCATCATCGCGCAGGTGGCGGCGATGAAGCACATGGTCGACGATTTCGCGATCTATGCGCGGCAGCCGCGGCCGGGCAGGATGCAATCGGTGGACCTCGCCGTCCTGTTGCAGGATGTGCTCGCGCTGTATGAAAATCTGCGTTCGCATGTTACGTTGTCGCTGCCTGCCGCGCCGGTGGTGATTCGCGGCGAGCCGACGCGCCTGCGTCAGGTGATCCACAATCTTCTGCAGAACGCCATCGACGCGCAAGCCGAAACCGCCGCGCCGCGCTTCGACATTGTGTTGTCGCAGCGCGCCGAAGAGGTCGCGCTCGCTTTCGGTGACGCGGGCGCCGGGTTTTCCGACGAGGTGTTGCATCGGGCGTTCGAGCCCTACGTGACGACCAAGGCGAAAGGTACGGGGCTGGGGCTTGCAATCGTCAAGAAGATCATCGAGGAGCATCACGGTCGCGTCGAGCTTGCCAACCGCTTGCCGAATGGCGGGCAGGTCACGCTGGTGTTCCCGGCGCCGCGGGCGACTTAGCAAAGAGGATTCATGACTCCCGCCAAAGACATACTGATCGTCGACGACGAGATCGGCATCCGCGAGTTGCTGTCCGAGATTCTCCAGGACGAGGGCTATCGCGTGATGCTCGCCTCGAACGCGACGGAGGCGCGTGCGATACGCGCCCGGCAGCAGCCTTCGCTCGTATTGCTGGACATCTGGATGCCGGACACCGACGGCGTGACGCTGCTGCGCGAGTGGGCGGCAGCGGGGCAGTTGTCGATGCCGGTGGTGATGATGTCGGGCCACGGTACGATCGAGACCGCCGTCGAGGCGACCAAGATCGGGGCGTTCGACTTTCTCGAGAAGCCCATCGGTCTGCAGAAACTCCTGGGCACCGTCGCCCGTGCGCTCAAGACCGCATCGGCGTTCGAGCCCCGGCATGTTTCGCTGGCCGCATTGGGGTCGTCCACCCCGGTGCGGGACGTCGAGCGCGCGCTCGAAAAACTGCTTGCCGCGCACAAGCCGATCCTGGTCCTGGGCGAACCCGGCACCGGTCACGATACCGTCGCGCGTGCGCTCGAGCTTGCCGGCACGCCGGCCGTCACGTTGCCGACCGGTGCGCGCCTCACCGCGAATCCTCTGGCATTGATCGACGAGGCGCGCGACGGGAATCTGTATTGCGTGGAGATCGGCCAGTACTCGAGAGCGGAGCAGAAGGGCCTCGCGTTCCTGCTGCCCAAGCTCGCGCGCGCCAACGTGACGCTGGTCTGCAGCAGCGTCGAAGCGCTCGGCAATCTCGCTGCCGAAGGACGCTTCGATGCGGCGCTGCTGTCGGCGCTGGCGGTGGGCGCGGTGATACTGCCGCCGCTGCGCACCCGGCGCGAGGACATTCCGCTGCTCATCGAACGCTGCTGGACGGATCTCGCCGCACAGCATCAGAACGCCAATCAGGTGATCGCCCGGACACTGTCGGCGATGCAGCCGGCGGCACTGACGGCGCTCTCCAATGCGTGGTGGCCCGGCAACATCGATCACCTGCACAGCGTCATCGTCAACCTGGCGCTCAACCCCGGCTCGGGCGAGATCACACCCGATCAGGTCAAGCGGCTGCTCGGCGAGGGCGGTCCGATGGCGCAGCTCGTTGCCCCAGAGATCACCGCGCGGTTTTTCGAAATGCCGTTGCGCGAGGCGCGCGAGGCCTTCGAGCGCATCTACTTCGAGCAGCTTCTGGGGCGCGAGCAGAGCAATATGAGCCGCGTCGCCGACAAGGCCGGGCTGGAGCGAACCCACCTTTACCGGAAGCTGAAGCAGCTCAACATCCGCTTCGCGCGGCGCGGCGAGGATGCGGGCGCGTAACGCTCCGCAATTCCCGGAACCCGACCGACAGCGCTTCCGATGAGTTCTCACCCCAGCGCCGGCCGCCGGATGGCGCCGCTCATGATCGGCGCGATCGGTGTCGTGTTCGGCGATATCGGCACCTCGCCGCTGTACGCGCTGCGCGTCGCGTTTTCCGGCGTGCACGGCATCGCGGTGACCGCCGAGAACATCTACGGCCTGCTGTCGATCCTGTTCTGGGCGCTGATGGTCATCGTCACGTTGAAGTACGTGACATTGATCATGCGCGCCGACAACCGCGGCGAGGGCGGCATTCTCGCGTTGACGGCGCTGGTGTCGCGCGGTGTCGATGCGCATTCGAGGGTGCGCTGGTGGCTGGTGGGCTTCGGTATCTTCGGTTCGGCCATGTTTTACGGCGACGGGATGATCACGCCGGCGGTGTCGGTGCTGGGCGCGGTCGAGGGCCTCGAAGTGCTGTCGCCGCTGCTGCACTCGTTCATCGTGCCGATGTCGCTGATTATTCTCGTCGGCCTGTTCTGGATACAGCGCCGCGGCACCGCCTCGGTGGGCGCGTTCTTCGGGCCCGTGTGCATCGTCTGGTTCCTTGCGCTTGCCGCGCTGGGGCTCTTTCAAATCGTGCAGCAGCCGGGCATTCTTGTTGCGCTGAGCCCGCTGTACGCGATCCACTTCATCGTCGAGCACCCGCTGGCGACCTTCTTTGCGCTCGGCGCGGTGGTGCTGGCGGTGACGGGCACCGAGGCGCTCTATGCCGATATGGGGCATTTCGGCGCGTCGCCGATAAGGCGGGCTTGGTATCTGCTGGTGCTGCCCGCGTTGACGCTCAACTATTTCGGTCAGGGGGCGCTGCTGCTGGGCGACCCGGCAGCGATCAAGAATCCGTTTTACCTGATGGCGCCGCAATGGGCGGTGCTGCCGCTCATCATCCTGGCCACGGCGGCGGCCGTGATCGCGTCGCAGGCGGTGATCAGCGGCGCGTTTTCGCTCACCCGCCAGGCCATCCAGATGGGGTACTGCCCGCGCCTGCGGATCCTGCACACGTCCGACCGGGAGATCGGGCAGATCTACGTGCCGTTCATCAACTGGACGCTGTTCGTTGCCGTCACTTTGCTCGTGCTGGGTTTCCGGTCCTCCGACAATCTCGCCGCCGCGTACGGGATCGCCGTGACCATGGCGATGATGATCGACTCGGTGCTCATCTACGTGGTGATGCGCCGCGTCTGGCACTGGTCGCGGCCGATTGCAGTGCTGATCGCCCTGCCGCTGCTCGCCATCGATGCGGCGCTGTTGTCGGCGAACCTCATCAAGGTTCCCGACGGCGGATGGTTCCCGCTGCTGATCGGCGCCGCCGTGTTCACGCTGCTCACGACGTGGAAGAAGGGCCGCCAGATCCTGATGGAGCGGCTCGATGAGGATTCGATGCCGCTCGACCTCTTCATCGACAGCATCGGCACCAGCCCGCCGCCGCGCGTGCCCGGCACCGCGGTGTTCCTGACCTCCACCGCCAATCGCGTGCCGCACGCGCTGCTGCACAATCTCAAGCACAACAAGGTGCTGCACGACCGCGTGGTGTTCCTGACCGTGGTGACGCGCGACATTCCGCGCGTACCCGAGTCCGAGCGCGTCCGCACGACCGAGCTCGGCTGCCAGTTCTGGCGGATGGAGGCGTTCTACGGCTTCGTCGAAGATCCGGACGTGCCGGCGCTGCTGGAGGCGCCGAGTGCCGACGGCCTGCAGTTCGACATGATGGACACGTCGTTCTTCGTGTCGCGCGAAACGCTGATCGCAACCGTGCGCCACGGGATGGCGCTTTGGCGCGAGCGGCTGTTCGTCGCGATGGCGAAGATGGCCGTCAAGGCCTCGGACTTCTTCGGCGTGCCGACCAACCGCGTAGTGGAGCTGGGGACGCAGGTCGAGCTGTAGAACCGGCGGCAGGCGACTTCAGTCGCGATCGTGTGCAGAGCGGGCCGAGGCGGAAGTGTCCTCAGCCGCGAATTCCGGCGTGGCGCCAGGCTGGACTCAAAGCGTCATTCCCAATTGGATCTTGAGGACTCTTTCGACGGCGAGCACGTCGGGCCGGGAGAGCGTCGCGAGCCTGCCCTTCAGCCGCTCCTTTGCAGCTGTCGTCACCTGATCGGCCATCGCCTTGCTTGGTTTGCCGTCGACCGTCACCATCGCCTCGCTGGGATAGGCGCGCCCGGTGTTGCTGGTCAGCGGCACGACCTGCACCCGGTTGAGCGCGGCGTTGGCGGCGTCATTGCTCACGATCACGGCCGGACGGGTCTTCCGGATTTCGCCGCCCTTGGCCGGCTCGAAATCCACCCACCAGACCTCACCGCGTCTCATCGGTCGCATCCCCGATCAGCGCATTGCTCCATTCGAGCGCCTCGCGCTCCCGCGCGGTGTCGGCTGCCATTGCCTGATATCCCGCCAGGAGATCGTCGTTGACGACGTGCGGACGCGCGAGATCCTCAAGGAACTGACTGATCTTGCGGCGACCGATCACCCTGACCAGGCCTTCATACACGGCCTCGTCGATGGAAATTGTCATTCGCTTGTGCATGATCCGACCTTCAGCGTATGCATATATGCATTATACACGCAAATCTGGGGACTCATCAATTGCCGATCGGCGAAGTTCAACGAGAAACGCCGGCAGGGTTTCCCGGGCCGGCGTATTGACTGCTTAAACCTGGGCCGGCTTCAAGCCGGCGCGCCCATCTGCGCGCGCATCGACTGCATCGCATTCACTTCGATTTGCCGGATACGCTCGGCGGAGACGCCGTACTCGTCGGCAATATCCTGCAGCGTGGCCGGATCGTCTTCGCGCAGGCAGCGGGACGCGATCAAGCCCGTCACACCATCTTAACCGACGGAAGGTCCTCGAAGTTGATCGACATCTTCTTCCCAACAGCCTTCGCCGCCTTGGCAATCGTGGCCAGCGTGACGGATGAGTTGTCCGGATCAAGAAGACGATCGAGCTGAGTTCGGCTCGTTGCCATCCGGCGCGCCATTTCGGTCTTGGTGACGTGGGATTCAGACATCGCCTGCTCGATCATGCAGGCCACCACTTTCTTGATCGCCCCTGCTTCCACTTCCTCGAAAATCCCTTCTTGACGAAGGAAATCGTCGAAGCCCGAGCCAATATGGGAATTGCTCACTTTCCGCCTCTCAATCGCTTCAATCGGTCCCTTGCAAGGTCCAGATCCTGTTTCGGCGTTCTCCGGTCCTTTTTGATGAATCCGTGCAAAAGAACGATCACCGCGCCGTCGACCACGAACAACACCCTCGCGATCCGGTTCTCCAGCTTCGTCCGTACCTCCCAGATGTCGCCCTCGATGTGATCGATCAATGGGAGCCCGAGGGGCCAGCCAAATTGCGCCGCTTTGATGTTCTGACCAATGGCCGTCTTCTCGTTGGCGGGAAGGGACTTTAACCACTCGCGAACGGGCTCCGCACCGGATGCTTCCTGACAAAAGAACCGTACGCTGACTTTCGGACGGTTGCTCGCTTGCGGCATGCCGTATTGTACCTATTTTGGTACGTTTTCACAACGCCCACACAAAATCCGCGTCCTTTGCAGTTGTAAGGGAAGCTCACCACGCGGGAGCAGATATGAGTCGAATGCGAACGAACGACAAGTCACCACAAGTGGGTTGAAAACAAGCGAGGCAGCAAGAAAAAACCCTCTGCAATCAACCTGCTCGCCGCCTCTGCGCCCGTGCGTCGGGCGCGATCCAAACCGTCACGCCAGCGCACCCATCTGCGCGCGCATCGACTTCATCGCCTTGACTTCGATCTGCCGGATGCGCTCGGCGGAGACGCCGTACTCGTCGGCAAGGTCCTGCAGCGTGACGGGATCGTCTTCGCGCAGCCAGCGGGACTCGATGATGCGGCGGCTGCGGTCGTCGAGCTTCGCCAGCGCGGTGGACAGCCCCTTGGTGCGGTTGGTCGCGGTCTGCCGGCGTTCGAGGATCTGCAGCGGCTCATCCGCGGTATCGGTGAGCCATGCGATCGGGCCCATCGAATCGCCGTTGTCATCCGGTTGCGGGTCGAGCACCACGTCGCGACCGGACAGGCGGGTTTCCATCTCGACGACTTCTTCGGGCTTGACGCCGAGTTCCTTCGCGATCGCCCGCGCGTCGATCGGCGAGAGCGCCGCGGTGCTGGTCTTCATCCGGCGCAGGTTGAAGAAGAGCTTGCGCTGCGCCTTGGTCGTGGCGACCTTCACCATGCGCCAGTTGCGCAGGATGTACTCGTGGATCTCGGCCTTGATCCAGTGCAGCGCGAACGACACCAGGCGCACGCCGCGCTCGGGGTCGAAGCGGCGGACGGCCTTCATCAGACCGACGTTGCCTTCCTGGATCAGGTCGGCCTGCGGCAGCCCGTAGCCGAGGTAATTACGGCTCACGGCGACGACCAAGCGCAGGTGCGACAGCACCAGCTCGCGCGCGGCGGACAAATCGTCATCGCGGACGAGGCGGCGGCCGAGCGCCGTCTCCTGCTCGGCGGTGAGCAGCGGAAAGCGATTCACCGCCTGGATGTACTGATCGAGACTACCCAGCGACGCAGGCGTCGGGAAAGCGAGGGCGGTTCCGGTCATGGTCTAAGGCTCCTTTGGGTGGTGCCGATGGGCGTCCGGCAACGCTTGCCGGCGACCCATCCAACGTCATTTTAGCACTCGCAGGATAGGAGTGCTAAGGGCGGGAAAGGTTCCCGAGGGTTTCGGTCGGGTTTGGGCGCTACGTCTCTGCAGCGGGTCCTGCCGGGAGCGAGTGAGCCGTCCAGCCATGGGTGACCCGACATCGCCCGGCCGGCGATAGCGCTTCCGTGCGTTGCACCGACGTTGCTGGGGACTGGACGGCGCTTGGCGGTCGGGCCGCAGGCGGTCAATCCGATGCATCGTCGCGCATGGAGAGGCTAACAGACCGTTCGGATGCACTGAACCGGATTGCGACGAATGCACCGTTCGGAGCGACGGGCAGCGGTTTTCGAGAGGCTTTGCCTCCGCGCCAACACAGATCGCAAGGAGTGTCGGATTGCGTTGCAGTAGGCTACCGGCCGTTGTGGGCATCTCTTCGGCCATTAGAATGGCGTTGGCGGATGGAACGTAGGCCGGTGGATCGGTTCACGCCGTGCGGATTCTCGGGAAACCGTCATGGCAAGACCCCGCGATGTTCGATTCCTGCGGGTCGTGCTTCTCCCGGATGGGGAGACCGTACATAACGCATTCTTTGACAGGCGATTCGAACCATGAAGATCCGATATTTCGCGGGCACCGATACGCTGTACATAGAATTTCGGGACGCGCCTGTTGCCGAGACACGGGACCTCGACGAGAACACCCTTCTGGAGGTCGATGCGCAGGGAGACATTTGCGCGATTACCGTCGAGCACGCGTCGGAACGGGCCGACATTCCCCGTTTTTCGTACGAGCAGGTGGCCGCGTGACGGCGAGACCCAATTACTGCGCCTGCTCGCTCGCCGCGCCGGCGAGGCCATTGATTTCGACGAGCAGAATCAATCTGACGTTGCCGTGCTGGTCGACGGTGAGTGCCACGACGCCCCCGGGCGAGACGACCTTCGACAGATTCACCAGCCCTGCCGCTTGACCCCTGGCACCGCGTCGAAATGCCGGTCGCGGGTCAGCACCGGCAACTTGTGCTGCAAGGCGAGCGCCGCGATCCACGCGTCGTTGGCGGGTATCGGCGTGCCTTGCTCCTTGAGCGCGACCCGCAGCGTCGCGTAGGCGGTCGTGGTCTGGGCGGTCACCGCCAGGACCTCGAAGTGGTCCAGCTCGGATTGCAGCCACTGCTCGTAGACCGGGCGGTGGCGCGATTGCGCGATGCCGTACCGAAACTCGCCGAGCACGATCACCGGGATGCAGGCACGCGCCTGCTGGCGCAGCACGTCGCCCACCGCCTCGTCACCGTCGACGAAGGCCGACAGCGCGTTGGTGTCGAGGATCAACGGCGATCCTCGTCCTCGACCGATTCGAACGCGTCGTCGATCACGCCCTGGATCCGCGCGGTCTCCTCGCGCAGTCGACGCAGCTTGCCGAACCCGCCCATCCATTTCGGCTCCTCCGCGGCTCCGGCTGCGGACCCCGCAGCGAGCCGGGCCTCCAGCGCTTCGGCGACGAAGTCCTTCAGGCTTTGGCCACGCTCGGCGGCTCGCGACTTGGCTTTGCGGAAGAGCGGATCGGGGATTTCCAAGGTTGTCTTCACGGTGACCATATTACCATATTTACGGTTATCCATGCGGCAACACGCGTCCGAGTCCTTTGGTGCTACTGGCTCGGCTGCGGCCGAATACCGTTACGTCCTTGTCGGACACCCTAACGAGTCTCTCCCCACTCACCGGGCCGCCGAGGGGGCAGGGAATCCTGCCATCCGGAGCTGGGCGGTCGTCGGCTCGAAGAGCCCAGGTGTCGGAATTCTTTGCAGCAGGCTGCAGATCGATGAGGACCGAGTCGTGGGCTTGCGCTGTCGATGATGGCGCTTGAGATCGCCTGCCGGACGGGCGGGGTTCCTTGTTTGGTTCGGACCTGGCGGATTGAAGGATCTGCGCGTCGCACGCGTGGTTCGTGGCTGTCAATTGGGGCTCTGACCCGGATTGTTCACCGCCAGAAACGAAAAGCCCCGCCGGAGCGGGGCTGTCGTCGGAGCGAAATCAGTTACTGCTTGCGGCGCGAGAAGCCGAGACCGGCCAGACCCAGTCCCAGCAACGCCAGCGTTGCGGGCTCGGGAATCGGTTGATCCGGTTCCACGTCGCTGCGCAGAGCCACCTTACCGACCAGATAGGCGACTGTTATTCTTCCCCTCCGCCGTCCAGAACGTCAGTGAACGGGCTCGCGCCAAGCGGGTCGAGCGAGAAACCGATCACGTTCAGCGTGTAGGTGTCTAAGCCGACCGTGAAGTCCTGGGAACTGGACAGCCAGTTGGCGATCACGCGGTCGGCGCAACCATTGGCTTATTTGGGTCTTCATTTTCGTACTTGCCGTCAGCGCAGATGCCGGGGTTCCCTGTGACGTCGTTGGGCGTCTCCCAATGATCGAAGCCGTAGTTGAAGACTAAGGTTGTCCCCCACCAGCACCGGGCCTGTGCCGTCGTCTACGGACACGTCGGCGATGATCTTGAGTTTGATGCTTTCGATGCTCGTGCCGGTGGTGATCGGGTTGTTCAAGTGCGTGAACGTGCCGAGAACCTGGGCGAGCGACGGCGTCGGCGGCACGGAGAAGTCGATCGGCTGCGGCGACGCGACAACGTAGTCGTATCCGCTTTGCGGACCGCCGGTGCCCCAGCGCGCCTGCGGCGTCGTGGAAGGCATAGGGGTGGAGTAGGTGACGTTCGCCGTCGGGCTGCCGTCGTACCACTCCGCCGAGATGTTAAACAGCGATACCGTGTTCGCTTGCGCAACGCCCGAGATCACTGCAGCGACTGCCACGGCCAGGAGCGAAAGATGTCTGCTTTTCATTGTGGAGCTCCCCGAGAAAAGATGTTTCTGTTGCTTGCAGCGAGAAGGCAAGCACATTCTGGACCAAGGCTTGCAAAGCGTTGATCGAGAGAGGAAATACCATTGTCATGGGGTGGAATTGGCTTTCCCTGTGATCGGGGTGTAAAAAATTTCGACACCGGGCGGGACAACCATCCACCGGAACGCCGATCCGCAGTCCAGCGGATGTCGCCGCGAATCTGTCCGTTCCGTTCGGCCGAGCGGCAGCCCCGCAGGGATGCCCAATACCAGCTACGACAGGCATTGAGAGCGAAAACGCCGGCTTGTGCCGGCATTCTCTTTGCTTCCCACGGACGGGACCGCGCGGGGTCGCTGCCCCGCCGGAAGGCTACCGACCTCCCCCTGGAACGATCGATGGCCGGGTCGGGAAAGCGCTCGCAGCCGACGCTCGTGTCGGATGCGCGCCTTTCAACATCCGAATCTGCTGCCCCTCCCGCCGACCGGCAGCTTGCTGCGGCCGACGCTGCGGGTTGCAACCGTCAGCGTTGCCGACCGAGCAGGGCATTTCGCCCGCTTGAACGGGTGCCGCGGGTTGAACTTCGGCGCGGCGCCTGGGCGATTTGCCGCAGGCAATTCAAGTCCTGAACCCGAGTGGTGGCACATGGCAATGAATGTGCGGGGTCAGAACTCACGGTCCTGCCATGCTTTTGAGCGTCACCGCATCGACGAAGGCGGTGTTGTCGCCGGTGGGGTTGGTGGTGGTGAACCGCAGGGTGTGGCTGCCTGCGTTGACGGTGAAACTGGCCGAGGTGTAGAGCGCGAAGGCGGTGCTGGTGGGACTGATCGGGGTACCGATGGCGATGCCGTCGATGCTGAGTTGCAGTGGCTGGGCGATACCCTGATAGGCGCGGCGG
Source organism: uncultured beta proteobacterium (assembly GCA_963788185.1). GTDB lineage: Bacteria > Pseudomonadota > Gammaproteobacteria > Burkholderiales > Casimicrobiaceae > CAIWHR01. The sequence continues at coordinate 245,369 of CAWBGE010000012.1, forward strand.
GCGGCGTAGAAGGACACGCGGTAGGTGCCGGCGGGTAGGTTGAGGGTTTGCGCCATTTGCGCGCTGCCGCCTTGCAGGAAGGCGGTCTGTTGTCCTTCCGGGGCGGCGGCTGCGCCCCAGGCGCTGCCATTGCGCTGGATGCCGCCTTTGCTGTTGAACACCCAACCGGTGGTGGTCGGCTGGTATTGAAAGCCGTTGGTGCCAAGGGCCAGCGCTTCAAAACCGGCGTTGGCCAACGCAATGTCGACGGCGACGGCGACTGGATCGATGGTTTGCATCAACGGTGTGCTGCTGGAACTCAGGTTGTTGGTATCGCCGGCATACCGGGCGACGATGTTGTGGCTTCCGACGGTGAGGCTACTGGTGGTGCAGGTGGCGGTCTTGCTGTTCCCGCTGCCGGCGAGGGCCACGGCAGCGCAACCACTGATGTTGCTGCTGCCGTCGGCGAAGGCGACATTGCCAGTGGGATTATTGCCGCTGACCGTCGCGGTGAAAGTGATGCTGCTGCCGGCGGCGGCCGGATGGGCCGAACTCACGATGCCGGTGGTCGCTGCCGGTGCGGTCAACGGGTTGAGACTCACCGCATCGACGAAGGCGGTGTTGTCGCCGGTGGGGTTGGTGGTGGTGAACCGCAGGGTGTGGCTGCCTGCGTTGACGGTGAAACTGGCCGAGGTGTAGAGCGCGAAGGCGGTGCTGGTGGGACTGATCGGGGTACCGATGGCGATGCCGTCGATGCTGAGTTGCAGTGGCTGGGCGATACCCTGATAGGCGCGGCGGGCGGCGTAGAAGGACACGCGGTAGGTGCCGGCGGGTAGGTTGAGGGTTTGCGCCATTTGCGCGCTGCCGCCTTGCAGGAAGGCGGTCTGTTGTCCTTCCGGGGCGGCGGCTGCGCCCCAGGCGCTGCCATTGCGCTGGATGCCGCCTTTGCTGTTGAACACCCAACCGGTGGTGGTCGGCTGGTATTGAAAGCCGTTGGTGCCAAGGGCCAGCGCTTCAAAACCGGCGTTGGCCAATGTTGCGGAGAGCGCAACGACCGCCGCCGGAGCTGCCTCGGTGACCACGAAGGTCGCCCCGCCGATCGTGAGGTTTGCGCTGCGCACCGACGTCGTGGTGTTAGCGCTTGCTGCGTAGCTCACCGTCGCCGATCCGCTGCCGCTCTTGGCCGACGAGATGGTCAACCAGCTGGCGCTGCTGCTCGCCGTCCACGTGCAACCGGCGCCAGCGGCCAGAGTGACGCTGCCCGTGCCGCCGCTTGCCGCCAGGCTGGCGCTGCTCGAACTCAGCGCATAGCTGCAACCCGAAGCTTGGCTCACCGTGAAGTTGACGCCGCCCACCACGACGGTGCCACTGCGCGCCGGGCCGCTGTTGGCGGCCGCCGCATAGTTGAGCGTGCCGGTGCCGCTCACGCCCGAGCCGGCGGCGACCGTCAGCCAACTCGCGTTGCTCGTCGTGTTCCAGGCGCAGCCGGTGCCCGCCGTGACGCTTGCCGAACCGCTGGTGGCGGTGGCGGCAACGTTCGCGCTGGACGGCGAGAACGCGAACGTGCAGCCGCTCGTTCCCGAGGAACGGAAATTGGCGACCGTGGAAGCGCTCTGGTTGTGCACGCGCGCGTTGTCCGAAGTCGACGTCGTGCCCAGCGGCAGCGCTGCCGTGCCGTAGGTGAGGCTCGGGTTCGAAAAATACGGAATTCGCGTGCAGCTCGTCCCCGCCGCCGAGCAGACATTGGTATAGGCCATCACCGTGCGCCATCCGGCGGCAGGCACCGCGTAGCCGTGGCCGTACGCATAGGGCGACGTGCTGGGGTCGACATAGGGGTCGTGCAGCGCGCCGAAGTTGTGGCCGAGTTCGTGCGCGAAGGTGAGGTTGCCGGACGCGCAGCCGCGATTGATCACGGAAAAGCCGTAGCTGGCGCTGGGCCCGACCCAGGCGAGGCCGCAGTACTGGCCGTTCTCGATGAACAGGCTGACGAGGTCGGCGGCATGCGTGTTGCGCAGCGTCGCAACGTTGTCCATGTAGCCGTCGCTGCCCGAGGTGAGGCGATTGAGGTCGGTGTTGAAGTCGCCGCTCTCGTCGTAGGCCACCGCTTCGACGTGGACCAGGTTGAGCCGGGTCGCGATGCCGCTGTTCGCGTAAGCCGCGTTCGCCGAATCGATCGCCTGCTGGATCTGCGCGCCGATCGCTGTCCCGGCGGCGGCGGCGGTCTGCTTGCTGTAGACGACCATGACATCCACGGTGGCGCCGGTGTCGGCGGCGGTCGTGCCGGCCTTGAGCGTGAAGTCCCCGCTCGCCGCGTCCAGCGACAGGGACTTGGATTTGGTATGCGCCGGGGCATGCAGGCTCTCGCTGCCCGCCGGGTGATCGGCGGGGAATCCGCTTGGGTTGAGCTGGCGCAACGACTGCGTTCCGTTCGGGTCCGACTGGATCTGGTAGGTCGCGGTGGTGCGTGCGGCCGTGTCGCTGAGCGTGATCGTGCCCGCGATCTGGCCGTTGACGACGGTCAGGATCGCCTGGCTGCGGTCGTAGCCGCGGACCCGCCCGGTCCAGGTGAAGTTGCCCGGGCCGCGCTTCTCGATCCGATCGAGGTCGAGCGTCACGATGACACCGTCGAAGAGTTCGACGCCAAGCGCAGTCGGCGCGTTGCCCGACGACGGGTCGATATGCTCGAAGTTGACGCTGACCGCGCGCCGCCGCGCGACCGAACGCTCGGCAGCCTGTGCCTTGGTGTTCGCCCGGCTCGCATCGGTGGCCGCCGGCGACGAGAGCAGCATCGGCACGGCGTCTGCGGCGCGCACCGGCAGCGGCGACACCAAAAGCAGCATGGCCGCCGCGACCACGGGCAATGCCGCGGCCAGCGACCGGAACGACGATACGCAACGGGAAGTGAGTGTGTATTTCACGATCTGCTCCAGCGTGGTCCAGTCCAGCGACTGTCCGCGAAGCAGATCCACCAGTCCTCGATGGCGGGCAAACAATATGCCCCACCACGTTCCCTACAGTGGCGCTACACAAAACACGTCACTGTCGGAAAGACTCGTCCGGCGGTCCCGCTGTCGTAGGACTGACGTCCCTTAGACCGGTGACTTTGCGTCCCCGGCTTTCGCCGGGTTTGCCCTTTTCGGACCCTTGGGTCCTGGTACCGCAGTTGCACGTTTCGCACGAGATGCAGCACTAAAGCCGCTATGCGAACGTCATCTTTTCACCATCGAGCGCCAGCGTCAACAGTTTTCTTGCAGACTACAACGTTTCCAACACAATCAGCGAATCGTCATAGGCCGGCGGACGCTCAAATTACACTCGATTACAAATACGGTATCGGCCCGATACCACGCGACGAACGGGTGCCGTAAGTGCCTGCACGAGCACAGGGGACATCAGAACTTGCCCCTCGGGCAGCCAGATGCGGGCCGCGGTGCGCTTCCCGTTCGGGCGAACGTCGGGGTCGGATTTCTGAGCCGCCCCGGGTGGTCAAAACGCATGAATTTCCCGCCAGCTGCGGAATTCGACCGTCAAGCACTCCGCTCCGGTTCAGCGCCGCCGCCGCCCCGGACCAAGGTGCTCGCTGACCGACAGCCACGCGCCGAGCCAGCCGAGGAGCGCGGAGATGCCGATGGCGCCGAGCGCATGCGTCCACGGCAGCGCGGCGAACGCGTCCCCCGAGCACCCCGGCGCCCCCCAGGTCGCCGGCGCCGCGGCCGATGAGCCGGATCAGGATCTCGACCAGCGCGACCGCCGCGAGTCCTGCGACCAATCCTTGCAACGCGCCAAAGTAAAGGAACGGCCGGCGCAGCCACGCCCGCGTGGCGCCGAACAGCGCGGCTATGTCCAGTTCGGCGGCACGCGTCAGCACCTGCAGCCGGATGGTGTTGAACGTCACGGCGACCACCGCCACGCCCAGCATCAGCGCCAATCCCGCGACCAGCCGCTCGCCGGTGGCGACGATTGCCTCCAGCCGCTCGACCCAGGCGGCGTCGGCCTGCACCGCGGCGACTCCCGGAAGACGCTGCAGTTCGGCCTGCAAGGCCTTGACGGCTTCGCGGTTCCGGCGCGCCGGAACCACGACCAGCGTGTCCGGCAAGGGGTTGTCGGGAAGTCCGGCGAGGAGATCGCGAACGCCCTCGATGCGCTGAAGGTCTGTAAGCGCTTGCTCTTTGGTTATCGTCCGCAGGCGCTTGATTTCCGGTTTTGCCCGCAGCAGTTTCTCCAACGCCTGGCGGTCTTTCGCGGAGGCTTGCGGCGGCAGGAATACCGACAGTTGCGGATCGGTGTCGAACGCGCCCGCGATGCGCTGTAACCCGGCGATCACTGCCGACCCGGCGAGCGGCAGCGCGAGCCCCGCGGCGAGCGCCAGCACCGAGAGCAGCGACGCGAACGGTGTCGCGCGGGCGTGCTGCAGCGCGTCCCGGAATGCGAGGCCGTGCGCCGCGACCCAGGCGCTCACGCGACCACCCGCCCGTGCGCGAGCGCAATCGAGCGCGCCGGAAAGCGGGCGATCAGCGCCGCGTCGTGCGTCGCCAGCAGCACCGTCGCTCCGACGTCGTGGAACGCGCGAAAGAGTTCCAGGATCACGCCGGCGTAGTCGGCATCGAGATTGGCCGTCGGCTCGTCGGCCAGCAGCAATGCCGGGCGATTGACGACCGCCCGCGCGATGCAGACGCGCTGCTGCTCGCCGCCCGAAAGCGCGATCGGATTCGCCCGCTCGCGGCTCAACAGTCCCACCTTGTCCAGCGCGGCGCGGACGCGCTTGGCGGCGTCGCGCGGCGGGACGCCGGCCACCGCCAGCGGCAGCAGCACGTTGTCGAACACCGTGCGGTCGAAGAGCAGCCGCTGGTCCTGCAGCACCAGGCCGAGGTTGCGCCGCAGGAAGGGCACGGCCGCCATGGGCAGGCGCCCGACATTCTGCTGATTGACGAGCACCGTGCCCGACGTCGGCCGCTCGATTGCGGCCAGCAGGCGAAACACCGTGCTCTTGCCGGCGCCGGAGTGTCCGGTCAGATAGACGAACTCGCCGGCGGCGATGTCGAAGCTCGCATTGTCGAGCGCGGCGGCCACGCCCGCGGCGCCGCCCGGATAGCGCTTGCTGACATTGGCGAAGCTGATGCTGGCGGCCACCGGGCGGGTCCCCGCGCCCTGTCGGTCAGTCGAGCAGCGCGTCGACGAATTCCGCGACGACGAAGGGCTTCAAATCGTCGACGGTCTCGCCGACGCCGATGAAGCGCAGCGGCACCGGGTGCTGCTTGGCGATGGCAGCGACCACGCCTCCCCTGGCGCTGCCGTCGAGCTTGGTCAGCACCAGGCCGGTGAGCGACAGCGCCTCGTCGAAGGCCTTCACCTGCGCCAGCGCGTTCTGCCCGGTGTTGGCATCGAGGACCAGCAGCGTCTCGTGCGGCGCCGTCGGATCGGCCTTCTGGATCACGCGGCGCACCTTGCGAATCTCGTCCATCAGGTTGAGCTGTGTCGGCAGGCGGCCGGCAGTGTCGGCGAGCACGACGTCGATGCCGCGGGCGCGCGCCGCGGCGATGGCGTCGAACATCACCGCCGCGGGGTCGCCGCCTTCCTGCGCGATGACGGCGACGTTGTTGCGCTCACCCCAGACGGTCAGCTGCTCGCGGGCCGCCGCGCGAAAGGTGTCGCCCGCGGCCAGCAGCACCGACAGGCCCTGAAGCTGGAAGTGCTTGGCGAGCTTGCCGATGGAGGTGGTCTTGCCGGCGCCGTTCACGCCGGCCAGCATGATCACGAACGGCCGTTCGGCGCCTATCACCAGCGGCTTTTCCAGCGGCCCCAGCAGCGCTGCCAGCGCGTCCTTGAGCATCGCCTTGGGGTCGCCTTCGCCGCCCGCGCTCTTCCATCGCGCGGAGAGATCACCGAGCAGCTGCTGCGTCGCCGGCATGCCGACATCGGCGCCGATGAGCGCGGTCTCGAGCGCCTCCAGGGTTTCTTCGTCCAGCGTCTTGCGGCTGAAGACCCCCGTAAGCGCGCCGGTCAGTTTGTCCCGCGACTTGGACAGCCCCGCGCGCAGCCGCTCGGTCCACGAAGCCTTGGTGTCGGCAGGCGGGGCAGCGGTGTCGCCGGCAGGCTTGCGCTTGAAGAGGTCGAACATCGGAGCGGGAGGGCGGGGGGTCGAACCGGGACCGGATTGAGGCGATGGGAGTTCGCCCATCGCCGGCAAAGCTATAATTTTACCCCGGTATGCCACCCGCTTGCCCGCCGCGGCCGGTCGTCCTGCCGTTCCACGCCACCGGAGCCAATCCCCTTGTCCACGCGCAACGCCAATCGCGTCCGCATCATCGGTGGCCGCGATCGCGGACGGCTGATCCGGTTCCCCGACGTTGAAGGCCTGCGGCCCACGCCGGACCGGGTGCGGGAAACGCTGTTCAACTGGCTGGGACAGGAGCTGACGGGCATGCGCTGCCTCGACCTCTATGCCGGCACGGGCGTGCTGTCGCTGGAGGCGTTGTCGCGGGGCGCCGCACTTGCCGTAGCGGTCGATCGCAGCCGCGCGCTCATCGAGGCACTGCGCGAGAATGCAGCGACGCTGGGCGCGAGCGCCATCGAGGCGACGGCCGGCGACGCCCGCGCGCTGCTCGCCCGCGAGAAGCGTGCGTTCGACGTGATCTTTCTCGATCCGCCGTTCGCGAGCGATCCCTGGGATTGGCTGCTGCCGGCCTGCATCGCGCGGCTGTCGCCGCGCGGCCGCATCTTCGCCGAGGCGGCGCACGACATCCCGCCGTCGCCGGGGTTGCGGACGATGCGCAGCGACAAGGCGGGGCAGGTGCATTATCATCTTTTCGCCCCGGCCGAACCGGGATGACGCATCCCACTACCGGACCTCGCCGATGCTCACAGTCGTCTATCCCGGAACCTTCGATCCCTTCACGCGCGGTCACGAAGACCTGGTGCGGCGCGCGGCGAAGCTTTTTGACCGCGTCGTGGTCGCGGTCGCGGACAGCCATGCGAAGGGGCCGTTCTTCTCGGGCGCGGAGCGCGTCGCGATGGCGCGGGACGTGCTCTCGTCATTCTCGAACGTCGAGGTGCTGCCGTTTTCCGGCCTGCTGATGGACTTTGTGCATGGGCAGGACGCGCGCGTGATCCTGCGCGGCCTGCGCGCTGTATCCGACTTCGAATACGAATTCCAGATGGCCGGAATGAACCGCAACCTGCATCCCGAGGTCGAAACCCTGTTCCTCACCCCCGCCGAGCAGTACATGTTCATCTCCGCCACCATCGTTCGCGAGATCGCCAAGTTCGGCGGCGACGTCTCCGCGTTCGTGCATCCGCTGGTCTACTCGCGGCTGCGGGCGAAGGTCGGCGGCAAGCTGCGGTAGCGGCGCTGGCGCCGCTGCCCCGTCCCCTGCGCGGAACATTTTTCCAGGAGCGTCGTCATGGCGCTGATGATTACCGACGAGTGCATCAACTGCGATGTCTGCGAACCCGAATGCCCGAACGACGCGATTTCGCAGGGTCCGGAGATCTACGTGATCGACCCGGACAAGTGCACCGAATGCGTCGGCCACTTCGACACTCCGCAATGCGTCGAAGTCTGCCCGGTCGATTGCATTCCGGTGAATCCGGACCGCGTCGAGTCCAAGGACGCGCTGCTGCTGAAGTACGGCGCGCTGATGGTCGCGAAGGGGGTTCTGTAGCGGCGAACCGATTCGGGCCTGAAGGCTCTGCTTCAGGACCGTGCGGCGCTGACTCGTAGCGTCGCTCAGCCGTTGGCGGCCAGCGGCAGCGGGTCGTCGGCGTAGATGATGGCCGCGATGGCGGCCAGTTCACGGTCGAGCGCCGCGACGTCGTCGACGAGCGCCTCGTCCTGCTGCTCGAGCTCAGTGACCCGGGACTCGATCTCGCCGCTGGCGCCGTGGATGCGCCGGATGCTGTCGAGGCGCCGCCGCAGCTGCAGGTGGTGCTCGCGAACCTGCGTTTCGAACGGCGACATCACCATACGCAGCCAGGCTTCGGCGTCGCGATTGGCGACGTCGTAGACGTGCTTGGCGCGCGAGGCGATGGTCTCGAAGAAGCGCTTCATCAGCGCGAACTTCGCCTTGCTGACCATGTTCCAGAGCGTGTTGAAGTGGGTGTTGTACGCGCGCTCCAGCCGCTCGATTTCCTTCGCGTACTTCAGCATCGAAAATGACGGCGGCGAATAGCGCTCGAGCCCCTGCTCCTCCGACCAGCGCGTGTACATGCCCCGCATCAGGTCGTGGATCTCGACCGCCTGCCGCGCGGCCTGGCCGAAGTCGTTGCGGATGGTCGAGAAGAAATCGCCCATCGCCTGGCGCACGCCCTTGGTGAACGGGCTCTTCTCGATCTCGCGCCGGGTCTGGCCGGCATTCGCGCGCAGCGCGTCGAGCCCGATACAGTCGAGCAGCCTGTTCGACTGCTCGGTGAAGACCGAGCGCAGCGCGGCGTGGCGCTGCAACCCGCGCTCGAACGTGTCCTTTTCCTCGCGCACGCGGTCCATCATGTGCAGGATCACGTCCTGGTTCTTGCCGCGCAGCGCACGCAGTTCGGCGAGCTGCTCCGCAATGCCTGCCTGCCGCGCGTCGAGCATCGCGCGCGCGCCGACGGTGATCGCCGTCACTTCGGCGAGTGTCGCGGCGCCCACGATCTCGCGTTTGGCGGGAATCAGGCGGCTGGACAGCGCGAGTTCGAGTTCGGGCAGACGGCTCCTCGCGAGCAGCGCATCGTCGCCGTTGACCTTGGCCACCAGCCCCTTTTGTGCCGAGACCGGAAATACCTGGTCGTTGGAAACCGACAGCAGCCGCGCCGAGCTTTCCACCTGCCGGGCGATCTCGGCCTCGAGGGCGTCGCGGGTCTTGAGTTCGTCCCACAGGCCGTCGATCTTGTTGAGAACGACGATGCGCCCCGCTTTTTTCGCAGCGTCCTCGCCCGCGAGGTGTCCGTTCCAGACGTCGAGATCGGTCCGGGTGACACCCGCGTCGGCGGCGAGGATGAACAGCACGGCGTGGGCGTTGGGCAGCAGCGAGAGCGTGAGTTCAGGCTCGGTGCCGATGGCGTTCAGCCCCGGCGTGTCGAGAATGACGAGCCCCTGCTGCAGCAGTGGATGCGGAAAATTGATGATCGCGTGCCGCCAGCACGGGATTTCGACGGGACGGTCGCCGCCTGCCGCGACCGGAGCGAGCACTTCCTCTTCGTCGGCCAGGCCGTAACGGCGTGCTTCGTCGACCGGTACGCTCTTGACCTTCGCCACCTGCGCCAGCGCGGCGCCCATCTTTTCGGTGGACGCCAGATCGAGCGGATAGGTCACCCACTCGTCGGGGTAATTGGCGAACTCGGCGACGGTGGCGTCGCGCGCCCGGGTCTCGATCGGCAGCAACCTTATCGACGGCGGTTGCGACGCGTCGTACAGCAGCTCGGTGGGGCACATCGTCGTGCGGCCCGCCGACGACGGCAGCAGGCGCTGGCCGAAGTCGGCGAAAAATATGGCGTTGATGAGTTCCGACTTCCCGCGCGAGAACTCGGCGACGAAGGCGACGATGAGCTTGTCGTGTTCCAGCCGTTCGAGGAGCTGGGCGACCTTGAGATCGGATTGGGGGTCGGACAGTCCCTGGGTGGACAGCTGCGCCTGCAGGCTGGAGATGGCCGCGGAAAGACGCCGGCGCCAGTCGCCATAGGCCTCGAAACGCACCGCGAGGTCGCGTGCCTTGGGTGCCGGCTCGTTGCGGGAAGCGGTCATCGGTGTGCGCGGGAAGGGAGGAACACCGGAGGGCAAGCACAGGACATGCCAACGGACATCCGAACCCGATCTCGCTCTGGCCGAGGAGGACTCAGCGCTGGCAGCGCGGGCAGTAGCAGGTCGCGCGCCCGCCCTGCCGCACGCTCCGGATCGGCGTGCCGCATGCACGGCAGGGCGCACCTCCCCGGCCGTAGACGAAGTACTCGAGCTGGAAATAGCCAGGCTTGCCCTGGCTGTCCACATAGTCGCGCAGCGTGGAGCCACCCTTCGCGATCGCGTCGGACAGCGTCGCGCGGACCTCGGTGACGAGACGGCCGAGGCGGACCGTGGAAATGCGGCGCGCGGCCACCGTCGGGCGAATGCCGGCACGAAACAGCGACTCGTTGGCGTAGATATTGCCGACTCCGACGACCAGGTGACTGTCCATCAGCGCGAGCTTGATCGCCGTCCGGCGGCGCTTAGTGACGCCGGCGAGGTAGTCGGCGTTGAACGCCGCGTCGAAGGGCTCGGGGCCCAACGCGGCGAGGAGCGGGTGGGCGTCGACGGGGGCATCGGCCCAGAGCACCGCCCCGAAGCGGCGCGGGTCGTGATATCGGAGCACGGCTCCCGTGTCCAGGACGATGTCGACGTGATCGTGTGGCCGGCGCGGCGGGGGCGAGGCGTAGACGCGCAGGCTGCCGGTCATGCCCAGGTGCACCAGCAGCGCACCGCCGCCGATGCGGAAAAGCAGATATTTGCTGCGGCGGTCGATGCCGTCGATCGTGCGTCCTCCGACGCGTTCGTTCAGCGTCGCGGGAACCGGCCAGCGCAGCCGAGGGTCGTAGACATTGACGGCCGCGATCCGGCGCCCGACCGCATGCGGCAGCAATCCTCGACGGGTGGTTTCTACTTCGGGCAGTTCGGGCATGGGGTGTGCCGGGTTCGGGCGTTACGCGCTGTCGCACCGGGCCCGTTCGGTTGCGGGCCCGAATATACGCTACCATCGTCGCCCGAACACGCGCCGGACCGCAACGTGCCTCGCGCGCACTCTCGCATCAGGATGATCATCATGCAGTACGCCTTGCAGTTACCGCTCGCGCTCGCGCTGACGCTGATTCTCGCCGGCATCGGCGCTGGCGCGCACGCGGACACGCCGCCGGCCTCCGCCGCGCAGCCGGTGCTTCCCCGCGCCGACGGCGAGCCCGATCTCACCCGGGAAATCATGTATCGACTGCTGGTGGGCGACATCGCGATGCAGCGCGGCGATGTCGTCGTCGCGGCCCGCGCGTACTACGAGGCCGCCCGCGATACGGGCAACGTCGGTCTCGCCCGGCGCGCCACCGAGATCGGGCTGGCGACGCGTCAGCGCGCAATTGCCCTCGAGGCGGCGCGCCTGTGGTCACGGCTCGACCCCGATGCCGAACGCCCGCGGCAGCTGGTGACGGCGCTGTCGGCCGCAAACGCGACACAGGCACTGGAAATGGCTGCCGCGGGCTTGCCGTCGCGGGAAGAGCTCGAACGGGCGCTCGCCGAAGCCGCGAAATCGCCAACGGCGCTGGCAGACGCGTTTCTCGAGATCAACCGGCTGCTCGCACGCAATACCGACAAGGTGGCGTCTTTCCGCCTGGTCGAGGGGCTGGCTCGAAAGTACGCCGAGGTTCCGGAGGCGCAGCTCGCCATCGCGCACGCAGGGCTCCTCACCGGCCTCTCCGACGCGTCGATTGCCGCCGTTGCGACCGACGCGGTCGAGCGAGCGCTGGTCCTGCGGCCCGGTTGGGATCGCGCAGTGATACTCAAGGCAGAGATCGTAGGCCGGAAATCGCCCGAAAAGGCGATCGAGACGCTCAAGGCTTACTTGCAGCAGGAGCCGACGTCGCGACCCGCTGCGGGCGCACTGGCGCAGGTCTACGTGGAGCAGAAGCGCTACGCGGACGCGCGAGCGGTGTTCGAGAAGCTGTGGGCCGCCGACAGGAGCAACCGGGAAGTCCAGTACGCGCTCGCCGTGCTGACGTTCGAGATGAAGGACTGGGCGCAGGCCGAATCGTTGTTCGAGGACCTTCGAAAGGCGGACTTCGGCGAGACCGGCGCGGTGGAAATCTACCTTGCGCAGATCGCCGAGGAAACGGGCCGCTACCAGCTGGCGTTCGAGCGCTACCGCGATGTTCCGGAAAGCGAGCGGGGCTGGTTCGCGAAGCTGCGCGCCGCGGCGATGCTGGGCAAGCTGAAGCGGGTCGACGAAGCGCGCCGGTTCCTGGCCGATTTGCCCGCGGTCACGCTGGAGCAGCGCGTGCAGGTGCGTCAGGCCGAGGCGCAACTGCTGCGCGACGCAGGTGACATGGCAGGCGCCTACGCGGTGCTCGAGCGCTCGCTCGTCGAGCATCCCGACGACCCCGATCTGCTCTACGACATCGCGATGGTCGCCGAGAAGCTCGATCGCCTCGACGTCGTCGAGGCGAATTTGAGACGGTTGATCGAATTGAAGCCGGACAGCCCGCACGCGCTCAATTCGCTTGGCTACACGTTGGTCGATCGCACGCCGCGCACGGCCGAGGGCCTGGCGCTGATCGAGCGCGCGCTGAAACTTTCTCCCAACGACGGCTTCATCCTCGACAGCATGGGATGGGCGCTGTTCCGGATGGGCAAGCTCGACGATGCCGAAGGTTACCTGCGGCAGGCGCTCAAGACGCGGCCGGATGCCGAAATTGCCGCGCATCTGGGTGAAGTGCTGTGGGCCAAAGGCGAGCGGGAACGCGCGCGCGAGGTCTGGCAATCGCAGTTGAAGGCGAGTCCGGACAACGCGGTGCTGCTGGACACCATGCGCCGCTTGGCGCCCTGAGAAGCCTTGATCAACGGAGCTGCGCGCACCGATGGCGCCGGCAGGCTGCGGAGTCCGGCAATCGTCGTCGCAGTCGCGCTGGTGCTGGCCGCGTGCGCCACGCCCGTGCCCGCGCCCATGACGATGGCGCCGATCGCTCCGCTGTCCGATGCAGCGTTCGGCGTCGACGGCCGCCTTTCGGCCCGGCGCGGCGACGAGGGAGTCACAGTCAGCTTCTCGTGGCGCCACGATCCGCCGCGTGATGCGCTCACTGTCACCACGCCCCTCGGCCAGGTCGTCGCCGAGCTCGCGGGCGATGCGGCGCGCCACGAGGTCGAGATCGTGCTCGCCGACGGGCGGCGCAAGGTCGCCTCCGACTGGCCCGCGCTCACCTCCCGCGCACTCGGTTTTTCGCTGCCGGTCGCGGGCTTGTCGGCGTGGGTGCGCGGCGCTCCGCATGGGGCCAGCGCATGGACGGTCGAAGCCGATGCCGCCGGGCGCGCGGGGGTGTTGCGACAGGATGGCTGGGAAATCGTCTACGGCTACGCCGACGATGGAGAACGCCGGCCGGCGCGCCTGCGGCTGGTCAGCAGCGAGACCGAGATGCGCATCGCCATCGATCGCTGGCACTGATCCGCGGCATTTTGCAATCGGGTGCAGACGCGGCCACAATCGCGGCATGCACGTGCTCACGGTGCCGGCCCCGGCGAAACTCAACCTGTTCCTTCACGTCACCGGCCGCCGCAGCGACGGATATCACCTGCTGGAGTCGCTGTTCGTCGCGCTCGATTTCGGCGACACGCTCACGCTTGCGCGTCGCGGCGACGGCGTGATCGCGCGCACCACCGACCTGCCCGGAGTGCCGCCCGACGACGATCTCACGGTTCGTGCCGCGCGCGCGCTGCAGCGGGCGACCGGGACCGCCTACGGCGCGGACATCGCCATCGTCAAGCGGATTCCCGCCGGCGGCGGGTTGGGGGGCGGCAGTTCGGACGCGGCGTCGGCGCTGCTGGCCCTGAACCGGGTGTGGCGGCTCGGCCTCACGCGCGGGACGCTCGCCGCCATCGGACTGACGCTCGGCGCGGACGTGCCGTTTTTCATCGGCGGGACGCCGGCGGTCGCGCGCGGCGTCGGCGAAGCGCTGACGCCGGTGTCGCTGCCGCAGCGGTGGGTGACGGTGTGGGTGCCGCCGACTCCAGTATCCACGGCGTCGATATTCGCGGCCCCGGAATTGACACGAAACTCCCCGTCAGCGAAAATGGACGTCTTTTCCGAGGGTTATGGTCAAAACGATCTCCAGCCCGTTGCGACTGCCCGCCACCCGGACATTGCCATCGCGTTGACGGCGCTGCGAAAGCACTCGCCGCAGGCGCGCATGACAGGATCGGGCGGGTGCGTGTTCGCGATGTTCGCCGCGTCGCGTCAGGCGCGTGCAGCATTGGCCGCAAGGCCGCCGGGATTTGCCGGTTTTGTCGCGCGCACGCTGTCGCGGCATCCGCTGGCGGGTCTGGCAGCATGATTTTCGGAGGGGTTCCACGCGGAGCCAACACGCGCAATCCTGCGCGCCGGTTTTTCTGCTGGGGAGTCGCCAAGTGGTAAGGCACCGGATTTTGATTCCGGCATTCGTAGGTTCGATCCCTACCTCCCCAGCCACTCATCCCGATGGGCGGGTCGCGACAGCGCGCGGCCTGCCCATTTTCTTCGCAGAACGTCATGGCCTTTGAGCGGATGAGAGTCTTCACCGGCAACGCCAATCCCAGGCTCGCCGAGGCGGTGTGCCGGCATCTCAACATCAGCCTCGGGCGCGCCGTCGTCGGCCGCTTCTCCGACGGCGAGGTGATGGTCGAGCTTCTCGAAAATGTCCGCGGGCGCGATATCTTCCTGCTGCAATCGACCTGCGCTCCGACCAACGACAATCTGATGGAAGTGCTGGTGATGGTCGACGCACTGAAGCGCTCGTCCGCCGGCCGAATCACCGCCGCGATGCCGTATTTCGGCTACGCGCGACAGGATCGCCGCCCACGCTCGGCGCGGGTGCCCATCACCGCCAAGGTGGTGGCCGATTGCCTGACCACCGTCGGCGTCGACCGCGTGATGATGATGGATTTGCACGCCGACCAGATCCAGGGTTTCTTCAACATCCCGGTCGACAACATCTACGCGACGCCGATCCTGCTGGGCGACCTGTGGAAGCAGAATTACGACGACCTGCTCGTGGTTTCGCCCGACGTGGGCGGTGTCGTCCGCGCGCGCGCGATCGCCAAGCGCCTCGACTCCGACCTCGCCATCATCGACAAGCGCCGTCCGCGCGCCAACGTCTCCGAGGTGATGAACATCATCGGCGACGTCTCGGGACGCACCTGCGTGATCATGGACGACATCGTCGACACGGCGAATACGCTGTGCAAGGCGGCTTCGGCGCTGAAGGAGCACGGTGCGAAGAAGGTGCTGGCGTACTGCACGCACCCCGTCCTCTCCGGCGGCGCGGTTGCGAGGATATCCGAGTCCGAGATCGACGAGATGGTGGTCACCGACACCATTCCGCTGTCTGCCGAGGCGAAGGCCTGCCCGAAGGTCCGGCAGCTGTCGTGCGCGCAGCTCCTCGCCGAGACGATGACGCGCGTATCCAACGAAGAGTCGGTGAGCTCGCTGTTCACCGAGTGACCGTCTCCGCGGACGGGGCGCAGGACACGGGCGTGGGAGAGGCCTTCTCCACCGAGCGCAAGATCCGGTTTTCGCACTGCGATCCGGCCGGCATCGTCTACTTCGTCCACTTCTTCGACATGATCAACGGTTGCGTCGAGGACTGGCTGGCCGATGCCGTCGGGCTCTCGTCGCATGAAATGATGATGCGCCGTCGCGTCGGCTTCCCGATCGTCAACACGCATTGCGAGTTCTTTCGCCCCTGCCATCTCGGAGACGCGTTGACGATCGAGTTGACGATCGCCCGACTTGGACGAAGCTCGATCGAGTTCCTGATCCGCGGTCGCGTCGGCGACGAGGCCCGCTGGCAGGCACGGCACAAGGTCGCGATGGTGGCGCTGGACGCGCAGACGTCCATGCCGATACCGGAGGAATTGCGCCGTCGCATGGAGCCCTACTGCCGGGCGTGACCCGTGGGCTGGGCGTCTTTTGCCCGCGCTGGACGATTCGGGTTATAATTCAAGGCTTTCCTCGCCACGCAGCGTGTGCGTGAACGGGGTGTCGCCAACCGCGGACGACCGCGCGAAGTCCCGCCGAAAATCGGGGATCGCCTCCGGAAGGCCGCAGACAAGAGGGAGTCGCTCCATGCAATTCGAATTCACCGCTTTCGCCCGCACCGACGAAGGTCGCGGTGCCTGCCGCCGCATGCGCCGCGGCGGAAAGGCGCCCGGCATCGTCTACGGCGGCACCGTCGCCCCGCAGCCCATCGAACTCGACCACAACGCGCTCTTTCATGCGCTGCGCAACGAGGCGTTCCATTCGTCCATCCTGGCGATGAAGATCGACGACGCGACGACCAAGGTGCTGCTGCGCGACGTGCAGATGCATCCGTTCAAGAACGAGATCCTGCACGTGGACTTCCAGCGCATCGACGAAAACCGCAAGATCCACATGAAGGTGCCGCTGCACTTCGTGAACGAAGACACCTCGCCGGCCGTCAAGGAGTCCGGCGCGCTGGTGAGCCACGTCGTCAACGAACTCAACATCGTGTGCCTGCCGAAGGACCTGCCGGAGTTCATCGAGGTCGACCTTTCCACGCTGGCGGTTGGCCAGTCGTTGCACGTTTCGGGGCTGAAGCTGCCCGACGGGCTCGCCGCGGTCTCGCACGGCAAGCTCGATCCGGTGGTCGCGACCGCGGTGATCCCGCGTGCGCATACCGAGACCGAGGAGGCCGTGCCGGGTGCCGAAGCTGCCGCTACCACGGCCGCCGCCGCGCCGGCGGTCGAAGCGAAGCCCGCCGCTGCCGAGAAGAAAGAGCCCGCCAAGGACGACAAGAAGAAGTAAGCCTTCGCCGTCCTGTCGGCCCGGAGGCCCGCCGAGAAGCAACCCGGCGGGCCTTTTCGTTGGATTCGCCGCTGCCGCAGGCCTGCGACCCCACGGCTCACAGACACTGACTCCTGTCCGCCCATCGCTCCACGCGTCCCATGATCCGTCTCGTCGTCGGCCTCGGCAATCCCGGTCGCGAATACGCTGCCACGCGCCACAACGCGGGCTTCTGGTTCGCCGACGCGCTCGCCGCGCAGTTGGGAGCGTCGTTCGCGGGCGAGGGCAGGTTCCACGGGCTGGTGGCCAAGGCGGGCGGCGATGTCCGGCTGCTGAAGCCGGGCACCTACATGAACCTGTCGGGGCGGAGCGTCTCGTCGCTCGCCCGGTTTTTTGCCATCGCGCCGGAAGAGATACTCGTGGCGCACGACGAACTGGATCTCAAGCCCGGTGAAGTGAAGCTGAAGTTCGGCGGCGGTCATGCCGGGCACAAGGGATTGCGCGACATCGGCGCGCAGTGCGGAACGCCCGAATTCTGGCGCCTGCGGCTGGGCATCGGGCATCCGCGCGACTCCGACATACCGCAGCAGGACGTCGTCGACTACGTGTTGAAGCCTCCGCGCGGCGACGAGCGCGCGGCGATCGAAGCAGCCATCGACAAGGGGCTCGCCGCCTGGCCGGCGGTGGTCAGCGGTCAATTCGAGCGGGCGATGCTCTCGCTCCACACCAAGGAAGTCAAATGAGCCTGAAATGCGGAATCGTCGGACTGCCCAACGTCGGGAAGTCGACGCTCTTCAACGCGCTGACCAAGGCCGGCATCGCCGCCGAGAACTACCCGTTCTGCACGATCGAGCCCAACGTCGGCATCGTCGAGGTGCCCGACCCGCGCCTTGCGCTGCTCGCGGCAATCGCGAAGCCCGAGCGCGTGCTGCCCGCGGTCGTGGAGTTCGTCGACATCGCGGGGCTCGTCGCCGGGGCGTCGAAGGGCGAGGGGCTCGGCAACAAGTTCCTCGCCAACATCCGCGAGACCGACGCGATCGCGCACGTGGTCCGCTGCTTTCACGACGACAACGTGGTGCACGTCACCGGTGGCGTCGACCCAATCTCCGACATCGAGACCATCAACACCGAACTCGCGCTCGCCGACCTCGCCGCCGTCGAGAAGCAGGTGAGCAAGGCCGAGAAGCCCGCCCGCGCCGGCGACAAGGAGGCGCAACGCGTCCTCGCCGTGCTGAAGAAAGTCGAGGCAGTGCTCGATGCCGGCCGGCCGGCGCGGACCGCCGACCTCTATCCGGAGGAGAAGGAAGTGCTGGCGCCGTTCTTCCTGCTGACGATGAAGCCGACGATGTACGTGGCAAACATCGCCGAGCACGGCTTTCACGACAATCCGCTGCTCGCCGCCGTCGAGGCCCACGCGGCGAAGGAAGGCGCGCCGGTGGTGTCGGTGTGCGCGTCGATGGAAGCCGAGATCGCCGATCTCTCAGGCGAGGACAAGCGCGTCTTCCTCGAGGACATGGGCGTCACCGAGCCGGGACTCGACCGCGTGATCCACGCCGGCTACAAGCTCCTCGGTCTCGAGACCTACTTCACCGCCGGCCCGAAGGAGGTCCGCGCCTGGACCATTCATCACGGTGATTCCGCGCCGAAGGCCGCCGGCGTCATCCACACCGATTTCGAGAAGGGCTTCATCCGCGCCGAGGTCATCGCCTACGACGACTTCATCGCCTGCAAGGGCGAGCACGGCGCCAAGGAGCACGGCAAGATGCGCCTCGAGGGCAAGGAGTACGTCGTCAAGGATGGCGACGTGATGCACTTCCGGTTCAACGTCTGAGCGGAGGTCCGGACTTCTCGGGCATACCCCGTCGAATGGATCGACGCCGTCGGCTTGGTCAAACGCCGACGGACAGTGCGGCCCCGCCGCGGCGATCCGGCTCGTGCTTAGTACCCCGATTCGCAAATACGCCCACATGAAATCGCGCCTTTCGGGCCATGGCGGCGTTGCAAATCCTCGCGATACCACGGGGTATCGCTGCGGTTTGCGCCTTGCCCTGACCCGAAACGCATCGATTTCATTGCGTGTGCGTACTTACGAATCGGTGTACTTAGTCAGATCGCGATCACCGGGGGAGCCGTCGAATCATCGCGGCCCGCGCGCCGTGACAGAGTGGTGTCGAAGGTGGCGAAATCATCGCAGCCCGCGGCAAGCGCGTGGTGCAGCGCGTCAGCGAAGTCCCAGCCCCGCCGCATTTTCCTGGCTGCCGCGACAACGGCCGCCTGCTCGCCGACGACGGCATTCTCAAGTATCGCGAGCTTTTCCATCGCGTCCGCAATTGCTTTGGGCGAATACCCATACCGCGAGCGCAGTACCCACTCCAGTTCAAGGATGACCGTTACCGGGATATAGACCGGCTGAGCGCCCAGGCAGGCCTGCGCGCGCCGGCCCTGTGCCGCGTCATCCTGCACCAGGGCGCGCACCAGCACGTTGGTATCCAGCGCGCGCACGCCGTCAGTCCCCGTAGTCCGTGACCCGCATGTCTTTCACGGCCACCCGTGGGCCTGAATACCTGAGGATGGCCTGGATATCGGCGAGTTTCGCCGTATGCTTGACCGGCGCCGGGGTGATGCGTGCGCCCTTGCCCTCGACACGGACGTCGACACGCATTCCCGGCTTCAATCCGAGCGCCTTCCGCACGGCAGCGGGGAGGACGATCTGCCCCTTGGTCGACACAAGCACAGCGCTCATCACGCGCTCCGGAAGTTTTACCAAGTGGGTATTGTACACCAACGGACATTCACGCAGAGCGCGCCCGTTTTGATCGCGGTTCCCTGTCGGAAAATTGAATGTCTGATTGCATGGTGCGAGAATGCGGCCATGGTCGTGACCGTCGAAACCAAGGGATGCTCAAAGATGGCCCCCCCATCAGTGAGATCGGGAATGCCGGCACCGATGAAGGCCAAGCGTGTGCCCGAGCGCGACCTGTTTGCAGCATTGAGCGAGGGCATGACCGCATTGGCGCTGCTCCGGCCGGAGGCAGGAGAAGTGTGTACGAAAACGCGTACGACGCGTACCGCTGCGGTGAGATTTTGAGCAGTGGCGTGTGGTTGCCGGCGCAATGGCTGTTCCACGCATAACGCCGCCAATCCGATCCTTGCTGGCTGCCCGCATGCGACCGCCTCCGATCACGATTGCCCGCCTGTCGCGCCGCGCCGCCATCGTCGGCTGCGCGCTCGTGCTCGCCGCCTGCGCCGCGCTCGCGCCACGCCCGCTCCCACCGCGGGTTGAGTTCGTCGGCGTGCGCATTGCTCGTCTGCAGCTCACCGACCTGAGACTGCGGGTGGCGCTCGACGTGCACAACCCCAACGCCTACGAACTGAGTGTCGCGTCGATCGACGCCGAGATTACCGTCAATGGCGTCCATCTGGCTGCCGCCTCGCTGCCCTCGCCGCTGGCGCTGCCCGCGGCGGCCACGTCACGCGTCGAACTCGACCTCCGAACAGGTGTGGACAAGCTCGTCGGCGTGCTCGATCGCTTGCCCGCTTCCGGGCCGGTGCCTTACGAAATCACCGGCGTCGCCGTGGTCCAGGATGGCGCGCGACTGCCGTTCAGGCGCCGCGGTGAGCTGCCGGTCGCAGATTGGCTTCCAGGAGCCAGGCGATGAAACTGCGCTTCACCAAGATGCACGGGCTGGGCAACGACTTCGTCGTCTTCGACGGCGTTCGCCAACAGGTCGAACTCTCGCCGGAACAGGTGCGGCGTCTTGCTGATCGTCGATTTGGCGTCGGTTGCGATCAGGTGCTCGTTGTCGAGGCACCGACATTGCCCGACGTCGACTTCCGCTACCGGATCTTCAACCGCGACGGCGGCGAGGTCGAGCAGTGCGGCAACGGCGCGCGCTGCTTCGTCAATTTCGTCCGCGACCAGGGGCTCACCGGCAAGCGGTCGATCCGCGTCGAGACCCTCAGCGGCATCATCATCCCGGAAGTGGCCGACAACGGCGAGGTCGCCGTCGACATGGGCGTTCCGCGTTTCCTGCCGGAGGACATCCCCTTCGATTCCGCGTCGGACGCGCCGGTGCAGCCGCTCGAGGTGGACGGTGTCGTGCGGAACGTCACCGCGGTCTCGATGGGCAACCCGCACGCCGTACAGGTGGTGGCCGATGTGGATCTTGCCCCGGTGGGGATCGAGGGCCCGCGCATCGAATGCCATCCGCGTTTCCCGCAGCGCGTGAATGCAGGCTACATGCAGGTGATGGATCGCGCTAACATTCGCCTGCGCGTCTGGGAGCGCGGTGCGGGTGAAACCCTCGCTTGCGGGACCGGCGCCTGTGCCGCGGTTGTGGCCGGCATTCGGCGCGGTTTGCTCGATGCCGTCGTGCGCGTTGTGACTCGCGGCGGAGCGCTGAAGATCGAGTGGCGGGGACCGGGACAGCCGGTGCGGATGACCGGTCCGGCAGTGACGGTGTTCGATGGCTGGTGGGACACCGCCGGCGAGTCGCCGGCGCCGGCCGCCGGTCAATGACAGGGCGCGCGACGCCCGACACGAAACAGGATGCCCTGATGGATGCCAAGGCGGTCGCCGATTACCTGCAGCAGAACCCCATCTTCTTCGAGGACTACGCCGATGTCGTGGCGGAGATCTTCGTCCCGCATCCGCACGGCGGGCACGCGATTCCGATTGCCGAGCGGCAGATCATCACGCTGCGCGAGAAGAACAGCGAGCTCGAGGAGCGGCTGCGCGAACTTATCCGCTACGGCGGCGAGAATGACGTGATCAGCGAAAAACTGCATCGCTCGACGCTCGCGCTGTTCGCGGCACCGGATCTCGAGACCACGCTGTCGGTGCTCTATCACAGCCTGCGCGAGGACTTTGCCGTCCCGCAGGTCGCAAGCCGCCTGTGGGGCAAGGTGCCCGAGCAGTCGTACCTGCCCGAGCTTGCCGCGACGAGTTTCGAGCTGCACGAGTATGCCGACAAGCTTGCCGGACCGTATTGCGGACCCACGGCCCCGTTCGAGACGCGCGACTGGTTCGAAGCGCCCGAGGCGTGCAAGTCGTACGCATTCCTGCCGCTGCGCACCGCGCACACCTTCGGCTTGCTGGGATTGGCGAGCGAAGACCCGGGGCGATTCTTCGCCGGCATGGGCACCACCTACCTCACGCGTCTTGCGGAACTGACCAGCGTGGCCACGGCGCGTTACCTGCCGGCGATCTGACCGGGCGCCGCGCGCTTGCCGCCCGCAAAGTCTTGGAGCCCGAAGCCGTGATGGCGAGCCCCTGGTGCGCGCCGCAACCGACCCGACGATGATCATCGCGCCCGTCAACGCCGTCTGGATCGAGGCCTTTGCCGCGCACCTCGCATCGCGTCCGGCGCACACGCGGTCGGCCTATACGCATGATGTCGAAGTGCTCGCGGGCCTTGCCGGGGACGCCGACATGGCGCGCCTCGACGCTCCCCGCCTGCGCCGCTCGCTCGCAACGCTGCACGGGCGCGGACTGGCCGGGCGGAGTCTCGCCCGCACGCTGTCGTCGTGGCGCGCGTTCTATCGCTTCGTCCTCGATCGCGAGCCGGCCGTCGCCGAGAATCCCTGCGCCGGGCTCAAGCCGCCGCGATCGACGAAGAAGCTGCCGTCCGCGCTGTCGCCCGACGAGGCCGGGCAGCTGGTCACCATCGAGGGCGGGGACGATGCGCTGTCGGTGCGCGATCGCGCGCTGATCGAGCTTGCGTATTCGTCCGGGCTGCGGCTGTCCGAACTCGTCGGCGTGGATGTCGATCGCGTCGATCTCGACACCGGCGAAGTGCGGGTGTGGGGCAAGGGCGCCAAGGAGCGCATCGTCCCGGTCGGAGCCGCGGCTCGCGACGCGATTCGCACCTGGCTGTTGTTGCGAGCCGCGCTGGCCGCGGCCGATGAAAAGGCGATGTTCGTCGGCAAGACGGGGCGGCGCGTCACGCCGCGCACCGTCGAGCGCCGGGTCGCGGATTGGGCGGTGAGGCAGGGTCTGTCCCGTCACGTGCACCCGCACATGCTGCGCCATTCGTTTGCGTCGCACGTGCTGCAATCGTCGGGCGATCTGCGGGCCGTGCAGGAGATGCTGGGGCACGCGTCGATCGCCAGCACCCAGGTCTACACGCACCTCGATTTCCAGGCGCTCGCCAAGGTCTACGACAAGGCGCATCCCCGGGCGAAACGCAAATAGGGGGTGCGGATCCCCGTGAGCGCAAGTCAAAGGGCCGGGATTTCCCCGGCCCAGGCGCGATGCGATTCGGTCAGTACTTGGCCTTGACCTTGTCGAGCTGCTCCTTGGTCACCGCCGGCACGCTGCCGCGCAGTTCCCAGCGGTTCAGGTTCCAGGCGCCGTCGCCCAGCCAGGCTTTGATCGTGGCGAGGTTCTTCGCGCGATCGGCGTCGTTGTCGCCCAGGTGCTCGTACATATTGCCGGGCTTGCCGCCGGCGTTCTTGCCGTCGTCGAGGCGACGCTGCATCGATCCCGTGGCCGGCCACACGACGTGGCGCATGAAATCGGTGTAATTGTCCATGCGCGGACCGATCAACTTCGCCTCGAAATTCTTGCGGTCGAGATTCCACTCCTCGTAACTCGGCGCCTTGGCGCCGTGACAGGTGTCGCACTGCTTCTTGACCAGCGGCTGGATGTCATTGCGCCAGGTGACGTCCTGGGCGGCGGCGGCGAGGGAAAGCGCGGAAAGCGCGGCGGTTGCGAACAGGTGAAGCTTCATGAAGTACTCCTCGAAGGTGGACGCGGGATGGCGGAACCTGCGGGCCGGAGGATAGCATCTTCCGGGGCAGCGGCTGTCCGCCGGAGGATTCGCAATGCGGCAGCGACGCTTCAGAGGCGCTGGCGATCGGCAAGGCGACGATCCCCGGCGCGCAGGGCGGCAAAAAAACGGGGCGCCGTGCGGGGCGCCCCGAAAAGCCACTGAGGAGAAACTGCGGTAATGCGTCGGGGAGGAGAGAGGTTCCCCGATTTGCGCGAGCCGCCCGTTGCAGGCGCCCCGCGCAACCCTGCCGGCGATGCCTACATGCGGTAGGCCGATTCGCCGTGCGAACTGATGTCCAGACCCTCGCGCTCTTCCTCTTCGGCGACGCGCAGCCCGATCACCATGTCGACGATCTTGTAGGCGATGAAAGCGACGACGGCGGACCAGAGGATCGTGGTGCCGACGGCCTTCGCCTGGGTGAGAACCTGGCCCACGATCGAGTAGTCGCCGACCTTCCCGGCCACGTAGTCGAACACGCCCTGCCCGCCGAGGCTCGGCGCCGCGAACACACCGGTCAGCAGCGCGCCCAGGATCCCGCCGACGCCGTGGACGCCGAACACGTCCAGCGCGTCGTCGGCACCCAGCATGCGCTTGAGGCCGTTGACGCCCCACAGGCAGACGAACCCGGCGAGGAGGCCGATGATCAGCGCGCCGTTGATGCCGACGAAGCCGCAGGCCGGGGTGATGGCCACGAGACCGGCGACCGCACCCGAAGCGGCGCCGAGCATCGACGGCTTGCCCTTCGACATCCACTCACCCAGAGTCCAGGTGAGCACGGCGCCGGCAGTGGCGATCAGCGTGTTGGCGAAGGCGAGCACCGCCACGTCGCCGGCTTCGAGCGCCGAGCCGGCGTTGAAGCCGAACCAGCCCACCCACAGCAGCGACGCACCGACCATCGTGAACGTGAGGTTGTGCGGTGCCATCGCTTCCTTGCCGTAGCCGATCCGCTTGCCGATCATGTAGGCGCCTACCAGGCCCGCGATGCCGGCATTGATGTGCACGACGGTTCCGCCGGCGAAATCGAGGGCGCCCATCTGGAACAGCCAGCCGGCCTTCGACGTCGCGAGTTCCGCCGCCTTGGCATCGGTGAACGCATCGGGGCCGGGCCAGAACCAGACCATGTGCGCGACCGGCAGGTACGAGAACGTGAACCAGATCACCGCGAACAGCAGCACCGCCGAGAACTTGATCCGCTCGGCGAACGCGCCGACGATGAGGCACACGGTGATTGCCGCGAAGGTCGCCTGGAACGCGACGAAGAGCAGCTCCGGCATGACCACACCCTTGCTGAACGTCGCCGCAGTGGCGAACGACCCGACGCCGTCCTTCATCGTGAAGATGCCGCCCAGCAGGAGCCGGTCGAGGCTGCCGAAGAAGGCGCCGCCCTCGGTGAACGCGATGCTGTATCCGTAGACCGCCCAGAGCACGACGATCAGCGAGAACACGACGAACACCTGCATCAGCACCGACAGCATGTTCTTCGAGCGCACGAGGCCGCCGTAGAACAGCGCGAGGCCGGGGATCGACATCATGATCACCAGCAGCGTGGCGACGATCATCCAGGCGTTGTCACCCTTGTTGGGTGTCGGAGCGGCTGCAGGTGCCTCGGTCGCGGCGGCAGGAGCGGCCGTCGCCGGCGCGACGGCCGGTGCAGTTGCGGCGGGCGCGGGTTCCGCTTTGGCTTCGGCGGGCGCCGATTTGTCCTGCGCCATCGCGGGCACAGTCATGGCGAAGGCCCCGAACAGGGCAAGCAACACAAGTAACTTTTTCATCTGGCGCTCCCTCACAACGCGTCCGGACCGGTCTCGCCGGTGCGGATGCGAACGACCTGTTCGAGGTCGAAGACGAAGATCTTGCCGTCACCGATCTTGCCGGTGTTGGCGGACTTTTCGATCGCTTCGATGACACGGTCGAGCATGTCATCCTTGATCGCAGCCTCGATCTTCACCTTCGGCAGAAAGTCAACGACGTACTCGGCGCCGCGATAGAGCTCGGTGTGCCCTTTCTGCCGGCCGAAGCCCTTGACTTCGGAGACGGTGATCCCCTGGACGCCGATCGCCGACAGGCCTTCGCGGACCTCGTCGAGCTTGAACGGCTTGATGATGGCGGAAACAAGTTTCATGAGTGCCTCGCAGTTGAGTGTTTCCCTGGGGATCAGAACGTCTTCTTGATGTAGACGACGCCGCGGTCCTTCGCGGTGTTGTAGCCGGTGAGGTCGGTGTAGAACCCCGAATTGGCAGTGTTGCCGGTGTAATACGCACCGACTTCCAGGCCCTTCAGCGTGCCATCCGGCACCGTGTACGACGCACCGAGCTTCCAGTCCTCATAGCCGACCTTGGTGTTGTCGCTGCCGTCGTTCTTGACGTCGAGAATCCCGTAATGGGCAAGCAGCGAGAAGCCGGTATCGCCGACCGGGTAGGTGGCCGAAAGGTCGACGTACCAGGTGCCGTCGGTCTTGCTGCCCGTCGGGCGCGCGCCGAAGTAGTCCTGGACGTTGTAGCTCGCTTTCAGGGATGCCCACTTCCAGCCGACCGCTCCGTACACTTCCCAGGTGTCGGCGCTGTAGATTCCAGGGTTCTTCGAGCCCGGGTAGTAGTAATACAGCGTGCCGACGTCATAGAAGAAATCGGAGTCGCCGAAGCTGGCCTTGTAGCCGCCGTAGAAGTCCCATTCGAGGCTGGATCGGGTGTAGGCGCCGAAATCCTCGAGCCAGCTGATGTTCGAGCCCCAGGTGCCCAGGTAGAACCCGCTCGAATGCGCGTAGTCGAAGCCCCCCTGCACCGCGGGCTTGCCGGCCGTTTGCGAGATGCCACGGAAGATGTATTCGCTGAACAGGCCGACATTGGCGGTGATCGTGTGCTCGGGGGTGGCGGGCGCTGCGGTCTGGGCGAGCGCGGTGGTGGATAACACTGTGGATGCCGCAAGTGCGACGACAGTAGAGCGGAGCGGGGTCATGGCGTTTTCCTCGTTGGCGTGGTCGAAAGGATCTGAAAGAGACCTCGGAACTTCAAGAGAGCCACAGCACTTCGTGTGCCAGCCAAAAACATATCGTAAAAACAAATGGTTGCCACCATCGTGCTGCGCCGCAGCAACACGCCGTCCCCGCCGTTGCACCTCGACGGTGCGTCGTTCGGCCTGACTGCGCGCCAACGGTGCGAGGGCGCGGGCCGCCGACCAGAAATTCCGGCGGCGACCTCATCCTTACGGACGAGCCGGTGCGCGAGCGGACTTTGCTAGACTCGTTCGCGTCGCTCATTGAATCGCCCCCTCTTCGATAGCCGTCACTTCCTGGGAGTCCCTCCGATGTTTCAGAGCAAAGCACTCGACGATCTCGCTGCCCGCATCGGTGCGGCGCTGGAGAACAGCCCGGCCAAGGACGTGGAGAAAAACGTCAAGGCCATGCTGGGAGCGGGCCTCGCCCGCCTCGATCTCGTTCCGCGCACCGAGTTCGATATCCAGGCGGCGGTGCTGCTCAGGACGCGCGAAAGGATCGACGCCCTCGAGCAACGGCTGGCGGCCCTCGAAGCGCGCTTTCCGCCCCCAGGCAGCGGCGCGTAGGCGTCGTCGCGTCACGGTAGGCGGGATCCTGGCGCATGACACGCGCGGGGATTGGTCATGGGTGTCGCAGTCGTCTTTTCCCGCGGGCTCGCCGGTTCCGACGCGCCGCTGGTCACGGTCGAAGTGCATCTCGCCGGTGGCTTGCCCGCTTTCAACCTCGTCGGTTTGCCGGACGCCGAGGTCCGCGAATCGAAGGATCGCGTACGCGCTGCGCTGCAAACCGCGCATTTCGAGTTTCCGGCGCGAAAGATCACCGTGAATCTCGCGCCCGCTGACTTGCCGAAGAACTCCGGCCGCTTCGATCTGCCCATCGCCATCGGCATCCTCGCCGCGACCGGCCAGATTCCCGCGCGCGAGCTTCCTCGTTGCGAGTTCGCCGGGGAACTCGCGCTCACCGGTGCGCTGCGACCGATTCGCGGCGCGTTGCCGATGGCGCTCTCGGCCCGCCGCGACGGCCGCGCTTTCGTGCTGCCCGCAGCGAGTGCCGACGAGGCGGCACGCATACGCGACGCGATCGTGTTTCCCGCCGCGTCGTTGCTGGCCGTGTGCGCACACCTGACAGGCGCCGAGCCGCTGCAACCGGTGGCGGTCCGCTCGGCCGGAGCGGCGTCCGCCGACGAGCCCGTCTACGCCGACCTTGCCGACGTGCGCGGCCAGGAGGCGGCCAAGCGCGTGCTGGAGATCGCAGCCGCGGGCGCGCACAGCGTGCTGATGGTCGGGCCGCCGGGAACCGGGAAATCGATGCTCGCGCAACGCCTGCCCGGCCTCCTGCCGCCACTGTCCGAAGCCGAGGCGCAGGAGGTCGCCGCGATCGCTTCACTCGCCGGAAGGTTTTCGTCGCTGGTGTGGGGGCGTCGTCCGTTCCGCGCTCCCCATCACTCGGCGAGCGCGGCCGCGCTGGTCGGCGGCGGGAGCAACCCGCGGCCGGGTGAAATCTCGCTCGCCCACCACGGCGTGCTCTTTCTCGATGAACTCCCCGAGTGGGACCGCCGGGTGCTCGAAGTCCTGCGCGAGCCGCTCGAGGCGGGTGTCATCCACATCTCGCGCGCGGCGCGGCAGAGCACGTTTCCCGCCGAGTTCCAGTTGGTGGCGGCGATGAATCCCTGTCCCTGCGGCTGGCTCGGGCACGAGAGCGGGCGCTGCCGTTGCACGGCGGATCAGGTGCTTCGGTATCGCAACCGGATTTCCGGGCCATTGCTCGACCGCATCGATCTTTGCATCGACGTCCCCGCGCTTCCGCCCGCCGCGCTCGCGATCCGCGCCTCGCTGCACGCGCTGCCGCGCCCATCCACCTCCGGCACCGACGCCCGGGCGCGCACGATCGCGGCGCACGAGCGGCAGGTCGAGCGCCAGGGCAAGTCGAACGCGCGGCTCACGCCACGGGAGATGGAGCGTCACTGCGTCCCGGACGACGACGGCACGGCGCTGCTCGCGCAGGCGATGGCGCGACTGTCGCTCTCCGCGCGCGCCTATCATCGCGTGCTCAAGGTGGCGCGGACGATTGCCGACCTTGCTTGCCGCGACACGATCGCCGCTGCGCACGTGGCCGAAGCCATCGGCTACCGGCGGCTCGATCGGGCTTGACGCCGTGGATCCGGCATTCGAGACCATCGGCCTCTGGGGATTGTTCGCCAGCAGCTTCCTCTCCGCGACCTTGCTGCCGGGCAATTCCGAGATCGTCCTGGCGGCACTGCTGCAACAGGCGCCGCACCTCGCGTGGCCCGCGGTTGCGGTCGCGACTGTCGGCAATACCCTGGGCGGCCTCACGTCCTATCTCCTGGGCAGGTTCCTGCCCAGGCCGATCCCGCATCGCGCGCTCGACTGGCTTTCACGCTACGGTCCGGCGGCCCTGCTGCTGTCGTGGGTTCCCGTCATCGGCGACGGACTGTGCGTGGCATCAGGCTGGCTGCGCCAGAATGTCGTCGCCGCAGCGCTGTGCATCGCGCTCGGCAAATTCGCGCGTTACTGGGCGCTGGCCGAGGGGCTGGCGTGGTTTCGCGGCTGACGGCCTGCGCCCGCAGCCCCGCAAATGCCGCGCCGCGCTCGCGTCCGCGCATGCTGCGCTGCGTTAAACTCCTTCGCATGACGCACGCGATCACCGACCGCTTCCTGCAATCCGATCCGCCGCACGCCGACGCGCCGCGCCTGCGCGAGATTCCGTACAACTACACGTCGTTCTCCGATCGTGAAATCGTCATCCGCCTGCTGGGCGGCGAGATGTGGATGCTGCTCGATGAACTCCGCGGCGAGCGGCGTACCGGCCGCTCGGCGCGCATGCTGTTCGAGGTGCTCGGCGACATCTGGGTGGTCGACCGCAATCCGTATCTGCAGGACGACCTGCTCGACAACCCCAGGCGGCAGCAGCTGCTGGTCGATGCGCTGCGTCATCGACTGCACGAAATCGAGAAGCGGCGCGTGTCCAATCAGGGTGACGCCGCCGGGCGCGACGCGAAGGTGGCGCGCCTGGGTGCGGCCGCGCATGCGGCGGTCGATCGATTCGCGCGCTCGTTTCCGGAGACCGCTGCACTGCGCAAGGACGTTGTCCGCGTGCTGTCGCGGCACACGGCAAAGGACAACATCGCCTTCGACGGCCTCGCGCGCGTTTCGCACGTCACCGACGCCACCGACTGGCGCGTCGAATACCCGTTCGTGGTGCTCTATCCCGACACCGAGGCCGAGGTGCGCGGCGTGGTGCAGGGCTGCATCGAGCTCGGGCTCACGATCATTCCGCGCGGCGGCGGCACCGGCTACCACGGCGGCGCGGTGCCGCTGACGGCGCGCTCCGTCGTCATCAACACCGAGAAGCTGGAGCGGCTTTCCGCCGTCGAGCTGCGCCCGTTGCCGGGTCGTGCCGACCCCACGCCCACGATCGAGTGCGGCGCCGGCGCGGTCACGCGCCGCGTGATCAACGCCGCCGAAGCCGCCGGGTACGTGTTCGCCGTCGATCCCACGTCGGCCGACGCGTCTTGCATCGGCGGCAACGTGGCGATGAATGCCGGCGGGAAGAAGGCGGTGCTGTGGGGCACGACGCTCGACAACCTGGTGTCGTGGCGGATGGTGACACCCGACGCCGAGTGGCTGGAAGTCACGCGCGTCGATCACAACCTGGGCAAGATTCACGACGCCCCCGTCGCGACCTTCGAGCTCGCCTGGTACGACAACGGCGGGCGGACGCCCACGCGCACCGAGACATTGGCGATTCCCGGGAACAAGTTTCGCAAGGCGGGGCTCGGCAAGGATGTCACCGACAAATGCCTGTCGGGGCTGCCCGGCATCCAGAAGGAAGGCTGCGACGGCATCATCACGTCGGCGCGGTTCGTCCTGCACACCATGCCGCCGGCGGAGCGCACCGTGTGCCTGGAGTTTTTCGGACCGGTGCGCGATGCGACGCCGGCCATCGTCGACATCAAGGACTACCTCGACACGCGGCCGCACGGCGCGCTGCTCGCGGGCCTCGAGCATATGGACGAGCGCTACGTGCGCGCGGTCGGCTACGCGACCAAGGCGCGCCGCCATGGCAGGCCGACGATGGTGCTTCTGGCCGACATCGCCGGTGCCGGCGAGGACGACGTCGCGAAGGCGGCGTCCGAGATCGTGCGCATCGCCAACGCGCGCGGCGCCGAAGGTTTCGTCGCCGTGTCAGCCGAGGCGCGCAAGAAGTTCTGGCTCGAGCGGCATCGCACCGCGGCGATCGCCAAGCACACCAACGCGTTCAAGATCAACGAGGACGTCGTCATCCCGCTGCCGCGGCTCGGCGACTACACCGACGGCGTCGAGCGCATCAACATCGAGTACTCGATCGACAACAAGCTGAAGCTCTGCGACGCGCTGGCGGCGTTCTTCGCGGGGCCGATGCCCGAGCCCGCGAACGACGAGGCCAGGCCCGACCCGGATCTCCTGGCCGAGAAGGTCGACGAGGCCAGGGCGCTGGTGGCGGCGACGCGGGTGCGGTGGCAGGATCTCCTCGACCGGCTCGACGACACCTTTGTCGCGCTGCAGGATCACTCGCTCCGCGTGTCGTGGAAAGCCGAGCTGAAGCGCCCGTTGGAGGAGATCTTCGCCGGCCATGTCTTCACGCAGGTGCTCGCGCGCTGCACTGCGATCCACAACGAGGTGCGGCGCAGCCGCGTGTTCGTCGCCATGCACATGCACGCCGGCGACGGCAACGTGCATACCAACATCCCGGTCAACTCCGACGACTACGGGATGCTGAAGGCGGCGCGGGCCGCGGTTGCGCGGGTGATGGCACTCGCCAAGGCACTGGGCGGCGTCATCTCGGGCGAGCACGGGATCGGCATCACCAAGATGGAGTTCATGACCGACGACGAGCTGGCGCCGTTCGCCGCGTACAAGCAGCGCGTCGATCCGCAGGGGCGTTTCAATGCCGGCAAGCTGATCCGCGATCCGGGATTGCCGTCCGACCTCACCAACGCCTACACGCCGTCGTTCAGCCTGCTCGGCAGCGAGAGCCTGATCCTCGAGCAGTCGGAGATCGGGCAGATCGCCGACTCGATCAAGGATTGCCTGCGCTGCGGCAAGTGCAAGCCGGTGTGCGCGACGCACGTTCCGCGCGCCAACCTGCTGTACAGCCCGCGCAACAAGATACTCGGCACGTCGCTGCTGATCGAGGCGTTCCTGTACGAGGAGCAGACGCGGCGCGGTGTCAGCCTTCAGCACTTCGACGAGTTCGCCGATATCGCCGAGCACTGCACCGTCTGCCACAAGTGCGTCAATCCCTGCCCGGTCGACATCGATTTCGGCGACGTGTCGATCGCCATGCGCAACCTCCTGCGCAAGCAGGGCAAGAAGCCGTTCAGCCCGGGCACCGCGCTGGCGATGTTCTTCCTCAATGCCACCGATCCGACGACGATCAAGATCGCCAGGAAGCTGATGATCGACTGGGGCTACAAGGCGCAGCGGCTCGCCTATCAGGTTGCGCGACGGCTGGGCCTCGTGCAGGGGCAGACGCGCCAGCCTGTGTCGACGGTGGGGCGGGCGCCGATCAAGGCTCAGATCGTCCACTTCATCAACAAGCCGATGCCGGGCGGGCTGCCCAAGCGCACGTCGCGCGCGCTGCTCGACATCGAGGACGACGCCATCGTTCCGATCATCCGCGATCCGGCGCGGGTCACCGAGGAATCGGAAGCCGTCTTCTATTTTCCGGGCTGCGGCTCGGAGCGGCTCTTCTCGCAGGTGGGGCTCGCCACGCAGGCGATGCTCTACCACGTCGGGGCGCAGACCGTGCTGCCGCCGGGCTATCTGTGCTGCGGCTACCCGCAGACCGCCTCGGGCAATCACGACAAAGGGCAGCAGATCGTCACCGACAACCGGGTGCTGTTCCACCGGGTGGCCAATACGCTCAACTACCTCGACATCAGGACGGTGATCGTCTCCTGCGGCACCTGCCTCGACCAGCTCGAGAAGTACGAGTTCGAGAAGATCTTCCCGGGGAGCCGGCTCCTCGACATTCACGAGTACCTGATGGAGAAGGGCATTCGCCCAGACGGCGTCAGCGGGGTGCGCTACATGTACCACGACCCCTGCCATACGCCGATGAAGGTCCACCAGCCGTTGAAGGTCGTCAACGAGCTGATGGCCGCGCCCGTGGTCCTGAACGACCGTTGCTGCGGCGAGGCGGGCACGCTGGCCACCACCCGCCCCGACGTGTCGACGCAGGTCCGCTTCCGCAAGGAAGAGGAGATGAGGAAAGGCGCCGATGGGCTGCGGGCCGACGGCTTCAAGGGCGAGGTGAAGATCCTGACCTCCTGCCCATCGTGCCTGCAGGGGTTGTCGCGCTACGAGGACGACGCGGGCACGAGCGCCGACTACATCGTCGTCGAGCTGGCCCGGCGCCTGCTCGGCCCTGACTGGATGGCCGACTACGTGGCCAAAGCCAACGCCGGCGGCATCGAGCGCGTACTGGTCTGATCGTTCCCGCAGTCGCGCGCCGGCAGCCGACAGACGCGCGTATTCCGGCGCCGCGTGGCGGGTGCTTGCCTCCAGGGGCCCCCACCCGGTTGTGCTATAACGCGATCACGGTGCCGCGGCGTGCCCGTCGCGAGCGAGATACGACTGACGCCCAGGATGAAACGACCCCCACGCTCACCAGGTTCGCGGCCCCCCGTGGGGGCGCTGTCAGCACCCTTCGGGCGGCCGGGCGGGTACTGAGATGAACGACCCTGATTTACCCGTTGCCAACGTCGCGCTCGACGTGGTGTCCGACGCGCCGCCGCTGGCGTTCGGCGACGCCGAGAGCGCGAAGGCCTGGGCCAAGACGCTGCCTTTCAGCAACGTGGCGCAACTGCATGCCGCCGTGGCGGGCCAGCTGCGCGCACTGGCGGGCGCGGAGCTTCCCGCACGCGAGCGCGCGACCATCGCCGAGATCCTCCGCGATCTGGTGTCGCATCTGCATACCGAACTCGCGCGCCGGTATGCGGGCAAGGCCCAGCCTGCAGTCGACCGCGAACTCGAGGCCGCGAACCAGGCGATCGCGCTCTGGCAGTCGCTGTGGGAGCAGTATTCGCACTGCCTGAAGCCGCTGCTCGAAGGCGATCCGGAACTCGCCGGTGTCAAGCCCAAGCTGCTGCAGCGCGGGCTCTATGTCGGCAAGCAGCTGATCCTCGTGCACGGCCTCGCGCGCCGTGCCGTGCCGCCGGAGGTGTGGCGCGAGCTGCACGCCTACTACCGGCTCGCGGAGATGCTCGAGTGCGCGGTGACGGCCGTGTCGGACGAGCTCATGCCGCACGGCGTCGGCATCTCCTGCTACTCGACGTACAGCCACGCGCTGCTGCTGGGACTTGCCGATCCGTATGCGATGCGGGTGAAGGAGATCGAGCTCGCCGATCGCTGGTTGTCGATGTGGGCGCGCAAGATCTTCCCGTACGCGCAGCAGCGCGAATCCGAAGGGCCGGTGCTGGTGGTCGACATCGATGTGCCGCAAGGGGCGGCGCTGATGGCGAGCCCGCCGGCGAGCGTGCCGGCAACGATGCGTTTCGGCTATCCGTCCAAGCTCTCCACCAGCGTACGCGGGCGGCTGAAGCGGCTGCAGGGTGGCGCCAATCCGGCGGAGCTGCAACTGGGCAAGGATTGCAGTGCCGAACAGTGCACTGCACTGCTGGGCCATCTCGATGCGCGCTGGTATCAGGCGCCGCGCCGCGTCAGCGACGCGCCGCCGCAGAACCTCGAGCTCTGCGGGGGCGGGGTGGCGGCCGCGTATTTTCGCGTTGGCGGCCGCACGTTCGACCGCGAGGATCCGCTCGGGCGCGTCTACGCGCAGAAGACCCAGCATTTGCAGACGCTGGGTGCGGTGACCGATTACGACCGTGGACGCGACGAGGCCGAGAGCAGTTGGCCCTGGGAGCGCTGGCAGGGCGTTAGCGAGCGGCGCGACGCTGCACTCACCCGCGTCGGCGCCTCGCAGCAGCGCTGGATGCTCGATCAACTCGCCGTGGCCCGCGAGGGCGGCCGGGTGCGGCTGGGATTCGTGACGCGCCTCGTGCAGGACGAGAGGGGCGGACTCAGGATTTCGATGCGCTTCTGGCCGGCGACGCCGAAGTGCGTCTCGGTGCGGCCGCTGTCCACGGCGGTATCCGAGGATCCGCCGATGCCCGTGCTGCTGCTTGCCGAAACGCCCGATGACAAGGCATGCCTCGTCCTGCCGCCGCGCAGTTTCAGCCCGGGCCGCGTGATGCGCAGCATCGACGTCGGGGCCGAGCGCAGGTTTCGCCTGATCCGGCTGCTGCAGCGCGGCGCGGATTTCGAGCGGGTGGCCTTCGAAGAGTCGCCCTGACCGCGCGTCGTCGCATCGGCGCCTTCCCTCGACGATCATGACCAATCGGCTCGCCAGCGTGACCAGTCCGTACCTGCTCCAGCACGCGGACAATCCGGTCGACTGGCAGCCGTGGGACGAGGTTGCGCTGGGAGAGGCGCGGCGCGAAGGCAAACCCATCCTGCTTTCGATCGGCTACTCGGCATGCCATTGGTGCCACGTGATGGCGCACGAATCGTTCGAGGATCCCGAAGTCGCCGCGGCGATGAATGCGCACTTCGTCAACATCAAGGTCGACCGCGAGGAGCGTCCGGACCTCGACCAGATCTATCAGGCCGCACACGCGCTGCTGACGCGCCGCCCCGGCGGCTGGCCGCTGACGATGTTCCTCACGCCAGCGGGCGAACCCTACTTCGCCGGCACCTACTTTCCGCGGCAGGGCCGATACGGCCTGCCCGGCTTTCTCGAGTTGCTGCCCAAGGCCGCGGCCGCATTCCATCAGCAAGCTGACGCGATCGCCGGCCAAAGCGCACATCTGCGCGAAGCGCTGGCGGCCTTCGAGCCCAGGCGCGACGTCGACGCGATCCTGCCCGCGGGCGCAGGTCCGGAGGCGCTGGCGATCCTTTGGCAGCGCTTCGACAACGTCCACGGCGGTTTTGGCGCGGCACCGAAATTTCCGCACCCGATGGAGCTCGAGTTCTGCCTGCGCGCGCACGCCGGGCACGGCGACGGGAACGCGCTGCACATGGCGCGTCTCACGCTGGAACGGATGGCGGCGGGCGGCATCCACGACCAGCTGGGGGGCGGCTTCTGTCGTTACAGCGTGGATGCCGAGTGGGCGATCCCGCATTTCGAAAAGATGCTCTACGACAACGGGCCGCTGCTCGGCGTCTATGCCGACCTGGCGCGCGTCACAGGCGACGCGGCGCATGCCGACGTCGCGCGCGGGATCGTGGGCTGGCTCGAGCGGGAGATGCGCGCGCCCGATGGCGCGTACTGGTCGAGTCTGGATGCCGACAGCGAAGGCGAGGAAGGGAAGTTCTATGTGTTTTCGCGCGAGTCCTTCCGTGCTGCGCTGCGCCCCGACGAGCACGCGGTGGCAGCGCCCCACTTCGGACTCGACGGCCCGCCGAACTTCGAGGGACACGCGTGGCACCTGCGCGTCGCGAAGCCGATCGAACACGTCGCGGCTGATCTCGGGTTGTCGTTGCCGGATGCCCAGACCCGG
Source organism: uncultured beta proteobacterium (assembly GCA_963788185.1). Classification (GTDB taxonomy): domain Bacteria; phylum Pseudomonadota; class Gammaproteobacteria; order Burkholderiales; family Casimicrobiaceae; genus CAIWHR01. The sequence goes on from CAWBGE010000012.1 coordinate 281,153, forward strand.
CTCTCTGCGGCGAAGGGCGCGCTGTTCGCCGCCCGCGCGTCGCGCGTGCGACCGGGGCTCGACGACAAGATCCTGACGTCCTGGAACGCGCTCGCCATCGGCGGTCTCGCCCGCGCGTCGCGCGCGTTGGACGAGCCGCGCTGGGCCGATCTCGCCCGGTCGGCAACCGATGCGCTGCGCCGTACGGCGTGGCGCGACGGACGTCTGCTTGCCACGCGCAAGGGCGATGCCGTCGCGCTCAATGCCTATCTCGACGACTACGCGTTCCTGCTCGCCGCGTTGCTCGAGATGATGCAGACGCGGTTCCGCGTCGACGATTTCGAGTGGGCCTGCGCGCTCGCCGACGTGCTGCTGCAGCAGTTCGAGGATCCCGTCGATGGCGGATTCTTCTTCACCAGCCACGACCACGAGGCGCTCATCCATCGCGGCAAGCCGGGTCACGACCAGGCGACACCGTCCGGCAACGGCGTGGCGGCGGGGGCGCTGATCGCGCTCGGCCATCTTGCGGCCGAGCCCCGGTACGTCACGGCCGCTGAGCGCGCGCTGCGCCTGTTCGCGCCGTCGCTCGCGAATGCGCCCGCCGGATATGCTTCGTTGCTGATGGCGCTGGAAGACGCGATCACGCCACCGACGTCGGTGCTGCTGGCGGGGACCGACGGCGCATGCGTCGAATGGCAGCGGGCGCTGGAACGGCGATACCGACCCCGCGTGCGCGTGTTCAATGTCGGCGGGAAAACGTTGCCGGCGGCGCTCGCCAAGGCACCGGTCCCCGCGAGCGGAGCGGCGGCATGGATATGCATGGGCACGCAATGCCTGCCGCCGGTCACGACGCTGGAAGAGGCGGCGAGCGCGCTCGATGCCGGCGCTGCGTCGCGTTCATAGCGGTCGAAGACCGGTTCCGGTACCATCCACGCCGCCGCATCACCTATCCTCATGGAGAAACAATGAAAGTTGCTGCCCTTTTGGTTGGAGTGCTGGGACTCGCCGTCACCGGCGTCGCCAGCGCCGCCCCCGGCGAAGACCTGGTCAAGAAATCGGGTTGTACCGCCTGCCACCAGAACGACAAGAAGCTCGTCGGCCCCGCCTACCAGGAGGTCGCCGCCAAGTACAAGAGCGACGCCGGCGCTGCAGCCAAGCTCGCCGGCAAGGTCAAGTCGGGTGGGTCCGGGGTCTGGGGTCCGGTGCCGATGCCCCCGCACCCCCAACTCTCGGACGCCGACATCAAGACGATGATCGCGTACGTGCTGAGTCTCAAGAAGTAAGCGGCCACATACGCCGTAACGCCGGGCTGGTGAGGGTTGATACCCGGCCCGCCCGGTTTTCAGGCGGCTTCAGGCGGCGCGCCGGATGCGTGCCCGACCCGACCGCGCAGCGGACTTTGACAGTGCCGCGTACGGCCGGTAATCTTCGTCGGGTCCGATCAGGAGAGAGCTTGCGGCGTTCGCGCCGTCGGCCGCCGAAGGCGTAACTCCCGCAATCGCTCAGGCAAAAGGACTGCCGGACGGCAACACATCTGGAGAGCGGCCGCGCATCGACGCATGGATGCGAGCGGCCCACCGAAGGGGCACCGGCGTCGGCCATCAGGGCCGCGCTGCAATCTCTCAGGTAAAAGGACAGACGGGGCGCGAAAGTCATCCGCGCTTGGCCGCCGTTCGTCCTCCTCCCGGGAGTCCCAATGCTGCTCAAGACCACTCCGCTCAACGCCGCCCACCGCGCCGCTGGTGCCCGCATGGTCGATTTCGGCGGGTGGGACATGCCCGTCAATTACGGCTCGCAGATCGAGGAGCACAACGCGGTCCGCACCGGTGCCGGGATGTTCGACGTGTCGCATATGCGTGTCGTCGATCTCCGCGGCGAGGGCGCGCGCGATTTCCTCCGCTACGTGCTCGCCAACAACGTCGACAAGCTGCAGGTCGCCGGCAAGGCGCTGTACAGCTGCCTGCTGCGACCCGACGGCGGCGTGATCGACGATCTCATCGTCTACTTTCTCGACGAGACTTTCTTCCGGCTTGTCGTGAACGCCGGCACGGCCGACAGGGACATTGCGTGGCTCGCCGGTCTGATCGCCGTGCGGGCACCCCAGCTCGCGCTCACCCCGCGCCCCGACCTGGCGATGATTGCGGTGCAGGGGCCGCAGGCGCGTGCCAGGGTCTGGCAGGCGCTGCCCGGCAGCGAGGCCGCGACGGCCGGATTGAAGCCGTTCAACGCGGCGGCATTCGGCCCGCACTTCATCGCCCGGACGGGCTACACGGGCGAGGACGGGTTCGAGCTCGTCTTGCCGGCCGCCGATGCCGAAGCGCTGTGGAAATCGCTCGTCGCCGCGGGCGTGCGCCCGTGCGGGCTGGGCGCACGCGACACCCTGCGTCTCGAGGCAGGAATGAACCTCTACGGCCAGGACATGAACGAGACGGTGTCGCCGCTCGAATCCGGCCTTGCCTGGACCGTCGATCTCTCAAGCCCGCGCGATTTCGTCGGCAAAGCCGCATTGCTGGCAACACCCCCGACGCGGCAACTGATCGGATTGCTGCTGCTCGACAAAGGTGGCGTGCTGCGCGCGCACCAGGCGGTCCGGACCGCGCAAGGCGGCGGCGAGATCACCAGCGGCAGTTTCGGCCCCACGTTGAACCAGTCGATCGCGCTGGCAAGGCTCCCCGCCGCCGTCAGCGTCGGCGACATCGTCAAGGTCGCGGTGCGCGACAAGGAACTTGCCGCGCGGGTCGTCAAGCTGCCTTTTGCCCGCAACGGCAAAGCGCTCATCGCCTGACGCCTGCCCGTCGCGCGCTGCTTGCCGACGGCCGCAAACGCGCCGCAATCCAACCGCCATCACCGGAGCCCTGCCCATGAACGTCCCCGCCAACCTCCGCTATACCGCATCGCACGAGTGGGTGCGCACCGAAGCCGACGGCACGTTGACCGTCGGCATCACCGACCACGCGCAGGCCGCGCTGGGCGACCTCGTCTACATCGAGCTCCCCGCGGTGGGCCGCAAACTGGCCGCGGGCGACGCCTGCGCCGTCGTCGAGTCGGTGAAGGCCGCCTCGGACGTCTACGCGCCGGTCGCGGGCGAAGTCGCGGCCGTCAACGACGCGCTCGCCGGCGCTCCGGAAGGCGTCAACGACGACGCGTACGCGTCCTGGCTGTTCAAGCTGAAGCCGGCCACAGCCGCCGCAGCGGCCGCGCTGCTCGATGCAGACGCCTACACCGCGACACTGGGCGACGCCTGACCGTTCCAAGACCACGATCCTTTCCGCTCGCCACCATGAAAACGAACGCAGCGCTACCCGTCGAATCGACGGCCGCGGACGATCCGCTCACCACGCTCGAATGCAGCGATGCGTTCATCGCCCGGCACATCGGCACCACGCCTGCCGACCAGGCAGCGATGCTCGCCGCGCTGGGACAGCCGACGCGCGCTGCGCTGATCGACGCGATCGTGCCGTCGGCCATCCGGCGGGCGAAGCCGCTGGCGCTGCCTCCGGCGATGAGCGAGGACGCTGCGCTGGCAAAGCTCAAGTCCATCGCCGCGCGCAACCGGGTGTTGAAGTCCTTCATCGGCCAAGGCTATTACGGAACGCTGACGCCCGGCGTCATCCTGCGCAACATTCTCGAGAACCCCGCCTGGTACACCGCGTACACGCCCTACCAGCCGGAGATCTCGCAGGGGCGTCTCGAGGCGCTGATCAATTTCCAGACGATGATCTGCGATCTGTCGGGCATGGCAATCGCCAACGCGTCGATGCTGGACGAAGCGACTGCGGCGGCCGAGGCGATGACGCTCTGCCAGCGGATGGGCCGCAGCAAGAGCCCCCGCTTCTACGTTGCCGACGACGTCTTTCCGCAGACGCTCGATGTGGTGCGCACGCGGGCCGAGCCGCTGGGCATCGAGGTCGTCGTCGGCGCCGCGCAGGACGCCGCGGCCTCCGGCGCGTTCGCCGTGCTGCTGCAATACCCGGGCGGCAACGGCGACGTGCGCGACTACGCTGTGCTGGTCGAGGCGGTCCATGCGGCGGAGGGGATGCTGATCGTTGCCGCCGACCTCCTGGCGCTGACGCTGCTTGCGCCGCCCGGGGACTGGGGCGCCGACGTCGTCGTCGGCTCCGCGCAGCGCTTCGGCGTGCCGATGGGCTACGGCGGTCCGCACGCAGGCTATCTGGCGACGCGCGACGAATTCAAGCGCTCGATGCCGGGCCGCCTCGTCGGGGTCACCGTCGACGCCGCGGGCAATCCGGCGTATCGACTGGCCCTGCAGACGCGCGAGCAGCACATCCGGCGCGAGAAGGCGACTTCCAACATCTGCACGGCGCAGGTGCTGCTCGCCGTCATCGCCAGCATGTATGCGGTGTATCACGGCCCCGAGGGCCTGAAGACGATCGCGCGGCGCGTCCACCGCCTGACGGCGATTGCCAGGGCGGGACTGGAGCGACTGGGCTTCACCGTGCCCACCTCGCACTTCTTCGACACCCTCACCGTCAGCACGGGCGCGAAGACGCGCGGCATCCTGGACCACGGCCTGGCGTTCGGCGTCAATTTCCGCCGCATCGACGACGCGACGCTCGGCATCTCGCTCGACGAGACGACCACGCGCGGCGACGTCGAGCGGATCTGGCAGATCTTCGCCGGCGACGATCCCGCGTTCACCGTCGCCCATCTCGATGCCGCCGTGCCTTCCGCGTTGCCCGGGGCGTTGCTGCGCACTTCGGCGTTTCTCACCCACCCGGTCTTCAACCGCTGCCACTCCGAGACCGAGATGCTGCGCTATCTGCGCCGCCTGGCGGACCGCGACATCGCGCTCGACCGCGCGATGATTCCCCTCGGGTCCTGCACGATGAAGCTCAACGCGACGTCGGAGATGATCCCGATCACGTGGCGCGAGTTCGCGCACCTGCATCCGTTCGCGCCGGCGGATCAGGCCGAAGGCTACCGTGAACTCATCGGCGATCTCGAGCACATGCTGTGCGCGGCGACCGGATACGCAGCGGTGTCGCTGCAGCCCAATGCCGGCTCGCAGGGCGAGTACGCGGGCCTGCTGGTCATTCGCGCGTATCACCGCAGCCGCGGCGACGGGCACCGGAACGTCTGCCTCATTCCGTCGTCGGCGCACGGCACCAACCCGGCATCGGCGCACATGGCCGGCATGCAGGTCGTCGTCGTCGCCTGCGACAAGGACGGCAACGTCGACCTCGCCGATCTCGAAGCGAAGGCCGCGCAGCACCGCGACGACCTCGCCGCGATCATGGTGACGTATCCGTCGACGCACGGCGTCTTCGAGGCCGGCATCCGCCGCGTGTGCGAGATCGTGCACGCGCATGGCGGGCAGGTGTACGTGGATGGTGCCAACCTCAACGCGCTCGTCGGCCTCGCCGCGCCCGGCGAGTTCGGCGCCGACGTCTCGCACCTCAACCTGCACAAGACGTTCTGCATTCCCCACGGCGGCGGCGGACCCGGCGTCGGACCGATCGGCGTCGCCGCGCATCTGGCCCGCTTTCTCCCCGGGCACCGCACGCTGCCCCGCGCCGCCGACGCGATCGGCGCGGTGTCGGCCGCGCCCTGCGGCAGCGCCAGCATCCTGCCGATCTCGTGGATGTACATCGCGATGATGGGCGGCGAAGGGCTCACCGCCGCGACCGAGAGCGCGATCCTGGCTGCCAACTACGTCGCGCGGCGGCTTGCCGACCACTATCCGGTGCTGTACTCCGGCCCGGGCGGACTCGTCGCGCACGAATGCATCCTCGATCTGCGGCCGCTGAAGGAAACGTCGGGCGTCACCGTCGACGACGTCGCCAAGCGGCTGATGGACTACGGCTTCCACGCGCCGACGATGAGCTTTCCGGTCCCCGGCACGCTGATGATCGAGCCCACCGAGAGCGAGCCCAGGCGCGAGCTCGATCGCTTTATCAATGCGATGATCGCGATTCGCGACGAGATCCGCGCCATCGAGGAAGGCCGTGCCGACCGCGACGACAATCCGCTGAAACATGCGCCGCACACGGCGTCCGCGGCCTGCGGCAATGCGTGGCCGCACGTCTACGACCGCGAGCAGGGCGCGTTCCCGGTCGCCGCGTTGCGCGCCGACAAGTACTGGCCGCCGGTGGCGCGCGTCGACAACGTTTATGGCGATCGCCACCTCTTCTGCAGCTGCGTACCGTTCGGCGAAGACGTCGACTGACCGGCGCCGCCGGCGCCGGGCGATAGCGCGAAAGGACGCGGTCGTATAATCGCCGTTTACGCCGCGCCTTCCCGTCATGTTCCGGTTGCCCTTTTTCCTTGCCCTCGCGGCGAGCCTGTTGCTGTGCGGTCCGCTTGCCGCGCAGCCCGCGCCGCCCGCACCGCAGATCGTCGCGGCATCGTGGCTGCTGCTGGACGTCACCAGCGGCCAGACGATCGCCGCGCAGAACGCCGACGAGCGCCGCGATCCGGCGTCGCTCACCAAACTGATGACCGCGTACCTCGCCTTCGGCGCCCTGCGCGACCGGACGCTGACGCCATCGCAGGCGGTCAACATCTCCGAAAAGGCGTGGCGCGCCGAGGGCTCGCGCATGTTCGTCGAACCCAGGCGCGCGGTGTCCGTCGACGAACTGCTGCACGGGATGATCGTCCAGTCCGGCAACGACGCGTCGGTGGCGCTGGCCGAGCTCATCGCGGGTTCGGAGCCGGCTTTCGCCGAGAGGATGAACCAGGAAGCGAAGCGCCTGGGCCTCACCGGGTCGAATTTCACCAACGCGACGGGGCTTTCGGATCCGCAGCATTACGCGACGGCGAACGATCTGGGTCGCCTCGCGGCGGCTCTGATCCGGGATTTCCCCGACAACTATCCGCTGTATGCGCTCAAGGAATTTCGCTACAACAACATCACGCAGCCGAACCGCAACCGCCTGCTCTGGATCGATCCCTACGCCGACGGCGTGAAGACGGGGCACACCGATGCGGCGGGCTGGTGCCTGATCGCGTCGGCGAAGCGCGGCGAGCGACGGCTGCTGACCGTGGTTCTGGGCGCGGCCTCCGACGCGGCGCGAACGACCGAGAGCCAGAAGCTTCTCAACTACGGTTTCCAGGCCTTCGATACCGTGCAGCTGTATCAGGCCGGCAAGCCGGTGTCGTCGCTGCGGGTCTGGAAGGGCGCCGAGGCGGAGGTGCCGGCGGGGTTTCTCGCCGATCGATACCTGACGCTGCCCAAGGGCAAGGCGGCAAAGCTCGAACTCACTTTGGCCGCGACCGAGCCGCTGCTGGCTCCGATCGGGCGCGGGCAGCGCATCGGGACGGTGAAGGTGGCGCTCGAGGGCAAGCCGCTGGCAGAGTTTCCGCTGGTGGCGCTCGTCGAGGTGCCGCTTGCGAACATCTTCGGCCGCGCCTGGGACTCGGTGCGGCTCTGGTTCAAGTGAATGGCGCGCAGGCGCGCGAAAGGGTTGTCGTGATCGTCTATCTCAATGGCAGTTTTCTTCCGATCGAGGATGCGAAAATTTCTGTTCTCGATCGCGGGTTCATCTTCGGCGACGGGGTCTACGAGGTGGTTCCCGTCTATCGTCGCAAGCCCTTTCGCATGGCCGAGCATCTGGCGCGCCTCCAGCACAGCCTGGACGGAATCCGACTCGCCAATCCGCATTCGACCGATGCCGAATGGGAGGCGATCATCGCGCACGCTGATCGACAAGCAGGACTTCGACGATCAGGCGATCTACTTTCAGGTGACGCGTGGGGTCGCCAAGCGCGATCACGCATTCCCGAAGGATGTCCGTGCCGACGGTTTTCATGATGAGCAGTCCGCTGCCGACGCCGTACGCCGACGCAGTTCGCCAATGGCGTCGCCGTGGTGACCGCCGAGGACAACCGCTGGAAGCGCTGCGATCTCAAGACGATTTCGCTGGTCGGCAACGTGCTGATGCGGCAGTTCGCCGCCGATGCGGGTGCGATCGAGACGGTGATGTTCCGGGACGGCTATCTGACCGAGGCGTCGGCATCGAACGCGCTCATCGTCAAGAACGGGACGATCATCGCGCCGCCGAAGGATCACCTGATCCTGCCGGGAATCACCTACGGCGCGGCGGAAGCGTTTGCGCTCGAGGCGGGGATGCCTGTTCGAGATCCGGCCCATCCCTCGCGCCGAAGCCTACGCGGCGGACGAGTGGTGGCTGTCGTCGTCGACGAAGGAAGTCCTGGCGGTCACGACCGTCGATGGCAAGCCGTTTGCCGGCGGCGTGCCGGGGCCCATGTTTCGGCGGATGCACGCACTGTTCGACGCGCACACCGGCCGCGCCTGATCTGACGTTCCTTCGTCGCCCGTATCGGCGCAGCGCAGCGCTTCCCGAGCCAGGCGCAGTGTCAGCCGCGGCCGGTGTGCCCGAAGCGGCCGCGATGGAACAGCAGCGCCGGGCCGCCTTTGCGCCCGCATTGCAGCACTTCGCCGATGAACAGCAGGTGGTCGCCCGTCCGCTCGACGCGAAAGTGCCGGCACTCGAACCACGCGATGCAGCCGTCGATCCGCGGAAGCCCGCGTTCGCTGACACCGAACGCCACGCCTGCGAAGCGGTCGTCGATGGGCGCCGCGAAACGCTCGGCCAATGCCTGCTGGTCGTGAGCGAGCACGTTGACGCTGTAGCAGGCGGCCGCCTCGAACGCGGCCAGATTGGTCGCCCGCCGGTTGAGGCTCCAGACCACGAGCGGCGGCGCGAGCGACACCGAGTTGAAGGAGTTCGCCGTGAACCCCGTCCAGCAATCGTCCGGTCCGCGCGCGGCGATGATCGTGACCCCGGTGGCGAACTCGCCCAGCGCGTCGCGAAATTCGCGTTCGGTGAAAGCCGTGCCGGACGGGCGATGGGCAGAGGCGGACAAGGGCGGGTCACCGGCGGTCGAAGCGGGAACCTGTGATGGTAACAGCGGCGACCCCGTATTCAAGGCGCGCATGACCCTGATCATGGCGCGGGTTGTGGCGCCGCACGCCTGCCCCCATAGTTCCAGTCCCGGAGCCATGATGAACACCCCAAGCTCACGCCCCGACGAATCGTTGCTGCAGTTTCCCTGCGCTTTCCCGATCAAGGCGATGGGTCGCACCACCGACCTTTTCGCGCAGACCGTGGTGGCGGTCGTGCAGCGCCACGCCCCCGATTTCGACGCCGCTACGGTGGAATTACGGGCGTCCTCGGCTGGCAACTATCTCTCGGTGACCTGCACGATCACGGCCACGTCGCGCCGGCAACTCGACGACCTGTATCGCGACCTGTCGTCGCATCCGATGGTGGCGATGGTGCTTTGACGGGGCTGGAGCGGCGTTTGCACAGGGCGGCAGCGTGTTGCGCCGAAGTAGTTTCTGTGGGAATATAGATATATTATTATTGCTATGGCAATTGGCGACGATGAACCTGGCCGTACACCGCGAAGTTGACCTGAAGCGCGATGCGACGGCGGCCGGGGTGTTGTCGAAAGCCGTGGTCCGCAGCGCACAGCTGCTCGGCCTGTCGCAGCGGCAGCTGGCCGACGTGCTCGGTGTCTCGCCCGCGACGGCGTCCCGGCTGGTCGCGGGCAAGTACGTTCTCTCGGCGGAGCGGGCGAAGGAGTGGGAGCTGGCGCGGCTCTTCGTGCGCCTGTTTCGCTCGCTGGATGCGTTGTGGGGGCACGATGCGCAGGCGCAGGCCTGGCTCGAGAGCCCCAATCTCGCACTGGCCGCGCGACCGATGGAACTGCTCGCGACTGTCGAAGGACTGGTTCGTGTCGTCGCCTACCTGGACGCCGCGCGCGGTCGGATCTGAAGCGCGGGTGCTTCGGCTCGACCTGTGGCGGGCGGTCGAGGCGCAGCACATCGCGTCGACGATGCCGCTGGTCGATTCGCTTGCCGAGCAGCGGCTGCTCGAAGAGGTGCTGGAGGAAGGCAAGCCGCCGCTGCCGGCCGCCGCCGGCAATCTGCATTACCTGCTTGCCACCCCGTTCCGCTATGCGCCGCCGCCGGGGGGGTCGCGATTTCGCGGGCCCGTCGATCCGGGCGTGTTCTACGGCGCCGACGATGTCCGCACCGCCTGCGCCGAGCTGGGTTACTGGCGCTGGCGCCACCTCCTCGACGTGCCGGCGCTGACGGCGATGCCGGTGCAGCCGCAGACGGTGTTCCCGGCCAAGGTGGCCACGGCGACGATCGACCTGCGCGTCGCCCCGTTCGTCGCCCAGCGTTCGCGATTCGTCGACCCCGACGACTACGGCGCCTGCCAGGCGCTGGTGCGCGCCGCACGCGAGGCTGCCGTCGGGGCCATCCGCTACGAGTCCGTGCGCGACCCGCAGCACGGCGGCGCCTGCGCCGTGCTGACACCGGCTGCGTTCGCGTCGACACGGCCCGGGGTCGCGCAGACGTGGATGCTGTCGGTCACGCGCGATGCGGTCGTGTGGCAGCGAAGCGGCGGCGCGCGGGCACAGGCATTCGAGTTTCGCGCGCGCGACTGGACCCGGCCGCGGGGAACGCGCCGCGGCAGGCTCTCGTGACTGCGATCGTCCTCCGCGCGCTGGGGCGCACCGATTACCTGTCGACGTGGCACGCGATGCAGGCATTCACCGACGCGCGCACGCCGGAGACCGCCGACGAGATCTGGCTGACCGAGCATCCGCCGGTGTACACGCTGGGGCTCGCCGGCCGGCGCGAACACCTGCTGCGCGAAAACGGCATTCCCGTGATCAAGGTCGACCGGGGCGGACAGGTGACCTATCACGGCCCCGGACAGCTGGTCGCCTACCTCCTCGTCGATCTCAAGCGCCGGCGGCTGGGCGTGCGCGACATGGTCCGGGCGATCGAGGCTGCGGTGGTCGCATGGCTTGCGTCGCATCGCGTCGCCGCGCGCGGCAAGGTGGCAGCGCCTGGCGTCTATGTCGATCGGCGCGGGGCCGAAGCCAAGATCGCGGCGCTCGGCCTCAAGGTGCGCCGCGGATGCACGTATCATGGCGTCAGCGTGAATGTCGCGATGGATCTTGCGCCGTTCGCCGACATCAACCCCTGCGGCTATCCGGGGCTGGCCGTCGCGCAGCTTGCCGACTTCGGCATCGCGTTGAGCGTCGACGAGGCAGCAACCGAGCTGGCGCCATTCCTCGTCGAGGGCATGCGCCTGTAGTCGCTGCGCATCGGAGACGCCGAGTGAACGACGAGAATGCCCCGCTGCCCGCAAATGCCGCAGGGGTGAAACACAGGGGCGACGCCAAGACTGCGCGCATCCCCATCAAGGTGGTCGCCGTCGAACGGCTCAGGAAGCCCGACTGGATCCGCGTGCGCGCGGCATCGACGCCGCGCTTCGCCGAGATCAAGAAGATCCTGCGCGAGCACAAGCTGCACACGGTCTGCGAGGAGGCGTCCTGCCCGAACATCGGCGAGTGTTTCAGCAAGGGCACGGCGACGTTCATGATCATGGGCGACATCTGCACCCGGCGCTGCCCGTTCTGCGACGTGGGTCACGGCCGGCCGTTGCCGCTCGACACCGAGGAACCCGTCAACCTCGCCCGGACGATAGCCGCGATGAAGCTCGGCTACGTCGTCATCACCAGCGTCGACCGTGACGACCTGCGCGATGGCGGCGCCGGGCACTTCGTCGATTGCATCCGCGCGGTGCGCGAGTACTCGCCGGCGACGCAGATCGAGGTGCTGGTGCCGGATTTCCGCGGCCGGATGGAGCGCGCGCTCGACGTGCTCGTGCAGGCACCGCCGGACGTGATGAACCACAACCTCGAAACCGTGCCGAGGCTGTACAAGGAGGCGCGACCGGGTGCCGACTATGCCCATTCGCTCGCCTTGCTGCGCGAATTCAAGGCGCGTTCGCCGGGGGTTCCCACCAAGTCCGGATTGATGGTGGGTCTGGGCGAGACCGACGACGAGATCCGCGACGCCATGCGCGACATGCGCGCTCACGGCATCGACATGCTCACCATCGGCCAGTATCTGCAACCCACCGGAGGCCATCTCGCGGTGCGGCGCTACGTTCATCCCGATGTGTTCGCGCAATATGAACGCGAGGCCCTGGCGATGGGCTTTCGCAACGCTGCGGTCGGGGCGATGGTGCGCTCCTCGTATCATGCCGACCAGCAGGCGGAGGAAGTCCTCCGGACGTGATCAGTCAGCGCTTCCTGCGCCCCTTCGTCGGCGGCAGGACCTTGCGCAACAGCCCGGCGCAGGTGTCGGGCGACATGTAACGCGGCACCGGATAGTTGGTGTCGGCCTCCCAGCAGGCGGCCTTGGCGAGATCGGGGATGTCTTCCTCGCGCAGCGCGTCCAGGTGCTGCGGAATGCCCAGATCCCGGTTCAGGGCTTCGACCGAGTCCAGGAACTTGCGCGCCAGCACCGCCGGCCGCTCGCGCTCCTTGCCGACGCCGGCGCGGATCGCCAGCGCAGCAAGCTTGCGGGTGATCGCGGGGCTCAGGAATCTGAGCACCTGCGGCAGCATGATCGCGTTGGCGAGCCCGTGGGGTGTGTGGTACCTGCCACCCAGCTGGTGCGCGATGGCGTGGACATAACCGACATTGGCCCGCGTGAAGGCGATGCCCGCGTACGTTGCCGCCAGCGCCATCTGCTCGCGCGCGGCGAGGTTTCTGCCGTTGTCGTAGGCGACGCGCAGATTGGCGTAGATCATGCCGACCGCGGCCAATGCCATCCGATCGGTGTACGCCGTCGACCAGTGGCCGATGTAGGCCTCGATCGCGTGCGTCAGGGCATCCATGCCCGTCGCGGCGGTGATCGGGCGCGGCAGGCGGGTCATCAACGCGGGGTCGAGGGCCGCCATCGCCGGCACGATGCGCGTGTCGGCGATCACCAGCTTCCGGTTGGTTTCGGGGTCCGAGATGACGGCAGCCACCGTGACTTCGGACCCGGTGCCGGCGGTGGTCGGGACGGCGTAGATGGGTGCCGGCGCCCGCCGGCCCCTGAAGTACCCGACCAATTTGCGCGGGTGTTTTTTGTTGGCGACCGCCAGCGCGATGGTCTTTGCCGCATCCATCGGAGAGCCGCCGCCAAACGCCACGACGGCATCGCAGCCTTCGTTGTCGTACAGCGCCATCCCCTGTTCGATCAGCGGAATCGGCGCGTCGGGCGTGATCGCGTCGAACACGGCGAATGCCGTGCCGCCGGCGGTCAATGCGGCAGTGAAAGCGCCCGGAAGCCCCATGCTCGACACGACGCGATCGGTCACGATCAGGATCTTCCGATGCCCGAAGCCGGAGAGCACCTCGCCCAGGCGCCGGCTCGATCCCGCTCCCACGAGCAGCGTCGGCTGCGGGATCGGCATGAGCCCGGTCACGACCCCTGCCGCGCGCATCGCCGTCGACAGGCCGACGGAGCGCACGACGTCACCCACGAGATTCGATATCACGATCCGTTTCCTTGCAGCGAATCTGCATTCCGGCGCGTACACTTTGTCCTTGACGGGCGCGGCGGGCCGCCAATTTCCACCAGCGTCCAGTGTACTCAATTGCAGCAGGGAAGGGGCACCCGGGACCGCCTGCCACAACGCCGCCGGGATTCGTCCGCCGTGGGGCCTCGCATGAAAAAAGTGATCGGTGTCAGCCTCGGAGCAAACGACCAGGATTTCGAATTCAGCGCCCGATTCCTGGGGCAGCGCTTCAACGTGCGTCGCCTGGGAACGAACGGCAGCACAGCCAAGGCCGTCAAGCTGCTGAAACACTGGGAACAGCACGCCGACGCGCTGGGCCTGGGCGTGGTGAAGGACAACTACACGGTCGGCGCGCGACGCTACATCGAGAAGGACAGCACGCGCATGAAGGAGGCCGTGACGCGCATACCCGTGACGACGGGCGGGCGCCTCTCCGACATCCTGCAGGAATGGGCGCTGCGGCACGTGCAGATCAAGCTCGGCAACTATTTCAACAACGCCAACGTGCTGTTCTTCTCGGGAATGACCAACTACAAGCTGGCCATGGCCATGTCCGAGTACACGCACAATCTCCAGTTCGCCGACCCGCTGCTGCAGCTCGGCGTGCCCAAGCTCCTCACGTCGTTCGACGCGCTGGAGCTCTACACCAGCGGCGCGCACTACGTGATGGACTGGACGCCCGCCGGCCTGATGTCGTCGGCCCCGGTCAAGGAGTGGACGAAGTTCCTGCTGCGCAAGGCCATGCAGCACGCGACGGTCATCGTGGCGCCCGTGCACGAACTCGACGCCTTCGGCGTGGAGGAGCTGGGCGGCAAGACGATCATCACCTCCACCGTCAACGAGCACCGAATCGCGCAATTCAGGGACAAGGGCGTCAACATGGTGATCGACGGGGCGCCGATGCTGTTCGGCCACGTGCTGGACCCGAGCCTTCTCGACGCGATGATCATCGCCGCGACGGAAAAGAATCCCGACGAAATGCTCGAGGACGATTACCTCGAGATCATCACCAACCTCGCGCTCGAGCCGCGCGTCATCCACCCCTGCGGCTTCCGGCGCGTCAATCGCTTTGCCTTCGTCATCCATCCGCTGTCGCAGGAGTATTTCAAGAACGTGAAGCCGATCGAGCTGCTGTCCCACGTCTCGCCGCCGGTGTTCATGAACTCGCTGGAAAAGGCGATGGCCTACGCGCCTCCGTTCGTCTACTCGAAGGTGACGGGCATCAAGTCTCCCACCGGCGTCGAGGCCGAGGGCTGGCTGATTTCCGTGGGAGGCACCCCCAAGGAAATCATGAACCACAGCCCGGAGTTCACCTACCGGCGCCTGCTCGATGCCGCGCGGATGGCCAAGCGGCTGGGCGCGCAGATCATGGGGCTGGGTGCGTTCACCAAGGTGGTCGGCGATGCCGGCCTCACCGTCGCCAAGCGCGCGCCGCTGCCGATCACCACCGGCAACAGCTACAGCGCGTCGGGGGCGTTGTGGGCGGCGCACGATGCGGTGCTGCGCCTGGGTCTGCTGCCCGAGCCGACCAAAGGGCAGAAAGTCAAATTCAAGGCGATGGTCGTCGGCGCGACCGGCGCGATCGGCTCGGTCTGCGCGCGTCTGCTGGCGATGGTTGCCGAGGAGGTCTACCTCGTGTCGCCCGAGACGGCCAAGCTGCTGTCGGTCAAGGAGTCGATACTCGAGGAGACGCCGGACGCGAAGCTGTTCCTGTCCTCGCGCGCCGACAAGGATATCGCCGACATGGACATGATCGTCACCGCGACCTCCGGCGCCGGCAAGAAGATTCTCGACATCATGAAGGTCAAGCCCGGATGCGTGATCACCGATGTCGCCCGGCCGCTCGACCTGCCGCCCAGCGAGGTCGCCAAGCGGCCGGACGTGCTGGTGATCGAATCCGGCGAAATCCTGATGCCGGGCGAGGTGAAGATGAAGAACATCGGCCTGCCGAAGAACGTCGCCTACGCCTGCCTCGCCGAGACCATCGTGCTCGCGCTCGAGGGACGCTTCGAGAACTTCACCGTCGGCCGCAACATCGAATGGGAGAAGGTGCGCGAGATCTATCGGCTGGGCCGCAAGCACGGCATGAAGCTCGCCGCCATTTCAGGCGTCAATGGCGTCTATTCGGATGCCGACATCCGTCGCGTGCGCCGGCTGGCGCTGGCGGCCCGCGCCAAGGTCGTCCCGCCCGCCGCCCGGTCGGCGGTGAGGGGCGCTGCCGGCAAGCCTGCAAAGACGACGGCCAGGAAGTTGGCGAAGACGACAGCCAAGACTGCGGCCAGGACCACGGCGAAGGCTGCCGCGAAGACCGCCGCAAGAAAGCGCGCCGGCACCACGCGCAAGTCAACGCGCGCGGCGTAGTGCCAGTGCTTCGTTGACGATCAGCGCGCCCAGCACCAGCGCGCCGCCGGCGAGCGCGCTCTCGGTCGGAGCCTCGCCGGCCCACAGCCACGCCCAGGCCACGCCGAACAGCACTTCGAGCAGCCCCAGGAGCGCGATTTCCGGCGCCGGCAGCACGCGCGTCAGGCGCACGACCAGCAGGCAGGGAATCGCGAGCTGCACGACGCCCAGCAGCGCGAGCAGGCCGAGGTCGTGCGTGGAGGCCTGAAACGGATAGGCGAGCGGCAACGTGGCAAGCGCCGACAGCGTGGCGCCGATGAGCACCGCCGGCAGCATGTCCTGCGGCGCCGCCGCGTCGGGGTCGCCGCTGCCGTGACCGATGTGCTGCAGCATCGTCCAGTTGACCGCCGCGGCCAGCGGCACCGCGAGCGCGACCAGCGTGCCTGTGAGCGAAGCGCCGGCGCTCGCCTCCTGGCCGAACATCCAGCCGATGCCCAGCGTCGCGATTGCGATGGCCACCCAGGTGCGCAACGGCAGTTCGTGGTGGAGGAAGAGGCGTGCGAACAGCGCGGTCACCAGTGGTCCGACCGCCAGCGTGACCAGCACGTTGGCGACCGTGGTCAGGGTCAGCGAAACCATGAAGGCCGTGTACATCACCGACCAGCAGACACCCGAGACCCACACCACGCGAGGCGCGCGCAGCAGCCCCGACCAAAGCGCGGGTCCGCGCATCACCGACAGCGCGACGACCAGCGCCAGCGCGTTGAAGAGGCTCCGCCAGAAGGTCACCTCGAAGCTGCGCGCGGCATCGAGGTGACGCGTCACGACCCCCGCGATGCTCCACAGCAGCGTCGCCAGCACCATCAGCGCCACGGCACGACGGTGGGTCATGGGCGGGGCAATGGCGCGTCCTTGGGCCACAGCAGCCACATCCGCCCTTCCTGGCGCATCCGGCCGGCTTCGCGGCCCGCTGCCTCGCCGAAGCCCCAGAAGAAATCGGCCCGGACGGCACCGCGTATTGCGCCGCCCGTATCCTGGGCCAGCACCAGCCGTTGCAGCGGTCGTGATGTCAACGGCCACGTCGTGTCGAGAAACACCGGGGCGCCGAGCGGAATCGAGCGCGGATCGACGGCGATCGTCCGCTCCCGCAGCAAGGGGACCCCCAGCGCGCCGATGGGGCCGTCGATCGCCGCCTCGAGGCTTCCCGGCACGGGTGCCGGCACTTCGCGGAAGAACACGTAGCTCGGATTTTCGTTCAGCAGCGCGGGCAGCTTCTCGGGATTGCGCCGCCCCCAGTCGCGGATGCCCTGCATCGACGCCCGCTCCAGCGTGAGTTCGCCGCGCTCGATGAGCAGGCGCCCGATCGACCGGTAAGGGTGCCCGTTCTGATCGGCGTAGCCGACGCGGATCACGCTGCCGTCGGCCAGCGTGACGCGCCCCGACCCCTGGATCTGAAGAAAAAAGGCTTCGACCGCGTTCTCGACATGGACGAGCGCCTTGCCGGCGACCGGGGCAGTGCCGTTCTCGATGTCCGTCCGCGGCCAGTACGGCACGACGCGCCTGCCGTCGATGCGGCCGCGCACGCGCTTGTCCTTCAGTTCCGGATACAGCGCGGCGAGATCGACGGTCAGGAGATCGTCGGGCGCCGCGTAAAGGGGCACGCTGAATCGCGCCGTCCGTGTCCGGCTGCCCGCGAGCAGTGGCTCGTAATAGCCGGTGACGAGCCCCGCGTCACGACCGTCGGCGGCACGCACCTGGTAGGGGCTAAAATGAAGCTCGAAGAACGCGCGCACCGCCGTATGGCTGGCCGGGTCGACGGACGTTGCGGCCGTGCAGGCGCCCTGCCAGGTGGCTCGGGTTGCGGGGTTATTGATGAGCGCGGCACAGCCCGCCCGAAACGCCAGCCAAGCGGCGCCCACGGTGTCTTCGCTCCATCCCGGCAACATCGCCCAGGTTGCCGGCAGGTACTGAGCCGGAAGCGAAGGCGGGGGCGCGGGCGTGACAGGAGGCGCGGCAGCGGGCGGGGCGGGGGCCACGGATTCCGGCGGCGGTGCGACGGTCGCGCAGCCGGCGACGAGCGCCGCCAGCAGAATCGCGGTCGGGAGTCGGCCGTAGCGGCGCGATGGAACGGGGAGGCGCAAGGCGATGGGATGGATACTGCTCGAAGTGCTCGTGGCGCTCCTGCTGGCGGTTTTCATCGTCTGGTGGACCATGGGCCCGAGAAGGAAGCGCTCGCCGCCGACGGCGCGAAGCGACCGGGATTCGGCGAACTGAGGCTCCGACGACAGGCGGTCAATGCAGAACGCGCGGCACCGACAGCGTGAACGAGGCAATCGGCGCTTCGAAGCTTTCGCCGTCCTCGGCGACCATCTGGTAGCTGCCCTGCATCGTGCCCACCGGCGTGGGCAGCGTCGCCCCGCTTGTATACTCGAACGTTTCGCCCGGTTTGAGCAGAGGCTGCTGTCCCACCACCCCCAGCCCCTTGACTTCCTGAACCTTGTGGTCGCCGTCGGTGATGATCCAGCGGCGGCTCACGAGTTGCGCTGCGACGCGGCCGGTGTTGACGATGGTGATCGTGTAGGCGAACACAAAGTGGTTGCGCGACGGATCGGACTGATCGGCAACGTACCGGGCTTTCGCCGCCACGGTGATCTGGTATTTTTCGCTGGTTTCCATCGCCGATTTCGACATCCCTTTCCTTCACCCCGCCGATTATAACGATGCCCGCCTGCAAAATCGCCCCTTCGCTGCTCTCCGCCGACTTCGCGCGCCTCGGCGAGGAGGTTCGCGCCGTCGTGGCCGCCGGCGCCGATCTCATCCACTTCGACGTGATGGACAACCATTACGTGCCCAATCTCACTGTCGGGCCCCTGGTCTGCGAGGCGCTGAAGCCGCACGCGACCGTCCCCATCGACGTGCATCTGATGATGAAGCCGGTGGATCGCATCATTCCCGACTTTGCGAAGGCGGGCGCGGGGATCGTGAGCTTCCACCCGGAAGCTTCCGAGCACATCGACCGCACGATCGGCCTGATCCACGACTGCGGCTGCAAGGCGGGTCTCGTCTTCAACCCCGCCACGCCTCTGGACTGGCTCGAGCATACGATCGACAAGCTCGATCTCGTGCTCGTCATGGGGGTGAACCCCGGATTCGGCGGGCAGTCGTTCATTCCCCATGCGCTCGTCAAGATCGAGGCGGTGCGGCGGCGGATCGAGGCCGCCCAGCAGCGCACCGGGCGCGCGGTTCTGCTCGAGGTCGATGGCGGCGTGAAGACCGACAACATCGCGTCGATCGCGCGCGCCGGCGCCGACACTTTCGTCGCCGGATCGGCGATCTTCGGCGCGGGCGACTACCGGGCGACGATCGCGGCGATGCGCGCCGCGGTAGCGGCCGCCGGATGAGGGCAGGACCGATGATGACTCCGCAGACCCATGCGACGCTGCCGCGTTTCGACGTTGGCGCCATCGCGTTCGATCTCGACGGCACGCTGCTCGACACCATCCACGACCTGGCCGCCGCCGTCAATGCGCTGATGGACGAGCTGGGCTATCCGCCGCTGCCGAAAGCGGAGATCCGCGATTTCGTCGGCAAGGGTGTGCCCAACCTCGTGCGCCGCTCGCTGGCGCGCGCGAACGCGGTGTCGCCGGAGGCGATCGACGACGCGGAAGTGACGGACGCGCTGACGCGGTACCACGCGCACTACACGGCGCTGCTCGGCCGCGAGTCCGTCCTCTACCCGGGCGTGCGCGAAGGGCTCGACCGCCTGGCGGCGACGGGAATTCCGATGGCGGTCATCACCAACAAGTCGTCGCGCTTCGTGCGGCCGCATCTCGACCTGGCCGACCTCACCCGCTATTTCCGGATACTGGTCGGCGGCGACGACCTGCCCACTAAAAAGCCGGCACCCGGCCCGCTGCTGCACGTCGCGGAGGCATTCGGCGTCGCCCCCGCGCGGCTGCTCATGGTGGGCGACTCGGTCAACGATGCGCAGGCCGCGCGCGCAGCGGGTTGTCCGGTGCTGATCCTTCCCTATGGCTACAACGAAGGCGAGCCCATACAGAACGTCGACGCCGACGGCATCGTCCCCTCGCTCCTCTCGGTCGCCGACTGCGTTCGCTACGTCGCGTCGCCCGCAACATGAGCGTGCCCGCTCCCGCCCGGCGCGGCGGCGTCGCGCGCCCGTCACCGCATGAACCGGGTGCCCCATGAACGAAACCGAATTCCGCGCACTGGCCCGACAGGGATACAACCGCATTCCGCTGGTGCTGGAGTCGTTCGCCGATCTCGACACGCCGCTGTCGCTGTACGTCAAGCTCGCCGGCGACAAGTACTCGTTCCTGCTGGAGTCGGTGGTCGGCGGCGAGCGCTTCGGCCGCTATTCGTTCATCGGCCTCCCGGCGAAAGTTTGCCTGCGCGCCCGCGGCCGGGCCATCGAGGTCGAGGATCGCGGCACCGTCGTCGAGCGGCACGAGGGCGATCCGCTCGATTTCATCGGCGCGTTCATGCGCCGCTATCGCGTGGCCCCGCGACCCGGGCTGCCGCGCTTCTGCGGCGGGCTCGCCGGCATGTTCGGATATGACACGGTGCGCTACATCGAGGCGAAGCTCGCGCACACCGCACCGCCCGAAGCCCCGGGTCTTGCCGGCATGCCCGACGTGCTGCTGCTGCTGACCGAAGAGCTCGCCGTCGTCGACAACCTCGCCGGCAAGATCTACCTCATCGTCTTCGCCGATCCGGCAGACCCCGACGCGCATGCGCACGGGATGGCCCGGTTGCAGGAACTGCGGCGCAAGCTGCGCGCGCCGGTGGCGATTCCCTTCCAGACGGCCACGCCGTTGACGCAGGCGGAGAGCGAGGTCGGCGCCGAGGGCTTCCAGAACGCGGTGCGGCGCGCGAAGGACTACATCGCCGCCGGCGACATCATGCAGGTCGTGCTGTCGCAGCGGATGCGCCGCGCGTTCTCCGATTCGCCGCTGTCGCTCTACCGCGCGCTGCGCTCGCTCAATCCTTCGCCGTACATGTTCTACTACGACTTCGGCGACTTCCACGTCGTCGGCGCGTCGCCCGAGATCCTCGTGCGCAAGGAAGGCGACACGGTGACGCTGCGGCCGATCGCGGGAACGCGCCCGCGCGGCGCCACGCGCGAGGCCGACGAGAAATTCGCCCAGGAGCTGCTGGCCGATCCCAAGGAGATCGCCGAGCACGTGATGCTGGTCGACCTCGGCCGCAACGACGTCGGGCGCGTCGCCCGGACGGGCACGGTCGAGTTGACCGACCGCATGGTCGTCGAACGCTATTCGCACGTGATGCACATCGTGTCGAACGTCGAGGGCAAGCTGAAGCCGGGGCTCACCAGCATCGACGTGCTGCGCGCGGCTTTCCCCGCCGGCACGGTGAGCGGCGCGCCGAAGGTGCGCGCGATGGAGATCATCGACGAACTCGAGCCGACGAAGCGCGGGACCTACGCCGGTGCCGTCGGGTATCTCAGTTTTCAGGACGACATGGACACGGCGATTGCGATACGCACCGCGGTGATCAAGGATGGGATGCTGTACGTCCAGGCCGGCGCGGGCATCGTCCACGACTCAGTGCCCGAGACCGAGTGGACGGAGACGCAGAACAAGGCGCGCGCGGTGCTGCGCGCCGCCGACATGGTGCAGCAGGGGCTCGACGCCGAGAGCTGAAAGCCCCGGGTGGCGCGGACCCCGGTGAATCCTGGCGCGCCGGCGGCGAGGATCCTGGCGCCAGCGATGCGCGCCTCTGAAAGGCAGTCATGACCCGCAGCGATGCAATGCCGCTGGTGCAGATCCTGATCTTCGGCGGGCGCGGCGATCTCGCCCGCCGCAAGCTCGTGCCGGCGATCGCGAGCCTCGCACGAGGGCCGCAGGACAGCGTCAATCTTCAGGTCATCGGCGTGGGCAGGAGCGAGATGAGCGACGCCGCTTTCCGCGCCGAACTGCGCGACTCGGGGCAGCAGGGAATCGACGCGGCGATCGATGCGATCGCGCCGCAGGTCCACTATCGAAGCGCCGATGTCCAGGACCTCCGTTCACTCGGGAAGCTGCGCACCGAGGTCGACGCGCTCGCCGGCGGCGGCGCGTTCGGACGCCTGTGTTACCTCGCGCTCGAGCCGCGCCTTTTCGCTCCCGCGGTGACGCTGCTGAGCGAGTCCGGCATCGTCCGCCGTCACGATCACGACGAAGTCGGGTTCCGGCGCGTGGTCATCGAGAAGCCCTTCGGCCACGACCTCGCGAGCGCGCATGCGTTGAACGAGGCGGTGCAGCGGGTGCTGAACGAGCACCAGGTGCTGCGGATCGACCACTATCTCGGCAAGGAGACCGTGCAGAACCTCCTTGGTTTCCGCTTTCACAACACGATTTTCGAGCCCGTCTGGAATCGGCACCACGTCGAACTGGTGCAGATCACCGTGGCCGAAACGCTGGGTGTCGAGGAAGGGCGCGCGGCCTATTACGACGGCATCGGCGCGCTGCGCGACGTGTTGCAGAACCACATGCTGCAGGTCCTCGCGCTGGTCGCGATGGAGCCGCCGACCTCGCTCGATGCCGAGGCGCTGCGGAATCAGAAGGTGGAGGTCCTGCGCGCGCTTCGCCTGCCCGACCCGGAGGAGGCCGCGCGCAGTTGCGTGCGTGCACGTTACGGGCCGGGAACGGTGTCCGGGTCGGCGCTGCGCGGCTACCTCGACGAAGCGGGCGTGGCGGCGGACTCGACGACCGAGACCTACGTGGCCTTGCGCGCGGAGATCAACAACTGGCGGTGGCGCGGCGTGCCTTTCCTGCTGCGCCACGGAAAGCGCCTGCCGAAGCGATTCACCGAGGTGCAGGTGCAGTTCCGGATGCCTCCGCTGCAGCTCTTCAACCGGCCGCCGGGCTTGAGCGATACGGAGTTCGATCGTGCGATTCGCGCGGGTTCGCACTGCCTCATCCGTCCCAATGTGCTCACTATCGGCATCCAGCCGCGCGAGACCATCGGGCTGTCCTTTGGCGTCAAGCAGCCCGGGCACGAGATGATCATGGCGCCTGCCGAACTCAGCTTCGACTACCGGGAGCGCTTCGACGTCGTGCCGCCCGACGCGTACGAGCGCCTGCTGCAGGACGCCATCCAGGGCGACGCCACGCTGTTCCTGCGCTCCGACGAGATCGAAGCGAGCTGGCGTTACTGCGACGCGGTTCGTGAAGCGTGGAGCGAGCCCGGCGCCGTTCCCCTGCAAGAGTACGCGGCGGGCACCTGGGGTCCGGCGGCGGCCGGTGGGCTCTTCCGCGGCTGCGAGGGCGAATTCACGCGCGGGTGAGCCGGGCCGCGAGCGCGACAACCACTCGCTGCGCCGCGCCGCGTCACCGGCGCCACAGTCCCAGCAGCGTCGTCAGCGTACCCGCTCCCGCCGCGAGGAGGTCGAGGCCGCGTCCGCCGTCGTGGCGACGTTCGCGCTCGCCGGCGGTCAGCGCGTCGAGCATCGCCTGCGCCATCGCGGCCCGGTCTTCGGCGCCGCCGCCTGGCGCCGGGGGGGCGTTGCCCGGGGCTGCGGCATCGAGTTCGCGCAGCGTCCTGGCCACACCCTCGGGATCGATCAGGGCGATCGGCGTCCGGCAGTGGCCGCAGGCGTTCTCCTGCGCGAGATCGATCGGCGCGCCACATTGCGAGCAACTTATCTGCCGGACGTGCTCGCGCAGCTTCGCCAGTTCGCCGGCAGAAGGCTCGCGAAGGAAGTTCTTCTCGCGCAGGAAAGCGT
Source organism: uncultured beta proteobacterium (assembly GCA_963788185.1). Classification (GTDB taxonomy): domain Bacteria; phylum Pseudomonadota; class Gammaproteobacteria; order Burkholderiales; family Casimicrobiaceae; genus CAIWHR01. The sequence continues at coordinate 304,580 of CAWBGE010000012.1, forward strand.
GGAATCCCGTCAACCGTCCGTGACCCATGGCGCAGCGCCAGTACGTGAAGCGGGTGCGGCGCTGAAGGTCATGGGTGATGGCAAGCAGCTTTCCGCAGCGAGGACAGGCGTGGGACGAGCGCAGCGCCTTCCGCTCTTCCCGGGCGCTGTCGGCGATGAGGCGGAAGAGTTCGCGCACCGCATGCCGATCGAGGGCGGGGCTTTCGGCACGGTCGAACCAGAAGAGCTGGCACGAGGCGCAGACATCGACCTCCACCAGCACCGCGGTCAGTGCAGCGCTGAAGCGGTGGGCATGCATCGGCTGCCAGCAGTTGGGACAGGTAGTCATCGGAGTCTGCGAAGCTTTGTCTGGCCGGAGGTGGGGGCGGCGGGCACGCGTCAGAGCGGCAGGAACACCGCAGTCGCGAGGCCTTGCGTGAACCGCCGCAGGGTGCGATTCGTTCGCTGGGCCATGACGAGCGCGAGCGTGTCCTGGTAGGCGACGAGTTTGCCGATCTCGCGCTCGAACGAGAGATTGGGCGCGATCGCAGACATGTCGTTACTCAGAAGCAGCAAGGCGCCGTTCGGACCGCGAGTGTTGGCAAGCTTCCATGCCGCAATCTCGACGTTGCGCGCGGCGTCGTAAAGGCGCTGGGCGTCGAGGCTGTCGGTCAGATAGAACTGCGTCCTGTCGTCGTAGGCCTGGGTGATCATGCTGCCGAGCCCGACGCCGAAAGCGAATACCCGGTCGCCGGTGAAGTCCGGACGGAAGGCGATCTGCAGCGCGTCGACCCCCCGCTTGCCGGAAAGCTCGGGGAAGCGCCACTTGTAACCCGGATCGAACGCCCGAGCCACGGCGGCTTCCGGCGTGGCGGCGCCGCTCTTCCTGAGTTCGCGCGGGTTGCGCCGGTAGAGCTTCTCCATCAGGAGCCTAGCGGACGCGATGCTTTCGCGCAGGTGGACCTCGGCGACGGCGTCGATGTCGGACTTGAGCAGCTCGCTGCTGCTGAACGCGGCTTCCCGTGGCGGCGGGCGGCGGCCGGTCGACGGGGCGGTCGGCGGGTAGACCGGCGTCGCCGTGCAGGCGGCCAGCAGGCAGGTCGCGACAATGGCTCCCGCGCAGCATCGCGCTGTGGCGCTGACGCTTCGGACTTCGGCAGGGCGGGTGGTCGGCACATGCATCAGGCTCGTGGCGGGCGCCCGATTCTCGTCGCAACGAGAGCCTGCGACTGGATGCGGTCGGGCGAGGGCAATCATGGCTTGACAGGCGCAGTGTACGGGCAAAGCACGACGGGAATCGAGGCTGATCACGCGTACCGCGGGGATGCCTGGCGCGCCGGACCGTCGCCCCGGCGCGGGTGCACATCCGGAAAGTGCACCCCCTGCTTGCTGTAACGCTCTGTTTGTCAAAGGGATTCCGCCGCCTGTGTTCCGGAGGCGCACAAACGAATTGCACTTCCGGCCGCGCCGGGGCGTGGTGCGACCGCATGTCGCGCCTGCACAAGGTATTGAAATACAAGATGAAATGATCGCGCGGCGCGGCGTATTCGCACTGGCATGGATCTCGCATAACAAGGAGCGAAAGCAGATTCCGAAAGGACCCAATGATGAACGCCAATGCAACGATCCTCGTCGTGGACGACGAAGAAGTGGTGCGTCGCAGCCATCTGCGAGTACTGACGAGCGTTCGTTGCCAGGTCGAGGCCGTAGAAGACGGAGAGCACGCGCTGAAGGCGATGGAAGCGCAGCCCTACGATGTCGTGCTTCTGGACCTGCGTATGCCGGGGATGGATGGCATGTCGGTGTTGAAGACGATGAAGCGGCGCTGGCCGGAAAGCGAAGTGATCGTGATCACCGGCTATCCATCGGTGGACACGGCCAAGGAGGCGATCCGACTCGGCGCCTGCGACTACCTCGCCAAGCCACTCGCCCCCGGTGAAGTGATCGAGGCGGCGAACAGTGCGATGGAGCAGAAGCACTGGACGTTGCGGCGGGACGGCGACGGCGGCATCGGGTCGAACGGTTTGAGTGGTGGTGCCATGCGGCACACAGGTATTGTGAGTTGACTGAAGGGAAGTGTCATGAAAACGCTGAGAAAAGTTCTGGTCGTCGATGACGACCCCGTGGTCGGCAAGAGTTTCGACCGGGTGCTTTCCAACCGGGGGTATGCGGTCGTCACGGCCAGCGATGGCGCCGAGGCGCTGCGCAAGATCGCGGCCGACGAGTACGACGCCGTGTTTACCGACATCCGGATGCCCGGCATGGACGGCATCGCCGTTGCCGAGCTGATCAAGAAGCAGCAGCCATGGCTTCCGGTGGTGATCGTGAGCGGCTACGCCACGACCGAAAACGAAGCGCGAGCGAAGGCTGCCGGCGTTTCCACCGTGCTGCACAAGCCCCTCTCTCCGGAGATGATCGAAGACAGCGCGCGTGACGCGATGCTGGAGCGGGATGCCGGTGCGGCACCGCAAGCGGCTGCGGCATTGCCGGCCGAAATGCCGGTCGAAGCGCCGGTCGCGCGCATCGAGCCGTTGCCCGAGGTGGCACCAGACATCGGCGTCGTAAAGGGCCTCGGACTGACCGTCGGCGCGCTGCTTCTGAGTCTCGTCTACATTCTGGTGCTGCCGATCGCCGGTCTGGTCGCGCTGTTCGCACTTCCGTTCTGGTACGGCGGCCGGGCGCTGGCCAGGCGCACCGGGGGGATGAAGACCTGGCTCAAGAACGTCGGGCTCTTCTTCGCCGCGCCATTCGTCGGGCTTGCGTATGTGATCGCCCTGCCGTTCGTGGGATTGGGAATGCTCGCGTGGATGGGTGTCAAGGCCATCCTGAAGCGCGCGCATACAGCCTAGTGACATGGGCATCCAGCGAGGAATAGGCGGGCGGTTGTGGGCGGTGGCGGGTCGGCATTTCGTGGCGGTTGTCGCAGCTGCGATCCTCGGCGCGGGGCTGGCGGGTAGCGCCGCCGGCGCCGCGGCCGATGATTTGTCCGACGACGACAAGCTCTGCCTCGGCTGCCACGGCACCGAGGGATTGACGTCCAAGCTTGCCAATGGCGATACGCTGCCGCTGACAATCGACGGTGCGGCATTTGCCCGCTCCACCCACCGTCCGGTCGGCTGTGTCGGCTGTCACGCGCAGATCAAGGTCGCCGATCACCCGGGCAACGTGAAGCCCGCCGCCAGCGCACGCCAATTTGCGCTGGCGAAGGTGGATACCTGCCGTGCCTGCCACGGCCGCGTGTTCAAGACTTACGAAGCCAGCGCGCACGCAATCCGATTGCGCGAAGGCAATACCGCGGCGCCAGTCTGCGGCGATTGCCATCGGCCTCATCTGGGGGCGCCGGTGTCGATGCAGGAGCAGCAGAAAGAGGCCTGCCTGGCGTGCCACGGCGATACCGCCGAGCAGCACGAGCAATGGCTGCCGAATGCCCCGAGCCATCTCCGGGCCGTGGCCTGCTCGGCCTGTCATGTACCCGACGTCTTGCGCAAGGTGGACCTGCGGATCTTTGTCGGAACGGCGCCATTGATCGACCGCGACGGCTCGCTGCAATTCGAAAAGCGCGCCCGCGCGGCCGACGCCAACCAGGACGGCCTCGACGCAAGCGAATTGAGCGCGTTCCTGGCCGATCTCGAGCGCGACGGCGGCGATATCTCGCTGCGGGGGCACATCGAGCTGCGGTCCGGCACGGACGCGCACGAGATTCCGGGCAAGGCACGGGCGATCAGGGACTGCGTCAAATGCCACGACGAGAACGCCGCGCCGTTCCAGAACGTCACGATCTCGATACTGGACGCGGAGGGCCGGCCCATCCGCTACGACGCCCACAAGGCAGTGTTGAGCTCGCCAATGACCTGGGAAGCGCTGCGCAGTTTCTACGCGATCGGCGGTACGCGGTTGAAGCTGCTCGACATCGTCCTGCTGCTCGGACTCGTCGGCGGCATCGCAGTGCCGGCCTTGCACCTGTTGGTGCGGCGGCTGTTCCGCCGCCAGGCGAACAATGATGGAACACATCAATGACACGCGTCTACGTACACCCCGTTCCCGTCAGGCTCTGGCACTGGATCAACGCGCTGGGATTCGTCGCGCTGATCGTCACCGGACTGCAGATCCGTTACAACGTGCTGCTGGGAATGTCCTTCAAGACCGTGGTCGACTGGCACAACGCGATCGGGTTCGTGCTGATCGCCAATTACTTCGTCTGGCTGCTGTTCTACCTGTTTTCGGACAAGATCACCGTCTACCACCCGGAGTTCAGCCCGACCACGCATTTCCGCAATATCATGCAGCAGCTCGGGTATTACGGCTATGGCATCTTCAAGGGGCATCCGAACCCGCACCACGTCAGCGCCTACCGCAAGTTCAACGCGTTGCAGAGCATGACCTATCAGATCGTCATGATGGTGCTCGTTCCCATCCAGTTCTATACCGGGCTGGTGCTGTGGGATCTGCAGCGGTTCGCCGGCACCGTCGAGCTGCTGGGGGGGGCGCGAGTCGTCGACACCATCCACGTCGTGCTGTGCATCGCCTTCGTGGTCTTCATCCTGGTGCACGTCTACCTCACCACGCTGGGCCGGACGGCAAGCGAGCACCTGAAGGCGATGATCACCGGCTACGAGGAAGTGCATGACGCGCCGGACGCCGGTTGACGCCGGCGCGGCACGCAGACCCGGAAAACCGCGACAATTCATCTGCGTCCGATGACCGACGGGCGGCTTCGGCGCCGCGCGCGCCTGCGGCCTGCCGTCGGTGCTTCAGGACTCGGCCGGAGGTCCGGCGTCGCGATTGTCCGCCGCGGCCCCGGTTTCGCGCACGTGGATGTTGTGCTTCTTCATCAGCGCCTGGAAATTCGAGCGCAGCATTTCTGTCTCGTTGGCGCTTTGCGTCACGTTCCAGGCGTTGCGCTTGAGCGCCTCGAGCACGAAGAGCCGTTCGATGTGCTCCACGCTTCTTTCGCGCGCGGCCTGCTTCACCCGCTTCAGCTCCTCGCCGGTCCTCGGCACCTCCAGCGCGAAATCCGGACGAGCCTCGGTGATCGCAACCAGGTGTGCCCGGCGCAGTACATTGTCGGTCGCGAGTATCGTGGCCCTGTGAATGGCGTTCTCCAGCTCGCGGACGTTTCCGGGCCAGTCGTAGCTCGTCAGCAGGTCTATCGCTCCCTCGGAAATCTTGTCGACGTTCTTGCCCAGCTCCTCGGCGAAGGACTTCACGAAGTGGAACGCGAGCGCCGGTATGTCCTCGCGCCGCTCGCGCAGCGCCGGCGAGTGGATCGGGAACACGTTGATGCGGTAGTAGAGGTCGTCGCGGAACGTGCCCGCGGCCAGCATTGCCTGCAGGTCCTTGTTGGACGCTGCGATCAGGCGGAAATTGGCGCTCTGCGTGCGGGTGTCGCCGACGGCGCGGAACTCGCGCTCCTGGATCACCCGCAGCAGCTTCGCCTGCGTGGAGAGCGGGATGTTGCTGATCTCGTCGAGAAACAGCGTGCCTCCCTCGGCGATTTCGAACATGCCCTTCTTGTTGGACACCGCGCCGGTGAAGGCGCCCTTGACGTGGCCGAAGAGCTCGCTTTCCAGCAGATTCTCCGACAGCGAAGTGCAATCCACGGCCACGAACGGCTTGGCCCTGCGCAGGCTGTTGTGATGAATCGCACGGGCGATGAGTTCCTTGCCGGTGCCGCTTTCGCCGGTGACGAGCACGGTGGTGTTGGTTGCCGCGCACTGCGCGATCAGCCGGTACACCTGTTGCATCCCCGGGCTCGACCCGATCATGTTGTCCAGGCGGTACCTGGAATTCACGGCGAGCTTGAGATTCAGGTTCTCCTGCCGCAGCGACCGGTGCTCGAGCGCCCGGGTGACGGCGAGCTTGAGTTCCTCCGGGTCGAACGGCTTCGCCAGGTAGTCGAAGGCGCCGAGCTTCATGCACTTCACTGCGGTCTCGATCTGGGCCAGGCCGGTGAACATGATCACCTCGATGTCGGGATGCGCCTCCTTCACCCGCCGCAACACCTCCAGGCCGTCCATCTTCGGCATCATGATGTCGAGGATGACCAGGTCGTAGTCGGACTCGTCGATCCGTTTCAGCGCCTCGATGCCATCGTGGGCGGTCTGCAACGCGTACCCGCCGCTCTCCAGGATCCGAACCGTGCTTCTGATGACGATTTCCTCGTCGTCGGCAATCAATATCCTGGCGCTCATTCGCTGCTACCCGTCGGGGTTGTGGGTTGCGCCTCCCGCGCCGGCGCGATCGGCAGATAAACACGGAACGTGGACCCCTTGCCGACCGAGCTTTCCACCTTGATGGTCCCGCCGTGCGCCTTGACGATACCATGGCTCACCGAAAGACCGAGTCCGGTGCCTTTCCCGACCTCCTTCGACGTGAAGAACGGATCGAAGATGCGCTGCAGGTCTCGTTCGGGTATGCCGCTGCCGGTATCGATGATCGAGATCTCGATCATCGATACGGGTTCGGCGCCGGGCTCGGGCGAAATCGGAGTCGGGCAGCGTCGACTGCGAATGGCGATGCTGCCTCCCGCCTCGGTCGCATGCTGTGCGTTCACCACGATGTTCATGATCACCTGCTTCACCTGATTCTCGTCGACCCAAACCGGCGGCAGACCGCGATCGAGGTCGACCGTGATGACCGTGTCTTTCAGGCGCGCGGAGCGCTCGATGAAGCGCACGACATCGTCGATCACGGCATTCAGGTCGGTGAACTTCATCTCCGGCGTCTTCTGGCGGGCGAAGTCGAGCAGCCGGCGAACGATGCTGGCGCAGCGCTTGGTCTCGCGAATGACGAGGTCCATGTCTTCCGCGTCCGCGGAGCCGTCGGGCATCTTCTGGCGGACGAGGTGCGAGAAGGTGAGCACCCCGGTCAGCGGATTGTTGATCTCGTGCGCGACGCCGGAAGCGAGCAAACCCACTGCGGCGAGCTTTTCGTGCTGGGTCGCTTCCGCTTCGGCTGCGCGCAACTGCAGCGTCCGCTCCTCGACCTTCTGCTCCAGCGTGCGCGCCGCCTCGCGCAATTGCGACTGCGATTCCCGCAATGCCGTCGTCATGGCGTTGAAGGAATCGGCCACCTGTCCAAACTCGTCGGCGCTGCGCACCGGGATCGGCTGCTCCAGGTTCCCCGAAGCAAGTCTCTCGGCGCCGGCTTCGAGATCGCGCAGAGGCGCGTAAACCAGGCGATGGACGAGCACTGCCACGCAAGCCGCGGCCAGCAGCACGAAGAGGATCGAGAGTTCGATCATCTCCATCGCGCTGGAGCGGATCTTCCGGTCGATCGCGCCCAGCGAATAGACGATGTCGACCACGCCGAGTATCGACTGCTGCGACGCGTCCACGTGGCAGCCGGCACTCTGGCAGGCGGCTTCGTTGCGAATGGACTGCATCGTTCCCACCATGCGCCTGCCGTCCGCGGTCGAGAAGATGCGCACCCGATCGCCATCGCCGGCACTCGCGCGCGCCAGTTCGGCTCGATGGCAGGAGATGCATCCTTCCGCCTTGCGGTCGAGAATGAGGCCGACTTCGGCGGCGTCCGTCGAGTCGATCACCGCGCCCCTCTTGCTGAAGATGCGGATGCGGTCGATGTTCTGGTCGCGCGCCACGTCCTCGATGATCCTGTGGACCGAGTAGGGCTGGTTCTGGAGCATCATGAAGTGCGTGCTGCGTACGATGGCGTCCGAGAGCTGCATGACGTGGGCCACCGCGGTGTCGAGCAGGTCCTGCTGCCGCTGCTGCACCATGAACACCGTGAACAGGGCGAGCATGACGGTGAGGCCGACTGCGAGATACAGCGCGACCTTCAATTTGACGGATCTTGAAATCGCGCCCAGCCCGGAGGCGTCGTGCCACCATGCGCGCGGCGAAGCGCTGCCCACGTCACCCGTGGGGACTGCTGGACTACCCTCCTGTTGCGCACCCCGGGATTCACCCTCGGAGTCAGCACGCGCGGTCACGCGTCCTCCCGGAAAACATTGATTCGGAGCGCCATTTTCACCTGCCGGACGCGACCCGGCCCCAGGTTGCATCGCCTGGTCGGCGCCGGATGCGGAACAACCCGACAATGCTAGGCGCGGGCGCGCCGAACCTCGTTGATCCTGGTCAACCGGACTGCTGCGCAGGTCTGCCCGCCTCGCGCTCCTGCAGCGCGCGCTTTCTCTCCACGCCCCAGCGATAGCCCGAAAGCCCGCCGTCGCTGCGCACGACGCGGTGACAGGGGATGGCCACCGCCAGCAGATTGGCGGCGCAGGCGCCGGCGACCGCCCGTGCCGATTTCGGCGCGCCGATGCGGCGCGCAAGCTCGGCGTAGCTTACGGTGGTGCCGGGGGGAATGTCGCGCAGCGCTTGCCAGACACGTCGCTGGAACGCGGTGCCGCGCACGTCGAGCGGCAGGTCGAGCCCCAATCGCGGCGCGTCGACGAAGCCGATGACCTGTGCCATTCGTTGCTCGAACCCGGCATCGTCCCCGATGAGCGCGGCCCTGGGAAACCGGTCCTGCAGCTCGCGCACCAGGAGATCCGGGCCGTCGCCGAGCAGGATGGCGCACACGCCGTCGGCGCTTTGCGCGACGAGGATCGATCCCAGCGAGCATGCGCCGACCGCGAACCGGATCTCGGTGTCGGCGCCGCCGCTACGGAACCGGGTGGGCGTCATGCCCAGGACCTGGCGGGATTCGCCATAGAAGCGGCCGCTGGAGCCGTAGCCCGCGCCATGGATCGCCTCCGTCACCGTGGTCGACTGCGCGAGCTCGTTGCGGATGCGCCGTGCACGATGCGCCATGGCATACGCCCTGGGGGTGAGGCCGGTCACGCGCTTGAAGAGCCGGTGCAGGTGCCACCGCGAAAGCCCTGCCTGGCGGGCCATCTGGTCGAGCGTAGGGGGCTCCGGCGCACATTCGATGAACCGGCACAGCGCGACCACCGTCGCCTGCTGCCGCTCTCCGAGCGCCGCCTCGTCGGGCTTGCAGCGCCTGCAGGGCCGAAACCCGGCGCGCTCGGCGTCTTCGGTCGTGCGGTGGAAAGCGACGTTCTCCGGTCGGGGCCGGCGCGCGGCGCACGAGGGTCGGCAATACACGCCGGTGGTCCGGACCGAGTAGAAGAACGTCCCGTCGGCGCCCGCGTCGCGGGCAATGACGCGGCCCCAGCGCGGGTCGTCGATCACCGCAACAGCGAGCGGCTTTTTCGTGGTGTTCATGTTCCAGGGCTCCGGCGGAAGACGTGGCGATTCGCGGAGCCTACACGCGGCTGCAGCCCGCTGCACTCCGCGTCTTGCTTTCGAATTCGGCGGACGGACCAGCGAGGCACAACAGGCGGCGCAGCAGGGACGCCGCGCAACTTCCTGCCAGTTTCTCTGGAATGCGCCGGGCCCGGCGCGTCAGCGCGTCCCCTTCACCGCAGCCAGGGCTCGAACGCCTTGGCCAGTCGCTGCAGGACGGCGGCGTCGGGCAAGGGCAGGCGCACGCTGGCCTGGCCGGTGACCGGATCGCGTTCGATCGTGATGGGTGCCGCGCCGGGCGCGGCGCCGCCCGCCCCGCGCGCGGTCGCCAGCCCCTGCAACAGTGCGGCCCCGGCTTCGAGGATGGCAGCCCAGGGATCGGCCGGCTCGGCGAGCGGGCGCGGACCTTCGGCAAGTGGCACCGTCGTTTCACCCGGTTTGGCAACGGCGGCGCGTCCTGCCGTGACCAGATCCTCGTCCTGCACCGGCGTCTGGTCGACCGCAGCGGAGGGTGTGTCAACCGCCGCGAGCGCCGGCGGCGGATCCGCCACCGGATCCGCGTCGTCCTCGCCCATCGCGCCGGCGACCTGCTCGACACTCTTCATGAATTGTGACAGGCGCGTGCCGTGCAGGAATACCTCGCTCTCGCCGCCGTCGAGCACGCCCGCAAACAGCGACTTCTTGAACGCCAGCACCGAGAGCATCCCTTCCTCGATGCTGCCCTGGCCGACAAAGTTGACGACCTGCACGCCGCGCGACTGGCCCATGCGATGCACGCGGCCGATGCGCTGCTCGAGCACGGCCGGGTTCCACGGCAGGTCCATGTTGACCACGACGGCCGCGGCGTGCTGCAGGTTGAGACCGACGCCGCCGGCATCGGTGGACAGGAACAGGCGGCAGCAAGGATCGGCATGGAAGCGCTCGACCAGGGCACCGCGCTTCTCGCCCGGCACGCGGCCGCTGAACAGCACATGGCCCCAGTCGCGCTGTGCCAGACGGCGCACGATCAGCTCGTGCGTGCCCAGCCACTGGCTGAAGACCACGACCTTCGCGGTCGCATCTTCGAGCAGTTCGTCGAGCAGCGTCATCAGCTCGTCGACCTTGTGGCCGTGGTCGGTCTCGTGGTCGAGCAGCCAGGTGCTGTTGCAGGCCATCCGCATGTTCTGCAGCGCACATTGCAGCCGACGCTGGTCGGCGTCCGACAGGTAGCCGGTCTTGCGCCAGCGCGCGACGATGCGCGTGACAATGCCGCCGTTCTCGTCGTGATGCACGCGCTGCTCGGGTGTCAGCGGCACGAAGATGCGGTTGTCCACCCGTTCGGGCAGCTGCGCGAGCACTTCGGCCTTGCGCCGACGCAACATCACCGGCGCCAGGGTCTGGCTGATCCGGTCGAGCGCGCAGTAGCCGATCACGCGGCCGGCCTCGTCGCGCAACTGGTGTTCATCGAGCAAACGCCAGGTGGGGCCGAGCCGATGTTGGTCGACAAACTGCACGATCGAGATCAGCTCCTCCAGCCGGTTCTCGAGCGGCGTGCCGGTCAGCACCACCGCATAGGGGCTGGCGATGCGCTTCAACGCGCGCGCGGTGATGGTGTTCCAGTTCTTGATGCGCTGCGCCTCGTCGGCGATCACGAGTTCGGGCGCCCAGGCGGCGATCAGGTCGGCATCGCGGGCGAGCGTTTCGTAGTGGGTGATCTTGCAGAAGGCGTCTTCGCGATATTGCAGCTGGCGTCGTGCGCGCAGGCCGTGGATGACCTGCGCCTCGCGGTCGGTGAAACGCGCGAATTCCTTCTGCCACTGGTGCTTGAGCGAGGTGGGGCACACCACCAGCACGCGCTGCACGCCGAAGTGGCGCGCGAAGAGTTCGGCCGCGGCGATGGCCTGAATCGTCTTTCCCAGCCCCATCTCGTCGCCGATCAGCACCCGGCCCGCGCGTGCGGCAAACAGCGCGCCTTCGGCCTGGAAAGGGTAAAGCCTGACCTTCAGCAGTCTGCCGAGAGCCCGGTCCCTGGCGCCCTTGGGATACGCGTCCGCGAGGGCCGCGTGGCGGCGTTCGCCATCGCGTATCTGGGCGATGAACTGCCAGACGTCATCGTGGATTTTCAACTCGTGGCCGCGCTTCTGCGCGGCTTGCAACAGTCCGTCCAGTCCGCCCTGTCGGTCGCGGGGCAACGACCAGCCTGCAGCGACATCGAACAACGACTGCGCGCGCGACAGCAGGGTCGGCGGGCAATCGGTGCCAGCGCGAAAGCGCACCTGGCGCATACCGGTGTAGTCAAGCCAGATTTCGCTGTACGCAGGCACGAATCCACGTGTCAGCGCGGCCTTGCCGCCGCGCTTGCGTTCCAGCCTGGCGAGCGTGAACTCGATGTGCTTGCAGGTGCCCAGGTGATTGGTGGCAAAGTCCGGACAGGCGCAGAAATTCTCTCCCGGTGCGCGGCCGCGGATCGCCACGCGGTAGCGCGTGCCGCTGTCGGGGTTGTGCACCCGGAAGTCGGAGAACACCGGTTCGCTGCCGAGATTCTCGAGGTCGAAACGCTGCTCGCGGCCAAACTGGCGGCGCAACGCGCTTTGCCAGTCGGCAACCTCGAGATCCGTCGGCCGGCGCGTGCGCGACAGGCGCGGTTCGGGAGAGGGCTTGGTTCTGCCAGACGCGGTCTTCGAGGCAGGCTTGCGTACGGAGCGCGGTGGCATGGTGGGGACGCAATGCGAGGATGGGCAAACATTTTGCCACGAGCAGGCGACCGACTCTCAGCACGCCCAAGAGGCCGTCCGGCGGCCGGACTGGACGTTGCCGTACAGGCAGGGTGGCACGTAGCGCTGCCAATTGACTTTGGTAAGCCTGCAACCGCACCTATCGTTGCGATGCCCCACGCGATGGTCTATAGTGTGTACGTTAGTGCCTACAAATACACACCATGCGCACCAATATCGTCATCGATGACAAGCTGATGAAGGACTCGCTCAGAGCGACCGGGCTTAAGACCAAGCGGGACGTGGTCGAGTTGGGCCTTCGCACCCTGCTGCGGCTCCGGCAGCAGGAGGAAATACGGCGTTTCCGTGGCAAGCTCGACTGGGAGGGCGATCTTGATGCCATGAGGCGCGACAAGTGATCTTGGTCGATTCCAGCGTATGGATCGACTTCTTCCGTGGCGTCGCCACACCCCAGGCGGCGAAATTGGATTCGCTGCTGGGCACCGAGTTGGTCGCGACAGGCGACCTGATATTGGCTGAGGTACTGCAAGGCTTCACCAGCGACCGCGATTTCAATCAGGCCAGAAGACTGCTGACTTCGTTGGTAATCGTGGACCTGGCGGGGCAAGCCATTGCAATTCGAGCTGCCGAGAACTTTCGTGCGCTACGACGGCTCGGGATCAGTGTGCGCAAGACGATCGACACGGTGATAGCGACCCACTGCATCGAGAACGGGTTGACCCTTCTCTACAGCGACAGGGACTTCGATCCTTTCGTCGAGCATCTGGGGCTTCGCTGCGCGTAACATCGCAACCTGTGCTGCTCGTTGGCAATCGAGGATTTGGCGCACTCGAGCAATCTTCAGGCAGCTGTCGGCGTCGAACGGAAAAAAAAAGGCAGATGGATGAGTGAGCGATGTTGCTGATGATCGACAACTACGACAGCTTCACCTGGAATCTCGTCCAGTACTTCGGCGAACTCGGCGCCGACGTTCACGTCCATCGCAACGACGCGATCACGCTGGAGCAGGTCGAAGCCTGGCAGCCGGAGAAGATCGTCATCTCGCCGGGGCCCTGCACGCCGCGCGAAGCAGGCATCTCGGTGCCACTGATCGAGCGCTTCGCCGGCCGGATTCCTATCCTCGGCGTCTGCCTGGGCCATCAGGCGATCGGCCAGGCGTTCGGCGGCCGCATTGTCCGCGCGCAGCAGGTGATGCACGGCAAGATGTCCGCGGTGACGCACGACGGCCGTGGTGTATTCGCCGGACTGCCGTCGCCGTTTGCCGTCACCCGCTACCACTCGCTCGCGATCGAGAAAAGCACGTCTCCGTCCTGCCTCGAAATCACGGCCACCGCCGAGGACGGCGAGATCATGGGCGTGCGCCATCGCGAGTTCGCAGTCGAGGGCGTGCAGTTCCATCCCGAGGCGTTCCTCACCGAGCACGGGCACGCGCTGCTCCGCAATTTTCTGATGTCGCATTCACAAGGAACCCGGCAATGACCATCACCGTCCAGGAAGCGCTGCAGCGCACGATCGAGCACCGGGAGATCTTTCCCGACGAGATGCTTTCGCTGATGCGACGGATCATGAGCGGTGACGTGTCGCCGGTGATGATCGCCGCGCTGACCGTGGGCCTGCGGGTCAAGAAGGAGACCGTCGGCGAGATCGCGGCGGCCGCGCAGGTGATGCGCGAGTTCGCCACCCGGGTCGACGTGCCGCCGGGGCCGCCGCTGCTCGACATCGTCGGCACCGGAGGCGACGCCGCGCACACCTTCAACATCTCGACCGCGTCGATGTTCGTCGCCGCCGCCGCCGGCGCGCGCGTGGCCAAGCACGGCGGCCGCTCGGTGTCGTCGAAATCGGGCAGCGCCGATGTGCTGGAGTCGCTCGGCGCCAACATCATGCTGAACCCGGCACAGGTGGCCGCGTGCATCGCGGAGACCGGCATCGGGTTCATGTTCGCGCCCAACCATCACGCAGCGATGAAGCACGCGGCGCCGGTGAGGAAGGAGCTTGGCGTGCGGACGTTCTTCAACATCCTGGGCCCGCTCACCAATCCGGCCGGCGCGCCCAACCAGCTGCTCGGCGTCTTCCATCCCGATCTCGTCGGCATCCTGGTTCGCGTCCTGCAGCGCCTGGGCAGCAGCCATGCGCTCGTCGTCTACGGCAAGGACGGGATGGACGAGGTCTCGCTCGGCGCGGCGACGATGGTGGGCGAGCTGAAGGACGGCGAAGTGCGCGAGTACGAGATACACCCCGAGGATTTCGGCTTGGGGATGAAGAGCAATCGCGGGTTGAAGGTCGCCGGCGCCGCCGAATCGAAGGAGATGCTGCTGGAGGCGCTTGCCGACGTCGAAGGCACGCCGCGCGAGATCGTCGTCCTCAACGCGGGGACGGCGCTGTACGCGGCCGACATCGCGACGTCGATCGCCGACGGCATCGCGCTCGCGCGGCAGGCGATCGCATCGGGCGCGGCGAAGCAAAAGCTCGATCAGTTCGTCGCGGCGACGCAGCGGCTGGGTTCGCGCGGGAACTAGGCGGCCCAACCGTCGCGGCGCCCGCGCCGTATCGGACAGCTGGCCACGCGGTCGCGCGGAGGGAGCGAAGCTTGCATCGAACCGGGAAACGGGGGCCCGCAGCGGCGCGCTGGGCGGTCTTCGCGACGTTCATCCTGTTCGTCGTGGTGGCGCTGCACGCGCGTGGCTGGCCCGGCGGCTTCCTCAGCGACGACTTCTCGCACCTGGACTGGATCTACCAGGCCGACCGCGCGCACGGACTCGGCAGGTGGGTGCTGGAGCGATTCTGGCGGCCGCTCGAATCCGGCAATTTCGCATGGCGCCCGATCGCGTTCGCTTCCTTTGCGCTGGACTGGCGACTGTTCGGCATCGCCGCCGCGGGTTGGCACGCGGTGAGCTTTGTGCTGCATCTCGCCAATGTCGTCCTCGTCGGCCTCCTCGCGTGGAAGTGGTCGCCGGACGACGCCGACGTGCGCGCCGCCGCCGCGGCACTTTCCGCCGCGATCTTCGCCGCCTTCCCGTTCGCGGGCGAGGTGACGTTCTGGCTGGTGGGCCGCTTCGACCTCCTCGCGGCGCTTTTCGCGCTGCTGTTCCTTGCGACCTTTCGCAGCGGCGATGCCGCGGCGGGCCCGTTGCGTCAGTCGCTCCGCGTCGCGTTCATGATCGGGGCGCTGCTCGCGAAGGAGAGCGCCATGCCGCTGCCGTTCGTCGCGCTGCCGATCTGCGCGGCGCTGGCGAGCCGTGGCGAGGGCGTATCCGTCGCCCGCGGCAGGACGCGCAGTGTGCTGTTTGCCGTGCGCGAACTCCTGCCGGCGTGGATCGCATTTGCGTTTTACGCCGTCGTGCGATGGGTGCTGTTCGGGACGCCGCTCAAGGTCTACCCGGCGTCGACATTCCCGCGCGGCATCGGCGAGTGGGTCGACCGGATGGCGCCGCTTGCTTCGGTGGCGACCGAGCAGCCGGGCCAATACGGTGATGCGTGGGCGCTCGCGCTCGCGGCAGCGCTGGCGCTCATCGCCGCGCTGGTGGTCGCGGACGCCGTCGGCCGACGCACCCGCACGCGATTGCTGGCCGCGGCGCTCCTAGCCTCGGCGGTGATCTACACGATCGCACCGGCGAGTTCGTTTCCGGTCGCGTCGTGGCAGGGCGACGGCGCGCGCAGTTTCTACCTGCCGTGGCTCTCGGTCGCGCTGGTTGCGGGCACCGCGCTCGCGCCGGGGCGCGCGCGCCGCGCGCTGGGAGTCGGGCTCGTCGTGCTGTTGCTCATCGGGCAGCAGGGGAGCCTGCGGCAGTGGCACGACGCGGCGGCGGCAATGCGCCAGGTACAGGCCGCGCTGCCGGCGCTCGCGGCGCGGGTCGGCGCCGAGGGCTACGCGCTGGTGCTGCTCCCGGATCAGATCCGGGTGGTGCCGTTCGCCCGCAACGCGCAGGGCGGGCTCGCCTCGCGACCGACGCAGGCCGAGGATCACCTCGACCGCCTGGCGGGTGCGACGTGGCGCGACCTGCCCGTATGGCACCGCCGGTTCACCGGTGGCGAACACCCGGACTTCAATCCCGACAAGTCGTTCACAATGGAGGGGTTCCGCGGTGTCCATTGCTGGAATCCGGCGCAGGCGACGCTGGTGGCGATCGACGACGGGGGCCGGATCGCCGACTTCCATGCCTGGGAGAACGCCCTCCGGGCCGGCATCCCGCGCGCCGGCTGCCTGCCGGGCACGGCCGGCGCGCATCGATGAACACCGGTCTCGCGAAGCCAGCCTTGAACCATCGACAGTGCAGCGATCAGGAGACCTCCGCGTGAGCGCGCCGCGCACCGTGCGGCAGGAAGGGCTGCGCTATGCGATCGCCAGCGCAGTCGCGCTCGGCGCCGATGTGGGCGCGCTCTTCGCGCTCGTTCGCATCGGCATGCCGGCCGCGCCGGCGAGCGCCATCGGCTATGCGGCCGGCCTGGGGATTCACTATCTGCTCGCGATTCGCCTGGTGTTCGCCTATCGGCGCTATCGATCGACCATCGGTTTGGAGCTCGGGCTCTACGCGGTCACCGGTGTCGCGGGCCTGCTGATGACCGTCGCGATCGTTGCGGCCGGCGAAGGGCTCGGATTCTCCCTTGCGCTCGCCAAAGGCGCTGCGGTGCTGGCGGCTTTCGTGACCGTTTTCCTGCTGCGTCGAGCGCTGATGTTCTCGGTGCCGCGCACCGGCAGCGGACGCAGCGATGGCTGAGCCGCGCATCGTCATCATCGGCGCCGGGCCGGCCGGCCTGACGGCCGCGCTCGAACTCGTGCGCGCGGGGCGTCCGCCGATCGTGCTCGACCTGGAAGCACAGGTCGGCGGCATCTCGCGCACCATCGTGCACGGCGGGAACCGGATGGACCTCGGCGGCCACCGCTTCTTCTCGAAATCGGACTGGGTCATGGACTGGTGGCGCGATATCCTGCCCGTCGCGGATCAGGAAGACAGCGCGCCGACGCGGATCACCTACCGGCGCCAGTCGCGCGAACTCGAAGCCGCGGCCCAGGCGGAAATTTCGGACACCGATCGCGTCATGCTCGTCAGGCGTCGCGTCTCGCGCATCTATTACCTGCGCAAGTTCTTCGATTATCCGATCCGCCTGAGTCCCGCGACGCTGACCAATCTCGGTCTCGGCCGTACCGCTGCCATCGGCGCGAGCTACCTGCGCAGCCAGGCGTTTCCCCGCGAACATGAGCGCACGCTCGAGGATTTTCTCGTCAACCGGTTCGGACAGCGACTGTATCGGACGTTCTTCAAGGACTACACCGAAAAGGTGTGGGGCGTTCCCTGCACGGAAATCTCTGCGGAGTGGGGCGCCCAGCGGATCAAGGGCCTGTCGATCAGCCGCGCCCTCGCGCATGCGGTTCGCGGCGCATTGCGGCGCGGTGAAGCGGGCACCGACCAGAAGGCGACCGAGACCAGCCTGATCGAGCGCTTCCTCTACCCCAAGCTTGGCCCGGGTCAATTGTGGGAGGTCGTCGCCGAGCGCATACGGGCCGGCGGGGGCGAAATCCGCCTCGGCCAGCGGGTCGTGGGCATCCGTCACGACCGTCGCAGCGTCAGCGATGTCGAAGTGCGCGATCGCGACGGCAGCACGTACAGGATCGATGCCGCGCACCTGATCTCGACGATGCCGATCAGCGAACTCGTCGGCGCGCTTTCGCCGGCCGCTCCCGCCGACGTGCGCGCAGTCGGCGAAGAATTGCCCTACCGCGACTTCATGACGGCGGGACTGCTGGTGCCGCGAATGACGCCGCCCCCCGGCACGCCGGCCGATGCCCGGACGGGAATGCCTCCGGACAACTGGATCTACGTGCAGGAGCCGGACGTGCGCATGGGCCGCATTCAGATCTTCAACAACTGGAGCCCGGCGATGGTGGCGTCGCGACCCAAGATCTTCCTCGGCCTCGAATATTTCTGCCAGGCCGGCGATGACCTGTGGTCGATGCCGGACGACCGTTTCCTTGCGTTCGCGGCACGCGAGCTCGAGACGATCGGACTGGCCCGCGCGGCGGAGGTCGACGACGGCGTGGTCGTGCGCGTGCCCAAGGCCTACCCCGCATACTTCGGAAGCTACGCCCGGCTCGATACCGTCAAGGGCTTCGCGGCGACGCTCGGCAATCTGTGGCTCGTCGGCCGCAACGGCATGCATCGCTATAATAACCAGGACCATTCGATGGTCAGCGCGCGCATGGCGGTCGAGTGCATCCTCGACCCGTCGCGGGACCGCGAGGCGATCTGGCACGTCAACCTCGACCAGGAATACCATGAGGAAGACGCGGCGAGCCGGGGTTCCGCGTAGCGTGCGCCGCGATCGTCCCTCCTGCCTGCCGACTTCCATCGAACGCCACTGCCCGTGAACCGCACCGACATCCTGAGCCGCATCCTGGCGACCAAGGCCGAAGAAGTCGCCGCCGCCCGCCAGGCGTTGCCCTGGTCCGAGGTGCTGCGCGCCGCGCGCGAGAATGCGCCGGCCCGCGATTTCGAGGGCGCGCTGCGCGCGAAGATCGCCGCGGGCCACGCGGCAGTCATCGCCGAGATCAAGAAGGCGAGCCCCAGCAAGGGGGTGTTGCGGCCGATCTTCGATCCGCCGGCCATCGCCACGCGCTACGAGGCGGGCGGCGCCGCCTGCCTGTCGGTGCTCACCGACCGCATGTATTTCCAGGGGGCGTCCGAGTACCTCACCGCGGCGCGCGCTGCGGTCGCCCTGCCCGCCCTGCGCAAGGACTTCATCATCGACGAGTATCAGATCGCCGAAGCGCGCGCCTGGGGCGCCGATGCCATCCTGCTGATCGTGAGCGCGCTCGACGACGCGCGGCTGGCGGCCTTCGAAGCCTGCGCGCGCGAACTCGGGCTGGCCGTGCTGGTCGAGGTTCACGACGGCGCCGAACTCGATCGGGCGCTGAAGCTCGCCACACCCCTGATCGGCATCAACAACCGCAATCTCCGCACCTTCGACGTGTCGCTCGCCACCACGCTCGACCTGCTCCCGCGCATTCCTCCGGATCGCCTGGTGGTCACCGAAAGCGGCATTCTCGCGCCGGCCGACGTCGCGCTGATGCGCGGGCACGGCGTGAACGCGTTCCTGGTCGGCGAGGCGTTCATGCGCGCCGCCGATCCTGGCGCGGCTCTGGCGAAGCTGTTTCGCTGACGTCCGCCCGGCTTCCCGCCGGCGGGCGGGGGCGCGGTGTATGATGCTCCGTCTCATCGGCGCCCGACGTTTGCGGCGCCGTTGTCTTGCCGATTCCAACCAGAACAAGATATCGCGCCGGGGAGTCCCTTCGTGTCGGCCATCATCGCCGAAAACGTCAGCAAGCACTGGACGACCGCCGAAGGCAGCGTACATGCGGTCGACGGCATCTCGTTCGCGCTCGAAGAGGGCACGCTCAACGTGCTGCTCGGCCCTTCCGGGTGCGGCAAGTCGACCACGCTGCGCCTCATCGCCGGGCTCGAAGAGGCCGACGGCGGCCGCATCCGCATTGCCGGGCGCGACGTCACCCGCCTGCCGCCCGCGCAGCGGAACATCGCCATGGTGTTCCAGAGCTATGCGCTGTTTCCGCACCTGTCGGTCGCCGAGAACATCGTGTTCGGCCTCAAGGTGCGCAGAGTGTCGGCGACCGAGACCGCGGCGCGATTGAAGCGCGTCGCAGACCTGCTGGGCCTGTCGCAGCTGCTAGACCGCAAGCCGGGGCAATTGTCCGGCGGCCAGCAGCAGCGCGTGGCGCTCGGGCGCGCGATCATCGCCGAGGCGCCGGTGTGTCTGATGGACGAGCCCCTGTCGAATCTCGACGCGCAGTTGCGGCAGGACATGCGCAGCGAAATCCGCGGGCTGCAGCGGACCCTCGGCATCACCATGGTGTACGTGACGCACGACCAGGTCGAGGCGATGTCGATGGCCGACCGCGTGATCCTGCTGAACGGTGGCCGCATCGAGCAGAACGCGACCCCGGTCGAACTCTACGAGACGCCGGCCAACACCTTCGTCGCGCGCTTCATCGGCACGCCGCCGATGAACCTGCTGCCGCTCGAAGCGGGTGCGGGCGGCGCGGTCGTCGCGGGGACGGCGGGCCCGGCTGTCGCCGCCGCGGATTGCGCCGGTCTCACGCTGGGCGTGCGTCCCGAGCACATCACGGTCGCTTTCGAACAGGGCGTCCGCGCCGAGGTGGCCGCCGTCGAGTATCTCGGCGCCGACTCGCTGATCACCTGCCGTCTGGGCAGTGCGACGCTGGCGGTGCGTGTGGGCGGCGCCACCGGACTTGCCAAGGGCGACGCGACCTGGCTTTCGTGGCAGCCGGGAGCGCAGCACTTTTTCGATCGCGACGGTCGCCGTCGCGTGGAGCAGCAACGTCAACAGAGCGCAACCTTGTTGGCATAGCATCGGCAGTCTTTCGACACAGGAGGAAGCATGGGGATGAAGAGTATCGGTCGCGCCGCGTTGGGATTCGTGGCCGCGCTTGTTGCCGGCGTCGCGCTCGCACAGGCACCCGTCGAGGTGTCGTTCTACTATCCGGTCGCCGTCGGCGGTCCGATCACCAAGCTCGTCGACGGGTTCGCGGCCGACTTCGAGAAAGAGAACCCCGGGATCAAGCTGAAGCCGATCTACACCGGCACCTACCAGGATTCGATCACCAAGGCGCTGACCGCGGTGAAGAGCGGCGAGCCGCCGGTGACGTCGATCCTGCTGTCGACCGACATGTACACGCTGATCGACGAGGACGCGATCGTGCCGTTCGACGAGCTCGTCAAGACCCCGGAAGACCAGGCGTGGCTGAAGAGCTTCTACCCGGCGTTCATGGAGAACAGCCAGACCGGCGGCAAGACCTGGGGCATCCCGTTCCAGCGCTCGACCATCGTCCTCTACTACAACAAGGAGCTGTTCAAGGAAGCCGGGCTCGACCCCAATCGTCCGCCGCAGAGCTGGAAGGAGCAGGTCGAGGTCGCGCAGAAACTCACCAAGCGCGACGCCTCCGGCAAGGTGACGCAGTGGGGCCTGCAGATCCCGTCGTCGGGCTTCCCGTACTGGCTGTTCCAGGCGCTGGCGATTCAGGCTGGCACCAACCTGATGAACCCCGCCGGCACGCAGACCTACTACGACAAGCCCGAAGTGATCGAAGGGCTGACCTACTGGGTCGACCTGGTGAAGAAGTACAAGGTGCACCCGGAGGGGATCGTCGAATGGGGCTCGACGCCGAAGGATTTCTTCGAGAAGAAGGTGGCGATGGTGTGGACGACGACCGGCAACCTGACCAACGTGCGCACCAACGCCAAGTTCGATTTCGGCGTCGCGATGCTGCCCGCGGGCAAGCAGCGCGGCAGCCCGACCGGCGGCGGGAACTTCTACGTCTACAAGAAGGCGACGCCGGCGCAGCGCGAGGCGGCATTCAAGTTCATCAAGTGGATCACCACGCCGCAGCGCGCGGCACAGTGGGGGATCGACACCGGCTACGTCGCCGTGCGCCCCGACGCCTGGGAGACGCCGGCGATGAAGGCCTATGTCGCGGGCTTCCCGCCCGCCGCGGTCGCCCGCGACCAGTTGCCGTACGCCAAGGCCGAGCTTTCCACGCACGACAACCAGCGCGTGACCAAGGCGCTGAACGACGGCCTGCAGGCGGCGCTCACCGGCGCCAAGACGCCCGAGCAGGCGATGAAGGACGCGCAGCGCGAGGCCGAGCGCCTGCTGCGCAGCTTCAAATAGAGCGGTCGCGCGGCGCGGCGGAACAAGCCACGCGCCGCGCACCACCGACCGGGCGATGACGCGTACGACGCAATGGGTGTATGGCTGGCTGCTGGTGCTGCCGGCCGCGTCGCTGCTCGCGCTGTTCACGCACTATCCGGCGATCGCCACCGCGTGGCACAGTTTCCAATCAACGCCCAAGGGCGGGCGGCGGGCGGTCTTCGTCGGCAGCGAGAACTACCGGATGCTGATCGACGACCCGATCTTCTGGCAGTCACTCACCAACAATCTCTGGTATGCGCTGGGCACGATTCCCGTCGCCGTCGCACTCGCGCTGCTGATGGCGACCTGGGTCAACGGGCGGCTGGCCGGGCGCGGCTTCCTGCGGCTCGCCTTCTTCACACCGACGATCCTGCCGATGATCGCCGTTGCCAACATCTGGCTCTTCTTCTACACGCCCGAATACGGCCTGCTCGAGCAGATCACCAAAGGGCTGGGCTTCGCCAGCCACAACTGGCTCGGCAGCAAGAACTCGGCGCTGGCGGCGCTGGCCGTCGTCGCGGTGTGGAAGGAAGCCGGCTTCTTCATGATCTTCTACCTCGCGGCGCTGCAATCGATGTCGCCGAACCTCGCCGAGGCGGCGGCGATCGAGGGCGCTTCGCGCTGGTATTTCTTCCGTCGCGTCACGTTTCCCCTGCTGATGCCGACGACGCTGTTCGTACTGGTCAACGCGGTGATCGACGCGTTCCGGATGGTCGACCACGTCGTGGTGATGACGCGCGGCGGGCCCGACAATGCGACCGAACTGCTGCTCTACTACATCTACGAGATCGGCTTCCGGTTCTGGGACACGGCGTACGCGGCGGTGCTGACGATGGTGCTGCTGGGCATCCTGGGCGCGGTCGCGCTGGCGCAGTTCTGGTTCGTCGGCCGGCGGGTGCATTACCAATGAGCGCCGCCGGGCCGTCCCAAGGCGCGAATTCTGTCCCCTCGGGGGGCGGCGCAGCGGCGGTCGCCGCGAGCGTGGGGGCGCACCCATGAGCGTGGTCTACCAGCAGCGGGGCTTTGGACGCGGGCTCGAGACGACCGCCGCATGGACGCTCGGTCTGCTGTGGGTGTTGCCGCTCGCCTACGCGTTCTGGGCTGCGTTCCATCCCGGCGAGTTCTCGACCCGTTTCGTGCTGACCGCGCCGCTGACGCTCGACAACTTCGCCAAAGCCTGGGCTGCCGCGCCGTTCGCCCGCTACTTCGTCAACACCGTGCTGCTGGTCACCTCGATCCTCGCCGTGCAGCTGGTGCTGGTGACGCTCGCCGCCTACGCTTTCGCGCGCTTCGAGTTTCCGGGGCGCAATGTGCTGTTCGCGCTGGTGCTGGTGCAGTTGATGATCATGCCCGACGTGCTGATCGTCGAGAACTACCGGACGATGAGCGCGCTGGGGCTGAAGGACACGATCCTCGCCATCGGGTTGCCGTACATGGCGAGCGCGTTCGGGATCTTCCTGTTGCGGCAGACGTTCAAGACGATCCCGCGCGAGCTGGACGAGGCGGCCCGCGTCGAAGGCTGCTCGCCGCTCGGCGTGTTGTGGAAGGTCTACGTGCCACTCGCGCGCCCCGTCTACCTCGCCTACGCGCTGGTCAGCGTGAGTTACCACTGGAACAACTTCCTGTGGCCGCTGATCATCACCAACTCGGTCGAGTCGCGGCCGCTGACCGTCGGGTTGCAGGTCTTCGCCTCCACCGACCAGGGCATCGACTGGTCGATCATCACGGCGGCGACGCTGTTGACGTCGGGGCCGCTGCTGGTAGCCTTTCTCCTTTTCCAGCGACAATTCGTCCAATCGTTCATGCGGGCGGGAATCAAATGAAACTGATCACCTGGAATACCCAGTGGTGCTGCGGCATCGACGGTCGCGTCGACCCGGCGCGCATCGTTGCCGAGGCGAAGCGCCTGGCCGACTTCGACGTGCTGTGCGTGCAGGAGATCGCTGCCAACTTCCCGCACCCGCGCCTTGCCGGCAGCGCCGGCGAGGATCAGTTCGCGGCGTTGGCCGCGCTGTTGCCGGGCTACACGGCGTTGCCGGCGATCGCCGTCGATCACCCGGGCGACGGCGGCAGCCGGCGACTTTTCGGCAACATGATCCTGTCGCGCCTGCCTGTGCGACAGGTGTTCCGGCACCTGCTGCCGTTTCCCGTCGAGCCGGGCGTCAACGGCATGCCGCGGATCGCCGTCGAGGCGGTGGTGACGGCGCCGTTCGGCGACGTGCGGATCGTCACCGCGCATCTCGAGTGGTATTCGCAGCGGCAGCGCAGCGCCCAGGTGCAGGCGTTGCGCGCCATCTACGCCGACGGCCACGCGCATGCTCGCGAAGGCTCGATCACCGACCGGAGCGGCGGACCGTTCACCACGCACCTGCGCCCGGCGGCGACGATCATCTGCGGCGACTTCAACCTCGAGCCCGACGATCCCGATCACGGACAGATGCTCGCGCCGTTCGCCGATGGCACGCCACCGCTGACCGATTGCTGGATGCACACTCATCCCGGCGTGCCGCATCCGTCGACTTTCTGCATCTACAACAAGATGTCGCCCGGTGGTCCCGAGCTGCATTGTGACTTCATCTTCGTCAGCGAAGACCTCAAGTCCCGCGTGCGCTCGCTCACCATCGACCAGCAGACGCAGGCGTCCGACCATCAGCCGCTGGTGCTGGACATCGGCTGATCGCTGCCCGCGCGCCACGCCACTTTGACGATTCCGCCGGCCCCCACCGAATCCGCGCAACGCGAGTTGCTCGCCCGCCTGGCGTCGACGCCGCGCGGAGCGATCGTGTTCGTCACCCATGGCTGGGGCGGCGGCGTGCGTCGGCACGTCGACGACTTGACGGCGCTGATCGGCGATCGATGCGACGTGCTGGAGCTGGTCCCGGCGGCAGGCGATCGCGTGCTGCTGCGGCTGCGCGACGGCGCGCTGGCGCTGTACTTTGCGCTGCCCGGGGATGCCGCCGTGCTGACGGCGCTGCTGGCGGCGCTGGGAACGCAGCGGCTTCACTTCCATCACGTCCACGGACTGCCGCGAGAGGTGCTGGCGCTGCCGCAGACCCTCGGCACCAGCTACGATTGCACGCTGCACGACTACTATCCGATCTGCCCGCAGAACATACTCGCCGATCACGACGGCCGGTACTGCGGCGAACCCGATGCCGCCGGCTGCGACGACTGCATCGCGCGCCGCCCCAACGCCTGGGGTCTCGACATCGGCGCCTGGCGGGCGTTGCTGGCGGACTTTCTCGCCGGCGCCGAGCGGCGCATCGTGCCGTCGCAGGATCTGGCGGACCGGTTGGGCGGTTACCTGCCTTACCTCGGATTCGACGTCTGGCCGCATCCGGAACCGCCGCCTGCTCCGTTGCCCCGCGTGGCGCGCGTCGTTGTGCTGGGCGGCCTGTCGCCGGAGAAGGGCCTCGCAGTGGTGGCCGACTGCGCGCGCGACGCCAAGAAGCGCCAGTTGCCGCTGGTCTTTCGCGTACTCGGACCGACGACGGCGCCGTTGCCCCGTGCGCCTGAAACGCCGCTGTCGATCGCGGGCGCGTACGACGAAGGCGATCTCGCGCGCCTGCTCGCAGCGGAAAGGGCCGACGCGCTGTTCTTCCCGGCGCAGGTCCCGGAGACCTGGTCGTATACGCTGTCGGTCGCGCTCGCCTCCGGTCTCCCGATCGTCGCCTCGGAGCTGGGCGCGTTTGCCGAGCGGCTTGCCGATCATCCGCGAGCACAGCGCCTCGCCTGGAACTCGAGCGCATCGGCGTGGAACGACGCGCTCGTGGTCGCCACGGGCGCAGGCGATGCCGACGCTGTCGGCGCGGCACTCACCGGCGCGATGGCGCCCGCCGAGTATCGGAGCCGGTATCTCGCGGCCCTGCCCGCAGACGCGCCGCCCGGAGCGCCGCTGCCAGCCCTCGACGCGCGCCACTTCACGGGACCGGACGCAGCCGAACGACCGGCGATGACCTTGCCGGCGCTCTATGCGGCCGGGGTGCTCTGCGGCCAGGCCGAGGCGCGCCGCGAGTTCGAGCGCCGCGTCGAGGTCGCCGAGCGCGACATGCAGCGCGAGGTCGCGCTGCGCCAGCGTGAGGCGGTGCTGCGCGAGCACGAGGTCGCGCTGCGCGAGCGCGAGCGCAGCGACATGCAGCGCGAGTTCGAGCGGCAGCGCTTTCTGCTCGAGGGCGCGCGCGCGCGCATCGACGCGCTGGAGTCGTCGACCAGCTGGCGCATGACCGCACCGCTGCGCGCCGTCATCCATCGGCTCAAGGTGAGCAGCGCGCAGACCGGCGCGAGCTGGACCGGCGTGCGGCGCACGCCGCGCCAGGCGAGTCTCGCGCTCACCATCCTCCACGACGATGGTGCTCGTGCGCTGGCCCGCCGGTTGTGGATCAAGTTCGTGCGGCCGCGCCGGTTCCGTCCGCCGGCCGTCGCGCCCTGGCACCTCGAAGCCGACATCGCGCCGCTGGTGCTGCCGGCGCCGATCGGCGTGCCGCGGGTGTCGATCCTCATTCCCGTGTACGGCAAGCCGTTGCTGACCTACACCTGCCTGAAGAGCATCGCGGCCAACACGCCGCCGGGATGCTACGAGGTCGTGGTGCTGGACGACGCTTCGCCCGAGCCGGCGGCGGTGGCGCTGGCGCCCGTCACCGGTGCGTGCATCGAGCGCAATGCCGAGAACCTGGGTTTTCTCCGCAGCTGCAACCGCGCGGCGGAGCTCGCCCGAGGCGAATACCTCGTCTTTCTCAACAACGACACCATCGTCACCCACGGCTGGCTCGACGCGCTGCTCGACGTGTTCGCCCGCCGCCCGCGGGCGGGGCTGGTCGGTGCGAAGCTCCTCTACCCGGACCGCCGGCTGCAGGAAGCCGGCGGCATCGTCTGGCGCGACGGCTCGGCGTGGAACGACGGCCGCGACGGCGATCCCGATCGACCCGAGCACAACTACCTGCGCGAGGTCGACTACTGCTCGGGCGCCTGCCTCGCGATTCCCACCGCGCTGTTTCGCGAGATCGGCGGCTTCGACACCCGCTACGCCCCGGCGTACTACGAGGACACCGACCTCGCGTTCGCGGTGCGCGCCGCCGGTCGCCGCGTCTACTACCAGCCGGCGGCGGAGATCGTGCACTTCGAGGGCCAGACCTCCGGAACCGACGAGTCGTCGGGCATCAAGCAGCACCAGGTCACCAATCGCGAGAAGTTCGCCCACAAGTGGGCGCGCGAGCTCGCCGGCCACCGCAACAACGGCATGCTCGTCTGGGCCGAGCGCGACCGCCACGCGCAGCGGCGCGTGCTGGTGATCGAAGCCTGCATGCTGACGCCGGACCAGGACTCGGGCTCGGTGCGCATGCTGGCGCTGCTCGAGATCCTGATCGAGGCGGGATGCAAGGTCAGCTTCGCCGCCGACAGCCTCGAATACCGGCAGCCGTACGTGCGCGACCTGCAGCAACGCGGCGTCGAGGTGATCTTCCATCCGTACGCGACGTCGATATCGGAGTTGCTGGGAACGCGCGGCGTCGAGTTCGACCTCGTCGTCATCGCGCGCCATTACGTTGCCGCGAAGCACATGGATGCGGTGCGCGCGTTCGCGCCGCAGGCGCTGCTGGTGTTCGACACCGTCGACCTGCACTTTCTGCGCGAGGAGCGTCTCGCCGAACTGCAGGACAGCGCCGCCGCCAAGGCCGCGGCCAGGGCGACGCGCGCGGCGGAGCTGGCGCTGATCGCCAAGGCCGACGTCACGCTCGTCGTGTCGCCGATCGAAATGACATTGCTTGCCGACGCGTTGCCGCAGGCGCGGGTTCGGGTGCTCTCGAACATCCACGAGCTCTTGCCTGGCGGCAAGCCTTACGCCGAGCGCGAAGGCCTGGTGTTCATCGGCGGCTTCCAGCATCCGCCGAACACCGACGCGGTGCTGTGGTACGCGCGCGAGATCCTGCCGCACGTGCGCCGGCTCCTGCCCGGGGTGAAGACGACCATCGTCGGCGCCGATCCGCCGGCAACTGTGCGCGCGCTCGCCGGCGACGACCTGGTCGTCACCGGTTACGTGCCGGATGTCGCGCCCTATTTCACCGGCTGCCGGGTGTCGATCGCGCCGCTGCGCTACGGCGCGGGCGTCAAGGGCAAGGTGAACCTGGCGATGAGCTACGGCTTGCCGGTCGTGGCGACGGCAGCATCGGTCGAAGGCATGTCGCTCGCGCCCGGTGAGGACGTGCTGGTGGCCGAGACCGCGGAGGACTTTGCCGAGGCGATCTGCCGGCTCTACAACGATCCGGTGCTGTGGGAAAGGCTCTCGGCGGGCGGACGCGACAACATCCGCACGCACTTCTCGCGCGACGTCGCGCGGGCGGCGCTCGACGAGTTGCTGGCGTTGACGCCGGGGGCCGGGATGGCCGGGTAGCGGGGCTGGTCGCCGGCAATGCCCGACTACCGGCGGCGGAACACGAGATCCCAGACCCCGTGTCCCAGCTTCATGCCCCGGGACTCGAATTTGGTCAGCGGCCGGTACGCGGGGCGCGGCGCGTAGCCGTCCGCGGTGTTCGCGAGCAGCGGCTCGTCGCTGAGCGTGGCGAGAATCTCCTGGGCGTACGCTTCCCAGTCGGTCGCCACATGCAGATACCCGCCGGGGGACAGGCGCAGCGCGAGTTCGTGGACGAAGCCCGGCTTGAGGAGCCGCCGCTTGTGATGGCGTTTCTTCGGCCAGGGATCGGGAAAGAACACGTGGATGCCCGCCAGCGATGCCGGCGCAATCATTGCGGCGACGACGTCGACCGCGTCGTG
This sequence comes from uncultured beta proteobacterium, assembly GCA_963788185.1. Taxonomy (GTDB): domain Bacteria; phylum Pseudomonadota; class Gammaproteobacteria; order Burkholderiales; family Casimicrobiaceae; genus CAIWHR01. The sequence goes on from CAWBGE010000012.1 coordinate 332,967, forward strand.
GCGGACGATGCGAACGTTGGCGAGCGCTTGCGCGTCGATCCGGTTGAGCAGGCTGCCGATCCCGGGACCATGCACTTCGACGCCCAGAAAGTCCTCGTCCGGCCGCGCCGCCGCGATCGCCGCCGTCGTCTCGCCCATGCCGCAGCCGATTTCGAGAATACACGGTGCTGCGCGGCCGAACACGCGGGCGGGATCGAGCCAACCCGGGGCGAACGGCAGACAGAAACGCGGCCCGAGCTCGTCCAGAGCACGCGCCTGCGCCGGCGATGTCCGCCCCTGCCGCAGCACGAAACTGCGGATCGGGCGACGAGGCGGGCTTGTGGCTGCGCCGTCAGCCTGCTCGGCGGGGGCGTCGTGCGTCGTCACGGCTTGCGGGAGCGCCCGTTTCAGCGTGCCGGCGCGCGCGACCAGGTGGGGTCGCTCAATCGGCGTTCGAGCGATTTCTCCTCGCCGGTGCCGATCGGAGCGTACTCGACGCGGATCGTGTCGGAGTCCTTCCACGTCGCCGTTGCATACGCCCACGCAGCCGCGGGTTTCCAGGTCAGTTCGCGATTCACGCCTTCGCGCGTCACGCGCCAGACCGCCAGCTCGTTGACGCAGTGCTCGGCGCAGAAGTCCGCGGTGGCGATGCGCTGCCGGTCCGGCGCCAGCACGGGCTCGCCCGGCAATTCGACCTTGCGGCCGTTCGCCCGCTGCAGCAGCGTGAACGTGACCTTGTCGCCGTCGGAGGTGTAGAGGATCGCGGCATTGATCTCGCTGATGAAGTCCCACAGACTGTAGGATCGCCCGCCCGATGGGGTTTCGGTGTCGGTGAACGCCATCTTGCCCGATGGATACAGCGATACCTGCAGCGTGGCGCCGTCGCGTTGCGCGAGACTGGGGAGGCGCTTCAACTGCACGGCCTCGACCAGTCGCCCGCAGTGTGGCGGGTCGTCGGCCTCGGCGCAGACGGTGGCCAACTCGGCGGGGCTCAAGGGCGCCGCCCCGGCAGCGACGGCGAGCAGCGCCCCCATGCCGGCAGCGAACCGGATCGCGGCGTGAAGCGGACGTCGCAAGCGCGGTGTCAGGGTCATCGCAACCACCACAGCGGACGCGTCAGCCTACAGCGCCCTTGGGCGGGACGCCGCCTTCCGGCCCGGAGTCGCCGGCGAGCAGCAGCCTGGACGCCTTCTTCAGAGACTTCGGGCGCACGCCGGGCTTTCCCTTGGGCCCCTTGGGCGGTACGCTGCCCGTCCCGGCAGCGAAGACGTCGACCGGTTTACCCTTGGGTCCTTTGGGCGGGACGGTACCGGTGCCTACGCTGACGAGACCGGGGTTCCCGAAATAGACCTGCACCGAGCGCTTGTCCACGCCCACGATGACGGTAACCGCATCACCCTTCACCTTGACGTCGAAACGGACCACGGCGGATCCCTGGAGATCACCATGGGTGGCGGTGACCTTGGGGGGCTTTCTCGATGATGCATTCATGGCAATCCTCGCACGGGTGGTTCAAAGGGGGCGCATGTCCAAACGCCGCCGTTCGGATGACGTGCCGGCATCTGTAACACAGCGCATCGGCGCCTGCAACGGCCCGCGGCGGCGCGCGGGTTGCGCAGGTGCCGCGCTGCTCGTCGCCGGGTTCGCGCTGTGTGCGGGCGTGGCCGATGGCGCGACGACCTGGCGCGGCGTAGCGATCGCCGGTAACGGCTCCGGCCAGTATTGCTTCTTTCGTCCGCCGGACAGGCTGCCGGTTGTCCTCGTCATCGAATCGGCGTCGGCCGACGGCTCGGTTGCAGGAGCGCTGGATGTCGCCGGACGCGCGATTCTTCGTCTCGCCGGCGAGAGCCCCCGCCGCCTCGGCATCGTGCGGCCGGAGGGCGACTCGCCGGCAATCTACGAAGGGCGGCTCGAGTTCGATCCGGAGTCCGGCGTCGCGCGTCTGTCGGCGCGGCTCGGCGACGAGTGCGGGTTCGATGCGGTCGAGCTGAGTCTCTCACCCGCGACCGCAGGTGACGACGCACCCGGCCTCGCTGCGGCAGCGACGCGCTTTGCGTCGGTGCTCGCCGCCCGCGAGCTTGCGCGCTCCGGCCATGTCGCCGCGGCGGCGCGGGACGCGGCGGCGACGCTGGCACTGGACGATGCGGAGCACGTCGCTTCGGTGCGATCGGCGTTGACCTGGGTGTTCCTCGCCCAGGCCGCCATCGAAACCGGCGATGTCGAGCCTGTGCCGCGAATGCTCGCCGACGGCGCCGATGTCCTGCAAAGCCAGCTGGCGCCGCCGCATCCGGCGCTGTTCTACCTCGCGCACATTCGCGCTCGCCAACGGTTCATCGAGGGGCAGTACGCCGAGTCGGCGCGCGTGCGCGAACAGCTTCTGGACTGGCCCGAAGCTGCCGTGCCGGCATCGCACCCGGACCGGCTGGGCAACGACATCGGGCTGGCGGCGGTCGCGCTGCAGATGGGGAAGGCCGAGGACGGGCTCGCGCGGCTGGAGCGCGTTCTACCGCGCGCGCGTTCGGTGCTGGGGGACCTGCATCCGGTGACGATCTGGGGCGAGCTCAACCGGGCCTACGCGCTCGACCTCAACGGCCGCCCGGCGGAAGCGAGTCGGAGCATGCTCACGCTTCACGCGCAAGCCGCCACGACCTACGGCCCGGCGCATCCGATCACCGCGCAGCTCCTCGTCTTCTTTTCCGACTTCGAGGCGGCGGCGGGCCGATTGCATTCGGCGCGCGCCGCCGCGGAGCGCGCGCTGGCCGTCTACGCCACCGCCCTGGGACCGCGCAACCTGATGACGATCGCTGCCCGCGAGCGTGTCGCCTATCTCTACGAACAGCTTTCCCGCTTCGACGACGCGCTGGCGCTGCAGCGCGACCTCGTTCGCGACCTCTCGGCGCTGGTCGGAGGCGAGCACCCGCGGACGCTGCGGGCGATGCAGAACCTCGCCGTTCTCGAAGGCGGTCGGGGTCACCACGCCGACGCGCTGCGCGCGGCGCGAGTGGTCCGCGACTCGTTTGGCCGGCTGTACGGCGACGCGGATCCGCATACGCGCTGGGCCGTGCTTACGCTGGGTTTCGCCCATCTCCGCGCGGGCGATGCGCGCACTGGTTGCGATCTCCTCGTCCGGTTGGCAGAGGACACGCGATTCGACGCGGCGCTGCTGGAGGTTCGACTCAATGCGCTGCTCGGCGTCGCGCAGTGCCGCATCGAAGGCAATTCTCCGGAAGCTGCACTGGAACCGCTGCGCGCCGCACAGGCGATCTACCAGCAGCGGGGCGCGGACGACGAAGAAGCGATGGCGACAATCAACGGCATGCGGGCGCTGGCGTTGCTGAAGACCGGCGACGCCGAAGGAGCGCGGCTGCGGCTCGAGGCGCTGGTCGCGCAGGGCGAGGCTTCGCGCACCCGGGAGGCCCCGCAATCGTCCGGGGGGCGGGCGATGTTCGGCCAGCAGGTGGCCGGCCGTGCGCACGTGGCCGGCTATCGCGATCTCGCTCTGCTCTACGCGCGACAGGGCCGAACGGCCGATGCGATCCGCATTGCCGAACTCGCCCGCGGCCGCGATCTGGCCGACAGCCTGCAGCTGCCGCCATCGACGGGCGGCGACGGCCTGCCGGACCGCGATCGGTTGGCACTGACCCGGCTGTCGGCGGCGCTGCTGGAAGTCGATGCGGAAATCGCGTTGGCAGTCCCCGCGTCCATCGAGCGGTCGCGTCTCACGGTACGGCGCCAGCAGATCGCCGACGATCTCGCGCTGGCGCGTACGCGCAACGACGATGGGCGGCGCAGCGATGAAAGCGTCGCGGGGCTGGATCTCGACGCCGCGCGCCGCCGCTTCGATGCCGGCACGGTGTTCGTCGGTATCGTGTCGGTGCGGGGTTCCCGCTTTGCCTACATCGTTCGCCGCGACACGGCGCCCTTGATCCGGATGCTGCCCGAGGCCCCCGATCTCGACCGCATCGCTGCGGTTTGGCGGGCGGTCGAGAGCCTGCCCGATCGGCGGCTCGCGCCGGTGTGGCGCACGCCGGACGGCGAACTCGTGATCGCACTCACCGCGCCGGCGCCTGGGGCGGTGCGCGTCCCGGTGGCAGCGCTGCGGCGCAGCCTGGAACGCGCGCTGATCCGGCCGCTAGGGCCGCAGCTGTCCGGCGCACACCGCATCGAGTTCGCGGCCGACGGCGTGCTGGCGACGCTTCCGTGGGAGGCGCTGGAGCTGCACGGGCAGCCGCTGATCGCCCGTTATGAAGTGTCCTACGTCCCGTCGCTTGCCGTGCGCGATGCGCTCGCCCGCCGCCCGCCGGTCCGGCACGTGCGCGATCTCGTCGCCTTCGGTGCGCCCGACTATCGGCGCCTGGCACCGCAGCGGGCGGGTGCCGGACCCCTCGAGGGCCTGCGCTGGCGTCCGCTGCCCGGCGCCGCCGACGAGGTCGTCGCAGTCGCGCGCGGGTTTCCGCCGGAGCAGTCGACGCTGTTTGTCGGCGCCGCCGCCACCCGGGAGAACTTCGTTCTCGCCAATCGCAACGGCCTGCTGGCAGGCGCCCGGTTTGTGCACGTGGCGGCGCACGGTTTTCTTTCGGCGGAGGCGCCGCAGTGGTCGGCATTGGCCTTGGGCGCGGACGACGGCACCGTCGCTTATGTGACGGCGGCCGAGCTCACCACGTTCCGGCTCACCGCGGATCTGGTCGTGCTGTCGGCCTGCGAGACCGCGCTGGGAAGGGAGGTCGCCGGCGAGGCGGTGTTTGGCCTGCCGTACGCGCTGACGGTTGCCGGCGCACGCGCCACCGTGCTGACGCTCTGGCCGGTGGCGGACGCGCAGACGGTGCTGTTCATGCGTCGCTTCTACGCGAGGCTCGCGAGAAAGATCCCGCCCGCCACCGCGCTGGCGGCGACCAAGCGCGAATTCCTGCGCCATCCGGAGTACTCGGCGCCGTTCTACTGGGCGCCCTTCGTCCTCTACGGCACCACCGGTCACGGGTAGGACCCGGCTCAGCCTCTCACCCGCGGTGACCGAAGTCCGCGAGGTGCTGGTGCGCCTCTTCGGCGGATGAATAGATCTGCGGCGACAGCCCGTGCTGCGACAGCGCGTCGCCCAGCTTCATGCGCACGAAGTTGGAGGTCGCATAGCGCGTCACGCCCCAGTAATACTTGCCGACCACGGTCTTCACCATGTCGGTCCACGCGTCGACGAGTTCGGGCGCGATGACGAAATTGTCGTAGTTGACGATCGCGTAGATCTTGCGGCCGATCGGCGCCAGTTGCCGCTCGACCTCGAGGCGCACGTCCTCGATCGCCTGCTTCGACTGGATCGACAGCCGCTCGAAGTTGATGAAGAAGAGGTTGTGCGGGGCGTCGTAGGTGAAGCGCTGCGGCAGCGGCAGCGCGAGCAGGCGCTCGCGCAGGTTCATCGGCGCATCGCGGAAGATCGCGGGGTCCATCAGCGCCGGCGTGCCGTTGACGATCGGCCGGAATTCCATCTGCGCCAGGATGTCGCGGTCGATGTCTACGCCGGGAGCGACTTCGGTGAGTTCCAGCCCGCCCTCGGTCAGCCGGAACACGCAGCGCTCGGTGACGTAGAGCGCCGGCTGGCGGCGTTTCCAGGCCTGCGCGCCGGAGTAGGTGCGGTGCTCGACCATGTCGATGAACTTTTTCGCCTGCCCTTCCTCGAGAATCACCAGCTTGCCGTCGCGCGCCTCGACGCGCAGGCGTCCCGCGGTGAAGGTGCCGACGAAGACCACCGACTTCGCGGCCTGGCTGATGTTGATGAACCCGCCGGCGCCGGCCAGCCGCGGACCGAACTTCGACACGTTGAGGTTGCCCTCGCGATCGGCCTGCGCGAGGCCGAGAAACGCGAGATCGAGGCCGCCGCCGTCGTAGAAGTCGAACTGGTAGGGCTGGTCGATGATCGCCTGCGTGTTGGTCGCGGCGCCGAAGTTCATGCCGCCGGCGGGAATCCCGCCGACCACGCCGGGCTCGGCGGTCATCGTCAGGAGGTCGATGACCTTTTCCTCGGCGGCGACGCTGGAGATGCCCTCGGGCATCCCGATGCCCAGATTGACGATGCTGTTCGGCTTGAGCTCCAGCGCCGCGCGCCGGGCGATGATCTTGCGCTCCGACATCTCGATCGTCGGAATCGACGACGCGGGCACGCGGATTTCGCCGGAGAACGCCGCGCTGTAGGGAACCGCAAACGTCTGCATGTGGTACTCGGGCTTTTCGGCGACGACGACGCAATCGACGAGGATGCCCGGGATCTTCACCTGCCGGGGGTTGAGCGTGTGCCGGTCGGCCAGGCGCTCGACCTGGGCGATGACGATGCCGCCGGAATTGTGCGCGGCCATCGCGATCGCGAGACCCTCGAGCGTCAGCGCTTCGCGCTCCATCGTGATGTTGCCGTCGGGGTCGGCGGTGGTGCCGCGGACGATGCCGACGTGGATCGGGAATGCCTTGTAGAACAGGTATTCGTCGCCGTCGAGCGGCATCAGCGTGACCAGGTCCTCGCTGGTCGCGGCGTTGATCTTGCCGCCGCCGAAGCGGGGGTCGACGAACGTGCCGAGGCCGATCCGCGTGAGGTGGCCAGGCTTGCCGGCGGCGATGTCGCGGAAGAGGTGCGCGATCACGCCCTGCGGCAGGTTGTAGGCCTCGATCTGGTTGGCGACCGCCAGCGCCTGCAGCTTGGGCACGAGTCCCCAGTGTCCACCGATCACGCGCTTGACGAGACCGGGGTGTCCCAGGTGGTTGAGGCCGCGCTCCTTGCCGTCGCCCTGGCCCGCGGCGTAGACGAGCGTCAGGTCGCGCGGGCTGCCGATGCCGTCGGGAACGTCCTTGGCGCTGGCGAGGAAGCGCTGCTCGAGCGCCACCGCGATGTTCTCGGCGAAGCCGATGCCGACGAAGCCGGTCGTGGCCACGGTGTCCCCGTCGCGGATCAGCGCGACCGCCTCCCGGGCGGTGACGATCTTCCCGTGGTCAAAACTGTGCAATGCGTCGATGAGACGCGCGCGGTCCTGTGGCATCTTCCGGCACTCCCGGCGCGCGGAATGCGCGTCGTCGCCATGGTAAATCGAGTCCCGCGGCCGTGCGCGCCAGCGAAGTGAAATACCGCTGCTGGCCGATGAGCGTCGATCGGTTGACTCGCAGATGGCGATCCGGATGCCGTCGCAGTATCGCCTGCGACGGCGATTCGAGAACGCGTGGGCCGATGTTCGGCTCAGCCGGTGTGTCGGAGGCTTTTACATACCGACGGACGCCGACATTCGACGCTTCGTACAGGTGTTTGATTGCGCACGGCAATGTCCTTCTGGCACGCGTACTGCTTGACCCCCCATGCGCCGAAGTCGGTCCCCGATTGCGGGTTGCAACGGGCGCGATCGCCCGAGTGCGCGTGAGCACCGGTGCTTGACGGAGTTCGAGCTTGATCGAGGATTCACCCACCACCCAACTGCGGCTGCGCCGTGCGGCGTCGCCCCAGATTTCTCTTGACGCCGGCCCGCCGCAACATGAACCGCTGACGGCTGCACGCGGCATTCTGCTGGGAGCTCTCGCGGGCGCGGTGTCGCTGGGTTTGCTGATCGTCGCGGCGCGGGCGGTGTGGCGATATTTCGCCTGACGCGTTGGCGGTCGTTGCCGAGAAAGCCCCGTGCCTTCGGTCATCGGCAGTCCGTTGGACTTGCCGGAGCGGAATTGGTGGCGAACCCGGGACTCGAACCCAGGACCAAAGGATTATGATTCCTCTGCTCTACCAACTGAGCTAGTTCGCCTGAACCCGTAATTTTAGCCGAATCGACCGCAAGCGGTCAAAATCCGTCGGAATTCCGACTGCGCGCGACGCGATTCAGCCCAGCCGCCGCCGGAGCCAGCGCATCAGTGCGCCGATGAGGGGCAGCTTCGCATACAGCTCCTCGGCCGCATCCCAGTAGTCGCGGTGGTAGATCACGCGACCGTCGGCATCGAAGCGCAGGTGCGAACTGCCGTGGATGGCCTGCCGAACGTCGGGACGATGCCTGCGGATGCGAAATTCGAAATTCCAGACCAGCAGGGCGCCGCGCGCGCCGACCACAGTGTCGGTGACGTCAAACCGGCAGTCGTCGAGTTGGGCGAACATCCGCTCGAAGATCGCGCGGATGGCATCGACGCCCTGCACCTCGTTGAACGGGTCGCGAAAATACGCCTGCGGCGCGTAAAGGTCGGCGATGTTCGCCACGGTCGCAGGCGTCAGACCTTCGTAGAAGGCGACGACGCGGGCGACGGCATCGTCGGGGGTGGCATCGGTCATGGTCCGGTCACCTTGCGCACCACCGCGAAATACAGCCGATAGGGGAGCATGCGCAACAGCTTGAGCTGCCGCGTGAACGCGCGCGGAAAGTGGATCTCGAAGTCCCCCGCGCGCAGCCCGGCGAGGATTTCCCGTGCGGCTTCGTCGGCGCTGATGAGATGCGGCATCCGGAACGCGTTGGTGGCGGTGAGCGGGGTGTCGACGAAGCCCGGATTGACGAGGTAGACGCCGAAGCCCTTCGGTTGCAGGTCGAGATAGAGCGTCTCGGTGAAGTTGATCAGCGCGGCCTTCGACGCGCCGTAGACGAGCGCCTTGGGCAGCCCGCGATAGCCCGCGACACTCGCGACGATGCCGATCGCGCCGTTGCCCTGCGCGATCAGGCCGGGCAGCACCGCGGCAACGGTCGCCAGGGGCCCGTTGAGGTTGGTCTCGAGCAGCGCATCGGCCTTTGCCTCGTCGAGTTCCCAGGCGCGAACTTCGCGATGCGTGCCGGCCACCACCAGCACCAGGTCGCAGCCGCCCCACGCGGCGCGAATGCGCTTCCAGGCCGCGCCGACTTGCGCGCCCTGCGTGAAATCGAGGGGTTCGATGAGCGCGGCCGCGCCCGACTCGCCGGCCACCGCGCGCAGCTTGTCCTCCGAGCGAGCGGAAAGCGCCACCTTCGCGCCTGCGGCAAGCAGCGCCTTCGCAGTCGCCGCGCCGATGCCGTAGGAGGCGCCGATTACCCAGACACGCGCCTGGGGCCACGCTGGCAGCGGGGGATTGAGCGGCGGCAGGAGACGCATCGCAACTTTCAGCGCTTGCGAAACGAAAGCGTGACTTCGCCAACGCGGAAACCGAACTTCGACATCGTCGTCCGATTGAGCACCGTCTGCTCGTCGATCATGATCATCCAGTCGTCCATGTCCATGTGCCAGATCCGGCCATCGACCGGCAGCGCCAGCACGTACTTGAGGTTGAACGCATTGCCGGCGCTCGTGCCGAGGCCGCTGCCGACGACGTCGCCCGCGGTGCCGACATACCGGTCGCCAGTCTTGACGAGCTTCCAGACGCGGTTTTGCTTTTCGCCGTCAGCATATTCGAAGTGCTCGTCCAGCGTGCCACTGTTGCCGTCCCAGCGCGCGTCGATGCGCACGGTGAAGCGCCTGACGACCTTGCCGGAGCGGTCCTGGAACATCCCCCAGCCGTCGATGCTGCCGTTGAAGTAGCGGGCCAGATCGAAGGCCGGCTTTTCCGTCCGGTATTCGGCAACGTCGGTGCTGGCGCAGCCGGCGAGTGCGGCGATGGCCAGCATCGCGAACGTGGTTTTCAAGATCATCGCAAATCCTCGGGGAAGGCCGCCCGGAAGCGGTAGAGGGCGAACAGCGCGCCGAGTTTCAGCACGCAGGGAACGATCGCGTAGACGAAGGCCAGCGCCGCCAGTCCGTGCGCACCGCTCCCGCCCGGCGAGTAGTCGAGCCACCCGAGCAGCGGCAGCGCGATGCCCGCCGCCAGCGCGAGATTGAGCTTGGTGGCCAGCGTCCACAGGCCGAAGTAGGCGCCGGTGGGGCGGGCTTTGCCGTCGCGGTCGATGACGTCGGCGAGCAGCGAGGGCGGCAGTGCGAGATCGGCGCCGAGCGCCAAGCCGGAGAGCACGCAGATCGCCGCAAACGCGGTGGTGTCGCCGGGACCGAGACCCCAGGCCCAGGCAAAGGCGATGATGGCTGCGATCATGCCGACACTCCAGGCCTGCGCCTTGCCCCAGACGGCAGACAGGCGGACCCACAGCGGCATGCCGACGCCGCCGGCGATGAAATAGAGCGCGAGGAACAGGCCCTGCCGGCTCTCCGCCTGCAGCACGTCGGCGATGAAGAACAGCACCAGCGTCGCGGGAATGGCCGCCGCGATGCCGTTGGCGAGGAACACCAGCAACAGGCGACGGAACAGCGGGTCGGCGAGTGGGGCGCCCAGACGCTTGGCCAGCGGCTCCGTGCTCGCGGCGGCGCGCCGGGGGGCGACCGGCGCGCGCAGCGTAATTGCGGCGCAGAGTAGTGTGAACAGGGCGAAGATCATCGCGAACGCCGGCAGTCCGCCGTCGCGATCGCTGTCACCGGCCAGCAGCGCCGGGACGACGCTGGCGATGATCACGCCGAAGAGCGCCAGTCCCTCGCGCACCGCCGTGATCCGGGTTCGGCCGACCGGATCGGTCGAGAGTTCGGCACCCCAGGCGTTGTGGTTGATCATCGCCACCGAGTACGCCGCATAGACGAAGGCCAGCGCCACGCTGAGCCAGGTGAGCAGCGCGGTCTCGGAACCAGGCAACGGCATGAAGAGCGCGATCATGCCGCCGGCCAGGATCGGCGCCGAGAGCGCGACCGCGACCCGGCGCGACGGCAGCCGGTCGCTCCATACGCCCAGCAGCGGATCGACGAGGCCATCGGCGAGCCGCAGCACGAGCAGGACCGCGCCAAGCAGGGCGAGGTCGACGCCCAGCGTGCCCCCGTAGAAATTGGGCAGGTGGACGTAGAGGGGCAGCGCGGCCATCGCCAGCGGCATCGCGAACAGCCCGTACGCGGCGGTGCGCAGCAAGCCGGGTCCGCTTTCGCGCAGCGAACCAGAAGCAGCCGGCGCCGACATCGGCGAGGCGGTTGCGTCCGCGACTTCGTTCACGGCTCGTTCAGCAGCTTGCGGCGGAAATCGCGCCGCGACGTGCGCGGGTCGAGCCAGATGCCGAAGAAAGCGCGCGCAAACTCTGCGTCGACGATGTCGCCGATCGGCCGGCCGTTGTGGAAATAGCGAACCGTCGCCGGCGGCAGGTGGACCCCGGTGATGCGGTCGCCCTTGCGCACGTCGGGGAAGATTCCGCGCATGAGTTCTCCCCAGCGCGCGCGTTGGGTGGCGCTGCCGAGTCCGAGCTGTGCAATCTCGTCGACGCTGCGCTCGGCGATCCGCGCGCCGTCGAGCGCGCGATGGTAATGGAGGTCGAGCGCGAACGGCCGCTCGAGCGACCAGCCCCGCGTGCTGCTCCAGTACCAGCCGTCGTAGACGGAAAATCCCAGGAATGTCAGCACCCCGCCACCCTGGGGCTGCAGATTGGGCGCCAGTGCCGCCACCGCCGAGGGCAGCGGCGGCGGTCCGGTCATCGCGTGGGCGACCGGGATCACGGCGACCATTAGCGTGAAGGCGGCGGCAGCGAGCGCTTGACGCAGCATCTCAGCGGGCGACCAGCGTGTAGTGCGAGACATCGGTCGAGCCGCTGTCGAAGCCCGCCGCGCAGTAGGCGAGGTAGAACCGCCAGCAGCGGATGAAGCGCTCCGGAAAGCCTTGCGCCCGGATCCCTGCGACGTCGCGATCGAACGCGGCCAGCCAGCGCTTCAGCGTCTCGGCGTAGTCGCGGCCGAAGTCGCGGACGCTGGCGATCGCGAACCCGGCGCGGCTCGCTTCCTGGCGGAAACGGGAAGGCGAGGCGAGCATGCCGCCGGGGAAGACGTATTGCTGGATGAAGTCGGACTGGGCGCGGTAGCGCTCGAAGCGCGCATCGGCGATGGTGATGGTCTGGATGCAGGCGCGGCCGCCGGGCTTGAGTACGCGCCGGACGGTGTCGAAGTAGGTGGGCCACCACTTCTCGCCGACCGCCTCGAACATCTCGATCGACGCGACGCCGTCGTAGCGTCCCGTCTCGTCGCGGTAGTCGCGCAGGTGGAACTGCACGCGCTCCCGCAGCCCCGCGCGCGCGATGCGTTCGCGTGCGTACGCGGTTTGCGCATCGGACAGCGACAGACCCGTGACGCGATAGCCCGCGCGTCCGGCGACCTCGGCGAAGCCGCCCCACCCGCAGCCGATCTCGAGGATGTGCGCGCCCGGCGGCAGCGCGAGCTCGTCGAGGATGCGCTGGTACTTGGCGGTCTGTGCCGTCGCCGTCGACTGCGCGTAATCGCCGTCGAACAGCGCCGACGAATACGTCATCGTCTCGTCGAGCCACCGCCGGTAGAAGTCGTTGCCGAGGTCATAGTGGGCAACGATGTTCTTCCGCGCCTGTCGTCGCGTGTTGGCACGCGTCCAGTGCTTCAGGCGGAAGACGAGCTGCTGCCACCAGCGGCCGTAGAACGCGAGCTCGAGCGCCGCGTGATTGCGTGCGAGCACGGTCAGGAGCGCGGTGAGGTCGGGTGTATCCCAGCGGCCTTCCATGTAGGCCTCGGCGAAGGCGACGTCGCCGCCGGTGAGGATCCCGCGGGCAAGGCTCCAGTCGCGAAAGATGAACTCGCCGCGTCCCGCCGCGTCATTGCCGGGGCCGAAGTGATGGGTGGTGCCCGCCGGCGTATGCACGACGAGCTCGCCCTGGTCGAGGCGGCGCAGCAATGCGAACAACAGCCGCGCTGGCGCGGGTGCGCCTTGCGGAAGGATCCCCGGGGATGCCAGGAGGCTGGGGGCGGACAGCGGCGAGCGGGCAGTGGTGTCGATGCTGGTCATCGGGAGGTCGCTTCGGTGGGAGGGGTGGGCTTGGTGAAGAACGGCACGCGCTTGATCCAGAGCTTGAGCGCCTGCCAGTGGATGCGCCCTACCACGCCGAGCGTGAACAGGGGATGGCGAAGCAGCAGGCGCCGCCCGATGCCAGGCGCCAGCGGCGCGGCGATGCCCGAGATCCAGGTTTCGAGCAGCGGCTTCTCATCACCCTCGCGGTCGTGGTAGTCGATGCGCGCGAGCCAGCGCGACGCGTCGAAATTGAAGCGAAAGCGGTAGCTGCCGCGAACTTCGCAGAACGGCGACACGTGAAACAGCTTGCGTGCGGTCAGGGTCGCGCCGGAGGCGAGCGGGGCACCATCGGGACGAGCAAGCAGATAGTTGTGGTGCTCGCCGAAGGTGTTCGAGACCTCGCAGAGCACGGCGCGCACGCTTCCAAGGCGATCGTGGCAGACCCAGAAGCTCACCGGATTGAAGACGTAGCCCAGCATCCGCGGAAAGGCGAAGAGCACGATCTCGCCCTCGGCGGCGATCCCCTCCCGGCGCAGCAGATCGCGAATCCAGGGCAGGAGCGCCGTGCCATCGCGCGCACCGTGGTCCCGGTCGTGGAACGACACGGTCCCCCAGGTGTTGTAGGCGATGCCGACCGGCGCCAGTTCGTGCAGTCGCGACAGCGGAAGACGCAGGCAGAACGCCGGGTAGGCGAAGGCGTGTTGCGCCGGCAGGTGGCGGCGATGAACCACCTCACCCTGGATCAGGGCAGGAGTGAAGCTTGCGACATCCCCGACCACGGTGCCTGGCGCCGTGGTGGGCAGGGATCGGGTGGCGACGGAAGTCAATCGGTGTTCCCGGTCAGGCTGCGGCACGCTGCGGCAGCGGCAGCACCCGCGGCGGCGTGGCACTGCCCCGTGCTCGCCGCTCCATGCCGTCCGCCACGGCGTGTGCCGAGCGGATGCCGTCCTCGTGGAATCCGTAACCCAGCCACGCGCCGGCGAACCAGGTGTGTCGCGATCCTTGCAGTTGTGCGAAGGCGCCCTGCGCGCGCAGAGCCCGGCCGTCGAGCAGCGGGTGGCTGTACTCGAAGGTTTGCAGCAGCTTGGCCGGATCCGGTTCGCGCGGCGGGTTGAGGGTCACGATCACCGGCGTTGAAAACGGCAGCGGCTGCAGGCGGTTGATGAGATAGCTGACGGCCGCGGGTTTCGTGCCTTCGTCGTCGGCGGTCGCGAGGTAGTTCCATGCCGACCATGCCCGCGGGTTGCGCGGCAGCAGCGAAGTATCGGTGTGCAGGACGACCCGGTTGGGCTGGTAGCGTACCGACGAGAGCAATCGCGTCTCGGCATGGGAGGCGTCGGCGAGCAGGGCCAGCGCCTGATCGCTGTGGCAGGCGAGCACGGCTTCATCGAAGCGTTCGCGCCGTCCCGCAGCTTCGATCTCGACCCCCGAACCAGTCCGCCGGACGCTGGACACCGGGGTGGAAACTCTGACGTCGGGCAGGCAGGCGGCGAGCTTGGCGACGTATTCCCTTCCGCCGCCGAGCACGGTCCGCCATTGCGGCCGGTCGACAATCCGCAGCAGGCCGTGGTTGTGACAGAAGCGGACGAAGCTGTGCAACGGGAAATCGAGGATTTCGCGTTTCGGCGACGACCAGATCGCCGCTGCCATCGGCAACAGATACCAGTCGCGGAACGATGTCGAGTAGCGCTCGGCATCGAGGTACCGGCCGAGCGTGATTGACGGCGCTGCGTCGTCGCTCGCCATCGCGGTCGTCGCCCGATTGAAGCGCAGGATGTCGGCAAGCATCCTCCAGAATGCCGGCCGCAGCGCGTTGCTCGGCTGCGCGAAGAGGCTTCCCAAGCTCGTTCCCGACCACTCGAGGTCAGCGCCTTCGACCGCGACCGCGAACGACATCTGCGACGGCACGCTCGCGACGCCGAGCTCGTCGAACAGGGCAATGAGTTGCGGATAGGTGCGATCGTTGAAGACGAGAAAGCCGGTGTCGACCGGGGCGGTGATGCCTTCCAGCGTGACGTCGACGGTATGCGTGTGGCCGCCAAGGGTGTCGTTGGCCTCGAATACCGTGACGACATGACCTGCCCGGCTCAGCAGCCAGGCGCTGGACAAACCTGAAATTCCGGAGCCCACGATTGCGATCTTCATGCGGACCTTCCATTGAGTTGCGTGCCCTGCGGATGCGCTTGGCCGAAGCTACGACAAAGCGATTAATTGTCCTGGACAGACATGGTTCATGTCGCTATAATGCACAGAGATCACCACTTTGTCAAACGATTGTCCTGGACAATGAAACGACCTGCAGAAAACTCCCCCTTGACGCTGAACATCAGCGCGGTCGAGCGCGAAACCGGGCTATCGAAGGACGTGTTGCGGATGTGGGAACGCCGTTACGGCTTTCCAAAGCCGCAACGCGACGAGAACGGCGAGCGCGAATACACCGTTCCCGAGATGGCCAAGCTGCGCTCGATCAAGCGCCTGATGGACCTCGGGATGCGTCCGGGCAGGATCATCCACCATGACCAGGACGCGTTGAACGCCCTGGCCGATGCGCGAACGCCGGTCCGCGAGGTGGCGGGCGCTCCCGATTTCGAACGCGACGTGCTGGCCCTGCTTCGTGCGCACGACGCGCCGGGCCTGCAGAACGCGCTGGCCAATCTGCTGATGCGCCAGGGTGTGCAGAAATTCGTGCTCGAGACCGTGACGCTGCTCAACCGCGCCATCGGCGAGGCATGGATGCGCGGCGAACTGGAAGTGTTCGAAGAGCACCTCTACACCGAACAGTTGCAGATCGCCCTGCGGGCCGCCATCAATGCGTTTCCGCGCCAGACGGGCATCCCGCGCGTGCTGCTGACGACCTTTCCGGGCGAGCACCACGGCATCGGTCTGCTCATGGTCGAGGCGCTGCTGGTGCCCGAGGGCGCCCAGTGCATCTCGCTCGGCATCCAGACGCCGCTCGAGGACATACGGCGCGCGGCGCTCGCGCACGACGCGCACCTGGTTGCCTTGTCATTCTCGGGCGCGTTTCCGGTGCGGCAGGCGAGCGACGGCCTCGCGGCATTGCGCCGCCAGTTGCCGCCGACGACCACGCTCTGGGCCGGTGGAGAGATGACGCGCCGCGTGCGCCGTACGTTGCCCGGCGTCGTTCTGATCCCCGATCTCGCCGCCTCGATCGGCGCCCTCAAGAGCTGGCGCGTTCACTGGGCACAGGCGGCGCAATACCTGCAGCCGGCCGTCGCCGGGCGCTGAGGTAACCCGCCTCGACGCGGACCGCGCGGCTCGCGATTCGCGCTCCTCGACCGCCAGGGCCGTCGCGTACAATCGTCACCATGCTCACCGCGATCGCCCTCGCCATCGTGCTGTCAGGCGGTGCGATCGCCTACATCGGCTGGGCGTGGCACTCGATCGCCGCCGGTGCGCCGGCGTGGCCCTTCTTCGTCGGCGCGGGGGTCTTGTATTTCGCCGTCCCCTTTGTCGCCACCGTGGCGTGGTTCACGCTGGCGGCCGTCTTCGGTTCGCCGGCGCCCCCGGACGCGCGACTCTCCGTGAAGCAGCGCGTTGCGCTGTTCTGGAACGAGATGCGCGCCATCGGTCGCTCCGGACCGCGGATGATGTTCTACCATTGGCTGATGCGCGACCCGGCGCCGGCGCCGGCGGCTTCCGCCGTGCTGTTGCTGCACGGCGTCCTGTGCAACGCCGGCGTCTGGGTCGGCATGAAGCGGATGCTGGAGCAGCGCGTGCGCGCCCCGATCTATGCACTGTCCTACGGACCGCCGCTCGCGTCGATCGAAGCCTTCGCCGAACAG
Source organism: uncultured beta proteobacterium (assembly GCA_963788185.1). GTDB lineage: Bacteria > Pseudomonadota > Gammaproteobacteria > Burkholderiales > Casimicrobiaceae > CAIWHR01. The sequence goes on from CAWBGE010000012.1 coordinate 349,473, forward strand.
CTGGCGGCGAAAATCGACGCCATCATCGCTGCCACCGGGGCCAGGGACGTGGCCATCATCGGCCACAGCATGGGCGGGCTCGTCGCCCGCGCCTACCTTCGTCGCTACGGTGCCGCGAAGGTGCGGCTCCTGCTGACGCTGGGCACGCCGCACCACGGCAGCATGCACGCGTACCTCTTTCCCGGCACCTCCCTGGCGCAGCTGCGGCCCGGCAACCCCTGGCTCGCGACGGTCAACGAGGGTCCGCTGCCGCCCTGCCGCATCGTCGCGCTGTGGAGTCCGCACGACTCGATGGTCGCGCCGCAGACGAGCGCGAAGCTCGACGGCGCGAGCGAAATCGTCATCTCCGGCGTTGGTCACAACGCGCTGCTGGGCGACCCCGACGTGGCGGCCGCGGTGCTGCGCGAACTGGCGGCGTGCGGCATCAGCGTCGACGGCACTGAAACAGACGGCGCGAAGGCCCACGCCAGCAGCTGAGGTGCACCGCGGCGCGCCGGACCGTCGCGGGACGCGCTACCAGTGGATGCCCTGCGTCAACTGCGCGAACGCCATCTGCTCCGGCGACAGCGGCTCGACCTTCGTCGGCTCGCCCTTCTTGCCCTGCGCGGCGGCCGAATCCGGGAACATGTTGAACGCGGTGTTGAGCATGATCTGCGTGAGGCGCGGCGCAGCCGCATGGCAGATCGCGCCGAAGATGCCGAGGCGGGTGGCGATGCGCACCGGCTTGTAGACGATGGCCTCGACGACCAGATCGGCCGCCTGCTCCGGCGACAGCGTGGGCACGTTCTCGTACATCTTGGTGGGCGCGATCATCGGCGTGCGCACCAGCGGCATGTTGATGGTCGTGAAGTTGACGCCCTTGTCGAGAAACTCCGACGACGCGCAGGCCGCGAAGGAATCCAGCGCCGACTTCGACGCCACGTACGCGGAAAAGCGCGGCGCGTTGGACAGCACGCCGATCGAGCTGATGTTGATGATGTGGCCGCGCTTCTGCTCGATCATCCTGGGCAGGAAGCCCATGATGAGCCGCAGCGCGCCGAAGTAGTTGAGCTGCATCGTCCGCTCGAAATCGTGGAAGCGGTCGAACGAGTTGAGGACTCCGCGCCGAATCGAGCGGCCCGCGTTGTTGACGAGGAAGTCGCAGGCGCCATGCTCCTTCAGCACCCGCGCGACCAGCGCGTCGCACGACGCCATGTCGGACACGTCGGCCGCAACCATCCAGCAGTGCCCGCCGGCGGCCTCGATCTCCTGCTTGGTTTCGACGAGCTTCTCCTCGCCGCGGGCGACGAGGATCACCTTCGCGCCGGCGGCGGCCATCTTGATGGCGGTGGCGCGGCCGATACCCGACGAGGCGCCGGTGACGACGATCACCTTGCCCTTGACGCGGCCCGACAGCGTGCGGTCGATGAAGAGATCGGGATCGAGGTTGCGCTCCCAGTAATCCCAGAGTTTCGCCGCGTAGGTGTCGAGTTGCGGGACGGCGATGCCGGACCCCTTGAGTGCCTTGGTCGCTTCGCGGTTGTCGTAGCGCGTCGGCCAGTTGATGAACTGGAACACGTCGCGCGGAATCCCGAGGTCGGTCAGCACCGCCTTGACCATCCGCTTGATCGGCGCCAGCGATCCCAGGCCGTAGAGGATCGGCGCGGGGATGAACCCGAACATCCGCGCGTTGAGCCGCATGGTCATCTGCGGCGCGTGGCCTGCCTTGGCGAAGATGTTGAGCACTTCGCCGATGCGATACGGCTCCGGGTCGGTCAGGTGGAAGCACTTGCCGTCGAGGCCTTTCTTGTGCGCGAGATGATCCAGCGCGTCGGCGACGAAGTCGACCGGAACGATGTTGATGCGCCCGCCCTCGATGCCGATGGTCGGCATCCACGATGGCAGCGCGCGCCGCATCTTCTGGACGAACTTGAAGAAGTAATAGGGGCCGTCGATCTTGTCGATGTAACCGGTCTTCGAATGCCCGACGACGAAGGCGGGCCGGTAGATCCGGAACGGCCGCTTGCACTCGCGGCGGACGACGCCCTCGGAGTCGTGCTTGGTCTTGAAATAGGGGTGGTCGAGGTCTTCGGCCTCTTCGAACATGTCCTCGCGGAACACGCCGTCGTAGAGTCCGGCGGCGGCGATGGAGCTCACGTGGTGGAAGCAGCCGGCGGCGATGGCGGACGCCAGATGCACGGCGTTGCGCGTGCCGTCGACGTTGGCGCCCTGCTGCGCCTCTGCGCTCGCGGACAGGTCGTAGACGGCCGCGAGGTGGAAGAAATGCCCGATCTTGCCCTTGAGCCGGCGCAGATCGGCATCGGCGACGCCGAGGTTCTTCGCTCCCAGGTCGCCGACCACGGCAATCACCTGCTTGTCGTCGGCACCCCACTCCTGTCGCTGCGCCGCGAGCTTCTTCAGCGAGCCCTTGCGGACGAGCACGTAGATGGGCTCGCCGCGCTTCAACAGGTTGGCGACGAGAAAACGACCGATGAAACCGGTCGCGCCGGTGACAAAATACGCCATGGTGATCCTCCTCCGTTGTCCGCGCGGTCGGCCCGGCGGGTTGGGGGCCGTGCCGCCGGACGCAAATCGCCGGGTGTCGTTCACCCGATTCGGTTCTCCGCCGATTATACCGGCGGAACACGTTGCGGCCGGCGTCGGGAGAGAGGCCGGGGCGCGCGTGGTTTAGAGTGCTTGCTCTAGAGTGCGAGTCCTAGAATACTGTGCAGGTCGGGTGTGGGTTCGAACCATAAACTCGGGAGAGGCACGATGCTGAAGAAGGCAAAAGCGGAAATGGCAAAGGCGCCGGCCCCGTCGGCAAAAGAGTTGTCGCAGACGGTGTTGAACTCCTCCCATCAGATCTGGCTCGCGGGCCTGGGTGCATTTTCAAAGGCGCAGGCGGAAGGCATGAAGATGTTCGAGACGCTGGTGAAGCAGGGCGAGCGGCTCGAGGAGAGGACCAGGCGGGCGGCAGCGGATACCGCAGCGGCGGCGCGCGGAGCGGCGACGGCGAAAGCGAAGGAGATGCAGCAGATGGCGGGCGGAACCTGGGACAAGCTCGAGCAGGTGTTCGAGCATCGTGTGGAGCGCGCGCTGTCGAAGTTGGGCGTCTACACGCAGAACGACGTGCAGCGCCTTGCCGCGCGCGTCGACGAACTCTCCGCGGCGGTCAATCAGTTGCTGAAGGCGACCGGCGTCAAGCCGAAGCCGGCGGCCGCGAGTGCCAAGGGTCGGGTCAAGGGTGCTGCTCGCGCTGCGGCGAAGCCCCTGACGGCAGCGGCCAAAGCGGCCAAATCGAAAGCCAATCCTGCAGCCAGGACCGCCGGCAAGACGCCCCGCAAGGCGGCCAAGCCAGCCAAGGTAGCCGAAACCGCGCCGGAGTAGATCGTTCGGCCCGGTGACGAAATGAAGGCCCGGCTGCGCGAGGCGGCGCGCCTTCGTGCGTAGTCACCGGCGCGTCGTCACTCGCGGTTGAGCTTTTCCACCTGCTTGACGTAGTGGGTCATCGCGTCGTCCCGCGACGTGCCCTTGAGTTTCGCCCAGGCATCGTACTTCGCGCCGCCGACGAAATCGAATCCGCCCGGCCGCTCGCCGGCGACGTCGCCTTCGGTGGCCTGCTTGTAGTACGAATAGAGCTTGAGCAGCGTCGCGTTGTCGGGCTTCTTTCGGGTTTTCTTGGCGGCTGCCGCCGCGGCTTCGAAACTGGCCTTGAGGTCGTCCTTCTTCGCTGCTGCCATGGGGAATCCTTCGGAACCGGTTGTCCCCGTCGTCGGGGTTTGTGCTACTTTAACGCGACTCTGAAATCGGGTGCAATCGACGGCATGCGGGTAGGATCGATCCGACACCGCCTCTCCGAGCGACCGGCGATCCCTCATCCCTCCGGAAGACACCGATGGCACGGCGCGAAAAGATCTCGGCAGTCGACACCGCCTGGCTGCGCATGGACCGGCCCGGCAACCTGATGATGATCTGCGGTGTGCTGACCTTTCACGAGCACATCGACATCCGACGTCTCAAGCGCGTCGTCGCAAAGCGCTTTCTCTGCTTCAAGCGGTTCCGGGACATCCCCGTCGTCCAGTCCGGGGTGGCCTATTGGGAGCCCGATCCCGCGTTCGATCTCGACCACCATGTCGCGCACGTCGCGCTGCCCGGCAGGGCGGGTACGCGGGAACTCCAGGCGCTGGTCAGTCGGCTCGCCGGCACGCCGCTCAACCCGGCGCGTCCGCTGTGGCAGTTCCATCTGGTCGACAACTACGCGGGCGGATGTGCCACCGTCGTGCGAATTCACCACTGCTACGCCGACGGCATCGCGCTGGTGCAGGTGCTGTTGTCGATGACCGATGCCGCGCGCAACGGTCCGTCGGCGATGCCCGCGCCACCGACGAAGTCGCAGGCGCGCGCCAGCCGTGCGTCGGTGCCGTTGATGCAACCCTTCGCCAGCGTGATGCAGGCGGCGCTCAAGATCGGCGCGACGATGATCGACAAGGGCGTGGAGATCTGGCAGGACCCGGCGAAGGCCGTCGCGCTGGCCGAGCAGGGCGGTGCGTTGACGACGGAGGTCGCCAAGCTCGCGCTGATGGGGCAGGATTCTCCGACCCGGTTGAAGGGCAGGCCCGGCATCACCAAGCGCGTCGCGTGGGCCGAGCCGCTGCCGCTCGCCGAGGTGAAGGCGATCGGCAAGGCGCTGGGCGCGTCGGTCAACGACGTGCTGCTGTCCTGCGTCGCGGGGGCGCTGCGCACGTACCTGATCCACAAGGGCGATCCGGTCGACGGTGTGGTGATCCGCGCGCTGGTGCCGGTGAACCTGCGTCCGGTGGCGAAAGCCTACAAGCTCGGCAATCAGTTCGGGCTGGTGTTCCTCGAGCTGCCCATCGGGATCGAAAACCCGATCGAACGCCTGTACGCGGTGCGGGAGAACATGCGCGCGCTCAAAGGCAGCTACCAGCCGGTGCTGGCGCTGGGGCTGCTCGCGGCGATGGGCGCCGGTCCCAAGCTGCTGCAGGACCAGCTGCTGCTGGCGCTGGCGCGCAATGCGACGGCGGTGATGACCAATGTGCCCGGGCCGCAGGAGCCGCTCTATCTCGCCGGCGCGAAGATCGACGGCTTCATGTTCTGGGTGCCGCAATCGGGAGACATCGGCGTCGGCGTATCCATCCTGTCGTACAACGGCAACGTGCAGTTCGGGCTCATCACCGACCGCGGCCTCGTCCCCGACCCGGCGCAGGTCATCGCCGGGTTTGCGCCGGAGTTCGAGAAGCTGGTGTGGACGTCCCTGCTCGCGCCGCCCTGGAGCGGCGACCTCGACCCGCGCCTCGCGCAGCAGTACGTCGCCGCCGGGTAGCGCCGGCGCAAGGGGTCAGGGCCAGGCCGGGTGCGTGTTGGGCACCGCGAACGCTTCCTTCAGATACTGGCTCAACGGCACCGTGAGTTCACGGGTGGTGAACCACCGCGCATAGATGCGGCGGATCTCGCCGGACAGGAACAGCTCCCCGATCGCGCGGTTGGCAATGCGCTCCAGTTGCGGCTCGTCACGGCGCATCATGATCGCGTAGGGCTCGACCGAGAGGTACTTGCCCACGACGGCGAAATCCTGGGGCTTCGACGATTTCGAGATGAGGCCGTACAGAAGGACGTCGTCCATCGGAAAAGCCGCTGCCCGACCATCCTCGACCGCGCGAAAGGACTCGTCGTGATCCTTGGCTTCGAGCAGCGTCAGCTTGAGTATCCGCTCGTCGTTCATCTGCCGCAGCATCTTCTCGCTGGTCGTGCCCTTGGTCACCACCACCGTCTTGCCGCGCAGGTCGTCGATGCCGGTGATGCCCGCGTTGGCTTTCGCCAGCATCTTGATTCCGGCGACGAACGTCGTGTAGGCGAACGCCACCTGCCGCTGGCGATCCCGCGTGTTGGTCGTCGAGCCGCATTCGAGGTCGATCCTGTTCTCGAGCAACGCGGGGATGCGGCTGGCCGAGCTCACGGTGACGTACTTCAATTCCATGCGCGGCAACTTGAGCTCGGCCTTGATCGCGTCGGCGACACGCTGGCACAGCTCGACCGAGTAGCCCTGCGGCTGCTTTTGCGCGTCGAGGAAGGAGAAGGGAACCGACGCCTCGCGGACACCGATGAGGATCGTGCCGCTGTCGCGGATCCGTTTCAGGGTGTCGACTCTCTCGACCGCCGGGGCTGTCTTGTCCTGCGCGCCGGCGAGCGACGCGCCGAGCGCGGCGACGCACATCAACACTACCCAGGTCCTGCGCGATGCATTCACTGATGCTCCTTCGCGCTGCGCGCTCCGGTATTCGCCCTCGGGGCGGCCCTTCGGGCTCATGCTAGCTCCTCTTTCGCGTGTTCGACGTCCAGGCGCTCCATCGCGTCGACCGGCGTGCAGGCGGCCGCCTCCCGATAGAGTTTCTCGGCGTCGGCCATCCGGGTCTTGCCGAACAGCATGATGAGGCCGTTGGCGTACTCGATGCGGGCAATCGCCGAATCCGGATGCAGCTTCAGCGCCTTCTGGAAATGCTCCAGCGCCGAGTCCTTCTTCGCGCCATACGTCATGCCGCCGATGAGGGCGCCGACCTTGTCGATGACCTCGGCCTGGTACGCGGCCCAGGCGGTCTGCGCCTCGGCGTGCCCGGGCTCGAGCTTGAGCGTGGCGAGCAGCGCATCCTTGATCCTGCCGCCATACCCTTGTGCAAGCGCCTTGGCGACCGAAATGCCCTGGCTGTAGCGACCCAGCGCGTAGGCGTGCACGTAGTGCGCGTTGACGTCCTTGGGCGCTTCGCTGCGGCGCTTGTCCGTCCAGCCCGCCGCTTCGTCGAACAGCGCGAGCCGGGTCTTGTCGGATTTCTCGAGGTAGGTGGCGTAGATCGCCTGCGCCTTGGCCGCCGCGGTGACTCCGGCGCCGCCGGCGGCGAGACCCGCGTCCACCGCCCGCGCAAACTCTCCCGCGTGGTAGTGGCGCCACGCGTCGAGCACCGCGGCATCCTTGGCGAAAGGCTCGCAGTCGCCCCGGTGCAGCCTGGGCCACGCCTTCTTCAAGCCGGCAGCGTCGTAGTGATAGGACTTGTCCGGGTACGGGAACTTGGCCCATTTTCTGGCCATCGCGAGGCACCTCCGTCAGAGATAGTCGGCACCCAGCCGATCGAGAAGCTTGCGGTCGTTGCCGACGAGGTAGGGCGCGATCAGCGACAGCACCTGATAGGCGCCGCGTCCGAAATCGACGGCGTCGTTCTGGTTCCGTCCCGAATGCCCCATGCGCTGAAACGACTGCCAGTACGTTGCCACCAGCACGACGTTTTGCGCCAGCGCGGCGATCTCGCGCTCGGAGGCGCGCATCGCCCCGCTCTTCACCATGCCTCGGCACAACTCTACCACGGTGCCCGCGCCCGATCGCAGCAGCTCGCCGAAGCGCGCGCCGATGCGGCGATTGCGCGACGCCAGTTCGTCGAGGTCGCGGTAGAGGAACCGGTAGTTCCACATCTGCTCCAGCAGAAGGTGCAGCAGCAGCCACAGGTCCTCGACGTTGACCGCGCGCGCGTCGGGTGCGACGAGGAGCGGCAGCACGCGCGCGTCGAAGGCGGCATACAGCTCGCCGATGATCTCGTCCTTGTTCCGGAAGTGGTAGTAGAGGTTGCCGGGACTGATGTTCATCTCGTCGGCGATGTCGGCCGTCGTGATGTTCGGCTCGCCGAAGCGATTGAAGAGCTCGAGGCTCGTTTCGAGGATGCGCTCGCGGGTGCGGCGCGGTCGTTTTTTTTCCGCCATGGGTGTCAGCAGTGGGCGCCGGGGAGTGTAGAGCGGCGGCGCGATGCTGGCAAACCCTGGCGCAAGCCCTCCGGCGGCGTTGACAGGCCTTGCAGTACACGCGCCTTCAGGCGCGAATGCCTCGCGTCATCGCGCCTGATCGGCGGTGCGGCGCGCGCGCGCGACCCAGCGGGCGAGGTGGTCGAGCGTGTGCTCGAGATCGCGCGCGGCCTGATGGACGCTGCTGGCGCCGCTGCGCGTGTGCAGCGGGCGCGGGTCGCTCACCGCGTCGAGGACGACGCGGCTCGCATCGTCGAGTCGGTCCTGCCGCAGCGTGACGCCATGCCGGGCGAGCTGCGGCGCGAGCGTGTCCGCGCGGGCGATGAGATTCTGGCGGGTCTTGCGGTAGGCTGCGGCGCAAAGGCGCTTGCGCTGCGAGTAACTGAAGATGTTGGCGAAGAACATGTCCGCGTCCTCCCGGTCCGGCTCGAAGAGGACAATGTCGGCGTCGGGGTACTGGCGACGGTATTTCTCCATCCCGACCCTCATTCGCGAATGGATGATCGCGCGGAAGGTCTGCGACAGCACCAGCGGCAATCCACCCTGGTTCAGCTTCGCGACCGTCAGATGATCGCGCGGCTTTGCATGCGTGCCGTCGAAGGGGACCAGCGGATTGACACAGAGCAGCAGCCGCACCCCCTCCTCCAGAGCGACCGATGCATGCAGTGTCTTGTTGAGGGCGCCGTCGACGTAGTGACTGCCCTCGATGGATACCGGCGGGAAGAGTCCGGGCAGGGCGGACGACGCCTCGATGGCGCGCGAGATCGACACGTGGTCGCGGCCGGGCCCGCCAAAGGCAACCGACGCTCCGGTGTCGAGGTTGGTCGCGACCAGGAAGAGCTTGTGCGGGAGCTTGCGGAAATCGTTGGTCCGGCCGGGGGCCGAGAAGAGCCTGCTCAGAAAGGCGTCGATCGCTCCGTTGTCGAAGAAGCCGGTAGGCATCGCGCGTCCGAGCATGGCGAACGATTCCAGCAGGCCGTGATGGAATGGGTTGCGCAGATAGCGCCACGTGGCGAACGCCAGCAGGCCGGGGAACGACCACGCCCGACGCGCGAACTCCCCGAACGCGGGGCGAAGGAAAATTTCGGGCGTCAGCGACGCATCCGCGCCATCGTCGATGAACAGCCGGTACATCTGCGCCGGCGAAAGACCGTTGGCCAGCGCCGCGGCGACGAAGCTGCCCGACGACACGCCCACGTAGACGTCGAGCTTGCTGAAGTCGATGCCGTCGAGGGAATCCGCCAGCGCGAGCAACGCGCCGACCTCGTAGATGCCGCCGAGCGGGCCTCCCCCCGCCAATGCCAAACCCATCCGCGCGCGGGTACCTCGCCGCTTTCGGGTACGCAACACGCCACCGACGACGGCTTTTGCCGGCATGGGCCTCCTCCAGGACAGTGTAGTCATCGCGATCCGCTTTGCGTCCGCGCGAGGCGCGGGGCGAAGCGGACCACTGGTCCTGCGGAGTGTACTCCCGTCAGGCGGCCTTCGTCGCGGCCTTGGCGACGCGCTTGGTCGCAGCCTTCACGGCGCGCTTTGCCTTGGGGGCTGCCTTCGTGGTGCGCGCGCGGACGATGCGCTTCGCGCGTGCGACAGGCTTCGCGGCTTTGGATTTCCTGGTGCGGATCAGCGGCAGTTCGATCTTCGGCAACGCCCGCGGCAGGGTTTCCTTGACCAGCGTCACCGCCGTGTCGGCATAGGCGCGAACCGTCGTTTCGACGGTGTGCCGCGTCCGCCGCCAGAGGGTATTGGCGCGCGCGACCGAACCTTCGAGCTGGTCGCCGACATAGCGAATGGCCCGCGATTCGACGACGGTACCTTCCTTGACGAGGGTCTTCAGCACCGTGCCGGCTTCCTGTTGCACCCAGTCGCGGGTGACGACGGCGGCGCCGAGGCTTGCGAGCCACACTTGGCGCGAGGCAGCGAACGCTGCTTCGGAGAGGTGATTGGGTTGGAGGTTGATCGAGGCTTGCTTCAGCATGATGTTTTCCTTTCGGTGGTTCGGCGTATCTCGCGCACCATCTGCGATTGCATCGAATATAGCGGCAGGGGTTAGAGGAAACACACTAATCGCCGGCGCGCGATGGCGGCGTGTCGACGACTCCGGCCGATCAGGCGCTGCGCTTGGCGAGCGTCGCGGCGAGGCCCGCTGCCAGGCGCGCGACGATGCCGAAAATCGACAATTGCGGATTGGCGCCGATCGACGTCGGGAACAGCGACCCGTCGAGCACGTGGAGGTTGGCGAGGTGGTGATGGCGACCGGACAGGTCGACCACGGAGGTTCGGGCATCGGCCCCCAGCGGGCAGCCGCCCATCACGTGGGCGCTGACCACCGGAGTGACGAGCGGACGCAGGTCGAAGGCGTCGATCGCCTGCTTCGCCGCGCCCCATTGCGTGTAGCCGGTCCCGGCCCCATGCACGGGCATCACGCGCGTCGCACCGGCAGCGAACTGGATTTCCGCCATGGTGGCGAAGGCGCGCCGCACGCCCTCCCAGACGTACGGTGTGAACGGATAATCGAGCACGGGAGTGCCGTCGCCCCTCAGCGCGACGGTGCCGCCCGGGCTATCGGGGTGGAACCCGTCGCGCAGCAGCGCGAGCACCACCTGCATGTGGGGCAACTCACGCATCCACGCCGCGTGAACGCTGCCGTGATTGGGCAGCGTGATCGCTCCGAGGATCGGGTGCACCGGGGGCGCCTCGAGTTTGAAGCCCATCGGCCCCGCGGGCGCGACGCTGTCGAGGAAGTGATCGGAATGAATGCTCTGCGGCGTGCCCGCCCAGGGTTCCACCCGTTCCGGCAGCACCGACGCCGAAACGATGGTGGGATGGAGGAAGGTGCGCTTGCCGATCAGCTGGTGCGGATCGGGCACCTGGCTGCGCAACAGCAGCGCGGGCGATCCGATCCCGCCCGCGGCGGCAACGAAAGACCGCGCGCGCAGCGTGATCCGGCGCGACCCCTGAACCACGCCGTCGGCGTCCATGCCGGCGCAGGTGAGCGCCACGACGCGGTCGCGCTCCTGGCGAAATTCGAGCGCGCGCGCGCGGGTGAGCAGCGTCGCGCCCTGGTCCAGCGCCGCCGGTATCGTCGTCACCAGCATCGACTGCTTGGCGTCGACCGGGCAGCCCACGCCGCAATAGCCCAGGTCCCAGCAACCCTTGACGTTGCGCGGGATGGCAGAGGTCGGAATGCCGAGCCGTTTCGCGCCGCGGGCCAGTGCGGCGTTGTTGGCGTTGGGCGGCACTTCCCAGAGCGCGACCGACAGCCGCGCTTCCATCCGCTCGAACCAGGGCGCGAGATCGGAGACGCCGAAGCCGGTGAGCCCGTGCGCCGCCGCCCAGTGCCGCAATGTCGCCGCCGGGGTCCGGAATGAAGTCGTCCAGTTGACCGTCGTGCCGCCGCCGACGCAGCGCCCTTGCAGGATGTTGATCGACTTGTCGCGGGTCTTGCGCGCGGCCGATTCCATGTAGAGCGCGGGATAGGCATCGGATTCGCGCATGCGGAAATCCCGCGACGACTTGAGCGGGCCTTCCTCGACCAGAATCACCTTCAAGCCGGCGGACGCGAGGATCTCCGCCGCGGTTCCGCCTCCGGCGCCGGAGCCCACGATCACGACATCCGCTTCGAGCGTGAGGTCGCGCGCGAGCGCAGAGGCGTCGACGACCTTCCACCCGGCATCGATGCCGGCGCGAATGGGGTCGGGGCGCGCCGGTGATGTGGTGGCGGCGGTCATGGCGCAATCCTGGGCGGACCGGGATAGCCGATGGCAGCCCACGACCGCGGATTGCCGTACCACGCGGCCATCACGATCTGGTGCAGCGCGTCGTAGGCTGAGCGGAGCAGCATGAAGCCGGAGACGCGCCAGCGCTCCAGAAACGCGGCCACCTCGCCGGGGTCCGCTTCGCTCCACGGCGCGGCGACGCGCGCCAGCGCGATGCGCGCAGGTCCGAAACCCAGGAGCGCGAAGAGTTCGCCCAGCTCCTGCTGTGCCGCGGGAGGCAGGCCCGCGACCGCGCGGCCGACGTTGACCGTGGTTTCGTCGATGGCGCTGCGGCGCTCGGCGTCGCCGGCAGGCAGCGCCCCTTCGAGCAGGATCGGCACGATGGCCGCGACGATCGCAGGCGCGGAACGATCGAGCGCCGCGAGGGCATCGACGCCGGCAGCACCGGGCACGAAGGCCGGCCGGTCGCGCCACCACCACGCAAAACCGAGCGCGATGCTGCCGGCGACACCGGCTGCCAGGAAGGTTCGACGCGAAGTCATCAGTGCATTCGGATCCGGAGCGGAGGGGATTTCCTGGAACGCTGAAATACCGCATGGGCCCACACGGGCGCGGCAACCAATCTAAGGGGTGGATTTAGACTGAACAACCTAATGAGCGGCGTGCCGCGAAGGAACGCATCGGCTAGACTTTGCAGGCGCTTCGAACAATCGAAGGCCTGTCCCGCGAAAGGCGGGCCGTCGCAGCTGCAATCTGTCCCGATGCCCGAGCCCACGCAACCTCCCTCTGCCGCTACGGCGCAAGCGGCGCTCGTTCGCGAGCTGGAACGGGTGGCGCGCCTTCACGACGACCGCGAGCGCAAGCCGAAGTTCGCCGCAGCGCTGGAACGCGTCGCAGGCTGGCAGGCGCTGCGGTTGCGCAATACCTACGCCGACCTCGCCGCCGATCCGCGCTATGCCGCGGCGATCGACTTCTTCCAGTCCGATCTCTACGGGGGAGCCAACTTCGCGCAACGCGATGCCGATCTGGCCCGCGTGGTGCCGATAATGGTGCGCATGCTCCCGGACCGCGTCATCGCCACGGTCGCGCAGGCGATGGAGGCGAACGGACTGTCGCAGGAGATGGATCGCCTGCTCCTTGCCCGCCTGCCGCGCGCCGACGGCGTATTCACGGTGGCGGAGTACTGCCGCGCGTTTCGCGGCATGGAACATCGGGCCGAACGGGTGCGCCAGATCGCGCTGATCGGCGAGATTGGCGCGGCGCTGGACAGCTTCGTCCGCAAGCCGCTGATCCACGCCGCGCTGGTCATGATGCGGCAGCCGGCGCGCATTGCGGGCCTGTCGGTGCTGCACGACTTCCTGGAGCGCGGCTTCGACGCCTTTCACCGGATGCGCGGCGCCGAGCGCTTTCTCGCCACCATCGCCGAACGCGAGACCGCGCTGGTCGACCGGATCTTTGCCGGCGACACGGCGCCGTTCGCCGACCCGCTCGCGCTCGAGCCGGAAACCTGACCGCACGCGCCGCGATTTCCCGATGTCGGTCAGGCTTTCTTGTGCGGACCGAAGCGCTTGTCGAATTCCTTGTGCACTTCGCGCTCGATCGCGGGCCGGATCGCGCCCATCAGGAAGCCGAGCTTGCAGTCGAGCCGGACCTCGTCCTTGAAGATGTGCAGCTGCCCGGTGAGACCCGGGCGCGAGAAGTCGATGCAGTCGCCGTGCCACTTGTACTCGAGCTCGAAGCGCTCGTTCAGGTCCTCGGCAACTTTTTGCGCGGCCTCCTTGGCCTTCTTGTGCGACAGCGCGTGCTTCTTGGCGATGGCGATGGTGGCCATGTCTCCTCCCCGGACGGTGTCGCGCAGTATAGCCAAACCGTGGCGCCTGAAGCAGGTCACGGCGGCCTCGCGGGAGGGTCGGGAGCGCGAGCAGTCCGCTCGCATGGCGTTTACGGGCACCGGCAAAGACGGCAGAATCGTCCGGGACGGGATTGGCGGTGACAATCCTCCACCCGGACAGCGCGCGCTGATTGCATCGCCGGCGTGCGTGCGCGAAACGGGGAGTCGATGGGCTGCAATATCGCCGAGTTGTTCACGCAGCATCTGCAGCGACCGGCCGCGGTGCTCTATCGCGTTCACGACGGCGAGGCGTGGCGGGAGGTCACGGTCGCGGAGCTTGCCGCGCTGATGGGACGCTGGCAGGCGGCATTTCGTGCCCGGGGCCTCGTTGCCGGCGACGCCGTCGCCCTGTGCGCGCGCAACGGGATCAGCTGGGTGGCGGTCGATCTCGCGGCGCTGGCGCTGGGACTCGTGATCGTGCCCCTGTACGTCGACGACAACGTCGACAACATCGCGTGGGGCATCGGCGATGCGGAGGCGAAGCTCGTCGTCGTCGACAACCTGCGCCTCGCCAGCGGCCTCGCGCGGCAGGCGGCGACCGGATCCGCTACGCCGCAGGTCGTCGTGCTGCGCGCGAGCGACGACGAAGCGGCGGCGGCCGGTGCCGTCGCGGTGGGGCGTTTCCTTCCGTCCCGGGGCAGCGCCGTCGAGGTCGTGCCGGTGCCCGAGTCCGCGCTGGCGACGATCTGCTACACGTCGGGTACCGGCGGACGCCCGAAAGGGGTGATGCTGTCGCACGGGAATATCCTTGCCGACGTCGCCTCCTGCGCGGCAACCGGGCTCGCGCGCGCCGACGACCGCTTCCTGTCGATGCTGCCGCTGTCGCACATGTTCGAGCGCACCGGCGGCTATTACCTGCCGTTGTCGCTGGGGGCCAGCGTCGCCTTTTCGCGCGGCATTGCCCAGCTCGCCGAAGACCTGGCCACGCAGGCGCCGACCGTCGTCTTCGCCGTACCCCGGATCTTCGAGCGCTTTCACGCTCGCATCGAGCAGGGACTCGCCGCGTCGCCGCTGAAGCGCCGCTTGTTCGATCAATGCGTGGCGCGCGGCTTTCGCCTGGCGCAGGGCGGGCCGACCGTGGCCGATCGTCTGCTGATGCCGGCGCTGCACCGCCTGGTGGCGGCGCCGATTCTCGCGCGACTCGGGGGGCAGCTGCGCCTCGCGGTGGTCGGCGGGGCCGCGCTCGACCCCGCGCTGTCGCGCGTGTTCATCGGACTGGGGCTCACGCTGCTGCAGGGCTACGGAATGACCGAGGCGGCGCCGGTGGTCTCGGTCAATCGGATCGAAGACAACGACCCCGAGTCGGTGGGCCCGCCGCTGCCCGGAATCGAGGTCAGGATCCTGCCGAGCGGCGAACTGCTGGTCCGCGGCGCCAACGTCATGCTGGGCTACTGGCGCGATGCCGCGGCGACGCGCGCGGCGATCGATGACGAAGGCTGGCTGCACAGCGGCGACCTGGCGGAGATCCGGGACGGGAAGATCCACCTTCGCGGGCGGGCCAAGGACGTGCTCGTGCTCTCGAACGGCGAGAAGCTGTCGCCGCAGGACGTCGAGCTCGCGATCCTGCGCGATCCGGTTTTCGAGCAGGTGATCCTGGTCGGCGAAGGTCGCCCCTTCGTCGTGCTGCTCGCCGTGACGCAGGAGCGGGACGAAAAGCGCCTCGCCAAGCGCGCCAACGAGCAGCTCAAGGCGTTCCCGCGGTGGATACGCGTGCGCCGCGTGATTGCGACCACCGAACCCTGGGACATCGACACGGGACTGCTGACGCCCACGCTGAAGCTGAAGCGCCCGCTCGTGCTGGCGCACTTCAGGGAGCGGATCGACGCTGCTTACGCCGGCACGAGCGGGGAATGAGCGCGGTGGCGTGCGTTCATCCCGGGCGAAGTCCCGGGCCTTCAGCGCCCCGCCAGCACCGACTCCTTCGACAGCAGGCGCGCCGTGGCCAGCAGCGCCGCGAGCGCCAGCAGCGTCGGGATGCCGAACGCCTGGATCCACTCCTGGAAGACGAGCGCATCGCCGCGCAGCACGCGCGACAGCAGCGCGTACTGCCCGGCGATCGGCACCGACAGCAGCCACTCCGGATCCTTGCGGCGCATGAACATCTGCACGACGGGCAGGATCGACGCCGCGAACATCAGCACCGAGATGTTGGCCTGTGCTTCCTTGACGCTGCGGCCGCGCATGCCGACGTAGAGCAGGATGGCGGTGCTCAAGAGGATCAGCGGCACCAGGATCGCCATGAACGCGGCGTACTGCCGGAAGCCGAACAGGAACGGGATGCCGACCGCGGGCAGCGGGGCGAAGCGCAGCGTCAGGTAGAACCCGCCGAGGGTGACGGCGACCACCAGCGCGTCGAGCACGCACAGCGACAGCCACTTGCCCGTCGCGAGCTCGAGCGGCGCGGTCGGCGTCGTCAGCAGCGGCTCGAGCGAGCCGCGTTCGCGCTCGCCGGCCGTCGTGTCCAGCGCGGCGGCCATCGCCCCCATCAGCGCCGCGAAGAGCGCGTAGTAGGCGAGCAGGCCCAGCACCAGTGCACCGGAGCTTTGCGGCGTGGAAAAATCCCGCGCCTCGATCTGCAGCGGACTCACGACTTCGGGCACGACCCCGCGCATCAGCAGCCGACCCTGTCCCCATTCGCCGGCGAAAGCGCGCAGAACGCCGTCCGCGTGCTCGATGGAACTGCGGGCCCGGTCGCGCGACCGGTCGTAGTTGAGCCGCAGCTTGGCGCTCCGGCCTGCGGCGACGTCGCTCGCGAAATCCTTGTCGATCTCGAGGACAACGTCGAGGTCGCCTGCCTGGATCTTGCGTTCGAAATCGGCGGGCGCCGTCTCGATCGTCACCTGCTGGCGCTCGAGAAATGCCGCCAGCGCGGGCGCATGCTCGATCCCCGCGACGGGCAACGTCAATTCGCGGCCCTTGTCGAGCTGGCTGGCGACCATGTTCAGCACCAGCATCAGCAGCAGCGGTCCCGCGGCGACTGCCGTGACGAAGATCACGAACATCGACCGGCGGTCGCGAAACGTGTCCACAAGCTCCTTGCGCGCAACGGCGCCCACGCGAGCGAGCACCGAGTGGTCGCCGTGGCTTCTCATCGCCTGGTCTCCTCGTCGGCAGCGACGGGGCGCGCCGTCGCGCTCACTGGACTAACTTCGTGCTGGGGGCGAAGGTATTCGCCCTCGGGGCGGCCCGGCGCGCTCATGCTGCCACGCCCTCGGCGGTTCCCAGCAGGCGGACGAAGGCGTCCTCCATCGAGGTTTCGCCAGTCTGCGCCAGCAGCTCGGGCGCCGTGCCGGAGGCGACGACGCGGCCGTGGTTGAGAATCACGATCCGGTCGCACAGCGCCGTCACTTCCTGCATCACGTGCGACGAGAAGAGCAGGCATTTGCCCTGGTCGCGGAGCTTGCGCAGCATCTCGCGCAGCGCGCGCGTGCTCATGATGTCGAGCCCGTTGGTGGGTTCGTCGAGCAGGATCGTGTCGGGGTCGTGGACCAGCGCCCTCGCGATCGCCACCTTCATCCGTTCGCCCTGCGAGAAGCCCTGCGTGCGGCGATCGGCAAGGTCGCCGATTCCCAGCGCGTCGATCAGCGCGCCGACACGGGTCTCCAGCGCCGGCCCGAAGAGGCCGTGCAGCGCGCCGTAGTAGCGGATGTTCTCGCGGGCGGTCAAACGGGGGTAGATGCCGCGGGCGTCGGAGAGAACGCCGATCCGCCGTCGCACCTCGTAGCGGTCGCGCACGACGTCGTGCCCCGCGACCTGCGCCGACCCGGAATCGGCGACGATCAGCGTCGCGACCATTCTCAGCAGCGTCGTCTTGCCGGCGCCGTTGGGCCCGAGCAGTCCGGTGATCTCGCCGTCGGGTGCTGCGAAGGACACGCGATCGACGGCATGCACCTGACCGTGCTTGCCGAAACCCTTGACGATGTTGTCGACGACGATCATGGTTGCGGCCCCAGCCGGTCCGGCCACAGCGGGCTGCGCTTGGTCGTGGCGAGGAAGTCGATGCAGGTCGCGGGAAGCGTCGCGGTGCTCGCGCTGTCGACGAACGCCGAGATCAGCCGCGGAACACAGGCGTACGCGGAGACGATGTGCCCGGAGCCTTGCGCCACTACCTGCCGACTGTTGGGCAGCGTGGCCGCGACGGTCGCCGCGGACGCCGGCGGCGTGACCGGATCGAGCCCGCCGGACAGCAGCAGCGCGGGCACGTCGCTCTTCACCGGCATCGCACCGTCGGGCGCGGGCGTTCCCTTCGGCCAGATGGCGCAGACGTCGAACATGTTCGCCGCCAGCGCGCGGCTGCGCAGCCGCTCGAGACCGCGGCGTTCGTCGGGCGTCACGCGCGGCGCATCCTCGCTGCAGATCACCGAGTAGTGCAGTGCCGGGGTGATCTGCTCGCTGATGTCCCCGACCGACGCCTGCGCCATCGCGAACAGCGGGCCGAAGTCGCCGCCGGCGGCGCGATCGATGATCTCGGGGAGCAGTGCCGCCCGCTCCGGCGCATAGGTCATCGCGTGAATGCTCCCGAGGACCAGATCGAAGGTCACGGTGCCGGCCTGCGACTTCCCGTTGCGCGGATCCTGGAACACGATGCGTCGGCCCGGGGCGGCGAGATCGCGCTCGAGCTGGTCGAGCTTCTGCGTGAGATCGGGATGGTTGCGTCGGCATGGTTCGCTGGCTTCGCACGCCGCGAGCACGTCATCGAGTGCCTTTTCGCGCGACGCCCAGACGTCGCGCGGCACCGCCATCTCCGGCGGGGCCACGCCGTCGAGCACCATGCTGCGCACCCGGTCCGGGTGCCGGCGCAGGTAGGCGAGTGCCACGCGCGTGCCGTAGCTGCCGCCCCAGAGGTTGAACTGCGGATAGCCGAGCGCCGCGCGCACCGCCTCGATGTCGGCGACCCACGCCTCGGTGGTGTACTGCGTGAGATCGACGCCGGTCGTCGCGAGCTCGCGCAGGCATTCCCTGGCCTTGGTTACGGAGTCCAGATCGAACGACGCCTCGATGTCGTCGCCGGGCTTGAATGCCTCGCAGGTGAGTGGCGACGAACGCCCTGTGCCGCGCTGGTCGATCAGCACGATGTCGCGGGCCCGGCGGACTTCGCTGAGGCGCGAGGCCAGCGGGGCGAGCTGGCTCGCTGCCTGCCCGGGTCCTCCCGCGAGGATGATCAGCGGGTCGGACTTCGGCGCCACCGTGTTGGCCGGCAGGATCGCGACGAAGATGTCGAGCTTGCGTCCGTCCGGGCGGCCCCGGTCTTCCGGCACGGCGAGTTCGCCGCATCGGGCCGTGACCGAGAGCTTCGGCAGGCGGCATTCGGCCAGGGTGAGCGTGCGCGGCGCAGGATCCTGCCCCATTCCGCAGCCCGTCAGCAAGACGTGAAGCGCGAGCAATGCGCTGCCCGCGATTGTCAGCGGGACGTTGATCGGATTCGACATTGCGGAGGGTGCGGTCGGAGCGGCAACGCGGCAGGTGCCGCGCCGACGACGATGATCGGCGATCTCGATCGCGCGGGTTCAAGTATTGGCGGTTCGCCAATGCGCGTCAACCCGCGCTTTTCGCGGGTTCTGCAGGCGTCGCCGCTTCAACGGTGCCGACCTTGGCCGTCGGCGTGTTCCGAAGCGGCGGCCGTTCGCGGTCGACAGGATGACGACGCCGGCGCATCGCGCGGGGCCCGTCAGTGACTGTGGAGCCCCGGCCGTCGTAAAACGTTTGTTTGATTTGGGTCAACAACGGCGCCCATTGTCGGAGTAGGTTGGGAGTGAGACCTCACCTGCGGCGCCGGTCGGCAACGACCGGACGAACCGCCGGAAGGTCCGATCCGGGTGCCCCGCAGGACGGCAGGTTATGTCGTCGGCCAACGCAAAGGTTTCGCGCATGCGACCTTCGGCGATTGCTGCGAGCGCACTTTGCCACGCACAGCGTAGTTTGCGCGCTCCCGCCGCGAGGCGACCGGCTGCGCGGCCGGTCGGCAGCGGCCATGACCGTTTGCGACCCCATGGCAGCCCCGACCCACCTTTCCGTCGAACCAGCGCGTCGGCCGTTCGACGACGTCGTTCACCTGCGGTCATGACGTCCCCGGTCGCCACCGCGCCGTCCGGTCAAGGAATTTCACCATGCTGAGATCCAACTTTCCGTGGCGCCGTCGGCAGCACGGCGCGGCCGTTGTCGAGTTCGCGCTGGTGTCGGCGGTCTACCTGTTCCTGGTCCTGCTTGTCATCGAGTTCGGCCTGCTTTTCTGGATCGACCTCACGATGCAGCACGCGGTCCGCGAAGGCGCCCGCTATGCAATCACCGGGCAGTCCAACCTCGACCCCAACGCGTCGAACCAGCAGCGTTATCTGGCCGTGATCGAGAAGATGAAACAACAGTCGATGGGTCATTGGGATTCGGTGCATCCGCAGATTTCGATCACCCGCGACGGTTCCACTCAGGCGTATCCCGACCAGGGGAGCTACTCGACGGGGATGTTCGGGACTCCCGGCGAGATCGTCGTCATCCGCGTCGACTGCACGTGGCCGATGCTGCCTCCGCTGAGGACATTGCTGGGTTCAGTGACCAGCCAGACCGACTACCGGTTCAGCGTCGCCGCGACGATGCGCAACGAAGCCTTCGAGTGAAAGGAGGTTGCAGCCATGCGGAACAGGGCAGTCAACATCGCCGGCGTGGCGGTTGTCGAGTTCGCGCTGATCATTTCGGTGCTCGCATTGCTGACGCTGGCCGTCGTCGACGTTTCGCGCGCGATCCAGGCACAGATCATCCTGATCAGCATTTCGCGCGAAGGCGCAAGTCTCGCCGCGCGGTCGTCGGGGCTGCAGATGCAGCAGATCATGGACGCGCTGGGCGACTCGGCGACGCCGGGCGCAACCGCTACCGTCGGCCTGCTCGGGCCGTTCACCGACAACGGGATGATCTACATCACCGAGGTGATGGGTTACCAGGACACACCCAACAGCGCGGTGCGCAACGTCGTCACCGCGAAATACCGGTGGCTGGGCGGTGGCAGCTATGCCCCGAGCAGCACCGTATGGAATTGCGGCAGCTGGAACGGCGGTACCTGCAATGTGCCGAGTTCCCGGCCGACGGCCAACGTGATGACTGGGAAGCTTCGCGCCGGAGAATTGATCTACGCGGTCGAGGCGTTCTACCGCTTCGACATGTTCTTTGCGCCGGCGACCCTGCCGTTCGGCCTGTCGACGCCGCAGGTCGGCCCGGACCTCCGGGCGATGACGGTACTTTGAACGAAGCTCAAGCGGGAGGCATGATGCGCACTCCAACATTCCGCAGGATTCGCGGCCAGATCGCCGTACTTACCGCCTTGGTGATGGTCGTCATCATCGGGGCGGTCGGCCTTGCGATCGACTCGGGCCTCGGCTACATCATCCGCGCGCGGCTCAACTCGGCCGTCGACGCCGCCGCGATCGCCGCGGCGCGCGACGTCTCCATGGGCGCGACGCAGGGCGAGCAGGAGGCCAACGCCCGGATCGCGGCGAGGGAGTTCTTCGACGCCAACTATCCGGCGTCGGGCTTCTTCCACTCGACGCCGACGCTGGGCAACATCGGCATCGTCTTCGACCACGGCAAGGTCATCGTCGACATCGCCGCAACCTCGGTCGTGCCGGTGACGCTGATGCGCGTGTTCGAATTCGAGTTTCTGAACGTCGGATCTTCGGCGCAGGTGGTGCGCAAGGATCTCGACATGGCGTTCGTGATGGACACCACCGACTCGCTGCTGCCGGTGGCGGCGACGGTGAGGTCCTCGGCCAAGTCGTTCCTCGACCACTTCAATCCCACGGTCGACCGGATCGCCTTGATCCACTTCTCGCACGGCGCGGTCGTCGATGTGCCGTTCAAGGCCGACCAGAGCCGCGGTTTCGACCGCACGACGATGAAGACGCGGATCACCAACTACTCGTTCAACGGCTTCACCAATTATTCGGAAGGGTTCTGGCACGCGCGCGACCAGCTGAACAACAAGATCTCGATGGCCAACCGCTCGAGCCTGCGCGTGATCGTGTTCTTCTCCGACGGCTCGCCGAACACCTTTGCGTCGTACTTCGCGTTCAACGCCAAACCGACCGGCACCGGCTGCGCGACGCTGGTCCAGGGCACGTCCGCGCCTTACTACGTGCCTGGCGCGCTGCAGACGGCGGCCAGCTGCTGCACGGTCGATGGCCTGTGGCGCTTCGACGTCCAGGCGCAGGAACTTCCCGGCCGGTGCTACATCTCGGGAGGGGCGATCGGCGCGGGCACCAATCCGCCGCATCTCACGACGACCGCCTTGCCGGACTGGTACAACCCCCACGACCGGCTGAACGAGCGCGAGTTCCGCGTCGTCACCAACACGCCACGCGTGGTGACCAACTCGACGAACACCACGACCAACGCCTACCGCAACATCAACCGCGCGTCGCGCAACCTGCCGGAAGCGATGGCGAACGCGGCACGCAGCGAGGGCATCTACATCTACACGCTGGGTCTTGGTTCGCACGTCCACGACCTGACCGGCCCCGACAACGAGGACGGGGAGTCGTTGCTGAAGTGCATGGCCAACACGACCGATTCGGCGGCGCGCTGCCGCAACCCCGGCCAGCCGACCGGCGTCTATTGCTGGGCCGCGACCGAGAACGACCTGATGCCGTGCTTCGCAAAGCTCGCGTCCGAGATCATGCGGATCACCAAGTGATCGGTATCGGGCCGCCGCAGCGGCTCGATGGTCGGCGGTGAGAGTGCCCCCAGCAGCGAAATACAACATGCGCGAAAACACACATTTTGCAGCCCCGGCTTCGAGCGACGCTGTTGTGTGCTACACAACGACATGCGCGGCCGTTCAAGGCATCCGATGACGGGGCGAAGCTGGGAAATGTGCGAGTTTCTGTCCCCTACAACCGGTAAAATCCGCGAAATCGCGTCAAGTTAAAAATAGAACAACTGTTTGACTCACATCAACGCGCGGCGTGTCCGCGAAGCCTAGAGTCGAATCGAACGAAGCAAGAAAACATCCACAAACGAGGAATTCGCCGCCGTCGCAGCTATCCGGCCGGCGATTGTAGCGAGAGGACCCGAGCACACCCTAGTGGCAAGCGATACTGGAAGGCGCCCGAAAAGGAACAATAAAACTCGCCAGGTGGTTGCCGGAAGACCGTGGCAATCACGGGAAAAGCGGTATGTTTTATGCTGGGAGCATACCATGAACGCACTTATTCGGTTCTATCGGGAAGAAGAAGGCGTGACGGCCATCGAGTACGGCTTGATCGCTTCGTTGATCGCCGTGGCAATTATTGTAGCGGTCACGATTGGTCGGAGCACAAACTCAAGGCCGTGTTCAACGAGTGTCGCGACCGCGCTCACGCCCTTAAGCGAGAGTCGCCGACAAGGGATCCAGCGGGACCCCCGGATGAATTGGCGTTGACCAATCGAATGCGCGGGGCACGGATGAATCAGTGGCTTCCGCCGTTCGAGCGGCTTCATGGCGATGAAACAGGCGTGACGGCGATCGAGTACGCCCTGATCGCCTCGCTCATCGCCATGGTTCTTTTGAGTGGGGTCGCAGCGTTGGGTATCAGCATCCGTGCAATGTGGGATTCCATCGCCAGCAGAATGCCTCCGGCGCCATGACTGGAGCCGCTGTGGGTGAGCGCGGGCGTTGACGAAGCGAGGTCGCTGTTGTCGCCCAGGTGTTGAAGTTGGTGGGGCGACCGTCGCTGCAGCTTTTCGGGCGTGGCCGGTCTTCTCGCGGCCAAGCGGGTGGGTTGCAGGAGTTCCTATGAACAGTTGGGACGTATTCGGTCCAAGCGGTCTTGGTGCCGGCGTCGGCGCGTCCGTCGAGGGATTGCGTTCGGGACTGCTTGTGATGCTGGTTGTCGCCGCCGCCTGGATGGATGTGCTCAACCGGCGCATTCCTAACGCGCTGGTGATCCCGGGTGCCGTCCTCGGCCTCGCCGTCGCGGCAGCGGCCGCAGGCGCGGGGGGCGCGCTGTCGGCCCTGGGCGGGCTCGCGATCGGCCTCGCGCTGATGCTCCCGCTCTACCTGCTGCGCGCCATGGGCGCCGGCGACGTCAAGCTGATGGCGATGGTCGGCGCGTGGCTCGGCCCCGCAGAAGTGGTGTCCGCCGCGCTGCTGGTCTTCGTCGCCGGCGGCTTGCTGGCGGTGATGGCGGCGCTGTGGCGGGGCAAGTTGCGCGAACTGGCTGCGAACCTGCGGGTGATGCTGTTCGGGTCGCTGGTCAACGCGATGAGCGGTACTGGAGCGACGGTAGTGGCGCCGGCGCAGTCGGTGGGCAACGTGCCCTACGGCATCGCCATCGCGATCGGGACGATCGCCGAGGTCGTGCTGGCGCGGGTCGGGTGGACGCTGTGGTCGATGTAGAAGGCAAGTGGGAGTGAAGAAGAAGCTGTAGCCGGGGCGGCCCGCCGCACGCGCCGTCCGGCAGCGAACAGATCGAGACGTCGCAGGGTGATGGCAAGGCGTGCGGCAACCAGGCAGCACCGGGAGCAAAGGACGCACGAACCATGGCACTCGAAACCTCCGCGCAATGCGGTGGTATCGCGAGGATGCCACCCCGCACCGGCCCCAACTTGCCGGCGCCGCCTCGAACTGTCGAGGAAACGGGGCTCGATTTCCTGTTTCTCGTCGAATTGGTCGCCAAGCTGCTGTTCATCCGCGGCCAATCCTCGCTGGTCGAGCTTTCCTCGCATCTCAGGCTGCCGGCGACGATCGTCGAACGGCTGCTCGTCTTCATGCGCAACGAACGCCTGTGCGAAGTCCCGCGGCGCGGGGCGAGCGAGGGCGACGTCACCTATCAACTGACTGAAGCGGGGCGCGAGCGCGCTACCGGCTTCCTCGCCCGTTCACGCTACGCCGGAATCGCGCCGGTCAGCCTGCAGGCCTACCGCGACGTCGTCGAGTCGCAGACTGTCACCGGCCAGCGGGTCACGCGCGACGACACACGGCAGGCGTTCGCTTCGGTGGTGATGAAGGCGACGGTGCAGGACCAGGTCGGCGCGGCGATGAACTCCGGCCGGCCGATGTTTCTCTACGGCCCGGCGGGCAGCGGCAAGACCTACCTCGCCGAACGGCTGCGCGGGCTGCTGCACGGCGCCGTGCTGGTGCCGCACGCGATCGCCGTCGCCGGCGAAGTGATCCAGGTCTTCGATCCGACGTTGCACCATCCGGTGTCGCCGCCGCAGACGACCACCGGTTCGATCGATCGCAGCGCCATCGGCGACGAGCGCTGGGTCGCCTGCGACCGCCCGGTCGTCGTCTCCGGCGGCGAGCTTCGGCTGTCGATGCTCGATCTCGACTACGACGAGGGCACGCGGTTCTACCAGGCGCCGCCGCACCTCAAGGCCAACAACGGCATCTACGTCGTCGACGACCTCGGCCGCCAGCTGGTCGCACCCCGCGACCTGATGAACCGGTGGATCGTGCCGCTCGACCGCCACCTCGACTACCTGTCGCTGCGCAG
Source organism: uncultured beta proteobacterium (assembly GCA_963788185.1). GTDB lineage: Bacteria > Pseudomonadota > Gammaproteobacteria > Burkholderiales > Casimicrobiaceae > CAIWHR01. The sequence goes on from CAWBGE010000012.1 coordinate 374,324, forward strand.
CGGGCACAAGTTCGCCGTGCCGTTCGACGTCGTCGTCGTGTTCTCGACCAACCTGAGACCTTCCGACCTCGCCGACGAGGCGTTCCTGCGCCGCCTTGGCTACAAGATTTTCGTCGGGCCGCTGTCGGAGGACGAGTACCGGGCGGTGTTCCGCGACGTCTGTGCCGAGTACGGCATCGCGTACGCCGAGCCGATGCTGCAGTACCTGCTGCGCAACCACCACGATCGCGAGAACAAGCCAAGGCTCGCCTGCTATCCGCGCGACCTGCTGTCGCAGCTGCGCGATTTCGCCATCTACGAGGGCACCGAACCCACGTTGTCCGCCGAGAACCTCGACCGGGCGTGGCACAACTATTTCATCACGGAGTGACAACCCGGCGTCGACTCGACATCCCCCGGCAGCGGAACTCTCCGGAACAGCGGATCCGCCGGCCTCGACAGCGCCGCAGCGCATCAGCGAGAGAACATTGGAGTGGCGAAGATGAAAAACACGAGAGCCCTGGTAATGATCGGCGTTTCCTTCGTCGTTGCGCTGGGCGCCGTCTGGCTTGCGTCGCGCTGGGTGGCCGAACAGGGCGCGCTCGGCACCAGCAAGGTCGCGGTCGCTGCGACCGACATCGATCTCGGTGCCCGATTGACACGCGAAATGATGCGCGTCGCCGACTGGCCGTCGAGCAGCATTCCGGCCGGCGCCGTGACCGACGACGCCAAGCTCGTCGATCGCGTCGCCCGCACCAGCCTGCAGAAAGGGGAGCCGATCCTCGAATCGAAGCTCGCGCCCGAGGGAACCAAGGGCGGGCTGTCGGCAGTGGTGATGCAGGGCAAGCGGGCGATGACGGTGCGTGTGAACGACGTCATCGGCGTCGCCGGCTTCGCGCTGCCCGGCAACTTCGTCGACATCATGGTCAACACGCAGGAGGAAGGCAAAGGCGGCAACCGGGACGCCAACGACAAGAGCGTGTCCAAGATCGTCCTCGAGCACATCCTGGTGCTGGCGGTCGCGCAGGAGGCGGGCCGCGACGAGACCAAGCCGAAGGTCGTCAACGCGGTGACGCTGGAAGTGACACCCGCCGAGGCCGAGAAGCTCGACCTCGCGCGCAGTGTCGGCACGTTGTCATTGGTGCTGCGCAACCAGATCGATCCCAAGCTCGCGCAGTCCTTCGGCGCCACCAAGGCCACGCTGCTGGGTACCGTCCGCGAAGCGCCGGCGGCGCTGAAGACGACGCTGGTTCCGACGGTGGCGACCGCGAAACCCGCGGTGCGCAAGGCCGTGCCAACGGCAAAGCCGGCGCCCCCCCGCAATTGCGTACTGGTCATCAGCGGCAGGGAAGTCTCCCGCGAGTGTTTCTAGCCCGCCCCCGACGTCAAGGCAATGCCAGGTCATGGAGCAAGAAAAATGAACACGCATCGACCGAATCCATCCGCCAGCCTCGTTCGTGTCCCGGGCATCACTTCGGCGGTGCTTGTCGGCGCCCTGTTGGGACTCGCCGGACTGGCACAGGCGCAGGCGGCCGTCGAGTACGGGGCCGTCGGTTCCGCCACCGGGACCGCGACAGCAAAAGCGGCGCCCAAGGGGGCTGCAGGAGCGAGCGTTGCCGCAACGGGCGGCGCGGCGGCCAAACCCGCGCGCGCGTCGGCGCGCAAGCCGCCGGCCCCCGACAGCGCGGCAACGGTCGAAGGTCCGCCGCCCACGCGCGCGCCGGTGTGTGTCGACGAAATGCCGCCGCCGGTCGCCGTCAATCTGGTCGCGGGCAAGTCGACGCTGCTGAAGCTCCCCCAGGCGATCACGCTGCGCACCATCGGCAACGAGGACGTCGCGCAGGCCCGGCTGCTGTCGCCGCAGGCGCTGTATCTGCTCGGCGTCGAGGTCGGCGCCACCAACATGATCCTGCAGGATGGCGCCGGTCGCTGCACGATCGTCGACATCGCCGTGGGCATGGACACCGGCGCATTGCAGGCGAAGCTCGCGCAATTGCTGCCCGGCGAGAAAGCGATACAGGTGACGTCGGCCGCCGACTCGCTGGTGCTCTCCGGCATGGTTTCCGATGCCGGCAAGGTCGACCAGGCGATCCTGCTGGCCACTGCCTATGTTCGCGGGGCGCTCGACAAGGGCCGGGTGGTCGCCGGAGGCCAGGGGGGCGGCAGTGCCGCGGCAGGGCGGCAGAACTTGCGCGTCGTCAATCTGCTGTCGGTTGCCGCGCCGCAGCAGGTGTTGCTGGAAGTGAAGGTCGCCGAGGTGTCGAAGGCGCTGATCGACAAGCTCGGCGCCAGCCTCAACCTGCAGCGCGTCAACGGCAGCTGGACTTATTCGATTCTCACCAACTTCCTTACCGGCGGCGCCGGTCTCATCGATGCGTTCCGCTCGCTGACCGGCGAGTTCGTCACCATCGACGGCGAGAAGAAGGATGGCTTGGTCAAGATCCTGGCGGAGCCCAACCTGATGGCGATCAGCGGCCAGGAAGGCAGCTTCCTCGCCGGCGGCAAGGTGTTCCTGCCGGTACTTAACAATAGCAACCTGGGGATCGCAACCTATACGTTGCAGGAAGAGGATTTCGGCGTCGGGTTGAAATTCACGCCGACAGTGCTCGAAGGCGGGCTGATCAACCTCAGGGTCGCGCCTGAAGTCTCCGAACTGTCGCGCGAGGGGATCGCGATCCAGTCCGCCAACACGCTCGGCAAGATGATCCTGCCGCTGATCTTCACCCGCCGCGCCGCGACCACCGTCCAGCTCTACGACGGCCAGAGCTTCGCCATCGGCGGGCTGATTCGCAGTGGCGCAACGACCGACATCAAGGCGTTCCCGATACTGGGCGAGATTCCGATCCTTGGTGCACTGTTCCGAAGCACGTCATTCCAGTCGGACAAGAGCGAACTGCTGTTCGTCGTGACGCCGCGGCTGGTGCGTCCGATGTCCGGCCCGACGCGGCTGCCGACCGACGGCTACATCGAGCCGAGCCGGCTTGAGCTGTTCCTCGGCGGTCAGATGGAAGGCCAGCCCCCGGAGGTGGCGAAGCCCGCACCGACGTCCGCCCCGATGCCCGCCGGTGCCGCGCCGCAAGGCCCGTCCGGATTCGAAATCAAGTGAGAGGCAGCCATGAAACTCAACACCATGCAGTGCGTGGCAATCGCGGCAGTGCTCGTTCTGGTCGGTGGCGGCTGCACGACGCTGACGCCCCAGCTCGATGCGGGGTTCGGGGATGCGGTGAATATCGCCAAGGCGAGACAGGCGCTGGACCGCGACGCGCCGCAGCGCAACGCGACGCGGATGGTCGCCGGTGTCGACGGCGTCGTCGCCAAGGACATGATGGACCGTTACCGCAAATCGTTCCGCGAGCCCGAGCCGCAGACTTCGGCGTTCACCATCGGCGTGTCCGGTAGCGGCAGCCAATAGCGGCGCGCTCCGGGACGCGACGGCAGCAGGTTGCGCGGCACGGCAGAGCAGACGAATCCAGCGATGCGGAGGATGTCGTGGTCGGTCAAGGCACATTGAAGATCCTGGTGTTCGGCAGCACGCGCGCGGTCGTGCAGGAGTTCGCCGAACGGCTGGCGAAAGATCCGTCGACAGGCACGGTCGATACCGCCGAGGGGAGCCTCGAGCGCCTTGCACCCGCGGTGGCCCGCACCGACCCGGAGCTGGTGTTCGTCCTTGCGGCCGATGCCGGTCCCGAGGTGCTCGCCGGCGTCGAGCGGATCGAGCAGCTGTATCCGCAACTCACCGTCGTGCTCATCTGCGCGAACCACGCGCCAGAGTTCCTGGTCGAGGCGATGCGTGCGGGCGTGCGCGAAGTGCTGCCGCCCGACGTTACGGCCGAGACGCTGCGGGTGTCGACGGCGCGGCTGGCCAAGAAGCGCGACGCCACGACCGACCAGCGCGGCAAGGTGCTGGCGTTCATCGCTTGCAAGGGCGGTGGCAGCGGTGCGACGTTCCTGGCGACCAACCTCGCCTATGCGCTGGCCGAGAACGAGCAGCAGCGAGTGATCGTCATCGATCTCAACCTGCAGTGGGGTGACGCGGCGTTCTTCGTCTCCGACCGCAAACCTGCGTCGACGCTGGCGGACATCGCGACGCAGATCCATCGTGTCGATGCAGCGTACCTGGCGTCGAGCCTGGTATCGGCGCACCCGCGGCTGGGAATCCTCGCCGCGCCCGACGATCCGGTCCAGGCGCTGGAAGTGAAGCCCGAGCACATCGACGTGCTGCTGCGCATCGCGCGCAGCAACTACGACTGGGTGATCCTCGATGCGGGTCGCGCGCTCGACGGCGTGACGGTGCGCGCGCTCGACTACGCCGACACGATCTATCCGGTGCTGCAGGCGAGCCTGCCGTTCATTCGTGATGGCAAGCGGCTGGCCGAGGCCTTCCGTTCGCTGGGCTACTCCGGTGAAAAGGTCCGACTGGTCGTCAACCGCTACGAAAAGGGCGCGGCCATCGGTCTCGCCGACATCGAGAAGGCGATGGCGATCAAGGTGTCCCGGACGTTTCCCAACGACTTTGCCATCGTCGACGATGCCATCAACCAGGGCATGCCGGTACAGAGACTGGCGGGCGGCAGCGCGATCGCCAAGGCGTTGCGCGAGTTCGCACACGAGCTGGCGGCGACGCCCAAGAAGGAGGCCGGCAGCTGGCTATCGCGCGTGCTGAGCCGCGCCTGAACACGCACCGGATATCGGGAGAAAGACAATGTCACTGCGCGAAAAACTGGGCAACCTCGCTCCGGCGGGAAACACCGTTACGACCTTTGCCGAACGCTCCGCGGGCCTGGGCCGCCGCGCCTATCAGGACCTGCGGACCCGGCTGCACCACAGCCTGCTCGATCGCGTCGATCTCGAGCGTATGCAAAAGCTGCAGCCGCACGAGTTGCGTGAGGAACTGCGCGTGCTCGCCGAGCGGATGCTGGATGAAGAGGGCGTCGCGCTGAACGAAACCGAGCGCACGAGCCTCGTCCGCGAAATCCAGAACGAGATGCTGGGCCTGGGACCGCTGGAGCCGCTGCTCGCCGACCCCACGATTTCCGACATCCTGGTCAACACCTACAGCAGCGTTTACGTCGAGCGACGCGGCAAAATCGAGCCAACCGACGTTCGGTTCAACGACGACGCGCACCTGATGAAGATCATCGACAAGATCGTCTCGCGGGTGGGACGGCGGGTCGACGAATCGAGCCCGATGGTCGACGCCCGGCTGCCGGACGGCTCGCGCGTCAACGCCATCATTCCGCCGCTGGCGATCGACGGCCCGATCCTGTCGATCCGCCGTTTTTCGGTCAATCCGTACACGATGCACGACTTCATGGAGTTCCGCAGCCTGACCGCGGAGATGGCCGAGGTGCTGGAGGGGCTCGCCCGCGCCAAGGTCAATCTGTTGATCTCGGGCGGCACCGGCAGCGGCAAGACGACGTTGCTGAACATCCTGTCCTGCTACATCCCCGGCGACGAGCGGATCATCACCATCGAGGACGCGGCGGAACTCCAACTGCAGCAGCCCCACGTCGTGCGACTGGAGACGCGGCCGCCCAACATCGAGACGCGAGGCGAAGTCACGCAGCGCGCCCTGGTGCGCAACGCACTGCGGATGCGTCCCGACCGGATCATCCTCGGCGAGGTTCGCGGCGCCGAAGCCATCGACATGCTGCAGGCAATGAACACCGGGCACGAGGGATCGATGACCACGATCCACGCCAACTCGCCGCGCGACGCGCTGACCCGGCTGGAGAACATGATCGGCATGGCGGGGATGAACCTGCCGCCGAAGGCGTCGCGCCAGCAGATCAGCTCGGCGCTATCGGTGGTCGTGCAGATCGCGCGCCTGACCGACGGACGGCGGAAGGTCGTCAGCATGCAGGAGATCACCGGCATGGAGGGCGAGATGATCACCATGCAGGAGATCTTCGCCTTCCGGCAGACCGGCGTCGCCGAGGACGCGACGGTGCTCGGCCATTTCTGCGCGACTGGCGTGCGGCCGCGGTTCCTCGAACGGCTGCACACCTTCGGCATCGAGGTCTCCGACCGGCTGTTCGATCCCACCCGGCATTACGAGTAGGGAGGCGCGATGCACGACACGTCCTATTATCTGTTCGCGCTGCTGCTCTTTCTCGCCATCGTGCTGCTGCTCGAAGGCAGCTACATCTGGTGGAGCGATTCGCGCGGTCCCGAGGCGAAGCGCATCGAGCGACGGCTGCGGATGATGTCGGCGGGCGGCCACGACAGCGACGCGGCAGTCTCCATTCTCAAGCAGCGGCTGCTCTCCGACCTGCCGGCGCTGCAGCGCACGCTGCTCGGCGTGCCCCGGGTCCAGCAGCTCGATCGGCTCCTCGAGCAATCGGGACTCTCCTGGAGCGTCGCGCAGTTCCTGACGGTGACGCTGATCGCCATGGCCTGCGGGCTGGGATTGGGTGTACTCGTTGCGCTGCCGCCGCCGGCCATCGCGCTGCTCTGCGTCGTCCTCGGCCTGTTGCCGTTGCTGCACGTCGTCAACCGAAAGCGCAAGCGACTGGTGCAGATCGACCTGCAACTGCCCGACGCGCTGGAGATGATGAGCCGCGCGCTGCGCGCCGGACACGCGTTTCCCAGCGCGCTGCAGATGGTCGGCGACGAGATGCCGGACCCGATCGCCGGCGAGTTCCGGATCGCCTTCGACGAAGTGAACTACGGGATTGCGATGAAGGACGCGCTGCTGAACCTCGCTGCCCGCGTTCCGATCCCCGACTTCCGCTACTTCGTCATCGCCGTGCTGATCCAGCGCGAGACCGGGGGGAACCTCGCGGAACTCCTCAACAACATCGCCGCCCTCATCCGCGGTCGGCACAAGCTTGCGGGGACGATCCGCGTGCTCTCCGCCGAGGGGCGGCTGTCCGCGTGGGTGCTCTGCCTGCTGCCGTTCGCGCTGGCTCTCGCAATCCACCTGCTGAACCCGAAATTCCTGTCCGTTCTGGGCACCGATCCCGCCGGCATCAGGCTCGTCATCGGCGCGCTGGTCGTGATGGTGTTCGGAATTCTCTGGATACGGCAGATCGTCCGCATCCACGTCTAGAGTCGAGTCGACCCTGAGGGGGACGCATGACCATCCAAACCATCTACTTCGCGACCGTCTTCCTGGCGGTGTTCGGACTGGGACTGCTGGTCACCTACTGGTCGACGCCCGACATGATGCGGGGACGCCTGCAGCAATTTGGCCGAAACGATGCCGCGCCGCCGGCGGCGCCTACCCCGTCGCGCTGGATCGCCCGCATCGTCAAGCTGACCGGCCCGCTCGCCAAGCTGTCGGTACCCGACGAGGGCTGGGAGAAGTCGCCATTGCGGATCCGGTTCATGAACGCCGGATTTCGAGGCCCCGGCGCCCCCACCGTGTATTTCACGGCAAAGACCATCCTCGCGATCGCGCTGCCGGCACTCTGGTACGTCTACGCAAAGATCGGCGGCGTCAAGCTCTCGCCACAGCTGATGATGGTAACGCTGGTCGCCGCCAGTGCCATCGGCTACTACCTGCCGAATCTGGTGCTGTCGCGGCTGGTCGCCCGGCGCCAGCGCGAGATCTTCGAACACTTTCCCGACGCCATCGACCTGACGACCGTCTGTGTCGAGGCAGGCCTGGGTCTCGACGCGGCGATGGTGCGCGTTGCCGAGGAAATGGAAATGAACAGCCTGCCGCTTGCCGCCGAACTGCACCTGGTGACGCTCGAAATGCGTGCGGGCAGCCCGAAGGACAAGGCGTTGCGCAACCTCGCGCTGCGCACCGGCGTCGAGGAGGTGGACACGCTGGTGGCGATGCTGATCCAGGCCGATCGCTTTGGCACCAGCATCGCCGATTCGCTCCGCGTCCACGCCGAGAGCTTGCGTACCAAGCGCCGGCTGCGGGCCGAGGAGGCGGCGGCGAAGATCCCGTTGAAGCTTTTGTTCCCGCTGATCTTCTGCATCTTTCCATCAATGCTGCTGGTGCTGCTCGGGCCGTCGTTCATCCACATCTATCGCCAGCTGCTGCCGACGATGGCGGGGCAACATTGAGCGTGAGGAGTTGCGATGAAACTGCGTTGGGGTCTCGTCGGGGTCGCGCTTAGCACAGTGCTGGTCGGGGGCTGTGTGTCGCCGGTCGGCGTTCCGGAGACCAAGGTGATGCCGGTCGTCAACCTGCGCCACGGTGGCGAGCAGGCGCAGGGGTACTACGAACTGGGCCGCTACTACCAGAGCCAAAATCGCTACGTGCTGGCCCTCGACGCCTATGACAAGGCACTGGCGACCGATCCCAGGCATGTCGAGGCGTTGAACGGTCGCGCGGCGCTATTCGCCGCGCAGGGGCGCTACGACGAGGCGGAGAGAGATCTTCGCGCGGCGCTGGCCCTCGCGCCGGCCGCCGCCCACCTCCACAACAATCTCGGCTACACGCTGCTGCTCCAGCAGCGGCCTGCCGATGCGGTCGTTGCGCTGGAGGAGGCCGCGAGGCTCGATCCGAAGAGTCCGAAGACCTGGAACAACCTGGGGATCGCCTATGCAGGCGTCGGCGATGCGGCGCGTGCCGAGTCGGCCACGCGGCGCGCGAACGAGCTCGTTACGGCGCGAGCATCGTTCGGACGCATCTCCGCCCCGCGCGAAGCCGCCCCGGCGCGGACGCCGCAGCAGAGTCCGGCTGCTGCTGCGACTCCTGTGCTGCCGCCGGGCTGGCAGCTGATCGGCGCGGCGCCGGGCGGCGCACGTCCCGCACCGAATGAGCCGGTAACGGCATCAGCGGCTGCGAGCGTCCCGCCCGCCGCTGTCGAACAGCCCAAGGCGCCGGCGGTCCCAGCCTACCGGCTCGAAGTCGCCAACGGCAACGGCGTCGACGGCATGGCACGCAAAGTCGGCGCGCTGCTCGCAGTGCCCGGGATGCGTGCGCCCCGGCTCACCAACCAGGTCCCCTACACGCAGCGGGCGACCGAGATCCAGTATCGCGATGGCCACGCCGCGGCCGCTGCGGCGCTCGGCGAACGGTTGCCGGCGAATCCCCAATCGAGGATTTCCGAGCGCTTGCGCTTCGATACCGATGTGCGCGTCATCCTCGGCGCCGATTGCGCAGACGCCGCCGCGCTCGCGAAGATCTCGGCAGCGGCAGCGCGGATTGCCCGCAACGCGGAGCCTGCACCGGTGCGACCGTGATCAGCGCCAACAAGATTCGCCATGAATGGCGCCGTCATGTGCCCTGTGCCACCGGCCATTGCGGTCCAGTGCGCGAGCCATTCGCGGCCCGAACGGAACCCGTCCCAAGCGAGGGAGAGAGCAATGTCTAGAGTCCTGCAACCCATCAGCCGCCTGACATGGATCGTCCTGGGCGTTGTGGTGGCCGCACTCAACGGGTGCGGGGGCGGGGGCGGCGGCGACCAGGGCTGCGTCGATCGCGATCCCACACGCAATCCCGCGCTGCCCTCGTGCGCCAGCACGGGATCTCCGGGCAGTTCGGTGATCGCGCAGTCGTCGCTGACGTTGACGCTGACCGACGCCAGCGGCGCCGCAATCACGACCATCACGCCGGCCAGCCCGGGCCTCCTCCGGGCCGTATTGCGCGACACCAAGGGCGTGCTGGTGCCGGGCGTCGCCGTGACCTTCAAGACGACCGACGCCACCGGCAAGTTCAACCCCGCATCGGGCTCGGCGCTGACCGACAGCAGCGGGGTCGCGCAGATCACGCTGCTCGCCGGGACCGCGGCCGGTGCCTACACGGTCACCGCCACGACACCGGGGACGACGACCGGCACGGTGATCACCGTGGGCGATGACGGCAACAGCCTGGTGTACACCGACATCACGGCGGGCAATGCAAGCGTCAGTTATGCGGTCAGCGTGCCGGCACCGGCGACCATGCCGCTGGGCTCGATCAAGTTCGTCAGTGCGGAACCGATCAACATCGCGTTGAAAGGCGCCGGCGGCGTGGGCAGGCAGGAATTCTCGACGCTCACGTTCCAGGTGTTCGATCAGGCCGGGCAGCCGGTACGGGGTGCGCCGGTCGCATTCACGCTGAACACGACCGTGGGCGGTCTCTCCGTCCAACCCCAATCGACAACCAGCGACGCCAACGGGCGTGTCACCACGGCGGTATCGGCCGGAACGATCCCGACGCCGATCGTCATCGTGACCGCCACCGTGCAGAACACGTCGATCACGACGGTGTCGAACGTCCTGGTCATTTCCACCGGCCTGGCGGTCAATGCCAGGACGTCCGGTTCCGCGACCATCGGCAATTTCGAAGGCTGGAATTACGACGGATGCATGACGTCGATCATGATGTCGATGGGCGACCATTTCGGAAATCCGGCCCCGGACGGCACGGCGGTGAGCTTCAGCGCGTCGCACGGAATCATCGGCGGCTCCTGCCTCTCCGGCAAGGTTGACGACCCCGACCCGCTGACGACCAACTCGACGGTCAGCGGCGCCGCGGGCGCGTGCAGCATCAAATACTGCTCGGCCGGCGATCGTCCGCCGCGAGGCCTCGCAGTCGTGCTGAGCTACCTGCGCGGCGAGGAGGACTTCTTCGACGCCAACGGCAACAACGTCTGCGATGGCTGCACCAATACGGCAGGCCCCGAGTTCAACCGCACGCACGATCTGCCGCTGAGCGTCTTCCGCGATGACAACCAGAACGGCAAGTGGGATGGCGGCGAACCCTGCATCGCCCCGGACGCGAGCACCGGCTGCGTACTGCCGGCCGATGGCATCTACAACGGCGTACTGGCGAATCCCAGGATCCCGGCGGTGCAGCAGACCACTTACCTGACGCGCTCGTTCCTGATGGTCTGGTCGGGCAGTCATGCGTACATCACGGCGACCCCCGCGAGCGTCAGTTGCGCGAACTTCTCTCCGGCGGGGAGCGGTTCCACGACCATCCATTTCCGCATCGTCGACCTCAACGGCAATCCGCTGCCCGCCGGAACGACAATCGACTTCACGGGGCCCGGGATCGTTCCAGGCACATTGACCAGCTTCAAGGTCGCCAACTACCTGCTCGCCGTGGGACAGCATTTCGGCACCGGCCCCGGCGACGTGCGGATCGAGGAGTACGACATTCCGGTCACTTGCGCCGCAGGCGCCGGAACGGCGGTGAACGTCGAGGTGAAGACGCCGATGGGCGTGGTGACGCGAATGACGGTGCCGATCAGTTGAATGTGCTCAAGACCGCCCGGCAGGGTGCCCCGGCGTAAGTGGCGAGGCGCTGTTGCCGGCATGGCGGAGTTCTCACGGCGATGAGGAATTGTCCGCAGGTAGTGGCAAGTTGCGCATCGCGATTCGATTGCGCGCCCGCGGTTGAAGCGAAGCACCGCTCCGGCACGCCCCCCCTGTTGCGGCTCGCCGCGCCCGAACCTTCGGTCGCGCCGGCGCCGTTCGGTTCCCGTCCTGATCGCTGCAATCTCCATTGCGTTCGCGCTCGGCGTGCGCCGGTGCGCGGGCGCGACCACACTTCGGTGGCGGCGAACGGCATCCCAACGCCGACAGCCGAGATCGCCTCATGCCCAGTGTTTCGCTGAGGGCCGCATTCGGCGTTGGTCGCCGCGGCTTGCTGGTGTTGTTCGCGGCGCTCTGCGTGCTCTCGCTTTCCGCCGGTGTTGCGCGCGCCGCCGATGACGCCGCCGCATTGCGGGAGAAGCTGGACGTAGTCCGCGCCGAGACGGTCAAGAATAACGAGAATATCGCAAAAATGAAGGCGGAGCTGGACGCCTCCGCCAAGGCCACGCCGCCGCGGATGCCGGACGCGACCAAGCTCCACCCCTACGCCACCGCGACGGGGGATCGCACGGCGGCGTATTGGGCGGCTCCCGAGTACATCCGAAAGCTCATCGACGAGTTCGAGGCCGATAGGAACCGCAACCTCGTGCAGGCCGGTGTGCTGGCGTTGGGCGGGGGCAATCCGATCGCCCAGTACAGAATCGAGATCACGCGCTCCACGGAGTTCGGGAAGCTGCTGCAGCGCGAGGAGAGCGAGACGCTCGCGGCGCTGGCGCTGGCACTGCCGGAGGAGCAGCGCACACAGGAGCGGATGGAACACGAGGCGATGATGAACGACTGGCTTGCGCGGCTGACGCGCAAGACGGACGAGTGGATTGCTCGGGCGCAGAAGCTTGTGGAAGGCAAGCGAGCCGATGCAATGCGGCTCCCGATCAACGATATCCCGCAGACGGGCCCCGAGATCGAAAAGCTGAGTCTGCAGAAGTGTCGCGAGGCGCGCGCGGCGTTGCAGAAGGCGATTGCGTACGGTGTTGCCGCGGCCGACGGCGAAGCCCAAGTCACCGCCACACTTGCGACGGCACGGACGCGTGCTGATGGCTGTAAGACCGACCAGGACGCGGCGGCCGTCGAGGATCTCTACCAGGAGGCGAAGCGCCTCGCCGCCAAAATGCAGCGCGACCGCGATGCTGCGGAGGCGGCGCACGCCGTCTTTCTGGACGCGGCGCTCTACGCCGGTACCGTACGGGATTTGGCGCAGGCGGATGCAGAACGCTTTTTGGCGTTTCGGAACCGGCTGGCCGACGTGATACGCAATATCCGTGAGTTGCTGGGCAGGATGGCGGAGATGGCGCAGGAGGGCGTGGCGCTCCTGCAAGAGATTGAAACCAGTCGCCTGCATTACACGACGACCTTTCCGGGTGCACAGGCGCGCTTCGAGGGGCTCCAGACGAGGGTCACGCAGCAACTGGACGCACTCGAAACGCGCGAACCCGACCCAGACAAAGTTTCACTGCGGAACGTATTGCGGCGATTTGTCGAACAGGTGCCATTCGTTGAACGCGCCGGGATTCACGAGCAGAACATCGCCGATGCCCTCGCCGACTGCGGGAATCCTGCGCAGCTGGACAAGCTGCTGAACAAGGTGCGCGATGTGCTCCAGGGCACTTTGCTGGAGTTGGGCGGCAACCAGGACCTTCTGGCGATCGCCGCGCAGTGCCGCGCCCGCGCGCAGTCGTCGCCGACGCCCGGCACCGACGCGACGCCTCCCGGCACTGTGACGCCGCCGCAGCAAAAGAAAGTGGTGGCGCTCACCGTGACCGCATCGCAGACCGCCATCAAGGTGGGAGAGTCGGCCGACTTCACCGCTACGGCGAGGTACGACGACGGGAGCACCGCGGACGTCACCGCGGATACGCGGTTCAACTGGGGCAATCCGCTGATCGGCCGGAGCCCGGGCACCTACGTGATCTCGGGCAACTATCGCGGCGTCATCGGGGGCGGCGCGACCGTCAAGGTCGTCGCGGCCGACGCCGTCCCCGCCGTCGACGAGCCGCCGCCTCCGCCGCCGCCGCGACCGGTCAGGTGCGTCTCGCTGCGGATCGCGGCCGACCAGGCCGAGCTGCGAGCCGGGACGACCGTCGGGTTTCGGGCAACGGCCACCTACGACGACGGCACGACACGCGACGTCACCGATCTCGCGCAATGGCAACCCGGTCCCGACAATCGCTATACGGCCCCGGTGGATCTCAAGCTCAACCAGCGCGTCAGGGTCACGGCCACGTTCGGGTCGTGCACGGGCAGCACCGATATCACCGCGCTCGCGCCGCAATGGTCCGCACCCTTGAGCCAAGCCGACCAGATCGGCGCGCGGGCGGAGCCGGCGAAGCCAAGCGATTACACGTGGTACGTGCTGTGTCCGAAGGATGTGCTCGAAGGCACGATGGTCTACGGAGAACAGCCGAGCCTTGTACGGTTCCACATCGTCGCGGGTCCCTTCGAAGGCCAGCGCACCGCCGATCGGTGGATCAAGACGAACTGTCCGCGCGCGCGCTGCACGGCCGAGGGTGCCTGTGCGAAGGATCCCGCGTACTCGCCGATGCCGGCTTGGAGCGTGGTCTGCGACAAGGGCGATCGCCGCATCTACAAGACGCAGAGCGTGAATCTCGCAACGCATTGGGTGATGCGTGAGCGCCTGCTCGGTGAACCGGATGCCGAGCTGTGGATAACGCGTAACTGCCCGTCGCGGCTTTGCAACGACAGCGGCGCGTGCGTTGCGGCGGACCAATATCGCACCGGTGGCCGGTGGGCGGTCGTTTGCGACAGGACAAACGGTGCTGTCGGGCTCACCGAGTATCCGAACCGCGTGACGCAGCACGTCTGGGTGGAGAACCTTTTCGCCGAGATCGACGCGCGGCAGTACGCGGATCGAAACTGCCCGAGCTGGCGCTGCGATCGCGACGGCAAGTGTCTTGCCGGCGGCCGACCGGCTGAAGCCCCGGTCGACACCGTCCTGGGTCTCTTCGGCCAGCGCGAAGCGTCCCGGACGAGCGGAGCAACGACGACGGGGACCACGACCGGAAGTGTGGTGACGGGTACGTCCGGCGGCACCGGCCGCTTTGGTTCGAACACGCTGGACGGGGCGATGCGCGATCGTGCAGGCGGCACTGGCACCGGCACCGGCACCGGCACCGGCACCGGCACCGGCACCGGCACCGGCACCGGCACCGGCACCGGCACAGGCACAGGCACAGGCACAGGCACAGGCACAGGCACAGGCACAGGCACAGGCACAGGCACAGGCACAGGCACAGGCACAGGCACAGGCACAGGCACGACGACACCCGGGCGCTGCACGAGCAGCGCCGATTGTCCGCCCGGCCAGCAGTGCAGCGCCGCGGGGATCTGCGTCGCGGTGCCCGCTACAGGCAGTACGACCACGCCCCCGGCGCCGGCACCTGCACCGGCGGCGCCCGCCACGCCGCAGAAGAGTTGGTTCGTCTTCCATCCCTGCGAAGCGGCCGGCGGCTGGTGGTGCCTGCTGCAGATGGCGAACATGACCGAGGCGGATCTGCGCAAGAAACACAAGCCGCTGACGATCCTCGGTTCGTATTCAACGCAGGACCAGGCATTGAAGTCCACCTGCCCGCGGATCAGCGGCGTGTTCAAGGGCGGCCAGTTCGCTCCGGGATACGGCGGCGCGCTGGGCATGGTCGGCGGGGTGAAGCTCGCCGTGGGGTCGTTCGTGATCTGGGACAGCGCGACGTCGAGCTACAAATGCCGCGATCGTTACTGATGAGGGCGCGCGCGAGCCGCTGACGCGACCACGCGCACGAAGAAAAGGGGGCTCGCCATGTCGTACGCGACCCGCAGACCGATCCGCCGTCCGCGTTGGCTCGAACCCCAATTCCGACGGCTCGCGAGGCATGTGCTGATCGCCGTCGCCGCAATGCTGGCGCTGCTCGCCGCGGGTCTGGCGGCCGGCGCAGACTTCGGACTCCGGGTGCGGGCGGCGAGCGGTGGTGGCGTCGAGGTCGCCGCCATCGATGCCGGCACGCCTGCGGCCTCGTCGGGGCTGAAGCCCGGCGACGCCATCCTGTTGGTGGAGGGCGCGCCGCTGACGAGCGCCGACCAGTTCCGGCAGATGGCGCAAGCCGTGCCCGACGGCGCGACGATCCGGCTGCGCGTGTCGCGCCAGGGTTGGGAGCGCGAGGTTGCGTTGCAATCGCTGCCGTCGCGCGCAGCGTTTGGCGTCGTGCTGACGGACCCGGCGCGCGGGGCGGGAGCGACGATCAAGTCGGTCGAGGTCGGCAGCGCTGCTGCCGCCGCCAGGCTCCAGGCGGGCGACCGCGTGATGCGGATCGACAAAGACGCGCCGGCGACCGCCGCAGATGCGCGCCAAGCGCTGCAGGATGCCGCGGCGCGCGGTCGCCCGGTCGCGCTGGCGGTGGAGCGGGAAGGCTGGACGCGGGAACTGACGCTGGCGCCGAAGGACGTGAGTGCACCCGCTTCGGTCGTGTCCGCGGCGGCGACGATCCCACCCGTGCGCGAAGTGCCCGCATCGCGCAGCCAACCGTCGTCGGACGCGGGTCTCGGTGCAGCGGTCGACGAGGCCAATCGCCTCTACGATGCGCGAGACTGGCGGGGCGCCGAAGCGGCGTATCAGCGGGCGCAGGACATGGTTCCGGACGACCCCAAGGTCTGGGCGCGCCTGTGCCACGTTCGGATCATGCAGGAGCGCTTCGCGGCCGCGGTCGAGACCTGCCAGCGCGCGGTGCAGCTCGATGCGAAGGACCCGCGGACATTTCAGAATCTGGGCTACAGCCTGTCGAGGCTGGGGCGGCATGCCGATGCGCTGCGCGCCTACGCGACGGCGATCGAGCTTGCTCCGGACTGGACGCCGCCGCAGGAAGGGAGCGCCGCGTCGTACATGGCGATGGCCAACTGGGCACAGGCCGAGGCAAGCTATCGCCGCGTGCTCGCGCGCGAACCGAGCAACGCCGCCGCGTGGCGGGCGCTGGGCGATGCCGCCGGCGAGCAGGGCAAGTCGGCCGAAGCGATCGCGGCCTACCAGAAGGCGCTCGAGCAGGGCGGCAAGAACGCGGAGATCTGCCGCAACCTGGGTTGGCACCTGTACCGCGCGGGCCGCTACGCCGAAGCGGAAGCGGCGCTGCGGGACGCCCAAAGCCTCAACCCGCGCGACGCCAGCACGCTGTTGTCGCTGGGTCTCGCCCTCGAGAAACTCGCGCGTCGCGACGAGGCGCGGGCCGCCTGGCAGCGTGCCTCCGATCTCGACCCCGCCGGGACGAGCGGCAACGCGGCGCGCCAGAATCTCGCTGCGTTCGCCGCGCCCGGGACGCTGCTGCCGCCGGCCGGACCGCCGGCGCCGCAGGTGGCCGCAGCGGGGGGAATCCCTGCGGCGACACCAGCGGCACAGGAGCGCCCGATCGCGGGCGCGTCGCCGCAGTCGGCGTCCGATCCGCGGCCCGCAGTCGCCCAGCCGGCGAATCCGACAACGGCGCCGCCGCGCGGCGCGGTTGCCGCGCCGGCCGGAGATCGGCTGCTGGCCCGGGTCGCGATCGGCGACTTCCAGGTCAAAGCGGTCAGCGCCGGCCAGTACGTGGGCGACGGATTGCGCGAAATGCTCCTGACCGCGCTTCACAACAGCGGCCGCTTCATCGTCGTCGAGCGCATCGATCTCAAGGGGCTTGCCGCCGAACAGGCGCTGTCGCGGTCGCGAATGGCCCGGCCCGGCGAATCGATTCCCGAGGGCCAGATGGAGGTCGCCGACATCATGGTCTACGGTGCGGTGACCGAATTCGAGCCGGAAGTCCGTGGCGGCGGCTTGACGCTCGGGATGAGCAACGTGCCGCTGAACCTCGGTCTGCAGGGCAAGTCGGCGCACATGGCGATCGATGTCCGCGTCGTCGACGTCGCGTCGGGTCGGGTGCTTGCGACCAGCCGCCTGGCGGGCGAGGCGCGCTCGACGCAGGTCTCCGTGGGCACGACCATCTCGGCGCGCGGAACGAGTTTCCCGGCGACGCTGGGCGGTTTTCAGAACACGCCGATGGAGCAGGCGATACGCGACTGCATCGAAAAGGCGACGACCTACGTCGCGACCAGCACCCCCGCACCGTATTTCCGCCATCGATGACATGAAAACGCACTTGCCGCGCCGCAGCTTGACCGCCGATTGCGTGCAAACGTACAATTCAAACGGTTGTTTTATCGATCTGCCGTCCAAGCTCGGACGGGACGGGGGTGTTGCGTCTCGTCCCGACCACACCGCATGACCGATTCCAGAGGAGCAGGCGCCATGGTGGGTGAAGTCATCGCAATCGCCGCAGTGCGCGGGTCGGCGGCGACCAAGGACCGCATTCTCGACGCGGCAGAGGCGCTGTTCATGGAGCACGGCTTCGAGGCCACGAGCCTGCGCACCATCACGTCGGCCGCGGAAGCCAACCTCGCGGCAGTCAACTACCACTTCGGCAGCAAGGAAGCGCTGTTCCAGGCCATCCTCACCCGTCGTCTCGACCCGATGAACGAAGAGCGGGTCGCGCTGCTCGACACCGTCGAACGGGAGGCGGGAGCCGAACCGGTCGCCTGTGAGCGCATCCTCGCGGCGATGATCGTTCCGGCGCTGCGCCTCGCCCGCGACCCCGCCCGCGGCGGCTCGAACTTCCTGCGCCTGCTCGGGCGCGCCTATGCCGATCCGGCGCCGTTCATCCGCCATTTCCTGTCGGAGCACTACGCCGTGATGATCGGTCGCTTCAAGACCGCGTTCGGCCGCGCGCTGCCGCAACTGTCGAAACGGGAGTTGTCCTGGCGGCTGCACTTCATCATGGGCGCGCTCTCCTACACGCTGGCCGGCACCGACGCGCTGAAGCTGATCGCCGAGATCACGCCCGCCAAGCATCGCGACGACGAAACCCTGCTGCAACGCCTCGCGCCGTTCCTGCTGGCGGGGCTGCAGTCGCCGCCCACCGATCTGGGCGACGACGCCCTGCCGTCCGACGAAGACGCGAGCGCGCCGCAGTGATCCTGCGACAAAGCCGCCCGACGCCCTCGTCCCGAGATGCCCGTTCCCCAGCCTAACCCCGAACCCCGGAGCCGCTGATGCTCACACTTGCCTGGTTGATTGCACTCATCGTCGGTGCCGTTGCGCTGGCCTATGCCAACGTCTCCGGCATCGTCTGGACCGTCGCACTCGCCGCCGCCCTCGGCGTGGCCTGGGGCGCCCAGCTGTTGCCGGCGTGGCTCGCGCTGGCGCTGACCGTGCTGTTCGTGCTGCTGGCCATGCCGCTCAATGTCGTGACGCTGCGGCGCAAGCTCATCAGTGACGCCGTCCTCGGCGTATTCCGCAGGATCCTGCCGCCGATGTCGCAGACCGAGCGCGAGGCCATCGAGGCCGGGACCGTGTGGTGGGATGGCGATCTCTTCTCCGGCAATCCCGAGTGGAAGAAGCTTCTCGACATGCGCCGCCCGACGCTCACCGACGAGGAGCAGCGTTTCCTCGACGTCGAGACGCAGGAACTGTGCGAACTCATCACCGACTGGGAAACCACGCAGGTCCATCGCGACCTGCCCCCCCGTGTCTGGCAGTACATCAAGGACAAGGGTTTCCTCGGCATGAGCATCGCGAAGGAGTACGGCGGGCTCGGCTTTTCGGCTTACGCGCACTCGCAGGTGATGACCAAGCTGTCGACACGTTCGGGCACGGTCGCCGTCAGCGTGATGGTCCCGAATTCGCTCGGGCCCGCCGAGCTCCTTGCGCATTACGGCACCGACGCGCAGAAGCGCCACTACCTGCCGCGGCTCGCCAGGGGCCTCGAGATCCCGTGCTTCGCGTTGACCAATCCGAACGCCGGCTCGGATGCGGCGTCGATCCCCGACTACGGCGTCGTCTGCTGGGGCGAGCACGAAGGCAAGCGCGTGCTCGGATTGAAAGTCACGTGGGACAAACGCTACATCACGCTGGGCCCGGTGGCGACGCTGCTCGGCCTGGCTTTCCGCGCGCTCGATCCCGATCACCTGGTCGGCGACAGGGAAGACATCGGGATCACCTGCGCGCTGATACCGGCGTCGCATCCCGGCGTCGATCTCGGCCGCCGCCACATCCCGCTCTCCGCCGTGTTCCAGAACGGGCCGACCTGGGGCAAGGACGTGTTCATCCCGATGGACTGGATCATCGGCGGCCAGCCGATGCTGGGCCGCGGCTGGCGGATGCTGATGGAGTGCCTTGCGGCGGGGCGCGGCATCTCGCTGCCGTCGTCGGCGACCGGGATGGCCAAGCTCGCCGTCCGCACGACCGGCGGCTACGCCCGTGTGCGCACGCAGTTCAAGACGCCGATCGGCAAGTTCGAGGGCATCGAGGAAGCGCTGACGCGGATGGGCGGCAATCTCTACATGATGGACGCGGCGCGCGCGTTCACCGCCGCGGCCGTCGATCTGGGCGAGAAGCCCGCGGTCGCGTCCGGCATCGCCAAGCTGCACCTGACCGAGCGGGCGCGGCAGGTCGTCAACGACGCGATGGACATCGTCGGCGGCAAGGGCATCTGCATGGGGCCGTCGAATTTCATCGGCGCCGCCTACATGCAGGTGCCGGTGGCGATCACCGTCGAGGGCGCGAACATCCTCACCCGCAGCCTGATCGTCTTCGGCCAGGGCGCGATTCGCTGCCACCCCTACGTGCTGAAGGAGATCGAAGCCACGCGCGAGACCGATCGGACCAAGGCGTCGATCGACTTCGACGCGGCGCTGTTCGACCACATCCGATTCGTCATGACCAACAAGGCGCGCACGCTGGTGATGGGGCTCACCGGTTCGCACTTCGTTCCGGTTCCCGCCAACGTCGCGCCGGAGACGCGGCGCTACTACCAGCAGCTGACGCGATTCTCCGCGGCGCTCGCCTTCCTGTCCGATGTCTCGATGGGCACGCTGGGCGGGGCGCTGAAGCGCAAGGAGAAGCTCTCTGCCCGGCTGGGCGACGTTCTCTCGCTGCTGTACCTGTGCTCGGCGACGCTCAAGCGCTACGAGGACGAGGGGCGGCAGCAGGCCGACGCGCCGCTGATGCACTGGGCGATCTGGGACGCGATGTTCAGCGCCCAGAACGCATTGGAGGGCGTGCTGTCGAACTTCCCCAACCGCTTCCTGGCCGTCGTCCTGCGTCGTCTCGTGTTCCCGCTGGGGCGCCCGTACGTCGTGCCCTCGGACAAGCTCGGCCACGACGTCGCGAAGCTGCTGCTCGAACCCTCCGCCACACGCGATCGCCTGGTGGCGGGCTCCTTCGTCTCGAAGGCCTCCGACGACCCCGTGGCGCTGATCGAGCGCGCGCTGGCTGCGACGCTGATATCCGAGCCGGTCGAAGCGCGGATCCGGACCGCGATCAAGGAGGGCCGCCTCGACGCGAAGCTGCCGCCGGGTGCGGGCGTCGACCAACTCGTCGAGCGCGCACGTGCGGCCGGCGTCATCAGCGCGCCGGACGCGCAGGCGGTGATCGACGCGCGCGACTTGAGCGCGCTCGTCATCCGCGTCGACGACTTTCCGCAGGATCTCGGCACTTCGGGGATGCGCCCGCTCGACTACCGGAACCCGGGCACGGTCGCGCAGCCGGATCCCGCCGTTCCGCACAAGGCGGCTGCCTGAACCGGGCGCGCCCACGATAGCCCCCACCTCTCCGCCGGCTGCCGCGCAGGACGCTTGTGTCCTGGCGGCGGCCGTCGATTGCATCGCAGGAAACCATGACCGAATCCATCTACATCATCGATGGCGCGCGCACGCCATTCCTCAAGGCGCGTAATCGTCCGGGTCCGTTCGCGGCCTCCGATCTCGCGACGGCGGCCGGCAAGGCGTTGCTCGTGCGCCAGCGCTTCGCGCCCACCGACCTCGACGAGGTGATCCTGGGTTGCGCCGCGCCGTCGGCCGACGAGGTGAACATCGGACGCGTCGCGGCGTTGCGGATGGGCTGCGGCAACAAGGTGCCGGGCTGGACGGTGATGCGCAACTGCGCGTCGGGGATGCAGGCGCTCGACTCGGCGATCGCCAACATCCGCGCCGGTCGGTCGAATCTGGTGCTTGCCGGTGGCGTCGACGCGCTGTCGCGCGCGCCGCTGCTCTTCTCCGACGCGATGGTGCTGTGGCTTTCCAACTGGTATGCGGCGAAGACGCTCGGCCAGCGCGCTGCGCTGGCAGCGAAGTTCAGGCTGTCCTATCTCGCGCCGGTGATCGGACTGATGAAGGGCCTCACCGATCCGATGGTGGGCCTGCTGATGGGGCAGACCGCCGAGAACCTCGCGTTTCGCTTCGGCATCACGCGTGCGGAGATGGACGCCTATTCCGCCGAGAGCCACCGCAAGGTGCTGGCCGGACAGAAGGCCGGTCACTACGACAACGAGGTGGTCCCGCTCTACGACAAGGCGGGCAAGCTGTACGCGGCCGACGACGGGGTGCGCGAGGACTCGACGGCGCAGAACCTTTCCAAGCTGCGTCCGTTCTTCGACCGGAAATACGGCAACGTCACGGCCGGCAACAGTTCGCAGATCACCGACGGCGCGGCGTGGCTGGTGCTGGCATCGGAACGTGCCGTCGAAAGATTCGGTCTCGAGCCCCTGGGCAGGATCGTCGATTCGCAATGGGCGGGGCTCGATCCCGCCGCGATGGGACTCGGCCCCGTCCATGCCGTCACGCCGATCCTCCAGCGGCACGGCCTGGGTCTCGACGATGTCGATGCGTGGGAGATCAACGAAGCCTTTGCCGCGCAGTTGATCGCCTGCCTGCGGGCGTGGGAAGACGCCGGCTACTGTCGCGACGAACTCGGTCTCCCCGGGGCACTCGGCAGGCTCGACCCGGCGCGGCTCAACGTCGACGGCGGCGCGGTGGCATTGGGGCATCCGGTCGGCGCGTCCGGCGCGCGCATCGTTCTCCACGTGCTCAACGTGCTGCGCCGTACCGGCGGCAGGCGCGGAATCGCCGCGATCTGCATCGGGGGCGGACTCGGTGGCGCGATGCTGGTCGAGCGCGCCTGAAGCCGCACCACTTGCGAACCCCCTCTGCCACGCTCACCGAACGGAAACGCTGATGCAACACTGGAAAATCACCCGCGACGCCGACGGCCTGGCGCGACTCGTCTTCGACAAGGCCGGCGCCACCACCAACACGCTGTCTTCCGCAGTCCTGGCCGAGTTGAACGAAGCGCTCGACGAACTCGATCGCGATCCCCCGATCGGGCTGGTCATCGCGTCGGGCAAGCCCAACGGCTTCATCGCCGGCGCCGACATCGACGAGTTCGGCGACGTCAAGACCGACGCCGACGCGATCGCGCTGGTCAAGCGTGGATGGGACACGTTCGACCGCCTGGCCGCGGTTCGCTATCCGACGCTGGCACTCGTTCGCGGCTTCTGCCTGGGGGGTGGCCTGGAACTGGCGCTCGCCTGCCGCTACCGCGTCGTCGTCGACGAACCTTCCACACGCCTGGGGCTGCCGGAAGTCATGCTCGGCATCGTGCCCGGCTGGGGCGGCATCGCCCGGCTGCCGCGGCTCGCCGGCGCCCCGGCGGCGCTGGACCTGCTGCTGACCGGCAAGACCATCGACGCGCGCCGGGCGAAGAAACTCGGCATCGCCGACGAATGCGTGCCGCCGCGGATCATGGAAAACACCGTGCGCGGCGTGCTCAAGGCCAAGCCGGCGCCACGCGCGCTCGGCCTGCCGCTGTCGCTCACCCTGAACCCGCTGGTCCGCCGGTTCATCGCCGCGCAGGCGGCGAAAGCGGTGCGCAAGCGCGCCCGCCGCGAGCACTATCCGGCGCCCTACGCGATCCTCGATCTCTTCGCGAAGCACGATGGCAATGCGCTCGCCGTGCCGTCCTCCGATCCCGCGTCCATCACCGCGCTGCTGAAGACGCCTACGGCGGCGAACCTCATCCGCGTGTTCCGGCTGCAGGAGCGCCTGAAGTCGCTGGGCAAGGACGGCGACTTCAAGGCGGCGCACGTGCACGTCGTCGGCGCCGGCACGATGGGGGGCGACATCGCCGCCTGGTGCGCGCTGCGCGGGCTCACGGTGACGCTGCAGGACCAGGACGCGGAGCGCCTCGCGCCGGCCATGGGTCGCGCCGCCAAGCTCTTCGGCCAGCGCCTGAAGGACGCACGCCGCGTGCGCGATGCCGCCGACCGGCTGATCCCCGACGTGGCGGGCGACGGGGTGGCCCGCGCCGACGTGATCATCGAAGCGATCTTCGAGAACCTCGACGCCAAGCGCGCTCTCTTCGCCGCGCTGGAGGCGAAGGCCAGGCCCGGCGCGATCCTCGCCACCAACACGTCCAGCATTCCGCTGGAGGGGATCGCCACGGCGATGCGCGATCCGACGCGCCTCGTCGGCATCCACTTCTTCAATCCGGTGGCGAAGATGATGCTGGTCGAGATCGTCGTCGGCGCGTCGACGCGCGCCGAACTGGTCGCGCCGACGGCTGCGTTCATCCGCCAGATCGACAAGCTGCCGCTGCCGGTGAAGAGCGCGCCGGGCTTTCTCGTCAATCGGCTGCTCGGTCCCTATCTGATGGCGGCGATGCGCTGTGTCGACGAAGGGATCTCACCCGAAACCGTCGACGAGGCGGCGCTCGCGTTCGGCATGCCGATGGGACCGATCGAACTCGCCGACACCGTCGGGCTCGACATCTGCGTGGCGGTGGGCCGGATGCTGTCGCCGGATGCGGCGCCCCCCGGGAGGCTCGCGGAACTGATCGCCGCCGGGCACCTCGGCCGCAAGACGAAGCGCGGCTTCTACGACTACGCGTCGGGGAAGCCCGCGAAGCGGCCGTCCGGAGCGGTGCCGTCCGGCCTCGCCGAGCGGCTGCTCGGCCCGTACATCGGCGAGGCGAAGTCTGCGCTCGCCGAAGGCATCGTCGGCGATGCGGATCTCGTGGATGCGGGCGCAATTTTCGGCACCGGGTTTGCCCCGTTCACCGGCGGGCCGCTGCACCATGCGGGAGTCTCGCGCTAGCAGCGATCTCGGTGTACGATGATCAGTCGATATCCACGCCTCGCGATCCTGACGGCCCCCCCGAACAGAGGCCGAAGGTCGGAGGCGCGCGCATGACCCGTCATTGACCGGTTCGGAGGGCCCGCCCACCCCGGCGCGGCAAGGAGAATGAGCGTGGAAAGAATCTGGCTGAAGCACTATCCCAAGGGAGTGCCTGCGGATATCGACGTCAATACCTACGCGTCGATCCGCGACGTGTTCGAGGACAGCTGCGCCAAGTACGCGAGTCGCAAGGCGTACACGTGCATGGGCAAGTCGATCACCTTCGCCGAGCTCGACACGCTGTCGCTGGCCTTCGCTGCGTGGCTGCAGGGACAGGGCTGCAAGAAGGGCGCGCGCGTCGCGCTGATGATGCCCAACATCCTGCAGTACCCGGTGTGCCTGTTCGGCATCCTGCGGGCCGGGTGCACCGTCGTCAACGTCAATCCGCTGTACACCGCGCGCGAGCTCGAACACCAGCTGATCGACTCCGGCGCCGAGGTCCTCGTCGTCGTCGAGAACTTCGCCCGCACGTTCCAGGAAATCGCAGCCAAGACGAAGGTGCGCAAGGTCATCGTCACCAGCATCGGCGAACTCCTGGGCTTCAAGGGCCTGATCGTCGACCTGGTGCTGCGCAAGGTGAAGAAGATGATTCCGGCGTGGAGTCTCCCGGAAGCCCTGCGCCTGTCCGATGCGCTCGCCGACGGCCGCAAGCGCAAGTTCGAGAAGGTGCCCGTCGGGCACGACGACATCGCGTTCCTCCAGTACACCGGCGGCACGACCGGCGTGGCCAAGGGCGCGATGCTGCTCCATCGCAACATCGTCGCCAACCTGCTGCAGGCGCGGGCGTGGATCCTGCCGTTCCTGGGCCACGACAGCGCCGAAGTCATCCTGACGCCGCTGCCGCTCTATCACATCTTTTCGCTGACGGCGAACTGCCTCACGTTCATGACGCTGGGCGCCGAGAACGTGCTGATCCCCAATCCGCGCGACATTCCCGGCTTCGTCAAGGAGATGGCCAAGCACAAGTTCACGGTGATGACCGGCGTCAACACGCTGTTCAACGCGATGGTCAACAACCCGGATTTCGCCAAACTCGATTTCTCGACCTTCCGGGTCACGCTGGGGGGCGGCATGGCGGTGCAGGAGGCCGTCGCGATCAAATGGAAGAAGGTGACCGGCTGCACGCTGATCGAGGCCTACGGGCTCACCGAGACATCGCCTGCCGCAACCATCAATCCGGTCGACATCCCCGAGTACAACGGGTCGATCGGGCTGCCGATCTCGTCGACCGAACTCATCCTGCGCGACGATGCGGGCAAGACCGTGGGCCTGGGCCAGCCGGGCGAGATCTGCATCCGCGGTCCGCAGGTGATGGCCGGCTACTGGCAGCGGCCCGACGAAACCGCCAAGGTGATGGACAAGGACGGCTGGTTTGCGACCGGCGACGTGGGGGTCATGGACGAGCGCGGCTTCGTGAAGATCGTCGACCGCAAGAAGGACATGATCCTGGTCTCCGGTTTCAACGTGTACCCCAACGAGATCGAAGCCATCGTTGCCATGCATCCGGGGGTGCTCGAATGCGCCGCCGTAGGCGTTCCGGACAAGAAGTCGGGCGAGGCGGTCAAGCTCTTTGTCGTCAAGAAGGACGAAACGCTCACGGCCGAAGCGGTGCTCAAGCATTGCCGCGAGCACCTCACCGGATACAAGTGTCCGCGCGACGTCGAATTCCGCAAGGAGTTGCCGAAGTCGAACGTCGGCAAGATCCTGCGCCGGGAACTGCGCGACGAGGCGAAGAAGGCCGCCTGACATCCTGATCCGCGAGCACCCGATGTCCGAACTTCGCGTGGAGCTTCCCGATCGCGAACCCGCATTGCGCGTGGTCCCGATGCCGGCGGATGCCAACTATCACGGCGACATCTTCGGCGGCTGGATCATGTCGCAGGCCGACATCGCGGGCTCGATACCCGCGTCGCGGCGCGCGCGGGGCCGGGTGGCGACGGTCGCGGTCAATTCGTTCGTGTTCAAGGAGCCGGTTCTCATCGGCGACCTGGTGAGCTTCTATGCGGCGATCACGCATGTCGGACGGACGTCGATCACCGTCGATGTCGAGGTCTTTGCGCAGCGCAATCCGAGGGATGAAATCACCGTCAGGGTGACCGAGGCGAGCCTCACCTACGTGGCGGTCGGCGCCGATCGGCGCCCGCGCCCCCTGGCGCCAGAGGGGGCTTAGGGCGCGCGCCGCACAAAGTGCAACATCAGGACGTTGATGCCTGATTTGAAAGGGTTTTGGCGTGGCTGTGGCGGGAGTGCGGGTGTATAGTGAAAAACGCGATCCGACAGCCATTCCGGAGAGAGCAGCAAGCACGATACCGAGCATCGAATCGGCGCAGAATCCATAGCGGAGACGTGCCCGACAACCCCCCAGTGAGGAGAACAACGACATGACCACACCCTTCCGTCACACCCGGCTGGCGCTGGCGCTCGCCGGCTGCGCGCTCGCGTTTGCCGCCGGCCAGGTCCAGGGCGCCGCATTCGGGCTTGCCGAGCAATCCGGCAGCGGCCTCGGCAATGCTTTCGCGGGGGGCGCCGCCGTGGCCGAGGATGCCGGCACCGTGTGGTCCAATCCGGCCGGCATGTCGCGCATCCCGACCATGCAGGCGGTCGCCGCGCTGCACATCATCACGCCGTCGATCAAGTTCAGCAGCGACGACGGCTCGATGGCCGCGCTGAACCAGCCGCTGGGGCACATGGGCGGCGACGCGGGCACCAACAACTTCGTGCCGAACATGTATTTCACCGTGCCGATCAACAAGCAGCTGTTCTTCGGTCTGGGTGTCGGCGCGCCGTTCGGTCTGGTCACTTCCTATGGCGATGGCTGGCTGGGCCGCTACCAGGGGATGGAGTCGGACCTGAAGACCGTCAACGTCAACCCGGCGCTGGCCTGGAAGTTCAACGACCAGTTCTCGCTGGGCGTGGGCGTGAACTACCAGCGGATCGACGCCAAGCTCACCCAGGCGACGAACTATTCAGCAGCGCTGGCCCAGGGCGCGGCGGGCTTCGTCGCGGCCGGGCTCATCCCCGCGTCGATGGTCCCGCAGATTATGGCGGCCACGGCTGGCCTGGACGGCCAGGGCAAGATCGAGGGCGATGACAGCGCCTGGGGCTGGAACATCGGCGTGCTGTACAACATCAACGACAAGTCGCGCGTCGGTGCACACTACCGCTCGACGATCAAGTACAACGTCAGCGGCGATGTGAGCTTCAGCCAGCCGGCGCTGCCGGCGCTGCCGCCGACGCTGGCGCCGATCGTCGACAAGATCGCCGGTGTGGTGAATGCGGACAAGCGATTTGCCAACGGTGGTGTCGGCCTCGATATCGAGCTGCCGGACAAGTTCAACATTTCCTACTTCGGCGCGCTCAACAACCGCTGGGACCTGATGGCGGACCTGCAGTGGACGGGTTGGAGCAGCATCCCGGCGTTCACGGTCGTGCGCAACAACGGCGAGGTGCTGCAGGATCAGCAATGGAACTACAGCGACAGCTGGCGCTACTCGGTCGGCACCAACTACCACTACAACGACCAGTGGATGGTCCGCGCGGGTATAGCGTACGACGAGACGCCGACCAACGATGCCGACCGCAGCGTCCGCCTGCCCGACAGCGACCGGGTCTGGCTGTCGGTGGGCGGCCAGTACAAGATGTCCAAGAACCTGACGTTCGACGCGGGCTTCACCTACATCATCGGCGACGGGGCGTCGGTCAACCAGTTGACCAACGCGACGGCGACCGACATCGCAGCCTATGGCAAGGTCAAGGGCAGCTACGATGCCAGCGTGACGATCTTCTCCGGCCAGTTGACGTACTCGTTCTGACGGCGCGGTCTTACGACCCTTCCGTCACCTGCAGGTCCTGCGCGGCCGGGAATCCGTTCCCGGCCGCGCTTTTTCCGGCGCCGCCCGCGCAATTCCGCGCTGACCGCCGGATGTCAAAGGCAGCACATCTGATCATGTCAACCTCTCCGTTTTCGATCCGCAAGGTGGCCGTTCTCGGCGCCGGCGTGATGGGTGCGCAGATCGCCGCCCACCTCGCCAACGCCAGCGTGCCCGTCATCCTGTTCGATCTTTCCGCCAAGGAAGGCGATCCCAACGGCATTGTCGACAAGGCGCTCGATGGCTTGAAGAAGCTCGAGCCCTCGCCGCTGGCGACCAAGGATCGCAGCGCCTACATCGACGCCGCCAACTACGACGCCGACCTCGCGCGGCTCGCCGACTGCGACCTCATCATCGAGGCCATCGCCGAGCGCATGGACTGGAAGCACGACCTCTACGCCAAAGTCGGGCCGCATCTTGCGCCGCACGCGATCTTCGCGTCCAACACCTCGGGGCTCTCGATCAATGCGCTGGCCGCGGCGTTGCCGGCCGCGATGCGGGCGCGCTTCGTCGGCATCCACTTCTTCAACCCGCCGCGTTACATGCACCTGGTCGAGCTGATCGCCCAGAAGGACACCGATCCCGGACTCGTCGATGCGCTCGAGACCTTCGTCGTCACCACGCTGGGCAAGGGCGTGGTGCGGGCCAAGGACACGCCGAATTTCGTCGCCAATCGCGTCGGCGTCTTCTCGGTGCTGGCGACGATCGCGCACACCGAGACCTACGGCCTCGGCTTCGAGGTCGTCGACGCGCTGACCGGTCCGGTCATCGGCCGGGCGAAGAGCGCCACCTACCGCACGCTCGACATCGTCGGCCTCGACACCATGGCGCACGTCATCAGGACGATGCACGACACGCTGCCCGACGATCCGTGGCACCGCATCTACCAGACGCCGCCGGCGCTGGCCGGCCTGATCGCGCAGGGCGCGCTGGGCCAGAAGACGAAGGCGGGGTTCTTCCGCAAGGTGGGCAAGGAGATCCGGGTCCTCGATCCGGCGGCGCGCGATTACCGGCCGGCGACCGGACAGATCGATCCGGCGGTCGCGGAGATTCTCGCGATCAGGCATCCCGGCGAGAAGTTCGCCAAGCTGCGCGCACATCCGCATCCGCAGGCGCAGTTCCTGTGGGCGATCTTCCGCGACCTCTTCCACTACTGCGCCGTGCATCTGGCGGCGATCGCCGACAACGCGCGCGACGTCGATCTGGCGCTGCGTTGGGGTTTCGGCTGGGCGATGGGGCCGTTCGAGACCTGGCAGGCCGCAGGCTGGAAGGACGTCGCCGGCTGGGTCGCCGAGGACATCGCCGCCGGCCGCACGCTCGCGAACGTGCCGCTGCCCAAGTGGGTGAGCGAGGGCCCGGCGGCGGCTGGCGTGCATACGCCGGCGGGCGCCTTCAGCGCCGCCACCGCGAACTTCAAGCCGCGTTCGACGCTGCCGGTCTACGCGCGCCAGCACTTTCCCGATTCGGTGCTGGGCGAGAAGTGGCCAACCGGCACGACGATCATGGAAACCCCGGCGGTGCGCATGTGGCACCTTGGGGACGATGTCGCCATCCTGTCGTTCAGGACCAAGCAGAACACCATCGGCGAGGACGTTCTCGACGGCGTGCTGGCCGCGGTCGAGCGCGCCGAGCGCGAGTGCTCGTCGCTGGTCATCTGGCAGACGAAAGAGCCGTTTTCGCTGGGCGCCAACCTGTCGTCGATCGCGCCCGCCGTGCAGGCAGGGCGGTGGTCCGAGGTCGAGGGCGTCGTCGCCAAGTTCCAGCAGGCCGCGCAGCGGTTGAAGTACAGCCTGATCCCGACCGTGGCGGCGGTGCGCGGCATGGCGCTCGGCGGCTCCTGCGAGTTCATCCTGCATTGCGATCGCACCGTGGCGGCGCTGGAGTCGTACATCGGGCTGGTCGAGGTCGGGGTCGGACTGCTGCCGGCGGGCGGGGGTTGCAAGGAGTTCGCCGTGCGTGCGACGCGCGAAGTCGCGCGCGGTGCCAACGGCAGCCAGATGGACCAGTTCCCCTTCCTGCGCACGTACTTCCAGACCGTCGCCATGGCGCGGGTCGCGAAGAGCGCCAGCGAAGCGAAGGAGATCGGCTATCTGCGCGACGCCGACATCGTTCTCTTCAACGCCTACGAGCTGCTGCACGTGGCGCGGGTCACCGCGCGCGCGCTGGCCGAAGCGGGCTACCGGCCGCCGCTGCCGGCGCGCAACGTTCCGGTCGCCGGCAAGACCGGACTGGCGACGCTGGAGATGATGCTCGTCAACATGCGCGACGGCGGCTTCATCTCGCCCTACGATTTCGAGATCGGGCTCAAGGTGGCGCGCGTGCTCTGCGGCGGGGAACTGGAGCCTGGAACGCTGGTCGACGAGAAGTGGTTCCTCGATCTCGAGCGCGCCGAATTCATGGCACTCCTGCACAACGCGAAGACGCAGGAGCGAATCGCGCACACGCTCGCCACCGGCAAGCCGCTGCGCAACTGATCGAAAGGGATTCCAACCATGACCAGACAATTGCAGGAAGCCTATGTCGTTGCGGCCACGCGCACGCCGGTCGGCAAGGCGCCGCGGGGTGTTTTGCGGCACACCCGGCCCGATTCGCTGCTCGCGCACGTGCTGCAGAGCGTGCTGCTCCAGGTGCCGCAGATCGACGCCTCGCGCATCGAGGACGTGATCGTCGGCTGCGCGATGCCCGAGTACGAGCAGGGAATGAACATCGCGCGGATCGGCCTCCTCCTCGCGGGGCTGCCGAACACCGTCTCGGGGATGACGATCAATCGCTTCTGCGCGTCGGGCCTGAATGCGGTGTCGATCGCCGCCGACCGGATTCGCACTGGCGAAGCCGACATCATGATCGCAGCCGGAACCGAGAGCATGAGCATGATCCCGATGGCGGGCCGGCTGGCGATGAACGCCGAGATCTTCGCCCGCGACGAGAATCTGGGTATCGCGTACGGGATGGGCCTCACGGCGGAGAAGGTCGCCGAACGCTGGCAGGTGACGCGCGATGCGCAGGATGCATTCGCCGTCGCCTCGCACCAGAAGGCGCTGGCCGCGCAGGCGGCGGGCGAGTTCGAGGCCGAGATTTCTCCCTACCCGGTGCGCGACAGCCTGCCCGATCTCGCGCGCGGCGAGATCGTCGTCAGGAGCCGCCGCTTCGACCGTGACGAAGGACCGCGCGCCGAGACCACGGCGGCTGGCCTGGCCAAGCTCAAGACCGTCTTCGCGGCGCGCGGCTCGGTGACCGCCGGCAACAGCTCGCAGATGTCCGACGGCGCCGGCGCGTCGATCCTCGTCAGCGAGAGCGTGCTGAAGGAACTCAACCTCGTGCCGCTCGCGCGCTGGGTCGGGTTCGCCGTCGGCGGCGTCGCGCCCGAGATCATGGGCGTGGGGCCGATCGCCGCGATCCCCAAGGTGCTGCATCACACCGGAATCCGCCAGGACCAGCTCGACTGGATCGAACTCAACGAGGCGTTCGCGGCGCAGAGCCTGGCGGTGATCAAGGATCTGGACATCGATCCGGCAAAGGTCAATCCGCTCGGCGGGGCCATTGCGCTGGGGCATCCGCTCGGCGCGACCGGCGCGGTGCGGACGGCGACGATCGTGCACGGGATGCGGCGGAGGAAGCAGAAGTACGGGATGGTGACGATGTGCATAGGCACCGGCATGGGGGCCGCCGGCATTTTCGAATCCGTCTAGCTCGCGAGAACGGGCCGCAGGCTTTGTTGCTCCTCGCTCGCGATCCTCATGTACCTTGGGGTACATTCCGGTCGCTCGCTGCGGGGCGCCTCACCTGCGACCCGTTTCGCGGCTATCCGTTAGGTAAGGGCGGCGCGGATCCGAGAAGCGGAAATTTCTTGAGACGTCAAACCGGAGGAGACGACATGTTGCGAAAACTTGCACTCACACTGCTGGCGCTGTTCCTCGTTGTGCCTGCGATAGCCACCGACGTGGCCGGCGTCAAGCTCGACGACAAGGTATCGGTGGGCGGGCAGGATCTGGTGCTCAACGGTGCCGGCATCCGGACCCGGGTGTTTCTCAAGATCTACGTGGCCAGCCTCTACGTTCCCGCCAAGTCGGGGGACGTGGCGACGATCCTCGCCAAGGGACCGCGCCGCATCCAGTTGAACCTGCTGCGCGACCTGTCGGGGGACCAGCTCGTCGGCGCGCTGAACGACGGGTTGAAGGACAACAACATCGGAAGCGGAGATGGCGGCGGTCAAGGTGCAGGCGGACCAGATGACGACGATCATGAAGGACTTCGGCGAGGTGAAGGAAGGCAATGTCGTGGCACTCGATTTCGTCGACGGCATGACCCGCATCAGCCTCAACGGTGCGCCCAAGGGGTCGATCGCCGGCGAGGCGTTCAACAAGGCGCTGACACGGGTCTGGCTCGGCGACAAGCCGGTGCAGGCCGACCTCAAGAAGGCGATGCTGGGCGGCTAAGCCCGCGCCTCGCGCCGGCCGGCCCGTATACGTCGCGATGATCGTGGATCGCGGGCAGCGGATCCGGCTGAAGCCGCAGAATTTCCTTGTCAAACCGAGTTTGTCACGATCGCAATGAGCTCAATGCACAACAATCATCGATGGTTCCGCCTTGCCCTCGTCGTCCTGACGGCGCCGCTGTTGCTGTTACCGCCGGCCATCGCCGGCGCGCAGGCACCGGCAGCCGCCGACGCGAAACCGGCCGCCACCGCTCCGGTCGAGACCGGACCGCTTGCATCGCTGGCCTGGCTGGCAGGCTGCTGGCGGGGCAACGTCAATCAGCGCGAATTCCGCGAGCACTGGATGCCGCTGCGCGGCGGCATGATGATCGGCACGAGCCACACGGTGATGGGCGGCAAGACACAGGATTTCGAATTCCTGCGGATGGAATCGCGCCCGGACGGCGAATACTACGTCGCCGCACCCGCGGGCAAGGCGGAGTCGCTGTTCAGGCTCACCGGAAAGTCCAGAGACGAGGACGACGAGATATTCACCTTTGCCAACCGCGTCAACGAGTTTCCGCAGACGATCATCT
Source organism: uncultured beta proteobacterium (assembly GCA_963788185.1). Taxonomy (GTDB): domain Bacteria; phylum Pseudomonadota; class Gammaproteobacteria; order Burkholderiales; family Casimicrobiaceae; genus CAIWHR01. Next base: position 407,458 of record CAWBGE010000012.1, read on the forward strand.
ATCGGCGGGGGGCGAAAGGCTGGCTGTATGCGCACGTCGAGGGAACCATCGACGGCGCCGAGCGCAAGGTCATCTACCCGATGCGCCGGACCGACTGCGAAACCGGCGACGTGATCGAGAAATAGCGCTCGCGCTCAGCGCGACAGCGCGGCCACGCCCCGATTGGCGAGGGCGTCGGCACGTTCGTTGCCCGCGTGGTCGTTGTGGCCGCGTACCCAGTGCCACTGGATGCGATGGCACGCGACCAGCGCGTCGAGTTCGCGCCAGAGGTCGGCGTTCTTCACCGGCTTCCGGTCCGACGTCTTCCAGCCGTTCTTCTTCCAGCCGTGGATCCAGCTTTCGATGCCGTTCTTCACGTACTGGGAGTCGGTGTAGAGCAGGATGTCGCAGTCGCGCTTCAGGCTTTCGAGGGCGCGAATGACGGCGGTGAGTTCCATCCGGTTGTTGGTCGTTGCCGGCTCGCCGCCGAAGAGTTCGCGCTCGTGCCCGCCCCATTCCAGCAGCGCGCCCCAGCCGCCCGGACCCGGGTTGCCCTTGCAGGCGCCGTCGGTGTGGATGATGACGCAGTCGCTCATCGAGGATCGACCGCGTTGCGTTCGATGGACTCGCGCGCCTGCCGCGGCGCCGGGGCAAGCACGCGATTGGGGCGTGGCCACGCGGGCGTGATCACGCGCATGCCCGTCACCCGTTTGGTCGCCCGCAGGTAGTAGACGCCGCCGGCGATCGGCCACCAGCGATCTCCGGCGGACTCGAAGAATGCGCAGCGCGTGCGCCAGGACGGATTGCAGAAGGGCGGCACGTAGCAGTCGAGCCCGCCGCCGGTGACTTCGAAACCCAGCAGCGCAAGCCAGTCCTTGAGGCGATAGAGCGCGATGAAATTGCCGTTCCACGGCGGAAATTGCTCGCGCCCGAAGTAACGCTTGGCCCCGAACAGGCTGAAAGGATTGAATCCCGAGATCAGCACCTGTCCTTCGGGGCGCACCGCGCGGTGGATTTCCCGCAACAGCTGGTGCGGTTCGGGCGTGAACTCGAGGGCGTGCGGCAACACGATCAGGTCGAGCGCGTTCTCGGCGAACGGCAGCCAATGCGGGTCGGCCCGCAACTGCGCGGGCGCGTCGTAGTCGACGGTCCATCGCGCGGCGATCCGGCTTTGCGCCAGCAACGCGTACTCGGGCAACCCGATCTGGATCGCGTGGTAGCCGAAGATGTCGGCCACGGTGCGGTCGAACCACGCCTGCTCGCGCGTCAGCAGGTAGCGGCCGAGCGGCGTGGCGAGCCAGTCGGCGAGTGTGCTTGACGAAGCGCCGGGCGGTTGCGACGATGCATCCATGCCCGCGATTATCCCGATCGGCGCCTTCAGCGACAACTACATCTGGTTGCTGCGCAAGGGCACGCATGCCGTCGTCGTCGATCCGGGGGATGCGGGGCCGGTGCTGGCCTGTCTCGAGCGGGAAGGACTGCTGCTCGCCGGCATACTCAACACCCACCACCACGGCGACCACGTGGGCGGCAACGCCGAGCTGCTGCGGCGCTTCGACGTTCCCGTCTATGGTCCGGCGCGCGAGCCGATCCCCGGACGCACGCATCCGCTGCGCGATGGCGCCTCGGTCCGCCTCGATGCGCTGGGCATCACCCTCGCGGTCCTCGACGTGCCCGGGCACACGGCCGGCCACATCGCTTATGTGGGCGAGGCGGCCGGCGTGCCGGTCGCCTTCGTGGGCGACACCTTGTTTGGCGGCGGGTGCGGCCGACTCTTCGAAGGGTCGCCGGCAGACATGCTGGCCTCGCTCGCGAGGCTCGCGGCGCTGCCGGGTCCGACGCAAATCTACTGCGCGCACGAGTACACGCTTGCGAACCTTCGCTACGCCCTCGCGGTCGAACCCGGCAACGCGGCGCTTGCGGCCCGGCAGGCCGTCGAGCAAGGCAAACGCGATCGCGGAGAACCCACGGTGCCCAGCACGCTCGATCTCGAGCTGGCGACCAATCCTTTCCTGCGCGTGACGATTCCGGAAGTCGCGGCGGCGGCGCGCGTGCGCGCGGGCAGGGCGCTGGAGAGTCCCGTCGACGTCTTTGCCGTGCTGCGCGAGTGGAAGAACGTTTTCCGCTAAGGCGCACGTGGTGCACGCAGGTTGACGCTGCGCGTGCCGGCGCCTAACATCGCGGCGGCTGGATCGGCCGGTCGCCGGGCCCATCTGCCAGCCCCACCTCAAACAACACGGCTGACCGAATTGCCCCTGCGAGTCCTTGCCTTCTTCGTCTGCGCGCTGCTTGCGGCGTGCGCAACGACGCCGCCCGAGGCACCCGCGCCGCCGCCCGAGCCGTTGTCGATCGATGCGGCGCCGCTCGCCTTGCTGCCGTTGCCCGACGCGCCGAAGTCTCCGGTGATCGCCTCCGATCCGTTCACGGCGCTTGCCGCGGCCGATCTGGAGCCGTTGCCGGTGCCTGCCGACGACCTCTGGACGCGCATACGCAAAGGCTATGCGCTGCCGGACCTCGACGATCGCCATGTCGCCAAATGGGAGGAGTGGTACTCGACGCGGCCCGATTATGTCGGGCGTATGGTCGATCGCAGCCGCCGCTACCTCTATCACATCGTCAGGGAGGTGGAAGAGCGCGGCATGCCGCTCGAGATCGCGCTGTTGCCGATGGTCGAGAGCGCGTTCAACCCGGTCGCGCTGTCGACCAGTCGCGCATCGGGCATCTGGCAGTTCATGCCCTCGACCGGCAAGGACTTCGGACTCAGGCAGACGTTCTGGTTCGATTCGCGCCGCGACGTGATTGCCGCCACCGACGGAGCGCTCACGTATCTGCAGCGGCTGCACGCGAAATTCAACGACTGGCAGCTCGCCCTCGCGGCCTACAACTGGGGGGAAGGCAACGTCGCCCGGGCGATCGCGAAGAACGAGCGGGCGGGCCGGCCGACCGATTATCCGAACCTCGACATGCCCGACGAGACGCGCAATTACGTGCCCAAGCTGCAGGCGGTCAAGAACATCATCGCCGATCCCGAAAAATACGGGCTCGAGCTCGCCGACGTTCCGGACGCGCCGTATTTCGCCGTCGTCAAGACGACGCGCAAGATGGACCTCAAGCGTGCCGCCGAGCTGGCCGAGATGCCGCTCGACGAATTCCAGTACCTCAACCCGCACCACAATCGCCCGGTGATCGCCGGGGCCGAAGAGCACACGATCCTGCTGCCCATCGACCGCGCTGAACTCTTTGCCGCGAAGCTCGAATTGTCCGATCAGCCGCTGGTGTCCTGGCAGGCGCATCGGGTGCGCAAGGGCGAGACCTTGCCGCAGGTCGCGACCAAGTTCGGAATGTCGATCGAAACGCTGCGGGCGATCAACGGCCTCGGGCCCCGGGCGCGCATCCGCGAGGGTCACGTGCTGCTGGTGCCCTCTCAGCGCGCCTCGGCCGAGTCGGAGGCCACGCTGGGCCAGGCGGTGTTCACGACGGTGCCGCAGGGCCGCACCTTCTACTACCGCGTGCGGCGCGGCGACACCATGGCGGCGATTGCGACGCGATACGCGGTGACCACGCAGGAGATTCGCGGCTGGAACAACATGGTCCAGAACAGCGTCACGATCGGCCAGCAGCTGCGCATCACCAGCGATCTCGCGCCCAATGCCGGCAAGGCCAAGCGCTCGACGGGCAAGCGCGTGCTCTCGACACAGGCCAAGGTTCCGGCCAAGCCCAAGGCTGCCTCCGGAAACGGCGGCGGCGCCGCGAAGTCCGGCAGGCGCAAACCCTACACCGGACGCTGAGGAAAGGCCCGCACCCCGGAGTTTTCGCGCCGGGCGCTTCGCCGGCGGCGACCGAAAATAAAAACAGGCGACGCATGACACGTCGCCTGTTTCTTGTCCGCCTCAGTGAGGTGGCGGACCGGGAAGAGCGCGAAGCCCTTACTTCTTGCCGGCCTTCTTCTTGGCGGCGGCCTTCTTCTTCGGCGCAGCCTTCTTCACTGCCTTCTTTGCCGCTGCCTTCTTCTTCGGGGCGGCCTTCTTGGCGGCTTTCTTGACGGTCTTTTTCGCTGCCTTCTTCACGGTCTTCTTGGCGGCTTTCTTGACGGTCTTTTTCGCTGCCTTCTTCACGGTCTTCTTGGCGGCTTTCTTGACGGTCTTTTTCGCTGCCTTCTTCACGGTCTTCTTGGCGGCTTTCTTGACGGTCTTTTTCGCTGCCTTCTTCTTCGGGGCAGCCTTCTTCTTGGTCGCTTTCTTGGGCGCCGGGGCCGGAGCGGCCGGCGTCAATGTGGAAAGGATATCAGCCATCGTTGGTTCTCCTGTCTGAGTTACTGTAACTGTTATGGTGTTTCTGTTTATACGCAGACGGCGAGGGGTCGATCGTTCGGAACACTGCAACCTCTTGACAAACCCTTTGCTACCTGCTGCCTGAATTCTAGCCACATTTTTTTTATTTGCAAGAAGTCTTCGTCGATTCGATGCGTCGCAATCATCGCTGTTGCGAATTCGCACATCGAATTCGCGCGCGTTGCGCGCCGCGAATCGTCGCGCGCGATCACGGAAGAACGGTTTCGCGCGCGAAGAGATCGGCGTGCGTCTCGCGCTGTCGCGCGAGGTGGGCGGAATCGCCGTCGACGATGACTTCGCAGGCGCGCGGCCTCGAGTTGTAGTTCGAGCTCATCACGAATCCGTAGGCGCCGGCGCCGCGCAGCGCGAGAAGATCGCCGGCGGCAAGCGCGAGCTCGCGGTCGCGTGCAAGAAAATCGCCGCTTTCGCAGACCGGCCCCACGATCTGCCAGCAGCGCCGATCCCCTTTCTGCGCAAGCACCGCATCCACGTCGTGCCAGGCGTCGTAGAGCGCGGGTCGGATGAGGTCGTTCATCGCCGCGTCGACGATCGCGAAGTGATGGGTTTCGCCGGGCTTGAGATAGAGCACCCGGGTGAGCAGGATCCCCGCGTTGCCGACCAGGAAGCGTCCGGGCTCGAACAGCAGCCGGTGGCGGCGACTTCCGAGCTCGCGGCGAATCGCCAGCGCGTACTGCTGCGGGTCGATGGTTTCCTCGTCGCGGTAGCGGATGCCGATTCCGCCGCCGAGATCGACGTGCTCGAGCGCAATGCCGTCCGCCTCGATGCGGTCGACCAGGCCGAAGACGCGCGCGGCGGCTTCGGTGCACGCGGACAGGTCGGTGATCTGCGAACCGATGTGGCAATCGATGCCGCGCACGGCGATGTGCGGCAGCGCCGCCGCGCGCCGGTACAGCGCCGGAGCCTCGTTGAACGCGACGCCGAATTTGCTCTCTTTGAGGCCGGTGGCGATATACGGATGCGTGCGCGGATCCACGTCGGGATTGACCCGGAACGACACCGGTGCCGTCACGCCCAGTCGGCCCGCGACGGCATTCAGCGCGTCGAGTTCTGCGGTCGACTCGACGTTGAAGCAGAGGATTCCGGCGGCAAGCGCCATCTCCATCTCGCTTTCGGTCTTGCCGACGCCGGAGAACACGACCTTGGCGGCATCCCCGCCGGCGCGGATCACGCGCGCGAGTTCGCCGCCCGAAACGATGTCGAATCCGGAGCCCTGGCGCGCCAGGAGGTTCAGCACCGCGAGATTCGAATTCGCCTTCATCGCGTAGCAGACGAGGTGATCGGTGCCGGCGAACGCATCGTCGAAGGCGCGGAACCCGCCTTCGAGCGCCGACCGCGAATAGACGTAGCACGGCGTGCCGAAACGAGCGGCGAGTTCAGTCAGTGCGACGCCTTCGGCGTGCAGCTCGCCGTTGACGCGTGGAAAGGGGGTCACTGGACTAGCTTCGCGCACGGGCATACACCTTCGCGCTGCGAACTCCGGTGTTCGCGCTCATGGCTTGCGCGTCGCGTCCGGGGTGCTGGCGGCAGCATCGGTGACGGGCGCGCCGGTGGTCGCGGCAGGTGCCGCCGACGGCAGCCTGAGCGGGCCTTTGACGCCGCAGCCGGCCAGTGTCGCCACTACGAGAATCGCCGTGGCGAGCAGCGCGCCGCGGGCGCAGCGCGAACGGATCGGTGCAGGCGGAAATTCGCGTACCATCGGGACGAAATGCTAACACGCCGGCCGCGGTCGCTCGTTCGCGATCGTGCGTCGAGGAGCCATCGACCATGACCACCGATTCCGAATTCATCGCCGCTGCCGACGCCGTGCTCGCCATCGTCGGCGAAGCCCTGGACCGCGCGCTCCTCGCGTCCGACGTGGACCTGGACTGGACGCTGAACGACGGCATTCTCGAGATCGAGTGCGAGGATGGCAGCAAGCTGATCGTCAATCGCCACGTGCCCAATCGGGAGATCTGGGTCGCGGCCAGGAGCGGCGGTTTTCATTTCCGGCCGCAGGAAGGGCGTTGGCGCGACACGCGGTCCGGCGAGGAACTCGGCAGCGCATTGGGCGCGCTCGTCGAGGCGCAGGGGGCGGTGACGCTGGGACCGCTGGAACTCGCGGCACCGGGATCCTGACGCCGCGGTTTCTACGCCTCGAGCAGCGCTTGCCAGTCGTCCAGCGCGCGCCGAGCCGCCTTGTACCCGGGATAGAGCGCCTCGACCACGGCCCAGAAGCGCGGCGAGTGGTTCATCTCGACGAGATGTGCGGCCTCGTGGGCAACGATGTAGCGCGCCAGCGCATCGGGCAGCTGGATCAGCCGCCAGTTGAGGCGAATGACGCCGGCGTGCGTGCAACTGCCCCAGGCGCCTCTCGCGCTCGAGAGCTTTACGGGTGGCGGCGCGGGCGCGATGCGGCGGGCGAGATCGACCACGATCGGCGACAGCACGCGCAGCGCTTCGGTCTTGAGCCAGCCTTCGACGTGACGGGCGACCTCGCGCTCGTCGTGCGCCGCCGGATGCAGCACCCGAAAGTGAAACAGATCGACGGCGATCGCTTTTTCCCGCGCCGGGTAGACATCCAGCGTGAGGGAATCGCCGCGGAACAGGATTGCCGCGCCGGAGATCCACGCGCGCGGCAGCACGTCCCGCCGCCGCTCCCGCCAGCGTCGAAGCGACTTCAGGATCCATGCCGCGCGCTCGACCAGCATCGCATCGATGTCCCGCAGCGTCACCCAGCGCGGTGCGCGCACGGTGAGCCCCGAGAGATCGATTGCCATCCCGATCGACCGCCGGCGAGCGCGAGTCAGTCGGTAGTCGATGACTTCGCCGTCGAGGACGACGCGACGCGTGCTGCTCGCGTCGCTGGAATTGGTCCGTAGATGAATCACGCGGGTTTGTCGCGGACCCGCGCTCACTCGTTGGCGAGCAGCGCCGATACCGCAAACGCGAGATCGGGGAAGATCACCGTGTTCTTGGGAAAATTGCCCTCGCGCAGCGTCTTCTCGCCCTTGCCGGTCAGCACCAGCATCGGCTGCCCGCCCACGGCCTCGGCCGCCAGCAGGTCGCGCAGGCTGTCGCCGATGCAGGCGACGCCCGCCATGTCGACGCCGAAGCGCTGGCCGATCTCGCGCAGCATGCCGGGCCTTGGCTTCCGGCACTCGCAGTCGGAATCGCCGGTGTGCGGGCAGTAGAACAGGGCGTCGATCCGGCCGCCGGCGAACGCCAGCGCTTTGTGCATCTTCTCGTGGATGGTGTTCAGCGTGGCCATGTCGAAGAGGCCGCGGCCGATCCCCGACTGGTTGGTCGCCACGACGACGCGATACCCGGCGTGGTTGAGCCGGGCGATGGCCTCGAGGCTGCCGGGAATCGGCCGCCACTCTTCCGGCGTCTTGATGAAGTGGGCGCTGTCGTGATTGATCACGCCGTCGCGGTCGAGCACGATCAGCTTCTGCGTGCGCGAAGTGGAAACGGTTTCGGCGGCGAACTGGACCATCGTGTCTTTCGCGGTCGGGGGAGCGCGGGTCAGGCCGCGAGGCGCGAGATGTCGGCCACGCGGTTCATCGTTCGGGCGACGCCACCGAGCAGTGCCAGCCGATTGGCGCGGAGCGCGTCGTCGTCGACCATCACCATCACGTCGTCGAAGAAGCGGTCGACTGCCGGCTTGGCCGTCGCCAGCACCTGCAGCGCGTTCGCGTAATCGGCGGCGGCGCAGTAGGCTTCGACCGCAGGCCCCAGTCTGGCGAAGGCGGCGTAGAGGTCGCGTTCCGCGCCGTCGACCAGCAGCGCCGGATCGACCTTGGGCGCCGCGTCGACGCCTGACTTCTTCAGGATGTTTACGATGCGCTTGTTGGCAGCGGCAAGGGCGGCCGCCTCGGGCAGCGCCTCGAACGCACGCACCGCGTCGAGACGCGCCGGGACGAGATGCAATTCCGCCGGGTTGGCGTCGACGACGGCCGCGATCTGGTTGGCCGTGTAGCCCTGGTCGCGCAGCACGCCGCGCAGCCGGTCGTAGATGAACTGCCCGAGGTTCGCGGTCACGGGCTTGACGGCAGGCATGCCGGCGAAAGCCGCGAACGCGCGTTGCATGAGTTCGGGCAGCGGCAGCGCGAGCTCGCTTCTCGATCAGGATGCGGATGACGCCCAGCGCGGCGCGGCGCAGGCCGAACGGATCCTTGTCGCCGGTGGGCTCGCTGCCGATGCCGAACAGACCGGCCAGCGACTCCAGCTTGTCGGCGAGCGCCAGCGCCTGCGCGACGGGGCCCTCGGGCAACGCATCGCCGGCAAAGCGCGGCCAGTAGTGCTGCTCGATCGCTGCGGCGATGGCGGGCGCCTCGCCGTCGTGCTGGGCATAGTAGCGGCCCATCAGTCCCTGCAGCTCGGGGAACTCGCCCACCATGTCGGTGACGAGGTCGGCCTTGGCCAGCAGCGCCGCGCGCTCGGTCTGCGCCCGGTCGATGCCCATCATGCCTGCAATGTCGCCGGCGAGCACCAGCACGCGGTCGATGCGCTCGCGCTGGCTGCCGATCCTGTTGTGATAGACGACGGCTTCGAGCTTCGACAGCCGCGTCTCCAGCCGCGATTTGCGGTCCTGGTCGAAGAAGAATCGCGCGTCGGCCAGGCGCGCGCGCAGCACGCGCTCGTTGCCCTGGATGATCGCCGACGGGTCGTGGGTGGCGAGGTTGCTGACCAGCAGGAAGCGGTGGATCAGCTTGCCGTTGGCATCGGCCAGGGCGAAATATTTCTGGTTCTGCTGCATCGTCAGGATCAGGCATTCCTGCGGCACGTCGAGGAACGCCGGATCGAAGCTGCCCGCGTAGACGGCCGGCCATTCGACCAGCGAGGTCACTTCGTCCAGCAGCGCATCGGGCATGATGACCGTCGCGCCGCCGGCGGCCGCTTTGAGGCCCGCGACGATTGCGGCGCGGCGCTCCGCATAGCCGGCGATCACCTTGCCTTCGGCGCGCAGCGTTTCGTCGTAGGCGCTGGCGGTGGCGATCGCGATGTCGGACCGGCCGAGGAAGCGATGGCCGCCGGTGACGCGATCGGCGGTGAGCCCCAGCGCGCGGATTGGCACGACGTCGGCGCCGTGCAGGGCGAGGAGCCTGTGCGCCGGACGCGCGAACTTCACCGTCACGCCGTCGGCACGCTGGTAGGTCATGACCTTGGGGATGGGGAGCTTGTCGATGGCGCCCGCGACAACCTCCTCGAGGCCCGCGCACAGCAGTTCGCCCGCCACCGTGCGGCTGATGAACAGCGCGAGAGCCTTGCCGTCACTTGCGCGTTCCAGGCTGGCGATCGATTCCGCGTCCAGGTCCAGCGATGCCAGTTTCTTCAGCAGCGCCATCGTCGGCTGGCCGGCGGCGTCGAAGCCGACGGCGACCGGAAGCAGCTTGACCCGCTGCGTCTGGTCGGGCGAGCGCGCGAGGACCCGGGTGATCGAAACCGCCAGCCGGCGCGGGGTGGCGAAGGCGGTGACCTGGCTGTCCGCCTGGCGAAAACCCCGCTGCGCGAGACCGTCGGCAATGGCCGCGGCGAACGACTCGCCGAGGCGCTTCAGCGCCTTGGGCGGCAGCTCTTCGGTGAAGAGTTCGACGGTGAGCGTGGACGCGGGCATGTCAGTACCCGCCCGGCCGACCGAAGGGTACTGACTGCGCCCCCCGGGGGGCAGCGAACCTGGTGAGCGTGGGGGCAGTTTCATCTCAGGCCGCCTTCGCGCGGGGCGCGTGCAGCATCGGAAAACCCAGCGCCTCACGCGACTCGAAATAGGCCTGCGCAACCAGCCGCGAGAGCGTCCGGATGCGGCCGATGTACCCGGCGCGCTCGGTGACCGAGACCGCGCCGCGCGCATCGAGCAGGTTGAACGTGTGTGCGGCCTTGAGGATCATCTCGTAGCCGGGCAGCGGCAGCTTCGCTTCCAGCAGGCGTTTCGCCTCGGACTCGAAAAACGCGAAGAGCTCGAACAGCTTCGGCGCGTTCGACTGCTCGAAGTTGTACGTCGACTGCTCGACCTCGTTCTGGTGGTAGACGTCGCCGTAGCTCAACTGGCGCCTGATGCCCTGCTCCTGCCACTCGGTCCAGACGAGGTCGAAAACATTCTCCTTGCCCTGCAGGTACATCGCCAGCCGCTCGATGCCGTAGGTGATCTCGCCGGTGATCGGCATGCAGTCGAGGCCGCCCACCTGCTGGAAATACGTGAACTGCGTAACTTCCATGCCGTTGAGCCACACTTCCCAGCCCAGGCCCCAGGCGCCGAGCGTCGGGTTCTCCCAGTCGTCCTCGACGAAGCGGACATCGTTCTTCCGAAGGTCGAAGCCGAGCGCTGCCAGCGATCCGAGATAGAGGTCGAGAATGTCGGCGGGTGCGGGCTTCAGCACGACCTGAAACTGGTAGTAATGCTGCATGCGGTTCGGATTCTCGCCGTAGCGTCCGTCCTTGGGGCGCCGGGACGGCTGCACGTATGCGGCGCGCCACGGCTCAGGCCCCAGCGCGCGCAGGAAGGTGGCGGTGTGCGAGGTGCCGGCGCCGACTTCCATGTCGTAGGGCTGCAGCAGCGCGCAGCCCTGGCGGTCCCAGTAGTTCTGGAGTTCGAGGATGACTTGCTGAAAGGTGAGCATGCGTGAGGGAGGCGCGGGACAGCCGCAGTCGCGATCGAAAATGGCGATTTTACCCAGTTTCGGAATCCGGGACCGCGGAATGCCGCGACCGCAAGCCCGTGGCGACCAGCAGCGCCAGCGCGGCGAGCACAGCGGGTGTGTCGCCGTGGCGGACGTATGGCGTACTTCCCGTGCGACCGTCGACGGTCACTTCGAGAATGCCGGGCTCGAACCAGGGCAGGCGCGCGATCTCTCGCCCGTCGTGCCCGATCGCCGACGTGACGCCGGTGTTCGTGGCACGCAACAACGGCCGCCCGGTCTCCCTGGCCCGCATCGCGGCGATCTGGTTGTGCTGTTCGGCAGCGAGCGATCGCCCGTACCACGCATCGTTGGTGACGTTGACGAGCAGCGTCGCATCCCGCGCCTGCGTCCGGATGTCGGCGCCGAACGCGTCCTCGTAGCAGATGTTGACGGCGACCTGCTGCCCTGCGACCTGCAGCGGCGGCTGGTCCGGGGCGCCGGAGGTCTGGCTCGCGAGCGGGATCGACAGCAGGTTGCGGATGATCCAGCCCACCACCGGATCGGCGGGAATCGTCTCGCCGAACGGAACCAGATGGCGCTTGCGATAGAGCTGCAACTCGTTGGTGCCCAGCGCGAGCACGCTGTTGTAGTAGCGCATTTCGCCACTGCCGGGAAGCGGCGGATCGGCGGTGAACATGCCGACCAGCGCGTCGCCGTCGCGCGCGGCGGCCGCGCGCCGGATGTGCAGCAGCACGGCGTCGGGCACTTCGTCGGAGAACACCGGGAACGCGCTCTCCGGCAGCACGATCAGCCGGCCGCGGCTCTGCGTGACGAGTTCGCTGTACAGATCGAAAGTGCGGTTTCGGAACTCGGGCGCGAACTTCCGATCCTGGGTGACGTTGCCCTGCAGCAGGGAAACGCTGACCGATGTCGTCGGCTGCGTCCACTCCAGGCGATCGATGGCCGCCCCGGCGCCGCCGATGGCTGCCAGCGCCAGCAGCCAGGCGATGCCGCGTCGCGTCGCGCCGCGCGCGAATGACGCGATGGCCATCGCGAGCGCTGCGGAGATGAGCGCGCACGCCAGGGTCACCAGAAACACGCCGCCGACCGGCGCGAATCCTGCCAGCGGCGTCGTGCCACCGGCAGGGAGCTGCGCGTAGCCGAGGCTCAGCCACGGGAATCCCGTGAAGACGACGCTGCGCGCCCACTCGGCGAGCGTCCACGCGGCCGCCGCAGCCGCCGCGCGTAGCCACGATCCGGGTGCCGTGAGGCGCGCGGCGAGCCAGCCCGCGGCGGCGGGGAACAGCGCCAGGTACGCGCACAGGCCCGCGGTCGCGAGGGCAGCCAACGGCGGCGGCATGCCGCCGAAAGTATTGAGCGCGATGTAGATCCACGACACGCCGGCGCCGAAGAGGCCGATTCCAAAACCAAACCCCAGCGCCGCAGCGGCGCGCGGCGACTCGGCGCGCTGCCAGAGCGTGAAGAGCAAAGCCAGCGCGAGCAGCGGCAGGCCGGCGAGGCCGAAGGGCGCGAAGCCGAATACGGTGCCGATGCCCAGGACGAAGGCGAACCACAGGCGCGGCATCGAGGCATCCTCCGATGCCGGCCGCGGCCCTTCGACAGGCTCGGGGCGAACGGCAACGGGGACGTCACTCAGGCCGAATCGATATCGCGACATCATTCAGGCCGAACGGAAATGGCGGTAACCCCTTGCCGCATCGATGATCACGCTCGCCGCGCGGCGAGCGCCTGCGCGTCAGGCCGCACCCGTCGTGTCGCCCGCTTCCGGGGGCGACACCGCTTCGACCTGCAGCGTGTGCAACCGCCGGCTGTCGGCCCGCACCACGCGGAAGCGGAACTCGCCCAAGGTGGCCGTTTCACCGCGCTTGGGGAGCCGTCCGAAGGCCTGGAGTACGAGGCCGCCGACGGTGTCGAACTCGTCGTCGGCGAAGTCGGTGCCGAAGTGGGCGTTGAAATCCGCAATTTCGGTGCGCGCCTTCACGCGGTGGCGGCCGCCGGTCTCGGCGATGATGTTGTCCTCGCTGTCGTCGAAGTCGTATTCGTCCTCGATATCGCCGACGATCTGCTCCAGCACGTCCTCGATGGTGACGAGGCCCGAGACCCCGCCGTACTCGTCGACGACGATGGCGATGTGGTTGCGGTTGGCGCGGAACTCGCGCAGCAGCACGTTGAGGCGCTTCGATTCCGGGACGAACACCGCCGGCCGCAGCGTGTCGCGCAGCTTGAACCCCTCCGGATCGGCATAGTAGTTGAGAAGTTCCTTGGCGAGCAGGATGCCGACGATGTCGTCCTTGTTCTCGCCGGTGACGGGAAAGCGGGAGTGCCGGGTTTCGAGCACCAGCGGAATGAACGCCGCCGGCTCGTCCTCGAGCGCCACGACGTCCATCTGCGCGCGCGGGATCATGATGTCGCGCACCGTCATCTCGGACACCTGCAGCACGCCCTCGATCATCGACAGCGCATCTGCATCGAGCAATTTGCGCTCGAAGGCGCCGTGCAGGAGGGCGAGGAGCTCCTCGCGGTCCTCGGGCTCCCGCGTCAGGAACGCGGACAGCCGTTCGAGCAGCGAGGGTTTGTCGGATTTGTCGTCGGTGTTGGGCACGGATACGGGGAACTGGCGCTGTAGGGAATCCGGACGGGTGGCTTCAGGCGCGACGCGCCGACCGCCCCGAAGGCGCGCCGGCGTAGGGATCGGGAACGCCCAGGCCGGCGAGCAGCGCGGTCTCGCGCGATTCCATCACGCGGGCAGTGCGGGCGCTGCGATGGTCGATGCCTTGCAGATGCAACATGCCGTGAATCACGAGATGCGCACAATGATCGGCGAGTGCCTTGCCCTGCTCGCGCGCCTCACGGCGCAGCACGGGCGCGCACAACACCAGATCGCCGGCCAGAGGCGTCAGGTCATCGTACACGAAGGTAAGCACATTTGTGGCGTGGGCCTGGCCCCGGAAACGCGCGTTGAGCCGCGCTCCCTCACGGGTGCCGACAAAGCGAATGGTCGCCGCGACGTCCTGGATGAGCGCGGCCCGCGCCCAGCGCCGCAAAACCGCCGCTGTCGGCAGCGTCGTGGCCGCCACCGCATATTGGACGGCGAGGGCGAGACGGGGTCGTTTGCCGGTGCTCATTCAACGCTACTGGCGTCGCCTGGGCTTGGCGACCACCGGTTCGGCGGCGCCGTCGCGGCTCTTGTCGGTCTCGCTGTCCCGTTCGTAGGCGTTGATGATCTTCTGCACCAGCGGATGGCGAACGACGTCGGCGCTGGTGAAGCGCGTGAAGGCGATGCCGCGCACGCCGGCCAGCACGCGGTCGGCCTCGACGAGGCCGCTCTTCTGGCCGCGTGCGAGGTCGATCTGCGTGACGTCGCCGGTGATCACCGTGCGCGTGCCGAAGCCGATGCGCGTCAGGAACATCTTCATCTGCTCGGGCGTCGTGTTCTGCGCCTCGTCGAGGATGATGAACGAATGATTGAGCGTGCGCCCGCGCATGTAGGCGAGCGGCGCGATCTCGATCGTGCCCCGCTCGAACAGCTTGCCGGTCTTGTCGAAACCCATGAGGTCGTAGAGCGCGTCGTAGAGCGGACGCAGATACGGATCGACCTTCTGCGCCAGGTCGCCCGGAAGGAAGCCCAGCCGCTCCCCGGCCTCGACTGCGGGCCTCACGAGCACCAGCCGCTTGACGACGTCGCGCTCCAGCGCGTCGACGGCGCAGGCGACCGCAAGGTAGGTCTTGCCGGTGCCGGCCGGGCCGATGCCGAACGTGATGTCGTGCTCGGCGATGTCCTTGAGGTAGAGCGTCTGGTTCGGTGTGCGGCCGTGCAGGTCGGCGCGGCGGGTACGCAACACGGGGGCAGCGTCCCCGGGGGGCGCTTCGCGCTGCTGCGTGATCTCGATGATGCCGAGCTGGACATCGTCGAGCGACAGCGGCTCGCCGGCCTGTCTGTACAGCCGCGACAGCGTTGCGGCCGCGTGGCGGCCCGCGTCGGCGGGACCGGTCACCGTGAAATGCTCGCCCCGATGTGCGATCGCGACATCGAACGCAGCCTCGATCTGGCGCAGATTGCCGTCGAGCGGGCCGCAGAGGTTGGCGAGCGCGCGATTGTCCAGCGGCGAGAGGGTGACGTCGACGGTGCTGTTGGCCAAGGTGTCGGCGAAGGGGGGCTCAAACGATGTGTTCAGTCTGCGGTAAAGCTGCGGACGGCGCAAGCGCAGCGCCGTCCGCAGCGCCCGTCGTCGTCAGACCGATTGTCGGACCACCGAGGCTTTCAACGCCTCGTCCAGCGTGACTGCCGCCTGCGCGAGATGCGCGCGGGCCTCCTTCGAAATCGTGGCGCGGTTCTGCGCGGCAGCGATCTCCGTGCGCAGCGCCGCGGCTTCGACGCGCAGCAACGCGCGGGCGTCGGCCGGCACCGTGGCCGATGGGCGCAGCAGGGCCGCCGCGATGCGGTTGACGTGCTCGCGCTGCAGGTTGCGCCGGATCAACGGAATGTCCTGGCCGGACTTCAGCTCGCTCCAGATCGTCGCGTGCAGCGTCGCGTAGAGTTCGGACAACCGGAAGCCGTCGTCCTTGCCGGCGACCTTGCTCTCGGAATCGAGCAGGCGCGAGGCAACGGCATCGCTCATCAACTGGCCCAGCGCGCCCGCCTGCAGCGACAGCACGCGTGCCGACAGGCTGAAATTCGGGTCGGTATTCGGCCACTCGATCATCAGGTAGTCGATTCCCATCCGCTGCATGAACTCCGGCGAGAAACGGAAGCTGTCGACGGCGAACACCGCATCGGCGAGCAGCTTGAGCGCAGTCCTCTGCTTGTCCGGCGCAACCGGCGTCAGCGGATAGCGCCCGGTGCCGGCGAAGTCGCGCACGTAGTTGACGCCGGACACGTACTTGGCGACGAGTTGCGCCGCGCGTGCCGTCTGCCGCAGGCCCGAGTCGAAGCTGCGGCGCAGCACGTCGTAAGGCTGCCCGGCATCGAGCTGCTTCGATTCAAGTCGCCCCCACAACTCGCGCGAGAGCTTGAGGCGCCGTGCGAGCCAGGCGAGCGGATCGGCCGAGGAATCGAACTGGCTGGCGGCAGGATCGAGACCCGCCGCCGATTCCTCGTCGGACGAGAACGCCAGCAGCGGATCGGACGCGCCTCGCGCGGCGATGCGGGCGAGTTCCGCCGTCTCCACCGCGGCGTCGAGCGGTCGGTAGGCGTATTCGATCGCCCAGAAATCGTACGGTCCCAGCGTCGACTGGTGAAACTGACCCTGTCGCTCGCCACTCAATGCGAGGTTGACCGGCGAATAGTCCATCACCGACCCGGCGAGCCCGTTCGCGGCGGTGAATTCGGGATCGGAAAGCTTGTCCAGCGGATAGACGGTCGACGAGCGGAAGTTGTGGCGCAACCCCAGCGTGTGCCCGACCTCGTGCATCGTCACCTCCTTGAGGCTTGCCAGAACGAAGGCTTCGGCCTCGGGGCTGTCGGGCGCGATGTCGCCGCGCTCCAGCAGCAGGTCGAGGCCGAACTGCATCTCGGCGAGCGCCTCGGACGCAAACGTGCAGGCGCGCGGGTCGAAACCGAGCGCGGACTTGTAGGCGTCGAAAGCGGGCCAGACGCTGGCGGTGTTGAGATCCTCGCGCACGAACCGGCGCTGGATGCGCGACCAGTTCTCGGGGATCGCGACGTCGGCGTCGAGGATCTCGCCGGTCCGCGGGTCGGTGCGGCTCGGGCCAATCGCGAATCCCGGGTCGGTGCCGGCGAACCAGCGGATGGTGGCGTGGCGCGCATCGGAGGTCGACCAGTCGGCGTCGGCGGGTTGGACTTCGACCTTGATCGCGTCCTTGAAGCCGAGTTTCTCGAACGCCCTGTTCCACTCGAGGATGCCGTCGCGCACGGCGCCGCGGTATTGCTCCGGAACGTTGCGATCGATCCAGTAGACGATGGGCTTCACCGGCTCCGAGAGCGCAGCCGCCGCGTCCTTCTTTTCAAGCCGCCAGCGCTGGACCAGGTGCGTGCGTGCGGTGGTGGCACGGTCGCTCGTGAAGTCCCAGACTTCGTCGACGAAATGGCCGATCCGGGGGTCGGCCGCGCGCGGCTGCATCGGGGCCGGCAGCCTGGTGAAGCTGTACTGCAGCCCCAGGAACAGGCTGCGGCGGTCGGGCAGGGTGTCGAATGGCGGATACGGATTCGGTGGCGTCGGCCCGCTCGTGTGCGCCGGCGGCAGCAAGGCCTTCGGATTGGCGTAGTGTGCCTGCACCAGCACCGACAGGCTGTCGTCGGTGGCGTAGACACGTTCTATCGAAGAGTTGCGCGCGTCGAACGTGTAGCCGCGCTGATGGACGCCCTGCGCAAATCGCGACCCCGCGGGCAGGTCGGCGAGCAGCAGCGGGTTGATCTCGACCAGTATCGATTTGCGCTCCGGATGCGGCTGGCTCACGACGGTCGTGTTGCCGAGCAGACTGTCGGAAAAACCTTCCTTGACGGCCTGCGCGATCGGCGAGCCCTGCCTGGCGGTGAACTGCGTGTTGCCGGCGATGAGCTGAACGTTGGTGCCCACCTTGCGGAATCGGGCCACGTGACCAAATCCCATCATGCCGCCATAGACGCCGCGCTCGCCGATGCCTGCCGCGTGATTCATCAGGAAATGGAACGGCACGTCGAACTGGTCGGGTCCGATCTCGAGCCAGACCTTGTCGTCCTTCTGCCACGAGCGGAAGAAGCCTGCGGTTTCCTTCGCTTCCTTGATCACGTCGGCGAAAGCCCGCGGCTGGCCCGGGACGAGCGTGACCGAGGGCGCGACGGGTGGCGAGCCGGGCCCCGCAGCGCGGGGCGGGGAACTCGAGCCGGGCGTCGCCGGCGCTACTCCGGCGGACTCGGGCAGCGTCGCGCAGCCTGCGAGCGCCACGCCGGCGGCGACGATCACAAGCAGACCGATGGAGCGCGAATGCCGACGGGGGGAGGGAGCGCTGTGCTGGATCATTGTTGCAGACTTTCGACGGTGGGTCGGGGCAAGGCAAGCTCGCCGCGCAGCGAGTGCGGCAGCGCGGCCGTGATCGTGATCTCGGCGTAGCTGCCGATCAGCGTCGCGGCGCCGGCGAAATTGACGACGCGATTGTTCTCGGTGCGAGCCTGCAACTCGTCCGCGTTCTTGACGGCACTTCCGGTGACCAGCGCGCGCTGGCGGCTGCCGACCATCGCATCGCTGTAGACGCGGTACTGCGCATCCAGCTGCGCGTTGAGGCGTTCCAGCCGCTGCTGCTTTTCCGTCGCGGGGACGGGATCGGCCAGTTCGACCGCAGGCGTGCCCGGCCGGGGACTGTAGGTGAAATTGAACGCGCCGTCGAAGTTGATGTCCTCGACGAGCTTCATCGTTCGCGCGAAATCCTCATCGGTCTCGCCCGGGAAGCCGACGATGAAATCCGACGTGAGCGACAGTTGCGGACGCTCGGCTCGCAGCCGGCGGACGATCGACCTGTATTCGAGCGTCGTGTAGCCGCGCTTCATCGCCGCGAGCACGCGGTCGGAACCGGATTGCACCGGCAGGTGCAGGTGCGAGACGAGCTTGCCGACCCGGCCGTAGACTTTGATCAGAGCCGTCGTCATCTCCTTGGGGTGCGACGTCGTATAGCGGATGCGCTCGACGCCCGGAATCTCCGCGACGTATTCGATCAGCATCGCGAAATCGGCGATCTGGTCGGTTTCCCCCATCCGGCCGCGATAGGCGTTGACGTTCTGTCCCAGCAGCGTCACTTCCCGCACGCCCTGATCGGCGAGGTCGGCGACCTCCGTCAGCACGTCGTCGAAGGGGCGCGAGAACTCCTCGCCGCGCGTGTAGGGAACCACGCAGAAGCTGCAGTACTTGCTGCAGCCTTCCATGATGGAAACGAACGCCGATGCGCCTTCAACGCGGGGCGGGGGCAGGTGGTCGAATTTCTCGATTTCGGGAAACGAAATGTCGACCTGCGCTTCACCCGACGCCCGCCTGGCGGCGATCAGCTGCGGCAGGCGATGCAGCGTCTGCGGTCCGAACACGACGTCGACATACGGCGCGCGCCTGACGATCGCGGCGCCCTCCTGGCTCGCGACGCAACCGCCGACGCCGATGATCAGATCCGGGTTGGCGAGCTTCAGCTCGCGCACGCGGCCCAGGTCGTGGAACACGCGCTCCTGCGCCTTTTCCCGCACCGAACAGGTGTTGAACAGGATGATGTCGGCATCGTCCGGCCGATCGGTGCGCGCGAGATCGCCCGCGGCATCGAGCACGTCGGCCATCTTGTCCGAGTCGTACTCGTTCATCTGGCAGCCGAAGGTGCGGATGTAGAGCTTTTGCGTCACGGCAGGCAGCCCCGGGGCCGGTTTGAGCCGGTGGGGGCAGAGGCGGAAAAGGGGCGCATTGTAACAGGGGCGACGGCGATGCCCACGGGGCGCGCGGCAACACTGGTAAAATGAGCGTTGCAGGTGTCCGTCGCGAATTCTTTGCGGCGGGTGAAACGGGAACGCGGTGCCGCGCCTGGCGCGCTCAATCCGCGGCTGCCCCCGCAACGGTAAGCCCTCGAGGCCCATCCACGACGCCACTGCCGCGGTCCGCGGCGGGAAGGCGGATGGTCCGTAAGGCGAGCCCGGAGACCGGCCTGCGCGGACCCGGCATGCGCGAACCACGCCATGCAGGGTCGCTGGCGAGACGCGGTCCGTCTTCGCCGCCATGACCGTGCGGGGCTGCGCGGTCAACGCGGAGCTTTTCCAATGCAGCACTTCCCCCCATTTCCGGCCCTTGCCAGAAGGCTGTCGGCGATCACGCTCGCGTCCTTCGTCCCATTTATCTGTGCTCCGGTGCAGGCCGCGAACCCCGGCGCGCCCGAAAAGGCCGCCGCGCTCGATCCGGTGTTCGTCACCGCGACGCGAAGCGCGCAGCCGATCGCAGACCTTCTCGCCGACGTCACGGTGATCGACGCCGACGAAATCGCGCGCATCGGCGCCGGTGGCCTGGTTCAGCTTCTGCAGCGGCAGGCGGGCGCCGAAATCGTGCAGAACGGCGGTCCGGGCGGGGTGTCGGGGATTTTTCTTCGCGGCGCCAATCGCGGACAGACGCTGGTGCTGATCGACGGCATGCGCGTCGGGTCGTCGTCGACGGGGTCGACGACGCTGGAAGCGATCCCGCTGGAGGCCATCGAGCGGATCGAGATCCTGCGCGGCCCGGCGTCGAGCCTGTACGGCTCCGATGCCATCGGCGGCGTCGTGCAGTTGTTCACGCGGCAGGGAAGCCGTGAGCCGCACGCCCAGGCAAGCGCAGGCTATGGCAGCTACGACACATGGAGCGTGAACGGCGGGTTCTCCGGCAGCGCGGGGCCGGTGTGGCTTTCGCTGACCGTCGGAGAAAAGCGCAGCGAGGGTTTCAACGCGGTCGTCAATCCCGCCGCGTCCCTCTACAACCCCGATCGCGACGGCTTTCGGAGCGCGAGCGTCGCCGCAACTGCGGCGCTGCCCTGGTCCGACGGCCACGAGCTGGGCGCCCGGTTCCTGCGCAACAGGCTCAACGCGCAGTTCGACGGCGGGCCCGGATACGACGACCGGACCGTTACCGTCGTCGAGTCGTGGCAGGTCACCAGCCGCGACCGCCTGACGCCGTTCTGGGTCTCGCGCCTTTCCGCCGGCGAAAGCAGTGACGACAGCCTGTCGAAGACGGGGTTCGGCGACTTCCCGTTCGACACCCGCCAGCGGCAATTCGCGTGGCAGCACGAGTTCGCTTTGCCGGCAGGCCAGCTCACGGCAGGATTTGAACGACGCGAGGAACGCATCGCGACCGACGCCGCGTTCGCGGTCACTGCGCGCGACACAGACTCGCTCTTCGCCGTGTACCAGCTGCGGCAGGACGCGCACGCGCTGCAGGTGAATGCCCGGCAGGACGATTCCTCGCAGTATGGCGGCCAGACCACCGGCGCCATCGCCTACGGCTATCGGGTTGCGCCCGCGTGGCGACTGACGGCGAGCTACGGCACTGCGTTCAAGGCGCCTTCGTTCAACGATCTCTATTACCCGGGCTTCAGCAACCCGACGCTGCAGCCCGAGGAATCGCGCAATGTCGAGGGCGGCGTCTACTGGACTGGAAAGGTCGGGGAGGCGGCCTTCGAGGCACGGGCCATCGGCTACCGCAATCGCGTACAGCAGCTGATCGTGTTCCAGTGCGATGCCTACTTCGCCTGCGCACCGCGCAACGTCGACCGCGCGACGCTCTCCGGCATGACGCTGGGTCTCGACGGCCGGCACGGCGACACCACGCTTGCCGTCTCGCTCGACCTCCAGCGCCCACAGGACGACGCCTCCGGCAATCTCCTGCCACGGCGCGCGCGCCGGCATGGCGCGGTGGCGATCGGCCGGCAGTGGGGACCGGTGCATATCGGCGCCGAAGTCGTCGCGGCGTCGTATCGCTACGACGACCCGGCAAACCGGACCCGGCTGCCCGGGTACGGCATCGTCAATCTCACAGCCGAATGGGTGCTGTCGCGCAATCTCACCGCCTGGGCGCGCGGAGACAACGTGTTCGATCGCGACTACCAGCTGGCGGCGGATTACGCGACCGGCGGGGCGACGCTCTTCGCCGGATTGCGCTGGCAGCCGTGAACTGCCGCCTGCGCCATCTGCTGCTGGCCGCGCTGGGCGCCTGGGCTGCTGCCCACGCGCAGGCCGGCACCAGCGTCGTCGACGACGCGGGCGCACCCGTCACCGTGCCGGCGGTGCCGCGCCGTATCGTGAGCCTGGCGCCGCACGCGACCGAGCTGCTGCACGCGCTGGGCGCGGGCGGGCGGATCGTCGCGGTCAGCACCGCGTCCGATTGGCCGCGCGAGGCGCGCACGCTGCCGGTGGTGGGCGACGCGCGCGCGCTCGACCTCGAGCGCATCGTCGCGCTGGCGCCGGACCTGATCGTCACCTGGCCCTATACGGCGCCTGCACAGTTGGCGCGGCTGCGTGCCGCCGGCGTGCCGGTGTTCGTTCTGGATGCAAAGGCGATTTCCGATCTGCCATCGCAGACGATCCGCCTGGGCCTGATCGTCGGCGAGGAAGCGCGCGCGCGGACACTGGCGACGGCCAGCGACGCGCGCTTCGAGGCGTTGCGTGCGCGCTACAAAGCGGCACCGCGCGTCGACGTGTTCTACCAGATCTGGAATTCTCCTCTGTTCACGGTCGGCGGGCGGCATCTCATCTCGCAGGCGATCACGCTCTGCGGCGGCGCCAACGCGTTCGCGGCCGAGGCGCTGCCGGCCCCGCAGGTCAGTGTCGAGGCCGTGCTTGCCGCGCGGCCGCAGGTCATCGTCGCCGGCACCGACGGCGGCAAGCGGCCCGCATGGCTCGACGATTGGCGGCGCTGGAAGTCGCTGCCGGCGGTCGTGCAGGGACAACTCCACACCGTCGACGCCGACCTGCTGCATCGTGCCGGGCCGCGCTTCGTCGACGGGGTCGAGGCGCTGTGCATCGCGATCGACGCCGCGCGCGACAAGACGACGGCAGCGACGACGGCGCAGGTTCGCCGGTAGAAACGCTCGAGTCGCGTCAGACGGGGACAAACGCGCGGGCGCAGCCTTCGCCGATCAGCCGCATTTCACGCGCGAACAGCTTGCTCATCGACCCGGCGGTCAGGATCTCAGCGACGGTTCCCGCTCGCGCCACTCCGCCGCCGATCGCGATCGCGTGGTCGGCGTAGCGCAGTGCGAGGTGGAGATCGTGGACGACCATCACCGTTGTCCGGCCATGTTCGGCGGCGTCGTGGGCGAGGACGTCGAAGGCCGCGATCTGCTGGCCGAGGTCCAGATGGGCCGACGGTTCGTCGAGCAGCAGCAGGCGTGCGTCCTGGGCGAGCATCGCCGCCAGCGCGACCCGGCGGCGCTCGCCGCTGGACAGCGTGGTCACGTCGCGTTCCGCACACGCGGCGACGCCGAATCGGGCCAGTGCCGCGCGCGCGCTGTCGATGTCGGCGGCGGATTCCCACTGCCAGCGGCGAAGGTGCGGATGGCGACCGACGAGGGTGGTCTCGAGCGCAGTCGCGGCGAAGAAATCGGTGCTGGTCTCGGCCAGCCAGGCGCGGAATCGGGCCCGCTCGCGCGGGGCGAGCGCCGACAGCGCGCGACCATCCCATCGAATCGCTCCGCCTTCGGGCGCTCGCAGCCCGGCGAGCGTGCGCAGCAGCGTGGTCTTGCCGGCGCCGTTGGGACCGACGATCGCCCAGCACTCGCCGCGCTGCGCATCGAAATCGAGGTCGGCGCAGAGCACGCGATCGCCGACGTCGAGTCGCAGCGCGCGGCACGAAAGCGCGGGGGCCGCCGCGGTCATCGCGCGCCGCCGCGCGACAGGAGAACGAGGAACGCCGGAACGCCGATCAGCGCGGTCAGCACCCCGACCGGCAGTTGCAGCGGGGCGACCGCGGTGCGCGCCAGCGTGTCGGCGAGCAGCAGCAAGGTTCCTCCGGCGAGCGCCGCGGCGGGCAGCAGCAGCCGCTGGTCGTTGCCGATCAGCAGACGCAGCGCGTGCGGCGCCAGCAGTCCGACAAAGCCGACGGTGCCCGCCGTCGCAACGGCCACGGCAGTGGTCAGCGCCGCCACACCGTGGGCAATCAGCGTGACGCGCCCCACCGCGATGCCCAGCGCCTGCGCGGTATCGTCGCCGCGCGCGATGAGGTTGAGATCGCGAGCGATGGCCATTGCCATCATGAGCGAAAGCGACAGCACCGCCAGGGCGGGCACGCCCAGCGTCGCCGCGGACAGGTCGCCGAGCAGCCAGAACAGCATCCCCTTCACCTGCGCGTCCGGCGAAAGCGTCAGCAGCAGCGCGATCAGCGCCCCCCAGCCCGCGGCGACCACGACCCCGGTGAGCAGCAACCGGACGGCGGCCCAGGTGGCGCGACCGGCGCCGGCGCGTGCGAGCCCGAACACCAGCAGCGTCGATCCCGACGCGCCGATGAACGCAGCTGGCGCGACCCACGCGGCAAGCCCGGCCATCAGCGTGGCGAGCGCGGCGACGGCGGCGCCGCCGGAAATTCCCAGCACATAGGGATCGGCCAGCGGATTGCGCAGCAGGACCTGCATCAGTGTGCCGGCGAGCGCCAGCAATCCGCCGGTTGCGAATGCCGCCACGGCGCGCGGCAGCCGCAACTCGCGCACGATCGCGGCTTCGGGTCCGGTGCCGGCGCCGAAGAGCGCGCCCCATGCGGTGGCGCTGTCGACCGGGACGCTGCCGACGAGCAGCGCGACGGCGAACGCGGCCAGCGCGGCGGCGCCAAGCGTCGCGATCACGAGACCGGCACGCCGGCGACCGGCAGCGGTGGAAGTGGAGGGTGGCGACATCAGAGGGGGAAATTCCGCGCGTCGACGGGCCGCTTTGGCCGGCGGCGTTGAAGGCGCATTATAGAAGGCCATGAACAAGGCATTCACGCGCGAATCCGAAGACGCCCCGGACGCCGACGACATCGAGGCGATGGCTCCGTTGCCGCCCGGCACGCGCAATTACATGACGCCGGGCGGGTTTGCGCGGCTTTCCGGGGAGCTCGATCGCCTGGTCAAGAAGGACCGGCCCGAGTTGGTCGCGGTCGTCGCATGGGCGGCTTCGAACGGGGACCGGTCGGAGAACGGCGACTATATCTACGGCAAGAAGCGGCTGCGCGAGATCGACCGCCGGATTCGATTCCTGATCAAGCGGCTCGACGTGGCCGAGGTTGTCGACCCGCTCGCGCGGCGCGAAAGCGTGGAAGGCGAGCAGGTCTTCTTCGGCGCCACGGTGACGGTCTCCAATGCGCGCGGCGACGAGCGCGACGTTGCCATCGTCGGGGTCGACGAGATCGATCCGGCGCGGGGTTACATCAGCTGGATTTCGCCGATGGCGCGGGCGCTGTTGAAGGCGCGCGCGGGCGACAGCGTGCTGTTGCAGACGCCGGGCGGCGTCGAGGAGATCGATGTTGTCGAGGTGCGCTACCAGGCGCTCGCCACCGATTCCGTCGCCGGCGGTTGACGCCCGTTGCGGCGAACGGCTAGAGTGTCCCGATGAGCACTGCAGGCAAACCGGCGCCGCCCGCGGGAACGGCGCTCGAGCAGGATCTTTCCGCACTCGAACAGAGGCAGGCATCGCTGATTGCGCACACACGCGCGCTGCGTGCCGCCAACGAATCGTTGCGGCACGAGCTGGCCGCGGCCAACGCACGCAACAAACGCTCGGTCGAGCGCGCTGCCGAAGCCGCGCGGCGACTCGATGCGCTGTTGGCGCAGCTGCCGGAGGCCGCGGAATGACGGCGCGATCCGCAGCCGACAGCGCACGCCAGGTGACGCTCGATGCGTCGCTGCTGGGGCGCGACTACAAGTTCGCGTGCAAGGAGTCCGAGCGCGCCGAGCTGGTGGAGGCCGTGGCATTCCTCGACCGCCGGATGCGCGAAATTCGCGAGACGGGCAAGGTCGTCGGCGCCGAGCGCATCGCCGTCATGGCGGCGCTCAACATCGCGCACGAGATGCAGCGTGCCAAGCGCGAACACGCGTTGGCGGTGGAGGCGGTCACGGCGGCGGCAGCGCGCGCCGATGCACCGGACATTCCATTTGACGGGGCGCAGGCACGGCGTAGAATCATTGCCATGCACGTCGCCATCGACGATGTTCTCGCGGGAGCGGACAGTAAGTCCTGACCGGTACCGCGCGACCATCCGGGATGGCGCACGGCTTCAACGTTCCCTGCGGTGTTCGAGTCGTTCAAATACTCTTTGGACCAATGCTGAGAAGCGAGGTTGCCCAGCCAATTGCGGGCCGGTGTGCGCTTCCCTTGCGGAAGTGCCTGATGGCTCCGGCGGGCGACCCTCTTGAACCCGCGGTTCAAGATGATGGGCGGCACGGCACAGGCGGGGGACACCCATTCGGGACCGCGCGGCAGGGCGGATGTTCCGGCAAGGCGGCTCCGATTTGCCCGCGCGGTCGCCACCAGTCCGCGCGCGACAGGTAGTTGCAGTTGCGTGCGGCGGCAAGGTTGCGGCGCCGGCAACGGCGCCGTGTTGTTTTCCGCCGCATCAACCACACATCTCAATGCGCCACTGGCTGCTCAAATCCGAGCCTGACGAGTTCTCGATCGACGATCTTGCCGCGGCGCGACGACAGTCCGTCCGCTGGTTCGGCGTCCGCAACTATCAGGCCCGCAATTTCATGCGTGACGACATGAAAGTCGGCGATCGCGCTTTTTTCTACCATTCGAGTTGTCCCGTGCCGGGCATTGCCGGCATCGTCGAAGTGTCGGCTGCCGCGACTCCCGATCGCACGCAATTCGATCCCCGCAGCAAGTATTACGATCCGAAGGCTGCGCCCGATGCGCCGCGCTGGTTCAATGTCGAGGTGAAGCTGGTCGAGAAGACCCGCCTCATTCCGCTGGCGCTGCTGCGCTCGCTGCCGGCGCTCGCGGGCATGACGCTGCTGCAGCGGGGCAACCGCTTGTCGATCACGCCGATCCAGCCCGCCGAGTGGTCGGCGATCGTCGATCTCGCAGGAAAGAAATCATGATGGGTGTGGATGTCGGTTTGCTGGTCGTGTTCGTGGTGCTGGGCTGCGTCGTCGGATTCCTCGCCGGATTGCTGGGCATCGGCGGCGGCATGACGATGGTGCCGATCCTCACCATCATCTTCACGCGCGAAGCCTTCCCGCTGGACCACGTCGTCCACATGGCGATCGCGACCTCGACGGCGACCATCATCTTCACTTCCCTCTCGTCGGCACGCGAGCATCACCGGCACGGCGCGGTGCTGTGGCCGGTGGTGGCCGGTCTCGCACCCGGGATCGTCGTCGGCTCGCTTGTCGGGCCGCAGATCGCCGGCAGCATGTCGACATCGGCGCTGGCGCTCTTCTTCGGCATTTTCGTCGCGTTCTCGGCCACCCAGATGCTGCTCGACAAGAAGCCGAAGCCCTCGCGCGATCTCCCCGGCAAGGCGGGACTCTTCGGCGTCGGCGGCGGGATCGGCCTCATCTCCAGCCTGGTGGGGGCCGGCGGCGGTTTTATCTCGGTGCCGTTCATGAGCTGGTGCAATGTCAGGATCCACAACGCGGTCGCCACGTCCGCGGCGCTCGGGCTGCCGATCGCGATTGCGGGGACGATTGGGTTCGTGATCGCGGGCTTGCGCCTCCAGGCCATGCCGCCGCTGACGCTGGGCTATATCTACCTTCCGGCGCTGTTCGCGATCGTCGCCGCGAGCATGCTGGTGGCGCCGGTGGGCGCGCGCACGGCGCACAAGTGGCCGGTCAGGAAGCTGAAACGCGCGTTCGCGCTGCTGCTCTACGCGCTGGCCGCCTACATGCTGTGGAAGGCCTGGAGCACCTGGGGCACGCGATAACGTCTTCGGTCAGCGCCGGCCAAGCGCGCAGGCGTAAACCCGCGCGATCTGCTCGGCGCGATCGGCAAGCAATGCCGGTGCGCGGGCGATGCAGTCGGCGAGGCTCGCCGGACCGCCGGGCAGTGCGAAGGCGCCCGCGAAATGCTCGCCCAGCGTCGGCAGCGCCGCTGCATCCACGGCGCCCGAGAGCAGCGTGATCGGCACGCCTGCGCGCGCGGCGCGCTGCGCCACGACGTACGGCGCCTTCGCGAGCAGCGTCTGAGTGTCGGTGCGCCCTTCGCCGGTGAAAGCCCAATCGGCACCTTCGAGCGCCGCGTCGAGTCCGATGAGATCGGCGACTACCGCGGCGCCCGACCGGAACTCGCCGCCGAGGAGTTGCAGCGCGAATCCCAGCCCACCCGCTGCGCCGGCGCCCGGATTCACCGCGGCCTTGCGACCCACGGCGCCTTCGGCCAGCGCGCCAAAACGGGCGAGCGTCGCGTCGATCGAGGCCACCTGCGCGGCAAGCACGCCCTTCTGCGGACCGAAGATGGCGGTGGCACCGCGCTCGCCGCAGAACGGGTTGTTGACGTCCGACATGATGGTGATCGAGCACTCGGCGAGCCGGGGATCGAGTCCGGCTGCCGCCACCGCAGCGAGCTTGGCGAGCCCGTCCGGCGTCGGTTCGACGACGGCGCCGCGGGCATCGCGCAGCGTGAACCCCAGCGCGCACAGCAGGCCCGCACCGCCGTCGTTGGTGCTGCTGCCCCCCAGTCCGATCATGAACCGGCGGATGTCGGCGTCGAGGAGGCGGCGAATCAGTTCGCCCACGCCGCGCGTATCGCGTCGGGCGACCGGCGCGGCCATCGCCCGGTCATCGGTGATGCCGACGATCTGCGCGACCTCGATCACCGCGGTGCGGCGCCCGTCGTCGTCCAGCACGCCGTAGTCTGCGCTGACCGCGTCCCCTGCGGCGCCACGCACTTCGGTGCACGCACGCGCAGACATGGCGCCGCACGCGGCAAGCACGGCTTCGAGCGTGCCTTCGCCGCCGTCGGCCATCGGGCGCGAGCGAATATTCGCTTCGGGCCACACCCGGCGCAAGCCGGTGGCGATTGCCGCGCAGACGGCGGGGGCGTCCAGCGAGCCCTTGAACGAATCGGGCGCCAGCACGATGACCGGGTTGGGGAGCGTCATGAGAGACCTGGGAACGGAACGGGGAAGTTGCGGAAGCTCAGTCGCGATCGTCGTCCTGGCCCTGGGTGGCGCGCTGCAACCGGTCGCGCACCGCCAGCCACGCGTCGTCGGCCGGCGGGGCTTCGATCAGGATCTCGTCGGCGCCTGCTTCGTCGAGCGTGCGCAGGCTGGCATAGAGATCGTGCGCGTAGCGGGCGGGCTCGGCGGGCGCCGCGATCCAGGGGCCTTCGAAGTCGCCCGGCTTCGCGACCGTGTGCGCGAGCACCGCAGGATTTTCGTCGCGGTCGACGCGCCGCTCGAGTTCGGCGACGAGTGCCCGCGCCGGCAGCAGCTGCGACCGGGTGTGCGGGGCGTAATGCGAGGCGAGCGTTCCGGACGCCCGGGGCGCGGAAGCATCGGCACCGCGTGGCGGGCGGCCGAGCACCCGCGCGAGGGCGTCGATGCCGATGCCGCCGGGGCGCAGCAGCATCGGGCCTGTCGCGTCGAAAGCGACGATCGTCGACTCGATGCCCACCGGGCAGGCGCCGCCGTCGAGGATCAGCGCCACCGCGTCCTTGAGGTCGGCGGCGACGTGCGCGGCGGTGGTCGGGGAGATGCGGCCGAAGCGGTTGGCCGAGGGTGCGGCGATGCCGGCGTCGCTGCCGTCGGCAAAGGCCTGCAGCAGCGCGCATGCGACCGGATGCGCGGGTACGCGCAGGCCGACGGTGTCCTGGCCGCCGGTGACGAAATCGCCCACGCCCGTCGCACGGGGCAGCACCAGCGTCAGCGGCCCCGGCCAGAATGCGGCGGCCAGCGCGCGCGCCTCGGCCGGGACGTCGCGCGCCCAGGTATCGAGCGCTTCCGCCCGGGCGAGATGAACGATCACCGGATGGTCGGCGGGGCGCCCCTTGGCGGTGAAGATCCGGGCCACCGCATCCGCGTTCGACGCGTCCGCGCCCAGTCCGTAGACGGTCTCGGTGGGAAACGCTACGAGGTCGCCGCGACGCAGCAATTCGACGGCGCGGGCCACGGCTTCCCGGGAGGCGGATTCGATGGCCACGGCAGGCGGAGACCTATGCCGGACAGGCCCGGGGACGCGCGGCGGCGCGAGAGTCGGACCTGCTAGAATCGAAGCTTTTGCGGCGCGCGCCCAAGGCCGCCCGCGTTTGGGGAGTCATGGCAATGAGCGATTTTCTTTTCACGTCGGAGTCGGTCTCGGAAGGCCATCCGGACAAGGTGGCCGACCAGATCTCGGATGCGGTGCTGGATGCGATTCTAACCGCGGAGCCGACGGCGCGGGTGGCTGCCGAAACGCTGGTGTCGACGGGCCTGGTCGTCATGACCGGCGAGATCACCACCAGCCACATGCACGACTACGCCCAGATCGCACGCGACACGATTCGCCGGATCGGCTACAACGATCCGGAACTGCGCTTCGATGCCGACGGCTGCGCGGTCATGGTGTGCTATGGCCGCCAGTCGCCCGACATCGCGCGCGGCGTCGATCACGCATCGGACGAGTACCTGAACCAGGGTGCCGGCGACCAGGGCATGATGTTCGGCTACGCCTGCGACGAGACGCCGACGCTGATGCCGCTGCCGATCTATTACGCGCATCGCCTCGTCCAGCGGCAGAGCGAGGTGCGCAAGGACGGCCGTTTGCCGTGGCTGCGACCCGACGCCAAATCGCAGGTCACCGTCCGCTACGAAGGCGGCAAGCCGGTCGCCATCGACACCGTCGTGCTGTCGACGCAGCACCATCCCAGCATGAACGAGCGCCAGGCGGCGCTGGCCGAGGCGGTGATCGACGAGATCATCAAGCCGGTGCTGCCGCCGGAGATGCTCAAGGGCACCCGATACCTCGTCAATCCGACCGGGCGGTTCGAGATCGGCGGTCCGCACGGCGACTCGGGCCTCACCGGGCGCAAGATCATCGTCGACACCTACGGCGGCGCGGCACCGCACGGCGGCGGCGCGTTTTCGGGCAAGGATCCGTCGAAGGTCGATCGTTCCGCCACCTACGCAGCGCGTTACGTGGCCAAGAACATCGTCGCCGCCGGCATCGCGCGCCAATGCCAGGTGCAGCTTTCCTACGCCATCGGGGTTGCCCATCCGATCAACGTGACGGTCTACACGGAAGGCACCGGCAGGATCAGCGACGACAGGATCGCGGCGCTGGTCAACGCGCATTTCGACCTCCGGCCGAAGGGCATCGTCCAGATGCTGAACCTGTTGCGCCCGATCTATCTCAAGACCGCTGCGTACGGTCACTTCGGCCGCGACGAACCCGAGTTCACCTGGGAAGCGACCGACAGGGCGGAAGGTCTCAAAGCTGCGGCCGGTCTGTAGGCAAACAGATCATGAACCTCTTCGATCCGATCGCGCTGCGCGAACTTGTCCTGCCCAATCGCATTGTCGTTTCGCCGATGTGCCAGTACTCGGCGATCGACGGCTTCGCCACCGACTGGCATCTCGCGCACTGGACACAGTTGCTCGAGTCCGGGGTCGGCCTGCTGCTGACCGAAGCGACGGCGGTGAGCCCCGAGGGTCGCATCACGCCGCACTGCGTCGGCATCTGGGACGACGCCCGCGCCGAAACCTTTGCCGCGACGCTGCGGCGGGCTCGCGCGCAGATGCCCGGGGTGCCGGTCGGCATCCAGTTCGCGCACGCCGGTCGCAAGGCGTCGTCGCAGCGGCCCTGGGACGGCGGCAGGCTGCTGGCGCCAGGCGCCGGCGGTTGGGATACCGTGGCGCCGTCGGCGCTGTCCTACGCGGCCGGCGAGGCGCCGCCGGTTGCACTCGATCTCGCGGCGATGGCGCGCATTCGCGACGATTTCGTCGCGGCGGCGCGACGCGCGGCCGGCATGGAACTCGATGCGGCCGAGATTCACATGGCCCACGGCTATTTGCTGCACCAGTTCCTGTCGCCGCTCGCCAACCACCGCGACGACGCGTATGGCGGGCGCCTCGACCACCGGCTCCGTTATCCGCTGGAGGTGTTCGCCGCGGTGCGCGAGGCGTGGCCCGCATCGCGGCCGCTGGGCGTGCGGGTGTCCGCAACCGATTGGGCCGAAGGCGGCTGGTCGCTCGATGAAACCATCGTCCTCGCCCACCGGCTCAAGGCCGCCGGCTGCGACTGGATCGACGTGTCGACGGGAGGCTTGACCCCCGCGCAGCACATCGTTCCCGGACCGGGCTTCCAGGTGCCCTTCGCGCGCTCGATCCGCGAGGCGACCGGGATGACGACGATCACGGTGGGCATGATCACCGAGCCGCAGCAGGCCGATGCGATCGTGGCCAACGGCGACGCCGACCTCGTCGCGCTGGGCCGGGCACTGTTGTGGAATCCGCGCTGGCCCTGGCACGCGGCGGCCGAGCTTGGCGGCACCGTCGTTGCCCCGCCGCAGTACGTCCGCGGCGCGCCCCGCAACGCCGCCGCCGTGTTCGGGAACATCAGGATGGGCCAGCGCTAGGGATAGCATTTTCGCGGGTCATGCGGAGGCGCCTTAGCCCGGGACGGCGCCGGGTCTGCTAGAATCCGTCTCCCTTGACATTCAACGCCGGCGGGCATCCCGCGCCGGAATTTCCCATACGCCGCGAAGGAGAAAACCATGGCCGAACGTTCCCGCACCCGTCGCAACACTCTCGAGCGCCGCTGCCTCAGCAAGGCCTACAAGCGTCTTTTCGTAGGCGCGCCGAAGGGCATTTTCAAGATGCTCGAGAAAATCAAGAAGGCTTGACGCCTTCCCTGTCCGGCGCCAAGCCCGGACACTCCCGGAAAGGGCCGCTCGATGCGGCCCTTTCGCATGACGCACCCGCGTAACGGCTACCCTGATTCTCCGGCGACGGCCATCGCACGGCAGGCGGCGCCCAGCAGGCCGGGATAGGGATGCAGGATCAACGCTGCCGGAACCTGCGCCATCGTCGCCGTGAAGCGCCCCTTGTTCTCGAACCGGCGACGGAACTCCCCCTGTTCAAGCCACGGCGCGAGCGGGACCGGTATGCCGCCGGCCAGGTAGACGCCGTCCCAGGCTCCCAAGCCCAGCACGACGTCGCCGGCAAAGGCGCCCAGAAGACCGCAGAAGACCTCCACCGCCCGCACGCAACGGGGGTCCGACCGCGCATGCGCGCGTGCGGTGATGGTCTCGGGCGCGACGGATTGCGCGGGCGAGTCGCCGGCGATTTCGCAGAGGGCGCGGTGAATGTTGGCAAGACCGCTGCCGCACAGCACGCGCTCCCAGGAAACGCGGCCGTAGCGGTGCGCGACCCGGCCGAGGATCTCGAGTTCCTCCGGCGTCTCCGGGGCGAAACTGCTGTGGCCGCCTTCGGTTTCCAGCACCAGCGGCACACCGTCGCGTAGCACCAGCGCCGCCACGCCGAGCCCGGTGCCGGGTCCCACCACGGCAAACGTGCGCTGCCCCGTCGCCCTGCCTGGCGCCATTCCGGGTCCCAGCGGGGACAGGTCGGCGCCGCCAAGGGCCGGCAGCGCGTGGGCGATCGCGGCGAAATCGTTGATCAGCGTCACCGGCTTCATGCCCAGCGTGCGACGAAGCTCGGCCGCCGAGAATGCCCAGCGATGGTTGGTGAGCTGCGCCGATTCGCCGTCGGTGGGTCCTGCGACCGCGTATATGGCGCCGGAAGGTCGGGACCCGATTGCGTCGAGGTAGTGCCGGGTCGCCGCGGAGGGAGTGTCGAAGGCGTCCACAGTCAGCGCACGGATGCTTTCGGGGGCTAGGACTCCCGGCCGCCCGGAGACGGCCAGGCCAAAGCGGATGTTGGTGCCGCCGACGTCGGCGACGAGCCAGGCGTCGGAGTGCGGGGGCGAAGCGTTCATGGCGTTCAAGGCGGGGCAGGCGGCGGGCGACAGCGTTCGAACGGCACGAATATACGCCGGCATCCCTGTGCGGCCCACCGCCGCTGGACGGACGCCGCCGGGGATGAGGTAGAATCGCATCCCCCCGAGGAGCGTTGCAACAGTTGCGGTCGAGCCGCGATTGCCAGGCTCGGGGTGCCGCTATCCGCAACTGCGCTCGTTGAACCGTGCTCCGCGCACGGGGTGACGAGGGCATTCCTGCCGTTCCTCCCCGTCCTGCGCGGTCACCAACGATGGAGTGACCGATGAATGCTGTGACCGATACCACCAAGCTTGCCGACTGCAAGGTCGCCGATTTCTCGCTCGCCGACTGGGGACGCAAGGAAATCCTGATCGCAGAGACCGAAATGCCGGGTCTGATGGCGATCCGCGACGAGTTCTCGCCCGGGCAGCCGCTGCGCGGCGCGCGCATTGCCGGCTCGCTGCACATGACGATCCAGACCGCGGTGCTGATCGAGACGCTGCAGGCGCTGGGCGCCGAGGTCCGCTGGGCGTCGTGCAACATCTATTCGACGCAGGACCACGCAGCCGCCGCGATTGCCGTGCGCGGCACGCCGGTGTTCGCCTACAAGGGCGAGACGCTGGACGAATACTGGGACTACACGCACCGGATCTTCGAGTGGCACGACGGCCAGGGTGTCAGCATCGGGCCGAACATGATCCTCGACGACGGCGGCGACGCCACCGTCCTCGTGCACCTGGGTTCGCAGGCGGAGAAAGATCCCGGCTGCATCGCGCACCCGGCGAACGAGGAGGAGACTGCGCTGTTCAAGTCGATCAAAACACGGTTGGCCAAGGACCCGACGTTCTACTCGCGGGCGAAGGCGGCGGTCAAGGGCGTCACCGAGGAGACGACCACCGGGGTGAAGCGCCTCTACCAGATGCACAAGGAAGGCCGGCTGGCGTTCCCCGCGATCAACGTCAACGACTCGGTGACCAAGTCGAAGTTCGACAACCTGTACGGCTGCCGCGAATCGCTGGTCGACGGCATCAAGCGCGCAACCGACGTGATGATTGCCGGCAAGGTGGCGCTGGTGGCCGGCTACGGCGACGTCGGCAAAGGCTCGGCGCAGGCGCTGCGCGCGCTGTCGGCGCAGGTCTGGATCACCGAGATCGACCCGATCTGCGCGCTGCAGGCGGCGATGGAAGGCTATCGCGTGGTGACGATGGACTATGCCGCCGACAAGGCCGACATCTTCGTCACGGCGACCGGCAACATCGACATCATCACCTTCGAGCACATGCAGCGGATGAAGAACAACGCCATCGTGTGCAACATCGGGCACTTCGACAACGAGATCGAGGTCGCCGCGCTCAAGGCGTGCAAGTGGGAGAACGTCAAGCCGCAGGTCGATCACGTGATCTTCCCCGACGGCAAGCGGATCATCCTGCTGGCCGAAGGGCGGCTGGTGAACCTGGGATGCGGCACCGGTCACCCGTCGTACGTGATGAGCTCGTCGTTCGCCAACCAGGTGATGGCGCAGATCGAGCTCTTCGGCGACGCGCAGACGGGCGGCAAGCGCTATCCCGTAGGCGTCTACGTGCTGCCCAAGCATCTCGACGAGAAAGTCGCGCGGCTGCAGCTCACCAAGCTGGGCGCGATGCTGACGTCGCTCTCCGACAAGCAGGCACGCTACATCGGCGTCCAGCCGGAGGGTCCGTACAAGCCCGAAGCCTACCGCTACTGATGCCCGGTCTTCTCGGCACGCTGACCGGAGACGCGATGAAAACACCACCACAGCGCACGTTCAGTGTCGAGTTCTTCCCGCCCAAGACCGACGAAGGGGCGGCCCGGCTGCGCGCAGTCCGGGTGCAGCTCGCGCCGCTGGCGCCGGCGTTCTTTTCGGTGACCTTCGGCGCCGGGGGCTCGACGCGGGAAGGCACCCTCGCCACGGTCAAGGAGATTCACGCCGAAGGGCACACCGTCGCACCGCACATCTCGTGCATGGGATCGTCGCGGGACAGCCTCACCGAGCTTCTGGCGACGTACCGCGACGCGGGCATCCGGCGCCTGGTCGCCCTGCGCGGCGATCTTCCGTCGGGTGCGGGCGGCAGCTCGGGAGAGTTTCGCTACGCGAACGAGCTCGTCGAGTTCATCCGGGCGGAAACGGGCGACTGGTTCCATATCGAAGTCGCCGCCTATCCGGAGTTTCACCCGCAGGCGCGCTCCGCGAAGGAGGACCTGGCTGCGTTCGTGCGCAAAGTGGCGGCCGGCGCGAACTCCGCGATCACGCAGTTCTTCTACAACGCCGACGCGTATCACCGCTTTGTCGCCGATGTGGCGGCGCTCGGCTGCGACGTGCCCATCGTCCCGGGCATCATGCCGATCACCAATTACTCGCAGCTCAGGGGGTTCTGCGAAAAATCGCGGATCGACATGCCGCGCTGGATCGAGGAACGCCTGAAGGGTTTTGGCGACGACCGCGAATCGATCCGCGCGTTCGGCCTCGATGTCGTCACCGAGCTGTGCGCCGGCCTGCTGGCGCGCGGCGCGCCGGGGCTGCATTTCTATTCGATGAACCAGGCAACGCTGACGGAAGCCATCTGGAGGCGGCTTCATTTGCCCGGCGCGGCGTCTACTTCTTCGCCTGCCGGGCCGGCGCTTCCTTGACGACCTCGAGCTTCACCGGCGCAAGTCCCGAGCGGAGCATGCCCAGTTTGGAGGCGGCGGCGCGCGACAGGTCGATGACGCGTCCTGCGTGCGTCGGACCGCGATCGTTGATGCGCACGACGACGCTGCGGTTGTTCTTCGTGTTGGTCACCTTGACCAGGGTTCCGAACGGGAGGGTCGGGTGTGCTGCGGTGAGTTTCGTCTGATCGAACACCTGACCGCTCGCCGTCTTGCGCCCGTCGAGACGATTGGAGTAATAGGCGGCGAGACCTTCCATGCCGGCGGCGGGCGCAACGGGCGACGCGGCGGGCACGGGCGCCGGAGCGGCGACAGGCGCGGTCGCGGCAGCGGGGTTGGCCGGGGCGGCAGGGGTTTGCGCGTGGGTCGAGAATGCGAAGGCAAGGCCGAGGACCGCGAGCGCAACCGACAGGGGGGCGCGAAAGGGCATTGTGGGTTCTCCGGAACAGTGGCGGGAAGAAGGGAACGCGCGCGCCTTTGTCGGCCGCTTGCTGGAAATCAGTTTTTGCCGGGCGTGAACGATACGAGCTCCATGACGGCGCTCTGGCTTCGAATCGCCATGGGTCTGGGTCCGTCGCCCCTCTGGAAGTACTGGGCTTCCTTCTCCTCCCGCACGGTGGCCCGCACGGCCGGCGCGTACCACAGCACGTGTGAGGCCTGGGTGGCATCGCGCCAGAACTCGTCATCGTCCAGGCGCATGCTCACCCGCAGGTGCAGCGCGTCGAAGATGCCCGCCGGCGTCGTAACCTTGCCCCAGCCGTTGACGCTGACCCAGCGGCTGAACGTCCCGGTTCGCCCGGTCGTCTCGTTGAAGTTGTCGACCCACTCGCGCCACGACTGGCCCGGATGCATCGGAAAGGCGAAGCGCGTGAGCGGCTTCGTGAAGATGCGCGTCTCGGCGTCGAATACCGCGCCCCGGCGCACGAGGCCGGGCGCGGCCCAGTCCTCGGTCCGGTCGGTATTGACACCGGGTCCCTGCTGGGTCACGCGCACGGTGATCCCGCTGGCGCTCATCGCAGTCACCTCGTGGACCTCCTCCCAGACGACGGGATTGCGGAACCCATCCCTTGCGCTGTAGACCCAGCGATCGCCGACCCGATAGGTGGGTGCTTCCGCCGGCGGCCCTTCACGGTTGAGTTCGGGGCCGGAACACCCGGCAACGACAGCGAAACCCAGGAGTGCGGCAACGAACCTGACACTGCACGCGAACTTGAACATGGTGTTCTCCTCGTGGATGTGCGTCTGCGGCGGGACGTCCGGCGCTCGCGACGTCGGGGGTCGACGTTCAGGATGGGACCGCCGCTGCCCGGTTACTCGTCGCCATCGGTGATGGCACCCTTGCTCGCCGTGGAGACCTGGCGGATGTATTTTGCCAGCAGTCCGCGCGTGTAACGGGGCGGCGGCTGCTTCCACGCGGCGCGCCGCCGCGCGAGTTCGGCGTCGCTGACATTGAGCTGGATCAGCAGCTTGTGCGCATCGATCGTGATCGAGTCGCCTTCGTGCACCAGCGCGATCGTGCCGCCGACATAGGCTTCGGGCGCGACGTGGCCGACGACCATGCCCCAGGTGCCGCCCGAGAAGCGGCCGTCGGTGATGAGCCCCACGGTTTCGCCCAGGCCCTGGCCGATGAGCGCCGAAGTGGGCGCCAGCATTTCCTGCATGCCGGGACCGCCTTTGGGGCCTTCGTAGCGGATCACGACGACGTCGCCGTGGTTGATCCTCTTGGCCATGATCGCGTCCATCACCTCGGGCTCCGAATTGAAGACGCGCGCGGGACCGGTGATCGACGGGTTCTTGAGGCCGGTGATCTTGGCCACGCAGCCTTCGGTGGCGAGATTGCCGCGGAGGATCGCGAGGTGCCCCTGCGCGTACATCGGGTTCGACCAGGGACGGATGACTTCCTGGTCGGCGCGCGGCTGGTCGGGGATGTGGGCCAGTTCTTCGGCGATGGTTCGTCCGGTGATCGTCATGCAGTCGCCGTGCAACAACCCGTGGACGAGCAGCATCTTCAGCACCTGCGGGACGCCGCCGGCGTGGTGAAAATCGACGGCGACGAAACGGCCCGAAGGCTTCAGGTCGCAAAGTACCGGAACGCGCTGGCGGATGCGCTCGAAATCATCGATCGTCCACTCCACACCGGCCGCCGATGCGATCGCAAGGTAATGCAGCACCGCGTTGGTCGAGCCCCCGGTCGCCATCACCAGCGAGATCGCGTTCTCGATCGACTGCCGGGTGATGATGTCGCGGGGCTTGAGATCGCGCTTGATCGCCTCGACCAGCACGCGCGCCGAGTCGGCCGACGAGTCGGCTTTCTCGGCGTCGGGCGAGGCCATCTGCGAGCTGCCCATGAGGCTGATGCCCAGCGCTTCGAACGACGAACTCATCGTGTTCGCCGTGTACATGCCGCCGCAGGCGCCGACCGTCGGGCAGGCGTTGCGCTCGATGCCGTCGTAATCCTCCTGCGACATCTTGCCGGCCGTGAACGCACCCACAGCCTCGAACGGCGAGACGATCGTCAGCGCCTGGCCCTTCCAGTGGCCGGGCTTGATGGTCCCGGCGTAGACGAAGATGCCCGGCACGTTCATCCGCGCCATCGCGATCACGCCGGCCGGCATGTTCTTGTCGCAGCCGCCCGCCACCAGCACGCCGTCCATGCACTGGCCGTTGACGGAGGTCTCGATGGCATCGGCGATGACTTCACGCGACACCAGCGAGTACTTCATTCCCTCCGTCCCCATGCCGATGCCATCGGTCACCGTCGGAATGCCGAACACCTGCGGCATTGCGCCGGCGTCCTTCAGCGCCTGCATTGCCCGGTCGACCAGCGGCTGGATGCCGGCGTTGCAGGGATTCATCGTGCTGTGGCCGTTGGCGACGCCGACGATGGGCTTGTCGAAATCGCCGTCCTTGAAGCCGACCGCGCGCAGCATCGCGCGATTGGGCGAGCGGGCAACGCCCTGGGTGATGAGTCTGGAGCGGCGGTTGTAGGACATGCGGAACTCCTCGTTGGGCGGATGCGGGCAACGCGGCGGCGTCCGGAACGCGCCGGCTGCGTATAATCGGCCACCCATTTTAGCGCAGGCGCCGCAACCCGCATCCGATGCTAGTCCACCCGCAGTTCGACCCGATCGCATTCCAGGTCGGCCCGCTGGCCGTGCGCTGGTACGGGCTCATGTACCTGCTCG
This sequence comes from uncultured beta proteobacterium, assembly GCA_963788185.1. Taxonomy (GTDB): domain Bacteria; phylum Pseudomonadota; class Gammaproteobacteria; order Burkholderiales; family Casimicrobiaceae; genus CAIWHR01. Next base: position 446,561 of record CAWBGE010000012.1, read on the forward strand.
CCTTCGCTCTCTTCATGCTGCTCGGCAAGCACCGGGCGCGGAAGAATCTCCTCACCGGCTGGCATCCGCGCGACGTCGACGACATGCTCTTCTACGGCGTGTTCGGCGTCATCGTCGGCGGACGCCTGGGCTACATCCTGTTCTACAAGCCGCTCCATTACCTGCAGCATCCGCTCGAAATGCTGTCGGTGTGGCAGGGCGGGATGAGCTTCCATGGCGGATTCCTTGGCGTGCTGTTCGCGATGTGGCTGTTCGCCCGCGCCCGGAACAAGCGCTGGCTCGAAGTCACCGATTTCATTGCTCCGCTGGTGCCGCTCGGCCTTGCGGCGGGGCGGCTGGGCAATTTCATCAACGGCGAGTTGTGGGGGCGTGTCACGACGCTGCCGTGGGGTATGGTCTTCCCGCCGGCGGGCGGTGAACCCCGGCACCCGTCGCAGCTCTACCAGTTCGCGCTCGAGGGTCTGCTGCTCTTCGCCGTGCTGTGGCTCTACACGCAACGGCGGCGCCCGATGGGTGCCGCGTCCGGGCTATTCCTCGCGGGTTACGGCGTCTGCCGCTTCGCGGCGGAGTTCGCGCGCGAGCCGGACAGCTTCCTGGGCCTGCTCGCGTTCGGCTTCACGATGGGCCAGTGGCTGTCGCTGCCGATGGTCGTCGCAGGAATGCTGATGACGGTTTGGGCGTATCGGCGTGCGGGCAAGGCGAACCCGACACTGATGGATCGGATGAAATAGCGCTGCCACGACCGCGCGACACCGCGATCGGCTCGCGCTGCAGATCCTTGTGCGAACCCTCAGTCGAGACGGTGATACTCGCCGTCGATCGTCGTCCGGCGGACGGAACGCCCCGGAGCCGTGCCGGCGGCGCCGAGGTCGCGGCCGATGTTGAGCGGAAGCGCCAGCAGCAGCAGCGCGAGCAGGTCGCTGATCACCCCGGGCAGCAGCAGCAGGACGCCCGCCAGAACCTTGCGCCCGCTGTCGAGCAGCCCCCGCAACAACGGCTGGCCGCCATGCATGCTGGCGATGATGTTGTCGCGGAAGGCCACCCGCTCGTTGCGCAGCAGAAGGAATCCCCCGAGGACCGACAGGCAGAGCCACAGCCAGACCGGAACGCCGGTCCAACGGGCGAAGCGCACCGTGACCAGCAGGTCCAGGATCGGGAAAGCCAGTACAATCGCCAGAAACAGGAAACGCATGGAGGCTCCTTGCCCGGTCAGGTCATCCTTGTGCTGACCCAGTTGCCGGATCGCGCGTCCGCCGATGCGCTGGCTGCCGCGCTCGTCGGCGCACGCCTCGCCGCATGTGTCAGCGTCGGTGCTCCGGTGGATTCACTCTATCACTGGCGAGGCGAAATCGAAACCGCAAAAGAGATCCCGGTCGTGATCAAGACCGTGGCCGCACGCTACACCGAGGTCGAGTCGGCGATCCGCGCCCGGCACCCCTACGAACTTCCGGAAATAGTCGCTGTCCCCGTTTGTGATGGACTTCGCCCCTATGTCGACTGGATTGCCCGCGAAACGGCGGGCGAGCCCACGGTTTCGTGAGCCGGCGGGGGTGCTGGCTTGCGCGGCCCTGGCTTTCCTGGCCGGCGCTTCTGTTCGGGATTCCGCCGCGGCACCGCCGGAGTTGCTCGCGGCTGAGCGGGCCTTCGCGCTGAGCGCGCAGGGGCTCGACCCGCAGACGCTTTCGCTGCGTTTCGAGATCGCGGACGGCTACTATCTGTATCGCGACAAACTTAAATTCAGTGTTTCTCCGGGAACGCTCGCCACGCCGGTCATCCCGGTCGGCAAGGTCAAGGAGGATCCTTTCTTCGGCAAAGTCGAGACCCATCGCGGGCAGCTCCAGGTGGAGTTGACGCTGGACGCGCCGCGTCCGGGATCCACCGTCACGCTGACTGCCGAGTCCCAGGGCTGCGCCGATGCGGGGGTTTGTTACCCGGCCCAGCGCCAAACGCTGGCGGTGCCCATGCCGCGGCCGGGCGAGCGTCCCGCGCCCCTGGTCGAAGCCGCGCCGCGCAGGAAGTCATGGTTCAATTGAAATGCCCCTTGATCCGGGGCGCCGGGTGAGAGCAAGCGCTCACATTGAGCCGGACCTTCCGCGCCGAGTCGAATGAACAGGAAAATCGCAAGAACGGCGGTATTGGTCGTGGCCGCGCTCCTGGCACTCGGGGTCGGCGTCCATTTCGGACAACGCGAACTGGGCAACCGCGGCTTGGGCCCTGCGGCGAAGGATGCCTCCGCCCTGCTGGCCATCGCCTTGCCCGACATCGACGGGCGCGAGCAGGCGCTGGGGCAATGGAAAGGCAAGGTCGTGGTCATCAACTTCTGGGCGACCTGGTGCGCGCCCTGTCGCGAGGAAATGCCCGAATTCGTGCGCGCCCAGACCGACCTGGGCGGCAAGGGTCTGCAATTCGTCGGCATTGCCGTCGATCAGTTGGACAAAGTACAGCAGTTCGCCAAGGAGATCGGCGTCAACTATCCGTTACTGATCGGCGGTTATGGCGCGATGGAACTCTCGAAGGCGTTCGGCAACAAGCTGATGGCGCTTCCGTTCACTTTGGTCATCGACCGCCAGGGCGGAGTGGCACATACGCAGCTCGGGCCGCTCAAAGACGCGCAACTCCGCTCCATTGTCGGCCAATTGCTCTGATCGGCCGCCGAACGTCGTTCAACTCCGCGACCGGCGCATTGTCCGACGAAGATTTCCGGCCGGCCGGTGGCGGAGGGCGGATGGCCGGTCGCGCCGCGTCGCAGGCGGCCTTGCGGCGTGCTCTTCAATCCTGGAGTGGCGTCCGGTTTTCCCATCCATCTCGCGTCAACACTGGACAAATTGCATTCATCTGCGGCAAACTTCGCGGCTTATCAGTTGACTCAAGGAGGCTCCGCACGTGATGGCAACCCATTCACGCAAGGCGGCGGCCCGTCATACGACCGCATCGTCGGCTGTCAGGGACACAATCCCGCCGGGCCGGCAATTCAGCGCAGATTTCGGGACGGTTCGCGCACCGGTCCGGGTTGCGGGGTGACCCATGGATCTGCGCAAGTTGAAAACCCTGATCGAATTGGTGGAGAACTCGGGCATCGCCGAGCTCGAGATCGAAGAGGGCGAGGAGCGCGTGCGCATCACCCGCGCGCTGCCCGCTGCACCGCAATCGCAGATGGCGCCCGCCGCGCCTCTGGCGACCGTGGCGGTCGCGGCACCTGCGCCCGCCGAGGTCGCGGCGCCGCCGGCCGAGCCTGCCGAGCACGTCGTCAAGAGCCCGATGGTCGGGACTTTCTATCGCTCGGCATCGCCAGGATCGAAATCGTTTGTCGAGATCGGCACCACCGTGCAGGTTGGCGACCCGCTTTGCATCATCGAGGCGATGAAGCTCATGAACGAGATCGAGTCCGATCGGGCGGGCGTGGTCAAGGAAATCCTGGTGGAGAACGGCCAGCCGGTCGAATTCGGCCAGCCGTTGGTCGTGATCGGCTAGGATTCTGATTTGGCCCTTCGCGCACCGTCGTCTCCGATCGTCGCCAAGAACCCGAACCAGCTGTTCGGGAAGGTTCTCATCGCCAATCGGGGCGAGATCGCGCTTCGCATCCAGCGCGCCTGTCGCGAGCTCGACATCAGGACGGTGGTCGTGCACTCCGAGGCCGATCGCGACGCCAAATACGTGCGACTCGCCGACGAGTCGGTCTGCATCGGTCCGGCGCCATCAGCAGCCAGCTACCTCAACATTCCCGCGATCATCGCCGCGGCCGAAGTCACCGACGCGCAGGCGATCCATCCGGGCTACGGGTTCCTGTCCGAAAACGCCGACTTCGCCGAAAAGGTCGAACGCTCCGGCTTCGTGTTCATCGGACCGCGTGCCGACACCATCCGGCTGATGGGCGACAAGGTCAGCGCCAAGTCGGCGATGCTGAAGGCGGGGGTGCCCTGCGTGCCGGGCTCCGACGGCGCGCTGCCGGAGGATCCGAAGGAGGTCGTGCGCATCGCGCGGGCGATCGGCTACCCGGTGATCATCAAGGCGTCCGGCGGAGGCGGCGGGCGCGGCATGCGCGTCGTGCACACCGAAGCGGCACTCGTCTCGGCGGCGGCCCTCACCCGGGCGGAAGCGCAGGCGGCGTTCGCCAACCCCACCGTCTACATGGAGAAATTCCTGGGCAACCCGCGCCACATCGAGATCCAGGTCCTGGCCGACGAGCACAAGAATGCGGTTCATCTGTTCGAACGCGACTGCTCGATGCAGAGGCGTCACCAGAAGATCATCGAGGAGGCACCGGCGCCAGGCATCTCGGCGCGCGCGCTGACCCGGATCGGCGAGCGCTGCGTCGACGCCTGCCGCAAGATCTCCTATCGCGGCGCCGGCACGTTCGAGTTTCTCTTCCAGGACGACGAGTTCTTCTTCATCGAGATGAACACGCGGGTCCAGGTCGAACACCCGGTCACCGAGTTCATCACCGGCATCGACATCGTCCAGGAGCAGATCCGCGTTGCCGCCGGCCAGAAGCTGCGCTTTCGACAACGCGACATCGTGCGGCGCGGTCACGCGATCGAGTGCCGCATCAACGCCGAGGACCCGTTCACGTTCGTTCCCTCGCCCGGCCGCATCACCGCCTGGCATCCGCCCGGCGGGCCGGGCATCCGCGTCGATTCGCACGTCTATGCCAATTATTTCGTTCCCCCGCATTACGATTCGATGATCGGCAAGGTGATCGCGTACGGCGATACGCGCGAACAGGCGATCGCGCGGATGCGGATCGCGCTGTCGGAGATGGTCGTCGAAGGCATCAAGACCAACATACCGCTGCACCAGGAGCTGCTGCTCGACGAAAAATTCCTGCGCGGGGGCACGTCGATCCACTATCTGGAAGAGCGTCTCGGCAAGAAGAAGAAATGACCCGGGTGCACGTTGCTGCCGCGCGGCCGGTCGCCGCGCACGATCGGCGTGGCCGGCGCGCCCGATGAGCTACCTCGCGCTTCGCTTCGATGCCGATGCCGCGCACGCCGATGCGTGGTGCGATGCCTTGCTCGATGCCGGCGCGTTGTCGGTCGACGTCGCGGATTCGCAGGCCGGGACGACGGACGAGATCGCGCTCTACGGCGAGCCGGGGCAGGAGGCCGATCGACGCTGGCCGATAAGCACGCTGACGGCGCTCTTTGCCGCCGCTGCGGATGCGCGCACCGCCCTGGAGTCCGCGGCAGCCAGCGTCGGCGCGGCGATTCCCGCCTTCGCCCTCGGGGAACTCGCGGAAGAGGACTGGGTGCGCAAGACGCAGGCGCAATTCACGCCGATCGAAGTCGCCGCCGGACTTTGGATCGTGCCTTCGTGGTGCACGCCACCCGACCCCGCAGCGGTCAACATCGCGCTGGACCCCGGGCTCGCGTTCGGCACCGGATCGCATCCGACCACCGCCCTTTGCCTGCGCTGGCTCGCGAGCGAACTGCGCGCGGGCGAAACCGTCCTCGATTACGGCTGCGGCTCGGGCATCCTGGCCATCGCGGCAGCGAAGCTCGGTGCGCGGGAGGTCGTGGGGACCGATGTCGACGCGCAGGCGATCCTCGCCAGCACCGCCAATGCCCAGGCCAACGGGGCGGCGGCGGTTTTCGTGCACGCCGACGCGCTCGCCACTGCCGCAACCTTGCCCTTCGACGTGGTGGTGGCGAACATACTCGCCAATCCGCTGCGACTGCTCGCGCCTGCCCTGTCGCGCCGGGTGCGGCCGGGTGGGCGGATCGTCCTGTCGGGCGTTCTCGAAGCCCAGGCCGACGAGGTCGTCGCGGCGTACGGCGATTGGTTTAAGATGAAAGTGTGGAGTGCCGAAGACGGTTGGGTTGCGCTGGCGGGGACACGCCGCGCCGCAGATGCCGCCTGAATCACTTCTCCCGCCATCCGCCGGCCACACGAAGCCGCTGCGGTGGGGATGAGCCCAGATGCCCGACGAAAAGTACACGCGCTGCCCCGGTTGCAAGACGATCTTCCGCGTGACGCCGCAGCAGCTTGCGATTCGCGGTGGGCAGGTTCGTTGCGGACACTGCAAGAACGTCTTCGACGGCAACGCCGCGATGATTTCGCTGGCACCGCGTCGGGTGTCCGACGTGCCTTTCGACGACGAGGCCGCGCTGGGGCCGCCGACGGTGACGCTCCGCAGCGCCGCCGCGCTGGCGCCCGCGCCGGTTCCCGCGCCGGTCGACGGGCCCGGCGCACCCGACACCGGGGAGCCCGTCGCTGCGCCGGCATCGGCACCTGCACCCGCACCCGCGCAAGCCGACGCTGCTCCCGCGAACGCCGCAAAAGACGACGCCCGGGCGTGGGAGAACCGGTTCGCTCCGCGGCATTGGGGCCGGCATCCGGGGGCGCTGGACCGGATGGGCGCTGTCGCCCTGCCGTTGCTGCTCGTCGCTCTGATCGCGCAGACAGCATTCCACTTTCGCGACCATCTGGCGGCGCAGGTGCCCGCAGCCAAGCCGGCGCTGGCCGCCGCCTGTGCCGTGCTGGGATGCACGATCAGTCCGCTGCGCGACAGCGACAACGGCGGTGCATTGTCGATCGACGCCTCCGATCTGCAGGCCGATCCCGCGCACCGTGGCCTGCTCATCCTGACGGCGACGCTGCGCAATCGCGCGACGTGGCCGCTGGCGTACCCCCATCTGGAACTCACGCTGACCGACGCCCAGGACCAGGTCGTGGCTCGCCGAGCGCTCGCGCCCGCCGATTACGCGGGCGGCACCGTTGACGTTGTCGCCGGAATCGCACCGAACACCGAGGCGCCGATCAAGTTGTTCATCGATGCCAGTGCGACCACGCAAGCCGGCTACAGGCTCTACGCGTTTTACCCTTGATTGCGATTGCACCATATTGGATCGTTCGGCCAAAGACGCGCACCAACATAGCGCATCGCCAATGGATCCACCGCTCGAATCGACGAATGTCCCTTGTCAAACAGGGAGTTCAGGCAACCGCATCTATGGCATAGTTCTCGCTAAGGATTTCCCTGTATTTTTGCGGCGCACCGATTTCGCCCTCTTTCTTACGCTTCCCCCAGGAGAATGCAATGAAAACCCCCGTCGACGTCCTCAAGCTGGTCAAGGACAACGAGGTCAAGTTCGTCGATTTCCGCTTCACCGACACCCGTGGCAAGGAGCAGCACGTCACGGTGCCGACCAAGCAGTTCACCGCTGACAAGTTCGAGAACGGCCACGCGTTCGACGGTTCTTCGATTGCGGGCTGGAAGGGCATTCAGGCGTCCGACATGCTGCTGATGCCCGACGCCGACACCGCCTACATCGACCCGTTCATGGACGAGACGACGCTGGTGCTGACCTGCGACGTCGTCGAGCCCTCCGATGGCAAGGGCTACGAGCGCGACCCGCGTTCGCTCGCCCGCCGCGCCGAGGCTTATCTCAAGTCGACCGGTCTCGGTGACACTGCCTACTTCGGGCCCGAACCCGAGTTCTTCGTCTTCGATGCCGTCGAATGGTCGGTCGACATGTCGGGCAGCTACTGCAAGGTGTTCTCGCAGGAAGCGGCGTGGTCGACTGCGGAGAAGTTCGAGGGCGGCAACCTGGGGCATCGCCCTGGCGTCAAGGGCGGGTATTTTCCGGTGCCGCCGGTCGACCAGTTGCAGGACGTGCGTTCCGCGATGTGCCTGGCACTGGAACAGATGGGCGTCGAGGTCGAGGTTCATCACCACGAGGTCGCGAACGCCGGCCAGTGCGAGATCGGCACCAAATACGAGACCCTGGTCAAGCGCGCCGACTGGCTGCAGATGATGAAGTACGCGATCCACAACACCGCGTATGCCTACGGCAAGACGGCGACCTTCATGCCCAAGCCGATCGTCGGCGACAACGGCTCCGGCATGCACGTGCACCAGTCGGTGTGGAAGGACGGCAAGAACCTGTTCGCGGGCGACGGTTACTCGGGCCTGTCGGAATTCGCGCTCTACTACATCGGCGGCATCATCAAGCACGCCCGCGCGCTGAACGCCATCACGAACCCGGGCACCAACTCGTACAAGCGGCTGGTTCCGGGTTTCGAGGCGCCGGTCAAGCTGGCCTACTCGGCGCGCAACCGCTCGGCGTCGATCCGCATTCCGTATGTGCCGAACCCGAAGGGCAGGCGCATCGAAGTGCGCTTCCCCGATCCGACCGCGAATCCCTATCTCGCGTTCTCCGCGATGCTGATGGCGGGTCTCGACGGCGTGATCAACAAGATCCACCCGGGCGATCCCGCCGACAAGAATCTCTACGACCTGCCGCCCGAAGAAGACAAGAAAATCCCGACCGTCTGCTCGTCGCTGGACATGGCGCTCGACTATCTCGATCGCGATCGCGAGTTCCTGACCCGCGGCGGCGTGTTCACCAACGACATGATCGACGCGTACATCGATCTCAAGATGGAGGAAGTCACGCGTTTCCGCATGACCACGCATCCGGTCGAATACGACATGTACTACAGCCTGTAAGTCGGACCCGCGCCACGCGCGTCTTCCGGCGAGAGGCAGGGGCGGGCCGCAAGCCCGCCCCTTTTGTTCGCCCCTCCTTTCACCTACACTCGGCGCGTATGAACCATCGATTCGCCGACACGGGCAGCAAACGGTGCGCGACCGCACGCATCGGGTGCGCCCGCGTCGCCCTCGCGGCGCTGCTGTCGATCGCCTGCACCGCTCCGGCGCTCGCGACCGCGCTAGACGACAAGGCGCGCGAGTCCGGTTGCACCGCCAAGCCCGAGGTGGCGAACGGGATGTATCGCTGCCAGACCAAGGCCGGGACGGCGTTCTTCAACGTGCCCGGAACGGTGGCCGTCGCACCGAGCGGGCGCTCGAACGCCAAGGCGGCGGCGAGCACGCCGACGCCGGCGGGGTTTCCGCGGGTCGACACCGCAACGCAGAAGGGACGCGACGACGTTCGCCGCAAGGTGCTCGGCGATGAGTTGGCCTCCGAGGAGAAGCTGCTGGTCGAAGCGCGTACCGACTACGCCGACGGGGCGCCGTCGCCGCTGCCGGAGGAGCGCGCCGACGCGGAGAAGTACCGGCAGCGCATCGCCCGCCTGCGCCAGACGGTGGGCCTGCACGAAAAGAACATCGAAGCGCTGAAGAAGGAACTCGCGTCCATCAAGTGACGTGGCAGGTGGCCGAACGCGGTGCATCGCTGCCTCCGGAACGCGCACGCGCCTCCCCCGGCGCGGAACTTGCTAAGGATTGCTGATGTTCAGTCCTCCTGCCGGCGGCGAAGACCACCGCGTTGTCCGATGAAACTCGGCTTTCTGCCATCGTTCGGCTCGCCCGATGCAAGGGGCGCGCATCCGGGACTTGAGCTGCTCGCGACCGCGGTGCTGCTGCTCGATTCGGCGCTCACCGTCGTCTATGCGAATCCGGCGGCCGAGAACCTGCTTGAACGCTCCAAGAAACAGCTGTTCGGCCAGCGGCTCGCGAGCATTTTCGCCGATGCTTCGATGCTCGTCGCCGCGATCGGCAAGGCGGTCGCCAGCGGTGCATCGTATACCGAGCAGGAACTCGAAATCGCCGTCAACGGCAAGCCGAAGCTTCATCTGACCTGCACGGCATCGCCGGTCGAGGTCAATGCGGCGTCGCTGATGCTCGAGTTTAGGCACATCGACCAGCAGCTCAAGATCGCGCGCGAGGAGCGCCAGCTCGAGCAGCAGCAGGCGAACCGCGAGCTGATAAGGAGCCTTGCTCACGAGATCAAGAATCCGCTGGGCGGCATCCGCGGTGCCGCGCAGCTGCTGGAACGCGAACTCGACCGGCCCCAGCTGATCGAGTACACGCAGGTGATCATCGGCGAAGCCGACCGGCTGCAGTCGCTGGTGAACCGTCTGCTGACCCCGCACCGCCTGCCGACCTACCGGCGCATGAACATCCACGAGATCCTGATACGGGTCAAGGGCGTCGTGCAGGCGGAGTTTCCGCAGGTCGCCATCGTCGCCGATTTCGACACCAGCCTGCCGGAACTGGACGCCGATCCCGAGCAGTTGATGCAGGCGATCCTCAACATCATGCGCAACGCGGCGCAGGCGCTGGCCGGCACCACCGCGGGACCGCAGATACGCATGACGACACGCGTGGCCCGCTACGTGACGCTGGCCAGGAAGCGCTATCGGCTGGCGCTGACCGTGGCGATCGCCGACAACGGACCCGGGGTGCCCGAGGCGATTCGCGACAAGATCTTTTACCCGCTGGTATCCGGCCGCGAGGGCGGCAGCGGACTGGGCCTCACCATTGCCCAGACCTTCGTTGCACAGCACAACGGCAGCATCGAGTGCGACAGCGTGCCTGGGCGCACCGTATTCACGATCCTGCTGCCGCTCGAGCATGGCCGCGGCGGCTAACCTGTCCGGAAACCGAATGCAAGCCTTTGATTACGAAACCCCCCGCGGTCCCGCCCCGAATACCGTCTGGATCGTCGACGACGATCGCTCGATACGCTGGGTGCTGGAGAAGGCTCTGGCGCGAGAGGGCATTCCCTTCAAGTCGTTTGCGTCCGCGTTCGAGGTGTTGCAGGCGCTGCCGCTCGGCCCGCCGCAGGTGCTGGTGTCGGACATCCGGATGCCCGGCGAATCCGGGCTGGTGCTTCTCAGCAAGGTAAGGGAGCACTACCCGAACATTCCGGTGATCATCATGACCGCGTACTCGGATCTCGACAGCGCGGTGGCTGCGTTTCAGGGGGGCGCGTTCGAATACCTCCCCAAGCCCTTCGACATCGATCACGCGCTGGCGCTGATTCGGCGCGCGTCGGCCGAGAGCAGGGTGGCGACCGGTCCCGCGGCACCCGTGGCGGCCGAGGCCGGCGAAGCGCCCGAGATGCTGGGCCAGGCACCGGCGATGCAGGAGGTCTTCCGCGCGATCGGCAGGTTGTCGCAATCGCACGTCACCGTGCTCATTACCGGCGAGTCGGGCACCGGCAAGGAACTGGTGGCGCGGGCCTTGCACCGGCATTCGCTGCGCGCGGCGGGTCCGTTCGTCGCCATCAACACCGCGGCGATTCCGAAAGACCTGCTCGAGTCGGAGCTCTTCGGCCACGAGCGCGGCGCCTTCACCGGCGCGCAAAGTTCGCGCCGCGGCCGCTTCGAGCAGGCCGAAGGCGGCACCCTGTTCCTGGATGAGATCGGCGACATGCCGGCCGACCTGCAGGTGCGCCTGCTGCGGGTGCTCGCCGACGGCGAGTACTATCGGGTGGGAGGCCACGCGCCCATGAGAGCCAGCGTGCGGATCATTGCCGCCACGCACCAGGACCTCGAAGACCGCGTCCGGCAGGGGCTCTTCCGCGAGGATCTGATGCACCGGCTCAACGTCGTGCGCTTGCGGCTGCCGCCTTTGCGCGAGCGGCAGGAGGACATCGGTCCGCTGGCACGCCACTTCCTGCAGAAGAGCGCGCGCGACCTTGCCGTCGAGCCCAAGCTCCTGTCCGATGAAGCGATCAGGGTGATCGCCGCGTTTCCTTTTCCCGGCAACGTGCGGCAATTGGAGAACATGTGCCACTGGCTGACCGTGATGGCGCCCGGGCAGCGGATCGAGATCGCCGACCTGCCGCCGGAAATACGCGAAGAGCCCAGGGGCGAGGCGGGCAGCGGCGTGAGCGACTGGCAGAACGCGCTCGGTTGCGAACTTGGGCAGGCGCTCGCGCGCGGCGAGCGCGCGGTCGGCGGTAGGCTGGAGAAGGAGTTCGAGCGGACATTGATCCTGGGCGCGCTGGCGCACACCGGCGGCCATCGGATGGAGGCCGCGCAATGGCTGGGATGGGGACGCAACACCCTGACCCGCAAGATCCAGGAACTGGGCCTCGAGCCCGAGCTGCGCAAGGGGCAAGCCGGCTGACCGGGGCCGGCTCGCGCCCGGCGCGAGTCCTCACGCAGCGGTAACCGGCTCCCGGCTGCATGGAGAACGCCAGCAGGGCGATTCAGGCGTCGCCGATGTCGGCGATCACCGGTGCATGGTCCGATGGTTTGACGCCCTTGCGGGCATTGCGGTCGATGCGGCAGCCGGTGCAGCGTGCTGCCAGTGCATCGGAGAGCAGGATGTGGTCGATGCGCAGGCCACGGTTCTTGGGAAATGCGAGCTGGCGGTAGTCCCACCAGCTGAACGTCTTTTCCGGCTGCTCGAACAGGCGAAAACCGTCCTTGAGGCCCAAGGCCTGCCACGCACGGAATACCGCGCGCTCGGGGCCGCTGCACAACACCTGCCCGGCCCACAACGCTGGATCGTGGACATCGCGATCTTCGGGGGCGATGTTGAAATCGCCGACGACGGCAAGCGCCGTGTGGCAGGCGAGCTGGTCGCGCAGGAATTCGGTTGCCGCGGCACACCAGTCGAGCTTGTAGCGGTACTTGTCGGAATCGACCGCCTGACCGTTGGGGACGTAGAGGCCGACGATGCGCGTCGTGCCGACAGTGCCGGTGATCACGCGCTTCTGTTCGTCGGCGTAGCCGGGCAATGCGGTGACGATGTCGGTCGCGGCTCCCAGCGCTTCCCGCACCAGCATCGCGACACCGTTGTACGTCTTCTGTCCGGCGTAGTGGACGTGATAGCCGGCGGCCTCGATCTCGCTGCGGGGAAATCGGGCGTCGTCGAGCTTGGTTTCCTGCAGGCACAGCACGTCGGGTTGCGCGACGGGAAGCCAGGCCAGCAGTCGCGGCAGGCGCACGTTGAGCGAATTGACGTTCCAGGTGGCGATTTTCAAGTCGAGTCCAACCCCATGATTTGCAACGATCGCGACACCGCGAGTCTATCCCATGGGACCCGTCGCGGGCGCGGCGTCGACGACCGTCACTGATCGAGACCTTCGCGCAGGAGGCGGGCGAGAAACACCGGGCCGCGGTCGCCGAGCGCAACGTAGTGGCGATAGGCCATGACGCCGAATACCGGCGGATTCATTTCGTACATGAGCAGCCTGATCTCGCTCGGGTCGCTGAAGCCCTCGGCGTCGTAGCGGTGCAGAATCGCCTGCCGCAGTTCGGGCGGCAGTGTCGCGAGCTGGACTACGGCGGCGATGTATTCGCTTGCGGTCGCGCGTTTCGCGCCGACCGCGAAATTCTGCAGCGTGACGGCGTGTGCCATCTCGTGGCTGATGAAGCTTTGCCACAACGCCGGGCTCATCGGCATGTCGAACGCCGGCGGAAATTTCCGGGATGCGACCATGGAGGAGTCGTAGGGCAGAACCAGGATTTCGTTCCCTGACACGTTGCAGCTGCCGATCACCGGCGCTGCTGCCGGATCAACCGTCGGTGGCCGCGGTCGGATCGTCAGGCCGTCCGCGTAGCTGAGGCCGGCTCCGCGCAGGAAGTCGATCGCCGCGGCCGAAGCACTGCAGACGCGTTCGCGCTCTTCGGCGCTCCAGCCGGGCACCTGGATGCCCGTTTTCGCGCAGCGGACCGCGTTGTCCGACGCGCTCGCGGCGATCCCAAAGAGGATAACGGATGCGAATGTGGCGAGGCGCTTCATCGATGCGGCATCCGGCGGGCGCGGGGGGGCTTCGGCTGCGCCGGGCCCGCATACATCGACCGTCCCCGGGGGCGACCGCGCGTCCCCGATGCAGGCGGTCGGCGCTGCCGAGAAGGGGAGTCGACGGGGACGACCCGGTGCGGCGCTGCCCGGCTATTGCTTGGGATACCCGCTGCCCGGGACCGGTGCCGTCGCAGGAACGGATTCCGTGCGCGGTGCCGTCTCGGGGACGGGCGGACGCAATGCCTGCGCGCGGCGCGATGGCGGCGACTTGGGGTAACCGGCGTCGTCGAGCATCGCTTGCCAGCGGGTTTCGTTGTAGCCCTTGACGTGCAGCTTGTCGCCGACCTGGAGCACCGGTGCCTGAGTATCGCCGGTGAGCAGCTTCAGCCGGTCGGCGCCCTTGGGTTCCTCGACGTTGACGGTGGAGAAGGGAACGCCGCGGCGGTTGAGCAGGGCTTCGGCGTTCTGGCACAACTCGCCGCAGGAAAACGTGTAGAGCGTGACCGGAAAACGTTCCATCGCCTGTCGGGAAGCGATCGGCAGTTCGTCGGTCTCGATGTAGTTGGCGCCGAGCCGTTTCGCCTGCACGTCCTTCGAATCCGCAGGCGGCGGGCGGTCCGAGTAGACGATGCGTCCATCCTTGTCGGTGTAGCGGTAGACCTGTCGGTCCTGCGCGCTGGCGCTCATGGCGATCGTCATCGCTAGCGCGGCGCAGCCGAGCGCAAGTTTGCAGGAAACCTGGATCACGGCCACTCCTCGATGCCCATTCAGGCGGGGCTCACCATTCCATTATGCCGCAGAAGGGCGTCGAGTTGGGGTGGGCGGCCACGGAAGGCAACAAACGACTCCATGGCCGTCCGGCTGCCCCCGCGGGCGAGGACTTCGTCGCGGAACTTCGCGCCGATGGCAGGCGACAGCACGCCTTCCTCCTCGAATCGCGCAAAGGCGTCAGCGGAAAGCACCTCGGCCCATTTGTAGCTGTAGTATCCGGCCGCGTAGCCGCCGGCAAAGATGTGTGCGAACGCCTGCACGCCGCGGTCGTAATCGGCGCGAGGCACGACGGCAACTTCGCGGCGCACGGCATCGACCAGTTGCTGCGGCGTCGTCCAGGGGCCGCTCCCGTCGGTCCGGTACTCGGCGTGCAGCAGCATGTCGAAGAGCCCGAACTCGAGCTGCCGCACCGTCTGCAACCCGCTCTGGAAATTCTTCGCCGCGAGCATCCTGTCGAAAAGCGCGCGCGGGAGCGGTTCGCCGGAGTCCACGTGCGCGGTCATGTGGGAGAGCACCTCCCACTCCCAGCACCAGTTCTCCATGATCTGGCTGGGCAGTTCGACGGCATCCCATTCGACGCCCTGGATACCGGAGATGCCGGCGACGTCGATGCGCGTCAGCAGCTGGTGCAGGCCGTGGCCGAACTCGTGGAAGATCGTGATCACTTCGTCGTGCGTGAACGTCGCGGGCTTGCCGCCGACCGGCGCGGACAGGTTGCAGGTGAGGTACGCGACCGGATGCTGCAGCCGCGAGCCCGAGCGCCGGCGGTTGATCGCATCGTCCATCCACGCGCCCCCCTGCTTTCCCGCGCGGGCATAGTTGTCGAGGTAGAACTGCCCGACCAGATCGCCGTCGGGCGTCGTGATGTCGAAGAACCGCACCTTCGGATGCCAGGTCGGCGCCCGGCTCTCGCGGATCCGCACGTTGTAGATCGTTTCGACTACGCGGAAGAGGCCGGCCTGCACCTTGTCCTCCGGGAAGTACTGGCGCACTTCCTGCTCCGAGAACGCGTAGCGCTTCGCCTTCAGCTTCTCCGAGGCATACGCCAGGTCCCACGGCGCCAGCTCGGCGAGGCCGAGTTCGTCGCGCGCGAAATCCCGCAACTCGGCCATGTCGCGCTGTGCGAACGGCTTCGCGCGGGCGGCGAGGTCGCGCAGGAAGGCGAGGACTTCGGCCGGGCTCCGCGCCATCTTGCGAGCAAGCGAGACTTCGGCGAAGTTGGCAAATCCGAGCAGCGCTGCCGACTCGGCGCGCAAGGCGAGGATGCGCGCGATCAGCGGGGTGTTGTCCCACTCGGCCCGTGCGCCCAGTTCGGAAGCGCGGGTGAGGTAGGCACGATGGAGCGTCGCGCGCAATGCGCGATCGTCGGCGTACTGCAGCACCGGCAGGTAGCAGGGCATGCGCAGCGTGAGCTTCCAGCCCGCGCGGCCGTCCGCCTCCGCGGCTTCCCTGGCCTCGGCCAGCACGTCGGCGGGCACGCCCGCGAGCAGGGCTTCATTGTCGACGTAGTGCGCCCAGTCGTTGGTCGCATCGAGCACGTGGTCGTCGAATTGCGCCGACACGGTCGCGAGCTCTTCCTGGACGGCCTTGAACCGGGCTTTCCGGTCTTCGGGAAGCTCGGCACCGCCCAGCCGGAAATCGCGCAGCTCGTTGTCGATCAGCTTGCGCCTCGACGCGTCGAGGGTCGCGAATTCGGGGGCGGCCGCCAGCGCCCGGTAGCGCGCGAACAGGCGCAGGTCCTGCGCGAGTTCGGTATGGAAGGCGGTGATCGCAGGCAGGTTGCCGTTGTAGGCATCGCGCAGTTCCGGCGTGCTGACGACGGCATTGAGGTGTCCGACGGCGCCCCACGCGCGCTCCAGTTGGTCGAGCACATCGGCGAGCGGCTCGGCGACCGTTGCAAAGCTTGCCGGTCGGGGATCGTTGACGACCGCTTCGACGGTGGCCCGGGCGCGGGCGAGGAGCTCGTCGACGGCGGGACGCACGTGCTCGACCCGGATCGCGTCGAAGCGCGGCAGGCCGGAAAAGTCGAGCAGCGGATTGGAGGCGGCAGACGTGTTCATGCAGGGGCTTTCGGTGGCGCAGCGGGTGACTGCAGGGTGGCATCGAGCCGGGCGAGGTCAGCGGCGGTGCCGATGTTCGCCCAGTGGCCGGCGTGGAGTTGGCCGGAGACGATTCCGGCGGCTATCCATTGCCGGTACAGCGGAAGAAGTTTGAGCTTTACGCCACGCGGAAGTTCGCGAAACAGCGCCGTATCGTAAATGCCGATGTTGCCATAGGTCAGGCGCGGCGTGCCGTCGGTCTCGATTCGCCCGTCGCGGAGCGCGAAATCTCCTTCCGGATGAAAGGGTGGATTGGGCACCATGACGAGATGGACGCGCGGGCCGTCGGTGTCGCGCGCCATCGCATCGACGCGGGCCTTGAGCGAGGCGTAGTCGAAGTCGGAGTGGACGTCGCCGCTGACGATCAGTGCGGGCCCCGGGGGCAGCAGCGGCAGCGCGGTGGCAATACCGCCGGCGGTTTCGAGCGGCTCGGGCTCGATCGACCAGCGGATGCGCACGCCGCAGCAAGCGCCGTCGCCGAGCGCGTCGGTGAGCTGCGTGGAGAGATGGGCCGCGTTCACGACGATGTCGGTGAAACCCGCCCGCCGCAGTGCCTCGAGCTGCCAGACGATCAGCGGCTTGCCGCCCACGCGCAGCAGCGGCTTCGGGCAGGCATCCGACAGCGGTCGCATGCGCTCGCCGCGGCCGGCCGCGAGTATCATCGCGCCGCAGGTGGGGTTCATCGGAGTTTCAGGACGTAGTACCGGCGATTTGCGCCTGTGGCTCGAGCTCGTCGAGCAAGCCGAGCAAGGGACCCAGCGCGTTGTAGCGCGCGCAGGCGCCGCGCAGATACGCCATCACCTGTGGCATGTCGGCAAGGTATTGCGTCTTGCCGTCGCGGTGTGCGAGGCGCGCGAAGATCCCCAGCACCTTCAGCTGCCGCTGCACGCCCATCCACTCGAAGTCGCGCCAGAAGTTGCCGAAGTCCGCGTCGACGGGCAGGCCCGCGCGCCGGGCCCGCTCCCAGTACCGCACCACCCAGTCGACCTGCCGCTCCTCGCTCCAGGCGATGTACGCGTCTCGCAGCAGCGACACGAGGTCGTAGGTGATCGGGCCCACGACGGCATCCTGGAAATCGAGGACGCCGGGGTTTTCATCGCACACCATCAGGTTGCGCGAGTGGTAGTCGCGGTGGACGAACACGCGCGGCTGCGCGAGGTTGTTGTCGAGGATCAGGCGAAAGGCCTGCGCGAGGGTGGTGGACTGCGCGACCGACGGCGTCGCGCAGAGATGCCGCCCGACGAACCAGTCGGGGAAGAGGTCGAGTTCGCGGGTGAGCAGCGCTTCGTCGTACGCCGGCAATTCGCCGTCCTTCGTTGCCAGTTGCCAGCGAATCAGCGCGTCGATCGCATCGGAGTAGAGCTGCGGCGCGCGACGTTCGTCGAGCGCCGACAGGTAGGTGCGATCGCCCAGGTCGGACAACAGCAGGAATCCGCGCGCAAGGTCGGCGCCGAGCACCGAGGGCGCGTTGACGTTCGCGGCCCGGAGCAGCCCTGCGATGTGGACGAATGGCGCGCAGTCCTCCATCGGCGGGGGCGCGTCCATGCCGATCAGCGTTGCCGTCGGAGCGAGCGCGTGCGGTCGCGCGAGCGCAGCCCGAAAGTAGCGGCGAAAACTGGCGTCGGCCGATGCGGGCGCGACCGTGAAGGCGCGCGTGCCCAGCACGTCGGCGATCCAGTCGGTCAGCAGTCGAAGGCGCGCGTCGGCGCGCGGCGCGGATCCTGCAGTTTGCATTGCGGGGATGCTGGTGGGGCCCGACGCCCGACGCGGCGCGCGCCCGGCGGCGACATCCGGAAGGCGCGCGCGGCCGCCGCGGCGGGGCACGTTAGAATGCGCAATTCTAGCATTCGCACCGGCCTTCGATTCTCGCGTCCCAGGTCCCACCCTCGCGCATGAAACTCCGCTTCACGCCGATCACGCTGGCACTGCTCGCCCTGCTTGCGATGCCGTCGGCATCGGCGCAGTCGGCAGCTGACGAATCCGCGACGCTGCCCGCGCCCGCGCTGAAGTCGGTGCCGCAGCTGACGGCGCCGTCGTCGCGCCGAGCCTCCGCGTCGGCGCCGTCGGGCGAAACGTTGCCCGGAGCGCCGCTGAAGCTCGCGCCGCTCGATCCGGGCGCCGGGCCGGTGTATTTCCGTGCCGATCGCATGCAAGGCGTGTCGGAGAAATTCGTCGAGGCCGAGGGCCATGTCGAGCTGCGTACGCGCCGCGAGACGGTGCGGGCCGACTGGCTGCATTACGACCTCGTCGCCGACGAAGTCTGGGGCAAGGGCGACGTGATGCTTCGCCGCGGAATCGACTGGATCACGGGCCCCGAGACGCGTTACAACCGCGACACCGAAACAGGGTTCTTTCGCGAGCCGCATTTCTACGTCGGGGAGAACGGCGCGCACGGCTCGGCGGCCGAGTTGCGCTTCTCGGGCCCCCAGCGCTTCGACGCGACCGACGCCCGCTACACGACCTGCGTGGCGCCGCGCGAGGATTGGTACATCCGGATGAACGAACTCGAGGTCGACCAGTCGCGCATGGTCGGCACCGGACGCGATGCGACACTGTATTTTCTCGGGGCGCCGATCGGCTACACGCCCTGGTTCGAGTTTCCGCTGTCCGGGCAGCGCAAGTCGGGTTTCCTGATGCCGACGCTGGGTTCCTCGGGCAGCCGCGGCTTCGAAACGGCCGTTCCCTATTACCTCAATCTCGCGCCCGATTACGACGCGACGATCACGCCGCGCATCATGACCAAGCGCGGGGTGCAGCTCGGCGCCCAGTTTCGCTACCTGCGCGAGACATTTACCGGCGAGATGAACGGCGCATACCTGAACAACGATCGGGTGACCGGCACCAATCGCTATGCGCTGTCGTGGAAGCACAACCAGAATCTCGACGCGGTACCCGGGCTTGCCGCGTACTGGAACCTCAACAAGGTGTCGGACGACACGTACTTCTCCGACCTGTCCGACCGCATCGCGTTCACGTCGCAGACTTCGCTGCCGCGCGAGGGAGGCGTCGTCTGGACGCAGGGACCGCTTTCGCTGCTCGTCCGCGCGCAGGCATTCCAGACGCTGAACGACCCGACGGCGCCGCCGGCGACGCCGTCCTACAACCGCCTGCCGCAGGTGGTGGCGAGGCTCGCCGAGACCGAGTGGGCCGGACTCGACTTCGAACTCACCGCCGACGTCACGCGCTTCAGGCAGTCGGCGCTGCGCGAGGGCGACCGGTTCTACGCCTACCCGACCGTCGCATGGTCGCGGCATGGCGCGGCATGGTTCTTCACCGCGCGCGGCGGCGTGCATGCGCGGCATTACGCCCTCGACCCGGATGCGTCGACCGCGTCGTCGCTGGGGGTCACGATTCCCATCGCCAGCGTCGATGCGGGCCTCATCTTCGAGCGCGACGGTTCCGCGTTCGGAGAGCGCTTCGTGCAGACGCTGGAGCCGCGGGCGTTCTACACCTGGATCCCCTATCGCGACCAGAGCGCGATCCCGAATTTCGACAGCGCGGTGGACGACTTCACTTTCGGGCAACTGTTCACCGAGAACCGCTACCTGGGCAACGACCGGATCGGCGACGCGAGCCAGCTCACGCTGGCGGTGACATCGCGCATCCTCGATCCGGGCAACGGCGCGGAGCGGCTGCGGCTTGCGCTGGGCCAGCGCCTGTATTTTTCGGATCAGAAGGTCACGCTCACCGAGACGCCGCGGTCGGCGTCGTCGTCGGATCTGCTTCTGGGCGCCGAGGGGCGGCTGTCCGATGTCTGGTCGCTGGCGGGCCTGCTCCAGTTCAATCTCGATACGGCCAACACCGAGCGGCTCAACCTGGGCGCGCGCTATACGCCTGCTCCGGGCAAGGTGTTCAACGCGAGCTATCGTTACAACCCCAACCTCGCCGACCCGTCCGGCGGCACCGAGTCGCTGAAGCAATTCGACCTGTCGACGCAGTGGCCGCTCGGCGACAACTGGTCGCTCCTCGGGCGCTGGAACTACTCGCTGGTCGACGGCAAGACGCTGGAGGGCGTCGCAGGCGTCGAGTACAATGGCGGTTGCTGGGTGGTGCGAGTGGTCGGCCAGCGTTTGGCCACCACGACGCAGACGACCACCACTTCGGTGTACGCGCAACTCGAGTTGAACGGGCTTGCGCGCTTCGGGACCAGCCCGCTCGAGCTTCTGCGGCGCACGGTTCCCGGCTACCGGCAGACGAACCAGCCGCTGTCCTCACAGCGCGAATCCGCCGAGGGCTTTGCGGAATTTTGATAGAGGCACAACGAGAGGTCTGCGATGATCGCTTCACCATTCCTGTTGCGCGCCGTTGCCGCGGTTATCGCCGCGGCGGGGGCATGCCTGGCCATGGCGCAGGCGCCCCGTGTCCCGGCGGCGCCTCCGGCTGCCCGCCCGTCGGCGTCGCTCGAGCGCATCGTGCCGCTGGAACGCGTCGTGGCCATCGTCAACGACGAGGCGATCACGCAGTGGGAGATCAACGAGCAGAGGCGCACGGCGCTGGCGCAGATGAAGGCGCAGAAGGTGGCCCCGCCCGCGCCGGACGTGCTGGAGAAGCAACTGCTCGATCGCCTCGTCACCGAGCGCATCCTCCAGCAGTTTGCCAGGGACACCGGTGTGCGCGTCGACGACCTGCAGGTCGAGCGGACGATCCAGCGCATCGCCCAGGAAAACAAGCTGACGCCGGAGACTTTTCGCAAGGCCGTCGAAGCCGAAGGCATCACCTACGCGAAGTACCGAGAGGACATCCGCAACGAAATCGTGGTCCAGCGCCTGCGCGACCGCGAAGTCGATTCGCGCATCTCGGTGAGCGATGCGGAAGTCGCCAATTTCCTCGCGACCGCGGCCGCGCAGACAGGCGGCGATGCCGAGTACCGCTTGTCGCACATTCTGGTGGTCGTGCCCGAGCAGGCCACGCCCGACCAGATCGAGGCCAAGCGCCGGCGTGCCGAGGAAGCGTTGAAGCAGATTCGCGAAGGCGTCGATTTTGCGCAGGTTGCCGCAGGCTACTCCGACGCCCCCGACGCGTTGCAGGGAGGCAGTCTGGGATGGCGCGCCGCCGCCCGCCTGCCGACGGCGTTCGCGGAACCCGTGCGGTCGCTGAAGCCGGGCGAAACCTCGCCCGTGCTGCGTTCGGCCAGCGGCTTTCACATCGTCAAGCTCCAGGAAACGCGTGACCGCAACGCGCCGACCGTCGTCGAGCAGACGCGGGCACGCCACATCCTGATCAAGGTCAGCGAGATCGCGTCGGAATCCGAAGCCAGGATCAGGATCGATCGCATCAAGGAGCGGATCGATCTCGGCGGGCGTTTCGACGATCAGGCCAAGCTCAACTCCGAGGACGGCTCCGCGGCCAAGGGCGGCGATCTGGGTTGGCTGTCGCCCGGCGACACCGTGCCCGATTTCGAGCAGGCGATGAACAAGCTCAAGATCGACGAGATATCGGCCCCGGTGCGCTCCCCGTTCGGCTGGCACCTGATCCAGGTGATGGAGCGGCGGACGCAGGACGTCACCGCCGACCGCAAGCGGGACCAGGCGCGGATGGCGATGCGGCAGCGCAAGTCCGACGAGGCGTTCCAGGACTGGATCCGCCAGATGCGCGACAGATCGTACGTCGAGTACAAGAGCGAAGAGCGCTGAACGCCCTCGCCACGCCCGTCAGCGGGGCAGCGCGTCGCGCGCCAGCTCCTTCTCCATCACCGCGCAGGCGATGTGTATGCCGGGCGCGGGTTCATGCCGGTCGAGCGCCACCTGTCGGAACCCCAGCGCCAGGTAGAACGGCACTGCGTTGAGCGAGGCATCGGCGACGAGCCAGCGCAGGTCGCATTTTTGTGCGACGGCTTCGAGTGCCTGCGCGAGCGCCCGTCCGATCCCTCGCCGCTCGTAGTCGGGCTCGATGTAGATCGCCTCGACGACGCCTTCCTGCGGATGCAGCTGCCCGAAGCCGACGACGCGCGATTCCGCGTCGCGGGTGACCGCCACCAGCATCGATCGCGACTGCATCGCCTCGACGCAGCTTGCCACCGTCATGCGGCTCACCCAGGTGTCGATCTCGTCTTCGGAGTAGTGCGAAGCCGCCGAGATGCGGACCGCCCGCGTGTGGACGGAAACGATTGCTTCGGCATCGGCACGGTGTGCCGCCCGCAGCGCGATTCCTTCGGGGAGCGACGTCTGACCGGTCAGCGGCATGGTGGAATGCCTGCGAATATGGCTTGCGCTACTCGTCCTGATAGACGTACGCGCGCTGCGGTACCCGCGCCTCGTCCATCTCCCGGCCCAGCGCGAGCTCCTCCGGGCGCTTGTCCCACCAGATCGCGCGCCCCTGCTGCTGTTGCTGCGCGAGTTCGGGTTTCTTCTCCAGCAGTTCGCGCATGAAGCGGGTGTGGTCGGAGACGTAGTGGCGGGAGGGAAGCATCATGGCGCGACCTTGGGTGTGAACACTAACTGCCGCACGGCCAATTCTAGCAGCCCGGGGGGCGTGCAACGCGCTCCGGGCGACCGGCGACGATGTCGAATCGAAACAGGCGGCACTCGATGTTGCCGTTGTAGAGCGGCGTCTTGCGCGAGGGCTTCAAGCCGATCAGCTTCGCGAGCCGCAGGTCGCCGGTGAAAAGGCACGCCGTCCAGCCGGCAAATCGCTGTTTCAGCGCGTCGCCCAGCTTCGGGTACATCGCGGCAAGCGCGGCATCGTTGTCGAGGCGCACGCCGTACGGCGGATTGGTGACGATGATGCCCGTCGTTGCGGGGGCGGCGCGAAGGAGCGCGTCGGCTTCCTCGATCTGCAGCCACTCGGCGACACCGGCCGCCGCCGCATTGGCGCGGCACTGCGCCATCGCGCGCGGATCGCTGTCGCTCGCCACGATCGCGACTGCGGCAGGGGCGGCGCGAACCCGGTCGCGCGCACGCTGCCGGATTCGTTGCCACGTCGGCCCGTCGAACCAGCAGAGCTTCTGGAAGCCGAAGGTACGCGCGAGGCCCGGGGCACGATCGGCGGCGACGAGCGCCGCTTCGATCGCGATGGTGCCGCTGCCGCACATGGGGTCGAGCAGCGGCGTGCCCGGCGTCCAGCCGGCCAGCGCGAGGAGACCGGCGGCGAGGTTCTCGCGCAGCGGCGCCACGTCGA
This sequence comes from uncultured beta proteobacterium, assembly GCA_963788185.1. Taxonomy (GTDB): domain Bacteria; phylum Pseudomonadota; class Gammaproteobacteria; order Burkholderiales; family Casimicrobiaceae; genus CAIWHR01. Next base: position 469,991 of record CAWBGE010000012.1, read on the forward strand.
CATCGCGGCGGTAGCCGCGCTTGAACAGCGGTTCGCCCGAAGTGTCGAGATAGATCGTCGCCTCGCGGTCGGTCAAATAAGCATGCACGCGCACGTCGGGCCGCTCCTTGTCGACCGACGGCCGCGTCCCGCCGGACTCGCGGAAGCGGTCGCAGACCGCGTCCTTGACCTTCAGCGTCGCGAATTCAAGGCTTTGCAGCGGCGATCGGGTCGCGGCAAGATCGACGCGCAGCGTGCGCCCGACGGTGAAGTGTGCGGGCCAGTCGACGCCCTTGACCAGCCGGTAGAGTTCGTCCTCGTCGCGGTAGCGGCCGTGCGCCACCTGCCAGAGGATGCGGCTGGCGAGGCGCGATTCGAGGTTGGCGTGCAGCACGAGTTCGCGCGGCCCCGAGAACGAAACGCCGCCTTCGGCCGGCGTGACGTACTGTCCGCCGAGCGCTTCCAGCTCTGCCGCCAGCGGTGTTTCGAGGCCGCGAGGACAGGGCGCGAAGAACCGGTCGAGGGGTGCGGGCGCGGTCACTTGAGCAGACGCCGGCGCGTGAGCACCAGCGCGGCGAAATAGGCGGCGCAGGCATAGGCAAACAGCACGGCGATGTGCAGTGGAATGCCGCTCGGCACCCTGCCCATCAGCAGCGGGCGCGCGAGATCGATGGCGTGCTTCAACGGCAGGAACTCGGCCACTCCGGAGAGCGCGGCCGGCATCTGGTCGACCGGGAAGAAAACGCCGGACAGCAGCAGCATCGGCGTCAGCACCAGCGTGAAGAAATAGGTGAAGAAGTCATAGCTCGGCGCGAGCGCGTTCATGATGAGCCCGAATGCGCCGAAAGTCAGGCCGACGACGAAGCCCAGCGGAATGATCCACAGCGCGAGCCATGAATGACCGTAGCCCAGCGCCATGATCACCGCCAGGATCGCCGTGGTGGAGATCACGGCTTTCGATGCTGCCCAGAGCCACTCGGCGAACAGCACGTCGTCGAGCGACAGCGGCGCATTGATGATCGCCTCCCAGGTACGCTGAACGTGCATGCGCGAGAAAGCCGAGTACATCGCCTCGAAGCTCGACGTGAACATCGCGCTCTGGCACACCATGCCGGTACCGATGAATGCGATGTACGTCATTCCGCCGACCTCGGGGACGAAAGCGCCGATGCCGTAGCCCAGTGCCAGCATGTAGAGCAGTGGGTCGGCGATGTTGCCGAGCACGCTGGCGAAGGCGAGCTTCTTCCAGACCAGCAGGTTGCGCCGCCATACGGCGAACCAGCGCAGCGAGATCTCGGGGGGGTACAGCAGGGAGCGGGCTATCATCGGGATGCGGGCGCGACGGGTTGATCGACGAGTATAACGTGCCGCCGGCTGCGGCCCCAGCCGCGGCTGCCGGCGGAAGGTCGGCGCCGTCGTGGCGCCGGAGGGCCGCTGCCCGGTGTGCGAAAATGCGACCCCACAGGATGAATTTCCGGAAGGGGAATCGGCGATGGCGCGTCTGGGGCTCGAACGTGCGGTGGTGGATGCCGCGGTCTATGGGAATACCGTTGCCCGGTTTCGCCAAGCGGGGATACTGCTGCCAACGATCGGTCAGCTGACGGACCCCTCCACCATTCCCGCGGCCATCAGCGCCAGGCTTGCGGATATCGACCCCGACAGCCCGCATCCGCTGAATCTGTTTCGCGTGCACTGGTTCAACGATGCCCGTCGTACGGGCCTCGCCGAAGTGCCGGAGCATCTGGAACTCCCGCCCGAACTCACCGGCGTCAGGGCGAGGATCGTGCTGGCGCTGGGCAACCGGTTTCCGATGATCGGCGCCCACAAGGTGCTCGCCGCCTACGGCTGCCTGGTCCCGCGGCTGGTGACGGGCCAGTTCGACCCTTCCCGTCATCGTGCCGTCTGGCCCTCGACCGGCAATTACTGCCGCGGCGGCGTGGCCATCTCGCGCATTCTCGGTTGCCGGGGTATCGCGGTGCTGCCGGAGAACATGAGCCGCGAGCGCTTCGACTGGCTGGAACGATGGGTGGCCGATCCCTCCGACATCGTGCGCACGCCGGGTTCGGAGAGCAACGTCAAGGAAATCTACGACACCTGCGCCGCCCTGGACCGTGATCCGACCAACATCATCTTCAACCAGTTCTGCGAGTTCGGGAATTACCTCGTCCATCGCAACTGCACCGGCGTCGCGATGGAACGGCTGTTCGGCGCACTGGCCCGCGGCCGGCCCGGGGCCCGGCTCGCCGCGTTCGTGTCGGCGTCGGGATCGGGCGGCACGCTCGCGGCGGGCGATCACCTCAAGCAGGCGCTGGGCAGCCGCATCGTCGCGGTGGAGGCGGCGGAGTGCCCGACGCTGCTCTACAACGGCTTCGGCGAACACAACATCCAGGGCATCGGCGACAAGCACGTTCCCTACATCCACAACGTGATGAACACCGACATGGTGGCCGGCATCAGCGACGAGCACACCGATCGGCTGCTCGTGCTGTTCAACACCGACGAAGGGCGGAAATACCTGACGCAGCGGCGCGGCGTCGACGCGGGTCTGGTCGACCGTCTTTCCGACATGGGGCTCTCTTCCCTGTGCAACCTGCTGGCGGCGATCAAGGTGGCGCGCTACCACGACCTCGGGCCGGACGACGTCATCGTCACCGCGGCCACCGACGGCGCGGCGATGTACGGCAGCGAGATCGACCGGATTCTCGCCCGTCGCTTCGACAACCGTTTCGACGCGGTGGCCGCAGGGGAGACCTGGGGTCGCGATCTGGCAGCCACCGCCACCGACCATCTCATCGAGATGACGCGCATCGACCGGAAGCGGTCCTTCAACCTCGGCTACTTCACCTGGGTCGAGCAGCAGGGCGTCTCGGTCGAGGAGTTCTCGGCGCGGATGCAGCAGTCGTTCTGGGATCGGCTGCAGGACCTGGTGCCGGCGTGGGACGCGATGATCACGGCGTTCAACGCCGAGAGCGGCGCTGCGAAGGCGCTCGGCATGTGAGTGCGGCTGTGACCCGCTTCGTGTGCCACGGTTGCGGCGCGGTCGTGGATGCGCGTGCGGCGTTGCCGTTCCGCTGTCCCCGGGCCGTCGCGGGCGACGACATCGATCACGTGCTGGTGCCGCAGAGCTTTGCCGGCTTGACGCGCCGCGACTCGACAAATCCGTTCCTGCGCTATCGCGAGTTGCTTTCCCCCTACCGGGTCGCGCGCAGCGCGGGCCTTTCGGACGCCGCATGGGAGGAGATCGTCGGGCGCCTCGAGTCGGCGCTGGTCGACGTCGATGGCGCCGGATTCCACGTCACGCCGATGACGCCCCAGCCGGCGCTCGCGCAGGCGCTCGGGCTCCCGGGAACGTTGTGGGTGAAGGATGAGACCGGCAACGTCTCGGGCTCGCACAAGGCGCGTCACCTGATGGGTGTGATGCTGTACCTGCGCGTGATCGAGGCCGCGCGATTGCCGATCGCACCGGGTCTCGCGCAACGACGGCTGGCCATCGCCTCGTGCGGCAATGCTGCACTGGCGGCGGCGGTGATCGCGCGCGCGGCCGACTGGCCGCTGGATGTCTTCATCCCTCCGGACGCCGACGCTGCCGTCGTCAGGCGCCTCACGGAGCTTGGTGCCCGCATCACCGTCTGCGAGCGCCGCCCGGGCGAAGCGGGAGACCCGTGCTTTCTGCGTTTCCGCGCGGCGGTGCAGGCGGGCGCGATCCCGTTTGGCGTTCAGGGGAGCGAGAACGGACTCGCGATCGAGGGCGCACGCACGCTGGCGTTCGAGATGGCGGAGACGTTCGCGGCGGGCGGAGCCATCCCCGACGCCGTGTACGTGCAGGTCGGCGGCGGTGCGCTCGCCAGCGCCGTCGCGCAGGGATTCGCGCTCGCTGCGGCAGCGGGGATGGTCGAGCGCGCACCGAAACTCGTCACCGTGCAGACGGCCGGCTGCGCGCCGCTGGCGCGCGCGTGGCAGCGCTTCGCCGCAGACGACGCCGACGCGGCACGCCACCGCAGCCGCTACATGTGGCCGTGGGAGACCACGCCCGCGAGCCTCGCCCACGGCATCCTCGACGACGAGACCTACGACTGGTTCGAGATCGTCCGGGCCATGCAGGCGACCGGCGGACAGGCGCTGGTCGTGAACGAAGCCGCCGTGGCTCGCGCCTACACCCTGGGCCGGGAGCGCACGTCGATCCGCGCCTCGGCCACCGGCACGGCGGGACTCGCCGGCGTGATCGCGGCGCCACCGTCGGGGTCGGCGGCGATCATCTTTTCCGGCGTCGACCGAGGTGGCGGTACGGATGCGGTGTCCCTCGAACACAATCGCCGAGGTGGTGGTTCCGTGTGACGTTGTGGCCAACCGGCGCGCGAAAGGATGCGAGACCGACTGAAGCGCGTCCTGTTCTCCCCGCCTAAAACTTCCAGTTGAAGTTGGTGCTGACGAAGAACATTCCGACGTTGTCGTAGGACCCGATCAGGTTGCCACGGCCGCCGAGTACGACCGGGGTATCCGATGGCCTGTTGACGTCCAGGCTGCCGCCGTAGACATACTCGCCGGAGACGCCCCACGAGAACGACTTGCTCTCCTGCTTCTGCGCACCGATGCCGAACCGCCACGCCGAGTTCGCCGGGAGCATCGGCGAAACCGGGTTGTCCTGGAACTCGGAATCGTAGGCCACGCCGAAATTGAGGCGCCAGGGCGCATCCATCTTGTACTGCGCACCCGCAGCGACGTGCCAGGTGTCCTTGAAGTCGAGATCTTTCGTGAGGCTCACGGGATTGGCCGACTCGACACCCACCTCCACGTAGCCGAACTTCGACCACTGCTGCCAGCCCACGCTTCCAAGCAGCGCCCAGCGATCATCGATCTCATGGTAGACGCTTGCGTTGACCCCCTGCGGCACCGTCATGCCGAGATTGATGTTCGCGTTGTTCAGACCACGATTGGTGATCAGGGCATCGAGGGGACGCGACAGCCCGGTGAACGCCGGCGGGGACGAGAAGTCGAGTTTGATCTGCGAGTTCCACGCCAGCCCGAACCGGGTGCGGGCGCTCGGCTCGTAGAGAACGCCGAGCGTTCCGCCGAAGCCCCACTCGTAGTCGTCGACCACCAGCATTCCGTCGGAGCCGCCGAGGTTGTTGACGGCCACTTGGGCCCGGAGCTTGCCGTACATCGCATTCACGCTCGCGCCCACCGACCATTCCCGGTTCAGGCGATAGGCGATGGAGGGCACGAACGACAAACCGACCAGCGCGCCTTCCTGGATGTAGTAACGGCCGACCCAGTCGGAGTCGTAGTTCAGGGAGAGACCGAAATTGCCCGTCGCGGCAAATCCGAGCTTCAAGTCCGGCGACGCGCTGTACGAGTAGAAGAAGCCGCCTCCTGGGAACCAGCCGACGGGATTGCCGCCATCGCCGTTGCCCAGTCCGGGCGACGTGCCCTGTCCGATGGTGAATCCCACGTCGCCATACAAGGCCTGAAGCGCGGCAGTCGTCTGCGTGCCCTCAAGGCGAGTCATGCCCGCCGGGTTGGTGAACACGGTCGACGCGTCCTGTGCACGGGCGGTATACCCCGCCGATGCAAGGCCGACATCCTCGGTCCCGATTTCGTAGAGTAACAGCCCACCCCCGATTGCCGGCGTCGCGGCGATAGCGCCCGCACTGGCGAGTGCGCACGCAAGCGCCGTGCGCACCATGCGCAATTCGCAATTTCTTTTCATGTCTTTTCCTCCGGCATCTCAGCGTGGGACTTCTGTCCAGCCCGGACCGGGGTCGAATGTCGTCATCTTCATGCCGATGGCGGCCGAATCCTTCCCGAGGTTGCGCTGGTAGACCTTGCCATTGTGACTCACGATGAAGCTCATCACGCCGCTCTCGCCATATTGCGCGGGAAAGGCGGCCATCGCGAAGCCTCCGATCATGCGGCCGTTGATGACGTAGTTGTAGGCGCCGCCCGGGGCATGCTTACCCTGGCGCGTGAGTATCCTGAAGTAGTAGCCGCGATAGGGGTCGGCCGCGGTGTGTCCCTTGAGGTAGCCGGAACTCGCCGCGATCAGCGGCCCGAAGGGACTTTCCTCTTCATCCTTCGAAGCGTCCGCGGGCCAGTAGAGGCCGTCGCGCTTGCCAGCCGTGCTGGCGAGCTTCTGCGCGTATTGGAGTACGCCGTCGCCGTCGCGGTCCTCCGCCGCATACGCGCGCTGCGCATCGATGTACGCGCGCATCACGTAGATGGCGTTGCGCTCGTTGCCGCCGATGCGGCGATTGATGACTTCGTCCTCGCCTTCCTCGGTGGCGAAGCGCCAGCGATCGCCGGTGCGGACGATCGGAATGGGCACCGGCCACACCTCGTCGCCGATCACCAGGATGCGGCGGTCCGGGCTCGGCTCGCGCAGCACGCGCAGCGCCTGCATCGCCGCGTAGAGCTTCGCCCTCGTTGCGCTGGACTCGGCGCGATCGCCGACGATGAGGTGCTTGTGCTTGTCGCCGAAGATGGCAATCATCGCCGGGTCGCTGTCGGCCTTGAGCGCCGCCATGAACGCGTCGACCGCGGCTTGCGGCGTCGCAAACGTCTCCTGCGGCGCGGCGGCCACGGCAATGGGAACGGCCAGCAGCAAAGTCAGGGCGAGCCGGATCGCGTAGGACCACAGGCGGAAGAGATTCATGGTGGACGCCTTGCGTTCGATGGAAGGAAATGTGCGCATGATTGTTCTCCTCGCCTCAACGACGGCCGCCGCCACCACCACCACGCCCACCGCCGCCGCCGCCCCCACCACCGCCACGGGCGCCTCCACCGCCACCGCCGCCACCGGCGCGTGCGCCACCACCGCTCGACGTGGTCCGCGCACTCGCGCCTCCACTCGACCCGGCCGCGCTTCGGCTCGACGCGCCGCGCGAGCTGTCCGCCTGCGCCTGCCGCCCGGACCCGTACCCGCCCATCGCGTCACCGCCTGACGCTCCGCGGCCGCCCGCGCCAGCCGGCTGTGCCGACGCGCGTCCGGCACCACCCGCAGCGCCAGCGCCGCCCGCTCCGCCAGGACCTCCGGCCCCGCCGGCACCCGCGCCGCCCGCACGCCCGGTCGATGGCTTCTTGCCGACCGAGCCGCTGACCTGTCCGGGCTGCTTGTTCGATTTCCATGCGCTTCCGCCCGCTGGCTGCTGCCGAGCCCCGGCGCCGGATCGGTTGACGTTCGTGTTCTTGTTGACGTTGATGTTGGCGTCATTGCAGCAGCCGTAGTGGTTGCCGCTCCACGCCGCTCCGATCGCCGCGCCCCAGATCACACCGGTGGCGAGCGCCGCACCGGGCGGATAGGGGTAGTAGTACGACGGATAGGGCGTCGGGTAATACACCGGAGGTGCGCTCTGGACGATCACCGTCGTCGGGTTGTATTGCGGCACGTAGATCACCTGGGGATCTGCCGGCTGGATGATGATCGTCTCCTTCTCCACCTTCACAACCTGCTTGTCGTCCGACTTGAGGCTGCCCGCGGCCCGTGCCTTGAGCCGGAAGGTCTGGACCGCTTCGATGACCGCGCCCTGGTCCGCCACGACCGCTTCGCCCAGCGCGCTCGTCCAGTCGAGATCGCCGCTCATCAACTTCACCGCATCGGGATAGTTGAGGAGCGACTTCACCGGGTCGTCCCATTTTTCGTCGATGGGCGCCTTGGGATCGGTCTTGCGCTTCTCGAGGAAGCGGTCCGCCTGGACGATTTGAAGCGGATTGGTGGAGGCCGGCAGGATGATTGCGACCAGGTCATCGGGGTAGAGCGCGATCGGCCCGACCAGCGTGACGAGATCCTCGCCACTCTGAGGGGGCGCCGCGCCGCCTGCAGCCGCCGGAGCCTGCGCAGTTGCATTGGCGGCGAAGGCCAGGGCGAAAACCATGGCGACGAAGCCGGACCAGCGCGTCCGCGCGCTGCGGCCCACCGATTGCAATCGATTCATTTGCATCTTGCTGACTCCTTGTTGAAACCCATGCTTCGAACAATCAAGAAAACGTCTGGGCGAGGCCGACCTTTGCCGTTTCCGCGGCGCTGGCGTCCGAACCCTTGCTTGCGACGAGCACCGCCCGCGCCAGCGTTCCTCCCGAAAGGCTTCGCGCCTTGAATCCGTTCTGGATCAGGATTCGCGTCGCGTAGTACGCGCGCTGGGCCGAACGGCAAATGACGAGAATTTCGCGGTTCTTCGGCAGCTCGCGCAGCCGCCCGCGAAGTTCCGGCAGCGGGATGCTCACCGCGCCGGGCACACTGTCCACCACCAGTTCCGCGGGCTGGCGCACGTCGAGCAGAAAGGCGCCCTTGGCGCTGTCCCAGTGCGCGAGCGGCATGTCGCCGTCCAGCACGTCGGCGGCGACCATGCCCGCGAAGTTGACGGCATCCTTGGCGCTCCCGAACTGCGGCGCGTAGCAAAGCTCCGCTTCCTCGAGATCGTAGATCGTCGCGCCCATCTGGATCGCGATGGCAAGCGCGCTGATGCGCTTGTCCACCGCGGCCGCGTCCTCGCCCAGGGCCTGGGCGCCCAGCACCCGTCCGTCCGACTTGCGGAAGATGAACTTCAGCGCGAGCGGCTTTGCATTCGGGTAGTAGCCGGCGTGCGAGTTCGGGAAGAGGTAGATCTTCTCGTAGTCGTCGTCGCCGTTTCGCTTGAGCGTCTTCTCGCTGACGCCCGTCCACGCGGCAGCAGCGCCGAAGAGCCCGATGATCGACGTGCCCTGCGTGCCGCGGAAGCGCGAATCGCGCCCGGCAATCACATTCGCTGCAATCCGGCCCTGGCGGTTCGCCGGACCTGCCAGCGCCACGAGGCTCCACTCGCCGGTCACGAAATCTCTCACCTCGACGGCGTCCCCGACCGCGAAGATGTCGGGATCGCTCGTGCGCATGTGGGCGTCGACGCGGATCCCGCCGCGCGCGCCGATCGCGAGCCGTGCCGACTTGGCGAGCGTGGTGTCGGGACGTACGCCGAGCGCGAGGATGACGATGTCCGCGGCGTGCTTCTTGCCGGATTTCGTCTGCACCTCGATGGCACCGCCGTCGAGCGCCTTGAATCCGGCCACGCCGTCGGAAAGGGCCAGCCGCATCCCGTGCCGCTTGACGTGCTCCTGCACGAGCAGTGCAAGCTCGTGATCGAGGGGAGCAAGGACCTGGTCCAGCATCTCGACCAAGGTCACTTCGAACCCTGCATGGACCAGGTTCTCCGCGGTCTCGAGGCCGATGAAGCCGCCGCCGATCACCACCGCCCGCCGTGTCGGCCGGACGAACTGGATGCCCGAATAGTTGTACATCCCGGCGAGGAACATCGTGCCACGCTCGATCCAGCTGCGGATGGCCCGCACGTCGGGAACCGTCCTGACCTGGAATATGCCCGGAAGGTCGATGCCCGGAAGGTCCGGCCGCACCGATGGAGCACCGGGAGCGAGCACCAGCTTGTCGTAGGACTCCGTCGTCACCTCCCCGGTGGCGACATCGCGCAGATCGACCGTCTTCTTCGCCGGGTCGACGGCGATCGCCTCGCAGCTGGTGCGTGCATCGATCGCGAAATGCGTGCGGAAGAACTGCGCGCTCGCGACCATCAGGCTCGATTCCTTTTCGATCACCCCCGAGATGTGATACGGCAGCCCGCAGTTCGCGTACGACATGAACGGTCCGCGCTCCACCATGACGATTTCGGCCGTCTCGACCAGCCTGCGGAGCCGCGCTGCGCACGATGCGCCGCCCGCCACGCCCCCCACGATGATGACCTTCAAGCGCTCTCCTGTTCTGCTTGGGATCCGCGGCGAGGTGCGTCCCGCGGTCTGTTGGGTCGATTTCGGCATGGGAATCCTTTACCGCATCGGACGGCGGCTCTGCAGGGCGATTGCCTTTGGGCGTGGCGCTACTTCTTGGCCGGTGCAGGCTCCACGGTGATCCCGAGGGCTTCGGTGTAGGTGACCTCGAGGTGGTCGCCTACCTTGACGACCTTGAACTGCTCGGGGTTCTGCACCTTGAGGGTTCTGATGTTCCCGGTCGGCCCCTTGATCGTGATGGTGCTCTTTGCCTGATCGACCGCGGTGACGTCGACGATCGCGGTGACCTGGCGTGCGGCCGCGCCTGCCGGCTGTTCGCCGGGCTTCGCCCTGGCGACCTGCTCTTGGACGACGGCCCCGCCGTGCCCCACGACGCTCTTCTTGAGCTCGAGCGTGAGCGATTCCAGGTAGCGGGCGACGACGACCTGGCCGACCTTGAGCTGGTCGAAGTTCTTGACCTCGTCGCCGGCCACGAACTCGACGCTGCCCTTCGAGCCCTTGAGCGTGATCATGCGTGTCTGCTTGTCGATGGCCGTGATCGTGGCCGAGACTTCCGCGGCCTGCACGATCTGGGCCTTGCCCGGCTCGCTCACGACCGCCCCGCCGCTACGCGGCGCGCCGGGCTGCTGCGCGAACGCGACCGAACAGCACGCGCTCGCCATCAGCGCGAGCACGACGGCGAGGTTGACTGGCTTCGGTGATGCTTTCATTGGAATGCCCCTTGTTCGTTATGGAATGGTTGTTCAGTCCGCGCTAGTGTCATTGCCGACCAGGTGGATAGGGTCGCAGGCAAGGGAAACGCGCTCTGCGCATTTCAGGACGAGGGATTCACATATCCGGACACGCGCAGGCGCAGCTTCGAGCTTCTTTGCGGGAGATCAATCCGGGCGGGGTTGCTGGCACCCGGAATTCGGGGGCGGGACCTTGTCCTCGCGCGCGGCATGAGGAGCCGCCGGGTGGATGTCTATGGAGGCAATGGAGCGCCGCCGCTCAATTCGCGGAGAAGTTCCTGAAACTCCACGGATTCGCGCAGCAGCCGCCCCGCGACCTCGCGCAAGGCGTCGACGTCGTCGGGCGGCAGCACGAACGACGTCGGCAGGTTCATGAAGCGGTCGCGCTCCTTCGGATTGCTGATCGACTCGAAGGTGACGTCCATCGTGTGCAGGGTCAGCTTCGGCAGCGCGACGCTCGCCTCCGCTTCCGCAGCGGATTTTCCTGCCAGGCGTTCGCGCAGTATCAGTATCTCGCGCCGCCAGCCGTAGATTTCCTCCCGGTCCTTCATGATCTCGACGGTTTCGAACGAGTAGCGGTCGATCGGGACTCCGCTCGCCTGCAACAGCTGCGAAATGGTCCCCGGGGGATCCTCGTCGCGGTCCCAGTCGGTCCGGGGCGCCGAGCGCGCGTTCACCACGACGAGCACGATCCTGCGGATTGCCGTGAAGCCGATGTCCGTGCGGAACGCCGTGCTCGCGTCGATCGCCTCCAGCGCCTCCAGGACGCTGCGCATTCCGATGTTGTCCGCGACGCCGCCGTCGACGAGGTGAATGTAAGGGCGATCCTTGCTGTTCTCGAAGGCCTGCATCTCGCGGTAGCGCTGCAGGGCGCGTGCCGACGGCCGCGTGCGTCCCTCGGCCCTGGCACCGCTTTGGACCCAGGCCGGGTACTGGTAGCCGCAGGTGCCGCCGTAGTTGTTGAACGTCACCGCCGAGAGCACGACGGGGACGGCGGACGATGTGGCCGCCGCGCGGGACAGGCGAACCTTGTTCAGGTCCGAGCACAGCAGATCGAAATCGTTCTGGTAGAACGACAGCCGGTATCCGGTGGAGATGTCGGTGCCGTTGGCGACGGCGACCGGTCCCTGCTTCGAAAGCAGGTCGCCGAAGGTCGCGCCTTCGAACAGGATCTCGTCGTAGTAATCGGCGGCGAGCTCGGAGCGGCCGGCGGTTCCGCCGATGTACTTCCACCAGTTGAACGGATTGAGCGCGCGCTGGACGAGGGCGCCCTGCACGTCGCGCTTGAGGAAGCGCTCGTCGTACTCGCCGAACAGCCGGTCGCCGTGCAGCGCATAGGCCAGGGCGGTGAAGCTGCCGCCCGATACGCCGGTGATGATGTCCACCTCGTCGATCAGCCGGCGAGGCTTCCCATCGATGACGAATTCGGTGCGCCGCAGCTCCTCCAGCACGCCAAAGGACAGCGCGGCGGCGCGCGTGCCGCCCCCGGAGAACGCGAGCACGAACAGCGTGCCGGATCGTTGTTCGCCCGCTTCGGCAGCAGCAGGTACGGCCGGTAGCCCGAATTCGGGTCGGTTTGGGTGATCCGCTCGTTGATCGGCCGGCTGGCGCAGCCCGCGAGCACGATTATGACGGCCAGGGCAACGAAGATGCGGACCATGCGCATGATGTTCACTCTCCCGAGAGCTGCGGGCGCCTGGAAAGGACCGCCGGGCCCGAATCGGATTTCTCCCCTTTATCTATTGTCAAAGACAGAGTGCAGACTGGACTTTACATTTGCCGCCATTGACTTCACTATTCGCGACAGATTCGCGGCGTCCCTTTGTCCAGGATGAACCACGGCCATTTCGAATGCGAAATCCCCCACAGCGCCGTCCCGCCACCTCGGTCGTCCGCATCGGCACCGTCCTCGCGATTCCCGAGCTCCTGCGTGGTATGGGGCGACCCCGAGGCGGTGCTGGCCGAGGTAGGTTACGACCTGAAGCTGTTCGACGACGCCGAGAACCGGATCTCGTACTGCGGTCCGCAATCGCATCGTGCACATTGCGCGACCCGGACCGGCTGCCCGCATTTCGGACTTCTGGTCGGCCAGCACAACGGACTCGCACTCGTTCGGGCTCGTCGGGCTGCTCGTTCGAAGTATGCGCCCGACGTCGAGACGGCGCTGCGCAGCTTCGTGCGGCATCTGCATCTGCACGCCCAGGGCGCCTCCACGGGCCTGGCGGTGGACGGCCACGTCGGCGATGCTGACCTGGCACGTCCACGACCCGGGGATCGAGGCGGTCGACCACGTCGGCGACGGCGCCGTCGCGACCCTGTACAACATCATGCACGAGCTCTGCGGTCCCGATTGGCGGCCCACCGAGGTCTGGTTCGCGCACCGCACGCCGGCCGATGTCGGACCGTACCGCCGGTTCTTTCGGGTTCCGTTGCGTTTCGACGCCGAGCACTACGCGCTGTCGTTCTCCGGCCGGATCCTGAAGCGCCGCCTGCCCGGGATCGACGACGAGCTGCGCCGCCTGCTGAACGGGAGATCGAGTTGCTCGAGCGCGCACGGCAACGACTTGCCCGCGCAGGTGCGCAGCCTGCTGCGCACGGCGATCTCCTGACCGGCCAGCACAAGGCCGACGACGTCGCCGCGCTCCTCGGCATGCATAGCCGCACGCTGAACCGCCGCCTCAACGCCTTCGGCGTCGGCTTCCAGCAACTCCTCGACGAGAGCCGCTTCGAGATCGCGCGGCAGATGCTCGAGTACTCGGCCAACGAGGTCGGGCCGATCTCCGGACCTCGCTCGGCTACGCGGCCCCGGGGTCTTCACCCGCGCGTTTCGGCGCTGGAGCGGACGCCTCTCCACTGGCGAGAAGAGCGCCGCGGCGGTTCCTAGACCCTTGCCGGCTCGCGCGCAATAGCCGATGCAACCACGTCGCGGCCGAGCGGAAGCGACAGTCCACGCTCCTGCGACGTCGGTGTCGCATGAGGGATGCAGCTGCGGTCGTCGCGCGGCCGCTGCGCCGAACGTGGATGACCGTCCCATCGGGTCATTTCTTGCCGAGCGTCCGTCGGGGTCCGCACGTCGCTCGCTCCGAACGCAGGCGTTCCTGGTGACGTTCTCACGGCCTGCGTGCTTGCGGTCATTGGAACCGACACGCATGCACAGAGCATCGAGCCGCGATCCTACTCGAATACGCCCGTGGGCATGAATTTCGCGATCGCCGGGTATGCCTATACGCGGGGTGGCCTTGCATTCGACTTGTCGTCGCCCGTGACCGATCCGAATCTCACCACATCCAGCGCCGTTCTCGGCTACGCAAGGGCGCTGGATCTTTGGGGCAAGTCGGGGAAATTCGATGTCATCCTGCCCTACACGGGGCTGTCCGGATCGGCGAAGTACCAAGGGGGTCCCGTCGAACGAGAAGTGACCGGCCTTGCGGACCCCGCTTTTCGCGTGTCGGTGAATTTTCTCGCGCGCCGGCCCTGTCACTGGCCGAGTTGCCTTACCAACAGGACCTCATCGTGGGCGCGAGCCTCCAGATCTCCGTGCCGGCTTGGTCAGTACGATGACACGAAGCTGGTGAACATCGGCACCAACCGCTGGTACTTCAGGCCCGAGATCGGGGTCTCGCAGGCACTCGGCCCGTGGACGTTCGAAGGCAAGGCCGCGGCGGCGCTAT